>DATNQM010000029.1:0-156939 GCA_036704045.1 Halomicronema sp. | reverse complement strand
GTGAGGGTTTCGTTAATTTCTTGGAGGCGGTTTTCTAAAAATTCGTAATTTCCTACTTCTGGAATTTGATTTGCTGTTATTTCGGTGATATTTAGGGCGGGAATTCTTGTTTCTAATTCGCTAACTTTGTGGCTATATTGTTCTAGCAGTTGATGGGCGGCTTCGGCGAGGGATAAAAATTCTTGTCGGCTAACAGAATTTTTCTCACGCTGTTGTATTTCGGTGAGGGTTTCGTTAATTTCTTGGAGGCGGTTTTCTAAAAATTCGTAATTTCCTACTTCTGGAATTTGATTTGCTGTCGATTCGGTGATATTTAGGGCAGGAATTCTTGTTTCTAGTTCGTTGAGTTTGGCGTTGACTTGGGTTTTGTATTGTTCAATTTGTTGATTAGAGGCTTCTGCTAGAGAGAGATATTCTTCTCTGGTGACAGTATTTTTCTCGCTTTGTTGTAGTTCCCCTAGGGCTTGATGAATTTCTACAAGATGGGTTTGTAGGTAGTTGTAATTGGTAATTTCTTGATTTTCGCTTTCTTCGTCTGGGTTTTCGGTGTCGGTAAAGTTGGCTGTTTGTAAATCTATGCGCCGGTTAAGTATGTCTAAGGCGGTTCTAATTTCTTCGAGTTGTTGTGAGGTGGCGGTAGATAAAGTTTCGTTGTTGTTGCGGTTTACTTCGCTGCTAACTTCTTGAATTTGGTTTGTTAGTTGGGCGACGGCTTCGGCAACTGGTGTGACGGTTTGTTCTAATATTTTGGTAGCTTCTACTAAGGATAGAAAATCTTGTTTGGGAACGCCATTTTCTGCGTCTTGTTGTACTTTTTGGAGGGCGTTTCTGAGTTGTTGTAATTGTTGTTCTAAGTCTGGGCTGAGTGTTTGGTTTTGAATTTCGTTGAGGGTGCCGGTTGGTTGGTTGCTTAAGGCTGTTTGAAGTTGGGTTAGTTCGCTTTGCAGTTGGGCGAGTCCGAGGTTAGCTTGGCTAAGGCTGGTTTCTAGTTGGTGTACTGTGGAGGCCGGTGCGGCGTTTTCAAGACGGGCGTTTAAGTCGGCGATGGTTTGCAACAAATTTCTATATTCGTTTTGATCAACCGTACCGATGCTGTTTTCGTGGCTTTCTAGGCGTTGTAATTCGGCTTGTAAGGCTTGTCTAATGCTTTGTAGGTCATGTTGGGTGGGGAGTTGACGCACGGAGGTGCGTAGGGATTCTATTTCGTCTGTGAGTTGCTGGTTGACTAAGACTGGTTCACCATTGGCGGTGGGTGTCATTTCTTCGAGGCGGCGTCGGGAGGCGAGGTTTAGTAAGAGGGCTGCGGAGACGGGTGCGGCGGCTAGGGCGACTTGCTGGTAAACTACTGCGAGGGCTGTTCCGACGACTGAACCGGCCAGCGATACATATTCTGCAACTTCTAGTATGGCGTTTCTCATATTTTCTCCATTTTTATGCTCACCACCACATTTTGCCAGAAGGAAGGCGGGATGGGGAGATGGCGAAAGGAGGAGATGATCGGGCAAAGTGGACGAACAACTGCCTTTTATGTTCTAAAAATATTCTAAAAAGCCGGTTTTTTTGAGAAAATTGGCTTTTATATTTTCCATAAGAAAGGTTATAAAAACCGGTTTTTGATGATGGATAAATTTAGTTTACCAGGTAACTTGATGTTGGATTTTTTCGAGTAATTTGGGGCCAACTCCTGGCACTTGATCTAAGTCTTGGAGAGAGGTGAAGGGTTTTTGTTGTCTGGCGATGATGATTTGTTGGGCTAATTTTGGCCCGACTCCGGGGAGGGTTTCGAGTTGTTTTTGGGTGGCGGTGTTGAGGTTGATTAATTGTTGTGTATTTTGGCTATTTTTTGTGAGCAATTCATTACATTTTTGCTGAGAAAGTTTAATTTTTTTGCTGAGAAAGGTAGGTAGTCCTAAGTTGGCATGATTGTATATTTTTTCATATTCTTTGATAAAGTGAGCGGTAAGGGTGGGGTTTTGAATCACTAACAATGTTTCATCGTTGGTATTGTTAGCTGCGATTGACCAATTGTGAGAGCCGGTGATGACGGTTTTGCTATCGATTATGCCAAATTTATGATGTAGTAAATCGCCTTGGGGGAGTTGGGGGACTCCTACGGTAGTAATTGGGTTTTTCCAGGGTTTATTTTCGGGTTCTATTTGACATTTTTCATTTGTGAGAGTTACTCCTAGAATATCTAATGCCTCACTATAGTTGCGATAGGCGAAAGTGGGTTCGATGAGGGTTCGTAGTTTGACGCCTTGACTTGTCTTTGTTTCGAGGATGTTGCTGAGTTGTTGTTCGGAAAAGACGAATAATGCTAAATCTATAGATTGTGAGGCATCGGCCAGAATTTTACCAATTAATCCGTTAACACTTTGTTCCCAGGGTTGTGTGCGGGAGGAGGGGGAAAATTGCAGGGTGACAATGTTGTTGCCAATTTCTAGGCTGCGAGGGGGACGCAGGGTTTTTTTGATGCCAAATTTACTGTCTGCTTGACCGGCCGGCCCATCTCCCCACATGATGTTAAATTCTTCGGTGAATAATTGAGCAAGTTCGGGGCTTTTTATGATGAGTAAATTGTTAAGATTTCCTCGTGTTTCTGGGCTAGAAAAGTCGCCGTGTATATCGCTTGTTGTAAAGTTTGCTGAAGTAACAATGAGGTTTGTGTTATCAACAATAATAAATTTGTGGTGCATTAAGCCGGTGCCTTTTGAACCGTCTGCTGTATCGTCTATTATGGGTATTTTTGCGTTTTTTAAAATTAAAATACTGTCCGATTCGTTGATTTCTTGATTGCTGAGTTTTTGGTCGAGGTTTTTGTCTGCAAGTAGGTGTAATTCTTGGTATCGTTTTTGTTCGCGGGGGTCGAGTTTTGCAAGTTGGGATGAAGTAATTTCGCTGAAGGGATGATTGTAGGTGTTTTCTAAGATAATTCTGATTTTTATTCCTTCTTTTTGACGTTGGGCTAAGGCGTGGGCAATGTTGGGTAAGCGTAGTTCTTGAACAGCGATATCGATGGAGATTTTGGCGCTTTTTATGGCATCGATAATATGTTGTTCGAGGTTGTCTCCTGCGCGAGTTTTGTGCCGGTAGGGTTCTTTGTATTGGGAAAAAATGCTGTTATTAAAGTAGGCTTGAATGTGGGGGTCTTGGGGTGGCCGTTGGGGCCGGTTTTGGTTGCAGCCGGTGAGTGTTAAAATGGCGATAAAAATGGGTATTGTTCGCAATAGTGGATGCACAGCTTTTTGGGTTAATTATATTTAATAATTTATCTTAGTGGGTTTGATTTTTTTATTTAGTATAGCTTATTTTTTTTGATAGATAGTAAGGGTAGATGGTTAAGTTAAAATGTGATTTTTAATGTATTGTTTGATGATGGGTGGGAGGATGTATTGTTGCCGGTGGTTGTCTGTGATTTTTTGGAGTAAGCAACGCCGGTTTAATGATTGGATAACTTTTAAAAATTCGGGTGTGGTGAGTTGTAATGATAGCGGTTTTTTGGAAATATCGATGGGATGGTTTTGATTGGCTAACCAGGAGAGTAGTTGTTTTTCTGATTGCGTGAGGCGTTGAAAGTGTTGGTTTAATAGGGGTTCGATGTCGCCTAAAAATAGGTCTTCATAGGATAGGAATTCGGAAATATTGCTGTTAAATAATTCTTGAATAGTGGCAGTTATGATGTTTAACCAGAGGGGGTTTCCTTGATAAAGTTCGCTTAATTTTGAGTAATCTTGTGGTGGAGAAAGGTTTTTTTGTTCTAGGATTTCTTGTGCATTGTCTAAACCGTTGATTTCTAGGGTATAGATGGGCCGGTTTTCTGTTTCGAGGAGGGTGATTTCTCTGGGTTTTTCCCAAGTGATTAAAATTAGGCAACTGTTGTGGGATGTTTGGGCAATTTTTTTGATGAATGTTGCATAATTTTCATATTCTGGCTGATAGTGGCCGGCGAGTTGTTGGGGGGTGAATATGTTTTGTAGGTCATCGAATATAAGTAAGCAGCGATAGGTTTGGAGATAGTCTATTAATAATGTGGGGAGTTTTGTTTGTTGTTCTTGGGATAGAAATTCTATTATGTTTGTTTCTAATGTTTGCAGGGTTGGTGTGTTTTCAAGGCTTTTCCAGATGATATAGTCAAATTCATTTTGTATTTGTTGGATGAGTTGGAGGGTGAGGGCAGTTTTGCCAATTCCTGAGAGTCCTAAAAGGGTGATAAGGGGTGTTTTTTCTTCGAGTATCCAGTGTTTTAGGGTGGTTAGTTCTTGGGTTCGGTTGTAGAAGTTTGTGGGGGTTGGGGTGCCGGTTAGGTCTTGCCGGTTTTTGGGTTGGATGTTGTCTGTTTCTTCTTTTAGTTTTTCGTCTTTTTGAGGTTGTTGTTGGGGAGATTTTGGGCAGTAAAAAGTGTCTGCTGAAATCTTGTCTGCTGAAATTTTACTAATTTTAATCGAAGTATTGCCTATAACAGAGATAGTAGTACCTTGGTATCTTTCAACTGTATATGGAAAGTTTGATTGATTAATGTCTTCGTTTAAAGTTTTTGAGAGAAGCTGCCATAATTTTGATGCTTCTTTTTTGACATGAATTTCACTACGGTGGCAAGTTTTAGCTATTTCGGGGTATTTCTGGCGTTGCCAAGTGCCACGCAATATAGCTTCTTGTACATGAGTGAGGTGTTTTCCTGTTTTAGTAAATACCAGATTGTCGGCCCAGGTTAACACTTCCTGAACATCCATAGTTTGAGTGTGGGGTTGTGGTTTAAATGCTGTTCGTCATACTTTATCCTACTGTTTAGGGCCGGTGCAACTAAATCCTACTTTTTCCTGCTGATTTTACTGAAAAAATTTTTTTGAAATCCCTACTAAGTTATACTTTATGCCAATTGACCGAATAAATTACCGTGTTATTGTATAAATAGCACTGAAAAGCGAGGGTTCCACTGACCGGAACCTAAAGTTATTTTTATTTGGCAGGAGTAGCCAGAGGAATATGGGGCAACCAAACTCATCAAATGACGATACTAAAGAGATGATTTTAAAAGTCCTTTCTGTAACTTGGACAGTGGTTTGGACGCTAATTAAATGGTCTTTTATTATTACTATATGGACTTTTACAATGTTTCTAGCCTGTGCAGGTCTTGCCAAGTTTCCTGAAATTCCTAGAGATGATCGGCGAAAAAAAAGAGATGACATAAACCAATTCAGCCAACAGTTTCCAAATCTCAAACTTTCCGAAATTCTCCAAGAGTTTGAGGATACATTAGCTCAATTAGAGCAGCAAGGAAAATTGACACCCCAGCAAGAAAAAGTTGTAAGAAAGCTTCGTAGCTTTGACCGTTCAAAGTATGATAAGCGTCTGAAAGATCTTTTTCCTGATGAAAATGAGCTTGAGGTACTTTTGTTATTGATTTTAAAGTTACTGGGAGTAGAGGTGTATTGATGCAAACAAAAAGATACTTTGAGAATATTACTATTTATAAAGACTCACCACTGATAAAGTATTTGAAGATTTCACCCGGAAGCTACTGGGGTCAGTTTAATATTCCTGAACAGAAGTTGTTGCTTAAAAAGAAAAGAAAGGATGCGGACATAATAGAGATAGATGTTACTCTCGAACAGCTATTAATTATCCTTAACTTAGCCGCACGAGTTGAAGCGGATAAGTTCACTCCGCAAGATATAGCAGCAATGGTAGAAATTGAGAGAGCATCTAAATTTTCAAGTGAAAAAGAAGAATTTATAGCGCATCATGTAATACCCATTAAGGTTTGGGAAGAAAGCAAGTTAACAATTGAGATAAAAAAATGCGGTTTTGACTTAGAAAACAGTGAAATAAACCGCTTGATATTACCCGTTAAGTTCCATAAGGGTAACCATCCCAGATATTCAAAGTTTGTTGCGGATATTCTTAAAGAAGAATGGGATGAAATTGTTAGTAATGGACAGGATGATGATTGTGAAGTGATGAAACAAGTTTTGTTTGAAATTACTGGCTATCTCAAAGACAAAATAAATGAAATGATAAAAGATGGTATTGCTTCCATTAATAAGGTGTAGGTTTATAGGGATAATTGAAATCGGCCACAAAACCCCCTAACTGATTAGCACCGTAATTTTAACGCCACCGGTTTCAACCGGCGACATTAATCTCCTAATTTCTCTTTACCCATCATTGATTCATCTCTTTTACCTTTACCCCTAAACCAAATCCCAAAGCATTCAAAAACTCAATCAAAGAATAAATTTCCTCTCCCCCACTCTCCGACAACAATTGATCAAGTTTCTCATAAAGCAATTTAGCTTTATCCGATAAATTATTCATCTGCAAATAAGCATCCACAACATCTTTCAAACCGGCCCTCAACAACTCAACTTCTCGACCTTCCTCTTCCAATTCCAACATCACCTCAAGATAACTAGCTGCACTTTCAGAACTTTTGAGAGAAGAAATTAAATAATCGTGATAGCTTCTACTGGTTGGTACTTTGAGTTCTTTCATAATCTACCCAATATTTTTTAGCTTCCTTAATATCTTGATTTTGACTACTTTTGTCACCGCCACAAAGCAGTAATACAATTGTTAAACCTACTTGTCCAAAATAGACCCGATAACCAGGGCCATAGTCAACCTTTAATTCATATACTCCCTCACCTACCGAACGGTAATCTCCCAAATTTCCTAACTCAACTCGTCTCAATCGCTTCTTGATTTTAGCGACGGCTTTGGTATCTCTCAGCGAGTCTAGCCATTCTTCAAAAGGGCTACTACCATCCCCTCGTAAATAGTTTTCTATATTTTTTGGTTGAACTTCCATAACTTTAGCATACCGACTCAAATCACTAAGAATAGGATAGAAATACTGACAGCCGCAAGCCTATCGCCATTGAATTCTTACCACCGGCCGGCCACCCCAAAAAAAACCCATACCGGCACAATAAATTCAGTATCCCAAAACCCCCAAAAAACCCTAAAACGAAGCCAAAAACTATCAACAACCCTCTGTGACCTCTGCGCCTCCCTCCGTGACCTCTGCGTGAAAAAAAAACCCATAACTCAATCCCAAATTTTTCAACCACCCACCCCAAAAAAACCCCCTTAAGTCATAATCGCACCACCCAACAACCGGCGCTGACGAAACTCCAACTCCCGCTTCATCTTCGGCCAAGTCTCAAGAGTAGCATCCTTCCCCATCACCTTCTCCGCAGCATCCCGCGCCACCACCAAAACATCCTGATCATCCACCAAACTAGCCAAAGCAAAATCAGGCAAACCGGCCTGTTTCGTCCCCAAAACCTGACCAGGACCCCTCAAACGCATATCCATTTCCGAAATAAAAAAACCATCCTGAGACTGCACCATAACATTCAACCGATAACGCGCATCAGCAGAAGCCTTCGGATGAGTCATCAACAAACAAAAAGACTGCTCAGCACCCCTACCAACCCTACCCCTTAACTGATGCAACTGAGACAACCCAAACCTCTCCGCATTTTCAATCAACATAACCGTCGCATTCGGAACATCAACCCCCACCTCAACAACCGTCGTAGAAACCAAAATTTGCGTCTCCTTATCCCGAAACTTATTAATAGCTTCCTCCTTTTGAGCAGAATTTAAACGACCGTGCATCAACCCCACAGAACAATCAGGAAAAATCACATCCTGTAACCTTTCATACTCCTCAATTGCCGATTTTAAATCCAATTTTTCCGACTCCTCAACCAAAGGCAAAACCACATAAACCTGCCGACCCTTCGCAATTTCCCGACGCATCAAATCATAAGCTTGCTGTCTTTCTTCCCCACCTAAAACCGTCGTTTGAATTGCCTGTCTCCCCGGCGGTAACTCATCAATTTGGCTAACATCCAAATCCCCGTGCATAGTCAAAGCCAAAGTACGAGGAATAGGAGTCGCCGTCATCGTCAAAACATGAGGAACACCCTCCACACCTTTTTGCTGCAACTTTGCCCTTTGTTCCACCCCAAAACGGTGTTGTTCATCAATAACAACCAATCCTAGCTTATGAAAATTTACACTTTCTTGAATCAACGCATGAGTCCCCACCAAAACCGGCAACTCACCCGTTTCTAACTCCGCATGAATTTGCCGACGTTTTTTAATTTTCGTCGAACCAGTCAACAACTCCACCGGCAAATGAAGCAAATTAAACCACCCCACCAACTTCTTATAATGCTGCTCTGCCAAAACCTCCGTCGGAGCCATCAAAGCCGCCTGATAACCCCCTTGAATCGCCGCCAACATCGCCACCACAGCCACCACAGTTTTACCCGCCCCCACATCCCCTTGCACCAGCCGGTTCATCGGTTCTGGCTTTTCCAAATCACTCAAAATTTCTGCAATTACCCTTTCCTGTGCCCCCGTCATTTTAAACGGCAAAACCTTATAAAAATCCTCAATTAATTTCCCCTTTGCCGACAAAACAGCCCCATTTTGTGATTGTTTTAAAAGATTGCGCCGATACAACATCCCCAACTGCAAATAAAAAAACTCATCAAACACCAATCGACGTCTTGCATCCGCCAAACTTTCTCTATTGGGCGGAAAATGAATATTAGCCAAAGCCTCTTGAATACCAATCAAATCATAACGCTGACGTAGCGTAGGAGGTAGCGGATCTTTCACCAAATTAGTAGCAGGTAAAGAAGCCAAAACTACCTTCCGAATCAAATCAGCCCCTACCCCTTCCGTCAGCGGATAAACCGGCAACAACCGGCCTATTTTCATCGATTCAATCGACCCTTCCGCATGATCTAAAACCTCCAATTCCGGGTTATCCAAAGTCAACCCAAATTTATTTTCTTTTACCACCCCCGAAGCCGCCACCGAAAAGCCAGGCCGGTACATTCTTTTTTGTTGTTCTTGCCAAGCCGGTGTACTAAACCGGCCGGTAAAAAACTTATTAATTTTCAAATTTCCAGTTTTATCCGTCAAAACAATTTCTAAAATAGTTAACTTTTTATTCTTCGGACTACTAAAACAATTACAGCGTTTAATAGTCGCCACAATCGTCACAGTTTCCCCAGGTTCCAAATCACAAATATTAACTTGACGAGCATAATCCACATGATCTCGTGGATAATAAATTAGGGCATCTCCTACCACATACAACCCTAACTTAGCAGCCAATAAATCACCTTTTTTTGGCCCAATTCCTGGCAATTTTCTAATATCTTGATCCGGTGTTACTACGGGCGTAAAACCACTAGCCGGTTGCAAAGGAGCAGTTTTTGGTTCTGCCACATAATTAGTATGATTTTCTGTTACCTTATCAGGGTTTTCTTTCTCATAGTTTTTTTCTTTATTCGCTGTTAAATCCTGCTTTTCCTGTTCAGCCTCATAACGTAAACACACTCGCTGCATTTCTAACAAAAACAACCGCGTATCATTGACCAACTTTTCTCGCTCTTCCTGAGTAAAATCCTCATAGGCGCCAAAATCAGAAGCAAACTCTCCCCACCGACTTCTATTACTACGAGAAAGCCCTTCCGGCGGTTTATGAAACTCCTCACTCATAAACTCAAAAAACCGCAGTTTCTTACCTTGCAAATTAACAAAACCCTTCTCCGCCTCAATAGAAAGAGCCTTTTGCAAGCGCACCCAATCCGGTTGATAATTACTCATATTTTTTCTAAATACTAACTAACTTTTAATCATAAAGCCCCAACCAAAAGCCTCCAACTCATGCAAAGATTAAAAAAATTAATCCTCAAACCAACAAGACCGCCAAGCAGCCTCAGCCTGAGCCACAGCCAACTCTCGGCGCATCTTCTGAAAATCTCGCCCCAACTGACTAAGCCGGCGTTCAAGCCCTCGAATTTGATTGCGTAAACCCATCGCCCCGGCATCCGCAAACTCAACCTCCGACAAACGCAAATGAATTGCCATTAACTGGGAACGCATCGAACCGGCAGACTCATCCGAATTATCCTCCGCCTCAACCAGTAAGTTTAACAAATTCGGCGGCCCCGCCACCGCCCCCTCAGCATCCGCCTTCGCCGCTGCTTCTAGCAATTGTTCTGGCATTTTTTTAGGGACAATATCACTTTGCTGCAATAGCCGATTAGCTTTCCGCGAGGTTGATTGCAGCACTTTAGCAATAGCACGTTCACTTTTTAGCTGCCACTTTAACAGCATCGCAGGCTCATTAATAGGCATTTCCTGAGCCGGTGGGGGTGCCGGTTTTACCACGTCTGGCACCGCCGGTACTTCTTGCGAAATAGATTCAATATTTGGTAAGGAAAAATCTGGCTGAGATGGTTCGCTCGACGGAGGACTTAAATTATAAGGATTAAAAATAGATTCAGCTTGCTCAGCCGTTAGTTCCACCGGCAAACCCACCAAAGGCAAAACAACTTCCGGTAAAGGTTCAGACAAAGCCGATGAATCAAGCACAACCATTAACTGATCTTGAGCATTTTTACCAAGCAGCCGTAAATCTTTTTGAAACTGCTGGCGTTGATTATAAGACAACTTTAAAAAAGACTCTGGATAAACACGAGTGCACAAATGATAGCCAGCCAAAACCAACTGTTGACGAACAGCCCCACCCAAAACTTTTAAATAGCTCAAATAAATTGTTTTAAATTCATCTGTGAGCGTTGTAACCGCCTGCTGGAGTTCTGCAAGTTCCCGCTCGATTCTCTCAACGCTTTTCGCCATAAACAATTCCTAATCAAAAACCAATTATAAACCTAAAACCTATTTTAACTTTAACCCTAAAAAACTTAACCTTTGCCTTTCTTTCAACCCATAAAAATACAAAATTATTACTATCACAAAATCCCTAATATTAACGCCCTTTCTTAAAATATTTAAGTAGCCACCGATCAAGTCATTAAACTAACAATAACAACTATTAATCGGTGGCTTTACTGATATTAATTCGGAGCGTTACTTAGCACCTATTTGAGCAGCAACTTCATCAGCGAAGTTTTTCTCTTCTTTCTCGATACCCTCACCCAAAACAAAACGAGTAAAGCGGCGCACTTGGATATTTTCACCCAACTGAGCAATCGTTTGTTTAATCAAATCTTCCACAGTAATATTCGGGTCTTTAATGTAAGCTTGATCCATCAAACAAAGCTCTTTCAGGCGTTTTTCAATCCGCCCTACGACAATTTTCTCGCGGATATTTTCCGGCTTAGAAGACAAATCATCCCGCCCCATTTCAATTTCCTTTTCCTTTTGGGCAAACTCTGCCGGCACATCACTCACCTTAACGTATTCCACATTAGGGCAAGCAGCAATTTGCATAGCAATATTGCGAACCAAGCTTTGGAAAGCCTCACCGCGCGCCACAAAATCTGTTTCGCAGTTCACTTCAACCAAAACCCCAATCCGTCCGCCGGTGTGAATATAGCTATCCACCAAACCCTCAGCCGCCACGCGACCTGATTTTTTATCGGCACCGGCAATACCTTTTTGACGTAACCACTCAATTGCCTTTTCGATATCACCATTGGTTTCTTGGAGAGCTTTTTTGCAATCCATCATTCCCACACTGGTTTTGTCCCGCAATTCTTTAACAAGTTTTGCTGATATTTCTGCCATCTTGGTTTCCCTACATCAATTAATGAATCACTGAAATCGTCAATATTTCTTAGTCAAGAATAAGGGCAGAAATAAAAACACTGCCCTTACATCCATCATTGATTATTGGTCATTGATTTTAATCAACTACCAACTATTCCTCAGTTTCTTCGTCATCTTCTACAAAGATTTCGCTGTCTTCGCCTTCTTCATAATCGAAGTCTTCGTCACCCACATCCTCGTAATCGTAGTCTTCCTCAGCCACGACATCAAGTTGACCATGCCGGCCCTCATAGATAGCATCAGCGAGTTTGCCTAATATGAGTTTAATAGAGCGAATCGCATCATCATTAGCCGGAATAGGAACATCCACCACATCAGGATCGCAATTCGTATCTAGCAGAGACACAATTGGAATACCCAACTTTTGGCATTCTTGAACAGCATTATACTCGCGGCGCTGGTCTACAATCACCACAATATCGGGAACCTTCCGCATCGCCTTAATACCACCCAAGTATTTTTGCAACTTGGCCATTTCACGGCGAAGCATCGCACCTTCTTTTTTGGGGCGCAAGTCCAAAGCGCCGGTTTCTTCCATGCGCTCCAACTCTTTAAGACGATCTACCCGGCTTTTGATAGTAGTCCAGTTAGTAAGCATACCGCCCAACCAGCGCTGGTTCACAAAATAAGCACCACAGCGCACAGCTTCGCCTGCAATAATACCGGCAGCCTGACGCTTAGTACCTACAAACAAAAACCGCTTTCCTTGTTCAGAAGATGTCCGCATAAAATCATAAGCATCTTCCATCAATTGAGCAGTTTGCACCAAGTCAATGATGTGAACGCCGTTCCGCTCAGTGAAGATATAGCGGGACATTTTCGGGTTCCACCGGCGCGTTTGATGGCCAAAGTGAACCCCAGACTCCAAAAGTTGAGCCAATGAAACAACTGGCATAAATTTTTACTCCTGTTCGGGTTAATCCTCCATCCGAGCGGATTTCCCTGCCGGGAAACACCCGTTCGCGTAGCGTAAGCCCAATGCTTATAGCCTCGGATGTGTGAGATTAGACAACTTAACTAGCCTAACATAATCGGTAGCATCAAACACCATCTTATTCATCCCCCTTTATCGATTTATCCCCCTCTCCTTCCTTCTTAATCTGCCCTTAAAAAATCCCAGCAAAAATTTAAAGCTTCCCCTTAGCCTCCTCGTAGGCTGCATATACCCCTTGAACGTTATACCAATTGAGGAAAATTCGGGCAATTTCCAGAGCTAATTGAGTTTTACCCTTTTTAATCATCCAAGCTAAAAACGGCCCCATAGAGCGCTCATTTAACCTTCCACCCAACGACAAAACACCCCACAAAAGCCGGTGTAACCAAGTCATTTGAATCATCATTCGTACATCCCAAGTCGGGTGTTTTTCATAAAACAAAACCCCCATTCTACCCCGTTGAATTTCCTGGTCAATCATCCGAGGAATTTGGTCTAAAGCAAAAGCTGGATGCCAATGATAACCAACAGCTTCCGGGCATTTTATTAGCTTTAAACCCAATTTTTTTAGCCTTACACCCAACTCCAAATCTTCCCAGCCATACAGTTGAAACCTTGTATCAAATAAACCAGCTTCCTCCAACCAATGGCGAGAAATAGCCACATTTCCTGTTGCAAAGTAAGCCGCCGAAAAATCCGTTACCTTAAAAGGCTCACTGGTGGGATTTTCAAAATTAGCCGTATTAATAACACGACCATAGGTAAAAAGCCGGTTTGTGCCTAAACTTTTTTCTGCTTCCAGCAAAGTAGTAGCGTGAGATTGCAAGAAACTTTCTGTAACAACCAAATCACTATCAATAAAAATAATCGTATCACCTTGGGCATTTTTTACGCCTAAATTTCTAGCAGCCGCCGGCCCTTGGTGTTCTTGTAAAAAAGTCTTTACATGAGGAAAATCAGCAGAATTTTCTTTTAACCATTCAACAGTATTATCCGAAGATCCATCATCGACAACCACCACTTCATAACCAGAAATTAAACCGGCCGAATAATTTTGATTTTCTAATGCTTTCAAGCACTTTTCTAAAATCGGTTTACGATTATAAGTAGGAATAACAATACTAATCAACACAGTTTTTAAAAAAATTACTCAGAGGTTAACAGAAATCGCTTGAGGCGGGGCAAAAACAAAAGTATTGCCCCTAAAAAAAGACAATATAGCCTTAATCTTCTTCCAGTAATTGTACGCGATTACGACCGGCTTGTTTGGCCTGATAAAGAGCCTTATCAGCATAACGATATAAAGCTTGGAGATCCTTACCCTCCCCTGGGTACTCCACCAAACCAGCACTAAAAGTCACCTTAAAAGTGGCCTCGCTGGGATTACCAAAAATTTCTTCACGGAAAACTTCCAGAAACTCAGACAAACGTTTCAAACCATCAAACTTAGTCATACCATACATTGCAATCACAAACTCCTCACCACCCCAACGAGCCACCACATCCTCACTGCGGAAAGAACGCAACAACAACTCACCAAGCCGGTGTAAAACCCCATCCCCAGCCGCATGACCGTAGCGGTCGTTAACTTGCTTAAAATAATCGAGATCCAAAACCGCAAAACAAAGCGGCTGGCTATAACGGTCAGCCAGACGCAAAAGCTGACCTAAATCTTGAATAGACTTACGACGGTTTGCCAAACCGGTAAGCGTATCTGTTTCCGCCATACTCCGCAAAAGATGAGTACGCTCTAAACGGTTAAGAATGCGAGTCACCAACTCTGGGCCCACCACTGGCTTCGTCACATAATCATCACCCCCACAAGCAAACACCTGATGAACAGTATTTACATCCGTGTGAGCAGTCAAAAACAAAATAGGAATTCCAGCCCAGTGAGGATCATTTCGCACCACCTGGCAAAGTTCAATACCGCTAACCCCAGGCATTTCCACATCCAAAACCAACAACTCAGGCGAACAAGCCTCAAGCTTATCCCAAAATTGTGTCGGGTCATCTAACGTTGTTAGTTTAAAGCCCCAAGGTTTCAAAAGCGTTTGAAAAGCACTCAAAACATGAATATCATCATCAACAATCATCACCTTAGATTGATGAGTTTGGTAACGCTTCAAAACATCAGCCACCGCCTCCATCACCGCCGTTGCTGTCACCGGCTTTTGTAAAAAAGCCTTACCTCCCCGCCGCGCCACCTCCAGCCGATCAGCAAAGCCATCTCGACTGGTGAGAACCAACACCGGCAAAGACTGATTTCGATTATTAATTTCACTTAAAAACTCTAACCCAGCAATAGCCGTATCCTCATTCGACAGATCAAGCAAAACCGCATCCAGTTGCAGAGAAGTAAGACAATTTCGAGCCTCCGTCCAACAGTCAACCGCTCGAACACGCATTCCCTGAACCTTTCCCTGTTGCGTCAGTTCGTTTTCAAGTTCATGATCTGTTTTAATAAGCAACAACAAAGGCTGATGTTGAAAAAACGACTTATTAGTTTTGGGCTTCCATTTTTGCAAAGAAGGAATTGGGGCAATAAACTCTTTAGTAGGCGCTGGAGTAGTATTTTTAATACCACCCTCAACTTCAGCCCGCAAAGCATTCACCAACTTTCTTAACACCGGCTCTTCTTCATTTGAGATGTGAGAAGAACCAAAAAAATGCTCCAATTTGCGAGCGATCTGAGAACCTTCAGCAAACCCATAGGTTCCCAAGGAACCGGCAAGTTTGTGGGCTTCTCTTTCCGCACTAAGTTGCAATTCTTCACCCAATAAACCGTCTTTTAAAGCCTCGACAGCCTCTTCTATAGTGGTAACTCGCTTTTTAATTGGTTCTTTAAATTGCTCCCACAATAAAGCTACCGAAGCTTTCATTTTTTCTGACAAAGAAACCTTTGCACTACCCATTTCGCTTAAAGTTCCTACTGCTATTTGGGGATTCTCTTGTAGGGAATGTTCGCCTTTATGTAATCTTTGATGATGGGCTGGTACTTGGAGATAGTTATCTAAACTCTCAGTTTCTTGTGTTGTATATTCAGCTTGGGAAAATCCCATCTCCTGGTCATTTCTCTCAGGTTCCCCACTATAGGAAAGCTGAGGTTTTAAACGGTAGCCCAAACCATAAACTGTTTCGATCAGATCCGCCGGCGCATCCACAGATTTTAATTTCATTCGCAAGCCTTTAATATGCGCTCTAACGGTTTCTTCTGCTGGAGATTCTTCAAAAGACCACAGTTGTTCTAAAATCGCATTGCGGCTAAACACGCGGTTAGTATTTCGTAAAAACAACTCTAGTAACCCGTATTCTTTAGGAGTTAGATGTAGAGGTTGACCGGCATAGTTAACACTGCAAGTGTTGGGATCAAGACGCAACAAACCCCATTCTAAAACAGGAGGTAAAGCTACTTTTTTTCGTCGCAAAAGTGCCCTAATTCTTGCTGCAAGTTCTTCTGGATCAAAAGGTTTTACCACATAATCATCTGCACCGGCATCAAACCCCATCACTTTATCATTCCTGCTGTCTTTGGCAGTTAACAATAAAATTGGCATACTAAAGCGGTTTGATCGTAGCCGACGGCAAAGGCTTATTCCATCTAACTTAGGTAGCATTACATCTAAAACAATTAAGTCATAATTAAAACTCTCGGCTAACTCCCAACCGCTTAAGCCATCACTAGCTACATCTACCGTGTGGTGATGTTCGCTGAGAACAGTGTTTAGCATCGAAGCTAAGTGATCGTCATCTTCAACGAGTAAGATTTTCATTTACCCTTTGCCTAAAATAAATTGAAGCACTACGTTTGGTTTTTTGTGCCGGTCAGAATACTAATGCTTTTAGAAGCTTCTAATTTAATGTTAACTTGCTTCCGTAGCTCTGGCATCACTCCCTATACTTATTAGAGTCCCCAAATTTTTCACTGTAGTTGCCTAGTCAATTCTTTAGTTTTGTTACAAAAATCTTCGCCTATTCTGTTTTTCTCTATCTCCTTTACCTGTATTTTTTTTGTTTTTTTAGGTTGTTCTTTTTGAAGAAAATTTTTAATTTTTTTTAAAAATGCTTGCTTTTTTGAGTGATATCTTGTTTAATTTTTCCCAATCATTCCCCCCCCAAAATCTTGATAGTAAAACATTCCGCTAGATTATGGCTTATGCTCCTAATCCACTGAAATTTTAAAAAACATCAATTTTAAGAAAAGCTGCGCTGAACAATAAAAAACTACTCTAATACTTAGATTTTATTAATTTCCTTTCAAAGCTAATTTGTCAACAATTGTTTGTCAATACTTCTTATAAAAAGCCGAGCTATCGAGCAGCACCGAAACTTCAAGGTATAGAACTAATTTAAAGGTGGCCTATTTGGGGTGAGCATCCTAGAAGCACAAAGCGTTCTTGTTCAGTTTGCGGTTATTCTGGCTTATTCATCCCTAAAATTAGGCTTATAGGGAACAAAAACCTTTAATTTTAAAATGAAGCAACGCACATTTTTTTCTGTATTAGCAGCCATAGTGCTTGTACTGCTGTTCACGGCCGCCAGAGTCTTTGCAAGCATACAAGCTACAAGCCCCCTTTCTCTATTAGCAGGAGGAACAACCGCCAACCCAGCCGCCGCCATATTTGTACCGGCTACCGCACCGGTAATGGTATCTTTGCTTGTCAGCCCTAAACAACTAGACACTCTTGGACAACTGGCAACTCCCCTCAAACAGCGCCGCTACACTCGCCGTTATTTCGAGGATATCGAAAAAAATTTACTATCGACTGCCGGTTTAAATTACCGCGAAGATATTGAACCCTGGTTAGGAGACGAAATTACATTTGCAGTCACCAGCCAAAATATTGACCGCAATAGCAGCAAAAGTAATATACCAGGATATCTACTTGCCCTTTCCACCCGTTCCCCAGAACGCAGCCGACAATTTTTAGATGTATTTTGGCAACGTGAAATAACCGCAGGGGCAGAAATTATTTATGAACCCTATCAAGGAGCAACTTTAATTTATGATTCTGCTGGCACTTCATGGGCAAGTGCGGTGGTAGGGCAGAAGTTTGTTTTATTTGGCAACAGTCCCAAAGTTTTAAGGGATGCGATTAATAATGTTCAGGTATCCCGCTTAAGCCTAAACAATTCAAAAAATTATCGACAGTCTCTCGAAACCCTTACGGAACCTCGCATGGCTATAGCTTTTGTCAACTTAGCCCAGTTGGGGGGATTACAAAGTTTGGAAATCCCGGTTTTAAATACAGTCGAGGGAACACAGGGCTGGAGTGGTTCTAACAATGAAACTCTAATGCTTGCTTTGGGGTTTAACCGCAGTGGTATTAAGGCGACAACTGCATTGTTGTTACCTGAAGCAAATTTAGATGCGGCGGTGCCCAGTTTGAATCAGCCGGTGGGGGCATTAAATTATATCCCTGCTAATGTTGGCGCTGTTGCGGCGGGTAAGAATCTGGCCGGTTTGTCGAATACTTTGGCTAGTTCGGAAGATACAACACTGTTTAAATTAATTACCCAGACGATTTCTAGTGTGGGTTCTGGGTGGGGAATTGATTTAGCCAAAGATATTTTTAGCTGGGTAGAAGGAGAGTATGCCATTGGTCTTTTGCCTAATAATGGCAATAGTGCGCCCGATTGGATTTTTGTGGCAGAAAAACAGGGTAATAACGACCAAATTATTCAACGTTTAGATGATATTGCCACTTCTCAAGGGTTTAGTGTGGGCCCTCTAAAGCTGGGAAATCAAGAAATTTCGGCTTGGACAAAACTACAGCGGGATCAATCGAAGGATAAGCCGGAGTCAGTGGGGTTAGTGGCGAAAGTCCGGGGAGCTCATACCACTGTGGGAGAGTATGAAATTTTCGCTTCTTCGCTAGAAGTAATCGAGACAGCTTTAAAAGCGAAAGAGGGTGATAATGCTTTGGCGAATGAGCGTTTTAGTGAGGGAATTGCTGCTTTGCCTGTTCCCAATTCTGGCTACGTTTATTTGGATTGGGCAAAGACTCAGACAGTTTTAGAACGTCAGTTTCCTATTTTTAAATTAGTGGAAGTGGCTGCTGCGCCGGTGTTTCAGCATTTGCGCTCTGTGACTCTTAGCAGTACGGGCGGTGAGGCCGGTGTTCGTCGTGCTGATGTTTTTGTCTTAGTGGGTTCTTAATTTCTAAAAAGAAATTCGTAGGATTTACGGAGGATGAATTAGGAGTTAGGAGAGTTGGAATTAGGGGAGAGGAAAACATTTGATCAATGCTTTTTTGGTGTTTCCACTCCCTAATTTCCGGCCTCTAATACCAAATCTATAAAACACTGCTACACATAAACCCTTAAAAACCCCCTTGACAAGGGTATTTTTAAGGGGGGTGCGGCTTCCTGGAACTGTAGTAAAAATTATGGAAATTGGTATAAATCCTAACTTTTTATTCTTTTTTGACCGGCTTGGGTTTCTGGTCTTTAAAATAAGCTTTAAAGATTTCGTGGGCAATGGGAGCCGCTGCAACGCCTCCATAACCGCCATTTTCGATAACTACGCCTATGGCAATTTGGGGTTTATCTGCCGGCCCGTAGGCGACATAGTTAGCGTTATCTTCTTGGCCAAAAACTTCTGCCGTGCCGGTTTTGCCAGCAGTTAAAGGAATCAAACCATCATTAAGTTGCTTGCCGGTACCGCGTTCTACCACTGCAACTAATCCTCTATGGATCACATCAATGGTTTCTTTTTTGATGCCGGTGGGTTCAGGTTTGGTGAGAGGAGTATTGGTTTGAGATGCCATGAGGTGAGGTTTGACGCGATATCCACCATTGGCAATAGTTGCTACCATCACAGCCATTTCTAAAGGAGTTGCTAATACTAAACCTTGACCAATGGACATACTGACTGTATCTCCGGCATACCATTGTTCACCGTAGAGAGCCTCTTTGTCGGCCGGTGTAGGCAAAGAACCTGGTTGTCCACCTTCTAAACCAAGCAAATCGAGATTTGTGTTTTCACCGATCCCCATTTTATGGCCCCATTTTGAAATTTCCTCTGGCCCTGCTTCCATGCCTACTTGATAGAAAAAAGTGTTGGAACTATAGGCAAGAGCATCTTCAAAGCCAATCACACCATAGCCACCGCTATGTTCATTAAAAGTAATTCCGCCCACTGTAATAGAAGCTGATGTGGCAATCACTGAGTCGGGGGAAAATTTACCAGACTCTATACCGGCAACCGCAGTGACTATTTTAAAGGTACTGCCGGGGGGATAGCCCTGTACAGCCCGGTTTAGAAAAGGCTTATCTTTGTCTTGCAGTTGGTTCCATTCTTTGGCGCTTACCTGTCGAGTAAAAAGATTTGGGTCAAAGGATGGGCCACTGGCCATTGCTAACACAGCACCAGTTTTGACATCTAAAACCACAACTGCACCCCGCCGCCCGTTTAGGGCTTTTTCAGCTGCTTTTTGCAAGTTTAGGTCAAGGGTAAGTTTTACCCATTCGCCAGGTGTGGGAGGACGCACGCCAATTTCTCGTAATTCTTGTCCCACTGCATCTACTTCAATTAGCCGACTTCCCCACACTCCTTGAAGAAGTTTGTTTGCTTTGCTTTCAATACCCATTTTGCCTACAATCATCCCCATCGGATAATCTTTGTGGGCCAGTAAGTCTTCTTCGGTGGCTTCGCCAATGTATCCCAACAGGTGAGAACCGATTTCACCCTGGGGGTAGTATCGCGTCGATTCAGGCCGTATTTCAACTCCCCTAAATTCTTGTGAGCGTTCGCCTAAAATTACAAAAGCTTTGGAGTTAACTTCTGAACTAATTCGCACCGGCATTGCTGAGTTGTAGCCGGTTTGTTCTAATTTTTGCTGAATTGTTTGGGCTGGAATATTAAGCAAAGGGCTGAGTTTTTCTATTGTTATGGCCCATTGCTGAGGGGTTTGTTCTTTTGGCCACAAATAAACAGAACGGGAGAGCCGGTTGGCCGCCAAAAGTTTGCCGTTGCGGTCTAAAATGTTTCCTCGTTCCGAGCGCATTGGGACTAAACGAGTCCGGTTTTGATCGGCCCGCTCTCGATGATATTCACCTTTGATAATTTGTAAATTTACTAGGCGTACTGTATAGCTGACCAGCATTGAAGAAATTACCAACATCAGCACAATAGATTGATTTCTTTGGCTGCGCCGGCGTTCGGCTTCTCTTAGTTGGCTGGAGCCAAAACCTTTGTTATTTGAGTGAAAAAAAAGTCCACTAGCCATTTTTACTTTTATCCCGCACATCACGGCTCAATTTAGTTAAGCCTGTTTGTATATTTTGTTGTTGACAACTATGTAGAAACAAGGTGATTTTATCGCAGCTTTCGTTTCTAAGATGCCCTTGCTACCCCATTTTTAACCGGCCTGTATAAATTCCCACCGGCCCAGTACCGGAACCCAGAGGCAATGAATGTTTCAAGGCTTGGGTTACATATTCTTTGGCTTGCACAAAGGCAGAGAAGGGTTCCTCTCCTCGTGCTAAGTTGGCAGCGATGGCGGCAGAAAAGGTGCAGCCTGTGCCGTGTGTGTGGGGGGTTTCGATGGTTTCTGTGTGTACGATTTCATGTTTATTGCCATCAAACCACACATCGACTCCATGCAGACTGCCTTTCATGGCTCCCCCTTTAATGATCACCGCTTTTGAACCAAGCTTATAAATTTTTTCGGCGGCGGTTTTCATCTGGTCAAGGGTATCAATTTCTAATCCGCTTAGCAATTGGGCTTCATAACGGTTTGGGGTTAGTACGGTGGCGTAGGGTATCAAGTCTTCTCGCAGACTGCCGATGGCATCATAATCGATTAATTGGGCGCCGGTGCGAGATACCATTACGGGATCAACCACTAAATTGCTTAACCGATGAAGGTTTATCTGTGACGCTACGGCTTTTATGGTTTCTTGATTAAGTAACATCCCTGTTTTGACAGCGGCTATTCTTATATCTCCTACAACTGCTTCAATTTGAGCAATTACTCCTGATACCGGCACTACATCAACTCTAGTCACTCCCAAGGTATTTTGAGCAGTGACACAAGTGATCGCACAAGTCCCGTGAACTCCGTTAAAAGCAAAGGCTCGTAAGTCTGCCTGAATACCGGCACCGCCTCCACTATCTGAACCGGCTATGGTCAGCGCTACCGCAATATTTGTCATTTATCAATAGTCATAAATCATTGCCGTCATATTGTCCTGTGGTAAGGTCGTCTGGAGCCTTTGTAAAAAACAAAGAACCAATGACCAAGCCCTAGAACATTTCAGTTTTTGTCCTCTCAAGTTTACTTAGTCTTTGTCCTTATCTCTCTTGATTAAGATAAATATTTTAAATAAGTCTTATTAGTTTTTATAATATTGTTTAGGACTAGCCCCTAAAAGGTTCTAGTCCTAGTTGAGATATTCAGGTTTAGTTATGGGTGATGGAGTTGGTAAAACCCCACCATCCAAAGCCTTTAGGCTCCTTCCATCTTGGCAATATCAAGCAGAGTCTTAATCACCGAGTCAGGGTTTAAACTGATCGAATCAATACCCAACTCAACCAAGAAACGAGCAAATTCAGGATAATCTGAAGGCGCTTGACCGCAAATACCAATCTTACGATTATTCTTCTTGGCTTTTTCAATTACCATCCGCACCATCTCTTTAACCGCTTTGTTGCGTTCATCAAAGATATGAGCCACCAAGGAAGAATCGCGGTCTAGTCCCAATGTTAACTGGGTCAAGTCATTAGAGCCAATAGAGAAGCCATCAAAAACTTCGCTAAACTCATCTGCCAAAATGACGTTACTGGGGATCTCACACATCACATAAACTTGTAGGCCGTTTTCACCGCGTTTAAGTCCATGTTTTTCCATAACTTCTAGCACTTTCCGACCTTCGTCTGGAGTTCGGCAGAAAGGAATCATGGGGATCACGTTAATCAAACCCATTTCATCACGGACACGTTTGAGGGCTTTGCACTCTAGGCCGTAGGCTTCAGCATACATCGGGTCATAATACCGGCTCGCACCCCGCCAACCAATCATCGGGTTTTCTTCTTTGGGTTCAAATTGCCGGCCACCGAGCAAGTTAGCATATTCGTTGCTCTTGAAGTCCGACATCCGCACCACAACAGGATTAGGATAAAATGCGGCAGCAATAGTACCAACCCCTTGAGCCAGCTTATCTACGAAAAAGTCAGATTTATTTTCGTAGAGTTTCGTCAAGTTACTAACATCTTGTTGAACACGAGGATCTTCAAGTTCATCATATTTTAACAATGCCAAAGGATGGCATTTAATATGATTAGCAATGATGAATTCTAAGCGCGCTAAACCCACACCATCACAGGGAATTGAAGAAAGGGCAAAAGCTTCTTCTGGGTTGCCTACATTCATCAAGATTTTCGTCTTAGTGCTAGGCAAGTTATCAAGTTGAGTTTCTTGCACTTCAAAGGGTACTAAACCTTCGTAAACTTTGCCTTCTTCTCCTTCTGAACAAGAAATTGTGATGTCTTGGCCTGTTTTAAGTGTGCCGGTGGCATTTCCACAACCAACGATAGCCGGAATTCCCATTTCACGGGCAATAATTGCTGCGTGGCAGGTTCGTCCGCCTTGGTTGGTGACGATAGCACTGGCTTTTTTCATAATTGGTTCCCAGTCGGGGTCTGTCTTATTCGTAATTAAGACTTCACCGGCTTTGAATTCATCAATTTTATGCACGTCTAAAATAACTCGTGCTTTGCCAGATCCGATCATTTCTCCGACAGCGCGACCAATGGCAAGAACTTTGCCTGTACCTTGCAATTTATAGTTACGGAGAACACTGCCTGATTTTTGTGATTGTACTGTTTCAGGTCGTGCTTGAACAATAAACAGTTCATTTGTTAAACCATCTTTTGCCCATTCAATATCCATCGGTGTATAGCTTCCGCGCACTTTCGAGTAGTGATCCTCAATAGTGCAGGTCCATTTGGCAAGAGTGAGAATTTCTTCGTCGTTGATGCAGAATTTATCTCGCTCAGATGGGGCTACCGGCACGTTTTTAGTGTATTTTGTTCCGCCGGCTTCGTACACCATTTTTACTTCTTTTGAACCCAGTTGTTTTTTCAGAATTGGGCGGAAGTTTTCTTTAAGAGTTGGTTTAAAAACTAGATACTCGTCTGGGTTAACTGCTCCTTGAACAACATTTTCTCCTAACCCATAGGCTGCTGTAATTAAGGCGGCGTTTTTAAAACCACTTTCTGTATCAATACTAAACATCACACCAGAGGATGCTAGGTCTGAACGTACCATTTTTTGTACGCCTACAGAAAGGGCTACGTTAAAATGATCGAAACCTTTAATAGTTCGATAAGAAATAGCTCGGTCTGTAAATATTGAAGCAAAGCATTTATGGCAAGCTTCTAATACTGCATTCACTCCTTGAATGTTTAAATAAGTTTCTTGTTGGCCGGCAAAACTTGCATCTGGTAAATCTTCTGCTGTTGCTGAACTCCGCACAGCTACATCTGTATCTTGGCTATATTGTTGACATTTTTTCTGGCTTGCATCATCTCCAAAACGGTCGCAAAATTTTGGATCATATCCGTAGCGTTCGCACAGTTTTTGATAAGCTGTTGCAATTGCATCTTGTAAATCTTGAGGGAAGGGTGTGTTTAATAATAGGGCACGAGCTTGTTTTCCCCGTTCCCGCAAGTTCTCCATATCTTCTACATCAAGGTCAGAAAATAGCCGACGTAGTTTTTCTTCTAAACCGGCATTTTTTATGAAATGACGATAGGCATAAGCTGTAGTTGCAAATCCTGTGGGGACGTTAATTCCTTTGGGTACTAATTCTTGAATCATCTCTCCCAAAGATGCGTTTTTCCCACCAACTAATCCAATATCTGCGATCCCTACTTCCTCAAACCAGAGGACGAGTGCTTTTGGTTGGGATGCTGAAGATTTTTTTTCTGGGGCTGTACTGACCATAGGTTTTATCCTCTAACCTTCCGTCTCTGTTTTTTATATTAACAACATTGTTCTCTTTTTTTATGTATTTATCTAGTATTTCTTCTTTTATTAATACTTTTTAATTTTCCTTAACTTGTCTTAGTATCTAATATTAAAATACTATGGACTTTAGGATGTTTTTTAAAAAATATGAGATAATTTACAAGCTAATTATTCATTGAAGTTTTAGAATCTTTTAACTACATAAAAGTTGTTTATAACAAAAAAATATAACTATCAAAGTCCGCACTATCAAAAATAGTTTAGAAAAATACACATTACTTAGAACTCTTTTTGCTAGTGGTGGTATGAAATGTCGCTATCCCATAAAAAACTCTTAATTTTGAGGTGGGCTTCAACGCTGCACTTCAACCAGAAAAATGTTGTCCTACTTTTACAAAACCCAACACAGCCGTTTTTAGCTACAGCATTTTTCCATTGAATGAAGTAGAAAAATAATTCTCTCCTTTCTCTCCTTATTAAGGGGAGAATACTCAGGTTAAAACCCCTAATGTTTTTTAATGGAATAAAGCACAAAAACGGTTTTTAAAACCCCTTTCCTATAAGAAACCTGGTTTGAGACTAACCCTAGGGATCTGCCAAAGGCTCTCAAACAAGCCCCAACCTAGAAAATCACCTAAAAAAAGCAACAAAAAACCCACCGAATAGGCGGGCATACAGAAGCTATTAGAGGCAAACTAACATCACTCTAGTCCAACTTAGACTTAGAGCGATAATAAACCATTGCCCCTTCATCTGAAACAAAATGACAACTCCGGTAAGAGTTCCAGAAAGCTTTTAAGATAGGTTGATTAGAACAGCGGTAAAAATCACCCAACATCGGCTTAAGAGCTTCCGTAGCCGTTTTTAGGTGATAGTGAGGAATGCCAATAAAAATGTGATGGGCCACATGAGTGCCGATATTATGGTGGATATTGTTAATAAAGCCATAATCTCGGTCAATTGTAGACAGTGCACCTTTGAGGAAATACCAATCTTTGCCACGATACCAAGGAATATCTGGTTCGGTGTGGTGCAAGAAAGTCACCAAGTCTAGCCAAACCACAAACACAAGATAGGGGCCCAGATAGTATTTCAACAAAAACAGCCAGCCGTTTTGATAAGTCAAAAAGCCTAAAAAACCCACCATTAGAGCGCAACAAACGCTACTGATGATGACATCCCATTTTTCAGTTGGGCGAAACAGTGGGCTATTTGGCATAAAATGGGAACCGCCCGGACGTTGGGGAGAGCGGCGCAATAGATAAAGCGGGTATGCAAACAACAACACCGGCTCAAAACGAAGGAACTTTTCCCACCAAGCCATTTGGTTGTATTTACTTTCTGTCACCGGATACCAACTTTCATCTGTATCGATGTTGCCGGTATTGTTGTGGTGAGTCCGGTGAGAAATGCGCCAACCATGAAAAGGAACTAAAATCGGGGTATGGGCTAAATGGCCAATCAAATTATTAAGCCATTTATGACGAGAAAAAGAACCATGTCCGCAGTCGTGACCTACTACAAAAAGTGCCCAGAACATGGTGCCGGTTAGCAGCCAAAAAATGGGCCAAAAAAACCACGAATTTAAGTAATGGGCCACAGCATAAAGAAGGGCCACAATACCAATATCCAAAAAGAAGTAAGAAAGCGACCTCCAAAGGTCGGGCACAAAACAATGCGGAGGGATGACAGCTTTTAATTGCTGCAAGGTAAAAGGAGGTTCGGGAGAAAGAGGAGACCCTGCCTTTATGTCCGTATTTTGTTGCTCAAATTTATTGACTGCGACCAAAGTTCTACTTTTACCTGTATGTAATAGACGTGCTTTATATTACCGCTCTCCGAGTCATTGCCAACACCCCTGAATCAGATTTTTTTGAGAAACCTGTGTTGTTTTTATTCTTTCCATAAATAAAAACTATTGGGGCCATTTTATTTGTGCTAGGCAAAAATCTTCTTTATCATGAGTTAATAATCTTGTCAATCAAAAAGCTGCTATTTTCTTTTTTTATCGGTTTTCAAAAAGTTTGGCCATCTTGTCACAAAGTCTAATTTTCGGTTTTCTTTTCACTTTTTATCTGGGTGTTAATAATGTTGTTCTTCAATGTTTAAAAATTTAAAATTTTTAGGAAAAATGTCTTATCTTTTGCCAAATCTATAAAATACTGCTACACATAAACTACCCCCTAAATTGCTCTTACATAAACGATCCCCTAAATCTCCTTTGTCAAGGGGGTCTTAGGGGGTGCGGCTGTAGTAATAATTATGGAAATTGGTATTAATTAAGAAAAGTTATGAACTAATGTTTTACAGTAAGTTGGTTTGAATCTGAATAAACTACAGTCTGGATTTTTTATGAAAATTTAGTATAATTTTCTTGTTGGCAACGTCTAGTTTTTGTTGTGGGGTATGATTGAAAACCGCTATATACTTATCTAAAAAAACTGTTTTTATCCTTTAAATAACTAAAGAATTATAATTAAAACTGTTAAATTACAAAAATTAACCCTAACAATAACTTAAAAATTAAATTTATAACTAATTATTAACATCCGTTATTTCATCAAATTTAATTGAAATAGAAGCCCAATTTTTTAAATCAGGAACATGACGAATTAGCTTTTCGAGAACTTCATTCGTGACCCATAAAACCATAGGAAAAGGAAATTCTCTAAATTTTTCACGCACCAAATTAGCAGCTTTAAGAACATCATGTTTTGCCGTCACAGATTCCAAACCAACGACCATCAAAGCTTGCGGATAGTTGGAAGCCAGTTCATTGACAATTGTTGTATAAAGGGTCGTTACAGAGGGGTCTAAAACAATCTCTTGAATTTCAAAGTTGCATAGAGTTCGCACAGAATCAAGAACCTGTTTTCGTAAATCCAGATTATTGCAGCGCACTAAAACTAAAGAAAATTCGCCTTGAGATTGTTCAAGAGCCCGCACCAGCGTATTTAATGAGGCTCGCATGAAGAAGCGGAAAAATAATCTTCGATACTATTCAAGCATTAAACTAACAAAGTTCGCCAGTATGTTTAAATATATTTTCTACGACAATCAAAAAAAGGGATGGTGGTGTATAAAGACAAAGCCAAAAACATTTGGAATTATACCCACCAGCCCTTATAGAGGGTAGACTAGGAAAGCAATTGCTGTTGCCAAGCCTTAAAATTTTCTGCTTCTGCTAGAGTCGGGTTGATATCAAACCACCGGCCGGTATCATCTCTATATTCAAACAAAAACATACTGTACAGAAGGCTTTTATAATCCTCATCACCCCGAACAGTTTGCTGTTGTACCGCCTGCAAAAGCAAATCCCACTCATTAGCGGTGATCGGCCCAATCAAGTCATCACGGTCTTCTTTAATCACATTTTCGAGACATTCCTGGGAGATAGGCAAATCTTGACGCTGCAAACAACTATAAAGCAGCCTGAGCAAATTTCGCACATGACCACCACTAACACGACAAAGCCGGTCGAGAGTCTTCGGATGATCAAAAACTTGCTCAATTAACTCAAAACGAGATGCCTCCGGTAGATCAGGAAAAGCCCGCGCCAGAACCATAGAGCGCAAAAGTCCCATTCCCGCCTCATTATCCGAACCATCTCGACGGCGCACCGGCACCATAGGCAAAACTTTAGGCTTAATGCCAAATCGACTTGTAAGCCGGCCTAACTCATTAGAAAAAATTAACTCCAAAGGAATTGTATAAACCAAATGGCAATTAATTTTTCGTAATTGCTCGCCTCGTTCTACAAACAAATATTCTGGCTGAGACCGGCCCGTAGAATTAGGTTGATTATCCACACGATCCAAATTATCCACAATCACAACCAAACCTTGCTTACCCCGTTGCTTGAGAGTAACAATAGCCGGTTCAATCAACTCCTTATTAATCGCATCCAAAATATTATTGGTGCGAGGTTCAAGATATTGACGTAACTGCGAACGCAATTGAGGGCTTTCCTTAGTTTTCGCCGTAATTTTGCCAATACCCCCCGGCAAAGAAAAACCCAACTCACCATCACCGGCACTAAAAGTCCCCAAAAGAGGAATTTCAGCCTCACCTTTCAACTCCAAGGGAGTTTGCAACAAATCTGCCGCACCTTTAAGCAAAGCCTTAAAACCCTTTGGTTGTAAAGCAATGCCAATTTTTTCGAGACTTTCACTAACTTGACGGGTAATAGCCAGCAAAATATCACTGATATCCACATCCGCCATATCCAAACCTTGAGAAGACTCAAAATAAACTACATGAAAGTTTTTTTGTTCTAACTCATCCTTGAGACGAAGCAACTCCGTTGACTTACCACAGCCAATGTGGCCGGTAAAAAGCTGACAAGTCGGATCATCACCAGCCAAAAGAGAAATAGTCCTGCCCAACTCTCGAATAATATTACCGCCTCGCACCGCCGAAAAATCGATGTAATATTTCCGATCTTCAGGATTTTTGAGATCCAGAGTTTTAGATGGATTGCAGGCTCGATAAAACCGCTGTAAATCTAAATATTGAGTCATTAGTCGTTACTGAGAATGCGCCCTGATGTTGTTAAAAGCAAGCGATGCAAAAGCTTTCGCCATAAAACCGCTTACTTGATAAGAGGCGGCTTTTTGTAGGCTTCAACGCTTTAGTGATGATATTAATCACCTAAAAAAACCCATCCTAAAGACACTTAAAAAAGTAAATTATGGGAATATCCCGCCTTTTAATTAAGGTATGGGTATCTCAAAAAAGCGTGAACACACCACTTTATTACCGCCTCTTTCGATGAACCAATCTCATTTTAAAGTTAAGGGGGACTTTTACAATAAGGGTTGCTAAATCCTTAAAAAACCCTTGACATCAAGATACAACTATGCAAAAACTCAAAGCAGATACAATTGGATTACGATTTAGTCGCAATACAAGTTGTCGGTAAATTCCCTCAATAGCACCCAAAGGTTTATCATCAAAAATTATCTTCTGACTAGGGCTTGCCCACCTCTTCTCTAACTTTTGAGAGCATCGGATTCAAGCCGAGCTAATATCCAAATCCGCAGATTTTAGAATTTTTTTGTTCTGAAGATAAAAAACCTAATTTACAACAATGAAAAATATTACAACCCTATAAAATTAGACATATAAATTACAAAAATATATATAAACCTTATAAAAAACGATAAGATTAACCGTGAATAATCATAATGGGGAAAGATAAAATGAGCGGCATTGCATCAGGAAGCCCCTCAGAACTAGAACTAGAACAAAGACGTGCTAAGTTGCGAGCGCTACGCTCAGAGCGATTTTTTCAATTGTGCTGGCAAACTATAGGCGTAAGTGGCTTAGCTGCTGCATCCGTTTGGGCCATTTCTCAACCGGCTTGGGTAATACACCAGCCTGAGCAAATCATCATCAAAGGCAATCAATTTCTGTCGGGTGAAACCATCCGCTCATTACTGCCGGTGAAATATCCCCAATCATTATTATCTGTACAACCCCAACAAATTGCCCAAAAACTAGAAGGCGCGGCACCCATTGCCAAAGCCACAGTCAACCGGCATCTTTTTCCTCCCGGCTTAACTGTCCACATAAAAGAACGCTATCCTGTAGCAATCGCTCAACTCAGCCAAGGAGCTCTATTAGATTCCAAACAACAAGACACTAGCAATGTAGGCATCCTTGACGAAAACGGCTGGTGGACTCCATTAAAAAATTACACCGCCCTCCAAAAAACCCTTCCCCTACCTTCGCTAAAAGTCATTGGCAACCCCAGCCTATATCGGGAAAACTGGCCCGAACTTTACCAAACCCTCAGCCAGTCTCCGGTAAAAGTATCAGAAATTGACTGGCAAGATCCAGGCAATTTAATTTTAAAAACCGAAATTGGAACCGTACATCTTGGCCCGTACAGTAACAAATTTGACCAACAACTCCAAGTTATTGATCGAATGCGTCAATTACCCAAACACCCGCGTTACACTCAAATTGCTTACATTGACTTAAAAAATCCCCAATCCCCAGCTATTAAACTGCAACCGGGCAAAACCCAGTCACCCACCCCAAAATCTCCCTAAAAAGGTGGTATCGGGTTGGGTGATGCTTCCCCTCTTACTAGGCGTTGGTTACAAAGCGCAACATCCCCTATAGTTGACTACAAGAACCCGCCACCTGAAGCGTTGTTTATTTACCGTAGCTAATACCAATGACACTTAATAGTAAAATAGGGCTTGAAAATGACAGCCCGCATTCCCAAGGGCAAACTGGTTTTCCGACTAGCGCGGATAATTCAAATCCTTTCGGCAACGCTGGCTTATATATAAATCAAAATCGAGATCCGAAAGGCATAGCTGGGGAAGAATCAAGGAGTGGAGATATTGTGCCCAGCAGCGTAGCAAGAATTAAAGTAATCGGTGTCGGCGGTGGTGGCGGCAATGCCATTAACCGTATGATTGCTAGTGAAATTTTAGGTGTTGAGTTTTGGTCGGTTAATACCGATGCTCAAGCGCTCAGTCAGTCTGACGCACCTAAACGCCTTCAAATTGGACAAAAATTGACACGGGGACTCGGCGCTGGGGGAAACCCGGCTATTGGCCAAAAAGCCGCTGAAGAATCCCGTGATGAAATTGCCCAAGCTTTAGGCCAGTCTGATTTGGTCTTTATTACTGCCGGTATGGGTGGCGGCACGGGCACCGGCGCTGCTCCTATTGTGGCAGAAGTGGCGAAAGAGTTGGGGGCGTTGACGGTGGGCGTGGTAACTCGTCCATTTACTTTTGAAGGACGCCGCCGTCTTAGTCAAGCTGAACAAGGGATCGATGCCCTCCAAAGCCGCGTAGACACGCTGATTGTTATTCCAAATAACAAGCTTCTGGATGTTATCCAGGCTGATACGCCGGTTCAAAAAGCTTTCCGCGAAGCTGATGATATTCTCCGCCAAGGTGTTCAAGGCATTTCTGATATCATTACGATTCCTGGTTTGGTAAACGTGGACTTTGCCGACGTTCGGGCTGTAATGGCAGATGCCGGTTCGGCTTTGATGGGGATTGGCATTGGTTCTGGTAAGTCTCGCGCTGTTGATGCTGCCTCCCAGGCGATTTCTTCGCCATTTCTGGAGTCTTCTATTGATGGTGCCAAAGGAGTTGTATTTAATATCACCGGCGGAACTGACCTTACTCTTCACGAAGTGAGTGCAGCCGCAGATATTATCTATGAAAACGTCGATCCCAATGCCAATATCATTTTCGGTGCGGTTATTGATGAGAGGGTTCAAGGTGAAATTAGAATTACGGTGATTGCCACCGGCTTTTCTCCTGAAACAGTGGTGAGTGCCCCAGCAGCTAAAACTGCTCCGGCACCACGTCCGGTTACTCCCACCAGCAGAGTAGTAACCTCACCCCCACCGACACCCGAACCTCAAAAAGCGCCCGATGGTTTAGATATCCCAGACTTTTTGAAGAAACGGCGTCCCCGATAAAAACCTTTACAAAGCTGAAGAAACTCGGTTTTCTTAAAAAAAAACTGAGTTTCTCAAACCAGCCTCAATTTAGTTTTAAAGACTTAGCCCACTCGGCAGCAAGGGGAATTTCTGTAAACGGAACCCGCTGGTAGGGAAAATTATTAAAGCTAAATTCCAGTTCGATTTTTTTGCCCTGGCTGGGAGGAGTATTGGGATCCACCGCAATTCCGTCTACCAGAAACCGTATTTGAGTCACATCTTCGAGAGAAAAACTTTGGAGGTTGACCGGCCCCTTACTTGTTGGTTTTCCCCAGGTTAACAGATCGCCATTTTTCCCTAATACTGAATAAATATCATATTTTGCTTGTTCAAATTGTTTCGCCCACAGACGATAGGCTTCTACTTTTTGATATTCGTTACTGCCGGCCCAAGCCAACCATATAAAAACTGCCAATAATGGCAACCACAATAAACCCCTTTCCATTTTTTATTTTAAATTTGAGATTTTAAGGATAAGTTAAAAATGACGCTTCCTCAAAAAATTCAACGGAAGCAATTCATGCAATTTTATAATAAAAATTCTTCTTTTTCAAGATTAGTCCCAAACTTAGGCCAAATAGCATACCCTTAAGCTATCTTCAAGATACACCCGCAAGACCTTAGAGGTTTTTTATGCGAAAGTTTTTAATGCTATCCCTATTTATTATTGGGGTGGCTATTGCTTTGTTCAATTTCAAAGGATTGGCAAATCAAGGCAATTTTAACCAAATTGTCCTTGATTTCCGCGAAGATATTCCAGCTTCCCAAATAGAACAACAAATCACTAACCTTTCTCAGCAATACGGCATTACACCTCAACTTAATAGTGAGTTTTCTTTATCAGATAATGTCTATATTGTCAAGGGAAATAAACAACTTCTTAAAAAGTTGAAAAAATCCGAGCTTCGGCAATCAACAGAATACATTGAACCGGATTATATTTACAGCGCTTTAGAAATTCCCAACGACCCGATGTATCACCAACAGTGGAACTTTCGGAGCATTAATATCGAAAAAGCTTGGGAAGAAACCAAAGGCAATGGCGTAACAGTGGCAGTTATAGACACCGGCGTAACCCAAGTAGCCGATTTAAAAGACACCACTTTCGCCCCAGGCTACGATTTTGTCAACGATAAAAGCGAAGCTACCGACGATAACGGACATGGAACCCACGTTGCCGGTACTATTGCTCAAAGTACAAACAACGAGTATGGCGTGGCCGGTATTGCCTATCAAGCCAGCATTATGCCCCTCAAAGTTTTATCAGCTTCCGGCGGTGGAACCATTGCCGATATTGCAGAAGCCATCAAATTTGCCGCTGATAATGGTGCCGATATCATCAATATGAGTTTGGGTGGCCCAGGCGAAAGCCAACTGATGCAAGAAGCCATTGATTACGCCCATAGTAAAGGAGTTGTGATAATTGCAGCCGCCGGCAATAGTGCAGATAGTTCTGCTGGCTATCCCGCCCGGTATCCAAATGTGGTAGGAGTTGCGGCACTGGATGCTTCGGGACAAAAAGCCTTTTATTCTAATTTTGGGGCCGGTGTCGATATTTCAGCACCGGGTGGCGATACCAGAAACGGAGAAGTTGGCGGAATTTTGCAAAACACAATTGACTCGGAAACGGGTGAGTCAATTTTTGCTGCCTATCAAGGCACAAGTATGGCAGCACCACACGTTGCTGGAGTCGCGGCTTTAATTAAAGCAGCAGGAGTTCAAGAACCCGAAGAAATTGTGCGGATCTTGAAACAGTCGGCGCGGACAGTTGCGGACGATCCACTTAATCATTTTGGGGCCGGTCAATTAGATGCAGCTGCTGCGGTGCAATTGGCAACCAAAGGTCAAATTACCTTCCGCGATTTCTTCCGGTGGTTACGGGATAATGGCTATTTGAATCCTCGCTTTTGGGTTGATGGTGGTGCGGTAGCGCTGTTGCCAAAAATTGCAATGGTGTTGGGTTCTTATATGTTGGCTTGGTTTTTGCGAAATTATTTCCCGTTTGCTTGGAGTTGGTCGCTTTCTTCAGGTTTGGTAATGGGGAGTTCGGGGTTATTTTTCTTGCGCGGGTTTTATATTTTCGATCTTCCCCAATGGCCTTTTCGGGCAATGGGTAGCTCGATTCCTGAATTGGGAAATATTGTTCAGGGAAGTAGCGCTTTAAATCCGATTTTTGCTTCTGTTTTAATTCCTTTGGGGTTGGTGCTGTTGCTGTTGGGCCATCAGTCATGGAAATGGTTTGCCATTGGCACTTCTTTGGGTGTGGCGAGTTGTTTGGCGGTGACGGCGGTGATGTCTCCTAATGTGTGGCTATTTGGCGGTGGTTTTGTGGCTCAAGGATTTTTGTTGCTGAATGCGCTGCTGTGTTTTGGTTTGGCAAAATTAGCTGCAAAATCTGAGGGGGTAGTTGTATGAGTGTGACAATTCAAGGCAAAATAGAGAAGAAAGGCTTCGGCCCTGGAACTTGGGCGCTGGTATCAGAAAAGGGTGAAAGCTACGAAATTCATCAGGGAGCACCGGCGGGTTTGCTCAAGTCGGGTCAAGAAGTTAAGGTTAAAGGGAAAGTCCGTGACGATGTGATGAGCTTTGCCATGATTGGGCCGGTGCTAGAAGTGGAAAGTTTTTCCGTCCTCAATTCGGATTGATCCTACCGGGGGCTGCGTCCGGGTGCTTGTTAATTTCTCACTGTATGTAGTGGCGCTTTGGCGCTCTTGTATTTAGTGGCGCTTTGGTGCTCTAGGTATGTAGTAGCGCTTTAGCGCTCTTGTATATCCTTGTGATGCGGGTGATTTGAGGTTTTCTCAAGAGCAAAACAAGTGAAATATCGTTTTTGCCTATGGGCTAGACGGGATAGGGTGAGGTTTGTGAATCTACCATAAAAAAGCAAAAAAAACCCCGGTTTTTTTAACCGGGGAGCTTAATCAGGGTGCATCTACCAATTTAAGTTCCGTGTATGAGTGAAGTTAATCAGGAAAAGTTGCAGTGGCTTTTAAAATTTAAGTTTTGATGTCTATTAGGGGAAAGAAGAGGGGTAAAAGAAGTTTAAAGTCTTTAGAAGAAAATTTTTGATGACAAGCTGAAATTTGAGAGAAGTTTGATGGGTTAGGATCAAGTGAAGAGAGTTTATAAAAATAAAAATCCCGGCCTAAATCGACCGGGAGCATTAATCAGGGTGCATCTACCAATTCAAGTTTCTGGGGTTGAGGGGATGCTTCAGGAAATTTTTAAAAGAAATGGTTGAGCGGTTATGATCAGAGTTTTGAAAAGTAGGGCCACAGTCTAACTGTTGGGTTGGGTTTTCGTTGAAGCTAACCTACAAACCTAGTTTTACTTAGTTTTTAAAAGTTTTTATGACTAGGAAAATTGGGGGCCAGTGGGAAATGGGAAAAAGCTGGATTTTGTGAACATTTGTCCACAAAAGAAGTGATTTTTGTAAAAAAAATCCCCAGCAATGGTTAGCCGGGGGGATCTATCAGGGTGCATCTGTTAAGAGTGTTCAAAGGGGTGCCGGTGGAATCCGGAAAAATTTGTTATTTATTAGTAGTACCTGAAATGTTTAGGCTAGCTGGTAACTTTTCTAATTAACAGATAGTCGGATTGTTTGAAGGAGTAAATTTTGTTGTCTGGAGTCAATAGTTTTTAACTACGGTGCCGGCTTTTTTGGTGCTGGGGGGTGGGAAGCCCTCTTGTGGCTTCAGCTAAAAAATTGCCACAATACAGGCAAATTGATATGAGTCTGGATTTGTAGCGCATAATCGAATTCTAAGAGCAGGGCTGACGTTGTGACTCAGGAACTAGAATTTCACATTTCTGTGACCCCGGTTCGGGGAAATGAATATCTTGTGAGAACTGAAGATGTGGCGCATGGGGTGCCATTGGCGGAGGAGATTTTAGAGTGGCCGGTTCCTGACTGGCTGGCGCGTTCTTCTCAGCTGATGGATGACCCTTTGCTGGGTTTGTTGGAGCAAAGTGATGATGAGTCTTCAGAAACTGGGAATGGGGGGATGAGTGGACGACGGGCGGGTTCTTCTGGGGAAAGTGGGGTGGCCAGCTTGGTTGCGTTGGGCCGGCAGCTTCATCATTATTTGTTTCAAGGCAGACTGAGGGATAGTTGGATTTCTGCTCAAAGTATTGCTCAAAACCGACGGGCTATGTTGCGTCTGCGTTTGGGGTTGAAAGGTGATGTTTTGCCGCGTTTACCTTGGGAGGTTTTGCATGATGGCAACCGGCCGATTGCGACGGGTAAGGATGTTTTGTTTTCTCGCTATCAACCTCCGACAACTGGGGTGAGTGGGGCGATGGCGGAGGGAAATCAAGAGCAAATGAGTCCTACTCCGTTAAAGATTTTGATGGTGTTGGCCGGCCCAACGGATCAGGATCGTTTACAGCTTAAGCAGGAGGCCGAACATTTGCAGAGAGAGTTGCTTTCTCGCTCAGAGTCTGGTGGGCCAGCTATGCAGCTTGCGATTTTGGAACAACCAGACCGGGCTTCGCTGACTCAAGCGCTGGAACATAATCAATATCAGGTTTTCCATTATGCCGGTCATAGTAATTTGGGTTCAAAGGGGGGCGAGCTTTATTTGGTAAATCGTAAAACTGGCCTGACGGAAACTCTTACGGGTTATGATTTGGCGGGTTTACTAGCAAATAATGGAGTGCAATTGGCGGTTTTTAATTCTTGTCGCGGCGCGGGAACTTTGACGAGGGGACAGACTAATCATAACGGCCTTGGAAATTTGGCCGAGGCTTTGGTTCATCGGGGAATTCCTGCGGTTTTGGCAATGGCAGAAAGTATTCCTGATGATGTTGCTTTGACTTTGGCGCGGCTTTTTTATCGGAATTTGAATTTGGGTCAGTCGGTGGATTTGAGTTTGAGTCGGGCTCGTCAGGGGCTTATTTCGGCTTATGGTTCTAATCAGCTTTATTGGGCTTTGCCAATTTTATATTTGCATCCTAAATTTGATGGTTATTTGGGTTACAGCTATCATGTAAATCCTGTTTTATCAAGTAAATCTGAGGTAGTTTGGCAGGCTTTGTCTCCTATTAGTTCGTCTCAAATACAGGATTCGGAGGATGTAGAAAATTTAGATGATGCGGAAATTGATTCGATTTTAGATGAGATGGATTATGCAGAGTTTAAGGTGGATTTGGACGAATTTAAGGATGAGGAATTGATGGATTTGGAGGATGATAATGACGATTTAGATGATAATTTTGATGATGAACAGTTGGATGATGGTGCAGAAGCTATGGTGGCTTCTTTGCTTCGTCAGCTTTCTACTTCTGAGCCTTTGCCGGCAGGGCAAAATTCGGCAACGAGTAATGTAGTGGAAAATGAAACTCGGCAACCAGATTTAATTTTTTCTGATGAAGAATTAGAAGAATATGATTTAGAAAAATATCAACAATTGCGTGAGGTTGATAATTTTAATTCTTCGGATAATTTATCGACAAAAAGTAAGGTTATTAGCAATCAAGTTGAGCTTAATCGCTCAAATGCAGTGAAACCGGCTCATTTGACAGCACCGGCACCAGAAACGCGAAATAATGTTAAACAACCGCGATCTTTTGTTGAGAGTTATAGTTGGCTACCAAAGGCGGTTAGTGGTGTTGTGGCTGTTTTTGTTTTAATGCTTGTAGGATTTTGGTTATTGCGAAGTCGGGTTGAAAACAAAAATGTGACTGCGAAGGAAGTTGAACCCCCCATTACAACACCGCTGGTTTCGGGGCAGCAGACTCAAAGTTTAAATGCGATAGATTTACAAAAACGGCCTACTTCTCAAGTTGTCGCTATTGCTATTGAGAGGTTTAGCCAAGGAAATTTAAAGGATGGTTTACAGGCGGTAGAGGCGCTTTTAGATCGTTCGGCTTTACCACAGGCACAAGCTGCTTTGGCGGCAGTACCAAAAGCCCAGGAAAATCAGCCGGAAGTTAATTTTTTAAAAGGGCGTTTAGGTTGGCAGTTTGCGGCGGCTGGAGATAAACTTTATAGTCAGTCGGATGCCCGCCGGTATTGGGAGGTGGCTGTTAAAGATAATGGAAAATCTCCTGAGTATTTTAATGCTTTGGGTTTTGCTTATTATGAGGAAGGAAATTTAGATAGGGCTGCTCAAATGTGGGCAGAAGTTTTAAATTTATTAGAAAAAAATCCTCAGCAAAATGTTAAAAATAAACATGATTTAACTGCTTATACTGGTTCGGCTTTGGTGTTTTATAAACAAGCAAAAAGTCTGGCCGGTGAGCAAAAGGAAGTGCGGTTAAGTAAGGCTATTAAGTTTCGCAATTATGTTTTAAGTGAAGCTGCGGTATCTTATCAACCGGATGCCCTTGCTAAAAATTGGATGTGGTCGGATGCGGCTATTAAAGATTGGCAAGGTGTTTTAGAATTGAAATAGTTATTGGTTGGGGGTATGTACCCCTGCACTACCCCTATTGTTGGTAATGAGCAGATTTATTCTCCAACTTTGGCTATGTAAATTTTATATTTAATAAATTAATAATTGCTGTTTTTTTAAACAATAAAGGTAGCAAACTAGCTATTTATTAACTTAACCATCTTAAAATTGCTAGGGAACCAGCAGCACAACTTACGATAATAATAATGACTGCTTCTTTGGGTATGCTTTCTTCTGTTGGAGGAGGTTCCGCTTTATTAGAACTCGGTAAAAATAAAACCAAAATTGCTATAAATGTTAAAGTTATTATTGTTAAAACGGTGAAAAACCAAACCAAGACAAGAGGAGATCGGCGGGGGGGTAGTTTTTTTCGTTTTGGCATGGAAAGGGAATTTTTTTAAGCTGGGCACTGCCCAGCCTAGAATTTAGTTAGTATGGCGTTCTATTGCTAGTTGAATGAGTTGTTCAACTAATTGCGAAAAAGGGGTGCCGGTGGCTGCCCAAAGTTGGGGATACATACTGGTGGAGGTGAAACCAGGGAGAGTATTGATTTCATTGATTAAGACTTCACCGGTGGCTTCTACATAGAAAAAATCGACTCTGGCTAAACCGGCACCATCGATAGCTAAAAATGCTTTAACAGCCATTTCTTGTACTTTTTGGCTGATTTCATTTGGAATTTTTGCCGGAATAAATAAGTCTGCTTGACCTTCGGTATATTTAGTTTCGTAGTCATAGAAATCGCTGTTAAAGGTAATTTCTCCTACTACAGAAGCTTTGGGGTTGTCGTTTCCTAAAACGGCACATTCTATTTCTCTGGCGATGACACCCGCTTCAACAATGATGCGCCGGTCATAACTGGCAGCGTTGTCTAATGCTGTTTCTAATTCGCTGCGGTTTCGGACTTTAGAAATGCCGACAGAAGAGCCAAGATTTGCCGGTTTTACAAAACAAGGATAACCTAAATTTTCTTCAATTTGGTCACAAAGTTTGGGAAATACACAGGGGTTTGACCAAATTTCTGAGCGGTTTATTGCCATGTATTTAACTTGCGGTAAACCGGCACCGGCAAAAGCCATTTTCATTGCAATTTTATCCATTCCCAAGGCGGAACCTAACACACCTGATCCGACGAAGGGTACTTGCATTAATTTAAGTAATCCTTGGACGGTACCATCTTCACCATTGGGGCCGTGTAAGATAGGAAACCAGACTTCAACTTCGGCAACTTGTGGGGGCATTTGCCAACGGGCGAGGGGGTTATTATCGTTAGATGTTGCGAGGGGTTTGCCGGTTGTTAAGACTTGTTGGGCGATGTCACCGGCTTGCCAGAGGCCGTCTTTTTGAATATATACGGGCAAGATGTCGTATTTTTCGCTGTTGCTGTCTGCGCTTAAGGCGCGGGCGATGGCTCTTGCGGAGCTAATGGAGACTTCGTGTTCGCCGGATCTGCCGCCAAATAATAATCCTACCCGCAGTTTTGTCATTGTGTGAATACTCCGCATTTGTACTTCTGAATAAATATAGCCGGCGGTGGGCCGGTGATTTTCTCTTGGTTAGAAGTTTACAAAGTATTGGAGGGTTTTCGGGGAAAAGGTGGGGGGAGATGAGGTTGTATGTTGAAAAATCTGGTTTCTAAGAAAAATCGAAGTTATAAACTCATTATTTATTTAGAAACCAGGTTTCTGATGTTGTTATAAAGGTGCTAATAATTTTGCTGCAACCAAGTAATTAAATCTGATTTTTGCGAAAAGTCTAAAAGCGCCTCTGCTAGGTTTTCTAATGTAGTTAAAGATAATCCTTCAATTTGCTTTTGAAGTGCCTCATCTACAGCACCAAGCCGGCGCGACAGCAGGCGGATAATAAGTGATGCTGCTTCCTGTTGTTTTCCTTCCTGGCGGCCTTCTTGGAGTCCTTGTTGGAGTCCTTCTTCGAGAATGCTTTGATAAAAAACAGATTCGCGCATAATATCACTCCTAAATAGTTGTTGAAGCAATTTTTTTTGAAACCGTAAACCGGCCAAAATCCCGCTACAAGTTGCTATATTCTGACGTTCCGACACTGACTCAATTCTATCGACTTGTTCGGCGACTTGGGACAGCAATGCTTCAGGATCATTAGCTCGTGCTAAACTGGCAAACGGCAGTAGTGCAGGATTAGCTAAAAACGGCGCTGGGTCTTGTTACCACAGGCGAATGACTCTATATTGATGAGTTGTGCTACCCTCACGATAAATTTCTGTAAAAGCTACCTCTGAGGTCGTTTCTTTTAAGAAAATAACGACTTGTTGTACATCACAATTATATTGTCGTTTTAGCCTCACCCAATAATCAAGAATTCTGAATGGCAGCGGTGGCGTTGAACTGGGTAGGGTTTGAAATTCGATGTGTAGAATTGAAGAGAGAACTCGCAGAAAGGTTAGGGAGTCTGCACGAATTGGTTCTAGGTTTAATTCGGTTTTGAGAACCTGAATATCGCCGGTTTCTACTGATAGCAACCAGCGAGCAATATCTTGGGGGTATCTTTCTGCGATGTATTTGCAGGTATTATCGTAAGCCAAGGGAAAGAATAGTTTTATACAGGACTTTTTTTATTTTAGTTTAAAACAACATATCACATTATAGTTTTGGTAATAGTAATATTATAGGATACATAAAAATATGCTCCGACCGGCCTAGTATTACCCCAGATAAAATTGAATCTATTATTAAATTACGGCAGTTTGGTTTGAGTGATAATAAAATTGCCGAGGTGCTAGGTTTAACTATGGACGAAGTTAAACAAGTAATATCACGGCCGGTGGATTAACCAGAATATTTGTAGGGGTGGGTTAAGGGGGGTAGGGTTCAAAAGTCTGTATAAACCCGCCCCCATTGCTTTCTGATGTTGGGTTTCGTGCCTCAACCCAACCTACAAGAATTACACCGGCACACCAGTCAAACTAAACGGGCGAACTTCCGTAATTTTCATCTTGACAATTTGCCCCTTTAACTCGTTAATATCTCCTGCACAAAATGCGAGTCGGTTGCCACGAGTTCTTCCCATAACTTGTTCGGGATATTTAGGATTTTGCTCTTCAATTAACACCTCTTCAACACGACCAAAATAACGTTGTGAACGTTCAGCAGCCTTTTGATTAACGAGATGATTAATGCGTTGCAAACGCTCCGCTTTTACCTCCTCCGAAAGTTGATTTTCCCAAAGGGCGGCCGGTGTTCCGGGGCGAGGAGAATAAGCCGCAGTATTTACTAAATCAAAGCCAATTTCTTCAATCAACTTCAAAGTTTTCTCAAACTGTTCTTCTGTTTCCCCAGGAAAGCCAACAATAGCATCAGCAGTAATTGAAGCATCCGGCATATAAGACCGAACCATATCAATAATGCGGCGGTATTTTTCCTGCGTATAACCCCGCGCCATAGCCTTCAACAAATCATTATCTCCAGACTGAAAAGGAATGTGAAAATGCTCACAAACTTTGGGCAATTCTGCACAAGCTTTAATCAATCTTTCTGTAAAATAACGAGGGTGAGACGTGGCAAAACGTAGACGCTCTATACCGGGGATATCGTGGACATAATAAAGTAAATCAGTGAGAGTGTGGAGGTGCCGGCCTTCAGGAGTCGTACCCGGTAAGTCACGTCCGTAGGCATCAATATTTTGACCCAAAAGAGTGATTTCTTTGTAACCATGCCTGGCTAACTCTTCCATTTCGGCGCGGATGGCGGCCGGTGTCCTTGACTGTTCAACGCCGCGTACATTCGGGACAACGCAATAGGTACAGCGTTCATTGCAGCCGTAAATGATGTTTACCCAGGCAGTAACAGTGCTATCGCGGCGCGGTTTGGTGATATCTTCCATGATATGCACCGGCTCTGTAGCTAAAACTTGGGAACCTGTAAATACTTGTTCGAGTAATTCTTCTAATCGGTTCGCGTGTTGAGGCCCCATTACCAGGTCAAGTTCTGGTACACGCCGCAATAGAGTTTCCCCCTCTTGTTGGGCCACACAACCGGCCATAACGAGGGTAAGATCAGGTTTAGAACGTTTGCGATGTACTTGCCGGCCAAGGTGCGAATAAACTCTTTGTTCGGCATTATCCCGAATCGTGCAGGTATTATACAAAACTAAATCTGCATCGTAGGGGTCTTCTGACCACACAAAGCCCATATTTTCTAAAATGCCAGCCATGCGTTCGGAGTCGGCTTTGTTCATTTGGCAGCCGAAGGTTGTAATGTGATACCGGCGGGGTGTTGCAGTCATGGAAACCAAGAAAAAATCACGCTTATAAGTTTAGGCTAGTTCCGAAAATTCGGTTTTGCTGCCTATATAAAAATTATAGATTTGATTGGTGTGTTTCCCTAGTGGGGACATTTTATGGTTTTGACAGACTAGCAAGCAGTAACATTCGGCTCTTGACATTTTTTAATGTTATCTGATACTGTAACGTTTTTGACAGCCTGGGCGGATTCTATAGCCTAAATTTTGAGGAAAAAATGAGTCAAAGATTTAATCGGTTAGGGTTTTCTGTTGTGTCTGGTTTTATGTTTTTGCTGGCGAGTTGTGCAGGAAGCAATGAAACTTCTTCTGTTAACTCTCCATCGGCTACAACTTCAACACCAGCAATAACTAATTCACCAACTCCTGAAAGCGTTGCTACAATTTCTTCTGCTTCTTCGCAAACCTCACCAACTGCGGAAACTTCACCAACTGCGGAAACTTTAACTAATACAGAAAGCGAAGAAAGTGATGAATTAAAGGTTTCAAGATCGGTTTTTGCTAGAGAAAATACAGTAACGGGTCAAGTTGAACCTTTAGAAGAAGGATTGTTTAAAAAAGGCGAACCAGTGAATTTAGTATTGCTAAATGTTGGCAAGTTTCAAAAAGGAGAGAATGGCAAAAACCAAATTGATTTAGATGTGGAATTAAAAGATGCTGAAGGCAAAGTTTTAGGATCTCAAAAAAGTTTGTTAGGAGAAAAAGGAATTCTTGACTTACCGGATAATATTGCTAAGTCTCCTGTCGGTACAGTAGACTCTAATACTACTAGCCAACTAGAGGTAGGGCAGTACACTATTTCCATGACTATTCATGATAAAATTGCCGGAAAAAGTGTGACAGAAACAAAAACATTTACTTTGGAATAACATCTCAAAATTAATTAATCAGGGTAGAATATCTGCAAAAAATGGCGCTACGTCTTTAACGATTCAGGTTGGATGAATCGAAGATTAGGAAAAAGTTGCGCCGATTATTTTTTTAGGTCTTTGTAAGACAAAGAGGCAATGTTAACAAACCAACAAAAGATTTTTTGGGAAGAAAATGGGTATTTAGTTTTACCAAACTTTTTTTCATCAGATGAGATAGATAGGGTAGTACAACTGCATCAACGTTTGTGGCAAGAATGCCCTAGTAATGTGGTTGTTGATGATATGGATACTAACCGCCGATGTTATATGATTTCTCTATCGGAGGAAGAAAAAAAACATCGATTTAAGGTTAATGATTTGTATATAAATTATGAAGAAATTCGTGATTTAAGTTTAAACAAAAGATTAGGAGATATTTTAGGAGAGTTATTAACAGAGGTGCCGGTGCTTTGTAATACTCTAAGTTTAGATTATGGCACGGAACAGTTTCTTCATGTTGATTCCCTTTACATGACTCCACTAACAGATAATGCCTTGGTAGCAAGTTGGATAGCCTTAGAAGATTGTCATCCAGATGCAGGGCCGTTATGGTATATTCCGGGCAGTCATAAAATCCCCATTTATCGTTTTTCTAGTGGTAGTCCTCATGTAGTTGAAAAGGAGTTTCCTGACTGGCAAAAATATATGGCTGAAGAGGTGAAAAATAAGAATTTAAACGAAGAATTTTTTTATCCCAAAAAAGGCGATGTTTTTATTTGGCATTCACAACTTTTGCATGGGGGAAGTAGAATAAAAGATTTAAGTTTAACTCGCAAAAGTTTAGTCAGTCATTATTTTACAAAAACGGATTGTATAAATTTAAAATCTAAGTTGGTTGGCTGGGATGGCGGTTATTGGATGAATAAGCCGGTGTTGGAGGTTAAAGACACAAAAGCTGAAGTTGTTGTGAAAAAACCAAACCCGGAAATAAACATAATTGAACATAAGTTAAGAACAACTTTGCATTATTTCCGGTTGTGGAAAAGAGATATTTTTGAGTAGGGTTTATTTTGCCTGCTGTGGTTTTAATTGCCCTAGGCTAAGCAAAATATCAAAATATTAGGAAAAAACCGGCTTAACATAAGATAGCCAAGTTTGCACCGGCTTGAAACCAACTGACTCATAAAGTCGTGTCGCGCCGGTGAGACTATCAGCATCAACTGCTAGTTTTACCGTATCCATTCCTGCGTTTTTTAACACTTGCATTGAACCCAACAAAACGGCTTTTCCTAAGCCCATTTTGCGAAAATTTCGAGAAGTTCCTAACCAATTTATCCAACCTTCTTTTGTGCCAATACGGTTGTTTTGTTCTGGATTAATGGTGGCATAGGAAAAGCCAGCTATACTGCCATTGGGGGCAACAATAACTAAGTTTAAATCTGGCCTATATAGGGCATCACTAAACCAAAAATTTGCCGTTGTAAGCGTTAATTCGTGGTGGTTCCAGTGGTCGATAAAAGATTGATTAAAACAATCAACCCAGGCTTTAATTTCTGTTTCACCGGCGATGGGACGTAGAGTAAAACCTTCTGGTAACTGTGGGCTAGATATTTCTTCATTCAGCGGACGAGACATGGTAAAAAAACTACGATCTACTGTAAAATTATGCTGTTCTAACAAACTGCAACGATCTCTTAAATCATCTCGACTACTAGAACGCAAATTCACCGGCAAATGTTTTTCTTTTTTTAATTGTCGCATTCGCTTTTCACTCCAGCGAATAATTTCTGCTTCCAGATGTTTTTGATGTGCCCTGGGGTGAACATAGAAATATAGATAACCGTCAATAGTTTCTTTTGCTTGAGGTCGAGAAATATGCCCAAAACCCATCAAATTGCCGGTTTCATCTTCCCATAAACGGACATCTTTTTTGGGTTCAAAAAACGGCTGTTCAATCTCCATTTCTAAATCAGAAACAGACTTATCTTTATCTAATTGTCCGACAGGATCGCAAGTGTTTACTAAGTCAGCGATGGCTTTAATGTCTGATTTTCCCAAATAGGGACGCATCATTAGCGTATTCATACAAATTTTTTGCCGTTTTTTCGGCGTTTGTTGAGGTAAAACTGTTATTAGATAGGCAAAATTTTCCTCATTTTAGAGGAAACAGTTAAGGAAATTTTCTATGGTAGATATAAGAAAAATCTCCATAAAAAATATTGAATAGTAGCTATCCCGCTAACCACTATCTGCCGATAACAGTTTCAGCAAACTTCTATATTTTTGTTCGTAAAGTCTTTGCAGTCTAAGTTGGTAATGGTAATAGAAGATTAATTCACCTCGATTTGGGGGAACTCTCCACCCGCTTCTTTAGGGTTTTCTTGTTAATGGGAAACAGTTTATCACAAGCCTAAGTTAGAGCACTTGGCTTTAGGTTATCTCGTGGTTAAAATTCGTTTAAAAATAGGAATATTTACTAAATCTAATATAAATGAGTCACCCCCTGGGGGTAATTCTTTAAAATTTCTATCTTAATCCTAACCTAGCACAAGTTTTTATAATTGACCTCAGTAATAACCGAACCGATAAAAATTGAAGGTTTTGTAAATACCCTCCCCAGGAATAGGGAGGGTAAAAAAAGATAGAAAAAGACGAACAAAAATTAAACCATTGCCGTCGCAGCTTTCATTTCAAAAATTTTCTCAATCACCTCTTCAACAACCTTATCTGGTGTAGAAGCCCCCGAAGTAATTCCCACCACAATTTGTCCTTCTGGCAACCAATTTTCAGCAACTTCTAAATTCCGATTTAAAGGTTTATGCTCAATAGAATTGGCTGATAAAAGTCGTTCAGCACAATCAATGTGATAAGACGGAATATTTCGCTCAACAGCAATTTCTTGTAAATGTGTGGTATTAGAAGAATTAAACCCGCCAATAACCACCATCAAATCAAGCTTATCTTCAACAATTTTAAACATCGCATCTTGTCGTTCTTGTGTAGCATCACAAATCGTATTAAACGCCAAAAAATGCTCATTCAAAGCTGTAGGGCCATATTTTTTTAACATAGTCCGCTCAAACAGCTTACCCATTTCTTCTGTTTCACTTTTTAGCATTGTAGTTTGGTTGGCAATGCCAACTTTTTCTAAATCCTTATCAGGGTCAAATCCCGCACTTGTAGCTTTTTTGAACTTAGTTAAAAATTCCTCTTTATCGCCACCATGCAGAATATAATTTGCCACATATTCGGCTTGCTGCATATTCAGGACAATTAAATAAGTGCCTGCAAAAGAACTGGTTGCTAAAGTTTCTTCATGGTTGTATTTCCCATGAATAATAGAAGTAAACTCCCCTTTTTTATGCTTTTCAACACTATTCCAAACCTTAGAAACCCAAGGGCAAGTTGTGTCTACAATTGTGCAACCTTTATCATTAAGCAACTGCATTTCTTGCACCGTTGCACCAAAAGCCGGTAATATTACAACATCGCCTTTTTCAACCACAGAAAAATCTTTATTGTCTCCCTTAACTTCAATAAAACCAACTTGCATTTCCCGCAAGTGCTGATTTACCGAGGGATTATGAATAATTTCATTAGTAATCCAGATACGTTCTGTGGGAAAGTGAGTACGAGTTTCGTAGGCAATTGCCACAGCCCTTTCTACGCCCCAGCAAAAACCGAAAGCTTCAGCCAGACGTATTGTGACATCACCACGTTTTAAAGTGTAATTATTGTCTCGGATTTGCTGAATCAGCGAACTTTGATAAGCTGACTGCATTACACCGGCCACTTCTTCCTCGTGACCAAATCCTTTACGATAGTAGTTTTCGGACTGTTGCAGTGACCGTTTGAAAGCTTTTGTATCCATATCCCTATTTTTGCTTTGTTCTCCTTGATTTTATGTTTTTTTGGGGATTGGCAAAAAAATAATCAAAAAAAATAAGGCCGGTTTGGCAAAGTGAGACCATAGAAGAGTGATAAAGCTGTAATCTGTAGCCAAAAAAATAAGCTGAGATTTTCCCAGCTTACGATAGAAGAATTAGGAAAACTTACTCTTTGCTTAAACTCAACCCAGAAGCAAATTCCTCGCCGTAACCTTCCTCGCCGTGTTCATTAATATCTATGCCTTGATCTTCCGCTATAGACTTGACACGCAACTCCATTACAGCGCTGAGAATTTTGATAATTACAAAAGTGCCAACGGCGGCAAAAATGTAGGTTGCAATAACCCCAATTACTTGAGTTACTACTAAACCTGGATTCCCATAAAATAAGCCATTATTACCAAATTCATTAACTTCTTTGCTGGCAAAAAAGCCCGTCAGAATTGCGCCAACTGTTCCGCCAACACCGTGAACAGGATAGGTATCCAAAGAATCATCAAATTGCCATTTTGCCCGTAAACTTACGGCAAAGAAACAGCAAACAGAAGTGATAGAACCAATTAAAATTGCTCCAATAGGAGTTACGAAACCGGCAGCCGGAGTAATGCCAACCAATCCTGCCAAAAAGCCACTCGCAATACCCACTGCTGTCGGTTTGCTACGCAATACCCACTCTAAAATTATCCAGGTTAAACCACCAGCAGCGGTAGAGATAATTGTTGTTACCACTGCAACCGCAGCTAAACCACCCGCAGCCAAAGCACTCCCGCCATTGAAGCCTAACCAGCCAAACCACAATAAGCCAATTCCTAACAATACATAGGGGACGTTATGAGGGGCATGGGGTCTTACCATAAAATCTTTACGGGGGCCAATCATCCAAGCAGCAACCACCGCAGATACACCAGAACTGATGTGTACTACTGTTCCACCGGCAAAGTCTAACGAACCAATGGCAGCTAGCCAACCTCTACCCCAAACCCAATGAGCTAAGGGAGAGTAAATAAATGTTGACCAAACTAAAATAAACCAAAAATAGGCTTTAAAACTAATACGTTCAACAATTGCCCCAGAAATTAATGCTGGCGTAATAATCGCAAACATCATTTGATAGACCATGAAGACTTGGTGGGGAATTGTGGGAGCATAGCCTACAGGGTCGGGTGCATTAGCAGCGACATTGTTTAACAAAACCCAGTCAAAACCACCAATAAAAGCTTCGATACCTTGACCAAATTCAGGTGCTTTGATAGAAGAATCAAAGGCTAAACTATAACCCCACAAAACCCAAGTTACGCCAACTACAGCCATGAGAATTAAACTCATCATCATGGTATTTAAAACGTTGCGAGAACGCACTAAACCGCCGTAAAAGAAGGCTAAACCGGGTGTCATTAACAACACTAAGCCGGTAGAAACCAACATCCAAGCTGTATCCCCAGTGTCAATTTTTGGGGCTTCTACAGCGGCGGGGGCAGCTTGTTCACCAACAGCGGGTGGTGGGGTGATTAGTGTTGGAGCCGGTGATGGGGTGGCGTTGGGTGCGGAGAGTCCTGGTGCCGGTGTGGCGTTCGTTTCCGGCGATGGTGAAGCCTGTACTGTTGGGGTGGGAGTGGGCTGATCTTGAGACAGCGCATTACCAATGAGAGGAACCAATAGCACCCAGACTGTCACTATGGCCGCTGTCACTAACTTTTTAATCACGTTTTTACCTTTGTTGCCTTTACTTTTTCAAGAGATGACTTTGAATTGCATCAATTTATGAGCCTTCATTTCAGTATTGAAGGATACAGTATGGCATTTTTTTATATTTAGAAATATAACAATTTTTTTATAGAAACTCAAATCAAATAACCAACCCAAACTAAATTTCTAATAGTCTCGGTAAACTTTTAAATTCTGTGAAGGGATTTGTCATAAAATCATATACTTATGATATTTTAAAATCCCCTCTTAACCAAATCAGTGCTGTTAGCTAAACTTCGGCAAAATTCACAAAAATTTCATTTAATTGCCTTCAATTTCTGGCGAATTCAATTCCATTTCACTAAAAAGTTGCAAAGCCGAGGCCCAAACCAAATAACCTTGGTCATTTAAATGTAAACCATCTGTAGTCAAATCGAGACGAAGACTGTCTTGTGAATTGGCAAACAAAGGAAATAAATCGAGATATTTAACTTTTTCTTCTGAGGCAATTGTAGCGATTTTTCGATTTAGTTCTAAAATGCGATTATTGGGGATTTCTAATAAACGTTCTCGCCCTTCCCAAGTTGCCTTAGCACCACTGTGGGGTAAAATAGATTGCACAACAATTTGAGATTCAGGATGAACTGATTTAGCATCTTGAATAATGGCTCTATAGTTATATAAAATATGCTCGTCTGTAAAGCCACGCAAGACATCATTAATACCAATCATCACGAAAATAAATTCGGGTTTTGTTCGGTCAAGAATTGGTAAACGACGTAATAAACCTTCGCTAGTTTCTCCTGAAATTCCTTGATTTAACCAAGTGTTTTTTGAAGGTAACAAAGAAGAAGGAAACCACAAACTAATGGAATCGCCAGCCAAAATAGTTAAACGTTTTGGGGGATTATCAGCAACAGCATTAGCTTCTCTTTCTAACTGGGCAACCCATTGCTGATAAGTCCACTGTTGACGAGGGCCCAGAGAACGACCGGCTGGGGGTTTTTCTAGCTTTGCTTCAATGTTGATAATATTGGTTTGATTAGGAGCCGGTTTTTCAGTATCTTTATAGAGCAGCAAAAATACTGTTATCAAAAGCAATACATTGGTTAACAAAGAAAGCTTTGCCCAGGAAAAACCAGTTTTTTTGCCTTTTTGAGAACGAAGAGACGCAACCGGGTTACGAAGATATTTTATTTGCAATCGCTCCACGATTTTTAACTCCTACGCCTGCACGCTTGTTTGAGGAGGAGGTAGCCGGTTGTTGGATTGCAGGGAAAGTAAAATTTAAATTTCGAGCAATAACTACCGACACCGAATCTCTCAATAGAGTACGACAGTTGAGCCAAAATCAGCAAGCGGGCCTTTTTTTTAGAACCCACAGTTAGTAAAAACGTTACAGATCAGCCTTCACAACAATTTCAGGACGCGTCTAGGGTTTTTACAAACTGATAAACCACTAGCAAATAAGGCCCAAGGGTTATAAGGCAATTATTTGTTAGTGGTTTCAGATGAGGGTTTTGGTGAAGTCGGTCAAGTATTGTATTTTTCAGAAACCCTGATTTTTGGAAGACTATCTATTATCTTTGACGAAACCGCTGTAAGCCTCCATGCCATGTTCTCCGATATCTAAGCCTTGCTTTTCTTCTTCTTCGGAGACACGAATGCCAAAAATAGACTTAAGGGCATACCAAAAAATCGTAGACAGCAAAACGGTAAAACCACCAACAGAGATGATACCGATAATTTGAGGAATGAGTTGGGTTACACCGCCACCCATTAACAAACCGGCTGCGGGCCCAAAACCTTCTTCGTAAAGGACTTGTTCGCCAATTCGGGCACCAGGGCCAACAGCAAACAAACCAACGGCCAAAGTTCCCCATACACCATTAACCAAGTGAACAGAAAGAGCACCCACTGGATCATCAATATGGAGTTTGTCAAAGAAAGGTACAGCATACACAGCGAGGACACCGCCGATGGCACCAATCAGAATAGAAGAGGGAATGTTGATAAAAGCACAACCGGCAGTTACAGCTACTAAACCGGCCAAAATACCGTTAATGATCATGGATAGATCCGGTTTACCAAGATAAAGCCAAGCGGTAATGGTAGCAGCAATACCACCAGCAGCAGCACCCATGTTAGTTGTGACAGCAATGTGAGCGATCTGCCAAGTAACGCCCATAGTGGAACCGGGGTTAAAACCAAACCAGCCGAGCCATAAAATCAAACAACCCAAGGTAGCAATGCTCATATTGTGACCAGGCATAGCCACCGTCTGACCGTTTTGATATTTGCCGATGCGGGGGCCCAAAATGGCAGCACCCATCAAAGCAGCCCATCCGCCTACCGAGTGTACAACTGTCGAGCCGGCAAAGTCCCAGAAACCGGGTTGTTGGACAGCGGCAGACAACCAACCACCACCCCAGATCCAGTGGCCGGTGATGGCGTAGGAAAAGCCTACCAGCAGTAGACTGAAGAGTAAAAATTCAGCAAATTTAATACGTTCTGCAACTGCACCAGAAACAATGGTTGCTGCGGTACCGGCAAAGGCAAGCTGGAAGAAGAATTTAGCTCCTAGGGGTATGCCTGTCCAGTTGAGGGCGTCAAAGACTCCATTGTAGGCATCTCCTGTGGCGGGGCTGTTGTCGGGGCCGGCCAAGAAAAACCCATTCATACCGATAAACGGACTGCCGTCGCCAAACATCAGGCCAAAGCCTATGGCCCAAAATGCAAGGGTGGACAGGGCAAAGACGATTAGGTTTTTTGCGAGGACGTTGACGGCGTTTTTTTGCCGACACAGGCCGGTTTCTAACATACAGAAACCAGCGTTCATAAAGATCACCAGCATCGCGGCAACCATTACCCACATCGTGTCCATTGCCACCTTAAGGTCGGCTGTTGTCGGGCCGGCTGCTGTTGTGGCGGCGGCATCGGGGGCGGCTGGGACTGGCAGGGCCGGTGGAACATCTTGGGCAACGCTGGCGGCAGTCCAAGCTAGAAAAATTAGGCTTGCTAAAACGATGCAAGCTTGCCAGGTGGGTGCTAGGCGGCCGATAGAAATTTGCAACTCTTTAAAAGATTTGCCCAGAGGAGAAAAAATTGCGTTCCAGCGCGGGAATTTTGTAGAGAAGTTTCTTTTGGGTGTTCGTTTATAGTTCATCAGCAGGTTATAGATTGCTAGGCGCTACAAATGTAATTTGGCGAAGCAGTTGCATTGTTTATTAAATCAGACAATGCCACTTGCTATTTTTTCTTTTCTGAGGAGTTGTTTTGAGTTTGTTGTGGGTTTTTTTGATTGGCAAGGGCTAGTTTTGGCAAAACTCTTGGCTGAGTTTTGAATATTTGGTGGGCTTGAGGTTGCCAATCAACTCACTCTTGGTTAAACCGGCCAAAACTTACCCCTCGATTGCACCAATTCTTGTTGAAGTATTCTGTATCACAGATTACATTCATAGTGTGGTTTTTTTGATAAGTCGATTTTGATGAGTAAGTATGATTTGGCTTTAAATGAGGCTTGAAATGGTGGTTTAGCCCATGTTTTGCAAATATTTTTGATAGCCAATTTCTTCGAGGCGTTTTTGTTTTTCCATGACGCTATCGGTCAGGTTTTGACGGTATTTTTGGACTTGCTCTAAAATTTCTGGTTGGCTGGTGCCTAAAATTTGAATGGCTAATAAACCGGCATTTTTGGCGTTACCAATGGCAACGGTGGCGACGGGGATACCGGCGGGCATTTGAACGATGGAGTAAAGCGAGTCAATGCCTTGTAGTTGTTTGGTGGTGACGGGTACACCGATGACAGGAAGTGGTGTAAGAGAGGCCACCATTCCTGGGAGATGGGCGGCTCCACCGGCACCGGCAATGATGACTTTTATGCCGCGTTGATGGGCTGTTTGGGCGTATTCTACCATCCGGTTTGGGGTGCGGTGGGCGGAGACTATGGCGACTTCGCAAGGGATGTTAAATTCTTCGCAGACTTGGATGGCTGCTTGCATGGTGGGCAGGTCTGAGTCGCTGCCCATGATGATACCAATTTGAGGCTGAGTCATGGTTTTTTCGGGTAGTTTTTGCCCGTCAAGGTTTAAGGTTAGGGTGGGCAGAAACTACCGTACTTTGAAAGCAAGCCAGGGGCAAAGTAGAATTTATAGAATTTAATGTTTAAGGTTAGGGTGGGCATTGCCTACCAGTAATTACTATGCAATTAACGGTTTCGGGAATTAAGGTTTTGAATGCTCGTGTGCCTGGTTATGCTGGGTTGCAAGAAATTATAATTGATGATTTGGGGATAATTTCAGCTATTGAGCCGGTAGGTAAATTTGAGCAAATAAGGGATAATTTTCAGGTTTTTGATGTGGGTGGTGATTGGGTTTCTTTGGCTGGGATTGATGTGCAAATTAATGGCGGTTTAGGTTTGGCTTTTCCAGATTTATCTGAGAAAAATGTAGACCAATTAGAGGATATATGCCGGTTTTTGTGGAAGGAAGGGGTAGATGGTTTTTTGCCTACTTTGGTGACGACTTCTGTCGAAAATTTTCAGCGGTCTTTGAAAGTTTTAGCTGAGTTTATGGCCGGTCAAAAACATCAGGAAACTGCACAAATTCTGGGGGTTCATTTAGAGGGGCCGTTTCTTAATTTTGAAAAGCGGGGCGCTCATCCGGCGGAGTTTTTAAGACCATTAAATGTTGAAAATGTCAAGCAAATTTTAGGGGATTACGGAAAAATTGTGAAGGTGATAACGTTGGCGCCGGAGTTGGAGGGAAGTGAGGAGGTGATTACTTATTTGCGAAGAGAGGGAATTATCGTGAGTTTAGGACATTCTCAGGCGACGGCTTCTCAGGCGCAGCAAGCATTTGAGTGGGGGGCTTCGATGGTGACTCACGCTTTTAATGCAATGCCCAGTTTACATCACCGGCACCCTGGCTTATTGGCGGCGGCGATGGTTGATCCGGCAGTTTGGTGTGGTTTTATCGCTGATGGTGAACACGTTTCACCGTTGATGTTGGAGGTGTTTTTGCGTAGTTGTAAAAGTGCGTTTTTGGTAAGTGATGCTTTGGCACCAGTGGGTTTATCTGATGGTTTTTATCCTTGGGATAGCCGCACAATTGAGGTTAAAAATGGTACTTGTCGGTTGGAAGATGGTACTTTGGCAGGAACTACTTTGCCTTTGTTGGTAGGAGTGCAAAATTTGGTGAAGTGGGGAATTTGTGAAGTAGAAAAGGCAATTTTTTTGGCGACTGATGCGCCGCGAAAAGCATTAGGTTTACCTACTTTTTCTGTGGGAGTTTCGGCCGGTTTATTACGCTGGAATTTTGATGAATCTTTGAGAAATTTAACCTGGCAAAGGTTGGAATTTTAAGTTTTTAAAAACCCGGTTGACTTATAAACCGGGTTTTTATTTAATCACAAGTTTCTAATCTTCTTGTTTTGCAGAAATTTTGCTAACGACTTCATAAAATCCTGTAACTGGAGGTTTGGCAAAGAGGGGATTAATTTCGTTGATGATCGCTTCTGATGCTTCGGTTTGGTTGGCTTCCATGTCTTCTGGGCTTTCCCAAAATATGATGGCGATGCCTTTGTCTGTGCCTGGTTGTTGCAGAAGATAAGATCCTTTAAAGCCTTCTCCATAGTTGGATACGGCTTTTTCATAAAGTTGCTCGGCTTTTTCAAATTGACCTGGTTTAAATTCGCCAATAGCAACGTAGGCGTAGTTATGTTTAAGAAAATCTTGAAATTCTGACATTTTTTTTCTTCCTCTGTTATAGATTATGTTTTCCTATTTGATAGGGTGGGCGATGCGGGCCATTCCCAAGGCTATAGGGTAGTTTACTATGGGGCTATTGGTTCCATCTGTCGCATGATTTTACGATACCATTATTGTTGTTGCTGAAATTGGGAGAGTTAAAAAATATAGATTTATTATTTATTCTTTTGAGGAGTGCGATGATCAATTACAGTAGTCAAAAATAAGTGTTTATTAATGATAGGTAATAAATGATTTTAGAAAACGCTAATAAAATCTACTTTTTAGATCAGACTGATTAAATTATTTTTTTTGTAATTAAATATTTTTATAGATTTTGAGATCGTGGGTTGATAAAATCATTTTATTTTAACAATTTAAATACTTTAAAAATAGTTGATATTTGATGTTGTTAAGGTTGTTGTCAGCATTAATTAACAAGGAGATGTGGGGAAAAGAAAATTGAAGCTGCAAACTATGGTAAATTAAATTTTGGCAAACTCTTAAGCACTCAGCAGATTGATGAACGCAATTGATGATAAAACCATTGTTAAAGATTACTTTAATGCGACCGGCTTTGATCGCTGGCGGCGTATTTATGGCGATGGCGAAGTAAATAAAGTCCAAAAAGATATTCGGGAAGGACATCAACGCACGGTTGATACTGTGGTTGGTTGGCTGAAAGCGGATGGGAATTTGAAGGGGTTATCTATCTGTGATGCCGGTTGTGGTGTTGGCAGTTTGAGTATTCCTTTGGCTCAAGAGGGTGCCCTGGTTTATGGTAGTGATATCTCTGAAAAAATGGTTTTGGAGGCTTATGAACGTGTCCGGTTAGCAATGCTAAATCCGAGTAATGTTGCGTTTATGATCCAAGATTTGGAAAAGTTGACCGGCCGGTATAATACCGTTATTTGTCTGGATGTGTTGATTCATTATCCCCAGGATAAAGCGGCGGATATGATTGCACATTTAAGTTCTCTTGCTGAGTCTCGTTTAATTCTTAGTTTTGCGCCTAAAACTTTGGCTTTATCGATGCTTAAAAAAGTAGGAGAATTATTTCCGGGGCCCAGTAAAGCTACTCGTGCTTATCAACATAAAGAGGCAGATATTGTTAAAATTCTGCAAGCTAATGGTTTTTCTGTAAACCGTTCATCGATGACGAGTACGAGTTTTTATTTTTCTCGTATTTTGGAGGCGGTTCGCCGATAGTTTGGTGGGGTGGGCTTAGCCCACCATTACATTAAGGCTGATGGCTGAAGAAAGGGTATATTTTACTTTGGGAGGTGTAGTTAATGTTAATTCGATTTTTTATGGTTATGGCGGCAATTTTCGCTGGTTTGTCTGTAGTTTTGGGTGCTTTTGGTTCGCACGCTTTAAAGGATAAATTAAGTGAGCGTTATTTGGAGATTTTTGAAACCGGCACTCGTTATGAAATGTATCATTCTTTAGCGTTGTTGCTGGTGGCTTTGTTGTTGATGGTTTTGGGTGAGACTCAACCTTTTTTAGTTGCTGCCGGTTTTGCTTTTATAGCTGGGATTGTTATTTTTTCTGGGAGTTTATATGCCCTTAGTTTAAGTGGTATTTCTTGGCTTGGTGCGATAACTCCTTTGGGTGGTTTGGCTTTTATTATTGGTTGGGTTTGTTTGGCAGTTCAGGGTTGGAATTTTAAAGGTTTATCTTGAGAAGCTTTTACAACTTTTGATGTAATTACTATTGATTTTATGAAGTTAAAAGAAGAAAAGTAACAATATCTAAACATATACAAAGGAATAGTAATAATTTACCATTTTTTATAGGTAATCGTATCAAATTATTGAGAGGTTGCTAAAAATTTTGGGGAAGGCTTTACACTAAAAGTATCGAAGCAATCGGTAAAAAGTTATCCCGAAATCGAGGAGTATTTATGAATTTCTCTAAATCGATGAGTGATGCAATTGAGTATGTGATGGCTGCATTTGCCCGCATTTTTGCGCCTACTGATGATGCTTATCCGATGATTGGTGTTCAACCTTTTGAAGGAGATCCTTACAAAGGTTCGCGCTGGGCAGAGTAAAAGGTTTTAAGGAGAACACATTTTGAGTGGAAAATTCTGTCTGGTAAGGCAAAAATTTTTCGATGCCTGTCAATCTTTAGATGATTTTAAAACCTAAGTGGTGGAGAGTGAAAAATATCTCCACCAATTTTTTTTTAGAATCGTGAAAAATTGTCTACTAAAAGTTGATTTAAGAAATAGGCAAAGGCGGCGCTACCAACAGGAACCGTAAGGTTATCTATGCCATATTTAGAAAAGGTTTCTAGGCCGGTGGCTATGAGGGCGACAGTTAGAGAAACTAACCATGTAGGGGGAATATTACCTTGAACACTAAGCAAAATTAGAGCACAAACAAAAAAAGAAATTAGGGTCATGGTTAGGGTTCCTTGGATACTTTTTTTGCTACCAAAAACTTCATATTTATTTTTTCCAAAACGCTGACCAATTATGGCAGCTAAACCATCACCATAGGTCATAATTAAGATGCCAATGGCAGCGTATTCTGGTTTGTCTTGGGGCCAAAACCAAAAGATTAAAAGACCAATACTAAGGGCATAAAAAAAGGTTCCAAAACTTTGCCTCCCTATGCTATTGACGCCAGGAAGAATAGGAAAACGATAGGAGATAAGGGTAACAATACCGGCTAGAATTGCGGCTGTAATACCAACCCAGGCGGGGATTTTCAACCACCAGGCAAATAAAATGATATTGCCGGTGCCAATATGGACTATTTTACGGGTAATTTCTGCATCAATATGGGCAATGCGATTGAGAGATTCTGCTAATAGCAAAATTCCGCCTAGCCAAAAAACTACTAGGCTAATTTGCAGCCATAAATTTGAGGTTAAGTCGGCAGGTAAGAGTTCATTCACGGTAGCCACTCTTGGAATATAGAAAATAATTAGATTATGAATCTTGTATTACTTTATTCTATTTGTGGCTTTGTAGTTGAGAATTTAATTAGCAATTTTTTCAACTATAACTTGATAGTTTTGCAAGACGATGTTTATCTTGGGTTGATAAGATTTTAAAAAGGCATCAATGCCAATTTTAGTATTTTGAGTGGGTTGATTGGGTACAGAAAAATCATAGTCATCAAAAATCATTAATCCACCAAATTTTAAAAGTTGCCATGATAAGACTGCATCTGCTAAAACATCACAGGCTAGGTGAGAACCGTCTATATATATAAAGTCGTAGTGATTTAACGGTAATGAACGCAAAACTTGGTGAGAACTGCCGATTATTTTTTTGACTTTTTGGCTAGATTGTGTTGTTTGAATATTAAAGTCAAATCTTTTCTCTATAGATTGAAGATAGTTTTTATTAAACCAGGTTGTATGTTCAATGCTTCCCTGAAAGGTATCAATACAGGTAATTTCGGCGGTAGGATGAGTAAGGATATTTTCTAGTAGCCAGCAGGTTGAACGTCCTTCCCAACTGCCAATTTCTAGGGCTTTAATGTTAGCTATATTGATATAGCGATTTAGGTATTTTTGGAAACAGAGAATATTTCTGCTAAACCAGTCTTGGGTAAATTGATATCCTTTTAACTCTGTTTTTAATCGATAGGTAGATTTCTGTAGTTCGTTGGCGGCTTCGGCAAAGTTTGGGGCTATTTTTAAACTAGCTTCAAACAAAGGAATTGCTGCTTGATTCTTTTTTTGATGGGCACAGCATAATCCCTGCATATATAAAATTTCTGCCTGTTTTTTGGGTGTTAAATTAGATTGAAATTTCAAGGATTTCTGAAATTGATTAAAGGCTAAATCAAAGGCTTTTTCTTGATATAAACTAACGGCTGAGTTTGTAAGTAAACTGACGTATTTTTCTCTAATTTTTTTCAGTTGTTCGTTCTCTGTTTTTAGCAGGGATTGAGATTTTAATGCAACTTCTATAAAAGTATCGTAAGGATTAATTTGTAAGACTTTTTCTATGACTTTTGTAAATAACTCGCTATTGAGTTTTTCGACTTGGGTAGAGTTTAAAAGCAGTTGGGTAGCTTGTAAAAGGACAGATTGACCTTGATTTTCAAATTGATTTAACTCGATATAAAGCCAAGCTAATACGAGCAAATTATTGATGTTATCTGGTTCTAATTTTTGAATATAAAGACGAATTGTTAAAGCAGTTTCATAGTCAAATATTTCGACTTGTTTAGAGGCTTCGCTTATCAAAATTTCGATTAATTCTGCTTGGCGTAAATCGGCTTCTTCAGAGGTTCCCTGACTGATTCCTGTAAGCCAAATAGCCTCAGCTTCAGCTTGTTGTCCTTGGAGTAAATAAGCTAACCCTAAATGGGCATAGTTTGACATTAAATCGGGGTTAGCTTCAATTGCTTGCTGATAATCGCTAGTTGTTTGAAGAGTGTTTTTGTTTAATAAATCATCATTGGATTGTTTTTCTAGTTCTACCATTTTAGCTTTTCCTATTTTTTGATGTTATTTTAAGTTGGCAGTCTTACACAAAATGAAGTCTAAAACTACAAATTGTTTTAAGACTGCTTTTTTCCTAAATACGTTCTTTGACAAAGGTTTCTAAACGTTTCATTCCTTTTTCAATTGTTGCCAGATCGGTTGCGTAGGATAGACGAATGCAATCATCGGCACCAAACGCCCCTCCTGGAATGGCGGCGACTTGCTGAGTTTCAATTAATTTATTGCAAAACTCCATTGAATTAAGGCCGGTTTTACTGATGTTTGGAAATAAGTAAAATGCGCCTTCGGGCTTGGGGCAATATAAACCAGGAATTGCGTTTAGCATTTCATACATAACTTGGCGACGTTCTGCAAAAGCTAAACGCATTTTTTCTACACATTCTTGAGAACTTTCTAGGGCGGCAATGCCACCATATTGAGCAAATGTACAGACATTAGAGGTACTGTGACCTTGGATAGAATTGGCAGCTTTAATAAGGTCTAGGGGCCCGGCTAGGTATCCTAAACGCCAGCCGGTCATGGAGTAAGCTTTGGCAAATCCGCTACTAATAATGGTGCGTTCAAAAATTTCTTTTCCTAGAGATCCGATGCTGATATGTTTGGCATCGTCGTAAATAATTTTTTCGTAAATTTCATCTGAAACAACTAAGATATTTTTTTCTACTACTACTTGTGCTAAGGCAGAAATTTCTTCTGGGGTGTACACCATGCCGGTTGGGTTTGATGGTGAATTTAAGACAAATAATCGAGTTTTTTCTGTACAAGCATTTCGCAGTTGTTCGGGCGTAATTTTATAGTTACTTTCTGCGTTTGTTGGGACAATTACAGAGACTCCACCGGCTAAAGTAACCATTTCGGGATAAGACAGCCAATAGGGTGCTGGAATAATTACTTCATCCCCTGGATCTAACAGGGCCATCATTAAATTATAAAGTGAATGTTTGCCGCCATTAGTAACAATTACATTTTCAGGAGCGTAGTTTAAATTGTTGTCATTTTTGAGTTTTTGGGCAATAGCTTCGCGTAATTTTGGTTCACCGGCTGCGGGGCCATATTTTGTTTTGCCGCTATCTAATGCTTGTTTTGCGCTGTTTTTGATATGTTCGGGGGTGTCAAAATCCGGTTCGCCGGCGCTAAAACTACATATATCAATTCCCTCAGCCTTCATTGCTTTTGCCTTGGCGGCGATTGCCAATGTGATAGAAGGTGCTACTTTACCCACTCGTGCTGCCAGCTTCATAGTTACCCTGCGTCTGGAATTTGTAGAGTTTTGAGTTTGATTTTTAGTTCCACTGGATTGTAACTCAAAACTCTATAGTGAAATTTAAAAATTTGCTAAATTATCAAATTTCTAAATTACTTTTGTCAAGCTATCGTAATATCAGGATTTAGATAAACATCCTGTATGCTGTGAAAGAGTTTGACTCCTTCATCAAAGGGACGCTGGAAAGTTTTACGGCCTGAAATCAAGCCACTACCGCCGGCCCGCTTGTTGATGACAGCGGTGCGTACAGCTTCGACAAAATCATTTTTGCCTGTGGCCCCACCAGAGTTGATTAAACTGGCTCGACCGCTATAGCAGTTTAATACTTGATAGCGAGTTAAATCGATGGGATGATCGGTGGTTAATTCGCTGTAAATTTTGGGATGAGTCATGCCATATTTTTTGCCGGTGGCGTCGGCAACTCCGCCATAACCGTTATTACTTTCGGGCAGTTTTTGTTTGATGATATCGGCTTCAATGGTGACACCAAGATGATTGGCTTGGCCGGTGAGGTCGGCGGCGGTGTGATAGTCTTTTACTTGTTTAAAGGCGTTATTACGAAGATAACACCACAGTATTGTAGCCATGCCTAATTGATGAGCATGAGCAAAGGCTTGGCTGACTTCTTGAATTTGACGAGTAGATTCATCGGAACCAAAATAAATGGTTGCACCAATGGCGACTGCTCCTAAATTCCAAGCTTGTTGTACACTGGCAAACATTATTTGATCGTATTTGTTGGGGTGGGTTAGTAGTTCATTGTGATTAATTTTGACGATAAAGGGTATTTTGTGGGCATATTTTCGAGAAATACTGCCCAATACTCCGAGGGTGGTTGCAACTGCATTGCAACCGGATTCTAGGGCTAATTTGATGATGTTTTCTGGGTCAAAATAGATGGGGTTGGGGGCAAAAGATGCGCCGGCAGAGTGTTCAATTCCTTGGTCAACGGGGAGGATGGAAAGATAGCCGGTGTTTGCTAAACGTCCATGAGAATATAGTTGTTGTAAACTGCGTAATACTTGAGTATTTCTGTCTGTTTGTATCCAAATTCTATCAATAGAATCGGGGCCCGGTAGATGTAATGTTTCTTTGGGAATTTTGGCTTGATAGTTGAGGAGATAGTCTGCTTCTTTTCCTAATAAGCTTTCAATGGATGAGGGAGTTATTAAGGTGCCGGTCATAGGTTTACCTCAAATTTTTATTTTAACAAAGTTATTTATTGTTCTTTGTTGCGCCTAGCCTTATGCCCTATTCACTGTAAAATTTTAAGAAACGTTAAGGAAAGCGAAAGTTATGAAAGTAGCGATTACAGGGGCCACCGGTTTTGTTGGGACGCGATTGGTTGAAAGATTGCAGGCTGAGGGACATAAAATTGTGGTGTTGTCACGAAATTTAGAACGTGCAAGCAAATTTTTTCCTAGGGAAGCTTTTCCAAATGTTGAAGTGGTGGTTTATGAACCCAAGGCGTCGGGGGAATGGCAAAATGCGATTTCTGGGTGCGATGGAGTGGTAAATTTGGCGGGGGCTCCAATTGCGGAGGAACGTTGGACACCGGCCCGCAAACAAGAAATTATTGAAAGCCGTCAACTTGGAACGCAAAAAATTGTGGAAGCAATTGCAAAAGCTGCTCAAAAACCTTCGGTTTTAATTAATAGTTCGGCTATTGGATATTATGGGACGAGTGAAACAGCAACTTTTGATGAAAATAGTGCTGCTGGAAAGGATTTTTTGGCGCAAGTTTGTACGGCTTGGGAAAGTGAAGCTGAGAAGGTAAAAGAGTTAGGAACTCGTTTAGTTATTTTGCGAACGGGGATTGTTTTGGGGATGGGAGGTGCAGTGGCAAAAATGTTATTGCCGTTTAAAATGTTTGCCGGTGGGCCGTTAGGAAGTGGTCGGCAGTGGTTTTCTTGGATTCACCGTGATGATTTGGTTAGTTTAATAATTGAAGCATTAAAAAATTCGCAGTTTGAAGGGGTTTTTAATGCGACGGCGCCAACTCCTGTAAGGATGAATGATTTTTGTAATGTGATGGGGGAAGTGATGAATAGACCTTCGTGGTTGCCGGTGCCGGATTTTGCTTTAGAGATGTTGTTGGGTGATGCTGCTCAGGTGGTTTTGGAGGGGCAGCAAGTGTTACCAAAACGGGTTATAAATTCGGGTTTTAAGTATGAGTATGCGAGTGTAAAACCGGCCCTTGAAGATATTTTGAAGTCAGCGTAATTAGCAAGGTGGGCATCGCCCACCCTACTGTTAAAAACTGGAATTTTCTTGTTGCAAAAATTCGATTTCTTCGGATGTGCTTTGTCTTCCCAAAATACTATTGCGGTGAGGAAACCGGCCAAAACGTTCTATGATTTTAAAATGCTGGATTGCATAATCAATGGCATAGGCACTTTCGGAGTCGTCTTTTAACTGGTCAAAGAGTTCTATACAGCGCCGTTGGTGTTCTATATTTTCGCTATGTTCAAAAGGTAAATAAATAAACCACCTTTCTACTGGTAGCATTTCTTTGTCAAAGCCTTTTTCGATAGCTTTTTGGGCGGCAATAAGGGCTTTAAAATCTGTGGCAAATGCCTCTATTTGACCACGAAATATATTGCGGGGAATTTGATCTAATAACAAAATTAGGGCTAAACAACTGCGTGGTGAGTCTTGCCAGGTATCAAGGGTGCCGGTGCTGGCTAATTGATAGTCTGTATAAAATTGTTTTCGTAGTTCTTCATCAAATAATGTATCCTTTGTGAACCATATTTCTCGACGTTTTCCATAGTGGTCATCGGAAGGTTTGCCAAACCAAAATTCTAAGATTTCATCAGGTTTTTTCATAAAACTATCAGGTTTTTTCAAAAAGGTTGAATGGTAAAATCGTCTAGGGTTATTGTAAGGCTGTTTTGGGTGCCTTGGTGGGCAAATTTAAGAATAATTTCAGATGCGACTGCGACGGCTAACAAAACGATATTTCTGGCTAAGGGATAATCACAAACATCATCATTTATAGGAGAGGGAATGCGATAATTTTGATTCCAAATAATTTCTGCATAATCTGTTGCTAAGCCAATGTGTAAGCAATTAAGATTAGTTTCGAGGCAATATTCTTTGACTATTTGGCGAGAGATGCTGTTGTCAAAGGTATCTATAACTAAGGTGGGTTTTCCGATAAGTAGGGCTGCATTTTCGGCGTTTAATTCTTTGGTTTGCGCTTCTATTTTTAAGCCTAAAGCACGATAAAGGCTGTTACTAAGAATTTTAGCTTTGAATGCGCCAATATCTGAACGATAATAGGGTTGGGTAGAAAGATTGCGATCTTCAATGCGATCTCTATCGATGATTTTGAGGTTGGCAAAGCCGGTTCTTGCTAAGTTTTCTGTCAGGTTTGCCCCTAATGCGCCAACACCGCAAATTGTAATAGGCAATTCTTTAATTTTTGCCATTAATTGGGGGGTTCTATAAAGTTGTTCGTGAAAAAAGATTGACATAGTTTTTGATAGTTGGAGAATGGTTTTTTTGCGGAGAATAAGAAAGAAGTTAAAGGCAGAAAAAATACCTGCCTAACAATATTTTATGGTCATTTTTTAATGATCAATAACTAATCTGAATATTCAACAACTCCGACTAAAGATTGCAAGTCAAATTTGCGATCTTCTCCGCTTAAACAAATGCCGGCGCTGATTACGCTAAGGTCGGTTTTTGAAATGGCGCTGCTATGATTTTCGCCGGTGCTTGTTGTCCATTCTACTAGCCAATAATCTTCACGTTCTCTGAATTCTTTCAGGGTTCCTCCTCCCATTTTTAAGGCTTCTTGAAGACGTTTTTCATCGCGTCTTTGTTGAAATTCTGGTTGAAATTCTTTTGTTTTTTGAGCTACTAATTCGTAGACTATTCGCATTTCTGGAGTCATGCCTTTAAAATGGATTTCTTGGGGAGAAATAACGTTTTTAATGGCGTTTTTTAAGTGTTCTACTGGCTCTATTTCGGCGCGGCGGTCGATATCTTCATACCAGTAGTTTTTTCCATCCCAGCGAGCAATTATTGTCTCAAATTCTTTACCATCGTTGACTAAATAAACGGGGACGGGTTTAAGAATGCCGGTGCGTTTTTGCATCACTGACTGGTTGACAGGATATGCTAACCACGTTTGCTGAGGCGAAATATTTTCGGTTTGCTGAGGCAAAACATTCTGGGTTTGCTGAGGCGAAATATTTTCGGTTTGCTGAGGCAAAATATTCTGGGTTTGCTGAGGCAAAACATTCTGGGTTTGCTGACGCAAAACATAAGCTAAAAATAAACGAATGGGAGGGAATTTGTGCAGGTATTCTTCAATTTCTGGTAAACCGGCAGTTTCGATTAGTTTTGCGTGTTGGGGAGAGGTTGGTTGAAAAATTCCCCACCCTTCAAAGTTGTGAAGTTGAGGAGTAAAAGTGTAAATCATTCCTGCTACTTTTGTTCTTAACTTTCCGCCTGGTAAATAGGGAGCAAGAAATTGTGTTTTTAATAGTTGGTTTTCTTGTTCGGAAATTTGGTTTAAAAGATGGTTAATTTTTTTCATGGTTGGGTTTTTTAATTAATTTTAATAATTTATTATTCTAAATTTTCGGGTGCTTTATAAATATAGTCATTTTCAAAAGTGAAATTTTGAGAACAACTACCTAAAAAAACAACTTTTTCTAAACTAAATAAGTCAAAAATATAATCTAAAACTTGATGTTCACCTATCCAAGGGCGATTATAATAGTAATGTCCAATTAAATCGCGGGTAATTACTTTTTCTTTGATGAGTTTAGCTCGAATAGGACGAATATAACGATAAAATAAGACGACTTGGGTAGAGTAGTTTCCTTGAATTTCAAAAAATCTCTGTTGTTCAACAAAACTCATTAAAAATAGCATTTTGCAAATTTCTATTCCCAAAACAAAGTTAACAAGAATTTTTAAGAATTCAGCAGTTAGTTTTTCTGGAATAGCGCCGGTGATTAGATAATAACGATAATAATATTCGGCAATATCTTTTTTATTAAGTTTTTGTTCAATACCAAATTTACTTAAAATTAGTTTGATATTATCATACATATATTTCTCGGTTTTTTCTGCTAATATAAACAGTTCCGATTGAATGAGATCGTTTAAAATTTGATGTTGTTGTTCGGGAGAAATACTCGCAAACAAAGTCATTGTGTTGAGTAAATATCGCCTCGTACTTGGATCTTTTGCGCGAAAATCTTCTAAAAATGATTGGGGGCTGATTCCAAAGCGGTCTGAGCGTTTTTTTGAAAAATCTTTTGCCATAAAATCATCCCCTTATGTTTTCGCTACATGATAATTTCCAGTAGCTTGATAGGGTTGGAGTGAATACCGGTGCCGGTAGGCGGGAAGCCGTGTAACCTAGAGTTATATCATTTTTGGCGCAATTCTGTGTGCTTGGGTGATGAAATTTTGCCAGAGGTGGGGTGCGATGAGAAACGCACCCAAGGGTGAATTAAATTTTTAGGGGTTGAACAAAGATGGAGTTTTAATTACACAAATCGATGGTTAAATTCATAGGTAAAATCAACACGACCTTTTCGTAAAACGGCAGGATCTAGGCGTTCTGTTGTGTTACAAGTCATCAAAATTACAAATTTTTGTTGAGATTGAATACCTTTTTCATCAATGACGCTTTGATAAAGTGTTCCATCCAGCAAACTTAAAATATGTTCGGTTTTGCTGTTACCAATAGCGGCAGTGCTAGCCCGGTTTTGAGCTAAGTTATCTGCTTCGTTAATAATAATGCAAATTCGCTCTAAATAAGTAGGCGGAACGAAGTTTTCAACAGCATCATGATCGAGTATAAAAACAACAAATCCCAGGGGAACTAAAATTTCTTTGGCGACAGCTTGAGTCCAAACGGTTTTGCCGGTTCCAGGGTCTCCATAGACGAGTACAGCTAGTTGATTTTGGTCAAGAATTGCCTGTTGAATACTATCACTAAAACTCTGGATATCTGGTGGAAATGAACGTAGGGAAAAGGGACTATGAATTTGCCCAACTCGGCTTTTATAACCACTAAGAATTACTGCAAGGTTATAGGTAGCTTTGTTAATAAGAGGGGCTAAATTTTTGCCAATTAAAGTATATTGCCGACGTCCGCGATCATAGCGATCAATTTGTAGCCACACTTGATGTTCTGACCAGTAAGCAAAGATAGTACCAATTGTTTCTAAGCGTTCCCAACTTACAAATCTCTCAACAGGATAATAGAAATATCTTTCTAAGTAATATTGGGTAATAATGTTGGGTCTTCCCAAAATTTCCAATATTTTTAAAATAGTAATTTCTTGGAGTTTGTTGAGAACGTAGTCGATAGGAATATTGTTGCGGCTAACAATTTGTACGACCGGCGTTTCTACGCTTAAAACGTCTTTATAGCGATAGTCGGGGGAGGCGGGTTCGGGAGTTATATAATTCCAAAATTCATCTAGGTGATAGCGGGTATTTTCGGAAAAAACATTTAAAATATTGGCCCACCAAGTGTATTGCTGTCGCCCTAAAGCATCAGCTATATCACTAAACATATCCATTGTTTTTTGAGAAAGTTCCCAGGTATCGTTAACTATGAGGTGTGATAAATATTCATAGTCTAATTGTCTCGTTAAAGGCCGCCAACCGGCCCCCAGTAAACCTTTATCTTGTTGGTTATTTTGCAGGTTTTTGTCGTTGTTTCCAAAAAATCCCTGAGTCATATTGTCCTTTTTTATGTCTACTTTAACAAAAAAAATAAATCTTTAAAAAACAGGTTTAAGGTTTCCTGTTTAGATAATTTGTAAATAATTTGGGGGGACACTTTCCACTAACCAAATTCCATTATCTGAACGGTAAAAAACATAACCTGCTTCCCACATAGTATAAGCATCTACTTTAAAAACAACCGGTTTACCGTGACGTTTTCCTACTTGTTTTGCTGTTTCTATATCCAAAGATAAGTGCACATGATGGCGAGACATTTTACATAAACCATTATGCAAAATTGACTCCACTGCTTTCTGGCCGGTGCCATGATAAAGAATATCAGGAGGTACATCTTCTTGTAATTGAAGATCGATTTTTATGCTGTGTCCTTGGTTGGCACGAATTAGCTTGCCGGTTGGGTCAAAAGAATAGCGTTTTTTATCATTGTTTTCAACAACTTCTTTCAATTCTTGTAAAAAAATTGGAAACTGATCTTTTTTAGCTGCATCTAAAAATTCTAACACCGGCACCCACCCACTTTCATCGAGTTTAAGACCGATTTTTTCAGGTGCGTGTCTCAAATGATAACTTAAATATTTACTAATTTTAATAAAACGAGACTCACTGAGCATTTTATTTTCTTCTAAATGAAATTAATGGAGCATTCCATACTAAAAAAAATTGACCTATTCTCCAGTCAGCAGTTTTTCATTAACAGCGTTTTGTCTGGATTTTTGTATTATAGCATAATACAGTTGGCATCAGCCTAACCGAGCGAACCAAAACATTATTTCTTTTACCGGCCCTTTCAACTCAGAAAAATCAACACTAAACAATCTTTGATATATAAATTTCCCTTAACAATTCATAGACAAAAACTCTCTTTATAGGCCTTTAAATCGCTTCAAAAACAAGTAAAAACCCTCCAAGACGAAACTCAACCGTTACTTGTTCCAAACAAACTAAAATAAAATCTTATAAAGAAGTCTTAAAACTTCACTTAGAATTAATGAAGAGAAGTATCGTAAAAAATGGACTCTAACATCTTTAATACTTTTTAGTATAAAGCAAAATAGATAAGCCCCTCGTCCTTTGTTACACATCAAATATTCCACACAAAAATATAAACATATATGTTAGTTTGGCTTCTTGAATTATTACCAAATCTTAACAAATAGAAGCTACCTCATACTGTAAAGTTTATAAAAATTTGGATTGTAAAAATCATGAAATCCGTATTGACAAATTAAATTTTAATGCTTTAATAAAATCACATCCCCAATAAAATCTTGAGTGAAGAAAAATAAATGTCAAAACCTTCATGGCGTAACCTGATTGTAGCTAGTTTAATAGCTTTACCCGTCATTTCCATTCCTGCCCAAAGTGCCAAAAGCGAAACCGACGATCTAGTTTTCAAACTGATTAACAACACATCTAAAACCATAGTCGATTTTCGCGTTGATCCTTCCAGCCAGCAAACTTGGGGAGACAGCATTCTTTCCGAACCCATTCCACCCGGCGCAACCGTCTCTGTGATCATTGCGGATAACCGCGAAGATTGCACCTATGATATGTACACCAAATGGTCTGACGATACAGACAAAGTAGAGTCAAACATTGATATGTGCGACTTAGGAAGTTGGACTTACAACGAATAATTCTCTTTTAAAGACCTAACAATTTTTGTTAAAAATAGGGACTTGGTAATACCTTGTCCCTATTACTATTAACTACTTATCATCGCGCACCGGCAGCGCTGTCTCCATAATTTCCATCAACAATTCAAGACGTGATGGACGAGACAAAAGCGGTACCAAATTAGGCAGCGAATAATAATCACCAGCAAACGTAAAAGTCTCCACCGGCACCTGCTTTTGCTTCAATTGAGTTTCCACCCAATTGCAAGTTGAACCCACACGAACAATAACCACATTTGGCATCACCCCCAAATCACGGCAATAACTCGTATAAGCCTCTGCAAAATAAGGCGCCGCATTTTCCCCTTCATCCGTCACCAAAATGATTTGTTCAACCACCTGTTTTTTAACCCGCATTACCTCCAAAGCACAACCACAACTCGTCCCACCCCCTGCTTTAATCAACTTAAACGCCTTCTCCCAATCACTCAATTCTTGACCATTTGCCTTCACCGGGTAAGGCATGGTATCAAAAGCATAAACAAACAAATCTGCATCAGAAATACCCGAAATTAAAGCCGCCAAACGCTTGCCAACTTCGATAGCATTTTCCATAGAACCAGACTTGTCAACTAACAAACCCGTTGTTTTTGCAATTTTGCCACGCTTTTTAACTTGCTCATTAGTGATAGTTTCCAACTTCGCTGATGTTTTTTCATCTAACAAAGCAACATCCCCAGCAACCTGCGCCTTAAAAGCAGAAACTCGGTCACTTTTAGCAGCTTCCTCAAGTTTTTGATCAATCAACGCCTTAACATCTGGGTTATCCATCGCACCCCGAACCTGTAAAGATTTCAGGTTATTAATAACCTCCTGCCCAGACATCGAATTAATCAACGCTACCAACACCATAGGAGTGACTTGCTTAACCGCACCCACCGCCACCGTATAAGGCAAATTGTATTGAACAATAATCTGTGCTTGTTCTTGTGGTGTTTCAGCTTTTGCTAATTGTTTCAGCACAAAAGCAAGACTATCTTCTGGTGGATTACCCTTAAACAAAATTGCATCAGCACGAGTTGAAGGCTTAATATGCAGTGTTGCATAAAGATGCTTAATAGCCTTACGTCCCCGCATCGCAGCCCGGTCAAAAAATTGTGCATTTTTTTCACGCTGACGCAGATAACGAGTAACAGCAGTGCGAGCAGAACGTGGCATTTTATTTTGTTTTTGCTTCATAAAATCCACAATTCTCGCCACTTCATAAGGTGGGAATTCTTGCAGCATCATAAAACCGGCATCACGGTGTTCTATTACCGCAGAAGTTAACAAATTCCCCACAAAAACTTCCTTATGATCACGCACATCACCGTTGCGTTGATACCATACTGCTAAATGACCATAAAAAAGCGGATCAATCTCAACTATTAATTTGTGAATTTCTGCTACTTTTTCCAGTTGCCGATGAGGAGTTGTTAGCAAACTGTTGAGCATCTCTAAACGCAAATCACGTTCATCTTTATTCATCACTTTTACCTCCTTTTGTTGTAGCGTTTTCAGGAGATAGTTACCGCGCTGCCGGTGTTTAAAAATCACCGCACAAGTCAAAAAAGCTATGTTTATAACCGGGAAAGGGTATGTAAGCTTTTAAAGTTAGGGCGCGGCGATAACTATCATTTTATCCGAACATTTTTAAATCTGGTTCTAGCCAACTAATGCGAGCTTGCCATGATAACAACCGTTGACGACTGTAATATTTAAACGGCAAATAAACATCTCCCAAACCTTCCACTAAATTAACGGCTGTCTCTTCCGAAAAAAGCTTATTTTCAGCCCCTAAAAGAAAGTTATTAACCATTTTCATCCAAAATAAAGTCAGGGTTTCGTGGTAGCCATTATCCTTTGTAGTTTTGATGCCACAAAGACGGTTATATCGCTGAATTCCATAACGAATACGGTTGATTGCTTGCGATTCTGGATAATTCAGCAAATACCATAAAGCAACAATTAAATGCGCCTCATGATTCCACTCACTTATGGGCAAAGTTGCCGATTGAAAAGCTATTATTAGTTTCTCTATTTCTCGACTCGTCAAAACTTTTGTCGGCTTCCTTATCATAGCTTTTACCTCACCTGCTTTTATTTCAGCGAAACATAACCCCCAGCAGCCTCTAACTTTGCTTTCAACTCTTCAGCTACCGACGCGGAAATACCGCCTTTAACTGTCTGTGGAACCGAGTCAATTAGCTCTTTTAGAGCCGCTAAACCCAGGCCGGTTATTTGCCGCAAAGTTTTCAGAACAGATATTCTTTGATGGGTCGGTACTTCCTCCAAAACCAAATCAAATTCTTGTTCTTTTTCCTCTTCAGAGAAATAATCAATAATGGTATGACGCCTGTACCATTCCTGAGAATACTTTTCTATGGGGCGACAAGCATGAACCCCAAAAGCTTCCTCAATTCGCTTCACCAGTTCCCCTTTCTCTGGGCCGGTTAAAGATTTTATTTTTTCTAAAATTTCTGTATTAGTTACCATAACTTTACCCTCCACAAACCTGTTATTTAAATAAAAAAATAACCACCCCGCGCAAGTCAGCAAAGCCTTGTTTACAAACGTGGGATTTTTTCGCTTAGCGTGCGCCTAAGCGCATACCCACAATCTCTTGCGAGACTTGAGCTTGAGTCAAGCGCCTGTAATTCGGCTAGTATGTATGTAAGCTTTGCCGGTTAGGACGCGGAGTGGTAATTTTCGGCTGAAAAAAGGAGCAAGAAAGTTGTAAATTTCTTGAAATGGTTTTTGCAACAGGTAAAAAATAAAAATCACTCCGCGCAAGTTAACAAAGCTGTTTTTTCATACGCAGGAATTGTTCGCGCAGCGTGCGCGTAAGCGCATACCCACATATACCTGAACCTAAATCAAGCGCCTTTTCCATTTGGCTAGTATGTAAGCTTTGTTAGTTAGGGCGCGAAGTGAATTTTATTAGCAAAATACCCCTAGTCCCGTTAGGGAATTTATTCCTGTAGACGCCGGTTTTAACCGGCGATTTTATTGTTTAAGTACCGATTTTAACCGGCCCCTAACTCCAACAAAATGAACTGAATTTCTCTTTTACTACACTGACGTTTTTTCGCTGCATAAACCGGCCTTCCATATAGAGATTGTGCTTGGTAAAGCGTAATATTTTGCTTCATCAAAACATCTCGAAACATCACCGGCTTAGGGAAATCTGCCAGCATCACCACATACCACTGATTATTAATTAAGCGGTATTGCGAGTAATCATCAATTTTCACAACCCCAAGACTCAACTTTTGCTCATCAAGAGATTGCAAAAACTTCAACTCATTCTGTCGGCATAATTGTTTTTTCACCGCATAAACTTCCTTGCGGTAAAAACAGCAACACTCCCTACGAGAAATTTGTTTTTCTAAAACCACATCCCTTGCAATCACAACGGGCGGAAAATCTTTAAACTCCACCTCATACCAAAAATCATTAATCTTTTGATATTCGTGATAGGAATCAATAACAACTTTCTCGTTTCGGGTGGGTGTTTGAGACTGCCATGTTGAGGGAGATGACTCAAAAAAACAAAGAATGCCGGTTTCTGGGTGGACATAAAAACGATCTCTCCTGCCCCCAATTCCTCCACTAAAACGCCAGGTTCCCGGTTTAACATAAACCTCCCCGTCAATAATCTCCACATCCTTATAAACAAAATCCCAAACATGAGAAAGGACGTGCAAGCCGGTTACGGTATTAAAATCAAGTCTCCGACGCAATTCTCCATACACCTCATCCCAAGGTTTTCCCAGCTTAGAACGTAAAAGCCGGCGCAACGGGCCCAAATGATCAGAAAGATACTTTGTCCGAGTTCTTGTCTTAATCAAATACGGACTAAGCAAACCATCTTCGCTGGCAATTTCTGTTAGTTTGTACAGAGACTTTTGAAAACCTTTAACCTTTGTTGAACTTAGCCTCATACCATTGCGAGGACGTTCAATCACAATTTCATTTAAGCGGTGTTCGCTCATTCTTTCCTTTGACTGGCTTTTATTTGTTAACAAAATCCAGTTGCCGGCACCGCCAAACCTCTCAATTTTCGCCCAAACCCTTCAGTTTGCAGAGGCGTAGGAAAAATAGCCCGCTACGGCTTTATTCGTGTAGCGGCGGATTTCAACCCACCGGCTAAAATCGAGAGGCAAAAACAGAAATTTAAAACCGTTTATTATCAGCATGAAAAATCCCCCCGCGCAAGTCAAGAAAGCTGTTGTGTTATACACAGGGATCGAACCTGTAACCGTTACCTTAATAGGGTAATGCTCTACCAGTGAGCTAGTATGTAAGCTTTCTAAATTAGGGCGCGAAAGGCAAATTTTCAAACCAAGAAAACCTTTTTTTACGTTAATGACTATAGAAGCCCGCGTACAAGTCAAAGCAGCCTTATATTGCTACCTCCCCAAACAATGGAGAGGGTGGGATTTGAACCCACAAAGAACTTTCGTTCTAATTTCCAAAAGCGTTTGTAAGCTGTTTTTGTTAGGGTACGCCGGCCTCTAAAATCTTCATCAGATTTAGCCATAAACGGCTTCAGGACGAATAATTAAATCTCCACTGGGGCGCCGGTCAACTACATAAGACTCAAAGCGATTTTTATTCACATCAAAATGTTGCGCTAGACGTTCTTTAATCGCCGTATCATTCATCATAGCATTCACGCCTATCTGCGTTTCTGCCACATCATAAGAACGCCCGTCAAAGCGAATATGAACCATGCCGACACCTCCTCTTAAAAATTTAAAAATTCTTACAACAAAAATCTTCTTTCCAAATGATATATTCTTCCGATTTTATGGATTTCCTTACCTAAATTTTTAGGTTTAAGGCCGGTAAAACTACTTTGTTCTAAATCCTTATCGGAATTTGAAAAACTCGACTGTTCTGGCCTATCACTAAAACCAAACAGCCTCACGAAAAGTAACAACATCACCCGATAATCCCCCAAGGGATTGACTAATTAAAGTGCCTTAAAATTACTTAATTCTTATTAAATTTTCAAGGTTCAGTAGGCTCACAGCCCAGAAGCTTTTAGCCTCTTTGTTGCTTGCCACATTTACATACTACATAACGTACTACATAATTGTCAAGGGGTTGAGTAAAAAAATTTTTAAGACCCAAAAACCCTTAATCCATAAAGCTTTAGACCACTTCATCACTGCATCAAGCAGCCACAACAAAAAAAATATCCCCCTTAAAAGAAGTTCCTTCCTTTTGAAAATAGGAATAGAAATCTCTTAAGAGGGACTCAAAGCACTTATAAGTTCTAGCTCACCAAACAAAATCCTTTCTTTCAGACAACACCCGCTCATAAACCTCCTCAGTAGCAATAGCTAACTTCCCCCACTGAAACCGTTCCAAATCCTTATAAGCATTTTCAACCAACCACTTACCATAACCCGGATTTTTCAAAACCTGTAAAATTCCCCAAGCCAAAGAATTATAATCACCAGCCCAAGTAACAACGCCGGTTTTAGTATGCTGAACCACCTCTGGTAAACCCCCAGCATCCGAAACCACCACAGGAACCCGCGCCGCAAAACTTTCTAAAGCCACAATTCCAAAGGGCTCATAAAGACTTGGAAACACAGCACAATCAGCAATGGCCTGAAACTTATTTAAATCATCTTCCGGCAAAAAACCCGTAAAATAGCAATTATGCCAAATCCCAAGATCCCAAGCCATTTTTTTCAAATGATCGGTATTCCCCCCACCAATAATTACAAACTTAACATCACCCCCCATTTCCCATAAAACTTTCGGCGCCGCACTTAACAAAACAGACACACCTTTTTCGTAACTCATTCTCCCCACATAATAAACAATTTTTTCTTCATCAGTTGCATACCGGCGCCGAAAACTCCAAGCATCAAACTCATCCCAGCGGGGCTTCTTTTCCGGGCGAATTCCATTATAAATAACATCCACTTTATCCCAAGGACTATTTAAAGCCCAAGCCACCTCACGGCGCATATAACCACTACAAACAATCACCCGCCAAGCGTGATAAACTAAATCCTTTTCCTTATTACTAACATAACGATGTTCATCATTATAAATTCCATTATACCGGCCATGTTCAGTGGCATGAATTGTCGCCACCAAAGGCACTTTAAAAAGATATTTCAAAGCAATAGCCGCATCACCCACCAACCAATCATGGGCGTGAATAATATCAAACTCTCCCTCAGATCGCATCAACTTACCGCCATGCTCCCCCATACTAATATTCATATTGCCAACCCACTCATAAAAATTTGAGCTATTAGCAACCGGCACTCGATGCACCCGCATACCCTCCACCTCTTCATACATCGGGGCATTGCCAAACTCAACGGTAATCACATCAATCTCGTGCCCTAACTTCACCAATTCAGGATACAACTCCGCCACATGACGGCTAATTCCCCCCACAATTCGTGGTGGCAATTCCCAACTCAAAACAAGAATTTTCATCGTCTTTAATCTCAACCATTTATACAACTTTAGATAGATTGACTAATTTTTATTTCCATCCTATCTCCAGCATGACATAAAAAAAGAAACCAGAAAGAAATACCTTAACAAAACAACCAAAAAAAGACGAAACACCCCAATCCCTAAATTCTCCCCATCCGCAAAAACTCACTTCAAAGTAAGTATGGGTTCAAGTTGCTTACGAAAAGTCAACCAACCCTGCACTGCTTCCGGCTGAGAATTTATTCCCCGGCGCATAAAAATAACCCCATCCTTAAAGCCAACTATTCCGTACTCACCATTAGCAGTCACCTCATCAATAACCGGCACAATATTTTTAATTCGTTCGCGGTCATTTCTAAAAGCAACCTGATACTGTTGTATATTCCACAAATCAGCCAAAACATAATCCATCCGAATCACCTCTTTTTTATCATTCCGTAAACTCAAAGAAGGAAAGCGCAAAATCTCGCGCCGGCCCGAAAGATGAGGAATAATAAAAGTAGTTGCTGCCACACTAGCATCCTTTGGAATTTGCCCCATAAACGACCGAATAGTTCCAACCTGCTGCCACTGGCGAGAAAGAGAAACATAAACCCAAGGTTGAAAAGAATCAGGAATTACAAAATAAAAAACCCGATTTGGGCTCGACACAATACTAAAAAATAAAGACACACAAAGACAACCAGTCCAAAACTTCTGAAATGAACGTTTGTTAAAAAAATCAGGATGTTGAGACCACCATAAAATCGCCCCATAAAACAACCCCGGAATCACACTCATCGCATAACGAATATTAATAGAAAGTGAAGATTCCCCCTGACTCAATAACAACTTCAACAAAGGAAAACCGGCAATCATCCAAGCCGGCCCAGACACAGCTGGCACAAACGCCAGCGGCAACCAATGACCCACCAAATACTTCACCGTCGGAAAAAAAGGAGTCACCAACTCCACAACAAAACGCCAGGGATTACTTACAATACCCCAAAGAATATCAACAGTTGATGCCTCATCTCCCTCCGCATATTGCCCAAACCGTTCTATCATAAACCGACGAGAAATATCCTGAGAAAACAAAGGCATAATCAAATTTGTCAGCGCCACAATATAACCAAAACTCACCACACAAAGCGCCAATCCTGCCCTAGGAAAACGCTTAGAAAGCACCATATAAACCCCGACACCAAATAAAGTAATTCCCGCATCTTCTCGCACAGCCAAAATTAACGGTGTCATCAACCAAAACAACCACCACCAGCGTTTTTCCATCGCCAAAAGCAACGTAAAAACAAACAAAGGAATTTGACAAATATCATGAAAATTACCCAAAGTCGGCCCAATTATCGCATTAGCCGCATAATAACTAATTGTAATTTTTGCCGCCATTGATGGTTCAAGATGCTGTCTAGCCAAAGCATATAAAACCAAACCTCCCGCCGTAACAATTGTTACCAACAAAACCGATAATGTAGCCGGATTAGGAAACAACGCATAAATCGGCCACCATACCAACAAAGCCGGTGTAAAATGCTGCCCCAGACGGTGATAATAAACCTCTGGAACTTCCCCAGCATGAACACTATTTGTAGACAAAGCCGAAGAAAGCGAACTCTGAAAAAAACGACCATGATAATTATTCCAAAAAACTTGGTTAAAAATTCCCTGGTCATAGGAAGAATAAAAACTAAAATGCCGGTGTAAGGTAAAAATCAGACCAAGCACCAAAAACACCGTCGCCGTGACAACAACAACCCGCAAACTTGGATTTTTTTTCAAATGCAGCAACATCACTTACTCACTTTCACAAAATATGCAGGCATTTTATCTGTTGTTGGTTGGATTTTAAACTGACCTCTACTTTATAACCAAGCTTGAAAACAAACCAGTTAAATAACAAGCTTCGCATCAATAATCACAACGCCCATTCACAGATAATTTTCCGCTTCCCAGGTACAAGGTATCCTCAAAAAACCCCACACTGCTTTAAAAAGTTTTATTCAACTTTTAACAACAGCAGGTCAACCTGCAACAAAGCAGAATGTTCAGCCGAGTCAGACACCAATTAGATTGGTATCATTTTATGTGTCAGAATGCTACTCAATCAATAAACCAACAACGTCATTCTTAAAATCTTCTCCCCTTCCCACTCAAAAGCGCTGTTGCCTGATCCCCCAATTAGCCTGTATTCAACAAACCCTCTTACCACACCATGCAGGCGTACCCTTCAGAAACTAAACCCCAATAACTTATAAATAGTTAAAAAATATCTACCAAAAGGAGAGAAAATACAGTTATTGTGGTAGAAGGGTTTTTGTTTGCTTAACCCCTCTTCCTCCAAAGCAACCACTAGCGCGATGGTCGCTTCGCCTTGAATAAACCCAAACAATCCCCAAATTCCTGCTCAACAGTGATTGGATGTTAGCACCTCCTGAGCAACCCACCAACTCGGAAGCCCCTTTACAGCTATTACTTTTTGTCGATAAGCGTCCCATTTCCCGGCAGCACATTCGGCAAATTCGTACTTACTTGCAACAGGTTAAAACTGAATACCCCTTTGACCTCCAAGTCATTGATGTCGGCGAACAACCCTACTTAGCCGAACATTTTAAACTGATTGCCACACCATCTCTAATCAAAATCCATCCCGAACCTAAACAAACTCTGGCCGGTAGCAATCTTATTGCTCAGCTAGAGCACTGCTGGTCTCGATGGCAGCGTTCCGCCGAAGAATTTATCGCTCAGCAACAACCCTTAACTCAAACCTTACAACCGGAAAATATCCGCGAAATCGGAACTACCTCTATCAGTTGCTCTGTAGAAATGATGCAGTTGTCGGACGAAATTTTTCGCCTTAAACAAGAAAATGAAGAACTCTCCGCCCAGCTACATTTTAAAGACCGGCTGATTGCCATGCTGGCCCACGACCTGCGTAACCCTTTAACTGCCGTCTCCATCGCTATCGAAACTCTGGAAACCCATTACAAACCCCAAGGTTCCCAACACTTTAACCTCTCTCCCAGCTTAACTGCCCAATTACTAAAACACGCGCGCACCCAAACCCGCACCATTGAAAAGATGATCGCCGATCTTTTAGAAGCAGACCGAGGCGCAAAGGCTTGTTTCTCTTCTGTACCTCAACGGCTAGACTTAATCGCCCTTTGTTTAGATGTGATTCAGCAATTTAAAACTCGTTTAAATGCCAAATCTCAAATTCTTAAAACTGACTTACCCTCTGACTTACCCCTAGTTTACGCCGACCCCGAAAGAATCCATCAAGTAATGATGAATTTACTCGACAACGCCAATAAATACACCCCTGAAGGTGGCACAATTCAGGTTTCTGCCCTACATCGCACCACCCAAAGAGTGCAAGTCACCATTTGTGACACCGGCAAAGGCATTCCCGAAGAATCCCAAAAAGAAATTTTTGAAGACCGTTTTCGCCTCCAGCGAGATAAAACTGAGGAGGGCTACGGTATTGGTCTTTCTTTATGCCAGCGAATTATCCGCGCTCATCACGGCCAAATATGGGTAGATTCTAGTCCTTCTTCTGGGAGTTGTTTTCACTTTACTTTGCCGGTTTATCAACGTTAATACGTCTTGTTCATCAATAATTTTTATTCTTCCACGCCGCACACTATACAAAAGGCGTGTAATTATTGCATGGTGATCCTCCGTCAAAAAATCACTCAGCAGCGCTAATTTGAGCCTATAACAATCCTTCCTTTCCATTTCTCCCTTTATTAAACTTTCTGCAAACAATTCTTCTAAGCTTAAGGGCTGTAAATAATCACAGCTTAATTCTTGTTGCCGATGCCCCGTGATTTGCATAGCTCCTCGATACTTATCTAACTCGTTTGTCCACTATCAAAGAAGCCTTGTTAACTTGTAAGTGACCTAATTCTTATCCCCTATGTGATTATTTAAATGCTGTGACGTGACCAAAACTCTTGACAATTTAATACTTTTAGACTATCAAAAATTTTAGCTAATAGTTTCCTGCCTAAAAAGAGAAAAAATCCTTAGTTAATTGCCTAATTTTATAACCCTAATTCAAGAAATTACCTTGAAACTTCTCCTTTCTAATCTCTTAATCTTCTGATTTGTTTTCCATTTCTGCCGTCTGCTCGACTGCATCAAACAAGGCCGAATAATCTAGTTCTCCTAATTTTAGTGCTACTGCTTTTTCCAAAATCTTGCCCACTCCTGCCAAACTACTTACATCTAGTTTTAGGGCTTCTGCTTCTTGCAAAAATAGCTTGGTATCTTTCAGCAAATGTTTTGTAGGAAAATTGGGATTCTCATAGTTACCCTCCAGCATTCTTTGCAACTTTTTATCAAAGGTTGGCGCATAAAGGGCGCTTTGCCGCAAAATTTTCATAAATGCCTCTACCTCAACTCCGCCCGAACGTACAAACCCCAAACTCAAGGCAAATGCTGCTGTCAAGGAGGCAATTAGCTGATTAAGTGCTAGTTTTAATGCGGCTGCTGACCCCACCGGCCCGATATGTACTGGTTCTGGGCCAAAATTTTTTAATACCTCTGCCCATCTTTCAAATTGGGCCGGTGTACTTCCTACCATCAACAACAACTGTCCTGCTTTTGCTTCAGGAATACTCCCCAACACCGGCGCCTCTAAATACTCTCCACCAGCACTAGTTACCGCTTCAGCTAAATTCTTGCTTTCTTGGGGGCCAATTGTCCCCATCTGGATTAATGTTTTTCCCTTTAATTTGTTTCGGCATTGGGGCCCTAACACCAATTCCTCTATCGCTAAAGCATTTGTCAACATCAAAATTGTACAATCACTCTCAGCAATTACCGAAGCTGAAGTATCCGTAATTCTTGCACCGGCTTTCTCTAAAGGTCGTAATTTTTCTGAAGTCCGATTAAAAGCCACCACAGGCATTCCCAACTCTAAAAGTCTTTGCGCCATTGGCAACCCCATCAAGCCTGTACCCAAAAATCCTATTGTTTTACTTGTTTCCACCATTACATCTATTCCTTTTTTTCTAGGTTTCCTTGCCATTTTGCATACTTTTAGTTTACAACCCTCGTTTCTTATCTCAACCTTTTTTGTTTATCTGTCTCTGCCTAGCATAACTCCTAATCTTTTTTATTATCTTTTTTTCGTTTTTTTTGACTAAAATTAAAATTCTATTTTTTCTAAAAAATACCCCTTCAACAACTATTATCGTAAATATACTTAGTTTATTTATTTTTCTTGGACTATTGGTGGTTTTTTTATCAAACAAAATATTTTATCATCATCTTTTTCTCAAATTTATTGGTCAAAACAAACTATTTTTTTTCTAAAATTTTCCTTGAACTGTTGCAAACCATTCAACAACGTCTTAAGTCATACCTAAATATTTTATCTCCCCTGTTTTTTCTGTAACTTTTGCCTAAAATTTAAAACTCATAATTTCGCCAAATTTTCGCACAAAATCTAAAAAAAATATAAAATTACTATCATATTAATCTAAGAAAATGTAAAAAACAAGTTTATAAACCCTGACTAAAAAACCTATTGGGATCAAGGATATTTAAAGATTTCTGAGGACAAGCTTGGATTTCCCTTAGTAAACCTGGTGAGGGGAAAAACCCCCCAAACCACCTAAAAAAAAGTTGCATTCCCTCAGTCTTATATCTATCTTGCGAGGGATGAAACCGATCAACTCGCCCTATTAAAAATACGGTTAGATGTTCATCAAAATTAATGTCTGATTTTTATTGGCAAGACTTTTCCCCGGCCTCCCAAGCCCAAAATAAAACTTTACAATCACCCTTAATTATTCCGGCTACCTTAACAATTACAGCTTCAACCGACAACGGACGCATTCACTTATCCGGGTGCTGTATGTCAGTTACCAGAGTAGCAGTAGGAATTTCCGACGTTTTAGATCAAACTGGTGGTACTATAGTTCGCTGTGCTGCCGAAACCGACGGCCTAAACCGGCATCTTTCCATTGAAATGCTCCTGCCGGTATTATCCCTCGTAGAAAACCTCCGCACCGCCATCACAACCGCCGGTGGAATCGTTGAAAGACTACAGATAGACTATGGTATTCGGGAAGCCAACAACCCAAACACAAGCCGCGACTACTCCTTAGAAGCTCACAAAGGCTGGCATAACCCCCGCCCAAAAACTTGTCAAAATTGCAAATATTATCATGGCCACCGTTACGGAGGTAGCATTCTTATTTGCGCCATTCATCCCGATGGCCCCGACGCTGACGAGTGTAGAGATCGAGAAATTACCGTAGATTAAGTTTGCTTTCTCCGTAAATTTACTTAAGTATATCCGAAATCTTATTAAAATTAAACTTCTTATTCTCGTCTTAAAACAGCGTCAATAGCCTTTCTTCATCTGAAAGATAAGCTTTTAGAAGCTTTATCGTGACTAGAAATGTTTGAAGTAGCGTTTGCAAATATTAATCAAAAAATCAGCGGTTATGCGGTTACAAAAATACTGCAAAATATTTTATGATCCTAAAAGAATAATAAAATTTTATCAACAAGAGAAAATTGTATGTTAGCAGACTTAACCACACGAACAAGACCTAGCTTTACAAGAGAAGAAATCTTGGAAAAATATGCAGATGGAGCGAGAGATTTCAGCAGAGCAAGCCTTTGTAAAGCAGATTTAAGTGGAGCAGACTTGAGAGGAGCTTATTTAAGTGGTGCCGGTTTAAGCAAAGCGGATCTGCAAAACGCTAATCTTACAGGAGCAGACCTCAGTGGAGCAAGCCTGAGTGGAGCTAATCTTAGTGGAGCTAACTTAACAAAAGCGAACCTAAGTGGAGCCCATTTGAATTGGGCCGACTTGAGTGGAGCAAACCTTAGCGATGCAAATCTTAGTAATGCTGACGTCAGTGGTGCAAATTTTAGTAGTGCTAACCTGGCCGGTGCAAAACTAAATCATAGTTATTTAATCGGGACAAATTTAAGTAAAGCAAAACTTAATAAAGCCAATCTTAGCAATGCCAGTCTCAGTAAATCTGACCTCACCGGCGCAGACTTTAGCAATGCTAACCTGAGCGGAGCAAAACTCAAACAAGCAAACCTTACCGCAGCAAACTTAACCGAAGCCAATTTAACAGCAGCAAGTCTCAAACAAGCTAACCTCAACGATTGTCACCTATTGCGAGCCAACTTAAGCGGAGCAGACTTAAACGAAATTTCCCTAAATGGTGCTAATTTGAGCAAAGCCAATTTAGCCCAAACTGATTTAAGCAAAACCTGTCTTAAAACCGCAAACCTTAGTGGTGCAAACCTTAGTGGTGCAAACCTTAGCGGTGTAGACTTGAGTGGAAAATTACTCACCGGCGCTAACTTCAGTGGTGCAGACTTAAGTTTGGCCAACCTAAGCAATGCTTACTTAATTCAAGCCAACCTCAGCAATGCCAAACTAATCGCCGCCAACCTCACCAACGCACAATTAATTTCTGCAAACTTGTATGGAGCCGACCTCAGCAACGCAAATCTTTGCAAGGCAAACACCATGAACGCAGATCGCCGCAATCTCATTCTTAAAGATGCCATTTTGCCCAATGGTAAAACCTTCGCTGGCTAACGGTTTTTGTTTAGCCATTGAAGCAAAAATTTAGGAAATGCCTACAGTGAATTTGCGAATAAATAAAGCAGAAAACCCTACATTACCTAACCATACTTTTGCCAAAATATAAAAAGCATCAACTTTTCCTCCCTTGCTAATTTCTATGCAATGCCAACTGTGTGAAAGAGAAATCGAACAATTAACCGTTCATCATCTCATCCCCAAACAAAAAAAAGGTACACACGGCCCCACTATTGATATTTGCTCAGCTTGCCATCGCCAAATTCACACCCTTTTTGACAATAAACGCCTCGCTACCGAACTCAACACCAAAGAAAAACTCGAATCTGAACCTCAATTCCAAAAATTTATTGGCTGGGTTAAAAAGCAAAAACCCGATAAGCGCGTCAAAGTTCACCGCCATAAGTCTTAAAAAATTTATAAAATTGGTTATTTGTCAAGACTAAAAGGTAAAAAATTTAAAAACCCCTAGCCCTTGCCAAAGTCACAGGGTCGGTGCTATGATCACTAAGCTTTGATAAATTTGCCTCCCAACACCTGTTTTAACAACTAAACAGCCTTGGTAAGGAAAATTAAAAAATCAATCAAAGACAACTTTGTTCTAACGCCAAAATGGCATAAAATAAAAAAACACTGTTACGGGATGTAGCGCAGCTTGGTAGCGCACCGCATTTGGGATGCGGGGGCCGCAGGTTCGAATCCTGTCATCCCGATTTATGATTTTAGTAACCTAAGCTTGGTAAATCTAAAAAACTGACCCTAATAAACAACATTAGGCCGGTATTTCAACCAAAATTAACCAAATTTTTTGATGGAACTGTTCTTAATTGAGGAAAGTCAGGTAGCATTGTTTGATCAAACCCATATCTTAAAAAAAAGGTATTTTTGGCTTGTTTATCTGCTATAACCTGAAAAATATTTACCTCGGAGGACAGAAATTTATAATGTTATCTGAATTATCCTGTAGTAAGGCTATAAGTTCAGTTATTGTATGAACCAGGCTGGTGAATCTTTACACCAGATGCTTGAGCAAGCCGTAAAATTTTCCAAGCTATTATTAAAGCAAACAATACCGGCAGCGCTAAGGAGCTCAACTAGCATCTCAAACCTGACTCGGCATACCAACTGCTCATCATTAGAGCAGATATCAAACAAATGCTCAGTAACTTTCGTCTCTGATTTTTATCGCTAATCTGTAGACGCTCTCTCTCATCAGTATCCCCATCTCAAATTTAGGAGAAAATATGAAATCATTAATCCGCTGGAGTGCCGTATTAGGTTTAGTTAGCAGTACCTTTTTAGCTTCTTCCCTGACTCCAACCATGCGAGCGCTGGCACTTTCCGAGCAACAAATTATGGAAAAACTCCGCCCGGTGCCGGTGTTTACCATTACAGATGCTCAAGGTTCTCCACTCATTGCTAATGTTCCTAACGAAGGCAAACAAACTCCGGTTGCGGGTGTGTTTATTAGTATGCAAGATGCCGAAGCATTTATTAATGAGTTGAAAAAGAATAATCCCCAGTTAGCGCAACAAGTTAAAGTTGTACCTGTCTCTTTGGCAGAAGTGTACAAGATGGATCAAGACAACAAAAGCAAAGCCGAACAACTTGCTTTTGCTTACGTTCCTATGAAACAGCAAGTTGACTCAGCCTTAGCTTTGCTACGCCAGCAAGGTCAACAAATTAGCGAATTTAACGGCGTTCCGATGTTTATTGCCACCGGCGGCGCAGATAAAGGTTATTTAACAATCAAACAAGGCAACGAACAAGTTATCCCAGTTTTCTTTAATAAAGAAGATTTGCAGGGTTTGATTACCCGTTTTGGACAACAGCAACCTGAGCTACTTAATCAAGTAGAAATTAAAGTAGTTGATTTACAAGGCATTATTGAAACTATGCAAAAAAGTAATGACCCTCAACTGAATCAACTTGTTTTAATTCCTCCCCGTGATTCGATTAATTTTATTCGCTCTTTAATGCCGGCTGGTCAACCTCCTGCTCAACTTCCAGCCGGTCAGCAACCCCCTGCAACCCCCAGATAACTTTTGATGAATGTATGGGCAGTGCTTCGGTTTCTGCCCTAACAATTTAATTTTTATAAATGATACATATTATTTCAGGAAAAGAACTTTGGGAATGGAGAAAAGAGGCTATTTCTGCTTCTGTGAAAGTTAACATTTCTCCATCAGAATTAGACTGGTTATTAAAGGAAGTTGCGGATTTAGATAGCCTTAGTTTACGCTTAGAAAGCTTTAAGAATAAGCCAGAAATTAAACTAAATTTACCTTTTGTTGAACTTAAGAAATTGTGGCACCGGCGTGTGGGAGAAAAAGTGCCGGTGCAATATTTGCTTGGGACGACTCATTGGCGTAATTTTTCGCTGAAAGTTTCCCCAGCGGTTCTTATTCCTCGTCCTGAAACTGAACAAATTATTGATATTGTTTTAGCTGAAACTTCTGGGGGCCTGTACTACCAAGGCAACTGGGCAGATTTAGGTACTGGTAGTGGTGCTTTGGCTATTGGTTTGGCAGATATCTTGACAAAATCGACGATTTATGCAGTAGACTACAGCCCTGAAGCCCTAAGTATGGCTAAAACTAATGCCGAAAAATTGGGATTTTCAGAAAAAATTAAGTTTTATCAGGGTTCTTGGTTTGAACCGCTGGCAGCATTACAAGGAAAATTGGCCGGAATGGTTTCAAATCCTCCTTATATTCCTGGGGGTATGATAGTTGATTTGCAGCCGGAAGTGGCTTTACATGAACCCCATTTAGCGTTGGCCGGTGGAGAAGATGGTTTAGACTGTATTCGCCATTTAATCAACTCTGCGCCCAAGTATTTGCAAAAGGGTGGTATTTGGCTGATTGAAATGATGACAGGACAAGCGGAAACAGTAGCTAAGTTACTAGAGTTACAGGGGAGTTATAAGCAGATTTCAATTATTAAAGATTTGGCCGGTGTTGAACGTTTTGCTTTAGCCTATATTAAAGATTGAAAATAAAATAAATCTGCCCTATTTCTTTGCATTGGTGCAGCTTTGTCTATGGGTATGAGAGGAAGGTGAGCAAAAATTACCAGAATCTAAGAATTATTTTTATACGATTTTATATTTTAAAATTTAAAATCTAAAATCTAAAATCGGAATTGTCAAAATGCCTCTAGTTTCCTTTTCTGAATTGATTGCCGGTGCAAAAAACGGTAAATTAGTGAGCTTTCCTACCGATACTGTACCGGCTTTAGCCAGCCGACCAGATTCAGCCGAATTAATTTTTGCAGCTAAAGAACGAGGCCAAGATAAACCCTTAATCTTAATGGCCGGTTTTGCAGAAGACCTTTGGCCCTATGTTGCCGGCACTCCTGAAGAATTGGAAATTTGGCAAAATATCGCCAAAAAATACTGGCCTGGTGCTCTAACGTTGGTATTGCCGGCTAGCGAAAAAGTCCCACCACAAATGAACCCGCTTGACCCTACAACATTGGGCGTTAGAGTCCCGAATTCTCCTATAGCCCAAAAAATTTTACGAGAAACCGGCCCCCTTGCTACGACAAGTGCAAACAAAAGTGGACAGCCTGCTTTATTAAATTTACAAGAAATCGCTGCGGAATTTTTGGAAGTTCTGGCTCTATCGCCCCAAGAATTTGAAACAACACCAACCACCGGCATTCCTTCTACAGTGGTTAAGTGGACTCTGGACGGTTGGGAAATTTTACGTCAAGGGGCTATTATTCTGTAGTTTTTTTAAAGTGTCAGAGAAACCTACCTGCCTTAGCTTGTACAAAGAAGGTGGGGGAAAGCCCTAGATACCTTTCAACGAGTTTTGTAAACCGCGATAAGTGCTTTATAAGCGAGGATAAGCTATCAATAAGTTATTCGTTGCAACACGCAACCAATAACTTATCACTTGTCGCTTTGTAGTAAATCTTATGAATTGGACAAATTGGCTATATTGGGCTGTGGGTTTAGGAATGGGTTTGACTATAAGATCGCTATGGAAGTCTACATCCACAGCTACTTTTAGCGCTACTGCTCCCCCGCCTGAACCTACTTTCAAAACATCTGAACTGGTAGAACAATTAAAGCAAACTCAACTTGCTTACTTAATGGCATCGCAAAATAGCCAATTTAAAGGCGGTTTTTTAGCAAGAATTTCTCACGAGTTACGAGCGCCTTTAAATGGCATTATTGGTACACATCAGTTAATTTTAACCGGCCTCTGTGACAGTCCCGAAGAAGAAAAAGAGTTTTTAGTCCAAGCTTCAGAATCGGCGTTAAAATTAGTTAAATTAATTGATAATATTCTTTCTGTAGCTAAGGCTGAACATGGCACCGAAGAAATCAATATTGAGCCGGTCTCCTTAGCTGAAGTTTTGGATGAACTGGAAGACTTAACCCATCTACAAGCTGAAGACAGAAATTTAAAACTAAAGATTTTGATTCCCGATTATCCTATTTATATCTTAGCAGATCGTTGTCGATTGGTTCAATTTTTAGTCTGTTTGGTAGATGAAAATTTACGCCTGATGAAAGAAGGAAGTTTGAGCGTTTCAACTTCTTTAGTATCTGGAGATAAAAACGTAGAAATTTTGATTGATAGTCCTTGCTTAAAAACTAATTGGGACGAGCCGATAGATTTATTAGAACATCTACCGACTCCCTCATTACCTATTAATCCCAGCTTCCAACTTTCACCAGGAATGTGTTTGTTAATGTGTCAAATTCTTTTAGAGTTAATGAATGGAAAATTGGAAATGATACCAGCAGTTTCGCCGCCCAATGACATTGAAACTAGCCGATTTCGATGCTTATTTCAACGTTATGTTCAGCCTCAGAAACCTGGCTCACTAACAGAGGATTGTGCAATACCATCGTTGTAGTTTTGTTTTCTTCAAAACCAATTCTTTCATAGAATTTTTGCTGGTAACTTGTCATTAAATATACCCGCTCAACTCGGCTCATTTTGGGATGGCTTAAAACAGTTTGAACTAATTTTCTGCCTAAGCCGGCTCCTTGGTAATTTGGGTGAATAACAACATCCCAAATTGTAGCTCGATAAATTCCATCGGAAGTTGCCCTAGCAAAGCCTATCATTTTTTCTCTATCCCATGCGCTGATAACTGGTTCGCTATTGGTGATAGCTATGCTCAAATCTTCAAGGCAACGGTCGGCGGCCCAAAAAGCGGCTATTTTAAACAGTTCTTGGAGATGGTAGAGGTCTACCTTTGTTTTTTGATCACAAAATTTTATATGCCGGCAATCCAATTTGTCCTGTGTCATTTGTACGATTGTCTTTTTTATTGGTTAAGACTTTTCGGCTGCGTTGCGTACATTTTTGATGCTTTGGATTGTTGAGAGTTTTTTAGAGATTTTGTTATTGCTCTTTTTTTTCTCAACTCTTAGCTTTACCCTAGGGCTTAAGCTGGCGGTGATTAGCTAAACCATGAAAGGCGGCAAATCATCGAGCATCAATGAGGCTGACAGGCTTGTGAACCGATTTTCATCTTATCCTATCTCCTCTTGCTCGAAGACTCAATATCCCTGCAAACTCTTTTTCTGTGAGTGTGAGGATTTGGTGACATAATTTGAGACTCAGAATTGATTTTTTATAAATAAAAGAGTTTTCAAAATCTACGCAATAAATCTATTTTCTAAAATCTACAAATATCAACTGTCAATAGGGCAAAATGTCGGCATTATTTTGCACTTTTTATTACAAAAATATCAGATGATGTAAAACTTAATTGTATAAAATCTATCTAAAATAAAACGCACCCTTCAATGGTGCGCTATTTTTGAAATTTGAAATAGGGATGGGGCGAAAAATTCCCCCACTCCACTATTTTTTGTTAGTTTTAAGCTTCTGCGGTAGCAGCAACAGCGGTATAAACGCTGACTTTTTTACCACTTTTACCTTTGCGTTCAAAAGTTACCACGCCATCGATCAAAGCAAATAAAGTATCATCGCTACCGCGACCTACATTATTACCAGGATGAAATTTTGTGCCGCGTTGACGCACCAAAATATTGCCGGCTTTGACTACTTGACCACCAAAGCGCTTGACACCCAAACGCTGGGCGTTAGAGTCGCGTCCGTTCCGTGTACTACCTGTACCTTTCTTATGAGCCATAGTTTCCTCTAATAGTCTTGTATTGTCAATTGTGGACGTTGCACAATGTCCATCCTAGTAGGGGTAGTTTCCCCATACCTAGGCCGGTACAAAGATGTCTACCCCAGTACCGGTCACTACCATTTTTATCTATTCTGCCGCCGGCTCGCTGCTTTGTGCAGGTGCAGTGCTAATAACAGCACCATTAAGACTAATCGAATTAATCATCAAGCGAGTTGTTTCTTGCCGGTGTCCGCGTTTTTTGCGCGTTTTCTTTTTCGGCTTCATTTTATAAACAATCACTTTACGACCCCGGAAGTTACGCAAAACTGTTCCTTCCACTGTCGCACCAGAGACAAAAGGCTGGCCGATATGTAAGCTGTCTTCGTGCTGGACAAGCAAAACTTTATCAATTGTCACGTTTTGCTCAGCTTCTTGAGTCAGCAATTCGATGTCGTAAAAACGACCGGGTTCTACGCGGATTTGTTTACCGCCGGTTTCTATAATTGCGTAAGTCATGGTTCCGTAAATGAGTGTTGCCGTACAGGTAGCAGAGTTTCCTCGCTTTTGCTGTGCTTTTTGCCCCAGCCTGACCCCTTACAAAATCTAGTGCTACAGCCCTAGAAGTCATACCTGATCCGAGCTAAAAAATTAGACAGCCAATCTTATATTATTTATTTTAGATGTTTTTTTGTCAAGTTTTAATTTTATTCGCGCTTCTGGTAATGCCGACATCCTTCACAAGGGCCATTAGGATTAACAGCACAGCGAATCAGGGCTGATTTGGCATTAAACCGGCAAGTTGCATCCCCCAAGGGTTCACCAATCAAAACTGGATTATATAGTTCTGTGGAGTCTGAGGCTGCTGGAACTCGTCTAAAGGATGTACTTTGTCGCACAGCTAAAAGTCTTGCTCCTACCCTTCTCTCAGTTTGCCCCAATCTCCACAAAGACACCAAGGTCGGTGTTAAAGCGAGTGTAAAAATCAAGAGGATCTCTAACACGGCTGTTTCCTAAACAATCTTTTCTTTATCAAATAATAACGTTCCCTTTTTTGTTTGTTCTCTTCTTTTTTACTTTTTTGTTTTCTTCTGTTGAAAAGAAATTTATCTTTGTTATTTAAAAATCTAACTTTAATTTGATTAACGTTTTTTTCTGGAATTGTCAATCATCCTAGGGGTTGATTTTTCGGATAAAATTATGTTTTGCCAACCAAAATCAGGCCATTTTGACACCAAAGTATGATCGGCTAAAATTTAATATCTTCCCTTATAAAAATTCATCCCAAATGCCTAAAGAATTTCCATCAAAACTGACGCAATTAGTCCTAGTAGGGGGTGGTCACTCTCATGCCATCTTTCTCAAGAACTTACGGGATAAACCGATACCAGGGTTAGATATTATTCTAATTTCAAATACCCGTTTTGCTCCCTATTCAGGAATGTTACCCGGATATATAGCAGGTTTTTATAGTTTTGAAGAATGTCATATTGATTTAGAAAAATTAGCAAAATCTACGGGCATTAATTTTATTGTTGATGAAGTAGTAGGATTAAATTTACAAAAAAATCTTGTACTTTGTGCAAATCGTGATCCGGTGGTATTTGATTTGCTTTCTATGGATATTGGCAGCACACCGGCTACATTGTCAGTCGCCGGTGCAGCTAACTACGCCATCCCCGCTAAGCCGGTGCCAATATTATTAGAAAAATATCAATTCTTGGAGAAAAAAATCTTAGCCCAACCAGAAAAAAATTGGGATTTAGTAATTGTCGGTGGAGGTGCCGGTGGAGTTGAGTTAACTTTAGCCCTTGAGGCTCATTTACGGAAACTTATTAAAAATCCCAATCAATTAACAGTACATCTTTTCCACAAAAAAGATGAAATCATGTCATCTTATAGCCAATGGGTGCGCCGATGTTTGACAGAACTTCTCACCAGTCGCGGCATAAAGTTACATTTGAAACAAGCCGTTTCAGCTATTGAAAAACCCTCTGAAAGATTGATACTTTTCTGTGAGTCGGGCTTAAAACTTGAGTGTGATCAAGTATTTTGGGTAACGCAAGCATCAGCACCGGCATGGTTAAAAGAGGCCGGTTTAGCTACAGATAAAAGAGGTTTTATTTTAGTAAACGACAAACTACAATCAATTTCCCATCCTCAATTATTCGCAGCCGGTGACATTGCCTCTATTGTAGATAATCCCACTCCCAAGGCTGGAGTATTTGCAGTCAGACAAGGTAAGCCATTGTATCAAAACTTGACTCGCGTACTACAAAACAAACCCTTAAAGCCCTATAAAGCGCAAAAACAATATCTTTCCTTAATAGGCACCGGCACAGGAAAGGCCATCGCATCACGGGGAAACTGGGGTTTTGGGCCGTCTAAAGCTTTGTGGTGGTGGAAAGATTGGATAGATCGCCGGTTTATGGACAGTTTTTAGCTGTAGAAGCCGGTGTACTACAAAAAAAATTTTTTGACTTTTTTTTGTTTTTTTTCATACTACAAAGCCTAAACCCTTATTTTTCAGGGTATTTAGGCTCTTTTTTTATCCTCAAAAAATTTTTACCAGACCCCTTGACATCTTTTGTAGTATTTATGTAGTATGTATGTAAGGCAGAAGGGGAACGAGCCAAAAGCAAGAACCAGAAAGCCTTACAACCTCTGAACCTTGACAATTTAATAATAAGTTAAAACCTTAAACGACAGTAGCGGTTTGTAGTACGAAGTAAAATAGCCCCCTTGGACTATAAACACCGGCCCGCAAATCGCCAAAAAAAAACTATCAAAACTATCAAATGCGTGGGGGTATAGCTTAGTTGGCTAAGAGCGCTCGTCTGTCGAACGAGAAGTCGCGGGTATCGCTTACGCGACGCTACGCGAAAAAATCCCGTTATCCCCGCTCTCTATTTTTAGGTCAGGTAGCCAAGCTGGTAAGGCGTCGGTCTGCAAAACCGAAAATCGTGGGTTCCAATCCCACTCTGACCTTTGGTGACATCGCACCGTAGCTCAAAAGCAGAGCAATAGGTTCATACCCTAAAGGTTGCGGGTGCAAGTCCCGCCGGTGCCACCAAGGGGGGGTAGTGTAAAACGGCAACACTCCAGTCTCCAAAACTGGCATTCTGGGTTCAAATCCCAGTCCCCACGCCAATCGCCCTATCGTCTAGCGGTGAGGATTTCTGAATTTCGATCAGAAGACACGGGTTCGAGTCCCGTTAGGGCGACTCTGGAGAGATGGCCGAGAGGCTGATGGCATCTGTTTGCTAAACAGAATCGGGTTAAACCGACGCAGGTTCAAATCCTGTTCTCTCCGTTTTGCAATACCGCCGTAAGGATGTATTACATATCTGGGTCGGCTCGCCTACTTAGAGCAGGCAACTCTCTGTAAAAGAGCCGCGTTAGCATTGCAGGTGCAAATCCTGCCCGACCCATGCGCCACTGTCGCGCAATTTCAAAAAGTCAGAGGGTGGTGTAACAGAACAACACATCAGTCTACAAAACTGACCTTATTGCCCCATAGCTCAATGGCAGAGCGAACGGCTGTTAACCGTGAGGTTGTAGGTTCAAGTCCTACTGGGGCAGCCTTATTCATTGGGAAATCGCCTAACGGTATGGCACCGCTCTTTGAAAGCGGACAAATGCAGGTTCAAGTCCTGCTTTCCCAGTTCTGCCGCCACCGGCAGTCAAACAAACTTCTGTCTCCAACGGGATGAGGGGAGTATTTCCAAAACAGCCTCCTGTGAGTTCAAGTCTCACAACTACTTAAGACTTCAACGGGATGTAATTCAGCGGCCAGAAGCCTTGGTTTGGGGCCAAGGAGTCGTTGGTTCAAATCCAACCATCCCGATCTACCCCTGTGATGTAATTGGAAAACATCGCTCGCTTAAAACGAGTGTTTTTGCTGGTATCGCTTACGCGACGCTACGCGAACAAATCCAGTCAGGGGTATTTGGTGAAAAGCCAAATTTTTAGCAGCCGGCCATCTATAAACCTCAAATTTTATGGATCTAATTTTTAGGCCGGTTATCTTAACATTTGCCCCTATAGCCCAACGGAAGAGGCGCTAGGCTAAGAACTTAGTTGTTACTGGTTCAAATCCAGTTAGGGGCATTTGGTGTCTTGGGGATACAACAAGATTGGCGGGCTAGGTTTCTAGCGTAGAAATCTGTGGCTCAACAATCAGCCCCATCACCAAAAAAACCTGGCATTATTTCTTTAAAAAAGTTTAGATATTATTTTGTAGTTCTTTAAGTTAGACAAAATAATATTGCAAATTTAAAATTATGTCAGGATTATTAAATCATCAAAATCATGGAGGTGATTAAATTCAATAAATAACATATCAAACAATATCAAATTCTACGAAAAATTTTTATTGTCTACGCCTAAAAAGGGTCTGTAGTTCCAACGGTAGAACGCCTGTTTTGCACACAGGAAGTTGTCAGTTCAAATCTGACCGGATCCATTATGGTGTCTGTTGTCTAAGTGGTCGAGACGCTGGTTTGTGGAACCAGTAAAAGCGGGTATCGCTTACGCGACGCTACGCGAACAAGTCCCGTCAGACACCCTTATGGAAGATGCCGCTTTTTGGTCGGCAACCAGTCTTGAAAACTGGGGTACAGGTAATACCTGTAGAGGTTCGATTCCTCCATCTTCCTTTCATCCACCGGCAGCCGAAAAGCGAGGCGCAGTCCTGATAAGACTGAGATAGAAGGGGCAGTACCTTCCCGGTGGATTTATTGTTCTACAAAGCGCCAATTTTAAAATCATAAATAAAAAATGGGATGTTTAACACATAAAAATTTAGAACTCTGTGGGTCTTTTTAAGAGCAGACATAAAATTGCTTGGTCAAAAAAAACAGGTTGATTAATAAAATAATTTACCTAAGCATTTTTATCAATTTTGCGCTAACTTAGTTTTAGTTTAATTCTTTAAATTAAAAATTTTTCTATACTCCAGACATGAGCAAAGCACCTAAAAAAACCGGCCCGGACAGTTATGAAGCGAAAGTTGCCAAAATTGAGGAAATCATAAAAAAAATGGAAATAGGCAACCTAGAAATGACAGAAATGTTTGATTCTTTTAGCGTCGCCTCCCAATACCTACGCGAGTGTGAAGACTTTCTAGCTGAAAAACAGCAACAACAAACTATTTACGTCGAAACTTTGACAGAGGAATTAGATTTTTAGAGATTGACAAAATTCAACTTATATGATAATTAAACCCAAAAAATAAGCCAAATCAAAACGGAATCCGTCCATAGGGACATTTGTAGAGTAGGTTATAACTAACAACAAATGGTTACTAGGCAGATGCCCAGGAACGAGAGTAACCCAGACATGGTAAAAAAAGAGAAATAACTAAATATGCCGGGGAAGCGATCAAGCCTATGAGCAACGTCACCCTAGAGAGAAATCCCAGTGTTCTCGTCATCGAAAGCGACCCAGTATTAGCGCAGCACGTTAGCCTAGACTTAAAAGAATCTGGCTACGAGCCGGTGCTTGCCACCGACTCCAAAACTGGCCTAGAAAAAGCTCTTCAACTGGAACCGGCCCTAATTATAATCGACCGAATGCTGTCGGGTGAATCGGGTATAGAATTATGTTCACAACTACGCACAAAAGGAAACCGTGTGCCGGTGGTACTATTAATGGCGAGAGATACCATAGAAGACCGGGTAGCTTGTTTAGAGGCCGGTGCAGACGACTACTTTCTCAAACCCTATCGTAGCGAAGACTTTTTACGCTTAGTGCGTCTTTATTTACAACCAGAAACCAGCCCAACAGAACAATTAAGATTTGGAGACTTGGTATTAGAGTTAGCAACACGTCGCGCCATGCGAAACGGGCGAACCATCGAACTCACCATGAAAGAATTTGAACTGTTAAAATTTTTAATGGAACATCCCCGCGAAGTGCTAACCCGTGATCAAATTTTAGAGAACGTCTGGGGCTATGATTTCATGGGAGAATCCAACGTCATAGAAGTGTACATTCGTTATTTGCGGCTCAAAATTGAAGATGAAACCCAAAAACGCCTCATTCAAACAGTCCGGGGTGTTGGCTACGTCCTAAGAGAAACATAAAAAATTACTCAAATGACCTTTGAGAAATCATTTTTAAGAAATGACAAAACCTAATTTATTTGCCATAGCCCTAAGTATTGTCTTGATGGGATGCAGTCAACCTGCTACCTCTACCCCTCCAAAACCGGCCCCTCCCGCCTCTACACCTCAAGCACAAACGCCCCAACCACAAGACTTGCCCATTTCAGCAAAAGCAAAAATAGCCGGTGAACTTTTCGACTTAGAAGTCACCACCACCCCCGAACAACAAGCAATGGGTTTAATGTTTCGGCCTTCTTTACCAGACAACCGAGGGATGCTATTTATATTTGACCCACCCCGCCCAGTCATGTTTTGGATGAAAAACACCCTTATTCCCCTCGACATGATTTTTATTAAAGATGGAGAAGTTAAATATATTGCTGAAAACGTCCCTCCTTGTACCACCATGTCTTGTCCTACCTATGGCCCACCTAATCAAATAGTAATAGATCAAGTTATAGAAGTTCGGGCTGGGCGAACGGCCGAACTAGGCTTAAAAATTGGCAACCCCATAACCATAGAATTTTTAGAGAAACAACATCCTCATGACTCCCAATAAACTTTTTACTCTAAGAGTGAACAAATGAGAAGACTAAACTATTTAATAAATAGTAATTTCGATGATTTATTTGTAGCTTTTTCTTAGGCAATAACAATTAACAGGACTCAGCAAATAAAAATCATAAGAATTTTATAATCTCTAAGTCTGTACACTGCGACACTGATTTGTTAATCTGTCTGAATACTTGCGCGTTGCCGGTAAAAAACGGTACAGCGTTCGGGAAAAAAGTTTTCCTTGCTGTAGTACAAAACTTAGTATGTTTGTAGTACACTGAGATTTGATGCAATAGCAGGCTTAAGGTTACAATCAAACCTTAAGTTTGAGGCCGGCCCTCAACCTTAAGAACGATTGGAAAGTTATAGAAGGCCGGAACCCGATAACGCTGGCGGTAAATGCTTTTTTGGTGTGAGAATCAAAGCATCGCATAGAGCCAACAAACTACTCTAATTTCAAAGAGTAGAAAGCGCTACAACGCAAAAAATGTGGCTGTGCGTAACAGATCGAGATAATTCAGGTCTCAGTAAAAAGGCTGAGAAAGCATTAGGGCATAACAAAAAAATCTGTATTTGTACAGATGTCGTTGATCCCCCATCATAATGCACCATGAATTAACAGCAACAAACTGTGCCTGACTTTCAGTAATTACAGTTTGTACAGCTTTGGAAACCGGCTGTCATATTTTTCACGAGGGTAAAAAGCCCAAAAGGATATGAAGTCAAGCTTGATAACAAGCTTACCTATTTTAGTCGGAAAAAAAGCTAGCAGACAGATCGGATAGTGACCACTAACCCCATTAAAAAACAGTGTAAAAGAAAGACAATTAAATTTAACTGAGGAGGTGAACTCTCAAATGGCACCAGCAACTTTTTCTAAATTTCTGCGATTTTTACAAGAAGACTTAGCAATTTCTGCGCCTTCATTGAAAATTGCCTTGCGCCATAGGGAACAAGATCCAGGCCCATTGCCCATGATTCTCTGGCAATATGGTTTAGTGACAATCGAACAATTAGAAAGGATCTACGACTGGCTGGAAACAGCATAGGAATGGAATTTATGTTAATTGATTGCTCCGATGGGTACCAAAGGCAAATCAAAATTCCCTGGACAAAAAAGCTTCAGGGATATCACATAAAAAAGAGCGGGACTTATAAACAGCCCGCTCTTTTGATTTTAACTAGTGTAGTGACCAGATTTTTCTTGTATAGCCCCCATTACAGGCGTAAGTAGAGGCTGACCGGCCCGCTGTAGAATCTACAAAACTAGAAATCAGTCATTACTTTGCAAAAACCTTAGCTGCTGCTGCCACACCAGCGCCAGAAGTAAAGCCATTACCGCCCAGTTCAACCAGCGTCGCTTCCAAGGCACCAATCGCCGTTAAAATATCACGTTCGCTGACAAAACCCAAATGACCGATACGGAACACCTTACCCTTCAAATGATCTTGTCCACCGGCCAAAACAATATCAAACTGTTTTTTCATTGTGGCGCGGATTTGTTCAGCATCCACACCCACCGGTGCCACCGCTGTAATTGCCGGACTAGCGCACTCATCAGTTCCATATAAAGGCAAATTCAACGCCTTAACCGCTGCCCTCGTTGCATTCATCAACCGCTGATGACGAGCAAAAATATTTTCTAACCCTTCTTTTTGCATCATTTGTAAACTTGCTTGCAACGCAAAAAACAAGTTCACTGGGGGAGTAAAGGGAGTCGTATTTTTAGCTGCATCCTTGCGATATTTACCCAAATCCAAATAATATCGGGGCAACTTCGCTGTTTTATAAGCTTCCCAAGCCTTTGCACTCACGGCCACAAAACCCAAACCAGGGGGAATCATGTAGCCTTTTTGAGAGCCAGAACATACCACATCAAGACCCCATTCGTCAATAGGTACATTTACTGCACCTAAACTTGTAACAGCATCAACAATAATTAAAGCTTCACTGTTTTCTTTAACATAGCGATTAATGGTTTCCAAATCATTAATCACACCCGTTGAAGTTTCGCTGTGAGTAACAATAACTGCCTTAATTTGTTTCTCTGTATCCGCCACTAATTTTTCGCGGATTTTTTCAGGATCAAGGGCTTTACCCCACTCAGTTGTAACCGTATCAACATTTAAATTATAAGCCGTACAAACCTCAGCCCAGCGTTCGCCAAACTTACCATTAGTACCCACTAAAACCCGATCACCAGGACTGAGAAAATTAATAATTCCCGCTTCCATAGCCCCGGTACCACTTACCGTCAGAGAAAGCACATCATTTTGGGTTTGATGAAGCCACTTTAAATTTTGTGTCACATCAGCCATGATTTTGCTAAAATCGCCGCTTCTATGACCTATTGGGTGTTTCGACAAAGCGAGTAAAGCTTGCTCCGGCACCGGTGTTGGGCCCGGAATCATTAACATTAACTTATCGTCCATGATCCGTTTTTTTCAAGAAAAAAATATTACTTGTTTGTTGGCATTAATCATTGGTCATTTGTACTTTGTTAAATGTTTAATAACTCATAACCAATCACTAACGACTAATGACCAATGACATTTTTTTACATCGGCTGAGTTGGGTTTACATTGGGGGAATTTAAGGAAGAACCAGACTTTCCATTACCTTCATTAAGTGACCAACGGTACTCTATCGGCAGATTTTCTCGCTCACAGCTTTCTTCTAAGTGCTTTTGTTGCGCCAAAGCTTTGCGGAGTGTTGCAATTAACTGCTGTACTTGCTCTCGCTGCGATGGCTTTTGCGACACTGCAAAAATCGTCTGACGCTCTAGCATTTGTAGAAGCAGTTCGTAATGAATATGAGAAGGAAGGGGAATCGGTTCCATCAAATCTGATTTACCTCAAAAAAATTGAACCCCAATTAAATGTAAGCATTACCCTATCTTTACCGTAAAAGTAGTTTACCACAATTTGTCGCACTATTTAGCTTGTGTAAAAGACTTTAAAATTTGCCTCCTTTAAGAGTTTCAGTTTTGAAACAAAGTAGAGATTGCTTTTGCTGGATCTGGTTGTTTAACCAAAGATTCGCCAATTAATACGGCGCTGGCACCGGCAGCCATGACTCGTTGCAAATCAGAATTGTTGTGTAATCCTGACTCACTAACCACTGTAATACCCCGTTCTTTCAGCACACTACCTCGCTTTTGCAATAAATCTTCTGTTGTTTGTAAATCAACGGAAAAATTACCCAAATTCCGGTTATTTATGCCAACAAGATTTACTCCATCAATTGCTAAAATTCGATCCAATTCTTCTAAACTGTGAACTTCAATCAAAGCCGTCATTTCCAAAGCTTTGACAATTTTTAAAAAATATTGTATGTCTTTATCAGATAAAACTGCTGCAATTAACAGCACTGCATCAGCACCATTAACACGAGCCAGATAAATTTGATAGGGATAAATCACAAAATCTTTGCACAACAAAGGCAAATTTACTGATGCACGAATGCGACGAAGATTTTGAAAACTACCTTGAAAAAATTTCTCATCTGTTAACACAGAAATACAACTTGCACCGGCCTTTTCATAAGCTGTAGCAATATCTACAGGCTCAAAATCTTCGCGCAAAACGCCTTTACTTGGCGAAGCTTTTTTAACTTCAGCAATTAAAGCCGGTTTAGTTTTAGCTTCTTTTAATGCAGCCAAAAAATCACGAGGTGTAGGGGCATTTTTAGCTTGATATTGCAGTTCCATTAAAGGCAAACGTTCGCGCATTTGCGTAACTTCTGTTTCTTTATGCCAGACAATTTCTTCAAGTATATTTTGTGGTTCCGAATCTGCCATATTGACTTGATAACGTAAAATACTTACAGAAACAGAAGGATTTGGAGGACGACGGCGTATTTGCATAGTTTCTTTTGTTTAAAATTTGGGTAATCTGCGCTATCTAAGATTTAGCTTTTAAAAAACTCAGTTTCGAGCTTATAGTTAATGAGTTGCAATGGCACTTTTATAAGCTTTATCTAACTATTTTTTTGTGTTAATTCAAGTTTTTAAAAACTAAAATTAACACAAAAAATTAGTTAAATTAATGCTTGGCGATGGCACGTTTATAGGCTTCGTCCAATACTTCTGAAAGAGTAGGATGAGTGTGTACTAAAAACGCTAAATCGTGGATTGATTCACGTTTGGCTATAGCATTTGCAGCCTCTTGAATTAAATCAGCCGCGTGAATACCCAGGATATGAACACCTAAAAGTTCTCCTGTATCTTCGCGGTAGATAACTTTAGCAAGCCCCTCAGTTTCGCCCTCAGCAATTGCTTTTGAATTGCCTTTAAAATAACTACGAGCAACTGCCACTTTAAAACCTTCAGTTTTGCCTAATTCTTCGGCTGCTGGCTGTGTTAAACCCACAAAACTAATTTCTGGATGGGTAAAAGCCGCAGCAGGAATTGAGCGATAATCAACTTGCCGGTGACGTCCGCAAATTGTTTCTACAACGGCAATACCTTGGGCAGAAGCAGCGTGTGCTAACATCATTTTGCCGGTAGCATCACCAATAGCCCAAAGATTAGAAACCGGCTCACCACTTGCTAAAATTTGTAAGTCATCATTGACTGGAATAAAGCCACGCCGGTCTGTTTCTACACCTACTTTTTCTAAGCCTAAATCTTTTGTGGCTGGAATGCGACCAGTTGCCACCAAACAAGCATCTACTTCCAAAACTTCAACTACTTCTTTAGTCTTGGTATCTGCTAGTTCAATTGTTACCGGCGATCCGGGGGTAACTTTGGCAGCTAAAACGCCGGTTCTTGTTTCAATATCACGAGGGGCTATTAAAACTCTTTGGGCTTGTTTAGCAATATCCGGGTCAAATGTGGGCATTAATTGATCGAGGGCTTCGATCATCGTAATTTCCGAACCCAAAGCCGTATAAACATCAGCAAATTCTAGGCCAATATAACCACTGCCAATAATAGCAATCCATTGGGGCAAAGATTCTAATTTTATAGCTCCATCGCTAGTAAAAACGGTTTTGCCGTCCACTTCAACACCATTAGGAACCCAGGGAATTGAACCAGGGGCTAAGATGATATCGCGGGCGGTGATGGTTTTTTCACTGCTTCCGCTATCAATGCTAATTTTTTGTTTACCGGCCACCCTACCCCAGCCCTGAAACACATCTATTCCCAAACGTTTAAGGCTGTTTGTCATATCGCCACGAATTTTTGTGACAATATTATTAGCGTGTTCAGCAATGGCACTACGCTCAAAGCTGACTTCGCCTAACTGGATGCCAAGATTTTTAAGGTGATGTTCGTCTCGTAACTCACGAACGCGACCGGCCGCTGCCAGAAGGGCTTTTGAGGGGATGCAGCCACGATTAATGCAGGTTCCACCCATTTCGGCGGCTTCGACAATGGCTACGCTTAAACCGCAACTTTTGGCGTGGATAGCGGCACCGTGTCCGCCAACACCGGCACCGATAATTGCTAAATCATAATCAAATCCAACTGACACTTGTATATCTCCTGCTGCAACAAAAGCCCTATTTATTTTCCTCTGTTAAGGGTCACTTCTACAAGGGGAATGTATCTCTGTTTGGCTATAGACATTTTTGGGCAATCTGTATTGTACAAATAAGTCTGGTCGGGTTTTCTCCACTGGGGTTAAGGATACTATTAACTGGAAAAGAAAAAATAAGTAACCTCAACCCTAGGGTTGCGATAATTGCCGGTTTAAGATCCGCTAAAACATAGTGCGTGTCGATTTAGCCTAAAATTAGCCCTTGGCCGGAGACTGAGGTAATACTTTTTATTAAGGTAGGGAGTCCTGTATGATAGACCAACACGAAGAAGACCACAACTTACGCCGCGTCGCTGCTCAAGCTTTTTTTGAGTCTATCGAACAATTACAGGATAGGCTGAATGAAGAGCCGACTGTGGATTTAAGTACACCGGCACCCTCGGCCAAGAAAAACTCGGCAAAAAAAAGCGAAAAAGCATTTGATTTAGAGGAATTAGAACAAGCAGTTGCAGATATTGAGCAATTTTTGGAGTCTCGAAATTCTGAACGGCAAAAGTAATTAAGGTGTTAGTCTCTTTTCTGTTGCTGGCGTTGGGCTTCATACAAAATCACAGCAGCCGCCATAGCCACATTTAAAGATTCTACGCCGTTATTGAGGGGAATTTGGACTTGGTGGCTGGCTAGTTTCAGCAAAGAAGCAGATAAACCGGCCCCTTCGTTTCCCAGTAAAATAATTGTGGGTTTTTGATAGTCAATTTCCCAGTAAGTTTTTTGGGCAGCGGCAGTAGTGGCAATGACTTGCACACCGTTATCTCGACATCGACTAACTGAGGCGGTTAAGTCTGGTTTTCTGGCAACAGGTAAACGAAACCACGCGCCAGCAGAAGCCCTTAAAACTTTCGGTTGTTCGGGATCGGCGCTATCATCACTTAACCATACTCCTCCCGCCCCAGCACCCGCCGCTGTACGAATAATTGTGCCTAAATTACCCGGATCTTGGATAGTTTCTAGGGCAACGATTAAACTTGATATAGTTGATTCTTCTAAGTTTTGAGTTTTCCTTTTGGCTGTTGCTACAACTCCATCCGGTTGAATAGTAGTTGCAAGGGCTTGTAAGACGAAATCATTAACAATTTCGCACCGAGAGGCTTGTTTTGTAGCAGTATCCCAAAGCTGCGGATGGTTTTCGATCCATTCGGGGGTAGCGCAAACAGTTTCTAGGGAATACTCAACAGCGCAAGCTTCTTCGAGTAAATGGGTTCCTTCCAGCAGAAAGAGGTTCGTTTCTTGGCGTCCTTTGGGCTTGTGGACTTTGCGAATTAGTTTAACAAGGGGGTTTTGGCGACTGGTGAGCATATTTTGGGGTTCAGCACAACAAATAAAAAAGGCAAAAGGAAAACCCTTTTGCCTGGAGATGCGGAACCCGGGACTTGAACCCGGAAGGCTTGCACCACATGAACCTGAATCATGCGCGTCTACCAATTCCGCCAGTTCCGCTTGGTGGCTTTATTTGCACCACAATTCACAAATTTAGCGCAAGAGTGCCAAAAAGTCAAGAGAAAAGCCGAATTTTTTTTCAAAAGGACAAAAAGGTTAACAAATCGCAACTTATTTCTGCAAAAAGCTGGACAGATTGAATCTTTCCGGTAAAATCGGAACCAACTTAGGAGTTTAAAAAATTAATTGAGATTGGAGGGTACGGCTATTACTGCTTCTGTGAATTTGACAGGTAATCACGCTTCCCCCGATGAAGCAGACAAACAAGTGCTGCAAATTTGGGGCCGAAAACCGTTGGCGGGCCATGTGAAAGTCAGCGGTGCAAAAAACGCAGCTTTGGTGGTGATGACAGGTGCGTTGTTATGTTCTGGAGATTGCCGTCTTCGCAATGTGCCGGTGTTGGCAGATGTGAAGCGGATGGGACAAATTTTGTCAGCATTAGGTGTGCAATTAAAGCAAAATGGCGATGTTTTAGACCTCAATGCCAAGGATATCAGTACCTCTGAGGCTCCGTATGATTTGGTGAGCCAGTTGCGGGCCAGTTTTTTTGCGATTGGGCCTTTGCTGGCGCGGTTGGGGGAGGCAAATATTCCTTTACCAGGGGGATGTGCCATTGGTGCAAGGCCGGTGGAATTGCACGTCCGGGGTCTACAGGCGTTGGGCGCTGATGTGGTTATTGAGCATGGTGTTGTTCATGCTCATGTGACCGGCCCGAATCGTCGTTTGAAAGGTGCGAAAATCTATCTGGATTATCCCAGCGTGGGCGCAACGGAAACATTGATGATGGCGGCGACGCTGGCGGATGGAGAAACGACGATTGAAAATGCGGCCCAAGAACCGGAAGTTTTGGATCTGGCAAATTTTTGCAACTCAATGGGGGCAAAAATTACGGGTGCCGGAACGAAAACTATTACTATTTCTGGGGTTGAGCGTTTGCACTCGACCGATTACAGTATTATTCCAGACCGTATTGAGGCGGGGACGTTTCTGGTGGCTGGGGCGATTACTCGTGGTGATATTGTGGTTGGGCCGGTGATACCGGATCATTTGACGGCGGTGATTGCTAAGTTACAAGCTATTGGGGCGGAGATAACGGCCGAAGGTGTGGATCAGTTACGGATTGTTGGTGCTTACCAGCATACGGGAATTGATATTGAGACTTTGCCTTATCCAGGGTTTCCAACGGATATGCAGGCGCAGTTTATGTCGTTGCTGACGTTGAGTGAGGGTAATAGTGTGATTACGGAGACGGTGTTTGAAAACCGTTTGCGTCATGTGGCTGAACTTAACCGGATGGGTGCTGATATTCGGGTGAAGGGTAATCACGCGATTATTCGAGGTGTGCCGTTTTTGTCTGGGGCGCCGGTGGTGGCAACGGACTTGCGTGCTTCTGCGGCTCTTGTGTTGGCTGGTTTGGCGGCTGAGGGTAAGACTACTATCCAGCAGTTGCAACACCTTGATCGGGGTTATGAATGTTTGGAAGATAAGTTACGCGGTTTGGGTGCTAAGTTGGTTCGGACTTTGGCGGATGCAGAACCGGATGCTGGCTTGGTTTCACAGGCAGTGCCGGTGCAATCAACACTAAACTAGAAGACGTTTATTGTTGATTACGGTGAGCTCTGGCATGGATTTCTTAAAAACAACTCTGACTGGTTTAAAGGCTGACCATTTCCGTCATCCCCTTGATTTGGAAGCAACAAATGCTCTAAAGCAGCTGCCTGGTTTGGATGTGGTGGTTCGGAATTTGTTGGGGCCGGTTGGTGAGCAGTTTTTCTATTTGGAGAATATTGCTTCGAGTGTTTTGGTGGGTGAGCAGCAGTTGCCGCATTTGTATCATCTGCTGCTTGATGCGTGCCAGATTTTGGATTTGGAGGTGCCGCAGTTGTATGTGCGGCAGCATCCGGTTCCAAATGCTTATACTTTTGCAATGCGTGGCCGGCAGCCTTTTATTGTTATGCACACTTCTTTGATTGATCTTTTGACGGATCAGGAAGTCCAGGCGGTGATTGCCCATGAGTTGGGTCATTTGAAGTGTGATCACGGGGTTTATTTGACTCTGGCTAATTTGTTGGTTTTGGCTGCCGGTCAATTGCAACCTTTTGGGGGGATGTTGGCTCAAAGTTTACAGGCGCAGCTTTTGGAGTGGGTTCGTTGTGCGGAGTTTACTTGTGACCGCTCGGCTCTGTTGGCGGTGCAAGACCCGAAGGTGGTTATTTCGTTGTTGATGAAGTTGTCTGGGGGTTCTCCCAGTTTGGCTTCTAAGTTGAATGTGGATGCTTTTTTGGCTCAGGCGCGGGCTTATGATGAGGTGGATAGGTCGGAATTGGGTTTGTTGCTTAAACAGGCTCAGACGGCTGGGTTGACTCATCCGGTGCCGGTGTTGCGGGCCAGGGAAATTGATCGCTGGTCTTCTGAAAAAGATTATGAAAGCCTATTGCAAAATCGAAATTTTGTGTATAATAACAAAAGCGACGACAGGGGCGGGTGGCGAAACTGGTAGACGCATCAGACTCAAAATCTGACACCGAAAGGTATGAGAGTTCGATTCTCTCCCCGCCCACTACCAGTAAAACCCAGGTTTTTATAAGAACCTGGGTTTTTTGTTTTTAGAGTTCTTTACAAGGGGACGAGTTTAGTCTATGGATAGGGGTAACCACCCTTCGACAGGCTCAGGGGAAACCAGGGGGATTGCCCCTACAAATTACTAAATATAGGATTTTTGCGTCAGCCCCAATCCCAATAAAACCAAAAATTTCTACAGAATAGAAGAAATTTGAGTTTCCAAGTACCTGAGTTTTGATGGGTAAACCGGCCTGCTTGACAGTGACCTTTGGGCTGGTGTAGTATGGATGTAGTTGTGAAAGTTAAAGGTTATGGCTCAACAATTAAAAAGCTGGGAGTCTCCCCGCCGCAGTGGAAGAAATGATAAGGGGAAAGGTGGAGCGGCTCGTGCCCGCCAGATTAGAAAACAACAGCAAATGATGCGACAAAAGTTGAAGGGCGAAAGCCCTGAAAGTAATAAAGGGAAGAGATGTAAAAGTCTCTTCCTTTTTTGTTTGAGGAGGGAAGATGTGTTTAAACTAAGGCAAAGTCTTGGGCGTTAATTAATGTGCTATCGATGCCTTTAAGGGTTGCTAATAGTTGCCCACCGGCACTAATTAAGGTTCCTTCATTGTTTTCGGTTATTGATAGTTGGGAAGCTTTTAAACCACTTCCTAAGCGTAACAGATCGATTCCATCTTCAAAGTCGTTGATGATGTCTCCGCCGGAGGGGCATTTTATCAAGATAAAGGTATCTTTTCCTACACCACCAGTCAGCATATCTTTGCCAACTCCGCCATCTAATAGGTCGTCGCCATCGCCTCCTCGCAATATGTCGTTTCCGCTTAGGCCGGTGAGGCTGTCGTTGCCTCCTTGTCCGTTTATGACGTCATTGGAGTTGTTGAAACCAGTGGTTTTGTTATTGAGGTCGTTGAGGAATGTTGTTACGTTTGTACGATATACGCGAGCGAGTTGTTGACCGCTATCAATGACATCAAAACTGTCTTTTACTACTGTATCTCCGTCAAATAAAATGTTAGCGAAGTTGACGTTTCCGCCTGTGGGTTTTGTTAGGTTGTCTAGGTTTTCTAGGCCAAAGTTTTGCAGGGTGACGCGAGGGCCGCTCACATTTTCAAAAGTGAGAACTAAGTTTTTATCTTTTTGATAGGCAACCATGTTTTGTGCGGTCAAACCGGCCCCTTCAAATTTGAGGGTATCAGCGGCGGCTATGACTGCTGCGGTGGGTTGGTTGCCTTTGCCTAGGCCGCTAAAGTCGCTGATAATGTCGCTGCCATCGCCTAGACGTATTACAAATTGGTCGTTTCCTGTTCCTCCTGTGAGGGTGTCAAAGGAGGCGTTGCCGGTGAGGATGTCGTTACCGGCACCGCCGTTGAGGCTGTCGGAACCTTGTTTGCCGGTGAGGTTATCGTTACTGTTTGTGCCGGTGAGGGTTTCGCCTTTGGGGGTGACGGCGAGAATTTGGTTATCTAATGCTAGGCCGGTGTTTTCGGCTACTGCTTGGGTGATGTTTTTGATGCCGGCGGTCACTTCAAATAAGTCTTTTGTGACCTCACCAAGTGTCATCAATTGAGCGCGAGCTACTTCTGCGGTTATGTTGGTGCCAGTATTTTTGGCAACGGCTTCATCAATGCTTTGGTTGCTTTCTGCCATTATTAAGGCTGCTTTTTGGGCAACGTTTATAACTGATTGGCTGACGATTTTGGGGTCAATTTGTTTGGCATTTGTGGCTGCGTCTTGGATGATTTTGGTTAAGGTTTCTGGGGAGGTTAAGTCAAGTTTGCTGCCGGTGGCAATATAGCTAGAAATTGCGGCGATGGCTGCTTTTGTTAATTGGCTTAGGGATGCGGAGGATGCACCATCTAATAATGCTGCTATTTGGGTTGCCGTGTTTTGGGTTTTAATCATTTCCGCAAACACTTTAGAACCACCGGCGTCGTTATTATTTGTTGCAGCTATGGGGTCAATGTAAGTGATGGGAAAATTAGCCGGTAATGATAAAGCGTTTGTTAGTTGAGTTTCGGCTACATCCCGCGATATTCCCCGATCTACCAAGTCTGCTAAGAGACTGGTTAACATTGTCACGGTATAAGAATCTGGAGTTGCAGTGATGGGGGTTTCTAATTGTAGGCCGGTGGCTACATCAATACCGCCGGTGAGTACAGTACGACCTTCCGATGGATCAAGAATTCCATTCTTGTTTGTGTCAAAAGTATTGACATCTAAGTTAATGCTAAATTCGCCTTTTTCATTGGTAATTGCAAAGGGTTCATTTGCATCAAGTAAGCCATTTTTATTAGCATCAAAGAAAGCAGTACCACCAGAAATGTAGTTATCAATTCCAACTCCAGAACCGTAGTTATAGATATGGAATAAATCGCTGGCAGTAGCACCGGCTTTATCTGTTGCCACTACCTCAATCCATATATCGCCGCGTAAAGAGGGATCAATAGTAAAAGTACGAGTAGCTGGATCAAATTTGATTGGTTGAGGTAAGGCTGTTTTTTGAGTAGCAGATAGTAAAACTGGGGTTGAACCTACTCCACTAACATTTTGCCAATTCCAACTAAACCCATGCACTTGTTTGACTGAATAGGTAAGTTGATCCCCGGCATCAGCATCTATGAAGGTATCTTCAGCTAGAGTAAATTTCCCGGTATTGCGTTCAGCAGAATTTGTCCAGTTCACACCTTGGCGAAAGCTAGGTTTATTCAGTTTTGGTGGCGTATTAACACGATTAACTGTCAAATTAAACGGAGTATTTGTTGTCAAACCACCGCGATCTGTTGCCGTTATCAACAAGTTAAGATTACCGGCACCCGTATTTACCGGCGTCCCGCTAAACGTGCAAGTATTAGCATCAAAACGTAACCAAGCCGGCAATGGTTGACCATTAGCTAAACTTGCACGATAACTAAGCGCATCACCGGCATCAAAATCAGCAAAAGTATTTGCAGAAACTTGATAATTTAAGGCTTGGTTTGCTGTAATTGTTTGAGCAGCAATTGCCTGGACAACTGTCGGCGCTTCATTAACATTCGTAACGCCAATAATCAAATCTTTTTCAAAAATTTGACCACCATTATCGGTGCTGCGGACACGAATTGTGTGGTTAGTAGCGCTTTCAAAATTCAACAGACTGCCATTCAAAACCTTAAGCTGATTTCCTTCAATGGTAAATCGGCCTTCTGCATTATTCACCAGGGTGTAATTGTGAATATCTGAGGCATCGGAGTCAAGGCTTGCTAAGTTGGCAATTACAAGACCATTAGCACTATTTTCGGCAACATTACTATTGCTGATATTAATATCTTTCGGCGCACTATTAAGGCGATTTACGCTTAAATTAAACGGCGTAGTATTTGTCAATCCACCGCGATCTGTGGCTGTAATAACGATGTTGAGTAAACCCGCATTAGCATTTGTGGGAGTGCCGCTAAAGGTGCGCGTTGAAGCGTCAAAAGTTAACCAAGCCGGCAACGCTTGACCATTAGCTAAAGTGGCGCGATAAGTAATGCTATCTCCTGCATCTACATCGGTAAAAATATTGGCGGCTAGTTGGTAGCGAAAGGCAGTATTAGCATTAATTGATTGTGCTGCCACCGGCTGACTAACAATCGGTGCTTCATTTAAGTTTGTAACATTAATTGTTAGGTCTTTTTCGAGAATTTGACCGCCTTTATCGGTGGTACGAATGCGGATAACGTGACTGGTGTTTGTTTCAAAATCTACCAACGCGGCATTAGCAACTTTTAACTGATTGCCTTCTATTTTAAACCGGCCATCGGCATCATTTAAAAGCGTATAAGTGTGACTATCGCTGGCGTTTGCGTCGATGGTAGAAATGTTGGCAAGAACAACACTATCAGGGGTATTTTCAACAACTGTACTGCTGCTAAGGGTGATATCTGTTGGCGCGACGTTATTAGAATTAATGGTTAAATTAAACCGTGTATTGTTAGTTAAACCACCTTTATCTGTGGCGATGACGCTGATGTTGATATTGCCGGCGTCACCATCTGCCGGTGTGCCGGTAAAAGTGCGCGTTGTGGCATCAAATTTTAACCAAGCCGGTAGGGGACTTCCATCAGCTAAAGTAGCCCGATAACTAAAAGAGTCTCCGGCATCTACATCGGTGAAAGTATTTGCTGCAACTTGATAGTTAAAAGCCGTATGTGCATTGACAGTTTGGGAGGCAATTCCTTGTGTTACAGTTGGGGCTTCGTTGGCATCTGTGATGTTAATGGTAAACTTTTTCCAAGCACTAGGTAAACTGGGATTACCGTTATCAGTTGACTGGATTACAATTTCGTGAGTGTTATTGCCATTCTCGAAGTTAAATAGACTAGCATCACCGATTTTTAGCTGGCTGCCTTCAATTGTAAACCGACCTCCAACACTGTCAAAAAGTTTATAGGTGTGGGTATCTTGAATGTTGCGATCAACGGTTGATAAGTCTGCGATAACTGTGCCAGCAATGCTATTTTCGGCAATGTTTGTATTGCTCAGTTTAATGTCTTCAGGAAAGTAATTAAAGGGGTTGATGGCAATATTAAATGTGCTGGTATTAATATTTCCTTCAAAGCCATCTGTAGCGGTGAAATTAAAGCTGTCGTTTGTTGTTTTTGTGCCGTTGTGGGTGTAGGTAAGCCGGTTATTATCGATGTCTGCTTGGGTGAAGGTTTTGTTAGTAGTTAAATTCAGTTCAACGCCGTTTAATTTAAGTGAGCCGTTGCTGGGAAGTGAAGTGAGGGTGTAAGTAATGATATCTGTGATATCGGGGTCTACAATCCTCAACCGTGCAGAAACGATGGTACCCGTTGTAGCCTCATCCAGGTTGAGAGCGTTGTTGTTTGTGAGTATTGGATTTGTATTAGGTGTGGCCATAAATTTTATCGTGAGAGGAACTTTTTTATAGTATTTAGTGAGATATAGGTTGTCAAGAGGGCTATACTCTTGTTCTCAACTTGTATGGGCATTGTTTTTTAGATTTGTATGTAGTTAAATAAGGCTAGTTTGCGTGATATTACGGAGGTAATTATCGGCCTGATTCCGCCGCACAAATTTAGCGGTGGCAAATCTTCCGGGACGATACGGGCGTTGTAGGGGCCGTGTCCCGTGCCGGCCCTCTCCCCCGCACTTTTGTATAATCACAAGCAAATAATAAGTATTTTTACGGTATTTAAATATATTAGTGAGGTGATAATTTTACAGAAAATTTATATATTTTTGTCACCGGCAGCAAACCCAGAACAGATTTTTCGGGTAAATACGTTAGATTTCCTAGCCGCTATAGAACTTTTCTGCTATTTTTGAAACAACACCTGTACAAAAAATCAAAGGAAAATTAAAAATGGCGGTTGGAATAGAAGATCAGGGGCGTAAATTTATTACCACCGAACCCATTAATCCCATCGAACAAACCGAGTATCAAAAAGTATGGGATGCTGTAAAAACAGCCTTTTCTGAAAGAAATTGTATTGCTTATTGGCGCTATCCAATCTTTGCCAAAGTAGGCGAAATACGCAAAGAACCCGATATTTTAATCGCCGATAAAGAACTAGGTTTAACAGTAATAGAAATCATCCCCGCCACCATAGATAAAATCATCGAAGTCAATGAAAATATTTGGCGGTTTCAAAACTTTTCTGTTTCCGAATCTACCCCCAACCAACAAGCAGAAAATCAAGCTTATGCCATGTTGGGATACTCTGACAGAGAAGCTACTATTCGCCGCAAAGTAACTGGGCGCGCCATTATTGCTTTACCCCAGGTTTCTGAGGAAGAATGGCAACAAAAAGGCTTTGATAAAATTGCCAATCTTCCGACAATTATATTTCAAAATCATTTAACTAAAAACCCTTTAATAGAACGCCTTAAACAAGCAAAAACCCTAGTAAACGGTGAAACCTTAGATGATAAACAATGGGAAATTTTACTCTCCGTGATTAGTGGAACGCCGGTGTTAAGAAAACCACCCCGTACCGTTGTCAATAAAACCGAGAAAAAAAGCCGAGCCAGCATCGTTGCAACCTTACAAGAAAAACTCTACGAACTAGATTACCAACAAGAAAACATCGGTAAAACAATCCCCCCTGGTTTTCAAAGAATGCGGGGAATTGCCGGCTCTGGAAAAACCGTTTTACTCTGCCAAAAAGCTGCCCATATTCACCTAAAACATCCCGACTGGGATATAGCTTTGGTATTTTTTACTCGTACCCTTTATGATATGATGACCGGCTTAGTAGACCGCTGGTTAAAACGTTTCAGTAATGGTGATGTAACCTACGAACAAGCCAAATCAAAATTACGAATTCTTCATGCTTGGGGTGCAAAAGAACAACCCGGACTTTATAGCACCATTTGCGAACATCATAATATCCGCCGCAAAACCGCCGGTGACACCTCAGAAAAACAGCCCAACCGAGGTTTAACAGATGTTTGTAAAAGGTTATTAGAAGAAATCGAAATCGAGCCAATTTTTGATGCTATTTTGATTGACGAAGGACAAGATTTAGTTGCCGAAGATGACCTAAAATATCAAGACAAACAAGCAATTTACTGGTTAGCTTATAAAGCTTTACGTCCCGCAGATCCGCAAAACCCCGAACAACGCCGCTTAATTTGGGCCTATGATGAAGCCCAAAGTTTAGAAAACCTAAAAATTCCCACCGCCAAAGAATTATTTGGCGAAAACCTCAGCGAATTATTAAGCAAAGGAGCCCTTTATAGTGGAGGAATTAAAAAATCTGAAGTAATGAGGCGTTGCTATCGCGTACCAGGGCAAATATTGACCGCTGCTCATGCAATTGGTATGGGATTATTACGTCCTGAAGGAATGCTCACCGGCATTACTCGTGCAGATGATTGGCGTTCCATTGGCTATGAAGTAACTGGCAAATTTTTACCTGGTCAAAAAATCATACTACACCGGCCTTCCCAAAACTCTCCTAACCCTGTTCCCGAACTTTGGGAAAAGCCGGTTTTAGAATTTCAAACCTATCCATCGCGCCAAGAAGAAATGAAAGCATTAGCTGATAAAATCATGCACAACTTGGTGGAAGATGACCTCAAACCAAGCCGAGATATCTTAATAATCATTCTTGGTTCTATCAAAGATGCCATAGAATTAGAAAATCAAGTTGCTGGCTTTTTAATTGACCAAAACATAGATATTTACATCCCTACTGCATTAGGCTTAAATGAATTAAACCCCCAATGGCCTGATCATAATCCTGATAAATTTTGGATGGATGGCGGAATAACTGTTTCTCGCGTTACTCGTGCCAAAGGAAATGAAGCTGATATGGTGTATGTAGTCGGCTTTGATAATGTTGCCAGAAATGAAAGTGATGTTAACCTCAGAAACCAACTATTTGTAGCTTTAACAAGGGCAAGAGGTTGGGTAAATTTAAGTGGAGTTGGAAATTATCCCATGTATGAAGAAATGCACCAAGTAATTAAAAGCCAGGATACCTTTACCTTCACCTACAAAAGACCTTTAAAACGGGCTATTACTGAAACCGAATAAAATTAAGCGCAGATGAAAACATATATCAAATTTTTTTCATCTGCACTTAAAATATTCCCTAATTAGCAATCAGTGGTTCCTGCAAAACCGGCCCAGCCTTCCATATTTTCACCAACCGATCAAAACCCCCACTTGCTAACCACATTCCATCAGGACTAAACGCCAAAGATTGAACCCAGTCAGAATGTCCTAAAAACTTGCCTGCAAACTTCCCAGACTCGATATTCCAAATTCTAATTCCATCTTTATCTCCACTTGCCAAAGTTTGCCCACTAGGGTTAATTGCTAAAGCATTTACTGCTGAAGAATGACCGGTTAATGTATATTTTAAAACCCCAGTTTTTACATCCCAAAACTTAATACAATTGTCATAACTACCCGTAATTAAGCCTTGCCCATCGGGAGTGAAAACCATAACACTAACCGCATTCCCATGACCCTTAAAAGTTTTCAGTAATTCTTCTTTATAAAAATCCCAGATTTTAACATTTCCATTTTTATCCCCACTTGCCAAAAAACGCCCATCGTAACTAACAGCAACAGAATAAATTGTTTCATATTTCAATAACTCTTTAAGGGGCCGCCTAGTCCGTAAATCCCATAACTTTACCCCATCCAAACCCCCACTTATTAAAGTTTGAACATTCGGACTAATTGCCAACGACATTATATTAGTTGCCGGTTTCAAAAAAATACGATTTGGTTCATCTTTATGGCGATTCCAAATATTCAACATTGCATCATCACTGCCACTAGCAAAGGTTTCATTATCCCCTCCAAAAGCCAAAGCCAGAACTCTATTTTGATGTGCTTTTAGTGTTTTAATATTATCGCCTTTTTCTTTAAGATTCCAAACTCTAATTGTACCGTCTTGACTGCCACCCCCACTAATTAAAATTTCTCCATCAGGACTAAAAGCTAGGGTTTGTACTGTTCCCTCATGACCTTTAAGGGTGTAAACTAATTCAGGATTTGCCCAACTTTGACTCAATAAATCCCCTTGTGATTTATCTACTGCTATTGATTGTTGTGCCAAAGGGAAAAAAAACAAAGATGCCATCAAACTCAAAGACATCCCAAATATTGCTAAAAAAAATATTGAATAAACTTTTTTCATTCTTCCCTATCCCCAAATACTCTGAGGGGCGGTACACCATGCCCGCCCCCACCTTCCCAATTAAACTGGAACAGAACAGCTTTAAAATTGAATATTGGGGCAAATGGTAGAAGCAATACGATCAGCTTGTGGTTCTTCTTCCCACCGGCCAAGTAACCCCTCAAGTTCTTTTCTTAAAGCCAATAAAGCAGCAATTTGTTCATTAATTTCAGCTACTTTTGTTAGTAACTGTTGTTTCATTTCATTGCAGGGTAAATCTCCATTTTCGTAAATATTTAATATTCCTTGAATTTCGTTGAGACTTAACCCTAAAGATTGCGCTTTTTTAATAAATCCTAAACGGTTAATCACTTCAGTTTTAAATAACCGATATCCTGATTTAGAACGCTCTACATTAGGCGTAAGTAGTCCTATTTCTTCATAGTAACGAATAGTTTTAACCGGCAAATGAGTAATTCTTGCCACTTCTCCAATCTTCAACAATTTACCCACACCAGTCATTTCTGATGTCATCATAGTATCGCTGAGCATTTCTAACATTAGCGACGAGGTTGTTTGCGAGAAGGTGAAAGCACCGGCAAAGCTGGACGCGAAGACGCAGGCGGTAAATAAAGTTCCGGTACTCTTTCTGGTTGTTCGACTTGAGAACGTTGAATTTGCCACCAGCGGACAGCCACACCGAGAATCATTGTAGTCAAGCCAAAAGCCAGAAGCGAACCGCGCGCATCGAGACTACCCATAACGGCATCCACAGCGCCAATCGTAAGCATAAAACTAAACAGCGGTTCTCTGCGGTAAGCTGATTTTAAAAAGCGAGTCCAGGCGACGTTCATATTGTTGTTTCTGTACTGATTGCTAAGCTATAGACCCAAAGTTAAAAAGAACTGTAGCACTTAAGGGTGCTACCGATACTTTAACTTAAACTTCCACAGGGCTGTTTAAATATCCTGAAAAATCTGCCCCTGGTAGAATTTTCCAGGGACAAAGCCTAACCTTGTCCCCGCTGGAGTTCAGTTAATTAAGACCTAACCATTTCAGTAGACCTTGGCCAGTGACATACTCAATAATTAGCATCAGCACAAAACCGATCATCGCTGCTCTACCATTAAGGCGTTCCGCATAATCATTAAAACCAAACTTTGGTTCTTCGAGTTTAGGGGTTGTGGTGGGTTGTGGTGCAGTCATGGTTATCCTCTATTTACAATTCTTTACTTTCAATTGTCCCATTGCAAGGATACACCGCTATCACGGATTTGATTTTAGAGTTCAGAGTTTAAATTGGAGATGGCAAAACCAAGGTTAACTAACAAGATTTTTGAGGTAATCGAGTCTTAAGCTAGAGGGGTGGTTGACATAGAGGTTGCAAATGGAAATAGGCGTTCCCAAAGAAATAAAAGACCAAGAGTTTCGGGTGGGTTTGAGTCCTAGCAGTGTCCGCGTGTTATGCGAAAAAGGCCATTTTGTATATGTGGAAACCAACGCCGGTGCCGGTTCGGGGTTTAGCGATCAAGATTACATTCAAGCCGGTGCAAAAATTGTCTCCTCTTCAAAAGAAGCTTGGGATAGAGAGTTGGTGGTAAAAGTCAAAGAACCTCTACCGGCAGAATACCCATTGCTACAAAAAAACCAATTGCTTTTTACTTACTTGCATTTGGCAGCAGATCGTACCTTAACCGAAAATTTAATTAACTCTGGTATCACTGCTATCGCTTACGAAACTGTTGAACTTTCAGATAAACGTTTACCGTTGCTGACTCCGATGAGTATCATTGCTGGTCGTTTAGCGGTACAGTTTGGAGCTAGATATCTTGAACGCCAACAGGGCGGACGAGGTGTTTTGCTTGGTGGCGTACCAGGAGTTATGCCTGGTAAGGTGGTGATTTTAGGTGGCGGAATTGTCGGGACAGAAGCTGCACGCATGGCTTTGGGTATGGGCGCTTTTGTCCAAATTTTAGATATTAATGTTGATCGTTTGATGTATTTGGAAACATTATTTGGTTCACGGGTGCAATATCTCTATAGTGAGTCTTTAACTCTTGAATCTATTGTCCCCCACGCGGATCTGTTGATTGGGGCTGTTTTAGTTCCGGGCCGGCGAGCTCCTATTTTGGTACAACGTTCTTTGGTAGCAAAAATGCACCCTGGTTCGGTAATCGTGGATGTGGCTGTGGATCAGGGTGGTTGTGTGGAAACACTGAGACCAACTTCTCACACCTATCCTACATATATTGAGGAGGGAGTTTTACACTATGGTGTCCCCAATATGCCTGGGGCTGTTCCCTGGACTGCTACCCAAGCTCTTAATAATAGTACATTGCCCTATGTGGTTCAATTGGCTAGCGAAGGTGTTGAGGCTTTAAAAAATGATCAGGCTTTGGCTGGTGGTTTGAATGTCCAATCAGGCAGGCTTGTCCATCCAGCTGTTAGGGCAGTTTTTCCTGATTTGGGGTGATATCCACAAGCTTGTATGTAGTTGCGATGCACTCGCATTCTTGTGAAGGCGTTAGCCCAACTACATACCTACTATACATCGGCTTTTTGGAAGGGCTAAATCCCTATTTATATGCTTAAAATTACCGCGATTTTAGCCTTTAACTTGAATAAACTGGCAATTATTACCATACATAGCATTCAGTTAATTCTTATAATTTTACACTCCTGATTTTGTTAGGATTTAAGCTTTCAAGTCTTTTCATTAATTGCAAGTTAATTGCAAAGCGTTGCTTTTCTTCAATTTCACCGCAGACAAGTTTACAAAATCATCATAGAAGTTGCACCAACTTTACTGAAACTTTATCTAACTCTCCAAGAAAACACAGCTATAAACTTATAAATTTAGTACAATTTAGGTCACAGCCTAGATTGACAAAACCCAAACCACCAAAAAATATTTATCAAAAAGCCTCGTTAAAACTTCATCCCAAACACATTATCTACAAAAAAAGAATTTAGTTTGTAGCTTCTAAAGGCAACATTGTTTTGGGATGCTAACAAAAAGATAAAATCTATTATTTTTCACAGCTTTTTAGGAAAAAGAAAATTTCTTTTAAAGAAAATTTCTTTTAAAGAAAATTTTGGTAAAGATTTGGTAAACTCAGCAAAAAAAGCAAAAAAATATGGCAATATCAAGTTATTGAAAAAACTATATGTCTCCGGGTTAAGGAAAACTTACGATAAACCGACGAAACATCGAAAGAATTAATAATTTTCCGCAAGCCCCATAAAATAATTTAGTAAATGCTTTATTAGAGTTGCTATAGGTAAAAAACGAGGGAGAAAAGTATGGGTGGTAAGAATATTTTTAATTGGATAGCTATTAGTGCCACCACGTTGATTGTTTGGGGGGCCGGTGCAGCAAATGCAGCAACCTTTACCGATTCTCTACATACGCCCGATGAAATGCTCGACTTCCGGGCCTTGGGTTATACCTATGATACTTTTTATAGAACCCCAGTGGTGTCGGGGGTGACGGCTGCTGATGGGTTGGCAGTCAGAAAAAATATTACGTCGCTGACGACAACGGAACTTACCAACTACGCTAATGCCGTAACCACCCTAAAAAATACAATGGTAACGGCAGGTAATGGTGTTCAAATTAGTATTTATGACCAGTTTGTTGCAACTCACTTAGGCGCGATGGACTTGGCCGGCCGGCCCGGACCCAATGGCCAGCCGTTAGTGAATGCAGCGCACGGGAATGCAGCGTTTTTGCCTTGGCACCGAGCTTTTATCTATGAATTTGAAAAACAATTACAAGCCGTTGACCCCTCTGTAACTCTTCCTTACTGGGATCCTACCAGCGTAGCCGACACAACAGCCCTCTTTTCGGCAGGTTTCTTCGGTAGTCGTAACACTGGCAACGCCGGCCTGACTGATGGGCTTTTTGCCGGTTGGCAACAACGTAACGACCTTAGCGGTAACACTTGGCTGGGAGTGCAAAGCGGTTCACGCAATTTGAGACGGGCGAGTACGCAAAATATCAATACCTTCGTCAACGGGCCGAACGGTACAACAGGTATGCGTCTGCAAGTGGACAATGCTTTGGATCAACAAGCTATTTATTTGAATGCGGCAAATACGGCTGGCTTTAACCGACCAGCCGAGCTATCTATCCACAACCCGATGCACACCTTTGTGGGGGGGTCAATGAATTTTATGACCTCTCCTAACGATCCCGTTTTTTGGTTGCTTCATGCCGGTATAGATCGTCTGTGGAGCAGTTGGCAAGTGATGGTTGCAGATACCGCAGCAACAGGCCGGTTAACAGGTGCAAATGCCTATGCAGCAACCGGCGTGGGCACTCCCTACGGTCATGGCCAGTTTGATGCCATGTGGCCTTGGGATAACGGACAATCTCGTGTAGCCGCCGACTTAGCCGCGCTTTTACCTACCTTGCCTGGTGTCTCTCCCCTCGATCCGGGCTTGCTGGCAGGAGAGTTTATGATGGCCAGCGCTCCTTCAGACTTAAGTACAGATTATACAGGTAATATGTATAACCCTTGGGGACATCACGCCTATCACGGAGAGGAACCTTGTCCTGATATTTTGGCTAATTTACCTTGTGATGAACCTTGCCACAATGGTTCATCGGTTCCCGAACCGGCTTCTATTTTTGGCTTGCTAACATTTGGTGCTTTGGGTGTCGGTTCTTTACGGAAGCGCAAATTGGCGAAAGTATCTAACTAGCCCACTTTGTGAACCCATCAAACTTTATTTTTGAGTTTAAAAAACACCCGTTTTTTTACTCTAAGTAAAACTATGTAATTAGAAATATTGCACCACTGGAAATATATAAACTACCCTCCAAAGGGTTGTTAAAAAGTAGCATTTGTCTTAAAAATTTCCCAGCTAAACTTAGCCCTATTCTGTAAAATTCAGAATAGTTTAAATTAGTTGACATATTTTTATTATCATCTTTAATTAGATTATTTTAACTTTTATTAAAATTTAGTAAGGTAATAAGTTAATTTATTATTAATTTTTCTAAAAAAGGTAATTGCTTTTGATGCTAAAACCCTTGAATCTAAGTATATTAGGAGTTTTGAATATTCTTTATATTAAAAAAAATTCCAATAAAATAACATAAATGTTGTTAAAGTTCTAAAAAATTGAATACTTAGCACCGGCCCAAAATTAAACCCAAAAGGATAAATAGCTGCCGGATTTTTCGTGGCTGGATTTTTGATTTAAAGCTGTGCTGGTATGGTAGCAAAACTACCCATCATACTCAACAAAAATAAACTTGAGTTATCAAACGGATCTAATTTCATATATGACAAAAAAATAAATTTTTTGTTTGGGGTTGACAGATGAGCATTTAATGCCCCTACAATAAAATCAGTGAAATTACGGACAAAAGACACAACGTAAGCCACATCCCAAATTAGAAAGGCAGAAAAACAGTGAAAATACTTAATCTTTAGATAAATTTAAATCACCAAAGCTTGCAGACTTAACAAGTCTCTAAAGTTAACTCTGAACAGTTAGCCCCAAAATCTGAAGTAAAAACATCACTTAATTTTCTCACCAATTAACCTGTCAAGCGCCTATATTTATTTAACTCAAATTAGACTTTATATATTTAAAGTACACCCTAAAAATTAACTTTATTTGAGGAGAAAACCATGCCAGTCAAACTTAAACTTACCTGGATTATCACTATCACCAGCAGTATCTTTGCACTAAGTATTACCTCGGTGAGAGCCTATACATTTAGTAGCAGCCAAGTCCGGCCCGTAGACACCCTAGACTTCACAACCTACGGATATCGCTACGACACAATGGCCAACTCTGGGATTACGGGTGGTAACTTACAAGTCCGAGAAAACGCCGCCAACCTAAGCGCTGATGAAATTTCAAGATTTCTCAACGCCCTGGATGTATTAAAAACAGAAAGATTTGTCACTACAGCCAACGGCCAAACAATCAGCGAATACGATCAATTTGTTGCAACCCACCTCGCCACAATGGACATGACCGGACGTATCGGGCCCAATGGACAACCCCTCGTTAACGGCGCACACGGAAATGCTGCTTTTTTGCCTTGGCACCGGCAATTTTTAAACGAATTTGAACTAGCCCTACAAAGCGTTGATGCCAGCGTTACCATCCCCTACTGGGACTGGACAAATCAAGCTGCCACACAAAATATAATTTTTCAAGACAACTTCATGGGGCCAAACGGCAACGCTGCTCAAAATCGTAACATCACCTCTGGACTCTTCACCGTTGCCAATGGATGGGGGCAAAGAACAGACCTCAGCGGAAGTGCGTGGACAGGAATTAACACTAACATCCGAGCAATACGACGAAACTTAGGGGCTTTCACCGCCTTGGGAACCCAAGCCCAAGTTAACAACGCCCTCAACACCAATGCTTACCTTACCCTACGAGGTCGCCTCGAAGCCGGTGCAGGGATGCACAATGCTATGCACAACTGGTTCGGTGCAGGTAGCACGATGAGAACCCAAACCTCCCCCAACGATCCGATGTTTTGGCTGGTGCACGCCAATGTAGACCGCTTATGGGGACAATGGCAGCTAAACGGACGCTGGGGTTCAAACTTCTATCCAGCCGCCGGCCAACCCTACGGACATAACCTTAACGATGCTATGTGGCCTTGGAATACCGCTAATATACCCATTGCCAACGACTTACTAGACCTTACTCCAAACTTACCTGGACAACAGAGACTTGCGTTTGACACTTCCCAGCAATTTATGATGGCAAGTGCACCAACAGACTTATTCACCGATACCAGCGGCGGATATATGTACAACCCCTGGGGACACCACGCCTATCACGGCGACCAACCTTGTCCTGATATTGTCGCCGATTTACCCTGCGATAAACCCTGTCATAACGGTTCCTCGGTTCCCGAACCGGCCTCACTTTTTGGCTTACTAGCCTTTGGGGCACTTGGGGCCGGTTCCTTGAAAAAAGGAAGTCGCAAAGTGTTGGCCGGTGCAAAAAATTAACGGTATTGCTTAAGGTTTATAGATAGGGTGTACCGCAGTCTCTTCAGGAAACTGCTATCTAAACACCAATTACCTATTCCCGATTAACTTTTTTTACTGCGGGTTGAAGTTTTGCGAGTACCGGCCTTTTTTGAACCCCCAGAAGCCTTAGCAGCCAGCAATTCCACTGCCTTTGCCAACGTCAACGTTTCCACCGTCTCGCCTTCGGGGATCGAGGCGTTAGTTTTGCCGTGTTTGACGTACGCGCCGTAGGGGCCATCATAAATATTCACCGGCTCATCATCGGCTGGATGATTTCCCAATGCTTTGAGGGGTTCCTTTGTTTTGCCCTTCGTACCACGTCCACCTTTTTTCGGTTCTGCTAATAGTTCTAATGCACGTTTGAAGTCAATTGTCAAGACATCATCGGTAGATTTTAATGAACGATATTCCTTAGCATCTTTGCCTTGGTCGTACAAGACATAGGGGCCAAAACGGCCTAAGCTAACGGAAATTTTCCCGCCGGTTTCGGGATGAACACCTAAAGGGCGAGGCAAAGAAAGCAAACCGACGGCCATTTCAAGGGTGACATTTTCGGGGGTAACACCCTTGGGTAAAGACATGGTTTTGGGCTTTTTCTTAGCATCGGATGTTTCTTCACCGAGTTGAACATAGGGGCCATAGGTACCAACTTTAAGATAAATTGGTTCGCCGGTTTGAGGATGTTGACCGACGATATCTGGGCCTTCGGTTTTTTGGCGCAGTAAGACTTCTACTCTTTCTGGGTCTAAGTCGGCGGGTGTTAAATTTTTGGGAATAGAAGCAGTGACGGCTCCTTCGCCGTTTTGGACTTCAATGTAGGGGCCAAACCGGCCTATTCTTACCTTTGCATCGAGATTTTCTAACTCAACGGTTCGGGCTACAGAGGCATCAATTTGGCTTTCTTGGGTGTCTACTTGTTTTCGCAGTCCTGTTTCGCCGAGATAAAACTTATTGAGATAAGGTAGCCATTGAGTTTCGCCGGTGGAAATATCATCAAGGGTTTGTTCCATCCGGGAGGTAAAGCGGGGGTCTACTAATTCTGGAAAATATTTTTCTAGTAAACTGGTGACTGCAAAGGCGGTAAAAGTTGGGACAAGGGCGTTAGAGACGAGTTGGGCGTAGCCACGATCAATAATAGTACCGATGATGCTGGCGTAGGTGCTGGGCCGGCCTATGCCTTCACTTTCAAGCATTTTCACAAGGGAGGCTTCGGTAAAGCGGGCCGGTGGTTGGGTTTCGTGGCCAATGGCATCGAGTTTTTGGCAGGTGGGACTGTCGCCAATTTTCAGGTTAGGAAGGATGACTTCTTTATCTTCGAGGGCGGCGTCGGGGTCATCGGAACCTTCAACGTAGGCGCGGAGATAGCCGGGGAAGTCGATGCGTTTGCCGGTGGAACGAAAGCCGGCGTCTTCTACTTGTAAGTCTAGGGTGATTTGGGTTTGGCGGGCGTCGGCCATTTGACAGGCGACGGTGCGTTTCCAGATTAAATCATATAAGTCAAATTCTCGTCCAGAGAGGCCGGTTTCTTGGGGAGTGCGAAATGTGCTGCCGGCGGGGCGGATGGCTTCGTGGGCTTCTTGAGCGCCTTTGCTTTTGGTGGTGTATTGGCGGGGTTCGGGGCTTAGGTATTGTTTGCCGTAGAGTTTTTCGACGCAGGATCTAGCAGCGGCGATGGCTTGGTCGGACAGGTGTACGGAGTCTGTCCGCATATAGGTGATGTAGCCTTGTTCGTAAAGGCTTTGGGCGATCCGCATGGTGTCGCGGGCCGACAGACGGAGTTTGCGGTTTGATTCTTGTTGGAGGGTAGAGGTGGTGAAGGGGGGGGAGGGTTTGCGGGTTGTGGGGCGTTCTTCGAGGTTGCTGACGCGCCAGGGTTTGTTGCTGAGGCGTTGTTTGAGGGCTTCGGCTTGTTCTTGGTTGAGGAGGAGGACGTTTCGACCGGCTGCTATTTGGCCGGTGTTTTCGTCAAAGTCGGCGCCGGTGGCGATTTTTCTGCCGGTTAGTGTGATCAGTTTGGCTTCAAAGGTTTGGGCTTTGTCTTTTGTGGCGGTTGCTGATAGGGTGGCTTTGAGATCCCAGTAGGTGCCTTGGCGAAAGGCCCGGCGTTGGCGTTCCCGTTGAACAAGCAGGCGGACGGCGACTGATTGAACTCTGCCGGCGGAAAGTCCAGAGGCAATTTTTTTCCAGAGGAGGGGAGATAGGGTGTAGCCTACTAGTCGGTCGAGAATTCGGCGGGTTTCTTGGGCTCGAACAACGTGCTCATCAATGTTGCGGCAGTTTTTGAGAGCAGCTTTGATTGCTTGGTCGGTGATTTCGTGAAAGACCATCCGTTTGATGGGGACTTTGGGCTGGAGGACTTGCAATAAGTGCCAGCTTATGCTTTCACCTTCTCTGTCTTCGTCGGTGGCGAGGATCAGTTCTTTGGCTTCTTTGAGGGCGTCTTTTAGTTGTTTGACGACTTTCTTTTTATCTTTAGGGATGATGTAAAGGGGTTCAAAGTCGGCTTCGACGTTGACTCCTAGTTGAGCCCATTTTTCTCCTTTGACGTTTTCGGGGATGTCGCTGGCTGATTGGGGCAGGTCACGCACATGGCCCATTGATGCCTCGACTCGATAGCTGGAGGGCAAATAATTACGAATTGTACGGGCTTTGGTGGGTGATTCTACGATGACTAGGGTTGACATGGTAAATTTTAGGGATTTTAGATTTTAGATTTTAGTTTTTAGTTTGAAGAGTTCCGGTCTGGGGCTGTGGTTATGACACACACCTATATAAAGACTATAGATGCCGATAAATTTTTTTGGGATCAGCTTTGGTTTTAATTAGTTTTTGTGGAGATTGATTGGTAACTTATTTTTTTTGGTTTGTCAAGCACGACTATTTAGGAGGCTTCTTTTTATTAATGTTGCTCTTGATTGGGTTTATCATTGATGAGGTTAGGTGTCAAGAGGTTTAGGATTTTTTACCTGGTGCGATAGATTTTTGCTGATAGGAGGGTCTTTTTTCTTTAGGGTGGGCTGGTTTCTTTGCTACCAGTTTTTCGTTATCTGTTTTTTTCAGTGCCGGTTTCCAGTCACATCAAATGATTTATAAAAATGTCAAATTTTCAAATTGAAACTTTAACTTCGGAACAAGAAGCGGAAATTCCAGTTTATCAAGAAAAATGGAGAGCAATTGCACTTTCTACCAAACAAATTGATAAAGAAAAGGCAGCCAAAGCGGTAAAATCTCTTTATACAACACAGGGAATGTCTACGCCAAGAATTGTAGGTGTGTTAACCTCCCTGAAACAGATGGCAAACTCCCCCTGATCAATGACCTTCCCAAATAGTATTAAACTAAAAACTGTGGAAGTAAGCCCTGTATTAATTTAAAAAATAGACCATCCAAAAAATTACCCCTCACAGAGTTTTGACAAAATAAGAAAAATCAATCCAAAGCATTTGAAATAAATATACCAAACCCAAAAACCCCCAGATAAATAGAAAACTAAGTTAAGCCCGTCTGGATAGTATTAATTTTTGTGTTAAGCTAAAACCTGTATAGAAAGTTACTGAAAAAACTTATTATATGCTGCCTTCTGTGAAATACTCCCTCGATGTCATTAAAGAAGAAGTACGACGGCTAGTGCAAACAGGTGCAGTTAGTCGTCAGCAAAGAATTTATGCCTTATGCGAGTATATTCCGCCGCGAGATTGGGTATATTTTGAAAGAGAATTAGAACAAAGTAATTATTTATTAAGAGACGTACTAGGAGATTTAATGGGCAGAGAAGAATGGGAAAATGATTAATTAATAATTTAAAATTAGAGGTTTTTATTGAGGTGTAGGCTAATGGTAAAAGTTGAGCAGGCTTGTTATTTTATATTCTTGACTTTCTACACAAAAATTCCCCTTCTAAATAAAGCACTGTTTAACAACTGCTAATCCTACACTCTTTGTAGGGTGGCTTTCCCCTCTGTTAATAGCATTTATCCAAAATCATTCAACACTCTTCGATCCCCCTAGCCCCCCTTTGAAAAGGGGGGTGCATTCTTTTTTAAAATTGGTATAAGAAAGAGGGGCAAAGAGTCCAAACTTAAATTGCCACAGGTTCCGGTTTAATGATATTAGTTAAAATGGAAGCTGGAGCCTTAGTATGAGGCCATGCAAAAGCGTGACGAAAAGCCGATTCTTGACAAGCTTGTAATTGGCGAAAATCAAGGATATCCAAAGTCAACAAATTTTCATATTCAAAGGGCAAACGTACATTATGTAAACCGGCATTATCTGTGCAAATGGCAATATCAACACCCGCATCAAAACACCGCTCAAAAACCGTTTTCAATTGCTGTAAATCTTGGAGAGTGCCGGTTTTAATATACGTTGTAGGGCAAACTTCTAAACATTGATTACGGCGGGCAATTTCCGGCAATAATTCAGGATATTTTAAAGGAATTTGGATACCATGCCCAATTCGCATTAAATACGGCAAAAGTTCAGGATAACAACCCGCTTCAGTTTCGTAAAGATGGCCGGTGGTATTTAAACCCAAAGAACGAGCATAATTATAAAGCCCAATAAACTCCTCTAGCCGTTCTGCATATTGTGCATCACCCCCTGCTAAATCAATACCACAAACATAATGACGAGATTGAGCAGCTAAATCAACAATTGCCCGATTAACTTCGTAGGGTAAACGCGAATGCAAACACAAAATTTGACTCGTAATTAATGGACAATCATTTAACTGACTGGCAGTACCAACAATTTGAACAATTTCTGCCATTTTGTCAATTCTTTCTGACTGACTCAAATGTTCTGGAGTGCGTAAATAGGGAGTATAACGTAACTCCAAATAAGCAAGATTTTCAAAAATATAGGCACCCCGAATTAGCCGATAAATAAAATAGGGCAACATCTCTGCCGTTTGCACACCTTCAACCAAAGTGTGCAGTTCCAAATATTCATCAAGGGTGTTTCGGGGTTTGGTGTAAAATATCTCAAAATCTTGATATTCCTCAAAGCGCTGGGTAAATTCAAAATTGTGCCGCTGGAAATAACGCCAGAGAACGCGAGGCACAACCGAACCGCCTAAATGGCGGTGTAATTCAGCGTGTAAAGCCACAATAACCTCAAAAAAATTTTAGAGTTGGAATTTGAGATTTTAGATTTTTGTCTCTAAAACCTTTGTAGAAAGACAAAAGCAAGCAAGTAAATCTTGCGCGTATTGTTCAAATGAGGGTGTGTTGTGCGTGGCAGGGCGGCGGCGAATCTTGGCCCGGCACCCTTGGGGTCAATCTGCGATAATTATTTTTTTCTTGTTTAAATATTAACAAAAATTAATTTGACAAGGAGAACACATTGCGCCCATAATTGGAATTCGTGTGAAGTTCAGCGTAAAAACCCTTGGCTAACGTAGTTGTAATTGGTGCCCAGTGGGGCGATGAAGGAAAAGGCAAAATTACTGATTTGCTCAGCAAATCCGCAGATGTCGTTGTACGTTACCAGGGGGGTGTTAACGCCGGCCACACGGTAGTCGTACAAGACCAAACGTTTAAACTGCATCTAATTCCTTCTGGGATACTATACCCAGAGACTCAATGTATCATCGGCTGCGGTACGGTGATTGACCCGAAGGTTCTGATTCAAGAACTAGATCAAATTGAGGCGCTGGGAATTTCGACGAAAAATTTGATGATTTCCCAAACGGCTCATGTTACGATGCCCTACCACCGGCTCATTGATGCAGCCTCGGAAGAACAACGAGGAAATCACAAAATCGGTACTACGGGTCGCGGAATTGGCCCTACATACGCCGATAAGTCGGAACGGACGGGGATTCGAGTCTTAGATTTAATGGATTCTCAGGGGTTGCGGAAACAATTGGAATGGACGATTAATTATAAAAACGTCATTCTGGAAAAACTTTATAGTCTGCCACCGCTTGATCCCCAGGTGGTAATTGAAGAATATCTGCAATATGCAGAACGCTTACGGCCTCATGTGGTCGATAGTTCGCTAAAAATTTATGATGCTATTTTGCGCCGCCGCAATATTTTGTTTGAAGGGGCGCAAGGAACGCTGTTAGATTTGGATCACGGAACGTATCCCTATGTAACATCATCGAATCCGGTGGCGGGTGGTGCTTGTGTTGGTACCGGCGTTGGCCCTACGATGATAGACCGGGTGATTGGTGTGGCCAAAGCTTATACCACACGAGTAGGTGAGGGGCCCTTCCCAACAGAGTTACACGCCGAAATCGGTGAATTGTTGTGTTCTCGCGGTGCAGAATTTGGCACAACGACGGGAAGAAAACGCCGCTGTGGTTGGTTTGATGCGGTGATTGGCAGGTATGCGGTTCGCATTAATGGAATGGATTGTTTGGCAATTACAAAACTGGATGTTTTGGATGAATTAGACGAAATTAAGGTTTGTGTTGCCTACGAAATTAATGGCGAACGCTGTGAACATTTCCCTAATAATGCTCGTTTATTTGCTGATTGTAAGCCGATTTACGAAACTATGCCGGGGTGGAAAACATCAACGGCAGATTGCAGGGCTTTAGATGATTTGCCAAAACAAGCTTTAGATTATTTGAAGTTTTTGGCAGAGTTGATGAAGGTTCCAATTGCGATTGTATCTTTGGGTGCCAGTCGTGATCAAACAATTATTGTTGAAGATCCAATTCACGGGCCGAAGCGGGCGCTGCTTTATGCGGATGGTAAGCCGGTGACTTCTCAGGGTTAATTTTGTTTAGTTTTGACAAAAAAGAGTGAAGGGTAGAGACTCTTCACTCTTTTTTTAGTTTGTTAGTTTTTCTACTAGCGGATAGTTTTTTATTTAACCGCAGATTATTGCCAGTTTCTCTGTTAGTTTTTGGGCAGTTTTTTAATCAAAAGTTTTTTAATCCAATTGGGTATCAAAGGGTTTTTGGGTTTTGGGATGCGGTTTTTGATAAAATGTTAAGGCGAATATTGGAAAAGCGAAAATCATGGAACTGACACTCGAATGCAGCAAACGGCCAGAAGGCAGTAAGGCTAATGCTCTCCGCCGCAGCGGATTTATTCCGGCGGTTTTGTACGGACACAACGGTACGGACTCTATTTCTCTGACGGTAGAAGCTAAGACGGTAGAAACGTTGCTGCGGGAAGCCAAGGTTAATAATACTCTGATTGATTTGAAGATTGCAGACGGCTGGAGTGGCAAAACACTGTTGCGGGAAGTGCAATCTCACGCCTGGAAAGGATTCCCTTATCACCTCAGCTTTTTTGCAGTTTCTTCGCAAGATAGTTTAGAAATTGAACTGGCTCTTAATTTCGTAGGTACCGCTACTGGTGTTAAAAATGATGGGGGGATTCTTGACCCTATTCTTACTCAACTAGCCGTCAGATGCAAGCCAGATAGCATTCCCGAATCTATTGATATTGATGTGTCTGGGATGGAAATTGGCGATGCTTTGCACGTTAATGAATTGAACTTGCCAGAGGGAGTTACTCCTGTGGGAGAGTTGGATCGTGTGGTTGTTACCGTCATCCGACCGGCCGGTGGCCCCGAAACTCCAGCTGCTTCTTAATTGCAATAAGATTTGCCGAAGAGTTCTCAAAGTAGGGTGGGCTTTGCTCACCCTATTCTCGTTAAAGTTTGCCTAACAATTTTTCTAGTATCAACCAATTTTAAAAGTCGGTGGAAAAAGTCCACTCTACAATACTATGACAGCAGTAAATATTCCTCCTTTGATTCAACAAATGTTGCAACCGGCTTTTTATCCTCATCCGGTATGCGACAAAATTGAGTTAATTCAAACTCACGTTTCTTTTGTATTGTTAACTGGCGATTTTGTTTATAAACTCAAAAAGCCGGTTAATTTTGGTTTTTTAGATTATTCTACCCTAGAAAAACGCCGTCATTTTTGTGAGCAAGAATTGCTGATGAATAAACGCGGGGCTGGGGAAATTTATCTGGAAGTTTTACCAATTTCTCAAAGTGGTGAACAATATTTGCTTGGTGGAAATGAGGCTGTAGAATATACCCTCAAAATGAAACAATTTCCCCAAGAAGCTTTATTTGTCAACTTATTTGAAGAAGGCAAATTAAGCGAAAAAAACCTAGAAGAACTTGGCGAAGTTGTGGCAAATTTCCACAAACAATGTACAAGTAATGATTATATTCGTAGTTTTGGTAAAGCTTCGCAAATTAGGCAAGCTATTGATGAAAACTATCAGCAAACCGTTAAATATATCGGCGGGCCACAAACGCAACAACAATTTGACGAAACGAAAATTTTTACTGATAAATTTTTTGATGAAAAAGAAGCGTTAATTGAAAGTCGCATTGAAAATAACTGGATTAGGGAATGTCACGGAGATTTGCATATTCGCAATATTGCTTTGTGGCAAGATAAAATTCTTTTGTTTGATTGCATAGAATTTAACGAACCTTTCCGTTTTGTCGATGTAATGTTTGATATTGCCTATGCGGTGATGGATTTTGATGCGAGAAACCGGCCCGAATTTGGCAATGCTTATCTCAACACTTACATTGAACAAACGGGAGACTGGGAAGCTTTGCAGGTGTTGCCTTTATATTTAAGCCGGCAATCTTATGTCCGCGCAAAAGTCACTTCTTTTTTATTAGATGATCCGGCAATTTCGGCGGAAGAAAAACAAAAAGCTTCAGAAACAGCGGCGAAATATTACAAACTGGCGTGGGAATATACACAGCCAAAACAAGGTAAATTAATTTTAATGTCTGGGGTTTCTGGGTCAGGAAAAAGCACAACTGCTAAACAACTTGCCCGCCGATTAAATGCGATTCATATTCGTTCGGATGCAGTGAGGAAACATTTGGCCGGTATTCCGTTAAATGAACGCGGAGGATCGGAAATTTACACGGCAGAAATGACGCAAAAAACCTATAGTCGGTTATTAGAATTAGGTACAAAATTGGCCGGTGTGGGTTGGACTGTGATTTTAGATGCTAAATATGACCGGCAGGCATTACGAGAAGCAGTTATTAACACTGCAAAAACTCATCAATTACCGCTGCAAATTGTTGAATGTAGGGCACCAGAAAAAGTGTTGCGGGAACGTTTAGAAAAACGTACTGGTGATATTGCTGATGCAACCGCTGATTTATTAACTTCTCAACTTAAGGCTGCTGAAGCTTTTACAGATACCGAGAAAGCTTATGTAACTACGTTAGATACAACTCAAGACTTAATACCACAATTGGAAAAACTGGGATAGTTTTTTGAGTTTAAAGGTAAGGTGGGCTAGGCCCACCCTACAGAGTTAATTAATTTTGGTTGAGTTGAAATTAGAAGTCACCGGCATTTCTGCCACCGGCTTTGTTTTCACAATTGATGACTGTAACATCGTAGTCCGAGTTACAGAATCATTTGCCAAAGTAAACAGAGGATTAGATAAAATCCCTGCTAAAGTTGTGGCTACAAAAGTGAGAATTAAACCCACTTGTAAAGGACGCATTCCTGGTAAATTCCAGCGAATTTCGGGATAATTTTTTACAACTTCTGACATTTCTTGTGGTTCTTTTACTACCATCATTTTGACTACACGAATGTAGTAGTAAATGGAGACGACGCTAGTAATTAAACCCAACAATACTAAACCATACATTCCCGCTTGCCAACCGGCCCAGAAAAGATAAATCTTGCCAAAGAAACCAGCTAAGGGAGGAATTCCACCCAGTGACAATAAGCAAATACTTAAAGCCAGAGTAAGTAGGGGGTCTTTTTGATACAAACCGGAATAATCGCTGATTAAATCGCTGCCGGTTCTGAGGGCAAACAAAATCACACAAATAAAGCCTCCTAAATTCATAAATAAATAAATTAGGAGGTAAAAAATCATGCTGGAATAACCGGCATCACTACCCGCCAGTAAACCAATCATTACAAAGCCAGCTTGGGCAATAGAAGAGTAAGCCAGCATACGTTTCATGCTACTTTGTGCCAGCGCTACCACATTTCCTAGTACCATACTGAGGATAGCGAGGGCTGTAAACACAAAATGCCACTGTTCAGAAACCGACGGAAAAGCGGTGGTTAATAAGCGAATGGCAAGGGCAAAACCTGCTGCTTTTGAACCTACAGAAAGAAAGGCAACAACAGGTGTAGGTGAACCTTCATAAACGTCTGGTGTCCACTGGTGAAAGGGAACGGCAGAAATTTTAAAAGAGATACCGGCAATGGCAAAAACTAATGCTATTACAACGGCTAAAGATTGACCGGCCCCAGAATTAGCAATGCCGGTGGCAATTGCTTCAAGGCGTGTTTCACCGCCAGACATTCCATAAAGTAGGGAAACACCATACAAAAATACGGCAGAAGATGAGGCACCAATGAGTAGATATTTGAGGGCTGCTTCATTGGAACGCGGGTCTTTTTTCATGTAGCCGGTGAGTAAATACGAAGAGATACTCAACATTTCTAAGGAGATAAAAATTGTCACCAATTCATCAGCCCCAGAAAGGAACATTCCGCCTACAGTAGCGCTAAGCAAAATTGACATGAATTCTGCCAAAGATGTACCGCTTTGTTCCACATAAGTAACGGACATTAATATGGTGATAGCGGCCGAGAGGGCTATGATACCCCGAAAGACTATGCTTAGGGCATCGGCATTAAAACTTCCTAAAAAGGCGATGGTGTTGTTGTTATCCCATTGGAAGTATAGGGCAACAACGGAGGCTAAGAGGCCGGCAATGGCGGCGTAGGGTGTCCAGCGGACGGAGGATCGTCCGTTGATCAAGTCGCCTACCATGACGACGAGTAGGGTGATGATGACGATGCTTTCTGGCCAGATGGTGCCGGCGTTTAGCTGCGCTGCGAGTTCAGCAAAGTTCATAAATGTTTTTCTGTGGCTACCGCAGGTTGGTTAAGACTTCTTTACACTATCGGATTTTACCTTGTTGGGGGGCCGGTTATTTGCTAAAGACAAAGGTAAAGAAACCAGTTTTCTAGGAAAAACCTTCTATTCTTAACTAAATATCTACGAACAAACAAGGTTTTTGACCTCAAAATTAGTTTGTCGTGGCGGTCTTAAATTTTTTTATGATTGGTATAGATTTTTTTACAACTATGGCTAAATTTAAGTTGTATTTTTAACATTAAATTTTATCTAACTTTTCAGTTATCTTTGGAAAACCGCATTTATGATTTTTAAAAGTTTTCTTCAATTCATATTTTCCCCCCTTTACTTATTGTCCCTCTTACAGTATCTCTTATTTTAAGATAATCGGCCCCTTTCTATTCCTAACTACCTCCGCCGCAAACTCAATTGCCGCCATCATACTAGAAGCATCAGCAACACCCTTACCCGCAATATCAAAAGCCGTCCCATGATCCGGCGAAGTCCGCACAAAAGGCAACCCAATAGTTGTATTAACAGCCCGATCAAAAGCCATCAACTTAACAGGAATTAAACCCTGATCATGATACAAAGCCAAATAACCATCAGCCCCTTTATCACCCCTACCAAACCAAGCTTGACCCGGTTTAACCCACATAGTATCCGGCGGCACCAGCCCCTCCAAAACCCACTCAGGATATCGCCTTCTTTCCCTCATTAACCAATCATTAATCCACTCCTTCTCTTCAGTTCCCAACTGCCCATTTTCCCCACTATGGGGATTCAAACCAGCAATCACAATTCTGCCCCGCCGCAACCCAAAATCATCTCGCAAACACTCCACCAACAAATCCAGCTTTAAACTCAACAAACTAGGATTCAACGCAGCAGAAACTTGACAAAGCGGAATATGTGTGGTAACTAATAAGGTGCGGAGCGTCCATGCGGTGTAAGGTGATTTCGCCACAAACAACATCCCAAACCGCTTAACCCCCGAACGCTCCGCAACCAATTCGGTTTGCCCCGGAAAATCATGTCCCGCCGCTTTCCACAAAGTCTTAGAAATTGGCCCAGTAACAATACCATCAAACTCCCGCGCCAGAGTTAAAGCTATCGCCGCCTCCATATAAGCAAAACTAGCCGCCCCAGAAACCGCATTGCCGGTGCCCGTAACAATTTCCTCAACCTTCCCAAAACTCACATCCAAAATATTCAACTGTTGCAAATCTATCCGTAACTTATCACCCAAGCGGTCAACAGTTTTTCTCAAAATATTACGACTACCAACCACCGTAATATCAGCACATTCACGAATTTCTGGCACAGCCAAAGCCTTCAAAACCACTTCCGGGCCAATACCCGCCGGATCACCAACAGTAACAGCCAAACGAGGACGCATAAAAAATAAAAATTTAGAAATTAGAAATTTTATTGTAAAACTTAGCCGGCCATCCCAGCGCTCACCTTTAGATTAAAATACAAAACGAAACAAACAACGCCGGCACCAACCCCCAACGGCGACAAAAAACCCAAACAGGAGAAACAAAATATGGCAGCCGAAATATTCTCAATCGCATTTTTACCCCTAGTCCTCATCCCCATTGGCATCGTAAGCGGCTATCTCTTACTGAAACTCCAAGGCGCAGAAGAATAACTCAAACTTTGACAGTGCGGCAGGCATTGTGCCTGCCAAAACATTTTAATTGCATAAATTATAAATAAATTCACCCTAAAAATATCCTTTTATATTTTTAACAAATCCCCTCATCAGGCAACGAACCACCCGAATCATTTCGCTTATTTTTAATCAAAACTTCCCGAATCAAACTAGCCCGCTCGTGCGTTTCCCGCGCCTGAGTTTCATAATTGCGCGCCATTCTTTCATTTTTCCGTTCCCGCGCCCGTTTTTCCATCCGCTGAGATAGAGATGCACTCTCCTCCAAAGCACGCAGTGCCGTCCACAGAGCCTCCTCCAAAGCTTCCGCCTGCTCAGCGTGTAAACTATCCTGTGACCAAGCATGACCTACCCGGCACCGAAAACGCAACAAATTACCATTGTTTTGTTCCCAAAGCGTACCCCCACAAGTCGGACAAGCCAAATTAGAAGGCACACCCGGATTATCATCACTACCTATAATTGCCATATCCAACTCGGCCACATCGCATTCCATTTCCATATCCTTAGATATCGGCTCACCTTGCCCAACTGATACGGTCGAATTTGCCAACTGCACCAAAACCCCAGCCATTTCCCCTACCGGCACAATATAGTCCACATTGTCAACGTGCTTAATCGCATTTTGTGGCATACCGGAAAATAAAGCATCCTCCGGGTCTTGAACCACCGCCACACCCCCCCCACTTTTCACCGCCAACAAGCCTGCGCTGCCATCATCCAGCGTCCCCGACAAAATCACCCCTACAACCCTCTCACCATAGGCACGCGCCGCCGTCCGAAACAACGGATCAACAGCCGGCCGGTGACTATTTTCTTTTGGCCCTTGAGTTAAACTAATATAACCCCGCTTCACTAGCAAATGATAATTCGGTGGAGCAACATAAATATATCCATACTCAATAATCTGCTTATCCTTCGCCTCAACAGCCTTCAGGACACCAGCACGATTCAGAATTTGAGGCATCGTACTCATCGCCGTCACAGGCAAATGCAGCACAACAAAAAGCGCCGCCGGCAAAGACTCCGGCAACTCTGCAACCAACTTCCTTAAAGCTTCCACGCCCCCAGCCGAAGCACCGACAACAATAATATCGTGACCTTCCATTTCCCTCTCCTTATTACCTATATTTTAGTCGGTGGCTGGCTGAAATTACACTATCTAAACACCATATCAAAGTTAAAAGTTTATAATTTTTTTTCTAAAAATTTAACTAATTTTATTTATTTTTTTCCTCCCAGCACTCTCAGTTTTTAGATGTACAAAATCATTTCTAAATCTAAAAAATTATTTACAAATCCGAACTAATTTATATTTTTTAATTCATGCTCTTTGTTCCACAACACGAGGGAACTCCACCCGAAACGTCGAACCATCCCCCACATTACTCTCGACAGAAATCTTGCCATTCATCAACAAAACAAGCCCCCGCACAATAGCCAACCCCAAACCTGTCCCTTGATAACGGCGAGTTGAACCTTGATCCAACTGGTGAAAAGCATCAAAAATACACTCAAAATCCTCCTCAGCAATTCCAATCCCTGTATCCCGAATAACCAACACTAAACGCTCTCCATAATCTCCTGATTCCAAAATCTGTAGCCGCACACCGCCTGTTTCTGTAAATTTAATAGCATTCGACAAAAAATTAACAATAATTTGACGCACTCGCAAGCTATCATTAACAACAATTACATTCTCCAAATTCACCTCACCTTCTAAAAAAATATTTTTATCTACAGCCAAACAGGATAAGTCTGCAATCGTTGCATTGACTAACTCTTTGATATTAAAAGATTCTAAACTTAATTTCTGACAACCGGCCTCTATTTTAGAAAAATCCAGAATATCATTAATCAGCGTTAATAAATGCCTACCATTATTAAGAATACGGTCTGCCAATTCTGCTTGTTTGGCGTGGGGCTGATTTTGAAACTGCCTAATTAACAATTGAGAAAAACCCATAATCGCATTCATCGGCGTTCGCAGTTCGTGCGACACAGTTGCTAAAAAATTAGATTTTAACCGAGCCGACTCTTGTAAACGTAAATTTTCTAAATTAATCTCCGCCAACTGTCTCTCCGTTTGCTTGCGCACCGTAATATCCCGTAGTAGCCAGCGTAAACCAAGCACTTTCCCTTGGTCGTTGCAAACAGCAGCCACAGTCAAAGCCGTTTCAATACAATTACCCTCGCGCGGTTGCAAATGCACCTCCCACTCTTGCAGCCGCTGGAACCGGCCCAGTTTTAAATCAGTTACCCTACAGCGAAACACCGGCCGGTCATCCGCAGAAATAAATACACTCAACGGTTTACCTACCAAAAACCTTTGAGACACATTCAACATCCCCGCAGCCATTTGATTTGCTTCCAAAATCTTACCGTTCTCATCCGTCACCAAATAACCATCCGGTGCAAACTCAAATAACCTTTGATAACGCTGACGTTCAGCATCCAGAGCTAAGCGAGTTTCTTGTAATTGTTCGTTTTGTACTTGCAACTCTTCTTGAGCAGTATTTAACTCCTCCACAATGGCGTACACGGCTTCAAAGCTCTCTGGCAAACTATCTATATGCTCCTTTGGTAATTGCTTCACACAAGCGTGCAGAGCAATTAAATGTTCCCGCACCACCGTTATTTGACTTCCATAATCTATGAGGTTTTTCACCCTTAACCCCCTTTTTTTATCTGCGGTTTTTTATGATATATTTTTGTATCTTGTCGATTCAAAAACTACAATTTTCTAAAATTTTATCTTATCTATTAGTTTATCAAAATTTGAAACAATTTTTCTTCATCCCTGAGAGATACTTTTCGGAAAATTTTATTATATTTTACCTTTCTTATTCTACCCTCTTTATCTGTATTATAGGTAACTATCAAACCGATTATTCATAGCTGATAAAAGCCAAAATATTACCGAATAATTTACTTGGTAATATTTAAAAATATTGCTTAATTTTCTTCAGTTTGATCTCCAACAAATATCTTCTCTTTTTTGTCTACCTCATCCATCAATAAAATCACCCCATATATACTTCCTTCTCCTTGGATTAAAGGCGTACAAGAAACCTTACATTTTATAGATTTACCTCTTCGGTTAGTTGCGTTTAAAATCACTTCTTCATTCAAACATTCTCCCGTTAAACAAGCTTTGATTGGCTTTCTTAAAGGAGACACCGGCAGGCCCATATCCAAATTTAAAAAATGCTTGTCTTTCACTTCCGAATACCGTAAACCCCACAAATCTTCTGCTTTGCTATTCCAAATTAAAACGTGCATCTCGTTATTCAGCACCACTACTCCACTACTGAGACTGGTAAGAATAGAAGCCAAAAACCCATTCGCTTGATTAAGTTCTTCAGTGCGACAGCGTAATTCATCATTAATCGTTTGCAATTCTTCATTAGTTGATTGCAATTCCTCGTTCATAGTTTCTAATTCTTCATTAGTTGAGTGAAGTTCCTCATTTGTAGTTTCCAATTCTTCGACCGTTGATTGAAGTTCCTCATTCGTTGTTTCTAATTCCTCATTGGTTGATTGTAACTCCTCATAGGCCATTTCTAATTCTTGATGAGACTGTTCCAATTCATTTTGTAGACCTTTGTACAAGGTGACATCGGTAAAAGTAACACTCACTCCCAGTAAAATATTGTTAACATCCAAAAGTGGAATTAACTGCACTTCTAAATAACGAACTTCGCCGATAGGACTAGGACATTCAACCTCCCGTAAAATCACCGCCCTCTGTTCTGCGTAAACTTTGTCTATACAAGAGCGCAACTCCACCGGCCTGTAAGATACCTCTAAATCTTGAAAAGGAGTTCCTAAATCCTTTAAACTCAAATTAAACATCACTTTGGCCCGCTCATTTGCCAGCACCAATAAACCCTGAATATCCACAACAATTTGAGGAACCGTCCCATTATCAAAAGCCGCTTCTCTGATAAGCATATTACTCGTTAAATACTGGAGGTTTGAACTATTATCTGACTGAGCCCAACCTAACAATTTATCGCGCATATTGCTACTACCTATTTTAGTAAAAATGCGGCGTTTTAAATCTACAGAACTAAAATTATTTGTGTGACTTAATAAAGTTTCTGCTTTCCCCAAAAAAAGAAGGCCGTTTTGATTGAGAGCAAAGTGAAAACGAGCTAAAATTTTGGCTTGAGTTTCCGCATTAAAATACATTAAAGTATTGCGGCATACCAATAAATCAATCCGTGAAATAGGTGCATCTTGCAATAAATCATGCCGACCAAAAATCACACACCGTCGTAAATCTTTATTAAAAATATATCGCTCATCCACTACATCAAAATATTTTTTTAGCAAATACTCTGGCAACTCTGTTAAATCTTTTTTATCATAAATGCTAGTTCTAGCTTGATTAAGAGCTTGTTCATCGATATCTGTTGCATAGATTTTAACGAGTTCCCGAAATTTCTCTATTCCCACAGCCTCGGCTAAAACAATTGCCAAAGTATAAGCTTCTTCGCCGGAAGCGCAACCGGCACTCCAAATCCTAATATGTTCGTTTAATTGTTTGCGCTCAACAATGCGGGGTATAATTTCTTTAGATATATATTCCCACGCAGCCCTGTCTCGAAAAAAAGCAGTCACGTTTATTAAAATAGTATTAAAAAGCTGTCCAAATTCATCAGGATGTACTTCTAAATAATCTAAATAATCTTCATAAGTATCTACCCCTCCTGATTGCATTCGCTTATTGACACGACGTATCAAAGTTGAGCGTTTGTACCCGCTAAAATCAAAGCCTCTACTGTGCTTTAAATGCTCCAGGAGGGCTTCAAATGCCGGGTTTGTTTCAGGTGGGTTCATTTGAAACTCAAAATTTTAAAGATCGGAAAATTTATATCACGAACATCCTGATACTTTGGTTCATCAAGATGTTATTAATCCCTTTTATATAGCTTACCATTTAAATAACTTTCTTTTATGTTTTTTTTTGATTAATCTCATAATAAATTCTCTCTTCCCTAAGTCCTTCTCCCTTAGTTAAACAAAATTATTTTTCAATTAAAAGTAAGTTTAGAACCTCAGAAAATTATCAAATATCATAAAACTAGAAAAATGTCAATATCTTGTTAAGGTCGTTAAAGAGATTCTGGCCTAAAAAAATGTAAATTTTTGTGTAAAAATGAGAAAACTCTGATACCATCAAAGAGAAAATTTTAAGAATTGCAAAAAAGCCGGCATGAGTTTATTGGTTGTCGGTGCCACAGGCACATTAGGGAGACAAATCGCCCGACGTGCCTTAGACGAAGGGCATCAAGTACGCTGTCTAGTCCGCAGCCCCAAAAGAGCAGCCTTCCTCAAAGAGTGGGGCTGCGAAATTGTCAGGGGCGATATCTGTAAGCCCGAAACCCTACCTCCCGCCTTGGAAGGAATAACGGCGATCATTGATGCAGCAACCGCACGCGCCACCGACTCCCTCAGCATTAAAGAGGTAGACTGGGATGGCAAAGTGGCACTGATTCAAGCAGCCAAAGCCAAGGGAGTCGAGCGTTACATTTTCTTTTCAATTTTGGATGCCGAAAAGTATCCGCACGTTCCTTTAATGGAAATCAAGCGGTGCACAGAGCAATACCTCCAAGAAGCCGGCATGAACTATACGATTTTGCGTACCTGCGGCTTTATGCAAGGGTTAATCGGCCAATATGCCATCCCCATCCTCGAAAATCAAGTAGTCTGGGTAACAGGTGAAACTGCTCCCTTGGCTTACATTGATACCTTGGATGTAGCGAAATTTGCTGTCCGCACTCTCAGTATTCCTGAAACAGAAAATAAAACTTTTCCTGTGGTAGGAAACCGCGCCTGGGATGGCGACGAAATCATTCGCATTTGCGAACGTTTATCGGGACAGCAAGCCAAAGTAACCCGGATGCCATTAGGAGTTTTGAGGGCGTTTCGGAGTGTGACTCGTTTCTTTCAGTGGACATGGAATATAGCCGACCGGCTAGCCTTTGCAGAAGTTATAGCCACCGGCAAACCTCTCAGCGCCAGCATGGACGAGGTTTATCCCGTATTCCAAATAGACCCCAAAGAAGTCACTAGCCTAGAATCCTATTTACAGGAGTATTACGGCCGTATTCTCAAAAAACTCAAGGAACTCGACTACGAAAAATCAAAATTCAAAAAAGACTCAAAACGCAAAATCCCATTTTAAAAGGGAGTGGAGAGAATCTGCTAATTTTTTAGGCTCTTACCAGCGAACTCCAACCAGAGGATCTGCCTCAAGATTGTCACCAATTAAAGCGAGGCAGAAACTCCAAAAGGGCATTCTCAACCAAGAACCTGAAAAACAAACCTGTGGGGCAAACCTCCTGTGGTAGCCCCTTCGCTAATTGCCTTTGGTGGGCTTTTTTACGTTTGGTTGCCCCCATAAAGCAATTGCTCTATAGTTAAAAATTTAAACCATAAACCGGATTTAAAGAGCGTGCCAAAAGCAGGCATTATATATAACGACAATAAACCCGTAGCTTGTCGCATCGCCGAAGAATTAAAAGACAAGCTAATTTCCTGTGGTTGGGAAGTTTGTTTAACAAACGGTATGGGTGGAATATTAGGTTATTCCAGTCCCGATAAGCCTATCTGCCACACTCCTATCGAACTACTTTCACCGCCAGGTTTTGATGAAGACATGAGTTTTGCGGTGGTTTTAGGGGGAGATGGTACGGTTCTTTCTGCGTTTCGCCAAGTTGCACCGGCCGGTATTCCTCTACTTGCTGTTAACACCGGCCACATGGGTTTCTTAACTGAAACTTATCTTAATCAATTGCCAACAGCCCTTGAACAAGCAATGGCGGGGGAATATGAGATTGAACAGCGTACGATGTTGGCGGTGCAACTTTGGCGAGAAGATATCAAACTTTGGGAGGCTTTGTGTCTCAATGAAATGGTGCTACATCGGGAACCACTAACCTGTATGTGCCATTTTGAAATTAAAGTAGGCCGGCACGCACCTGTTGATATTGCAGCGGATGGGATCATTTTATCAACTCCTACTGGTTCAACTGCCTATGCCCTTTCTGCCGGTGGGCCGGTGATTGTGCCTGGGGTCGCGGTTTTACAGATTTTACCCATTTGTCCTCATTCTCTCGCATCACGGGCTTTAGTTTTTGCTAATACTGAGCCGGTGACAATTTATCCCGCCAATCCTGATAGGTTAGTGATGACTGTTGATGGGAATGCCGGTTGTTATGTGCTACCAGACGACCGCGTGCGAATAGAAAAATCTCCCTATCCTGCCAAATTTATCCGTATTAAACCGCCAGAATTTTTTCATATTTTGCGGGAAAAACTAGGCTGGGGTTTACCACATATTGCCAAACCAACTTCGGTAGAATTGCCTTAAATCAAAAAGCAATTTTTGTCAAACAAACGGCATAGCAACTGCCAGTTAATTTACTATTTTTGTAAAGTTTATCCTGGCAGCGGCTTTTTATTTAATAAGGTTTTTGGGATTTTACATTTTATCTCCATCATTCATTTTTTAGGTTCGCTAAAACTAAGAAAAGCTCAAATTCTAAGTTAGTTTCATAGGTTCGCTCAAATCAAGTGAAATTTAACATAAATTAGTTTATAGATTGAGCTAAAAGTATGTGATCTAAAAGCCAATTTTAAAAAGTCGTTTTCTGGATATTTTCTGCTTTTTTGGAAATGGTTTATATTGTAGCCGGTTATAGAAACCAAAGTAGATAAACGTAGAGCGGTTATTTTTTAAATAGTAGTTTTATTAATTAAAAAATTAGAGTATTCCAAGGGGAAATAAATATTCAAAAAATCATCTTTAAAAGAAAGCCTAATTTCAATTGTTTTACACACTATTTCAACTCTTTATAAAAATTCTATGTCTAATTTTTTTGATAATTCTTATATCCCCGAAACAGCCTTATCCATCACCACCCTTACTTCCTACATTAAAGAATTGCTGGAAACCAACGAACTACTCCAACAGGTTTGGATAGTGGGGGAAGTTTCTAGTTTGACACCACATCGCAATGGTCATCTTTATTTTAGCTTGCAAGATTCGCAAGGGGGAGGAACAACCCTAAACTGTGTTGCATGGAACCGCAATCAATCTCGACTCACAGACCGGCCAGAACTTGGCAAAAAGCTATTTGTTTTGGGCAGTTTACAAGTTTATCCCCAGCAGGGAAAATATCAAATGAGTGCACTTCAAGTCATTGATGCTGGGGCCGGTTTGCAGCAAAAAAAATGGCATAAATTACGCAACCAACTAGAAAAAGAAGGTTTATTTGACAAAACTAAAAAACGTTTGCTTCCCCAACATCCACAAACCATAGGCGTTGTTACATCTCCTAACGGCGCAGCCTGGGGAGACATCAAAACTACACTAAAACAGCGTTATCCGGGGTTAAAAGTAATTTTATCTCCTGCGACCGTCCAAGGTGAACAAGCGCCCCGCTCAATTGTTGCAGCCATTAAACGAATTGAAAAAGATAAGCGGGCCGAAGTTTTAATTTTAGCGCGGGGTGGTGGTGCCGTAGAAGATTTAGCCTGCTTTAATGATGAAAGAGTAGTAAGAGCAATTGCAGAGTGTAGAATTCCTGTAATCACCGGTCTGGGTCACGAAAGAGATGAATCATTAACAGATTTGGTAGCAGATGTTTGTGTTGCTACTCCCACCGCAGCAGCCGCCACAGTAGTGCCAAGCCTAGCAGAAATTTATACAGAACACCGGCATCGTGTAGAAAGATTAGATAATGCAGTTAAGCGAAAATACGAGTTAGAAAAAATTAGCTTAGAAAAATTTCGTGATCGGCTTTTAAGAGCAATGCAGACAAGATTAAATCAAGAAACAGAACGTTGTCGGTATTTAGGTGAAAAATTAAACGTACTTGACCCGCAAGCTGTATTAAAAAGAGGATATGCAGTCGTACAATTACCCGATGGAAAAATTATTAATTCGAGTCAGAATTTAAAGACAGGAGATGAACTAACTATTATTTTAGCAGAGGGCCGGTTAAAAGTTAAAATCATCTAAAAGTTTATACGTTTTACTTTTTCATAAAGTACATATTTAGACATATCAAGTCTCTAAAATAATTCAACAATAAAAAAATAAATTTTAGTTTTCAGCATAGCCCCAACAAAACAAACTGTCACCCTCATCAGCTAAATATAGACTTAAACCACAAATTCAACATCAACAAAGATACTTTGAGATTGAATAGACAGAAAAAACTTAAAAACACCGCATTATACCTTTATAAAAATCAGTGATAACAGAAAAACCAGCAAAACCGGCCCCAAGCAAAAAAAATTAACCAACCCTCCAAAAAAAACACCCAACAGCCACCGGCTATAGTATCCTTTTACATATCAGAAGCGCGAGGCAAACACCAAGCGCCCCAAACTGACCTAGAAGCCGTCAGAGTGCAGACATATCAACATAACCCTCTAAAGTCTCAAACTTTTTGGGTAAATCAAACAAGCACAATAAAGCAATAAAGCTGAAAAACCGTAATTACGGACACAGAAAACAGCAGATAAAATCCTTATTGTTTGCGCTTGAGAAAAAATCACAGTAGTCTAACTACTAAACCCACTCACCCTCCACCCCGTGATCGCAATCTATCCTGGCAGCTTTGACCCCATAACCTACGGCCACCTCGACATCATCGAGAGAGGCTGCAAGCTGTTTGAGCGCGTTATCGTGTTGGTAGTGAGAAACCCTAGTAAAACGCCACTGTTTGAGGAGCAAAAGCGGATTCAACAAATCAGCCAAGCAACTCAACATTTAAGTAACCTTGAAGTAGATAGCTTTGAAGGGCTGACAGTCAACTATGCCAAACAGCGACAAGCTCAAGTTTTGTTGCGCGGTTTACGAGTATTGTCAGACTTTGAAATGGAACTACAGATGGCGCATACAAACAAAACCTTATCCCAGCAAATTGAAATCGTTTTTCTTGCCACTTCTAACGAATATAGTTTTCTAAGTAGTAGTGTGGTGAAAGAGATAGCCCGATTTGGTGGCTCAGTAGATCATCTTGTCCCCCCTCACGTCGCCGTAGATATCGCCAAATGTTACGCCAGGAAGCATCCCGAATCAACCCCGACCTCCCAGACTCCATCCCCGACGATGAATCAGTTTCTGGCGGGGGAGGCTTAGACATCCAGCGGGAACTCAACCGGCTCGAGGAAATGATTCTCGATAGCCCCCGTATCCCGCTTACCCGACGCACCCTTATTGACGAGGAACAGGTACTAGATCAACTTGATTTAGTGCGTCTCAATCTACCAGCAGCGTACCTCGAAGCCGAAGAAATTATTCGTCGCAAAGAAGAGATTCTTGCCTCGGCTGAACGCTATGCTCAAGAAATCATTGCTTCGGCTGAACAAGAAGCCGTGCAAATTTTGGATGAAATGGGTTTAGTACGGCAAGCAAAATTAGAATCCGAACAAATTCGCTTGCAAGTACAGCAAGAGTGCGAACTAGCCCAAGATCAAACAATTGCAGAAATTGAACGCCTGCGCCGTAGTGCTCAACAAGAAATAGAAGAAATGCGACGAAATGCCGTTGCTGAAGCCAGAGAAATTCACAACGATGCAGATGAATATGCAGACCGGGTGCTGTTTAATATTGAACAGCAACTTGGCGATATGATGCGCGTTATTCAAAATGGCCGTAGTGCATTACAACAAGAATCAATTGCTGCAAGACCGCGAGATATCCCATCTAATCAAACTCCCCCGCAGGCATCGATACCGCGTTCCCCAGAACGACCAAAATTGTAGAAAATTATCCAGATTTTCTCTAGCCTAAAAATGTAAAAACCCCAGCTTAAAAAACTGGGGTTTTCGACTTAGATATAGTGTAAATTAAAAGTAAAAGCTACTCTTTTTTCACCTTAATCAGGATACCAAAACATACCTTTAATGCCTTCAGGGTCGGGCATAAAACCCAAAGTCCGATAAAAATCTACCACATGAGGGTCAGCAAATAAAGTAATATTACTGATATCTTCGCTGCGGAGTTTTTTAATTAAAAACTTCATTAAAGCTTTTCCTAATCCTTTGCCCTGATAATCGGGGTGAACTACCACATCCCAGAGGGTGGCATTAAAAGCATGATCCGACGTTGCGCGGCAAAAGCCAATTAAACGCCGTTTGGCCCCCCGTACCTCCCACATTGAAACCACCAAAAAACTATGCTGAATTGCCTTTTTGACCTTGCGGAGAGGCCGGCGGGACCAACCAACAGCATCACAAAGTTCTTCAAGTTCATAGAGGTCTAGGTCGCGGTCGGTACTAAAAAAAATCCGAACATTAGGGCCAGTTCCCCGTGAGAGAGTCTGAGCGCCGGAATCCCGCAATGTTTGGGAAGACACTTCAGCGATACCGAGAGGGTATTCCTCGCCGGAAGCTCCATAGTTGACCGAAGAGGCCATCACTTCTGGCGACTCTCCGCGAACAGAACCGTTAAATAAGTTTTTCCAAAAACCCATGCCGGCTTGCTAATGGTAAGAGGACTAAGTACCGTCAATCCCTGCAAAAAAGCATAGGGATTAATTTGAAAAATTTTATCACTTTTGCCATCCACGCTGACGGCACCGACCGTATTTTGGTGGGCCGGTGGAACCATTGCCAAACCCCGCAAGCAAACAATAGGCCGGTTTTGGGAGGCTGGATTTTCCACCTAAAAAACAGCCAGGGGAATCAAGGCGTGTTTTGGATTAAGTGATTCAAGTTTAACCTTTAGACCGAGGGAAGTAACAGGAAAATACTAAATTTTTCAACAATAAACATAAAAACAAACGGAGAAACTCAAAAAAGATGATTTTAACTGTGTGTGTGGGATGGGATGGGAAAATTCTTACAAACTTGGCGATGTTACATAAATTTTCCCACCACCGCAATTGTGGAATAGGATAAAAAAGCCAGTGTGTATATTATCTTCACGAACCCTACCGATGACGCCCTAACTGCTGAAAACAGGCCCAAACCTGTTGAGCGGTTAAAGCGGTTTACATCACCCCCCAAGCATGGGAGTTCGGCGTTATTAGATGATAGTGTTGCTATCGCTGCATGGTTCGGGCAATACCCGTATTCTGTTGCGTAAATGTATCAGGCACTGGGATTTTTAACTTTTAGTGCATTTGACTGGGCCTTTCGTGTGTTCCCCTTATTATGGCTGCGGGTTTAAAATCATCGACGCTGGAACTGCTAAAACGCTTTAACAGAGCGTTTCCCCAGTTTTATGAGCAGTTTGTCAGCAGTGAAATCCAACTGCAAAACCTAAAGCTAGCCTACCAGCTTTATAAAACAAAGCAAGCTGTGATTGAACTGCGACCTGAAGGCAATAAAAGTGCCTTGCATTTTGCCTATCGTAACCAATCGTTTTTACTCAGTGATATTTTTGGGGTTTTGGCTGCCTATGGACTCACCATTCACAGTCTCAGTCTTTATGGCCAAATTTATCCGCCGATGTTGGTTTTTATCAAGTTGGTGGTTTCGCGCGGAGGTAAAGCTCTTACGGATAAAACGGCTGAAAATGTTTGTAGGGCGGTTAGAGAAGCTTTGGCTGGGCATTTTGAGGTTGAAGAAATGCTGGCTGTTGAGTTTAATCTTGATGCCGGTTTAGAAGATGTGGAAACAGAGTTTTATGTAGATCCGGTTTTTCACTTACCGGCTCTTTTAATCGAAGCTGATAACCAGCCTGGTCTTTTTTATAAAGTTATGTATGCTATCTGGCAAGAAGATTTGTTAGTGGTGAATGCAAATTTACTTGTCTGGCGAGGACGAACGCGATTAATTTTATATCTTTTAGGGCCCAATGAAAGCTTAATTCCTGATTATTTGGGCCACAAAATCGCTGAGAGTGTGCGTCAACGCTTACTAGGCAGACGGTTTTAATTAAGTGATGAAATTGAAGATGGGAGTTAGGGGTTTGGAATCAGGGTTAGCAAGATTAAATGCCCTAACTCTCTGTCTACTTAATTGAGTTTTTTAATTAGGAGGCTAAGCCTCCTAGGTTGAGGTCTAAACTAAGCCGAGAAAATAGGAAAATTTGGGCTTAGAATTTTAGCCAACGTTACTATAAAGCTGCATTACATCAGTTAGAGAAAGCCTTGATTGAACGCCCAGGGTGATTGGGGAGGTGTGGCCTCTATCTAGGTGTTCTGCGGCGGCGCAGCCTATCATGGCGGCGTTGTCGGTGCAGAATTTCATGGGGGGAAAGATGACTTTGAGGTTGTTTTCCTGGGCGGCTTGTTGGAGATGTTGTCTTAAGCCACTATTGGCTGCTACGCCTCCGCCTACGGCGATGGTGGTTAAGTTGCAGTCGAGGGCGCATTTGATGGCGCGGCGGGTGAGGCTTTTGGCGACGGTTTGTTGGAAGCTTGCGGCTATGTCGTTGACCGGCATTTCTTTGCCTTCGCTTTGGAGTTTTTTGACGAGGCGCATGACGGCGGTTTTTAGGCCGCTGAAGCTGGAGTCGTAGGGATGATAGCCTCCGGTTGGTAGGGAGATGTTGCCTTCGGGAAGAGGAAAAATGGCTGGGTTGCCTTGTTTGGAAAGTTGATCAATTACCGGCCCGCCTGGGTAGCTTAGGCCAAGTAAGCGTGCGACTTTATCAAATGCTTCGCCGGCGGCATCATCGCGGGTTTGCCCTAGGATGTCGTAGATTCCGCAATCTTTGACGTGTATGAGGCTTGTGTGTCCCCCCGATACTAATAGGCATAGAAAGGGCGGTTGCAGGGTCGTATCGCTTAGGTAGGAGGCGTAAATGTGCCCTTCTAGGTGGTGAATGCCGAGAAAGGGTTTTTCGTGGAGTATGGCGAGGGTTTTGGCGGTGGTGACACCAACCATAAGCGAGCCGACTAAGCCTGGGGCGCTGGTGGCTGCGATGCCGTTGATTTCTGCCCAGGTTAAATCGGCTTCTAAAAAAGCTTCGGCGATGGCTTCGTTGATGGTTTCGACATGAAGGCGAGAGGCAACCTCTGGAACAATGCCTCCATACTGTCGATGGGTGGCTATTTGTGAGGTAATGATACTGCTAATTACTTCACGATTCTTTACAATTGCCACCGCAGTTTCGTCACAACTTGTTTCAATTGCTAAAACGGTTGCCATTGACTGGTAATGTTTGTGAAATGGATTATTTGCTTTTAGTAGCTTAATCTTTCCTAAGTTAACTTGGGGGGGTATTATAGGCTTTAACAAAAGCGCAATTCTATTTAAATAGTCCATTGCGTTTTGTCAAAAAACTTTGCTTTTCTTAACAAAAGGAAACACTTCCATGAGACGAATTCTGGCGTTAGTTTTGGCCATTGGTCTTTGGATCTCTTGTGTGCCCACTGCGTTTGCCGGTGAGCCCAATGTGGCTGGTTTAGTTCCTTGCAGTGAGTCGCCGGCGTTCCAAATGCGGGCTCAAAATGCGCGTAATACAACCGCTGATCCGCTTTCTGGACAAAAACGATTTGAGCGTTATTCTCAAGCTTTGTGTGGCCCCGAAGGTCTGCCTCATTTGATTGCAGATGGCCGGTGGAGTCATGCAGGGGATTTTATTATTCCTAGCATTTTGTTTTTGTATATTGCCGGTTGGATTGGTTGGGTTGGTCGGGCTTATTTAATTGATGTTCGCAAGAGCGATAACCCCGAAGAAAATGAAATCATCATTAATGTGCCTTTGGCAGTTGGCAAAATGCTGACTGGGTTTATTTGGCCTTTGGCAGCAATTAAAGAAGCTCTGAGCGGCGAGTTGTATGCTAAAGATAGCGAAATTCCTATCTCGCCTCGCTAGGTTTTTTTTGAGAAACTAACTGTTTTTAGGAGATTTCATCATGCAAGCAGGTTTGCTTCGTTTTCTTTCTTCGGCGCCGGTTTTGGCTGCTATCTGGATGAGTTTTACGGCAGGTCTTTTGATTGAATTTAATCGCTTTTTCCCCGATTTACTTTTCCATCCCCTGCCATAATTAGCTGCAATCGCTTGTTTCGTTTTTTGCAATGATGGGGATTGATGATGGGAGATTGGGAGGGAAAAAACCAAGTGTTATTAGTTAGTGTTTCTGGCAGTTCTAACTAACTTTTAACTTTATTTTTTCCTCCAATTCACCACTCATCAATCCCTGTCTGCTAAGAAGAAAAAAGACAGTAGTATTGAAAATTTTTGTTTAAAATTATAAAATTTAATTTCTAAATTCTATATTCGGAAGGGTTTATGCAATCCACAAGTGATCCAAGAGATAAAGAAGTGGTTTTTCCGGCTAGAGATCCGCAGGTGGGAGATTTGGCGACGCCGGTGAATTCTTCTGGTTGGACTATGAAGTTTATTAATAATTTGCCGGCTTATAGAAAGGGTTTATCGGCTGCGCGGCGGGGTTTAGAAGTTGGGATGGCGCATGGTTATTTTTTGTTTGGGCCGTTTACTTGGTATAACCCGTTACGAAATTCGTCGAGTGGAGATTTTGTTGGGTTGTTAGAAGCTATTAGTTTGGTGATTATTTTAACGTTTGCTTTGTCGCTTTATGCGGCTGTTTTGGATATTAATGTGCCGGTGGCGAATGTGACAACGCCGGAACCTCCTAAAGAATTTTATACACAGCAAGGCTGGCGAGATTTTTCTACCGGCTTTGTAGTTGGGGGTGTTGGTGGTGCTGTGGTGGCATATTTGGTGTATCAAGTTGTGAAGTTGATTATTTTTTAATTAAAATTTTGGGCCGGTGATTTTGGAAAAACGCCGGCTTTTTATTTGTGTTTATCTGCTATAGGCTGCGGTTTTTTTAATCAAAAATACTAACTTAGTTAAGGAGATCCGCGAATGAAAGCCTCAGAAGAAAAATTACAAAAAATTATCGAAGGGACAATACAATACGTTGTCCCTTTGTTTCAGCGAGCTTACAGTTGGACAAAATCTGAGTGGGAAGCCTTGTGGGATGATATTATCACCCTCTGTGAACAGGAAAATCCCCGTGTTCATTTTATGGGTTCTATTGTAACGATGCCGGCAGAATCTGCGCCCGGAGGATGTCCCAAATATATTTTAATCGACGGACAACAACGCATAACAACAATTTTTATATTACTTGCAGCTTTGCGCGATAAAGCCAAGCCGGTTGATCAAAAATTAGCAGATCAAATTCAGAATACTATTCTAGTAAACCAGTATGAGGAAGGCTTAGATTTTTATAAAATTCAACCTACACAGGTAGATAGACAGGCATTCCAGCAAATTATTCAGTCTGAAACCCAAAGTGAGGAAAACGGTATTTCAGAATGTTATGGTTTTTTTGAAAAGAAATTGCGCCTAAGCAAAATAGATTTTCAAAAGCTAAAAAAAGTTATATGTAGCAATTTTTCGCTTGTAAGTGTTGTTCTTAGTATTGATGATGATCCTTACCTTGTCTTTGAAAGTCTGAATGCCAAAGGAAAGTCTTTAACCCAAGCGGATCTGATTCGGAACTACTTTTTTATGAAAATTGAGGGAAAGAACCAAGAATCTATTTATTATAAATACTGGCTACCAATACAGGAAATTTTAGGGGAGAACCTCACGGAATTTATTCGTCATTACTTAACAAAAAGTGGAGCAGAAGTCAAGAAAGGTGAAATTTATTTCCATATAAAAGAGAGAATTTCTGAAGGTGATCCAGTTTCCTATATCAAAGATTTATCAATTTTTGTAGAATACTATACAAAACTTTTGAACCCAAACCGTGAAGAAAAGAAGGAAGTTAGGAAGTATCTTTTGCGGTTAAAGAGTTTGGAGGCAGGGACAATCTACCCATTTCTTTTGAACTGCTATGACGATTGGGCAAAAAGTAAAATTACTGAACATCAATTTATTGAAATTTTAAAAATCATAGAAAACTTTCTTTTACGGCGTTTTGTTTGCAATATTCAAACCAGAGGTTTAAATCGCCTGTTTGCTTTACTTTATTCACAAGTTAGCAACGATTCTAATTTGGCAGGATGTAATTTTATAGATGGCTTAAAATTAGCGCTTCAAAAGCAAAACTATCCAAAAGATAGTCAGTTTAAAGCTAGATTAATGGATGTCCAACTTTACGGGCCAAATCGTTCACAGAAGGCAAAGTTGATTTTGGAATCTATAGAAAAATCTCTTTATTACAAACAAGAAGTTATTTTGGAAGGGCTGACTATTGAGCATATTATGCCTCAAACTTTGACGGATTGGTGGAAAGAACATTTAGGAGAAAATTGGCAGATAACCCATGATTTACTGCTACATACTTTAGGTAACTTAACGCTAACTGGCTCTAATTCTGAGCTTTCTAATGCTGATTTCTTGGAGAAGCGAACACATTTTCAAGATAGCAATCTGAAGTTAAACAAGTATTTTGAAGATAAACAAGCTTGGCATCAAGAACATATTGAAGCACGGGCGGAATATTTGGCTGACATTGCTTTAAAAATTTGGAGTTATTTTGGTGAAGAATTGCCAGAGCCTTATGTTCCTAAAATTACAAATTGCAAGCCAAAAAAATTGCGAATTTTTAGTCAAGAGAATGTGGTAAAAAACTGGCGAGATGTTTTAAAATTAACATTAAATACTATTGCAGATTTCGATCCGGATCGCTTTCAAGATATTGTAGAACAATTTCCTGGTTTTGTGGCATGGGATGAAAAAGGATTTAAAAAATGGAGCAAACTTAACAATGGAGCTTTTATCGAAGTTTATTTATCAGCAAAACGTATCCATAGTTTCTGTATTAAAGCAATACAAACCGCCGAGATATCAGAAGAAGATTGGCAGCTTGAGTTAGAAGAGGAAAAGTAATAAAAGAAAAGAGCCAAATCGGCCCTATTCGGTTACAAATTTATCTTGCAAAATCCCATCATTAAGGCTCATAAAAAAGCTAAGACTTTATGCTTTTTTCCAAAGCAAACCTCAAAAAACTCCTCCCCTTTTTCCCCTAACATTCTTCTAACTTTCGCATCCCCTCATCAGTCGTTAAAAAAATCCTCTCCCGTCCTAACTTATCCACAAAACCAACCCTTTCCAATCGATCCATCACCGGCCCTTTCACCTCCGACATATAAAAATCAACCCCCATCACCCTCAACTCCTCAATCAAATTCTTTAACGTCTCCAAAGCACTCCCATCAATCAAATTTACCGCACTACAAACCAAAACCAAATGCTTAACCTCCGGTTGATTTCTGACAGCCTTAATCAAAAAACCTTCCAAATATTTCGTATTAACAAAATACAAACTTTCATCCACTCTCACAGCCAAAACATGAGGGGAAGTTTTCACAGAATGACGCAACACATTCCGAAAATGCTCCGTTTCCCCCACCCTTCCCACAATCGCAATATGAGGCTTACTTGTCCGCCACAAATGTAATACCAAAGAAATCACCGCCCCTAAAATAATCCCCTTTTCCACACTCGTAAAAAGTACCGCAACAAAAGCCCCTAACCAAGCAATCGCATCTGCTTTATCATAGTTCCACAAATTTTTTAAAGTCTTGAAATCTAACAAATTTCCCACAGCAACCAAAATAATAGCCGCTAAACTCGTCTGCGGTAAAAAATAAAACAAAGGCGTTAAAAACATCACCGCCAAAGCTAAAATTACCGCCGTAAATATCGCCGCCAATCCCGTATTAGCCCCCGCAGAAAAATTCACAACCGAACGACTTAACCCCCCCGTAACTGGATATCCCCCACTAAAAGCCGCTGTTAAATTTGCAGCCCCCAAAGCAATAAATTCTTGATTTGCATCAACTTGTTGGCGTTTTTTACTTGCCAAAAACTTAGCCACAGCAAAAGCTTCCATAAATCCCACAAAACTAATCGCTAAAGCCGGTGAAATCAAAGACTGTAAAATATCAATATCAAAAACCGGCATCGTTAAAGGCGACAAACCTTTAGGAATATCCCCCACAACTTTTACCCCAGCAACCCTATCTAATTGCAACAACCAAACCAGCAAAGAACCCCCAATCACCACAATTAACGGCCCGCTTTTTGTCAGAGGAACAATCACCGCCTCCTTCACATTCCAAGACTTAAGCTGTTTCCCTAAATTGTTATTAAAATAAAATAACGTCACCAAACTCATCACCCCCAAAATTAAAGTAATAAGATTGGTATTTCCCAATTGTTGAACCAAATAATTTACCAAGCTTAAAAATGATTCCGTTTGAGGAATTTTCAGCCCAAACAAATGCTTAACCTGACTAAAACCAATCAAAACCGCTGCCGCACTAATAAAACCAGAAATCACCGCTTGACTGAGAAAATTAACTAAAAAACCCAGCCTTGCAACTCCCATCAAAACTTCAATTATTCCCACCAAAAATGCCAAAGTCAAAGCATAGCTTAAATATTCTGGTGTGTTTTGTTCAGCAATCGCACTTATTGCACCGGCAACCATCAAAGAATCCACCGCCACCGGCGCCACCGACAACATCCTAGCCGTTCCCAAAAAAGCATAGATAACTTGCGGAAAAATACTCGCATAAAGTCCAACTTCTGGCGGCAAACCGGCCAACATTGCATACGCCATTCCCTGCGGAATTAACAAACTAGCAACAATAATACCCGCCGTAAAATCCCCCGCCAAATCTTCTCTACGATAATTTAATCCCCAATTTAAAATCGGTATAAATTCACTTAAAAAACCTTGAAACTTAATCTTTTTTGTGCTTTTCATTTTATATAAAACATCAAAATTAAATTATTTAAAAAGCGGGTTTACTGCTATCTATAGTAAACCCGCCCCTATTTAAATTTGCTGATTGTAAGGTAATTTTGCCAGTAATCTTGCCATCATACAAGTATTCGTAACCCCAGCAAACAGCAACCCAGCCCCAACAAAACCACTCAAAATCAAAAAGTAAGGCGAAACAAAAACTCCTAACAACGTTCCAATTAGCACCAGAGAACCCGCAATAATTTGTACTTGCCGCATAATACTAATCGGCGCATTCTTATTAACCTTTGTCGGATATCCCGCTTGTTTCCAAGCATTTAATCCTCCTTGCAAATGCGTCACATTTTCAAACCCAGCCCCTAACAATTTCTGCGCTGCTTGACCACTACGATTGCTACTTTGGCAATACAATACTAACTTTTTATCACCTTCCATCGGCACCGAAGCCGGCTCAAAAGAAGAAAGCGGCATTAAATTTGCCCCCGCAATATGTTCTCCCGCATATTCAGAACGTTCGCGCACATCCACCAGCATTACTTGCTGATTTTCCAGCAAAATTTTTAATGTTTCTGCATCAATTACTTGCACTTTATCTGTCAGATAGTTTGCCATAATAAATTCCTCGTTTTTTATCAAAAAAAACAAATTTTCTTCTTAACTTCTAAGAAACTTTGCCGCACTTTTCATTAGCCGGCACAGCTTCCGCAATTTTCTTAGGATCAGGTAAATCAAGATTATTCATCAACTCAACAAAACTTTCCCGATCTTTCCCAGCAATACGCTCATTAAATTTCTTTTCTTCCCCAATAGTTGAAACAGTTTTGCCTTTATAATCGTGACCCGGATAAACTAAAGTTTCATCAGGAAGCATAAATAATTTTTGGGTGATGCTATCGTACATCAAACCAGGATCGCCACTTTGAAAATCCGTTCTTCCACAACCTCTAATTAACAAACAATCTCCCGTTAAAACCCTGTCCCCATTCACCAAATAAGCATTATGGCTATCCGTATGTCCTAAAGTTTTAATCGCCTTAATTTCCACCGAACCAACTTTTAAAACTTCCCCCTCTTTAATCAACCGATTCGCACACTCAGCACTCGCATTTTCTGGCACAATTCCTTCACATTTTGTCAATTCTCGCAGCTTACCAGTTCCCGTAATATGATCTGCATGAATATGGGTTTCTAAACAAAACCGCAGCGTTAATTCTAATTCTTCAATTAGCTTTAAATCTCGTTCTACTTGTTCAAGTACCGGATCCACTAACACCGCTTCTTTTGTTGTTTCATCCGCAATTAAATAAGTGTAGGTGCTCGTTTCATTGTCGTACAGTTGGCGAAATAGCATCCGTTTTTCTCCTGTGTCAAAACGCAATTTAATTTTCTGCCCTACAGCCCTAAACGGCTGCAAAACTCTTGTTTGACAGGCAAAAACCTGTTAACCCTGAATACATGGAAGATTAACGATATAATCATATAGTAATATAAAATTTAAAATTTAGCAACAACAGCCAAATTTTCTTAGTAGCTGGGGTTGTTTGTCTGTTCTTCCTATTCAGCAGGCAGTTTAATAGACTGAAACTTTTTTAAAATACAGTTTTTAGTTATATAGCATTTTTCGATCTTCTGAGGTATGTATTGAACCCTCCTTGCCCCTCCTTGCCCCTCTTAATAAGGGGATTGGGGGGTTGGGGGGTATGATTAAAAACCGCTATAGAACGCTTTTTTAAACACTAGTTTTAAAGATTTTTAACTGTTCAATTTGATAATTTTGTTGTTCTATTTGAGCCACCAAAGAATTACAAACAATGTCGCACAATTCAAATAAAAATGGATTAGCAATTTCATAATAAACACTAACACCTTGCTGAGTGCGAGTCACAATACCGGCCCCAGCCAAAAGTTTTAAATGTTTAGAAACATTTGCTTGACCTAAACCCGTTTCTTCAATAATTTGACTAACATTTTTTGCCCCATATTTTAAACAACAGACAATTTGCAAACGGCTAACTTCAGATAAAACCTTAAAAAACTCAGCCATCAGAGCCAAAGAAGCCGGAGAAAACCGAGAACTTTGAGCAGCAACATCATTTTCAACAAAAACCGGCAAATCAGTTATTTGTGCCGGAGAAATTGACTTTTCTGGAGAATTTTTAGACATAGAAAAATAGAGAAAATTTAAAATTTAAAGCTATAATTTTCACACCTTTATCTTATAGGTTTCCCTACAGAATAGTTTGCCATTGGTATTGTAGAAAAATATTTTTCCTACTCTTTAACTATATTAACATATAATTTAATAACAGCCATAGGTAAAACCAACATAAAAGCTGTAAAACGCCCTCATAACAGACTTTTGTCTCAAAATATCAAAATTTTTAAAACTTAAAAACCATAAAATTTTACTAAAACCGCTCAATAATATCCATCAAAAATAGGCAATAAAAAATCTCGCCTTAAAACGAGATTCAAGGATTAATTAACTGAAAAAACAAAAATAAATCAACAAACAACAGGCATAAACAAAGCCGCCTCAATGAGTTCTATTGTTTGTTCCAAATCATCATTAACAATTTGCAAATCAAACTCAGAAGCCGCCTCTATTTCTTCTTTTGCCCGTTCTAAACGCTTAAAAATCGCCTCCTCCGAATCCTGACCACGAGAGCGAATACGTTTTTCTAACTCATCAAAATTGGGTGGTAAAATAAAAATTCTTAAGCAATCAGAAAAAGATTGTTTAATTTGCCTTGCACCTTCTAGCTCAATTTCTAAAATAACCGATTCCCCCTTATTAATATGAGACTCCACCTGACTTTTAAGAGTCCCATAACAATTACCGGCAAACTCAGCCCACTCTAGCAAATCACCAGCCGCCACCAAATTATCAAACTGTTGACGATCAATAAAATAATAATGTTTACCATTAACCTCTCCCTCACGAGGCGTGCGAGTCGTCACCGATATAGAAACATATAAATCAGGATGACGACGACGCAAAGCTCTCAACAACGTCCCCTTGCCTACCCCACTTGGCCCTGTCAAAACAATTAACTTACCGATTTCCATAATCCTCGTTATCTGTCTAAAACTCACTTCCCCATCTTGCAATGGGTAGGGTCATTGGATCAACCGGCCTAGGGGACTGACAAAATACTATGGTACTAATTCATTGTTAAACATCTTTGCGATATCCCACCAAAACTAGAGAAATCAAGCTTGACAGAAAAGCAAAGCTAAGTAACAGCTTGCCCATCCTTGCTGATCACAAAACGGTGAGCAACAGTTTCCGGCTGAATAGCAGACAAAATAACATGACTAGAATCCATAATAATAACCGCTCGCGTCCGGCGGCCATAGGTAGCATCAATAAGCTGAGCACGCTCTCGTGCATCACTAACAATCCGCTTAATAGGCGCAGACTCTGGGCTAACAATAGCAACCACACGGTTAGCGGACACAATATTGCCAAACCCAATATTAATCAATTGAATATGATTGTCCATGACAGTAGCTCCGACTGAGCCGGAGATTAAAAAAACTGTAACTTTTTAAGAACAAAACGCATCCGGTATAACCGACAGGCGGTTTAAATATCTCCCGTTCGCTTGAAGGCTTCTCAAGAGTCATTTCAATCCTATCCGCTAGATTCTTGACCCACAAGGCTAAATTTTAGACAAATAGGATTTTTTGAAAATTTTTCTAATTTTTTCTGATTCAGCGCCTGACAAAAGTGCTGGAATCTTTATATAGCATTTTTCTATCTGGTGATCCCCCCCTTATTA
>DATNQM010000028.1:0-16576 GCA_036704045.1 Halomicronema sp. | reverse complement strand
GATTCAGGAATGATGCCAAATCAACCTCATGTTTTAGAATTTGGTGAAAATAACTGGTATGGAGATGTGTCAATAGAACAACTTTTACACGATATCAAAGAAACTGGGAGAAGTGATAGTGAAGAATTGGCAAAAAAATTAAAACAAATTGTAGATGAACAAGAAAACAATAGTTTTGTTTTATTTGATATTGCTAAAATTTTTTGGAAAACTTTTACTGATTACGAATCTATCACCGCAATTGATATGGGAGGGCCTAATGCTCATAAATTTGATTTAAACTATCCTGTAGTTATGGATAGACAGTTTGATATTACAGTTAATTTTGGAACTTCTGAACACGTTTTTAATGTGGCTCAGTTTTTTGCAACTGTTCACGATTTAACTGCACCAGGAGGGTTAATGTTGCACGCTTTACCCTTCACCGGCTGGATAGATCATGGATTTTATAATTTTCAACCTACTTTTATTTGGGATTTGTCGGCTCAAATGCAGTACGATATTATTTCTTTTATTTATGCCGAATTGAACCCATTTAAAATTATTAATATTGGCTGTAGAGAAGATGTAATTAAAATGATAAAAAATGAAGAATTGGGTAAGAATTCGCTGCTTTACACTGTGCTAAGAAAAAATCAAGAACAGGAGTTTTTGCCGATCATTCAAGGCTATTATGGAAATATGGTTTCTGAGCAAGTTCGTAAAGCATGGGTAGAGTTGCGGTAAAAAATTAGACTCCCAAGCCAAACTCTGTTTCAATATGCCATATACCCTCATGTTTTAGTAAACTGAGTTGAGTTGCTTTAAAAGTAAACTCTATTTCTCGGTTTTCATATTCTGGCCATGCGGCTTGAAAATTTTGTTGACTTAAGTCTTTAAAAGCAACAGTGAGATGAGGAGAAAAAGGGCGTTTTTTTGAATTATTGTCGATGATTTTTAGGCTGGTTTCGAGATGGGTGGCTAAGTTTTTTTGGAGTGATAAAAGCTGCGGTGTTTTAAGAACGTTAACGTAAATGACACGGGGAGGAAATGCACCAAAACCGGACAGGATAATGTTAATCGGCACTTGCAATTCCGCAAATTTTTGTAAATTTTGCTGTAAAATTGGCAGGTTTTCAGATTTCCATTCAAAGGGTGGTTGGAGAGTAATGTGAGGAGGAGAGTTGAGGGCGCGACGACTTTGGTAGTTGACAACAAAATCTTGCTTAATGTGGTTGACATAAGCACAAATATCGGGGGGTGGAACGAGGGCAATAAAAAAACGTTTTGTTGAGTTGTTCATGGGTAATTCTTCTTTGGGAAAAATAAGCTAAATCTAAAGTCGTAAAATTTAAACTCTAAAATCTGATCATGCCTTGGTTTGCAAAAATTGAACAGGGAATTGTCGAAAAAGCCACGTTTGACAAATATGTGCCGGCGCATAAAGAATATGTACGAGATTTGATTAAAAAAGGCCACAAGGCGCGTACCGGCTATTGGGCGCGCAGGGGTGGTGGGATGTTGCTGTTTGAGGCGGTGTCGCGGGAGGAGGCGCAGCGCATCGTTGAGAGAGATCCTTTAGTGATTAATGGTTGTGTAAAGTACGAACTTTTTGAATGGTGTGTGGTTGTGGAATAAAAAAAGTATGTTATATTGAGATTGACTCGGATTCATGCGATTTCAACGCCCAAATCTTGTCAGGCCCGGAAGGGAGCAGCAACACGGGATGCTTGTGATAGGCGTGTTCTCCGGGTCACTTTTTTTTGGGCTATTACTTAATAATCCGAATAGTTGAGGTGCAGAAGCCCTTAACCTGACTCTTCGTCAGGGGGAAATATTTCTACTTGAGAATTGGCAGCCAAAAATTTAGCAATTGACTTACTTTTTTTTCCAACCACAAGAGCATGAGCTTCATTACCTTCTATCGGATTGTGCTGGACTTGCAGACCTTTTTCTAAAACTAATTCAACTTTTATAGAAGCTACGGCATTTTTACTTATTTTTTTAGCCCTGTTATAGCTTTCTTCGAGCGTGGTTAAAGCAAGTATATCAACAGACATTTCGTCATCTTTAAAAGCTGCCGAGGTCGGTCTGTTTTCCTGCCAGTTAAATTGACCAGGATGCAACCACCTCAGCAGCTTTTCATCGGGCTTAACTTGATAAAATTCAGCCATTCATCAACTGCTAAATTGAAACAGCCAATCTAGTATAGAGGATAGATTGTCTAAATTAAATACATCTTCTTCCTCATAATTGCCTTCTGTTTTTAAGTATTCCAAAGGATTCTGTAACGGATGTGGAACATAGATTTCTAACTTTCTGACAGGGAAACGCTTACCGGCCCACTCAAAGAGAATTGAGCCATCCGAGCCGGGAGCAATAAACGGCTCAATTTTCGAGAAATCTGAGCTTCTGTTGTTACAGTAAGTGCGAATATGATAATAAAGACTTAAGGCGATGTTAATTTGCTCTTGAGAAAACTTAGGAGCATTGTAGCCATCCCAATTTTCTTGTAAGTCTAACAGGTGAATAATTCGCTGATAGGCATCCGTTGTTTTGACCCAATCAAAAGGTTGGGTTCCGCGCGGATCGACAAGCAGCGAATTATCCGCAAATTTTGTAGTTTTATCTTGCTTTGTTTTAGGAGTATTTTGTTTAATGAGTTCGCCTTGAGCAGAAGCTTGTAAATCTCTCTCATAATTTCTTAAAACTGGCTTTCTAGCAATTGGATTCAGGGGGAAACTGAAGTCAGCAGTATTTGGTATAGAGGTAGAAAAACGTTTTGGTAGTGAGATATTAAGTGCAATGTTATCTAATTGGGTACTATCAGGATGAGTTTTTTGGCGAGTTATAGTGTTCATGGTTATTTTCCACTATCGACCGATAAAAAAGTTTCTGTTACCAAGGACTTAAATGTATTCAGATCGGTTTCCCAAGACCGGATAATTTCTTGGATTTTGGAGAGATTTTTGGCTGGGCTATTTTCTGATATGTTTCTGTGGAAGTTGGCTGAAAAATTTAAGATCGGTACGGGTTGTTTATCTGGGCTTTGATCTTCTTCTAAAAACCCGTAATTTAATGTAATTGTTACCGTTTGGTTATCCATTGTATATGTAAAATTAACACCTACATCAGGTGAAAAACCTTTAAAATTTTTCCAAGGCCCATTAGCAATCAGATTCTCGACAATAAAATCTTGGGTGCCTCCGTCGTCTTGATCAGCGACAATATGAGCGTTAAAATTCAGTCCAACTGCTCGATAATTAACGTAACGAACTTTATCAATATACTTAGCACTAACCTCGGCGATTTGCGGCGAAAAATTATCCGCCTGTAAATATTCCCAAAATGTTATTTTATCCGGTTGAGCTAGTATATTTATGCCATTATTAAAAATTACTTGCGCTCCAGCAGGACTGCAAATAGGTGGCCTACCCAACTCCCAGTCCATAGGTACAATATGGTTGTATTTTAAAAAGTCGGGATTCAGGATTGATGGGGTGTGGTTATCCACTAGCACAACAATGGAAAAATCCCGAATCTCCAGAACTTTACTTAACATCAGACAGCTAAGCCTCTCTTTGGGAACAGAAACTACAGAAACCAGAGCTAAAAACCGATTTTTCAATAGATACAAACTACTGAAAGCAGGCTGGCCTTTTGGTTGTCTGTCAAGCTATTGTTATAGGATAATATTGTAAGCTTTTTAGGAAAAAAATGTAAATATCTGTAAAGAAAGATTAGACTGGCACGGGTAGGATGCCATTACCCACAATTTATAAAACAGCAGGATCTCGCTGTGGGGTTTGTATAAAAACTGTTCAAAGGTGACTGTGTGACTTGGCCCTAAGCTGACCGACTGTCATCGATACGGAAGACCGAACCAACTTTGCACCGTTGGCAGGTAGGCAATTTTTGGGGTTTGCTCCTATGCTGGAATTATCGCAGGACTATAGGTTTTAGGAGCAGAACAGAGGATGCCTGGTTTAGGAGATATTGTACAAAAGGCGTTTTATTTGGGCGTTGGGTTGGCTTCTTTTGCCGGTGAGAAGGCAGGAACGACTCTCTCGCAAGTCCGCTCTCAGGCGCAAAAATTGGCGGAGGAGATGGTGGAACGGGGGGAGATGTCAACCGAGGAAGCCCGCAAGTTTATTGATGATATGGTAACTAAGGCTCAACAGCAACAGGCTGAGGTGTCTGGACAGCCAGATAAGCCGGCGGAACCTCGGAAAATTGAGATTTTAGATGATGATGAGGAGCCGGTGAAGGGGGAAAATAAGGAGGCGGATACTTTGCGATCTCAGGTAGAGGCGTTACAGGAAGAGTTACGCCGGCTGCAAAAAGATTGAGGATGTAAGTGTAAAGATCCGTGATCTTGGATCTCCACATTGGCCTTTTAGCGATCACAATAGAGAGAGATGCTGGCAAATGTCCTGTTTTTAGGTAGCGATGCCAGCATTTTTAGGTTGTTGTTGCTGAAGCGAAGAGAGGCCAATGGAAAACTGGCAAAAAGATTTTATGGAAGTGCTGGAAGTTGCGGCGAACGAAGTCGAGCAATTTTTTACAGAAATAACACAGGTAGCCGATGAGATCATTGACTCGTTTCTTGTGTTTTCTGAAGAGGTTAACGAACAGGTTCAAAACACAATTATCCCTGAGTTGGATCAGTTTTTTAATGAGTTAGTTGAGCCGGTGGTTGAGGTATTTTTTGAGTTTGAAAGATCGGAAGATATTAATCATGCTGATTTGTTTGTGCATTATGTAGAACCGACTGAAGAAAAAAATTCTGCTTGTCGGGGTTGTCAAAATTATCACGGTCAAGTTTATGGGGGAAATTTGATGGTTTGTGGGATGCACCCTTATGGGTGGGATGGTGATAGTTGTCCTGATTGGCAATCTTATTAATATCAAAATGTCTCCAACTGGGGACATTTTTTTATACATTTTTAGGAGGTTATTTAAGCAAAATCTAAAACTTTTCGAGGGTTTTAGATAAAAAATTTGAAAAAACCTCTAGCATTATTGCGATGATTCTGGTAAGGTAAAAACCTGTTGTTTTAGCAATAAATGGTTTTTAAAAACCGTTTTTGTACCTAATTGATACTAAATTCAGCAGACGAGATAAAACTAGTTAAAGTTTTGTTGGGTTTAACTTTGCGAAACTCAGGGGACGCTTTTACTATCACTATCTTAACTATTGTGGGTTTCGTTGAAAAATGAAAACTAACGCACATTAACAAATAAAAATTATATGAAAAACACTAACAAAAGCTGGCAATTTTGGATAGATCGAGGTGGCACATTTACTGATATCGTCGCTAAACGTCCCGACGGCAAATTAACCATCCATAAACTATTATCAGAAAATCCGGAACGCTACACCGATGCGCCTATTCAAGGGATACGAGAAATTATGAATATCCCTACAAATCAACCCATCCCCGCCGATGAAATAGAAGTTATAAAAATGGGGACAACTGTAGCCACAAACGCCTTACTAGAACGCAAAGGAGAACGGACTGTTTTAATAATAACAAAAGGCTTTAAAGATTCCCTACGAATTGGATATCAAAACCGGCCTAATATCTTCGCCCGTCATATCATTTTGCCAGAAATGTTATATGAAACAGTCATTGAAATAGACGAACGCTACAGCGCAAAAGGTGAAGAATTAATTGCCCTCAACGACACACAAATTATCCCATCTCTGCAACAAGCTTTTAACACCGGCATCCGTTCCTGTGCCATCGTTTTAATGCACGGATATCGCTACCCGGAACACGAAAATCGCATTGCAGAAATTGCCGCAGAAATCGGTTTTACACAAATATCTGTTTCTCACCAAGTTAGTCCTTTAATCAAATTAATAGGTAGAGGAGATACAACTGTAGTTGATGCTTATCTCTCACCTATTCTGCGCCGCTATGTAGACCAAGTTAGTAATCAATTGTCTGCCAACAAACCAAGGACAAATGACGAAGGACAAACGACAAAACTGATGTTTATGCAATCCAACGGCGGACTTGTGGATGCAGAACAATTCCAAGGCAAAGACAGCATTCTATCCGGGCCGGCCGGCGGCATTGTCGGGGCTGTGCAGACAAGTAAAATGGCCGGTTTTGAGAAAATTATTACATTTGATATGGGTGGTACATCAACAGATGTCGCACATTATAACGGCGAATATGAGAGAGAATTTGAAACCGAGGTGGCCGGTGTGCGGATGCGTACCCCGATGATGGCTATACATACGGTGGCTGCCGGTGGTGGTTCTGTTCTCACATTTGACGGTGCGCGGTATCGGGTTGGCCCAGAATCGGCCGGTGCTAATCCAGGGCCGGCTTCCTATGGCAGAGGTGGGCCGTTGACTGTCACTGATTGCAATGTCATGCTAGGGAAAATTCAACCGGCCTTTTTTCCCAAAGTGTTTGGAATTGAGGGAAATGCAGCCTTAGATGCAGAAATTGTCCGTCAAAAATTTAGCCAGTTAGCATCAGAAACAGGAGATGAACGTACACCGGCAGAAGTTGCTTCAGGTTTCCTTGCTATTGCTGTTGAAAAAATGGCAAATGCTATTAAAAAAATCTCTCTGCAACGTGGTTATGATGTGTCTGAATATACTTTGTGTTGTTTTGGTGGTGCGGGGGGTCAACACGCTTGTTTAATTGCCGATTCTTTGGGAATGAAACAAGTTTTTATTCATCCTTATGCGGGGGTTTTGTCTGCTTATGGGATGGGTTTGGCGGATGTGCGAGTTATTAAAGAAAAGTCAGTTGAAGAAAAGTTAACCGAATCTTTATTAGAGAAATTAAATAGTATTTTTGAAGATTTAGAACAAGAAGGAAAACAAGCTTTACTAAGAGATAAATTAGCATTAAAACCAATTGTTTTCTGTAAAACTCGGTTGCGTTATGAAGGTACAGATTCGGCTTTAATTGTCGATTTTGGAAGTCTGGAAGAAATGCTTAGGGAGTTTGAGGAAGCCCACCGGCAACGATATGGTTTTATAATGCAAAAACCTTTGATTGTTGAGGCAATTTCAGTAGAGTTTATTAGTAAAAATGATGTGCCTGAAGAGGCTATAATTTCGAGGAATAATGATGAAGTAGGGGTGCCTTTTGCAACGGTGCAAATGTATAGCGGTGGGATGTGGCAAGAAGTGCCGGTTTTTCAGCGAAATGATTTGCAACCAGGGGATAAAATCACCGGCCCTGCTATTATTATTGAAACCACCGGCACTAATGTTATTGAGTCCTCATGGCAAGCAGAATTAACTGCAAAAAATCATTTAATTTTAACTCGCTTATTCCCTCAAATCAACAGTGATGAATCTATTGGCGTTAATCAGCGTTCATTTACTGTTAATAAATCTGATGCTGTAATGCTGGAAATTTTTAATAATCTCTTTCGCGCCATTGCTGAACAAATGGGGATTACACTTCAAAATACCAGTTCATCGGTTAATATCAAAGAACGTCTCGATTTTTCCTGTGCAATTTTTGACCAAAATGGCGAACTCGTTGCTAATGCTCCTCATATTCCTGTACACTTGGGTTCAATGAGTGAAAGCGTAAAAGCTTTAATTTCTACTCACCAAAATAACATCAAATCCGGCGATGTTTATGTGTCTAATAATCCCTACAATGGCGGAACTCATTTACCAGATATTACTGTTATAACGCCGGTGTTTTCTCAGGGAGAAAACCAGGACAAAATTCTCTTTTACGTCGCTTCACGCGGACATCATGCAGATATCGGCGGTATCACCCCCGGATCTATGCCTCCCAACAGCACAACAGTAGAACAAGAAGGCATACTTTTGGACAACTTTCTGCTAGTTCGAGATGGCAATTTCCGCCAAACAGAATTAGTAGAAATCCTTAATTCTGGCAAGTATCCTGCACGAAATACAACTCAAAATATAGCAGATTTACAAGCACAAATTGCCGCCAATGAACGCGGTATGCAAGAACTTCTAAAAATGGTAGAACACTATGGCACAGAAATTGTGCAAGCTTATATGGGTTTTGTGCAAGATAATGCCGAAGAATCAGTACGCCGTATTATTGAAGTTTTAAAAGATGGCCAATTTAGCTATCCAATGGATAACGGCGGCGAAATAAAAGTCAAAATTACTATTAATAAAAACTCCCGTAGCGCGAAAATTGATTTCACGGGCACCTCACCACAACTTAACAGCAATTTCAATGCACCGGCTGCTGTTTGTAAAGCCGCAGTTTTGTACGTTTTCCGCACTTTAGTTGATGAAGATATTCCTTTAAATGCCGGTTGTCTTAAACCTCTGGAAATTATTATTCCAGAAGGTTGTATGCTTAACCCCATTTATCCAGCGGCGGTAGTGGCGGGAAATGTCGAAACTTCTCAAAATATTACCGATGCTTTGTATTGTGCTTTAGGGGTAATGGCGGCGTCTCAAGGCACCATGAATAACTTCACTTTTGGCAACGAAAACTATCAATATTATGAGACAATTTGCGGTGGTTCCGGGGCCGGTTTTGGTTTCAATGGTACCGATGGCGTGCATACCCACATGACAAATTCACGCTTGACTGATCCAGAGGTCTTAGAATGGCGTTTTCCTGTACTTTTGGATTCTTTTGGTATTCGGGAAAATAGCAGCGGCAAGGGGAAATTTTGTGGCGGAAATGGGGTGGTACGACGTGTGAAATTTTTGGAAAAAATGACGGCGGGAATATTATCAGGGCGCAGAATTATTCCGCCTTTTGGCTTAAATGGTGGGGGTGCCGGTTCTCTTGGTAAAAATTATGTAATTCGGGAAAATGGCAGTGTTGAGGAGTTAGAAAGTACGGCAGTTGTTGAAATGGAGGCCGGTGATGTTTTTGTGATTGAAACTCCGGGTGGTGGGGGTTATGGTGTGCCAGAGTTTAACTCAAATGTCTTGTAAGCCTTTGCATTAGAGTTTTTAAACCTTTTTGGTTTATTTGTACTAATTTAGGATCTAGCTAATTAACCAATTCCCCAATTCTATATTTTAGAAAACTTACAGAACATTGATATTAATTAACTGCACAATCTGTCAAAACCCATCCCTTATTCAATCATGAAGACTACCATCCGGCATCGTCGCCCCCGTCAAAATAGCCTCCTTCAAATCAGCCCCATTCAAATGCGCCCCCCGCAAAGAAGCACCACTCAAATCAGCCCCTCGTACCTGCGCCACATTCAAATTAGCCCCCCATAAATAAGCACCCCGTAGCGAAGCCAAACTTAGATTCGCATCCTCCAAATTCGCCTTATTTAAATTAGCCCCCGTTAAATCAGCCTCACTCAAATCAGCCTCACTCAAATCAGCCTTACTCAAATCCACCTCACACAAATCCGCCTTCGCCAAATTAGCCCCCATTAAATTTGCCGCGTGCAAAATTGAGCGAGTCAAAAGCGTCACCCGCAACTGAGCATAACTCAAATTAGTAGCAGACAAATTAGCCCCACTCAAATTAGCCCCACTCAACTTTGTCGCACTTAAATTAACTCCATCCAAATCTAACCCATTCAAATCAACCCCATTTAAAAAAGCCCCAGTTAACTTTGCACCATTCAACAAAGCCCCCCGCAATCTAGCACCACTCAATCTTGCCCCACTTAAATTAGTCCAATTCAAATTAGCATCTATCAAACAAGCAGAACGCAAATTAATGCCCCGCAAATCTGCCCCACACAAATTAATACCCCGCAAATTTGACAAACTCAAATTTACCCCAGACAAAATAGCACCGCTCAATTTTGCCCCATTTAAAAGAGACTTAACCACATAAGCCCCTTTAAGATTTACTTTAGTTAAATCCGCATCCGTCAACCTCACCTCATTGAGTTTCGCATAACTCAAATCCGCCCTATGTAAAAACGCCCCCGTCAAATTTGCCCCCGTCAAAACAGCCCGACTTAAACAAGCCGCAGACAAATAAGCCCCGGCAAAATTTACCCCTGCTAAATGGGCTCTTTCTAAATTAGCGCCGATCAAATTTATATCTTGAAAATCTCTTTCACCGGCTGCATATCTTGCCAATAATTCAGAAACATCCATTTTAATTTTTCTCCCCCGCCAATTCACAAAAGGTTTAATTTCGTTCAAAGTTTTAATCACGTTCATTAGAATTTTCTCCGCATTCAAGAAGTGGCTTTCTTAACTTCTTTTCATTTTTATTAACTGATCACTGCGTTATTAAAACTAAAATTAATACTTTTCCCCCTCACTGAGGAAAAAAGCTACAGTCCTTATACTTTTAAAGTTTACACTTTCAATTTAAAAATCTAAAATTTAGTTGAAAAACTTAACACTTATTCCAACCCCAGCGCTATCAGTATTCACACCTAAACCACCGCCAGACCAATCAAACCTACTTGAGAACTCATCCCTTTAAAGGTTGGGTTAAAAAACCCAACCTACCCCTAAATTAAGCGCAGAGTTTACCACCAGGTAACACCGCCCCATCCAAAATAGCATTCTCAAGATTTGCCCCTACAATTGCCGCATCTCGCAAAGAAGCGCCCCGCAAATCAGCACCATCCAAATCAGCACCATCCAAATCAGCCCCCCACAAATAGGCACCTTGTAAATTTGCTCCTCGCAAATCCGCCCCTGTAAGATTAGCTAAATTCAAATTAGCACCACTCAAATCAGCATTTCGTAAATCCGCTTCTCGCAAATCTGTTTTCATCAAATTTGCTCCTACAAAATGAGAATCGCGTAGATTTCCATTATGTAAATCCGCTTGTTTAAGAATAGCTTCATCAAAACTTACTAAACGCAATTGAGCACCACTCAAATCTGCCCCCGTCAAATTTGAGCCTTTTAATTTAGCCCCATTCATTTTTACTTCTTGAAGTTCCAAACCGCTAAAATTTACCCCTTCCAAACTTAAGCCATTTAAAAAAGCCCGGTTAAGTTTAACATTATTAAGTTGAGCACCTTTTAAACAAGCACCACTCAACCTCGCCCCGCTTAAATTTGTCCAATTAAGATTAGCACCGGCCAAATTTGCAGAACGTAAATTAATACCATCAAGATTCGCACCACACAAATTAACACCAGGTAAATTAGCACGAAATAACGTCACCCAATTTAGTTTTGCCCCGCTTAATTTTGCCCCAGCTAAATCCACATTTGCCAAATGAGCACCTTGTAAATCAGCTTTAGTTAAATCTGCTTCAACTAAACTGCTACCTTTAAGCTTAACAAAACTTAAATCAGCCCCATACAAAAACGCCCCAGACAACTGAGCTTCTAGTAAAAAAGACCGGCTCAAATTTGCCCGTGCAAAAGAAGCATCCTTTAAATTTGCTGCCGTCAGGTTAACACTTTTAAGCGTTACCCCTATTAAATTTGCCTCTTTCAGGTGAGCTCCTTTAAAATTTCTTTCGCCGGCAGAATAACGTTTTAGTAATTCATACTCATTCATAATTTTTACCTCTAGTGCAGGCCGGTGCAATTTCCTTTCATCTTCTACTATTCCCTAGATGTCAGCAGAAATTCATTCCCCACTCAATAATTAAAAAAACTTAAAGAACCTCTTGCAAAACTTCCCCCTTCAATTATTTACAAAAGTTAACAAAAATCCCTAGCATGGTTTTAACCTTAAACTCATACATTCTTGATATCATTTCCATAAATTTCCATAAATTTTTCAATATCGTGAAAATCTTTAAAATGCTCCTTTAACCATCCTTCCTCCCTATTCCACCATTGAAAATTCAAAAGAAAATCAATTGTTTTTTCATCAAACTTATAACGAATTAACTTAGCTGGTACCCCCCCATAAATAGCATAGGGAGGCACATCTTTAGTCACCAACGCCCCCGCCGCAATAATCGCCCCATCCCCAATAGTCACCCCATCCATAATCACCGCATTAGTCCCCACCCAAACATCATTGCCAACTTTCACCGGCTTTTCCTCAACAAAATAATCCGCATCCGAAAAACTAATACCAACCTGCTTTTTAGTAGAATAAAAAATTGGGTGACTAGACACATAATCTTTAGACGGATGTATCCCTAAACGAAAAGTACAATTAGCCCCAATCGAGCAAAACTTCCCAATTTCCGTTCTATGAACACTACTATCCTCATAGACATAACTATAAGAACCAATTTTACTCTCAACAACTCTCGCTCTATCATAAACACTCACAAAAGGAGAAATTTCTGAATTAATCACCAAAGCCATATAGCCTTGATAGTAATTTTGATATTTTCTACTATTCCCCCACCAATTAGCCAAAAATCGGAAATAATCTGTCGCCGGATTCTTTAGAGCAGAGTTGACAACTTTTAACTTATTTTTCATAGCCTTGCTTAAATTTTTCTACTTGTTTACAACAAAAACATTAAACCCAACCAATTCTAATCTGTATAAAGATTAAAAAATTTTCTTCGTAACAACTTATTAATTCGGCGCTTTATTCCCTTAACAATATTGCGAGAATAATTGTAATAATGATTTTGCACAAACCTATCTGCCTTATAATTCCGAATCATGAAAGAAGGATGCCTTAAAGGTAAATCAATCGCCTCCACCGGCATATTCATAAAAACCCACTCCTCCCCATCATTAGTAGCCGTATGGGTTGCCTCTGGACCACCTCCAATATTAGAAATTAAATTTTGATCAGCCACAACAGACAAACCACTTTGAACCCAGCAACAAAACATCCAACGGAAAAACCAACTATCAAATTTTCCCTCATACATATCATTAAAAACCTTATTCCAAACCTCTACACCCCTACGCTCAACCAGCAAATTTTTCAAAAAATCTGTTTCTCTCAATTGAGGCCACAATTTCATATCAATATCATAATACTTCCAAGCCCTGCGCCACGTCGCCCACCCCCAGCAATTACTATACACAGAAAAATAATAACTATCCTCAGTTCTTCTCCGGCCTAACTGATAATTTGTTCCGCAAATAGACATAATTCGCTCATCATCTCTGTAACGTTCAAGCAACTCCTCACAAAACCCAAAAAAACTCGGATCAGGCAAACAATCATCCTCCAAAATAATCGCCTCCTCCACCATCGTAAAAACCCAATCTAAACCCGTAGAAACCCTATTTTTACAACCCAAATTTTTATCAGAATAATTAGTTAAAACTTCACAATCCCAATCAACCCTATCAAAAATAGCCCGCGTCGCCGCACATTTTTCAGCCTCACCGGCCTTGTGAACGCGAGCACCATCCGCCACCACCAATAACTTAGCTGGTTTCGCCTTCCTAATAGCCTCAAACACCTTCTGAGTCACATCAGGCCGGTTAAACACCAAACAAACCACCGGCGTTTGCAATTGCTTGCCATCAACTCTTGCTACATCAAACATATTTCCTCCTCAAAACTTTATTGAAAAACCTTTAATTCACCCTTAAGGAACAGACCTTCTATTACGAATAAAATCAATTAAACCCAAACCCAAAAGAGCCCGCGTTTGCAACCAAAAAATTTTACGAGTTTTCGGATAAAAACTATGAGAAAGATACGCCGCAAACATTTGAGCAATAACAGTTGCAATCCCCGCACCCAAACCACCATACTTAGGAATCAGCAAAAAATTCAAAATCATATTAATCACAGCCCCCACCGCCGTCGTTGCAGCCGAATACTTCATCAAACCCTCAGTAATTAACCAAGGACTTCTTGCCATACCCAAAGAAACAAACAAACCAGCCCAAACCAACACCGCCAAAGAAGGAGCCGCCCCCGCATATTTGTTACCATAAAGTAACCAAACAATTTGACTAGATAAAAACGTCATTGGAATGGCAACAGCATAAGAAATCCAAGCCATAAAATTAAACAACTGCTGCAACCGTTCATAATACAGTTTCTCATCCTTATCCTTAGCCTTTACCACCGTTGGAAAAACCGATTGCACCACAGCCCCAGGGATAAAATACCAAAGTTCCGCCACCTTCACCGCCGCCGAATAAATACCCACCTCCCCCGGCTCACGCATTTGACCTAACATCACCTGATCAATACGCATATAAATCATAATCACAAAGCTTGAAATAATCAAAGGCCAACTTTGTGAAACTAATTCCTGAGCCCTAACCCAACTAAAACGCCAAGCCCTCGCCTGATAACCTTTCAAATTATAAGTCGTCATTAAAGCCACCGCCGCCACCGCCTTTTCTGCTGTCAAAGCCCAAGAAAAAGCCACCAGAGATGCCTTCAGTTGAATAAGAGTAATCTTAACAACATTAATTAAAATATAAGCCGTATTCGTAGACCAAACCGTATATTTAGATTGCACCTGAGACTGAAACCAAAAATCAATCACATCAAAAGAACTAAATAGCGTTCCCGTTGCCGCAATTGCCACCAACCAATGAGTTAACTTATCCTCTGGATTTAACACCATTACCAAGCCAAAAGTTGCCGCAAAAGTGACCAAACCACCCAATAATTTTAAGACAAAAGCCGTCCCTAAAATCTCATCTTTTTCTGAGGAATTGCGAGTCAAATCTCGCACCACAATTTGATGTAAACCCAACGTTGCAAACGGACTTAACAGACCCACCAAAGCCGTCGCATAATTAAGCAAACCAAAATTTTGCGGGTTCAAATACCGAGCCACCCACACCCCTACCAACAAACCCAAGGCCATTTGCAATATTTTTTCACCAAATAGCCAAGCCGTATTGCTCAATACCTTGCGGAAACCAGGACTTAATTTTTGAGTAAACTCAGACAGCTTTTTTAACATCAGAACCCGCAAAAAAATTTTTACAAATTACACATTTTCAGAGATTAATAACTGGGAAATATAGCACCGTAGTCATGAAAAAACCATTGTTAACCAACAACCACCCCAGCCGTTAAAACACTGCTCTCATTATAGATGTGCTTAGTCCCTGTAATTTAAAATCTTTTTTAAGAGCTTTTAGGCATCGTATCTAAGCCCGAACGAACTGAAACAACAATATACCAAAACCAAACACCTGTCACCCCAAACAAACCAGTTTCAGTCAGATTAGTCATCAGAGCATAAGTTAAGAAAAATAAAGGCAAACCAGCATAAGGAAGTTTGTCACGGGTTAAATAAACCACACCCTTAAAAACATTCACAAAAAACGAAATAGAAAATAATAGTAACCCCCCCCATCCCAGATCACACGCCATATCCAAAAAACCATTATGAGAATGAGGAGGAATAAAACCACTTTCAGCCACAATAATATCACCTGCCGGATTATCAACACCCCGCCAAGGTTGCCAAAATCCTATCAAACCATAACCACTAATTGGACGCTGGTTAATGTGTTCAATAATCTGGGGCCAAAATAGCGTTCTACCCGTAATTGTCAAATCTTTTTTCAAACCACCCACAACAATTGCTTCCAAATTATCCACCACCAGAATTCCCGCCCCAATACTAAGTACCAAAAACAAAATTACTGAAACAAAAGCCCACTGCACCGGCAGTTTTTTCAGAAAACTTAACGAACCCCACAACGCAACCAAAATCACCGTTAAAATTCGACTCGCCCCACTACAACCTTTCTGCAAACCAATTAAAGCTAAAAGAGCAATAAAAAAAGCCATCAATCTTTTTTTGGGGTTATAAACTCCAAACACAAACCACAGCGCCGCAGTTTGTGCCATAAAAAATGAAAACTGATTTTTGTGTCCCAAAATTCCACTCCAACACCCCGCAAGATCAGCACGAGTTGCGGCATTTGGTTTAGCTAAACTCCATATCAAAACACAAAAATTTACCCAGCGCCAAACCTCAAATATTTCTTCCCAAGTGTACTGTTTAGCAAAATAATAAGCCACAAAAATTGTTTCTAAATAGACAATAGTTGCTCGCAAGCTTAACATAGGAGTATCTGACCAAACCGAAGAAATACTCATCCATACAATTAACAGTGCTAAAGTGGGATCAGCCGAAATAAAAATAACAATTGTCTGAACTATATTTTTCATACTCCTAGCAATTCTTGGAGCTAAAACAATTAACAATGCCCCCCAAAAACCCAACTGCATTATAATAGTAATAGCCTTTGTATCCACACCATAAATAACCATAGGATTGAATTTGGTAAAAGGCATCACCGTCACCCCAGTAGCACCGGCAATCGTAAAAATAAAAATCCCTATAGCAATTTTTTCTAAAGTCCTAGCAAACCTTTCATTTTTTGCTACAGTATTGTAAACCATCACACCATATACAACTCCAATGCCTGCCAAAATCAACAAAATTAAAGGATTTTGTAAAATTTCTTTCATACTTTAAATACCTCATTTTACTAATACAAAAAATCCTATCAATTCATTCTAAGCTATGCCACCAGAGCAACCGCGAACCTCCAACCTCTACAAACCGATTTAACTTACTATTTGTCCCCCCTTCTTAAACTTTGCAGATTTTCCCAGACCCAGCTAAATTTAAAGAATAAAGCCTTCCTAAATACCTATGCCTCGTCCGGTATTAAAACCCATAACTCAATCCCTAGCCGGTCTTACCCTCTTGGTCTTCAACGGCCTAGTAGTAAACTTTCCCACCCTTGCACAATTACCAAACATCCCACCAACCACAAACCCCACACCCT
>DATNQM010000027.1:0-2481 GCA_036704045.1 Halomicronema sp. | reverse complement strand
TCCTCGATTTTTAAGCTGAGTTAGCAATAGCCATAAACTCAAAACCTTATTTTATAGTGTAGGGTAGGTAATCATCTGTGCCTTTACTTAAAGAATAAAAGCTAGTCAGAGAGCAGCTTTGAGAGTTTCGGGAGATGTCTAATGAGCACTCTTGGGGGGGGCATGGGGCTTTGGGTGTCCATATTACGAGCAACCTAACACAACGCCAAAAACCGACCTTTAAACCGGCACCATAGCTAAAAAAGAAAAACGAGCGAACGGTAGTTTTCCTTATAAAAACCGTAGAAGATTTTGCGGCCCTACACCGGCACCTGGTAGAGAGGGAGTTCAGACGATTGAAAGTAGGGTTTCAATTGGGTTTCATTCAACGTCAAATAACCAATACTTATTTGACATTTGTTTTCCCTAAACCGCCCATCCATATAAACTCCAACCAATAGACCTATAAGTAGCCTTACAGGTAGTAGGATCGTTGTATCCTGCGGGGTAAAAAATCCCATGTTGACCTACCGGCACAAAAAAGCAGCACAAAGCACGGTTAAATTAACGGACTGTTCGACCAATGAGCAGTTCATTGAATTGTGGTTGGGTGGCAAAACCGGCAATACCATTGCTGCTTACCGGCAGGACATCGCCCAGTTTAAGACGTTTGTGGAAAACCGGCCCCTCACCCACCTGACTATAGATGATGTAGCAGGGTTTGCTAGTGCCTTGGAACAACAGGGTTATGCACCAAGTTCAATCCACCGGCGTTTATATGCAGTCAAATCTTTACTGTCATTCGGGCAAGCTTGTGGTTATCTGATGGATAACGTAGGAGGCTTAATTGAATTAGCACCCGAACCGAAAAAATTAAGTGAACGCATCTTAACAGAAGAGGAAGTTTTATCGTTAATCTACTCTGAACCAAATCCTCGTTATAAATTGATGCTGCGTTTCCTTTACGAAACCGGCTGCCGATTAAGTGAAATGTGTAATCTGAAGTGGAAGGATTTAAAAAAACGAACCCCTGGCGGGCAAGTCGATATTTTAGGGAAAGTTTCTAAAGTTCGCCACATTCTTATCTCTGAAGAATTATGGTTTGATTTAGTATCAACACGAAAAAAGGCTCCTTCAACAATGCCGGTGTTTCCTACTAAATCAGGCCGACATTATGCAGCAAGCAATGTTGTTAGGATTGTGCGAGCAGCTGCAATTCGGGCCGGTCTTGAACAAAAAGTATCACCTCATTGGCTGCGTCATGCCCACGCTTCTCATTCATTAGATAGGGGTGCTCCTCTGCATTTGGTACAAGCAACTTTGGGACATTCCAGTATTTCCACAACAGAGCGTTATCTACACGCCAGACCGGATGATAGTTCATCCCGATATTTACCGAAAACTTAGCAGTTTGATAGAACCTCGGTTAACCTAAGTAAGGAGGTCGCCCCCATGCTATGCTTCAACATCGGGCTTCCCTGGCTACCAACTTCTGCTTTTTTTTAACAACCTATTCTAGGATTTGCAGAAACTCCCCCAGAGCTAAGTCGCTCTCATTGCGGCCCGATAGCCCCTGCATTCCTTTGAGGTTCAATGTCTCAAAGCACAGCACATCGGACTAGTATTTAACATATTAACGGTGGTTTGAGGCGTGAGTATGTCAATTTCAAATAAGCGAATCGTAAATAAAAAAATCGGCAAATGAATTGTTTTAGGTTTGGCAATTGCCCATCAGGCATTGCTGAAGCACGGGTATGATACGAGCAAAAATACGGGAGGGGAGTCGAAAATGATTTCCCGGATTTTGATGGGGAATTGGAACATCTCCAAATTTTAGATAATGAATTAATAATTTAATTGAATACCCTAGCATTTTTTCACACTTAGAATAACAAAGAGTTTTTCTTTTTAACCGAGCCAAGTAATGTCTGAGTCTTGCATTTTCACCTTCAACTCTTGTCCTATAGGTTTTGCTAATAATTTGGTCTCCCTCCGGTATAAAATTTGGGTAAACTTTCCAGCCATCTGTTACATAAAAGTAGTATTTCCATTTACTAACTTCCATCCATAATGGTTCAAAACTTTTGGCAAAGGTTCCTAAAACCCATGCTAAAATACCAGGCTTAAAATGGTCTACCGCTGTCCAGAGCCAGGTTTTGTTTTTTTTGAACCCACAAATGTTTGTAATTCATCTAATTCTCCCACTTCAGGGTTTTTTTCTGGTTCGTAAACATCTGGTAAGAGTTTTCCTGCTTCTTTTACCCAATTAATGATTGTAGTATGATGTACATTTTTGATTCTTTCAATTGCTCGAAACCCCAGGCCATTAACATACATTTTTAGGCATTCCTGCCGAACTTCTTTGGGATATCCTTTTTGAAGCTTATAATCATCTATAAATTGTCTTTTACATCGAACACAAATATAATTTTGCTTGCCTTTTTTATGACCATTTTTATTAATATGAGTAGAATTACATTCGGGGCACTTCATAATATTGCT
>DATNQM010000026.1:0-45902 GCA_036704045.1 Halomicronema sp. | reverse complement strand
GGGATATCCTTTTTGAAGCTTATAATCATCTATAAATTGTCTTTTACATCGAACACAAATATAATTTTGCTTGCCTTTTTTATGACCATTTTTATTAATATGAGTAGAATTACATTCGGGGCACTTCATAATATTGCTTTTCAATGTCTGTTATTTTTGAGGCTTGCAGGACAACTTCATCATACCATAGTTCAGCAACGCCGCCCATCAAATTATGCTAAAAAACATGGTGGAACTCTGGAGGCTCAGTCTGAGGTTGTTCAGGGTACTTATTTTTGCCTTCTATTTCCAATCCGCTCCTGATAGGAGATGCCAGTGCTCACAACAAACACTTTTCTTGTCAGTGTAATTATTCCCACTTACAATGCCTCGCAATATATCGTGCAAGCAGTTGAAAGTGTTTTGCACCAAACTTACAAGAACTATGAAATTATTGTTGTTGATGATGGTTCTACAGATGATACGGGTGAGCGTTTAAAACCTTATCTAAATCGCATTTGTTACATCTATCAATTTAATCAAGGCGTAGCAGTGGCTCGCAATCGTGGTTTAGAATTATCTAAAGGAGAATTAGTAGCTTTTCTTGATGCTGATGACTATTTTTTACCCCATAAATTAGCAGCGCAAGTTGAGCTATTTTCTTCGCAATTTTCTTTAGGAATTGTTCATAGCGGCTGGCGGCGTGTAGACCGACACGGACATCCCCTGATGGATGTTACACCTTGGGAAAAAGTACCGCAGTTAAATTTAGAATCGTGGTTACGCTGGAAGCCGGTGCTACCCAGCGCTATGATGTTTAAGCGAGAATGGTTAATAAAAGTTGGTGGTTTTGATAAGAGGTTTCCACCGGCAGAAGATACTGATTTAGTGTTACGTTTAGCACTGATAGGGTGCGAAGCTTGCTGGTTGCCTCAAGTAACTGTTTGCTATCGTCAACATCCGGGGAGTGCGATGTATAAAGGATTACCTCAAGCAAAATCTCTTGCTGCTGTGATGGATAATTTTTTCTCTTTGCCAGAAGTGCCAGTTTCAATTCGGTTAATAGAGAAACGGGTGCGGTACAATACTTTGGTATGGATTGGATGGTATTTGAATTCAACCGGCCATCCTAAAGAAATGGTGCAATTTTTAAAAAAATCTTGGGAATATTCGCCTTACAGGCCGATGGAAACCGTGATTAACTGGGTGGAGAGTTTCGCCCAATTTTATCAAGAAAGGGGGGAACAAATGGATGTTGAAAAATTATTAAAAAAACGGTGTTGGCAAGAATTAATGGACTGGACAATCACTGTAGGATTAAACAGTAAAATATGATAAAAAAGCAGTTACAGACATTAATTTTACTGGCTTTGGGTGGGTTAGCGGGACTGCTAATACAAACTCACCCGTTTTTTCCTTTAAATGTGGGGAACCTTAGTGCAAACCAAAATCCCGTAAGAATTACCCAAACAACGACCCCATATTTACGAACACTTGCCGCTGAACGAGGCATTAAAATTGGCGCAGCGGTGAGAGATTTGCCGTTAAAAAATGAGCCAAATTATCAAAATATCTTGGCGGAACAATTTAATATTATTACGCCAGAAAATGTGATAAAATTTGAACCTTTGCGTCCGACTCCCGACAGTTATAATTTTGAAAAAGCAGATGCAATGGTAGCTTTTGCTTCAAGAAATAAAATAAATTTGCGTGGTCACGTCCTCGTTTGGCACAATCAATTACCAAAATGGTTGAAAGAAAAAAAATTATCTCGTGATGAAGCAATCAGCATTTTACGAGACCATATTTATAAAGTTGTGGGGCACTATCGAGGACAAATTCTGGCGTGGGATGTGGTGAATGAGGCTATTGCTGATGATGGCACATTAAGAAATACGATTTGGCTGCAAAATATTGGCCCCGAATATATAGAAATGGCGTTTCGTTGGGCCCACGAAGCTGACCCCGATGCTAAATTATTTTATAATGATTATGGCGGCGAAGGACGAGGAAAAAAGTCTGATGCTATTTATCGTTTAGTCGAGCAATTACTATTAAAAAAAGTTCCTATTAATGGCGTGGGATTACAAATGCACGTTGGTTTGAATTATACACCCAGGCCGCAAGAAGTAGCCAATAATATGCTGCGGTTGTCTGAGTTGGGATTAGAAGTACATATCACTGAAATGGATGTAAAAATTCAGGACGGATATGGAACAAAAGAAGAAAGATTAGTTGCTCAGGCTAATATTTACCGGCAAATGCTGGAAGTTTGTTTAGAAGCAAGTAACTGTAAAGCTTTTGTAATGTGGGGATTTACAGACGCGCATTCGTGGATTCCTCAATTTACAAATCATCCCGATGCGGCGTTAATTTTTGATGAAAATTATCAACCAAAACCGGCTTTTTATGCGTTAGTAGAACTGTTGAGACAACCTGTGGAGATAAGGTAGTGAAGAGTTTAGGAGAAGAAATGCTTTTATCGGATACGCTTGGAAATCAAAAAAATCAATTTTCTACCTTGGTGGAAATTCTACAACAACGAGCTTCTTCTGAGCCGGCGCAAATAGCCTATACTTATCTAGCCAACGGGGAAACCCCAGAAGACAGGTTGACATATCAACAGTTAGATTGCAAAGCAAAAGCTATCGCTGCTTATTTGCAATCTTGCATTTCCCCTGGAGATAGAGCGGTACTCATTTATCCGCAAGGATTAGAATTTTTGGCGGCATTCTTTGGCTGTTTGTATGCCGGTGTTATAGCCATTCCCACACCGGCACCAGAAGCATCCAACCTAAAGCGATCACTTCCTAGGCTGCTATCTATTATCGAAGATTCAAAAACCGCAGCCATCCTCACAACAACATCACTTCAATCTCAGCTTATAAACCATTTTGCCGAATTTGAAATCAATCAACAGATACGCTGGTACGCAACTGATACCATAGCAGAAAAACTCTCAGAAAAATGCAGCGAACCTGTGATCAATACCGACACCATAGCCTATCTCCAATACACATCAGGTTCAACTTCCACACCCAAAGGCGTCATACTTACTCATAAAAACCTGATTTGTCATTTAGCAGACCTTCAACAAGCCGGTGGCTATGATAATAACAGTATCACCGTTACTTGGATGCCCTATTTTCACGATTACGGACTCGTAGAAGGGCTTTTACAACCCTTATACAATGGTACTACTTGCTATTTGATGTCACCTTTTGCATTTATTAAAAAGCCTTTTAATTGGTTACAAGCTATTTCTCGTTACAAAGCAACTCATAGCCAAGCCCCTAACTTTGCTTACGATTATTGTGTGCGTCAAATAAGAGCAGAACAACGGGATAAGTTAGATTTAAGCAGTTGGCAAGCTGCCGGTAATGGCGCTGAACCTATCAACCCAGAAGTGATGGAAAGCTTTTGCAAAACTTTTGCATCCTGTGGTTTTCGTTTCCATGCTTTTGCCCCTGGTTATGGACTCGCAGAAGCAACTTTAGTGGTAACAATAAGTAGAAAAAAAGAGAGTCCTGTTTTCTGTAATTTTTCTGCGGAAGAGTTGACAAAAAACCGTATTATCGAGGATAGCAACGGCAAAAAATTAGCCGGTGCGGGCCGGTTATTACAGAATACAAAAGTAGCCATTGTACATCCAGAAACTTTCACTCAATGTGCTGCTAATGAAATTGGAGAAATTTGGGTAACGAGTCGTGGAGTGGCTCAAGGTTATTGGCAACGTCCTGATGTTACTAAGGAGACATTTCAAGCCTATCTAGCAGATACAAAAGAAGGGCCGTTTTTGCGAACCGGCGATTTAGGATTTATTAAAGATGGAGAGTTATTTGTTACGGGCAGATTCAAAGATTTAATAATAATACGAGGCGAAAACTATTATCCTCAAGATATTGAATGGATAGTCGAAAAAAGCCACCCAGCATTACGTTCCGCAGCCGGTGCAGCTTTTTCTGTAGAAATTGATGGAACGGAGCAGATAGTAATTGTTCAAGAAATAGAACGTAGTGCTGGAAAAACTTTGAATTCAGTAGAAGTTATCACAAGTATTCGTAAAGCCATAGCGGAAGAATTGGAATTGCCGGTTTATGGAGTGGTGCTGCTGAAACGGGGAACTATTCCTAAAACTTCAAGTGGGAAAATTCAGCGCCAAGCTTGTCGGGCGGCATTCCTTAATGGTAGTTTAGATAGTATTGATGCTTGGAAGTTAAATTCTGAATCTATCCGGCAAGTGATAGAACCTCGCAACGAATTAGAGTTACAGTTACTCCAGATTTGGCAAAAAATTTTAGGCATAGCATCAATTAGCATCAAAGATAATTTTTTTCAATTGGGAGGAGATTCGTTAAAAGCAGCTAATTTAGCCTTGCTGGTTGAGGAAATTTTGAATATAAAGATTCCCTTAGCAACTGTAATGGAAGCACCAACAATTGAGAAATTAGCCCTTTATCTCCAACAACTTAACCGAAAACGAAATTATAATTCTCTTGTCGCCATTCGTTCGCAGGGAAGTAAGCAACCTTTTTTCTATGTGGATGGACTGGGTGCTAATATCGTAAATTGTACAAATTTAGAACGTTTTTTCGATCCAGAACGCCCATTTTATGTACTGCACCCAGCAGGATTAGATGGAGAAAAAACTCTGCCGACAACACCGACAACAATTGAAGAAATCGCTTCCGATTATCTCAGAGAAATTCAAACGATTCAGCCTCAAGGTCCTTACCTATTGGGAGGATATTGTATGGGAGCAATGGTGGCTTTTGAAATGGTTCACCAGCTAGAAAAACAAGGACAAAGCGTATTAAAATTGGTTATGGTAGAAGGTCTTAATCCTTTAACTGAAGCAGAAAAAACTTTTCATTACCAGCAAAAGTTAAAGAGGGAAATAGAAATTAGAAACAACTTAATAAAACAGGGATGGACTTTAGGGCAATTAGAGAATCTCCTCAAAGTATGGCAAGCACAAGTGCTGGCAATTCTTAATTATATGCCAAAAGGAAATACCTGTGAGATCATTTATTTTGCATCGGAACAGCACCAGCATGAAAGCAGATTTAACCCAATACGTCAACTGGGGTGGGCTGAATTCACAAACGGATATTTTGAGATAGAAACAGTCCCAGGGAATCATCTTAGTATGCACTTGGAACCTAATGTTAAAATTTTAGCGGAAAGGCTAAATTTTCATTTGGAAAGAGCAGCAGAAAAAGCTAATAGTAAAGTATTTTTACAAAAACAATCTCGACTCCAACAAATTCAGGGTGATTTAGCGCTATCTCGTTTGAAACTCCAGCATTTTCAAGCTTACCTAGAAAAAATGTTCTCATAAAGGCTATAAAATATAAGAACTGAGTGGCAAAAGCTGACAGCAAAATATCCCGCTTGACTTGAAGGCAAGAATTAGAAAGTTTTCGTTCGGGCGCGAAAAATAAAAAATAAAGACCCAAAAATTAACAACAACGACTCTCCTAAAAAATTGCAAAGGAAAATAGGTGAGAAAAATGATCAAAATATTTAAAGTAGATAATATAAATTATAATCCTTTTAGTGAAGAAGATCAAAAGATTTATCAAAGTAATAACTTTGCTAGCCACAAAATATTATTTACGGAACAAGAAGATTGTGATGTATTTGTAAGCAGATTTATTAATAAATTAGAACCTTTTATTATAAAATACGGTTTATCAAAAAAATACCTAGTTTTGACGAACGAGCCAAGGTTTGACACCCATGTTGAGAAAAAGGTATTTTTTAAAGGAGTAGATGTAGATATTATGAATGTCTATACGGGTGACATTTTTTGGGATAATTATTATTATTTTGAATTGGGAAAACAGCTTGTAACATATTATGATAGCTTTGAGAGAGAAAACCATAAAAAAATTGTAACTTTAATCACAAATTATACCTGGAATACATCTTTAATTCGGGATGGACATGAGCTTGATTTGAGCCGCTTAAGAAGAGAAATTGCATTACAGGGATATGAGCTAGGTAGGGTTGATATTTATGGCCAAAAATGGCCAGAGAATATAGCAATAGAAAATTCTAGGGCTGGTGACTGGCACGGCAGAAAACTAGAGATATTGCAAAAATATCATTTTAATCTCTGCTTTGAAAACACTATTGCCGACTATTACTGTACCGAAAAAATTTGGGATTCTATCGGGTGTGGTTGTCTTCCTATTTATTATGGGGGTAAAAATAGCAAGATTTATGAAGATTTTGAAACAAATAGTTTTTTAGACTACACAGACTTTAGAAATCCCCATGAGTTGTTTGAATATATAGAAGCAATGACCATAGATGAATTCAATAAACGTTTGCATCGCTGTATTCAAACAGTCAATAAAATTTATGATAAAGTCCAGCAACTGGATCTTAAAGAGCGGGTAGTGATAAAAATAGTGGAAAAACTCGAAGAGATAATGGGTGGGGCATTAAAACTGAATGGTTGTAAAATCATAAAACAGAAAGAAAATCTTACTGAAGGTATGTCGTATGGAAATATTCCTGAATCTATAAAAAAGGATGAAGAAACTATAAATTTAAATGAGAAAAAAACAGCATCATTGACTCAAAATTTAGAGGATGCTCATCTAAAAAATGAAGAATTAGATGAGCATGATATTGCTACAAATAATGATTATTTCGATAAGATTTTCGTCATTAATTTGAGTCAAAATCTACAGAAATGGGCAATTACATCTGAGATGCTATCTCGCTATGGGATAAAATTCGAGCGGGTTGAAGCAGTTAATGGTTATGAGCCGGAAAATGTGGGCTGCTGGAAAGAGTACGCCAGTAAAGGTTTAAACCATCAGCACGAACAAACCCGAAAAAGGAAACTTATTGAGTCCCCCGGTGCTTGGGGATGTTTGCTGTCCCATAAAAAGGTTATTGAAAAAGCGAAGCAAGAAGGTCTTAAGAAAATCTTGATCCTTGAAGATGACATTATGATTCATCAAGATTTTTCCGCCTTATTTTCGACGACAGTGCAACAATTTCCTTTAACTTGGAAACTAATTTATTTTGGTTGTGTTCAGGTAAATTGGAGTGCAGTTAAGCAATTTTCTACAAATTTATATCATCCTAGTATTAATATGGAAACAAGTCATTTGCCGAGAGTTCATGGCTCATTTGCTTATGCTCTCCATGCTTCGATATTTGATATTGTTTTAGAAAAAATTGCAGCCTTCGACTGGCCTTATGATAGCGGCTCTCTCAAGGAAGTAGAAAATAAATTCCCTCACCAAACTTTTGTGTGTACGCCAAATCTTTTCATCGCTGATTATAACATCAGTACACTAAGACATCCAGAGCAAAATATGATGGAGAAAGTCGTACAAATGGCTCGCTGGGAACTTAACAAATATGAGCCGCGAGTTTATCATCCCCAGTTACGAGTTGTTGCTCTACTAACAGTCAGAAATGAAGAACGATATCTAGCACGTTGTTTAGAACATCTATATTTACAGGGAATAGAAACTTGTTTGATTGACAATGGTTCCACAGATCGCACCTTAGAGATTGCTGAGAGTTTTTTGGATCGTGGTGTCTTCAGAATCGAACACTTTCCTTTTAATGGCTTCTTTGAATTAGAAAAAATCCTTTTAAATGAAGAGAAATTAGCATCAGAGATAGATGCAGATTGGTTTATCCATTTAGATGCAGATGAAATTCGAGAGGCACCAAAACCTTATATTAGTCTTCTAGAAGGCATTGAAGATGCTGATCGCCAAGGCTACAACGCTATTAATTTTGATGAATTTGTGTTTATGCCTACTAATGATGAGGAAAATTTTGAGGGAAAAGATTATGTCAAAGAGATGCAATATTACTATTTTTTTGAGCCATTCCCGTTACGGGAGGTAAAAGCTTGGAAAAAAACGTCTAATATTGACTTACACAGCAGTGGAGGACATCGAGTAGAATTTACAGGAATAAAAATATTTCCAGTATCTTTTATTTTACGTCATTACATTCTGTTGAGTAAATTTCATGCCATAACTAAATATGGAAATCGCGTTTTTTCTGAATCGGAGCTAGCGAAAGGATGGCATGGAGACAGAAAAAATTTTTCGGCAGAAAGTATCAAATTTTCTCAGAGAGAGTGCCTCAAGAAAATAGATAATTTTTCCCAGTGGAATTGGGATAAATCAGAACCTTGGGTTAAGCATGAAATTTTTAGTTATGCGGAAGAGGGGAAAGTAGAGGGAGTTGAAAGCAGAAATTTGCCAGTTTCTAACTTACACAAAATCAAGGCTGATTTAGAACGAGCGAGTGCTAGACTCTCCCAAATTAAGGAAACTTTAAAGTATAATTAATTTCAAAATTTAAATGGAAGAAAAACCGAAAGTTTACAGCATTATGATCGAAAAAACCAACCTCCCAGAAAATCAAAACCAATCTATTTACGATTGCATCACAGCCTGGGCACACCGGCAACCTCAGTCGATAGCGATCACCTCTCCAGAACGCACACCCCTCACATATCAAGCTTTATATAACCAGATTAACCAAATCATCGCCAAACTTAACCAAATTGGAATAGGACGCAATGACCGAATAGCAGTCACCCTACCCACCGGCCCCGAAATGGCAGTCGCATTTTTAGCAATAGCAACAATTGCCACAATAGCCCCCCTCAATCCAAATTATACAGAATCAGAATACGAATTTTACCTATCAGACCTCAACGCCAAAGCCCTAATTTATCAGCCAGAAATTGCCCCCACCGCCGTCAAAGTCGCTCAAAAAAAAGGCATTTTACTACTAGAATTATCCACTCTTAAACAATCAGCCGCTGGCATTTTTCAACTAACAGGAGGAGACCAAAAAAATCCCACCCAAGGAGGAATATCTCAAAGCCAAGATATAGCCTTAGTCCTGCACACATCAGGAACCACATCTCGCCCCAAAATAGTTCCGCTAACTGCAAAAAACCTCTGCACCTCAGCCGAAAATATCCGCCTCACCTTAAATTTAGTCGAGACAGATCGCTGTCTAAACATCATGCCTCTATTCCACATACACGGACTCATCGGAGCGTTACTTTCATCCATAAAAGCTGGTGCCAGCATTATTTGCACACCTGGTTTTCAAGCACCCAAATTCTTTGAATGGTTAGCAGAATTTAGCCCCACCTGGTATTCAGCAGTACCCACCATGCACCAAGCAATTCTTGCACGCGCAACAACTAATAAACACATCATTTATCAACATCCCCTTCGCTTTATTCGCTCCTCCTCAGCACCCCTACCTCCTTCAGTAATGACCGCCTTAGAAGCAGAATTCAACGCCCCCGTAATCGAATCCTATGGCATGACCGAAGCCTCGCATCAAATTACCAGCAATCCCCTACCCCCCAAAACCCGCAAAGCCAGTTCAGTCGGAATTTCCGCCGGCCCAGAAGTCGCAATTATGGATCACTCAGGCAACTTATTACCAGCCGGTGAAGAAGGAGAAATAGTCATCCGAGGAGCAAACATAACCTCTGGCTATGAAAACAATCCTGACGCCAATCAAAACGCCTTTACAAACAATTGGTTTCGCACCGGCGACTTAGGATATTTAGATAAAGATAACTATCTTTTTCTCAAAAGTCGAATCAAAGAAATTATCAATCGGGGCGGCGAAAAAATATCCCCGCGAGAAATAGATGAAGTGCTTTTAGATCATCCAGCAATCGCTCAAGCAGTCACCTTTACTGCTCCCCATAAACTCTTAGGAGAAGACATCGCTGTTGCTGTAGTAGTGCGAGAAGAATTTTCGATAACCGAGCAAGAAATAAAACAATTTGCCGCAGCGAAATTAGCTAATTTTAAAGTACCGCGTCTCGTAGTGTTTCTTGATGAAATTCCAAAAGGCCCCACCGGCAAACTACAGCGGATTGGATTAGCCAAAAAATTAGGCTTAACAAGTTCCGACCCAACAATTCCCAGAGCCGATTATATACCACCCCAAACCCCACTCCAAGCAGAATTAGTAAAAATTTGGTCAGAAATTTTAGGAATTGATCAAGTAGGCATCTATGACAACTTTTTCCAACTAGGAGGAGATTCTATTTTAGCCACCAGAATCGTCAATCAGGTTCGAGAAATCACAAATATTGAGTTATCGTTTCTCTTCTTTTTCCAAGAAGCTACAGTAGCAAAAATGGCAGAATTAATTACCCAAAAACAAGCGGAAATGGTAGAAGAAGCCGAAATATATGCAATGTTAGACCAACTAGAAACCCTCTCCGATGAAGAAGCAGAAAATATCCTATCTAATCAAGAGTAATTAGTTTAACTAAAACTAATCTTTGATCGATTAAAATGATGATTTAATTCCTATCAGCTACAGCAGGCATTATACCTGCTTTTATCATCTACAGGATGCCGGTACTAAGAGGTTTAAATTCACCGAAAACCACCCACCATATAAATCAAAAAATGAAAGAAATCAACCAAAGAATAGCCCAATTATCACCGGCCAAACGTAAATTGCTAGAGCAGAAACTCCAACAAAAAGCAAAAAATGTCAACCACCAACCCACAATTACACCACGAGAAAAAACTCAGTCCGCACCCCTGTCATTTTTTCAAGAGCGGATGTGGATCTTAGATAAAATAGAACCCGGAAATCCTGCTTACAATTGTCCAATAAACATACGCATTACAGGTTCATTGAATCTAGCAGCCCTAGAAAAAGCAATTAACCAAATTGTGGAGCGTCACGAAGTTTTACGCACCAGTTTTCCGACGGTAGATGAACAACCTATCCAGGTCATCGCTACCAGTCTGAACGTAAAATTGCCGAGAATAAACTTAACTCATTTATCAATAAAACAACAAACCAAAGAAGTCGAAGGAATAGCACTTGAAGAAGCACAACATAAATTTGATTTATCTATATTGCCCCTCATAAAAGCCAAATTGCTACATCTTTCTGAAACAGAAAATATCCTGTTACTGACAATGCACCATATTATCTTTGATGGTTGGTCAATAGCCATTTTACTCAAAGAAATTGCAGCATATTATGAACTTTTTGTCAACGGAGAACCATCACGACTTCCACCGCTCCCCATTCAATATGCCGACTTTGCAATATGGCAAAGACAGCGACTAGAAAAGGAAAAATTAGAGCCTCAACTTGCCTATTGGAAAAAACAATTAGGCGGTAGTGCAGCGGTGTTGAATTTGCCCACAGATAGACCACGAAAGCCGGTGCAGACTTTCCGAGGAGCCAAACAAGATTTAGTTTTGCCCAAACACCTGTGTGACTCTCTCAAAGAACTGAGTTTGAGAGAAGAAGTCACGCTATTTATGACCTTATTAGCAGCTTTCCAAATATTACTATATCGCTACACCGGCCAAGAAGATATTGTTATTGGAACCCCGATAGCAGGACGTGATCGCTTAGAAACAGAAAACTTAATTGGAGCTTTCATTAATACTTTAGTGATCCGGTGCCGGTTTAATGGCAATGCAACTTTTGCCGAAGTTTTAACTCAAGTACGTCAAGTGGCATTAGACGCATTTGAGCATCAAGAATTACCTTTTGAAAAATTAGTAGCAGAATTACAGCCAGAGAGAAATCTCAGCCAGAACCCCATATTTCAGGTTTTATTTCAGTTAAGAAATTTTCCCAACCCAACCCTCACAGCAGCCGGTGTCACCCTTGAAAGGTGCAAATTTGACCGAGGAATTGCGGCGCTTGATTTAACGCTCGATATTGCCAAGATATCTAAAGGACTTGTTTGTTCCTTTGAATACAACAGCGATGTATTTGAAGCCGCAACCATTAAACGAATGTGCGGCCATTTTCAAGTGTTGTTAGAAGCCATAGTAGCCAATCCCCAACAACCGGTTTCCCAATTACCTTTGCTAACAGAACGCGAACGGCATCAGTTATTAGTTGAATGGAACGACACAGCGGCATATTATCCCCATGATAAGTGTATTCATCAGTTATTTGAAGAGCAAGTAGAACGAACACCCGATGCAATAGCAGTGGTGTTTAAATCCGAAAAATTAACCTATTGCCAGTTAAATAATCGAGCTAATCAATTAGCACATTATTTGCAGAAATTGGGAGTAGGGCCAGAAGTATTAGTAGGGATTTGTGTAGAGCGTTCTTTTGAAATGATAGTGGGATTGTTGGGCATTCTCAAAGCCGGTGGTGCTTATGTGCCTATAGACCCCACCTATCCATCGGAGCGTATTGCTTATATGCTCAAAGATACGCAACTACCAGTTTTATTAACTCAAAAAAAACTGGTAGCCTCCTTACCAGAACATCAAGGCCAAATAATTTGCCTAGATTCTGATTGGGAAAAAATCTCTAAGCAAAGCGAACTTTCTCCCATCAGTAGAGTACAACCGACAAACCTAGCTTATATTATTTACACCTCTGGCTCAACAGGAAAGCCTAAAGGAGTTCAAGTATGTCACCGAGGATTGTGCAATTTAGCAACCGCAGAAATTCAACTGTTTAAGGTGCAAGCAGATAGCCGCGTTCTCCAATTTTTCTCCTTAAGCTTTGACATTTCTATCGGGGAAATTCTTATGGTTTTTTGTGCAGGAGCGACACTTTGTTTAGCAACACCAGAACACTTGCACCCCGGACAACCTCTATTGAAGCTATTAGAGAAAGAAAAAATTACCAACCTTAGCATTACACCATCAGCACTTGCTGCTCTGCCGATTCAGAAATTACCAACTTTACAAACTATCGTTGCAGGAGGAGAGCCATGTCCTCGTAAATTGGTCAGCCAATGGACTCTTGGACGACAGTTCTTCAACGCTTATGGGCCCACAGAAACCACTGTCTACGCTACATTTGCACAATGCTTTGAAAGTATAGAAATCGTGCCAATAGGTCGTCCAATTTACAACACCCAAATTTATATTCTTGATCGCTATCTCCAACCAGTTCCTATTGGTGTTCCTGGGGAAGTGCACATTGCGGGAGTGGGAGTAGCAAGAGGATATCTCAACCGGCCTGATTTAACCAAAGAAAAATTCATTCCCAATCCCTTTAGCAATAAACCGGCTTCTCGACTTTACAAAACCGGCGATCTTGCCCGTTATTTACCCGATGGTAACATCGAATATCTTGGTCGCATAGATAACCAAGTAAAAATACGCGGTTTCCGCATCGAACTCGGAGAAATTGAAACTGTACTCAATCAACATCCCAATATCTTAGAAAGCCTTGTTATAGCCGATAAAAAAGACATTTCAGGAGACAAACGTTTAGTCGCCTATATTGTCCCCACTCAAGAAAAAATTCCAACCATTGAAATACTCCGTCATTTCCTAAAACAAAAACTGCCGAACTACATGATACCGGCATTTTTTGTGATCTTAAAAGCCTTTCCCCTCAACCCTAATGGCAAAATTGATCGCCACGCCTTGCTAACACCAAATCAACACAATCAAACCCCAGAAAATACCTACGTTGCCCCTCAAACTGTCGCTGAACAAAAACTCTCTGAAATTTGGGAAAAAGTGCTTGGAATAGACCATGAAATCGGCATCTATGATAACTTTTTTGACTTGGGTGGTCACTCTCTGCTTTCGGTTCGCCTCGTCGCGGAAATTGAAAAAGTTTTCAATCAAAAACTCCCGCTTGCTGCCTTATTTCAACTCAGTACCATTGCCGAACTGGCTCCACTATTGGAAGCAGAAAAAACCACAAAAAATGCAGTTCAGAAAATATCTATCCCCTTGCTTCCGACACCATCCCTAGACCCAGAAATTTATCGTCAACTTTTAGCCTATACTGCCGGTTGGAAAGGCAAAAGAATTGCGCCTAATGCCTTAATGGTGGGTCTAAACACTGACGGTTCATCTCAACCTCTGTTTTGGTGCGTCAATGGGTTTCACGAAATAAAGCCAGTAGCCGAATATCTCGGTACAGACCAACCTATATATGGCTTACGTTCCGGTTTTCAGATTAACGGATTTAGCCACGAAAATATCACTTCTTTAGCCGGTCACTATCTCCAAGAAATTCTCACCGTCCAACCCAAAGGCCCTTACTTGATCGGTGGCTACTGTGCGGGAAGCCGCATTGCTTTTGAAATTGCCCAACAGCTACAGCAGTCCGGCGAAGTTGTTACTCTGCTGGCCCTAATAGAGACACCCTTAGTCCGCCCTAAACCAACGCCCTATCCTGGTCGCATTGCCCTGTTTTTTGGCTGTGATAGTCACTTAAACCCCTATAAACAATTTCAGTGGCCAGAGTGGGGTTGGCGCAAGTTTTACCCAGGAGGATTTTCGCTGGATTTGATTCCTAGCGAACACTACTTTTTTGAGAGTGAAGCTTATGTTGAGATTGTCGCAGAAAAGTTACAAACTCGTATTAAAGCAGCGCAAACTTTTCCAACTCCTGGGCCGATTTTGCCAAATCAAATTAGTTATGATTTATTGCCCGATCTAGCTTATCAAGCTCAACTTACTACTTCCAATTCTTTGTTAGCTCAACCGGCTGAAGTGATGAATGTTAAAGTTACTGTAAAGAATATTAGCCCTGTTGTTTGGCCTGATTCAAAGCAAAGTGGGATTGCGCTGGGAAATCATTGGCTCGATAATAAAGGAAATGTGATTTGTTGGTCTGATAGTCGAGTTGCTTTACCCCAATATTTGCCCCCAAATGCAGAAGTTTTGTTGTCGTTGTCTATCAAAATGCCACAGGAGGTGGGTGAGTATATTTTGGAGTTAGATTTGGTAGAAGAGGGGGTGATGTGGTTTCACAAAAAAGGTTCCAAAACAACACGGGTTAATGTTAAAGTCTCCAATCAACCACTCTTGAATTTTTCAACTTCTCAATTGGAAAAAATAAAAGCAGATTTGGGGCGTTCTCGTTCCCTTCTTTCCCAAATTAAAACGTTTTTAGAGTAAAAATTTATTACAACAATTTGAGGACAATGCTGATGTCAGCAACCAAAACCCCACTAGTCTGCGTAATCATCCCACCTTATAAGGGATCGCCCTACATCCAGCAAGCCATACAAAGAGTTTTCACCCAACGTTCCCCTAACAGGGGACTCATTATCTTTGATGATAGCTCCTCCGACAATACTCTGGCAGTTGTACAATACTGTATCAAAAAATTTAGGTCAAATGAAAAACAATTTAAATTTAGATTAATTCAATTAATGAAACTCTTGTTGTGATGAAATTTGCAAAACTAGACTATTATTAATCTTTGTTTAAAGATAATTAAAGTTATAATAAAATATATGCTTTTAGAAAAAAGCAATCGCTCTTAAAGCTCTCTTAGACTCAATCTCAGTTACCTCCCTGCTGTTTCTAAATGTCCACTCAATCATTCTAATCATAAATTATTACCATATATGAGCGATATATCTGAAAAATTTTATATTCTTGGTTCATGCGTTAGTCGGGATATTTTTAAATTCAGTGAAAAAAATGAACTAGTTAGTAATTATGTATTTCAGTCTTCATTAATTAGTCAATTCTCCCCTCCTCTAAAATGGACTTATGATGCTCTATTGTCTGCAAAATGTCCTCCTTTTATCAAAAGATCATTGCAAATAGATTTTGGTAGAACCGCAATAGATTTGAACGCAATGAAAAATAAGACCCTCCTCATAGATTTAGTAGCTTACACTTGCTCTTCTATATTGAGGATTGGAAACACATACATAACAAACAACGCTTTTTTGTGTAAACAACCATTGTTAAAAGAATATCTACCAATTGATGAAACCATTTTTGTAGGTACTCCAAAACGGTTAGAACTATGGATTAAAGCTTGTGAAATTTTTAGGGATATTATCCCAGAAGAAGTTATGAAAAATTGTATCCTTCATAAAGAATGGCCAGCATTTTGTTATAAAAGAAATGGTGAAGTTTGTGCCTATGACGATTCAAATATAAAGGGAATATATGCCGCAACAAAAAGATTTGAAACTTGTTATAAAATTTTTGAAAAAAATTGCACCCCAGGCTATACCTTTGAATTAGAAAGAACCAAAATAATTGCTGACTACCATTATTATGGCAGCTTCAATCATTTTCATTATGTTTCTAATTATTACCTAGAAGGTTGGGATAAAACTAAGGAAATTATCACTTCAAAAAATATCCAAAAATCAAACCTTATTGATGAAAAGAAAGTCTCATTTAATCCAAATTATTCTATACTAACCTTTCAATCTCAGCCAGAGCCATCAAAAACTCTGATCATTGCCAGTATGCACCGTTCTGGTAGCTCCTTAACTGCTTCTTTGCTTCAAAGTGCGGGTCTGAATATTGGAGAAAGATTACTAAAAGCATATCCTAGTAATATTAAGGGTCACTTTGAAAACCTAGACTTTTTTGAATTTCATCGAGCCGTACTAAAATCTCAAGGACTCCATGAAGATGGCTGGACGTTTGAAGAAAAAATTGAAGTAAACTCCCATTTTGTAGAAAAAGCTAGAGAGATTATTAATCAAAACTGTCGCTCTCCCTATTGGGGATGGAAAGACCCAAGGACAACATTATTTTTAGATTTTTGGGCACAACTTTTACCTGAAACTCAGTTTTTATTCATTTATCGTGCTCCTTGGGAAGTCGTTAATTCTCTTCATCGCAGAAATACAGATACTATCTTAAATAGTGAACCCAATTTAGCCGTTAAATTCTGGATCCATTACAACAAAAAAATACTTAGTTGTTATGAAAGAAACTCTCCACAGAGTTGCCTGCTGGCCAATATTAACACTATTATCAAATATCCAAAAAATTATATTGAAGCTATTAATGAAAAGTTTAAATTTATGTTAGAAAAGCCAGAAAAAAATATCTATGATTCCTCCATCTGGCAGAAGCAAAGAAGCGACAGTTATCAACCTAAATTAATTAACTATTTTTTTCCTGAAGCAATACAGATTTATGAGCGACTAGAAAAAATCGCGTGGCATCCAGAGGGAAAGCCTGATTTTTCTTGGCGAGAACTGATAAAATCATCTCCTATAGCACAAATTCAGGCAGGGCTAGGACGATCACAAAATCGCCTAGAAAAAATAAAAGCCGAGTTAAATAATTCAGGTTTGCTCTAAACTGAGGTACAGTAAAAAAGCATTATCCCTGCCTTGTACCAGAGCAGAAACAAGCGGGGAATTAATTAAATTCTTAAAAAAACGCTAATGGAACTGACCCCCATGCAACCATCTCAGGAACTAACGCCACAATCGCAAGACGCACGAACTTTTATGAATCATTTAAAAGCAAATTTATTCCCAGCAAAAACCGGCTTGGTCAGCGTAATTATTCCAGCTTACAATGGAGACAAATACATCACGAAAGCAGTCGAAAGCGTGCTGAATCAGACTTATTCTAATTACGAGATTCTGGTCATTGATGATGGTTCTACAGACAACACTCGCGGTGTTTTGGAACCTTATTTAGACAAAATTCAATATGTCTATCAAGAAAATCAAGGAGTTGCAGTCGCTCGCAACCGAGGCATTGAAATTTCCCAAGGTGAGTTTGTTGCTTTTTTAGACCAAGATGACTTTTTTCTGCCCCATAAACTGGCACTACAAGTAGCTTGTTTTGAACTGCAACCAAATTTGGGAATAGTGCATAGTGGCTGGAGGCGGGTTAATACTACGGGGGAAAAAATCGCCGATGCCCAGCCCTGGAAAGATGTTCAGACCCTGGATTTAGAAGGTTGGGTGCGGTGGAGATGTGTTCTGCTGAGTGCGATGATGTTTCGTCGAGAGTGGCTGGAGTGTGTGGGGGGATTAGACCCTCAATTTAAGCAAACCGATGATACAGATTTAGCCCTGCGCTTAAGTTTAATAGGATGTCAAACTGCTTGGGTGCGTCAGTCAGTGGTCTGCTATCGTGAGCACGAGGGAAATGCGTCGCGCAACATCCAGGTACAAGCTAAAGAGAATCTGGCGGTATTGGATAAATTTTTTGCCTTGCCAAACCTTCCAGAACATATCCAACAATTAGAAAATCATTGCCGTTATTATGCGGCGCTCTGGATTGCGTGGCGGTTTTATTCGGCTGGATTCTTTTCCGAAATGGCGGAATATCTCAAGCAATCTCTCAACTACAGAGATGATGAAGCGGAAGCCAGAGATGTCGAAAAAATTCAATTAAACTGGATCGATACTTTTACTGATATATCGATAAGACACGACGAACAATTTGATGTTAAATCCCTCACTAATCGCCCTGAATGGATACAGTTACAGACCTATTTAGAACTGAAACAGGTAAAATATCAGTTTTCTCAGCTTCAGGAAGAATTAGAGAACTCTAACGGTCGGTTACATCAAAAAAATCAGGAATTAGCCCACACGAAGGCTGAACTACAGCAATTTCGCAATCAGTTTGAACAGGTGCAGTCTCAACTGCGTGAAACGACAGAACAATTGACTCAAACTCAAACTCAACTCCATCAAACTCAGGAAGATTTAGAACAATCTCAGGCACAATTGCACCAAAAAAATGCAGCACTAGAAGAGTCTCAGGCTCAACTCCATGAAACCGAGGCAGTTTTAGAACAATCCCAGGTACAACTGCACGAGACAGAAAAAGTTTTAGAACAATCAATCGAACAGTTCAAGCGAAGTCGGGAAAGAGCACAGCAGTTCGAGTCTCAACTCCATCAAACTCAGGAAGAGTTAAAACAATTTCAGGTACAACTCAACCAAATGAAGCAAGAGCGCGATCACTACCAGTTGCAACTGCACCAAACTCAGGAAGAGCTAGAACAATCTCAGTCTCAATTGCACAAAAAGAATGCAGACTTAGAACAGTCTCAGTCGCAACTGCACCAAACTCAGAAAGAGCTAGAACAATCTCAGTCTCAATTGCACAAAAAGAATGCAGACTTAGAACAGTCTCAGGCTCAACTCCATGAAACCGAGACAGTTTTAGAACAATCTCAGGCACAACTGCACGAGACGGAAAAAGTTTTAGAACAATCCATCGAACAGTTAGAGCGAAGTCACAAGGAGGCGCAAAAGTTCCAGTCGCAACTTCATCAAACTCAGGAAGAACTAGAGCAAATGCAGACTCAAAGAGATTGGCTCGATACTCAGGTCTTGGCGTGGATGCAGACAGCACAACAGGTGCAAGAACAGTTTAATCAAGAAAAAAGCTGGCTAGAAGCGCAAAGCCAAGCTTGGATGCAAGTAGCACAGGAGTGGCACGAAAGCTCAGCAAGAGTAGCACTCTAGTCAATGGCAGTTTATCTCTCAAAAATTTATCGTACAGGGAAGGACTGATATGGCAAAAAAGTTATCTATGACCCCACAAGTGAGTGTGATTATTCCCTCCTATAACTGCGAACGCTACATTGTCGAAGCGATAGAGAGCGTCCTCAATCAAACTTACACTGAATATGAAATTATTGTGATTGATGATGGCTCCACTGATAACACTCGTTTGGTGTTAGAACCCTATATCGAGAAGATTCATTACATTTACCAGGAAAATCAAGGGGTTTCAGCCGCTAGAAATCGTGGCATCAAGGAAGCTAAGGGAGAGTTTATTGCGTTTTTGGATGCAGACGATTTCTTTATTCTGCCTACCAAATTAGAAGAACAAGTTGCCTGTTTTCATAAGCAGCCTGAAGTTGGCATTGTCCAAAGTGGATGGTGTTTTGTTAATGAGTGGCGCGAAAAAATTTTTGACAAAGAGCCTTGGCAAGATGCTGACGAACTAAATTTAAAGGCTTGGTTACTGTGGGGTCATGTTTTACCTAGCGCTATTATGATTCGTAAAGAATGGCTAGAGCGCGTTGGTGGGTTCGATCCTCGCTTTCCACCATCAGAAGATTTGGATATAATTTTGCGGCTTTCTCTGATGGGCTGCAAATCAGTGTGGCTCAAGAAAATTACTGTAGGCTATCGCCAACATCCAGACAATGCTACCAAGCGTTTGAGAAAACAGGCTGTTTCTATGGGTAAAGTTTGGGATAATTTTTTTTCTCAACCTCAACTTCCAGACGATATCCGTCAACTAGAACCTCAGATCCGCTACTACAATTTGATCTGGGTGGCATTCCTTCATTATGAAGCAAAACAATTTGTGGAAATGGCAGAATACCTCCGAACATCTCTCAGATACAAGCAATATTCAACTGCAAGCGAAACTATTGCCCATTGGGTAGAAAGCTTTAAACGTTCGACAGATAACTATACTGGTAATTGCTTTGATATTAACTGTTTAACTAATTTACCCGAATGGCAAAAATTAACTAAATCTATTTCTGTTGATAATTTTATGAACACGACATCAAAAGAACAGCCATTAGCTGAAAAAAACTCTGAAAGCTATTTATCTAAAATTAACCTTAATTTCTCGTTAAACCCCAATTTTGCCAATCATAGATCCGGGTGGCACTATGTAATCGAAAGCGTAAAATGCCTGCAAAATAGCTCAGGTGTATTGGTTGAACATTTTGTGGAAAATAACTTTTGCTGGTCTCTTAAATACCCTCTACAAAAACCCTGGATTGGATTTATACATAATCCTCAGAATATGCCTAAGTGGTTTAAATACAACCAATCTCCTCAAGCTTTGTTTTCTTCAAAACTTTGGCAAGAAAGTGCGCCATTTTGTCAAGGTTTGTTTTGCTTCTCTGCTTATCATAAATATTGGTTACAAAAACAAATTGAATTTGATATTCCAATTGTTGATTTAATACATCCTACGGAAACTCCAGATGTAACGTTTTTGATGCAAAATTTTTTGGATAATCCACAGAAAAGAGTCGTACAGGTAGGATGGTGGCTAAGAAAACTACATTCTATCTACTATTTACCTGTAAAGCAGTTAAAAAAAACTCGTCTTCGAGTTAATGAATACTACATTAATGAAATGTTTGAAAGAGAGAGACAGGAGTATGCACTCCGCCCAAATATGAACGAAGTGGAAGTTATCGATCATCTTTCTAATGCAGAATATGACGAATTACTTTCTCAAAATATCGTGTACCTAGATTTATATGATAGTAGTGCTAATAATGCCATCATTGAGTGCATTGTTAGAAATACACCTGTTTTAGTCAATCCACTTCCTGCTGTAAAAGAATACTTAGGGGAAGACTATCCTTTTTATTTTGAAAGTCGAAGTGAAGCAGCCCGAAAAGCCGAAGATTTCTCTTTAGTTGAAGCAACACACGAATATTTAAAGGTACATCCGATTAAAGAAAAACTCACAGCCAGTTACTTTTTAAAATCTGTTGCTGAATCGACAATTTATCAAAACTTAAGTATGTAGGCTGCTGTCGGTTAAAAGATAGACCTCTGGCAAACAGGACGGCTCGATCCGCTATTCTGCAAGATGTCTATTAATCTGAAAACCACTATAATCTATAAAATACTGTGATGTAACACATATTTTTCATAAGGTTTGTCAGAATTAAAAGGGTTTTTGACTTCTACATATCCTTTTGCCAGTAGCAGTTCATAAATTTTTGACCAAGGTACACCCCCAGTTTCTATACTGAGAGCTAAAATTAGGTATTCATCAAAAGGAAATACCTCTAAAACGGGAAGTTCACTTCCCTCAATATCAAAAGCCGCATAATCAATAATTTTGGGAGCTTGATGTTTTTTCAGTACAGCTTCCATTGTTAGGGCTTGTTTCTGCACTTCCTGTGCGAGTTGAACAACGGTTGAGCCGTTGTGTTTAAACTGTTCAAGGTTTTCTTTGATGCCTCCTAAATAGGGACTGATTGTATTTGGGCTGCCTTCCATGTAATTCACTGTTCCGGTATGTTTAGCAAGACAAATATTTTCACAAATACTATTTGGTCTATTTACGATTAATTCTTGAAAAAAATAGGAATTAGGCTCTACACAAATTCCTGTCCAGTCTAGTTCTTTTTCTAATACAAAACAACTACTGGCATTCTGGCCATTTGCGGCTCCGGCTTCAAAAAAATATCCTTTTCGCTTGCCTGGAAAAACATACTCAACAATCCACCGATCATTAAGGGTTGAAGTATTATAGTAAGTGGTTTTTGGTGGTATATTGGGGTTATTTTCAATTGCACGACGATGAGCGGTAATAGCTTCTTTTAAATATTTTTGAAAGTCTGTAACATCCGGCTTTAGCTCGATGGCATGGCGGTAGGCTGTAATAGCGTCTTCAGTCTCTCCCTGCTTGATAAGTGCCTCAGCCAGATTATTATAAGACCAAGCCGAATTGGGATTGAGAGCGATTGCACGACGATAGGCAGCTATAGATTCTTGGAAATGACCCTGCCGAGTTAAAACTTCGCCTAAGTTATGGTGAGTAGCATAAAATTTAGGGTTTTGTTTGACCGAACATTGATAAGCGCCGGTCGCTTGCTCCAGTTTACCTTCTCGCTGGAGCTTGTTGCCTAAACCAAAGTAAATGTTCGTTTCTTGACTAAACAAATATCCTGTTTCCTCGCAACCTAACTCTTTTTCTATTTCAAATATGTTTGGAATTAGTTGATAAGTTTCTGCCGAGTTAAGTTTTTGTTTTTTGGGATCGAGCAACTCCTTAACTTTATTAAGTTGCCATTCTTCCTCAAACCATCCTAATCCCAAATAGTCTAATATTTGATGGATTTTTTTTAATTTTAAATCTAAAAAAAGATTGCCGTCAAAGATATCTTCATAGTAAATTTCTAGGAAATTTCGATCTGTTTTTTGTAATTCTGCTTTGTAGGTTTTAATTTCTTGTTGATGTTTAGTTAATTCATTTTTTAGGTTGTGTAAGTCAATTGATACATATTGAGCCTCCTTAACTTTTTGTTTGTTAGTCACCCATTCTCCTGATTGCTGAGAAATATTTATCGATACAACTTGCTGTAATAGATTACGCCTTGTCAAGAAAATCACTTTATATTCTGGTTGGCTCAATAAAGACTGATTTATTTGATATGGCAATGAGTACGAGAGGTGTTTGATGCCATTAAATTTTTTATGGATTTCCTCTAAAACATTTTTTAGTACGGAGATTGGATACTGGTGAACCCAATGAAAAAACTCGCTTTGTTTTGGTAAAAACTCTACTTGTTGGCTGTCTTTTAGATAATTTTTGGAAAAACTGATGCCAACATTTTCTTCGGTGCAAAAAGGCTCAAAAGAAATATTAATTTTTGGATGGACATTTAAAATTGCTGCTAAGGTTGTGCTTCCAGTTCTAGCTTGAGCAAAAATTATAAACTTAGAAAGATGTTTTTCTTCAACGCTCATGGGGGATGAAATTACTCCTATCAATTGGTTGGGTTTGGCAGTTATTAGGTTATTTTGTTGTAGGTTTATTGCTCTTATATTAACTTTCCTTCTTTAATTTTAATAAACCTGTAACCCAAGCTGAATTGCTTTTTGATAGGCTTGGCTGGCTTCAGATACTTTACTTTGTCTTGCAAAAACATCTCCTAATTTTTTGTAAAGTCTCGCATTTTGTGTATCCAGTTGAGCCGCTTCTTGATAAGCAGCAAGTGCAGCATTCCACGATTTATCTTTCACTAAAGCATCTCCGAGGTAGTGGAATGATTCAGCTGACGTGGGATCGAGTTTTGTTACCTTTCTGTAAGCTGAAATTGCTTCAGCGTGCTGTTCTAGCATCTCTAAAACTTCTCCCAAATGGTGATAGTATCGAGCCTCATAAGCATTGCCTTCACTGGCTTTTTGATAAAAGGAAAGTGATAATTCAAAGTTTTGTTGCTTTTGAGCTACTTGACCTAGTAAAAAGTGAGCTTCTGCAAAATTCGGCTGAATTTGTAAGGCTAACTGGTAAAATGCGATTGCCTCTTCATACTTTCCTTGCTGAACTAAAGCCTGTCCTAGCTGAAGGTAAAGCTCTGGATTATCTTTTTGAATTGCTATGGCTTTGTGATAGAGTTCCAAATGGTCGGGATGTTCCTTAATTGCTTGACGATAAAATTCAGTTGCTTCGGCTAAATCTGCTTGTGCTCTTTGCTGCAAAACATCAGCTAATTTTTCCTTGATCCAGCTTTTTTCTGGCATCAATTGAAGGGCGCGGCGATAGGCTATAACAGCTTCTTCCCACTGTTGAAGTTTTACTAATGCTTCTGCAAAATTATAGTAAGTCCAACCATGATTGGAGTCGAATTCGATGAAATGACGGTAGGCAGAAGTTGCTTCTTCCCATCGTTCCAAGTTAGCTAGTGCATTGCCTAAATTATGGTATGACCAGGTTAAATTGGGGTTTAGTTCAATAGCACGCGAGTAGGCAGCCACAGCTTCATTCCATTTTTTCTGGTCTCTGAAAATATCTCCTAGTTGATAGTAGAAAATACCCTGATTCGGTTTTAACTTAATGAGTTGAAGATATGCTTTTATTACTTGTTCGATCTGCCCCTTTTTGATTAATTCATCTAACAACTGTTGGTAACGTGGAGAAGATTCTGGATTAATTTCGTTTGCTCGATAATAACAGGTCACAGCTTCATCCCACGCACCGAGTTTTATCAACGCATCTGCTAAGCTGTAATAAGTTTGAGCCGAGTTTGAGTTTAAGGTAATTGCCTGTCGATATGCTGCAACAGCCTCATCCCACCGTTGCAATTTTATCAGCGTATCTCCTAAATTGTGGTGCGACCAAAAGAAATCTGGGTTTAACTCAATAGCGCGGCGATAAACAGTGACGGCTTCCTGCCATCGTTCCAGTTTAATTAGCGTGTCTCCTAAATTATTATATGACCACGAATTATTTTGATTTAATTTAATAGCTTGATGATAAGCTTTGACAGCTTCTTCCCACTGTTGCAGTTGACTAAGTGCATCTCCAAATTGATGATAAATTTCCGCTGAATTTGCATTAAAAATAATTGCTTGTTGGTAGGCAATTACTGCTTGTTGCCAGTTTTTTTGTGCAGATAATGCTTTTGCCAAACCATAACAAGAACCGGCATTGTTTGGCTTTACCTTAATTGCTTGTCGGTAAGCATTAATTGCTTCATCCCATTGCTGTTTTGTACTTAAAATTTCCCCAATATTATGATAAGCCGACGACATATTATAATCTAGTTTAATAGCCTGTCGATAACACTCTAGTGCTTTATCAACGTTCCCCTCTAACAACACTTGATTTCCTAAAATTAAATATTGCTCTGCTGTTTCAGAAGCCGGTTCTAGCTTCTGTCCATTATAAGTAGAAAGTGCCGCTTCTGCTGCCAAACCTGTGCGTTCAAAAATTTTTGCCAAATTCCGATAGACTGGCATCAATTGAGGATTTATTTGCAGCGCTTTTTCAGAATATAAAATAGCTTCTTGCCATCTTTCTTTCTGTGCACACAAACTACCTAAATTAGCATAAACTTCTGCTAAATCCGGCTGAATTTCTAAGGCTTTTAAATAATATTGGTGAGCTTCATCTAACTTGCCATTAATTTGTAAGGCTTTACCCAATATTTTGTAGGCATCCGCAGATGCCGGTTGAAGTGAAATTGCTTGCTGAGAAGCCGCAATAGCTTCTAACCATTTGCCTTTTTTACTGTAAAATTCTGCTAAAGCAATACACGCCTCAGCATCCGCCAATGCCACTGAATTGATAGACTGTTGGCTGTTAGTCGCCCCATTATGAGTTTTTGTTAACTTCAATTTATTGTCGGTTTTTCTTCCCAATTGTTCAGCCTTTTTATAATAAATTTTTGCTTCTTCTAATTTACCTTGTACCTTCAGCGCTTCTCCCAAATTTTGATATACACCAAGTAAATTAGGATTTAACTTCAAAGCGTGTTGATAACACAAAATACCCTCGTCAATTTTATCTTGACGCACCAAAGTATTGCCTAAGTTAACACATTCTTGAACGGTAAATTTATCCGGTTCTAAACTAAAAGCACCATACCAACAATCGGCCGCTTCCACCGGCTTATTTAGTTGTGCCCAAACCTTCGCCAAATTACGATAAGCCGCACCCAATTTCGGATCTAATTGAATGGCTTTTTCATAGTAAGATATAGCTGCTTTCCATTCTTTCTGCTGCGCCAACAAACTGCCTAAATTGCCGTAAACTGCTGCATAATTTGGTTCAATAATTAAAGCTTTTTTATAACACTCTTTTGCCTCTTCTATTTTCCCCGTAACCTGCAAAATATTACCCAGCGTTTTGTAGGTTGGCGCAGACTGCGGTTGAACTTCTAAAGCTTGCCGACAAACTGTTTCTGCTTCCTTTAATTTTCCTTGTTTTAAATAAGCTTCAGCTTGCTCATTTAACTTAAGGGCATTAAATTGATAACTGACAATACTTTCCATATAATTTGCTGTATTTTCAACGGTGGAGTAATTATTTAAACCTATAATTTTTATCATAGCTTCTAATTGGTTTTTAGAGATTTTAATATCTTCTGTTAAAGGATTTTGATACATCAATTGTCGCAGGGGATAACAAGCAAATGACTCACCTATTAAGTAGTAATGTTGTAAACCTAAAATTTGACTTATGACTGGATAATAATGTCTAACATAATACGGTGAAGTTAATTCAATAATTTTTGTCCCCTTTTGGCAAAAGATAATATTAGTTAATCCACTGCCGTGAGGAGCCACAATTATTTTAGCATGATAAAATAGTGCAATTTGTTCGACAATCGGCATTTCTTCTAAAGTAACAGTTTGAAAACCGAACTTTTCCAAGTAATTGATGATTTCTTCTTCATTCAAAACGCGTCGGTATCTTGCCTTTCCTCGACTGATATAGATCCGCCCTGAATAAGTTAGCTTTTGTAAAGAAATTTGTTTTAAAAATTCGTGACGAAGAAAGTTAATAGAGGCCGGTTTTACCCACCCTAAATGTCCTGCAAAGGAAGGAACTATGAGTTGTTTTGCTTGAATGTGAGGATGAATATCACTCTCAATAATTTTTGATTTAGGAATTCCCAACAGCGATAAAGTTTCTCGTTGGAAAGATTGAGAAATACTATTAATTAAAAATTTATCTATTTTCGATAATTCTATTTTACTTTGACGCAAAATATTAAGTTTAGGTAGAATATCTACCATCCAATGAAAATAGACATTTCCAGAAAGTCCAGATAACACTGCCACCGAAGCATCAATTTTCTCAAGCGGCGGCAATTCTTCTATATTAAAAATACGGTGTTTTTTAGGATCATGTCGGTTACATCCTGGCAAATACCCTGGATACTCCCGCGACACATCTGCTAACAAATAATTATCAGGACTAATAATAGCAATAGCATTACAAATCATCCAGGTATTTTTTTGTGGAACAACCCAAGTACGCCCCTGTGGAATAACAGTAACAAAAGTGCTGGGTTCCTTAACAGAAAGCGTTGAACGGTTATTATCAAAAACTTGAATACCGCTTTCTTCATAAATTGGTGAAAACTGTTGATAAATTCGCTTTAGACAGGGTGCACAATTTAAACCTCCACATTCTAATTCTAAAGTTTCAGACTCAGGCAATTTATTTAAACTTGCGCTATCCTCAGATATTGTTTGAGAAATAGGTGTTTTTACCCGTGTTGGCTGCTCAAATTTTGTATTTTCGTAAAAACACCCGCTTTCTTGACTGCCTTTTTCATCTTCTAAACAAAATTCTACATATTCTGCGTCTTTTAATTCAGTAGTTGTAACCCACTCTTTAGCTGATAAATAAACACCTTGAGGAGAAGTAGTAGATGAGGAGTGGTTATTTTCTGCAAACTTTGCGGCTGGGTGAATTATTTTTGCCAAATTTCTCACCAGAAAGGCTGCATTTTGCCGTTTTTGTTTCGCTAAACACTGACTCAATCTTAAGTAAATTTCTGGATTTTTTGGCTGAATTTGTAAAGCTTGGTGATAATAATTTTCTGCCTGCCGGTAGTTGCCATATTCAAATAAAATATTTCCTAAATGTATATAAATTTGCCAGAGATAAGCATAAATTTCGGGAGAGATAAATGGCTTTTGTAATTCAGCCAGAAATCTCGCACAGGCAATTTTTGCTTGTTGTAGTTCGTCTATTTTTTGTTGTTTTTCTTCTGGTTCAAGAAATTGTTTACAATAAGCTTCAACAAATGCCGGTTGATGAGAAATTACTTGTTGAAAACACATCATTGCTGCATCTAGTTTGCCAGAAGCCATCAGCGAATAACCCCAATCGCTATAAGCAGAAATGTTATCGGGTTCAAGTTCAATTACCCGCTGAAAACACCGGCCTGCCTGTAAATGATCCCCTTCCACTTGCCAAATTTTACCCGCGTTATAATGAGCTAAAGCCATATTTGGCTGTAATTCAATGGCTTTTATATAAGCAGATAAAGCATCACCGGCTTTTCCTTGTGCCTGTAAAACTTGACCTAAATTATTGTGTAAAGTTGCCCAATTGGGATTGATGGCGAGGGCTGTTTGGTACACCTTAACTGCTTCTTCAAGCTTATCAAGCTTCACGAGAATACAACCCAAGTTACTATAAGCTTTAAGATAATCCGGTTTAAGGGCAATAGCGCGGCGGTAGCTGGTTTCAGCTTCTTTTAATAGCCCCTTCTGACCAAAAACCACTGCCAGATTGTAACAAGAAATACCATCATTGGGTTGACGAGGCATCTTTAGAGTTTAGAGAGGAAATTTTAACAAAAGTAGAAATTAGGCAACCGTCCTCAATAAAAGCCATACTCCAGAAGTCATTGCCCCCAGAAAATGCTAAAGAGTCACATTTTGCCTAAGTTATCTTGAGAAAATTTAATTTATAGGAAGAGAAAATCGATTTTTTTAGCTATCAAAAAATGGAAAGCTTTGTATATAAAAAATCGGCTTTTATGTCAATCTAGGCTTAGATAATTTCAAAGTCGGTGGAACTGACATTGAGATTAGCTTGTAACTGCATTAAGGGCAATTCATTACCTACAGTAACATTAGGGTTGTAGTAAACCAGACCGCTTGTTTTGTCATAAACAACCTTAGCTGTACCCACACCATCAGTATTAGGCATAAAGTTAGTTGTTACAGCAAAAAGGTTGGTTGCTAAAGTACCCTCTGGCAATTCAGTTAAGACCTTGTTATCCAACTGAATTTTATCTTGACCTGAAGTAAAATCAGTCAAGGTATCTAAGCCAAAAACATTACCGTTAGGGACGCTGGCATTCGGTGTTGATTGGGATGCGTGGGCAAAATAGCGGAAGCCGAAGGTATCTGCTCCCTCACCGCCTGTTAATATATCGTTACCCAGATCACCAGAAATATAATCATTGCCGGCGCCGCCACTGACTACATCATTTCCTTGGCCGCCAAAAAGCGTATCGTTACCTTCTTCGCCGCAGACGCAATCCTCTCCTATGCCACCATAAGCTTTATCGTCGCCTTCACCACCGCAGATGGTATCGTTGCCGATATCACCGGAAACAACATCATTGCCGACACCGCCGCGCACTACATCATTTCCTTGGCCACCGTGAAGGGTATCATTACCAGCGTCCCCGGAAACAGAGTCATTTCCTTTGCCGCCAAATACTTTATCGTCACCATCGCCACCGTTTAAAGTGTCACTGCCGCTGTCACCCAACAGAATATCAGCATCTGCGCCTCCGAGCATCAAGTCATTGCCTCTACCGCCGAAAGCGGTGTCGGTTCCAACTCCTCCGTTTATTGTATCCGCTCCAGAATTGCCAAATAATAAGTCATTGCCGGCGTTGCCAAAAATGTTGTCGTTGCCGTCTCCACCGACTACGGCATCATCACCTTCGTACGCAATGACTACATCATCGCCTGCGTTAGCAGCGATGATATCGTTGGTTGGAGTGCCGGTTAGCGTCTCAGCAATAGCTTGGCCTAGGGAGAAATTCGCCGTATTAAAACGCCTTGCCAACTCTTGAAGCTGTGCAAGGCTGATATTTGCAGAAATCTGGTTAGGGGTTTGTGGTTCATCAGATATGGGCGGCAGTGTGTCAAGACCTTGAATATCCATCCCACAACCGCAATCATCAACTGCGTTTATGGGTGTCACTGTAGGAGTAGTTATTTCTGACATAAGATTTTTAAGGATTAAGGGGGTTGTTTAGATATAGCCCTGATGAGTTTGGTTGTAGGAAACTCGCTATTTTAATTTTCTCTACCTTTTGGAGTATATCTAAATACATAGAAAACGTCAATTTTTTAGGTGTCAAACCAAAAAAAGAAAATTCATGGATTATTAAGTAATACATAATCTAGATAGCTCTATTTTGATTTATAGTAAAAAACTATAGGTAGTGAGCGCCTAAAGAACGCTAGGGGATTGCACTAGCATTTTATTTATAAGTCTTTTAAGTGTTTAAGCAAAATTAATTGCATACTCTGTTCCGACCTTGCTCAGTATATTTTTGACGTAGGCGACTAAATTTTTCCAATTTTTATAAGCCTCAACTTGAATCCACTCATATTTGATAAACTTCCACAAAATTTAAATCAAGTTTAGCTTATGTGAATAAGGAGGTAGCAAAAAAAATTCTAAGTTACTAGCTTTCCATTCCTCTAGTTTATTCAGCACAGCGTTACTCGTATGGAATGACGCCTGCTCCATGACTATTACAGTTTTGTGGGTTAAGGTTTTACAGAATTCATCAAGAATTTTAATCAACAGTTCATTCGTCATTTTTTCGGAATAAATTTGATAAAATAATTTATTCATTCGACCCAGAATTCCTACAACATTTAATCTTTTTTTGCGTCCGCTTTTTAAAACAATTGTTTCTCCTTTTTCCTGCCATCTATAAGGAATAGAAGGAGTCAAATCAAATCCCACTTCATCTAAAAATTTTAATTTAATTTCCCCTTTTTGAGCGCGTTCTTTGAGTTCTGATAATTTTTCAAGCTTTAGCTCGTATTCCCAATCAAGCGGGGTTCCTCTGAGTCCTCTCTTCATTCTTCTCCAAGCCATTCCCAGTCCTTTTATCACTCTTTTTATTGTATCTTTACTCACTTTGATTTTCCATTCTTCTTGGACTTAGTTTATAACTTTTTTTAAACTTTTGGGTTCAGCTTTAACCCATTCATTCACTTTTTTTTGTTGTTCAGATGTCAATTTAGTTTTTCTTATTCTTCCCATTTGGTCATACAACCCCACTAATTTTTTGTCTTCCCACCGAACTTGCCAGTAATGTATAGTTTGGCGACTTAGTGCAAATATCGCCATTAATTGCTGGATTTTGAACCCTCTAAAACTTAAAAGAATACAATGGGCTCTTTGCCTGACTTGAGAATGTTTGCTATCTTTATAAAATCTTTCTAGCACCTTTTCAGTTTCCCAACTTAAGTCTTTAATAAATTTCACTATTTTTTTCCTTTTTTTGGGTGTTTTTTTTATACAAAATTTTAAAAAATATGCAATTCATTTTGCATAACCACTTATTGCGATGAAAGAAAATTAGAAGCTTATAATTTTTGTTGCAGTTTGCTTTAAGTGTGATTGCTTCCTGCCCTCTGAAAAACTTAATTAGAGTTAAGTAAAAAAGTCAATGAGCAATTATAAACAACAATAACAGTACGTCCTAAACTGATTTTGCAAAAAAAAGACGCCAAGAATTGTTCTGGATGGGCAGAAGACCTTGGATAAATTTATTGATGTTAATTACAATAATTAAATTTTTATAGAAAGATTATCAAAAAAAATTAATTGTTACCGATATCAACTATTTTTACAAAATAAAAAATAGCTAAATTGTATAATCAGCACAGCTTTGAAGTCACAGAAAGAAATGTCCTGCTCAAACAAAGCCTCCAAAATATGCGTGGTAAAATGCGAAGTACATAAAATAATTTCATTTAATTTCAAAGGTAAAAGCGCACCATAAAAAATTTAAAAAAAACAAAAGTTGCTAAAAAATAATTAAAGAATAGTAAAATAGTTTGAAAATAACTAAGGACATACTAGGCTAAACACCATTATTAGTAGCCCCAAAAAATTTCTATTCAACATCACAAAAAAGATCGAATATAAGAATAAATTTTTAAAAAAATTAGGGCGAAAAAGAGAAGTTAGAAAATTTTTTTATACATTGAGATCATCTGTTACAACCTGAAGAAATAGGGGCACTAATCCGGGTATGTATAGAATCTAAAACAGCAACCGGCATAAGGGATGCAGCGGCGATAGCTTGTTTATGTGCAGGATTAAGGCGATCTGAAGTAGTAGCACTGAATTTAAAAGATTATAATGCTTCAACCGGCTGTCTATTAGTAGTAGAAGGGAAAGGGAAAAAGACTCGTCAGGCGTATTTACCACCGGGGGGAACGCAATTAATTGAAGATTGGTTAGCTTTAAGAGGACGTAAGGCCGGCCCATTACTTTACCGTTGTGAATGGTGGGGGGAAATTAAACCAGAACGGATAACTGCGGATGCGCTGGCGCTACGGTTGGTAGAAAGGGGAAAGTCAGCCGGTCTCGGTACTTTTTCTGCCCATGATTTTCGTCGCACATTTATTAGTAATCTGTTGGATAAGGGCGCGGATATGGTGACAGTGCAAAAGTTGGCAGGTCATGCAGATCCAGCAACTACTGCTAAATATGACCGACGCGGTGAAGAAGTAAAACGGAAAGCAGTTGAATTGTTAGAGGGCTTTGGTTTAAAGCCTGAATTATAGTAATTACAACAACTATAGCGTTTCTCAGAGTCATGAGGTACAATAACAACAATGAGCAAACCAGTGCGCGAATATCTTTTTGAGTAACTTGTAACATGGCATCTGTAATTGCATCAATTAAGTCTGCATAGTTTCTAGCTTTGAGCTTGATTAAGATCGATTTCACTTTTGACCAAAAATTTTCAATGGGGGAAAACTCAGGAGAGTAAGGAGATAAATAAATTAAAGTTGCCCCAGCATTTTCGATGGAATTTTTCACCATTTCCCCAAAATGGATTTTAGCATTATCGATAACTACACGAGCACCCTTCCAAAGGTTCGGTACTAATTTTCTCACGATAAAAGCTTCAAATGTTACTCCATGTACGGGGCCATAAATATTAATTGAAGCTGCTACTCCTCTGAGAGACAAGGCAGATAGTAAAGAAATATTTACCCCCCTTTTTTGTAGTCTTTCTCCCCTTGCTCTTCGCCCTTTTAATGCTAGGCGCATATAGTCTTACCATTGCTAGATTAACACTTGCTTCATCTATAAAAATCAGGTCTTCGGCCATTACATCCCTGATTTTATCCCAAAATTCAACTCTGGCTTTCTGAACTCGCTCACTGGTTTTTTCCGCTGCATAGAGTGTTTTTTTTTGAAACTATAATTGAGTTGCTGGATAATTCTTCCCATAGTCGCTCTACTTACTTTTACTCCAGTTTTTTCCTCCACGAGTTCGGTTAATTCTTCTAAAGTTGCATCATTATGCTTTTCTAGGATTTCTACTAAAGTTACTAATTGTTCACTATTTAATTTTTTAGGTGGGCTTCCGCCTTGAGGAAGAGGGTTAATATTTCCGGTTTGTTCCGCTCTTTTTAGGAGTTTTTGAACAAAGCTCTTGGATACTTTAAAACGTTCAGAAAGTTTTCTTATAGAGAGATTTTCTTGTTTTCTGACCTCTATTATTTTTTGTCTAAAATCTATTGAATAGGGTTGCATTGGCTATTTTTCTCTAATGGGTCTTACTTTATTCAGTGTACCTTATGACTCTGAGAAACACTATAAAGTTTTTTATAAATCAAATCAAAGTTACTATGCTTTGCTGGCAGAAGCGAAAATCAGTTGGTGGAAGCTAAGAAAAATAATCCTGCTAAAAATGAAGAACTAGTGGAAGCTAAAAAAAAGAAATCATTGAAAAATTAGAGAAGTGGAACAAAGAAATAGAGAGTGGAGAACTTGTGGTGTTTATGGTTGATGAATGCCATTTACTTTGGGGGGACATTTTAGGCTATGTATGGGGGAGAACAGATCAAAGAATAGAAATTACCATTAAAAATGAAAAAAGCCGACAAACTTACTATGGGGCATTAAACTATATGACCAAAGAATTCATTTTCAAAGAATACGAGAGTGGAAATACAGAAAATACGATAAAGTTTATCAAGTATTTACTCTCAAAAATAAAAGGAAAAAGATTAGTAATTTTTTGGGATGGAGCAACTTATCATGACTCAAAAGAATTTCGGGAATATTTAACTATAGTAAATCAAGATTTATTAGAAGAATAATGGATAATTACTTGTCATAAATTTGCCCCTAATGCTCCAGAACAAAATCCCGTAGAAGATATTTGGCTACAAGTTAAAAATTTTATCAGACAATTCTATCATTTATGTAAATCATTCAAAATAGTAAAGTGGCTATTTAAGTTTTTTGCTGATGGTCAAATATTTGATTTTCCTAAACTTTCTCAGTATGGAGTTTTTCCACGACCTATTTAGGATTGCTATAGAAGAAATAGGGACTCTGATCGGGGTATCTATAAAAATCATTAAACAGCAGCCGGCCCCTTGATGCAGTGGCGATATGTGCAGGATTCAGGAGAGTGCAAAGTTAGCCGCAGAGCCAGCAACTACTGCGAGGATACAGCCGGCGCGATGGAAGGTTGAGCAAAGCGGTCGAATTGTTGGATGGGTTCGGGTTAAAGCCTGAATTATAGTAATTCTAGCAACTAGACCTTCTGATACTTGAGTTAATTTTGACTGCTTCACAAAATAATTTACAGTCTCATGTGCCGCTTACTCAGCATTAGCAAAACTCTGAGTATTATTGCCAATTATGAGGATTTTATAAAATTTAGATAGTTTGTGGGCAGCTTAATTAAGCTGAAACATAACTGTTAATTTAGAACTATAAATGTTTAACTTTCATTCTCCTACAAAGCAACGATATCAGCAGTCAAAAATCCTTATCTTATAAAGCTAAAATGAAAAGCTCACTGGCTAGTCGATCACTTATTCAAATTGCCCTTAGTGTTACGGCTGTTATTGTTGGCTCAACAGCGGTTAGCTACTTTCAGATTGTTTCTACTCTCAAGTCGCAGACTTTAGACCAACTCAAGAGTCATGTAATAGAGCGAGGTCAACGAGAACAAAGTATCTTTTTAATGGCAGAAGATAACCATGGCATCTTTAAGGAGGAGTGGCTACGACGCTTGGAAAATACTGATAGCGAAGACTTGAAAGCTCGCTTCGAGAGGTTATTTATGCGTTTTCCCGATGGGGCAACCCGCAATCGCCCCAACAATTTCGATGGCAAACGGCAAGCAGGCGTGTTTATTGATAAGCCAGTTCTAATCAATGATGACATTCGCCGTCGCGTAGTAACGTCCTACGATTTAATCAATGCCTATGGTCCACCCTGGCATAATCGCTTTCCAGACCTCTACCTGAATATGCCAGAGAATATTGCTGTTATTTACTGGCCTGATTATCCAACATGGGCACAGGATGCCCCCGTTGGCTTTGACTTATCTAAGGAAGAATATGTGTGGGTTGGTGACCAGAAGCACAATCGGGCCAGAGAAACGGTTTGGTCGGGGGCCCAAATCGATGGGGTTGCTAAAATTTGGATTCTTTCTTGTGTAACGCCTATCTACTCTAATGACAGGATCATCGGTACTCTTGGACAGGATGTATTACTGAATGATTTATTTAAGCGAACGATTGAGGAACACATTGAAGGTGGTTATAACCTAATTTTTAGAAAAGATGGTCGCCTGATTGCTCATCCGCAATTGATGGAGCAAATTCAGCAACAAAAAGGTGAGTTTAAAATTCTTGAATCAGGAGACACTGAGCTAAAACGTATTTTTGAAACGGTCAAAAATAAAGCAGATGATCAAGTCATCATCGATAATCCAAACGAGAGCGATTACTTAGCTGTCACTACGCTACAGGGACCTGATTGGTATTTTGTTACCGTTTTACCCAAAACAATTTTGACTGAAAAAGCAATATCGCTAGCTCGCTTTACGTTGTTTCTAGGCTTTGGCTCCCTCATTATTGTTGTAGCAATTGTGTTTTGGGTTTTACGTCGGCACGTTGCGGCTCCTTTAGAAGAAATCACTGCTGCAACGAATCGAATTGCCAATGGAGATTTTCAGGTGGTTCTTGATGACGGCAGCAAAGATGAATTAGGTCGGTTAGCACAGGCATTCAACACAATGATCCGAGAGGTCACCGCTAAAACGACAGAATTGGAGGCTAAAACGACAGAATTACAGAGAAACCTGGAGCAGCAGGCTATTTCGGTCAATCAGACGACTGCTACAATGGATGAGTTAAATATCTTTTCTCGGCAAGCGGCTGAACAAGCTGAAGCTGCTGCAACTGGAGCGCGCCAAGTTCTCATATTGATTGATGATAGTGAGCAAAAAAACGGTTTTGGAAATGCCTCTAGCTTAAAAGCGAAGGTCGAACAAATTGGAAAACAAATCTTACAGTTTAGAGATCAAACGACTCAAATCAATGCGATTTCTAACTTAGTTAGTGATTTAGCTAACCAAACGAATATGTTGGCACTCAATGCGGCGGTCGAAGCAGTTCGGGCAGGCGAAAATGGTAGAGGCTTTGCCGTTGTGGCTGCTGAGATCCGAAAACTAGCGGATAGAAGCCGCAAATCCGCTGAACAGATTAGTGAACTGGTAGCCACTATTCAAAAAGCGACGAAAGCTACTGTGGCAGTATCCGATGAAGGCCGTAAAACCGTCGAAGAGATCGTAAATGCAGTCAATACGATTACAGTCAATAGCCAGCAAATTTCTCTAATGGCTCAACAACAGTCGATTGGAATTCAGCAAGTTGTCAGTGCGATGAATGCTTTGAGTCAAGCTGCAAACCGTGGATCGTCCCAATTAATCCCAATGAAGTGAGCATTTCTTCGCCAGCATTGAATCTGGTGAAGCTTTAAGGAGAAGAACGCCGGTTGAAGAAGTTAGTGAGGCGTATTTGGAGGTGAATAGCCCGGATCTAGTGGTAGCGCGACAAGTATGGATTCGTTTGGGTTTGTTCCATAACTACGCAGTACGACAACGCCCAGGCACCCGCCGAACATCAAAATTGATTAGTTGGAATCACAAAGTTATCTATATCGGCTCAACTGTACCGTTATGCTGCTGAGTCTTCGGTAAAGAGGCAACCAAAAGGCTATCTGTCGATGTTTAGGATTAAATTATTTTAAGGTTTCGGTAAGGGGCGGCTTGTGTTGGGTGTCTGCGGAGCAGTTTAGGCTTTATTGTGGTGGTGATCAGACCCTTTGCCAACTTGATAGGAGGATATCAACGTGACTGATGAACAACATTCTCTGCTGAAAGCATCAGATATCAATTCAATGGATGCGTTTGAGTTTCGTCATCCGCTTAACCCCAATTCAGAAATTTATTTACGCTTCCTTGGGCGTGCTGTTGGTCTTAAACGCATTGGTGTAACAATTGCTCGTGTACCATCAGGCAAGGAATCCTTCATTTTCCACGCTCACCAGAATGAAGAAGAATGGGTTTACATTTTGTCAGGTCGAGGTATTGCGGAAATTGGAGATGTGGAGTACGAAGTCGAACCAGGAGACTTCATGGGCTTTGGGCTACCTCAACAACCCCATCATCTTCGTAATCCATTCGATGAAGACCTTGTATATCTGATAGGTGGAGAAGCAGGACGCTTAGATGTTGGCGTTTTTCCGAAGCTTGGTAAACGGGTGATTAGGGATGGTGAGTCCGCCTACATATTTGATGAGTCAGCGCTTCAACTTTTTTGGAGCAGCAAGCAGCAATAAAGCTGAGGATTGATATCTGCTCTCAGTGGTCGCGGCATAATAGCCGTAGTGCAGCAGCCACTTGAGGCGTTAGTTAAATAAAGTGTTGGCAACCGCTGGCCAAGAGTGTTCGGCTGAAATTTGTTCTAAGTACAGCTAGGGTTGATAGAAAAGACTTGAGGAGCATAAAATGCAAAGCCAGAATATAGATTTAATCCGAACCCTCTTTCAAAGCCGCTTAACAACTCTTGAGCATCTTTTGGAGTCAGCTATGACTCATTTTTGTGATGACGAGTCGTTCCTTCAAAAGCGCATTGTGGCTGATATGCTTCCGTTCGGTACACAGATTGCTTTCACCTGCAATCAACCCCACAACTTTGCGCTCTGGTGTAACGGCAAACCTGCGAATAATCTAGATCCAGAGGTCACATCTCTTGCACAGGCATACGAGTACATAGCAAACACTAAGGAACTTCTTTTAAGTATTAACGCTGAAGATTCAAAGTTAGCTGAAGTGAAGCGTATTGACTTGGGTCAGAGCCTCTACATTGAGTTGCCTGGTAATGCCTATGTGAATGAATTTCTAATTCCAAACTTTTACTTCCATCTGGTCACGGCTTACGATATTCTTCGCATGGCTGGTGTACCAATTGGAAAACGAGATTACATGATGCACTTGGTGCCATTAATCAGAAAGGATGAAGCCTAACAGCTATGTACTACATCAAAAGAGTCATCAGTGGTTCAAACCGTTTGCCAGTCGGAATTGCTGCAAGGATGCGAGCACGATAGGCCGCAGCATCCGCGACCGAGCGTACCGGGGGCTTAAAGTTCGGCATGATGATAGCGCGGGCAAACTGACGCACCGTATGGGGCAGAACCGCATTCAGCGCTGCACCCGAAGCGTAGATGCAAATGCCAGTCGTCAGGTCGGCAGATCGTAAGCTTTTGGATTTTTTCATCATAAAACACAAAGAATCATTAACCAGCTAACAGCCTCCTAGCAGAAGAAGGGGTGGTTATACTGAATTCTAATCACCCCCACAAAGATATTAAAATGTCATCCTCTGAGCTAATTAGCGTTCGTCAGCTTTCTGCCAACGACTTGGCACTTATGGAAGATTTATTGGCTACCTTCGGTGAGGCTTTCGACGAAGTTAATACTTATAGCTCGTCTCGCCCAAGCAATGACTATCTCAAGCGGTTGTTAAGCAGCGATTATTTCATTGCGCTAGCAGCGTTAAAAAATGGATTAGTAGTTGGAGGTCTTGCCGCTTACGAACTTCCGAAGTTTGAGCAGGAGCGTAGTGAAATTTATATTTACGATCTGGCTGTAGCAGCAGCACATCGACGCGAAGGCATTGCCACCGCATTGATCCAAGAATTAAAAAAAATTGCTGTAGCGCGAGCAGTCCATGTTATTTTCGTGCAAGCAGATATAGAAGATGCTCCTGCGATTGCACTCTACACCAAGCTTGGGACGCGGGAAGATGTACTTCACTTCGATATTGCTGTTAATGTCAGCGATGAAGTCTAAAAACCTCGATTTCTAGAAGTCACACCAAAATGCCAATTGAACCATATAACTTACATTCAACAGATGGCGTAATGTCGGTTCTAAGCAGCTTTGGCATTAGAAAGCTGAGAGCGGCGTTTTGATTCAGTTGAAACGCCGCCCTCATTTTTATCACTGCTTCTACTGGCGTTCAAAATTACTGCGAGTTAACGTAGCTGACGCTAGGCTTAGAAACCCCTCGCAGAGCTTGACGCTTGGACTGTTTAAGGTCATAACGATCAAGGTTCATCACCTTATCCCACGCCGTCACAAAGTCATTCTAAGTTTCCGGCTAGAGTGAATTGCCAAGTAAAAGACCGGGTATTTTTGCGTGCAATAACGCATTTCAATAAGTCGTGATTAGCCTTTAAAGATTGCCCATTAATGACAAATTTTGACGCTTTGTAAATGAATTTTTAATTCTTCAGCGATATCAGATACCATCGTTACTCGACTTTCATTTCTTTTTGTATCGCGCACAATAATTTGTTGTTGAGCAAAATCAACATTTTTTATGTGAAAGTTTAAACTTTCACTTAAGCGTAAACCAGTGCTATAGAGCAACTTAATTAAAAGTTGATAGACACCGGATAACTTTTGAAGAAATGCTAAAACTTCATCTTTTGTTAAAACGGTTGATAAATGGTTAGATTTCTTTGCACGAACTGCATCGGATTTCAAATCTAAATTTTGTTTTAATACCTCTTTATAGAGAAACAAAACAGCATGAAGTGCTTGATTATGCGTTGATGCCGCCACATTTTCATTGACAGCAAGAGGTGTTAAAAATTTTTCAATTTCCTTACTTCTCATATCTTTGGGATGGCGCTTATTATGAAAAAGGATATAGCTTCTAATCCAAGAGTTATAGGTTTTCTCTGTTTGAGAAGAATAGTGCTTAAGCCTGATAACATCTTGCACCTTTTCGAGGAGTTTCTTTGGACGTTGTTCCATTGGAAGTTGTGCAGAAAATTCCGTGTATATCCTAAATAACGATGTTATACGGAAAATTTCTATATAACATCAAGGGATACACGAAAAAATTCCACATAATTCTCCTGTAAAGTGTGTTTATACGGAAAAATTCTGTATAATACCTAAATAAGCGGGTAAAAAAGAAGTTTTCCGTAGATTCAGGCAAGAATCCGTTATAATGCTTGATGTATTAGGATTGAGAAATTGAGAAAAAGATTATACGGAAACTTTCCGTATAATAAATAGTTGTGCCATCACGCGGTTTGGCCGGGTGCGGTATAATCAGAGACGAGAAAGAATGGCACAACAATGCGCTGCACCCGGCCGCCTATAGTCCGCTCGTTCCTCGCTCCCTTTCGGCGGCGGGTGAGCTTGGCGTTAGCTCTATTACCCTTTACTAGAAATCCAGTCTATGACTCCCGCAGAAATTTTAATGCATACAACAGTCCGGCTTGAGTGCGAGCTTAGCAATGGGGGAGTATCTACTGGAACCGGCTTTTTTTTCTCGTTTAGAGTCGATGATCAACTGGAGGTGCCAGTGATTGTCACAAATAAGCATGTCATCAACAATTCAAAAACTGGTGCTTTTGTTTTAACCAAGAGTGATACTCAAGGACAGCCAATCATTGGGGAGACTGAGAGAATAATTCTTGATAGTTTTGAGAGTTTATGGGTGAAACACCCCGAAGACAATGTTGATTTAGCTGTTTTTCCTATAGCTTCTTTGTATCGTAAAGCTGAAACTGGTGGCATTCGTTTTTTTACACCGCCAATGAGAGAAGATTTATTGCCAAATCAAGAAAAGTTAGCTGATCTTTCTGGTTTAGAAACCATAACAATGATTGGTTATCCCAATGGAATTTGGGATGAGAAGAATAACATGCCGATTGCTAGACGCGGTATTACAGCTACAAATCCAAAACATGACTACAACGGCTTGCCAATATTTGTAATTGACTGTGCTTGCTTTCCTGGCTCTAGTGGAAGCCCTGTACTTATATTTGATCAAGGTGCTTATCTGGATGCAAAAGGTACTCTTAATCTTGGAGGTGGTCGCATTATACTTCTAGGGATATTGTATGCGGGGCCACAGCATATCGCTGAGGGCGAAATCCAGACGATTGATGTGCCGTTGGCACGAATTCCTATCAGCTTATCCAGGATTCCAAATAATCTTGGATTTGTTGTGAAAGCTCATAAGATTGCCGATTTTCGTAATTTACTGATTCCAAATAGCTAACAACCGATGCTGCACCGGAACGTTTCGATATAGTTGGTTATCGTTACGAAGTTTGTCTGCGCCCGGTGAGCGGGAACGTTATGCTTCAGAACAAGTAGCGATGTACATCAAAAGGTTAGATTTATTCTGCATGGAGCTGCACATAACGTTGTGGACAGCTATTTTATATATTGGATTTTCTGTGTGCTTTGGGTCATGTTAACGATCGCACAATTAGGCACCAACAAGAACCTAATTGCAGTTTTTAAGCAGCTTTGCATCAAGGTATAAAGCTGAGAGCGGCGTTTCAAGAAAAGTTGAAACGCCGCCCTCATTTTTGTCTCTGACTTCTACTCGCGTTCAAAATTACTGCAAGTTAGCGTAGCTGATACTAGGCTTAGAAACTCCTCGCAGAGCTTGACGCTTGGACGGCGCGGAGGTCATAGCGGTCAAGGTTCATCACCTTGTCCCACGCCGCCACAAAGTCATTGACAAACTTCTGCTGCGAGTCCACACATCCGTAGACTTCCGCCAGGGCACGAAGCTGAGAGTTTGAGCCGAAGATGAGGTCAACACGGGTAGCAGTCCACTTGTGTTCGCCGGTTTTGCGATCACTACCCTCGAACTCATACTCATCTTCAGAGGTCGCCTTCCACGTCGTGCCCAGGTCGAGCAGGTTCACGAAGAAGTCATTGGTCAACGTCTCTGGCCGATCAGTGAAGACCCCGTGTTTGAACCCTCCGAAGTTTGCACCCAAAACGCGCAAGCCACCCACAAGAACCGTCATCTGAGGGGCTGACAGGGAAAGCAACTGCGCCCGATCAACCAGTAACTCTTCAAGCGATTGGCTGTGTTTGCCGCTAGTGTAGTTGCGGAACCCGTCCGCAGTCGGCTCAAGCACGGCGAAGGACTCGACATCCGTTTTTTCTTGCAACGCATCCGTGCGTCCCGGCTTGAAGGGAACCGTCACATCGTGACCGGCATTTTTCGCCGCTTGCTCAATGCCCGCGCATCCGCCCAGAACAATCAAGTCAGCAAGGGAAACCCGCTTTCCGCCAGACTGCGAGTTGTTGAACTCCTGTTGAATTCCTTCCAGGGTTTGCAGCACCGTTGCCAACTGCTCTGGCTGGTTGACTTCCCAATCCTTCTGCGGCGCGAGACGTATGCGCGCCCCGTTCGCGCCACCGCGCATATCGGAACAGCGGAACGTTGACGCCGATGCCCAGGCGGTCGAAACGAGTTGGGAAACAGACAGTCCCGAAGCCAGAATCTTGGTTTTGAGGGCAGCGATGTCCTGGTCATCAATCAATTCATGATCGACTGCGGGAATGGGATCTTGCCACAAAAACTCTTCCTGGGGAACCTCCGGGCCGAGATAGCGAGAGCGCGGCCCCATATCACGGTGCGTCAGCTTGAACCACGCCTTGGCAAACTGAAGAGCAAACTCATCCGGGTTGTCGTGGTAACGCTTCGCAATCTGGTTGTAGATGGGGTCCATCTTCATCGCCATGTCTGCGGTGGTCATCATGGGGGCGTGCCGTTTCGACGGATCGTGTGCGTCGGGTACTGTACCGGCACCAGCGTCGCCCTTGGGCTTCCATTGCCACGCACCAGCAGGACTCTTTGTTAACTCCCAGTCATATTTGAACAGAGTTTCGAGATAGCTGTTGTCCCACTGCGTCGGCGTGGGAGTCCATGCGCCTTCAATACCGCTGGTAATCGCATCGACGCCGACACCCGTGTTGAAGGTGCTCTTCCAGCCAAGGCCCTGATCCATGATGGTGGCACCCCCAGGATCAGCACCGACGTGCGTCGCTTCGCCGGCACCGTGACATTTGCCAAAGGTATGCCCACCGGCTGTGAGCGCGACGGTCTCCTCGTCGTTCATCGCCATCCGACCAAAGGTTTCGCGAATATCGCGCCCTGAGCCGACCGGATCGGGTTCGCCGTCTGGCCCTTCCGGGTTCACATAGATCAGACCCATCTGAACGGCGGCGAGAGGATTCAGGAGTACGCGATCACCTTCGTAACGCTCATTGCCGAGCCAGGTTTTCTCCGAACCCCAGTAGATGTCTTCTTCTGGCTGCCAGACATCCACCCGCCCACCGGCAAAGCCTAACGTCTTGAAGCCCATCGACTCAAGCGCACAGTTGCCGGCGAAGATCATCAGGTCGGCCCAAGAGATTTTATTGCCGTATTTCTGCTTGATTGGCCAAAGCAACATACGCGCCTTGTCGAGGTTGGCATTGTCAGGCCAACTGTTGAGGGGCTCAAACCGCTGGCTACCCGAACCCGCGCCGCCGCGACCGTCGCCAGTCCGATAGGTGCCGGCGCTGTGCCACGCCATCCGAATGAAGAGCGGTCCATAATGGCCGTAGTCGGCTGGCCACCAGTCCTGGGAGTTGGTCATTAGCTCGTAGATATCTGCTCTTAAGGCAGCTAAGTCAAGACTCTTGAACTCTTGAGCGTAGTTGAATTCCTCACCCATAGGATTGGCCTGGGGTGTGTGCTGGTGGAGGATGCTCAGATTCAAATAATTCGGCCACCAGTCTCGATTTGACGGCCTATGACGAGGCTGAGATTTCTGACCGCCGCCGGTGAAGGGGCATCCACTTCCGTTACTCATACTATTTTCCTATCGAAATGTGTGGGTAGATTTTTTGATGTACTGCGGGTATTGCCAACAAATAGCATTATGGTAGTTACTGGGATAATCGATGAGAAATATAATCGGAGAAAAATATAATTAACGTTATGATTTGAAACAATTGATTTACGATTTGAAACAAACGATTATATCAATAACCGTAGAGTAAGCCTGTACGCACTCTGGTTGAACGCAACAAATAGGTAAGAATCTCATAATTGATATCGAAAAATCATTCAACGTTTTAATTTACATAAACTCCGTGAAGATATCTACTAAAGATGAGTGGGGGCATTATTCTTAGAGGAGCTCCGAGAGGTGCAAATTAGCCGCATATCGCAGAACCAGTAACTACTGCGAGCATACGACCGGCAGCCGTGAAGAAGTAAAACGCAAAGCGGTCGAATTGTTAGATAAGTTCGGTTTAATTTCAGCATTTTAAGTTTATAGCGAGAAAGGAAAAAAAGTTAATTTTGTTCGACCATCCATACCAAAAATCCTAGTATTTGTTCGATAGGAAAAAGAGGATAATCATTCAAGTCAATGGTAACTGTTTGGCCTTCTAGCTTTAAGAAACGCCACTGAGTTCCACTACTAATACAGCCATAGATAGCAGAAATTTGATTGCCTTTTAGTTCATTAAATTTCTGGGCAGCTACCATCTGGGCAATACATTGACCTATCCCAGTTTTCAAGTCGGCTTTTAAAGCTTCCAGAATTACAACTACGGGCGCAACAAGTTCCAATAATTCAGGTTAACGGCTGATAAGAAAATCACAAATACCATTAAGACCAACACTCGGATAATAGCGAAAATTATTCATCAGAAAAAAGGCTAACTTTTCTTTCTAAAAATTTCCGAACCTCTAAAAGAATAGGGCTAATAATTAATTCAGAGGGAGCCTATCAGATGCCGGTGGCCGTAGCAAGAGGCAAACTTTCTTGCAAAAAAGCTATTAACGTATCACTGGGAACAATAGGGTCAATAGAAGGAAAAAATCGGACATTTTCAACAGTGGTTAATCCAAATGCTTGTTTGACTTTTCCGATGGTATTAAAATCGCTATATGAAATAGGTTTTGAACCAATATGATTGTAGTATAGTGGTTAGAAAATTTAGCCTAACTAATAAATAAGACGTTGCTGAAGCACGGGTATGATACGAGCAAAAATACGCGAGGGGAGTCGAAAATGATTTCCCAGATTTTGATGGGGAATTGGAACATCTCCAAATTTTAGATAATGAATTAGTAATTTAATTGAATACCCTAGCATTTTTTCACCCTTAGAATAACAAAGAGTTTTTCTTTTTAACCGAGCCAAGTAATGTCTGAGTCTTGTATTTTCACCTTCAACTCTTGTCCTATAGGTTTTGCGGTGGGATCTGGTCTCCCTCTGGAATAAAATTTGGGTAAACTTTCCAGCCATCCGTTACATAAAAGTAGCATTCCCATTTACTAACTTCCGTCCATAGTGGTTCAAAACTTTTGGCAAAGGTTCCTAAAACCCATGCTAAAATACCAGGCTTAAAATGGTCTACCGCTGTCCAGAGCCAGGTTTTGTTTTTTTTGAACCCACAAATGTTTGTAATTCATCAAATTCTCTCACTTCGGGGTTTGTTTCTGGTTCGTAAAAATCTGGTAAGAGTTTCCCTGCTTCTTTTACCCAATTAATTATTGTAGTATGATGTACATTTTTGATTCTTTCAATTGCTCGAAAACCAAGGCCATTAACATACATTTTCAAACATTCCTGCTGAACTTATTTGGGATATCCTTTTTGAAGCTTATAATCATCTATAAATTGTCTTTTACATCGAACACAAATATAATTTTGCTTGCCTTTTTTATGACCATTTTTATTAATATGAGTAGAATTACATTCGGGGCACTTCATAATATTGCT
>DATNQM010000025.1:0-45971 GCA_036704045.1 Halomicronema sp. | reverse complement strand
CTTCTTTGGTTCGCTGGAAGGATAAGCCGGTGGCTATGTCCATTGTTCAAGGTCGTTTGGTTGGTTTGGCTCACTTTACTGTGGGTTATGTTCTGACTTATGCGGCTTTTGTTATTGCTTCTACTGCTAGTAAGTTTGGTTGATTTATAACCAATTTTTAGTTAGTTTTTTAATCAAAATCCCCTGCTTTTTAAGTGGGGGGTTTTTTTTTTGTATTAACTTGATAGAGTGAGTTTGGGTAATAGAGATAACACTAAAAAACTCAATGATCGTTCAAATTTCGTCTATATGAGGCGGCGGAATATGTTAATACTGACAATCCTCCCAGCACTGTAATTATTACCAGCAATGGTTTATATAGGGTTCAATATGTGCTAATTCCTTACAACCATTATCTACAAATTAATATCAGTTTTAAAATAAGTATTGGAAATCATGTACCAATAAGAACACAGCGAATTCAAAAAATAGTTACTAACAAAAATTTAAAATTGAGAAAAACCGACATCGGCCCAGAAATGTTAAAGAATTTTGAACTTTTTATCAACAGACACCAAAACGCTCCCAATATTACGGTATCCTGAAAATTCCGACACGCAGGAACTCTCTCTATGACCCGCTATTCTGCATCTACCCCCAGCGAACCCAGCGATAGTTCATCCAAGATTAAAAACGCAGACTACCGGCTAATTCCGCGAGATGATCTCAGCGAAATGTACCGGCATTATGCAGATACAAAAGATAAACATCCCCACTCAATTTTGCTTTATCGAGTTGGCGATTTTTATGAAACATTTTTTCAAGATGCTATAACGGTTTCGCAAGAACTTGAACTGGTTTTAACAAGTAAACAAGCCGGTAAAATAGGGAGAGTTCCTATGACCGGCGTTCCCCATCATGCCCTAGATCGCTACGCAATTCAATTAGTAGAAAAAGGCTACGCCATTGCAGTTTGCGATCAAATAGAAGATGCCGCAGACGCCGCAGCAGAACGTCGCATTGTAGAAAGACAAATTACTCGCGTTATCACCCCCGGAACTGTTCTTGAAGAGGGAATGCTAAAAGCACGCCGCAATAACTTTTTAGCGGCTGTTGTTATTGCTTCAAATCATTGGGGCTTAGCCTACGCAGATATATCCACCGGCGAGTTTTTTACCACCACCGGCGACAACCTAGATAGCCTGACACAAGAACTAATGCGGCTGCAACCTTCAGAAATTTTAGTTCCTACAGATGCACCCGATATTGGTAGCTTGCTACGCCCTGGCGAAACTTCTCCAAGTCTTCCTTCTTGCCTACCCAATAGCTTTTGTTATGCCCTACGTTCCCCTAAATCTTTTACTCAAATAGAGGCAAAAAATAGGCTTTTACAACGTTTTAAAGTGCGTTCCCTCGAAGGTATGGGCTGCGAACATTTGCCCTTAGCTATTCGGGCTGCTGGGGGCTTATTAGAATATTTAGAAAATACTTTTGAACATAGAACCGGCGAACGCGGGGGAAATTCAAAAATTCCCTTACAGCCGGTTAAAACTTATACGCTTACTGATTATCTAATTCTTGACCACCATTCGCGGCGCAATTTAGAAATTACTCAAACGGTTCGCGATGGAACTTTTTATGGTTCTTTGTTGTGGGCCCTAGATAAAACAATGACGGCAATGGGAGGGCGGGCTTTGCGTCGGTGGTTATTACAACCGTTGCTAGATATTAAAGGTATTGCGGCGCGACAAGATACCATTCAAGAATTAGTTGAAAATACTTCTTTGCGTCAAGAATTGCAGCAATTATTACGCGGCATTTATGATATTGAAAGATTGGCGGGTCGGGCCGGTTCTGGTACAGCAAATGCCAAAGATTTAGCCACTTTAGCAGATTCTTTACTGAAACTTCCAGACTTAGCAGAAGTGGTATCGGGGGCAAAATCTCCGTATATGCGAACTTTGCAAATTGTGCCGCCTGGTTTAGAAGAACTGGCTAAAAAACTACAGGCACATTTAGTGGATCCTCCTCCTATTCATCTCAAGGAAGGTAACTTAATTAGGGGTGGAATTAACCCAGAATTAGATGATTTACGTCGATGTGTAGAAGATGATCAAAAATGGATTGCTCAGTTAGAAGTTACAGAAAGAGAAAGAACTGGTATTTCAACTTTAAAGGTTGGATTTAATAAAACCTTTGGCTATTATATCAGCATTTCTAAATCTAAAACAGAACAAGCACCAAGCGATTATATCCGCAAACAAACCTTAACCAGTGAAGAGAGATATATTACCCCTGATTTGAAAGAAAGAGAGGCAAGAATTCTTACCGCAAAGGATGATTTAAATAATTTAGAATATGACATTTTTGGTAGTTTGCGGGCGGAAGTTGGCGAACAAGCAGAGGTACTTAGAAAAGTTGCAAAAGCAGTGGCGGCGGTTGATGTTTTGTGTGGTTTGGCGGAGGTGGCTGTTTATCAAGGTTATTGCCGGCCGTTGATGGTAGAAAGTCGAGAAATTACCATTATTAATGGTCGTCATCCAGTCGTAGAAAAATCATTGCCGGCCGGTTTTTTTGTGCCAAATTCTGCTTTTTTAGGAGGGGAAAAGAAGGAAGAAAAAGAAGGGCAAAACAGACCTGATTTAATTATTTTAACCGGCCCGAATGCCAGCGGAAAAAGTTGTTATTTAAGGCAAATTGGTTTAATTCAATTAATGGCACAAATAGGCAGTTTTGTACCGGCATCTTCAGCAGTTTTAGGAGTCTGTGACCGCATTTTTACGCGGGTGGGGGCGGTGGATGATTTAGCAACAGGACAGTCTACATTTATGGTCGAAATGAATGAAACAGCGAATATTTTAAATCATGCTACACCAAAATCGCTGGTTTTATTAGATGAAATTGGTCGTGGGACAGCTACTTTTGATGGTCTTTCTATTGCTTGGTCTGTAGCAGAATATTTGGCTACAGAAATTCAGGCTAGAACAATTTTTGCGACTCATTATCACGAGTTGAATGAGTTGGCATCAATTTTATCAAATGTAGAAAATTATCAAGTTACGGTTAAAGAATTACCTGATCAAATTATCTTTTTACATCAAGTTAAACCGGGTGGGGCTGATCGTTCCTACGGCATTGAAGCGGGCAGGTTAGCTGGGCTGCCGGTTTCGGTTATACAGAGGGCAAAAGAGGTGATGAGTCAAATAGAAAAACACAGTAAAATTGCTGTGGGTTTGCGAAATGGGATATTAAAAGACTAGTTAAATTCACCAGATTACAAAAAATCAGGTTTTTAAAAACCTAAATTTAAAAGAAATCTGGCATCCAAGCAGGAGAACCGGCAAAGATTTGAGAAGCTATAGATAAGCTTTCCTTTGAGGCTTCAATGTGGTCGGCTTGTTGCAATTGATAGGGGGTATAAAAGCCGGAGTAAAGGGGTGCTAGGGCGCTAATTTGTAGCTTTAAATCGCCTTTTCCACCCTTTGTCACTTGACCTTTTTTACCAGAAACAGATAAGACAAAATTTCCGTTATTTTCTGGCAAAATATCATCACTAATTTTTAAATGCAATTCTGTTTCTAAATTTTCTGGATACCCGCGTTTTTCCAAAGCAGAAATTACATCAACAATTCGCAAAAACCAAATTTCTAACTGTCCTACTTTAGCCGTTTGTTCTGGCAAGAATAACAAAAATGGGTCAATTAAAGAACCTCGCCAGATAACCTTTTGAATTTGTGAACGATGATCTGATATAAATGTCAAAAGCCGACGTCGGGCTGCCGGTGTTGTCGCCGCCCAGTCCCAAATTTCCATCAAGTTTTGAGAATTTACCGTTTTTTGGCTGAAAATAATATAGCCTTCTGGGTTTTCACTGCCAACCAAATAACCATAAACCTCATCCTCATTATGATCAAAAACATTCTCCCAAATAGCTTTATTTCTGTCTAAATTCCCTTCATTTTCTTTAGCTGATTTATTGTAAATATCTTGAAAAACTTGCGCTTCGAGTTTTTTAACTTTTCTCACCTCCAAACTGCGGTCATGTAAGCGAATAGAATCAATAGGAACTTCCCACAGACAACGAGAACCGGCCTGTTCATATCCAGCCTTTCGATATAACCTTTGCGTAGCCGGATAAAGCGTAGAAAGCGGTATCTGTTGAGAATACAACTCTTTTAAAGTTTGGGAAATCAACTCAAAACCGGCCCCAGATCCGCGAACTTCCGGCGACACCCCAACCGCCGCCACACCCGCCATCTGTACAGAATCACCACCAAAATATTGCCCCATTTGATAAAGAGTCAAACCCGCAACAACCTGATCATTTTGCTTTAAAATCCGAAAATTTTCAACACCAAGCCGGTCGCGGTACAAAGGCCAAAGATGTCCCCCAAAAAGAAAACATTGACAAAGAATTTCTCCTAAATTTTCTGCTTCTTGAAAATCACTAACCGGCCCGTATGTAAAATTAGTCATTTGTGAATTTTTCCTTTGTTTTATCGGTCTAAATCAATATAATTTCTATTGATATCCTATAGTATTTTCTTCCCTATGCCTCCTCAAATAATCTCTGTTTCCCTAACATTAGCCGGCAAATAAACAGTAAAAGTCGAACCACTACCTAACTCACTTTCAACTAAAATTTCACCTCCCATCATTTGACAAAAACTGCGACTAAGGGCCAAACCCATACCCGTACCACCATAACGGCGAGTAGATGAATTATCAGCTTGAGTAAAAGCCTGAAAAATAGTAGGTAACTGTTCTTTAGTCATCCCAATGCCGGTATCAGAAACACGAAAAACAATCCAAGAAGGACTAGAAAAAGCCATAATATCCGTCGGAATGGCCCCGGCACTCAAAAGTTCAAAATCCGGTCTTTCTTCAGCAAAAATCTCTAAAGTAACAATCCCATTTTCTGTAAACTTAGTAGCATTACCCAATAAATTAAACAAAATTTGTCTTACCTTAATCCAATCTGCATACATCGTGCCAATATTTTCTGCACAAACCACCCTTAAAGTATTATTATTAGCCGGTAATAAAGGCTGAATTCGAGTTTCTACCTCCTTAACCAAATCTCCCACATCAAAAGAATTTAAATTAAGTTCCATTTGCCCAGATTCAATTTTGGCAAAATCAAGAATTTCGCTTAAAACTGCCAACAACTGTTTTCCTGAAGTATTAATAGTTTTCAGGTCACTCATAAAATCTGAATTTCCCAAACCTTGATCAATAGCATCTTCTTGTAACAATTCACTATAGCCAATAATCGCCGTTAAAGGAGTACGAAGTTCATGACTCATATTTGCTAAAAAACTGCTTCGTGCTCGGTTTGCAGCTTCTGCTGCTGCTTTTGCTTCGTAAAGTTCTGCCTCAAAGCGTTTTCGTTCACTAATATCTCGTGCAAAAATACAATTATATTGATGTCCGTTAACTTCAAAATAATTAATTGTCAATTCCACAGGAAAAATATTACCTTCTTTGGTACAGTGACGAGATTCAAGACGAATTGCCCCAAGCTGTTTAATTTCTTCCCAATAATCTGCCCAAACATCGGGGGGAAAATCGGGGTTAATATTTTGTAGAGAACGAGATAGTAATTCGGCGCGAGAATAACCTAAAGACAAACAAGCAGCATCATTAACATAAAAAAATTGTGCCCTTGGTGTCACCCAAAAAACCGCATCACCGGCCCGGTCTATGGAAAACTGCAAAACTTTATGGGCTTCTTCAATTTGCTGTCTTTCTTGGCTTTCATTTTGTAAATTTAAAGCCGTATTTCTCAACTCAGCCGCACAAGATTCTAGCCGTCTTGCTAACTCTTCATTACTTTGCTTAAGATTCGCCTCTTTTTGCTTATACTCGGTAATATTTTCCATACTTACCATAATGCCTCCCACTTCACCATCAGAAGTTTTCCAGGGCTGAATTTTCCATTTAATCCATATTGGACTACCATCCACCTTTGTCATCAACTCTTCAAAATTGCCAGCCAAAATTGACTCAAATTTGTTAGCAAAATTTGGGAAAAAATCGTAATGAGAACGACCAATAATATTTGGGTCATCTATCGCCCAATCTGCCAACCACCGGCGCGACACAAACAAGTACCGCATCTGCCGGTCGAGCATAGCGATTGCGGTCGGGGCGTGATCCAAAAACATCTGGAAAACATCGTTATGGTCTGGGGCGTTCATGGCTCAATTTCAACATAAATCCGGCAGAATATGGTATAAAAGACTCGCAAACAGCAATTGACCGCTTGCAACACTTTTGCCGAATGTATTTTTTATTTTACTCTCCCCCTAGCCTCGTTCCATTTCAAAAAAAAGGAATAAGGGATTTTTATTTCATCGGAGGTAAAAAAACTTGGCTGCGCCCTCCCATATCAGAATAGATTTTTTGGCTTTAAAAAAATTTTCTTTAGGAAAGCACATTTGTATAACCTCAGAAGTAGGTTTGATCCACCCTGCAATAGATGTAGGCAAAAATACTAGATTTTGTTTGGCCTTTACTTTATTACCAGTTCTGAAAACTTGTGCACCTACTTTTACCCAACCTAATCTTTTACAGTTGGGTCACTAAAAAGCATTTAGATTGTCACTAAAAGGATAGCTAACTTTTATTTTTCCAAACTTAAAATATCGATTTATTGATAGCATAATTCCTAACAAACGTCAATATTTTTCAGAAAAAAGTATAAAAATTATCAAAAAAATCGAGGTGTCGATAGGATTTTTCGAGGCCCAAAAGTAGGAAAAAACCCAAGGTAAATTATTATGTACTTTTCCTGAAAACATTTAACAGGCTTACACCCCTATAGGGTTTGACCGTTTATTTTCTATTATTATCCACTTTATTGTGCAACACCTTTCATTTCAATAGTTAATTCTGCTTCATTTACTAAAAGGCGTAAATCTTCCAAAATTTGACTATTAGCAGATTGCCATAAACCGCGCTGATTAGCCTCTAATAAACGCTCTGCCATATCCCGCAATGCCCAAGGATTTTTTTGCTCAATAAACTCACGCACCGGCCCGTCAAATAAATAAGCCTTAGCTACCCCTTCATACATAAAATCTGACACACAGCGAGTAGTCGCATCATAAGCAAATAAAAAATCCACCGTTGCTGCCATTTCAAAAGCACCTTTATAACCGTGACGCATCGCACCGGCAATCCATTTTGGATTAACAACCCGCGACCGATAGACCCTAAAAATTTCATCTTTTAATGTACGAACTTTTGGATTTTCTGCCAGCGAATTATCGCCAAAATAAGTTTCAGGATTTTCGCCTCGCATAACGCGCACCGCCGCCGTTAAACCACCTTGAAACTGATAATAATCATCCGAATCTAACAAATCATGTTCTCGATTGTCTTGATTATGTAGCACAATTTGCATTTCTTGTAATCGCTGTTTAAAAGCTTCGGGGGCTGAAATTCCCGTTAACATTTTTGAGCCATTTTGTGAAGAATAAGCGTAGCTACTCCAGTTAATATAAGCACGGGCTAAATCTTCATCATCAGTCCAATTTTGCGACTCTATTAAACCTTGTAACCCCGCCCCATAGGCACCTGGTTTTGAGCCAAAAACCCGATAAAGTGAACGAGTTTGTGCTTGTGCAAATTCTAATCCTTCCCCTTGCCAAAATGCTGTTTCTTGACGTACTTTTGCAGCTAAAGGATTGTCTTCTTCCAACTCATTTAAACTTCCCACCGCCGTCACAGCTTTATCAAATAAATCAATTAAATTACTAAAAGCATCACGAAAAAAACCAGAAACTCTTAAAGTCACATCAATGCGAGGCCGGCCTAATACCGAAAGAGGTAATATTTCAAAATCTACCACTCGACGAGACGGCCCATCCCAAACAGGACGAACCCCAATTAATGCTAAAGCTTCGGCAATATCATCGGCGCCGGTTCGCATTGTCGAAGTTCCCCAAACAGATAAACCTAATGTTTTGGGATATTCTCCATGTTCTTGAGTGTAGTTTTCTATTAATATTTCTGCTGCTTTTCTGCCAATATCCCAGGCAGTTTCGGTGGGTAAAGAACGAATATCTACGGAGTAGAAATTGCGGCCGGTTGGTAAAACTTCGGGCCGGCCTCTGGTAGGGGCACCAGAGGGGCCACTAGGCACAAATCGACCTTCCAAACCGCGTAACAAATTAACAATTTCTTGGGGTGTTTGTTGCAAGGATGGAAGTAAATATTTTTTAATCCAGGCAACTTCTTTTTCGGTTTTTTCTTGACAATGGGGCAATAATTTCAATAAATTTGGTTGATTTCCTAGCAAAATTTCATCGACAAAAATTGCCGCAACTTCTTCTAAATATTCTATTAAATCTCCTGCGGTTCTTAAGTTAAAATTAACGCCTATTTTATCCTTTTGATTTTCGGCGGCTAAGGGTTGGCTTAAATCGGCAGTTAAAGGGTCAAAATCTAAGCCTAAATCTGCCGCTAAAGCCCTAGTTAAACCAAGACGACCAGACCCAGGATAACGAGCAATGGCGATAATTAAATCACGGAGTTGCCGGTTTTCGGGACACCGGCCAAAAATATGTAATCCATCGCGGATTTGCGCTTCTTTTAACTCACAGAGATAACTATCAATTTTTGCTTGTAACTGAAATCTGGGGTCTTTAAACTCTTCTTTTTCTAAGCCCAAATCTTCATAAAGATTTTCTTGCAAAATTAAACTATTTATGCGTTCTTGAATCACCGGCAATCGGGAAGGATCTAAACATTCAGCCTCATAAAATTCATCAATTAAATTTTCTAATTGTACCAAAGAGCCATACAATTCTGCTCGTGTCATTGGCGGAGTTAAATGGTCAATAATTACAGCTTGCGCCCGTCGTTTAGCCTGAGAACCTTCACCCGGATCGTTAACAATAAATGGATAAAAATGAGGCATTGGGCCGAGGGCTACTTCTGGATAACAAGCTTCAGAAAGAGCCACACTTTTACCAGGTAACCATTCTAAGTTTCCATGTTTTCCTACATGAACAATAGCATGAGTTTGAAATATAAATCTCAGCCAAAAATAAAACCCTAAATAATCGTGAGTGGGGGCTAAATCTGGGGCATGATAATTTAAAGAGGGGTCTAATTCATAACCGCGCGTTGGTTGAACTCCGACAAAAATATTACCAAATTGAATACCAGAAATGGTGATTTCTTTGTTGGGGTTTTGGCTAAAAATTTCTGCTATATCGCCCCAACTTTCAACAATTCCAGTTTGAACAGTTGAGGGTAGTTTGTCAAAAATTGACTGATATTCAGCAAAACTCAAAACTTGATGAATGAGGCGAAAATTAAAACCTTCGGGGTCATTTGTAATAGCGGAAGTTAACAATGAAATTAATTCATCACCGGTGGCTGGTATATTGCCTAGGGTATATCCAGCTAACTGTAAAGCTTGCAAAATTTCTACACAACTTTCGGGTGTATCTAAGCCGACGCCATTTGCTAATCTACCATCTTTGGCGGGATAATTTGCTAATATCAAAGCAACTCGACGCTCACTGACCGGCACTGTGCGTAGTTTAACCCAATTTGCTGTTAAATCGGCAATAAATTCAATGCGGTCTAAAACAGGTTTATAAACAACAACTTCTGTTTCTAAAAGTGGATGGCGACTTTGGATTTGTTTAAAAGAAATTGCACGAGAAATAATACGCCCATCGACTTCGGGCAAAACCACATTCATTGCCATATCTCGCGGAGAAAGGCCTTGAAAATCTCCTTGCCATTGTTCAAAGCCGGTGCCATTACTTAAAATGACTTGCAACACCGGCACATCAGAATTTGGAATAGTGGAGTTGCTATTTTCGTTAGGATTAATAACTTCAGAAACTTGACCAAAAGCAAAACTTGTGGTATTCAGTAAAACTTGAATTTGGGGAGAATCTTTGGGGAAAAAATAATCAAAAATTTCTGCTTGAACATCAGGGTCTCGCAGGGAAGAAACAAACACCGGCACCGGCTCTAAATTGCGAGCAATTAAGGCTTGACAAAGAGCATCAATTGGTGCTAAATTTCCTGCTAAATAATGAGCACGGTAAAACAATAAACCGACCCTATATTCGCAGGGAGCAACATCTAAATGACATGAATAAAAACCCACACGGGGAACTGGAAAAGGTGGGGGAGGATTAAAAGACTCTCCTAAACAAACATCTGCTAAAAATAATAGAGCATTGACTATATTTGTAACACCACCTTCAGTTAAATAACGCCAAAGTTGGTTAACTGTTTGTAGAGAAACGTTAGAATGACTAATTAAGTCTGGGTCTGGCCGGTCGTCACCGGGCAAAACAATTAAAGAAGCCCCAGTGGAGAGTACGGTTTCGCGTACGACTTCCAAACCATAGGACCAGTAAGAACGTCCGCCTAATAAACGCAGGACAATTAACTTTGCCGGTTGTAAAACTTCCTCAGCATAGGTATCAATACTAAGCTGTTGTTGTAACTGAAGCAAAGAAGCCACTCGCAAAGCTGGGAAACCATCAGGTAACTGTGTTGAAGCAGCTGCGAGGGTTTGAATATCGGTGTCAGCAGCGGTTAAAAAAACAATGGGGGCGGGGGTTTGGGAAACAAAGATTAGACCTTCTGCTTGGGGGTTCCACCCACCGGAAGATGTAGGGATACGATGCATAATGAGAGACTTAAGAAAAAAGTAAAGGTAAAGCTATTTTTTTATGTGGAATTTAAGGAAAAAATTTTTAAGCAAAGGGCTAAAAATAGAAAAGGGAGGAGAAAGGGGAGTTTGTTTTAGGGCAAAACTTTCACAAAGTAAAGAAATAACAGATTGTTTTTAGGTGTTTGGTGTCGGAAACACTTAACCGCAGACTACTATATCAAATTAAGTGACCTTGTACGCGCTTACTGAGACTGTTGTTGAACTTGATCGTTTCAAGTTCCACGACTTATGCAAATCAACCCCGAAAATGCCGACTTCTTTTACTTTACGCCGAAATTTACCTGTTGCCACATTTGAGCGTCTTTGCCTAGTGTTGGGTTCCTATGGGGAACACTTGCAGCAGGTGAGAATATTAACCCAAGATATTTTTGCTTCTGTGACGGTCGTCCCGCAACTGAGTCAACGTTTTACATTGATAATATCACCAGAGTTTAGTGGGTTGGTGTTGGGGATAGAGGGAATCCAAAAAAACAACTTTGACAATCCTTTAAATGAAGTTTTGGAAGTAGAAATTACGTTTAATATCGATAAAATTAGAGATTTTTTAACGAAAATAAAAGAAAATTTAAAAGAAAATTTTTTGTCCTTGGGAGAGATAGAAGAAGCAGAAAATTTGCTCCAAACAAATGAGAGCAAAATTCTGGGAGAAATTTATTTTGAATTTTTGGAAATTTTAGTGCCCAACGAACCGGCTAGCAACAAAGAAATAGAGTTTCCCTGTGTGTCGGTGTGTCACCCAGTAGAACAAGCGTTAGGACAACAACTGGAACAAGAAAGGCTTTTAAATCAAGTTACTACCCAGATCCGACAAAGCTTAGAGTTGCCGGTAATTTTATCAACCGCAGTAGAGCAAGTGAGGCAGTTTTTGCAAGTAGATAGGTTAGTAATTTATCAGTTTGATTTTAGTCAAGAATTGGCAAGAAATTACTTGTATGCTGACAACCTAATTATAGATGAACAAGAGAATAAAGAAAACGGTTGGGGAAAAATTACTTATGAATCGAGGGTTACAGAAAATATACCTTCTGTCTTAAATTTAAGCGAAGAAGATGCTTGTTTTATTAGAGTTCCTAACTTTCGCAAAAAATACAGAAAAGGTTTCACTCAGGCTATAGAAGATACAAAAATAGCTTACAATTTTTCACCTTGTTTTTCAGAATTTATGGAACGGGTGCAAGCACGAGCAAAATTAATTGCTCCGATTATTGTAGCGGATGAATTGTGGGGATTATTGATTGCTCATCAGTGTTTTGAACCGCGTCGGTGGCAAGAAAAAGAGCAAGTATTTCTTAAACAAATTGCCGAACATTTGGCAGTTGCTATTAATCAAGCCCAACTTTATGCAGAATTGCAGCAACAAAAACAAACCCTAGAACAAAGAGTAATTGAACGCACTCAAGAACTCTATGATGCTTTGATTGCGGCTCAAGCGGCGACGCGGACAAAAAGTGAATTTCTTTCAACTATGAGTCACGAATTAAGAACACCTTTAACTTGTGTTATTGGTATGTCTTCTACCTTATTGCGTTGGTCTTTTGGTCAGTTAAATCAAAAGCAACGAAATTATTTACAAACTATTCACGATAGTGGAGAACATTTACTAAGTTTAATTAATGATATATTAGACTTGTCGCAAGTAGAAGCCGGCAAAACTGTTTTAAATATTACAGAATTTTCTGTTTCTCAATTGGCTAGTTCAGCGGTTAATAATTTTAAAGAAAAAGCTCAAAATAGCGAAGTAGATTTGCAACTTGAAGTACGAATTGAAAAACTACAAGATTTATTTAAAGCTGACCAAAGACGGGTGAAACAAATTGTTTATAATTTGCTTAGTAATGCTGTTAAATTTACACCGGCCGGTGGCAAAGTTGTTTTAAGGGTTTGGGTAGAAAATAATGCGATAATTTTTCAAGTTGAAGACACCGGCATTGGTATTCCCGAAAGCCAACGTCCTTTATTATTTCAAAAATTCCAACAGTTAGACACATCTTATCATCGCAAATATGGAGGTACTGGTTTAGGTTTAGCGCTTACAAAACAACTCATCGAATTACATGGTGGCTGGATTGAGGTAGAATCAACTGTGGATGTAGGTTCAACTTTTACAGTGTGTTTGCCATCTCAAACAATTAACATTAATACCAGCGCTTTGAGTATGCCAGTAGAACACTTTCCCCAGGGTTTAATTATTTTAATTGAAGATGACGAAGATACAGCCACAATGCTTTGTGATATTTTAACCACAGCAGGGTATCAAGTTGTCTGGATGGTAGAAGGTTCGACAGCCCTTGAGCAAATTGAATTTTTACAGCCGACAATAATTATTATTGATACGGCATTACCCGGACTTGATAGCTATGAAATTATCCAAAATTTGCGGCAAAATCAGGCAAATGAAAATGTAAAAATTGTGCTATTAACAGATGTAGAAAGTTTGCAAAACTCCGATGAAGATTTAGTAGGAAATGCTGATGACTATCTAACAAAACCTTATCACCCCGAAGAACTTTTGTACAAAATGGCAGCTTTAATAATTCCTTAAGATTTGATTTTAGTAGCACTTTTTGTTGGAAAAAACACTTCAAAAAGCCTAATTTTCTAGCGGAGAAATATAAATTTTTTAATATCTTTTATTTTCAGTTTAACGGTGAAATAACCGTCAAAAGAGGGTGGTTCCCCACACCTGCATTCATGGCTTCAATCCTTTAAATTAAAATGAAAAGGAATCTCTATCGGGTGAAAAAATCTACCTATGAGTATAAAAGACAAACCGCAACAGCCGCGTTCGCGATTAATCGGTAATATTCTTCTATTGGTATCGGGGGGATTTTTGCTGGTAAATTTATTTTTACCTCAATTATTTGGCCCGCAAATTCCACGAGTACCTTATAGCATATTTATTGAGCAAGTGCAAGATGGAAATGTGGCGCGGGTTTCTGTGGGTCAAGATAACATTCGTTATCAACTAAAAGATGAAAACGACCAACCAGGTCAAATTTTAGCAACAACGCCAATTTTTGACTTAGAATTACCAAAACGTTTAGAAGAAAAAGGGGTAGAATTTGCTGCTGCACCGCCTTCTAATAATGGGTGGTTTAGTAATTTATTAAGTTGGATTATTCCGCCATTAATTTTTGTTGGAATTTGGCAATTTTTCTTAGGTCGGGGTGCCGGTGGCCCTCAAGGTGCACTTTCAATTACTAAAAGTAAAGCTAAAGTTTATGTAGAAGGTGAATCTGCTAAAACTACCTTTGCTGATGTGGCAGGAGTCGAAGAAGCGAAAGTTGAATTAGCAGAAATTGTGGAATTTTTAAAAGCACCTCAACGCTTTACAGCTATTGGTGCTCGAATTCCTAAAGGAGTGCTATTAGTGGGCCCTCCAGGGACAGGTAAAACCTTGATGGCAAAAGCTGTCGCTGGTGAGGCCGGTGTACCGTTTTTTAGCATCTCTGGTTCGGAGTTTGTGGAGTTATTTGTAGGGGCCGGTGCGGCGCGAGTTCGAGATTTATTTGAACAGGCAAAAAAGAAAGCTCCTTGCATTGTTTTTATCGATGAATTAGATGCAATTGGTAAATCTCGCGCCAGCGGAAATTTCATGGGTGGAAACGATGAACGCGAACAAACTTTAAACCAATTGCTAACAGAAATGGATGGTTTTGCAGCATCTGAAGCAACGGTAATTGTGTTAGCAGCAACCAACCGCCCAGAAACCCTTGATCCAGCCTTATTAAGACCCGGCCGTTTTGACCGGCAAGTATTAGTTGATCGTCCCGATTTATCAGGCCGGCAAGCTATTTTAGAAATCTATGCTCGCAAAGTTAAATTAGGGCCGGATGTTGATCTTAAAATGATTGCTACCCGTACCCCTGGTTTTGCCGGTGCAGATTTAGCAAACTTGGTTAATGAAGCAGCACTTTTAGCCGCAAGAGCTCGCCGAGAAACTGTTGCTCAAGCTGACTTTTCTGAGGCTATTGAACGTGTTGTGGCCGGCCTTGAAAAGAAAAGCCGAGTCCTTAACGAAAAAGAAAAGAAAATTGTTGCTTATCACGAAGTAGGTCATGCTTTAGTTGGTGCTTTAATGCCGGGTGGTGGTAAAGTTGCCAAAATCTCTATTGTGCCGCGTGGAATGGCTGCATTAGGCTACACTTTACAATTACCTACCGAAGACCGTTTTTTAATGGATGAAGCGGAATTACGCGGTCAAATTGCTACTCTTTTAGGGGGCCGGTCTGCTGAAGAAATTGTGTTTAATAGCATCACTACCGGCGCCTCAAATGACTTGCAACGCGCCACAGATTTAGCAGAAAGAATGGTGACAACTTATGGCATGAGTAAAGTGCTTGGCCCTCTCGCTTATGAGAAAGGTCAACAAAATAGTTTTCTGGGTGAAGGTGGTATGAATCCTCGCCGCGCTGTTAGTCCAGACACTGCTAAAGCTATTGATGCAGAAGTGAAAGAAATTGTTGAAAATGCTCACCAACAAGCGCTGGATATTTTGACTTCAAACCGCGATTTACTTGAGCAAATTGCCCAGCGAATTTTAGAGGTAGAGGTAATTGAGGGAGATATTTTGCAAAATTTCTTAGCTCAAGTACGTTCGCCTGAAAAAGTGCCGGCTTAAGAGGTTTTTTTCACACAGAGGACACAGGGGGAAACACAGAGGGTTACAGAGGGGGTTTTCTCTGTGTTCTCTGTGCTAATCTCTGTGTTCTCTGTGTGAAAAAAAAGTTTTTGGTTGTCTGGTATTTTAGTCTGTAAATCATGTTTTTTATTTTAACTAACCTATGAATGCGATCCAACAAGTTTCTAAAAAACTCATCGTTTCTTGTCAAGCACCGACTGATTCTCCTTTACATGATCCTTATGTGATTTCGGCTATGGCAAAGGCTGCTATTAATCAAGGCGCGGCTGGGGTTAGAATTGATACTCCGGCTCATGTTCAGGCTGTGCGTGAAAGGTTGGGTGTGGGTGTGCCGGTAATTGGTTTGTGGAAGCAATTTTTACCTGGATATGAGGTTTATATTACGCCTTTGTTTGAACACGCTCAGGCTATCGCCGAGGCTGGTGCTGATATTATTGCTGTGGATGCTACGCAAAGAATTCGTCCGGAAAAATTGGATTTTTTAATTAAGCAAATTCACGATCAATTGGGGTTGCCGGTGATGGCAGATGTGGATACGATAGAATCAGCAATGGCAGCCGTTGATGCAGGTGCAGACTTGGTGGGAACTACGCTTTATGGCTATACAGAACAAACAAAAAATTTCTCTCCACCAGGATTAGATTTGTTGGTTGAAATGGTGGAAAAGTTAAAGGTGCCTGTTATTTGTGAGGGTGGAATTTCTAGGCCGGTTCAAGCCAAACAAGCGCTAGATTTGGGTGCGTATGCTGTGGTTGTGGGTGGTGCAATTACTGGGATTGATATTTTGGTTAAAGCTTATCAATCTTGTCTAAGTATTGGCGATTAAGAATTTTATGAGGTAATTTTTTCTATGTCTGCACAAAAATTTTACGAAGAAGGGTTATTTAAAAACCGTCGGGGTGATTTTAAGGGGGCTATTGCTGATTTTACCCAAAGTCTAACTTTTAATCCTCAGTTTGCTGAAGCTTATAATCAGCGAGGACAAGCTTTTTATTATGATAAGGAATATCAAAAAGCTGTAGACGATTTTTCACAGGCTTTGCGTCTTGATTCGCGTTTAGTTAAGGCTCTTTTTTACCGGGGTAATACTTGGCGAAAGTTAGGCGAAAATCAAAAAGCTGTGGAAGATTTAACTGTTGTTATTGCTAGTCAATACCGGCTAGATGCGGCTTATAATAATCGTGGTTTAGCCTATGCAAATTTACAAGATTATGTAGCTGCTATTCAAGATTATGACTTGGCTTTAAAAATTAATACTACGAATTATAAGTTTTACTATAATCGTGGACGCGCTTACTATTTATCTGGGGATAAACAAGCTGCTATTGGAGATTTTGATACGACGTTGCGTTTAAATCTAAAGTACACGAAGGCATATATTAATCGGGGGCTTTCTTATTACCATATTAGCGAGTATCACCAAGCTATTCAAAATTATAATCAGGCTTTGAAGTTGGAACCACGAAATGTTTATGCCTATTATAATCGCGGTTGTGTTTATTCGCATTTAAAAGATTATCAAAGCGCGATTCAAGATTATAGTAAGGCGGTGGAAATTGATGCGACTTTTGTTAAGGCTTATATGAATCGAGGTTTGGCAAAGTTAAAATCTGGGGATGAACCGGGGGCAAATAAGGATTTTTATCATGTAATGTGTATTAATGCAGAGGCTTATACTTTTTATCAAGCACAAAGAGGCAAACCGGAAGGTAAACCAATGGCTAAAAAAGCTCCTCAAGTTGATTATACTAATCGGAGTAAATATTTCAATACAACGATTAGTGTTTGGGATAAGGAAGATGTTAGCCAGTTGGGAACTCATCAAGTGTTTTTAGAAGGGGAATTTTTGGATGGTTGAAAGTATTTTTAATAGGGCGGGTTTCTGTTTTTTAAGTAAAGAAACGGTTTTTAAAAACCTGCTAAGTTTGGCTTAACCTATTGACATCAAAAATCCTGTAAACAAATAGGTAGCTCGTTGTTTAAATTTATTGATATTCTACGCTAAGTGTCCTTAAGGAGACTTAGCATAGATAGCAGCCGATTTTAAAAGATGGCTTTTTAATGCCAATAAGGCTATTAAACTTCTTCTGCATTCAACCGGCGATTCAAAATAATCATATCTTCACCAACTACTGCACTACGAGCTAAAAGATTGCCGCGTGAGTCTGTAATTTCTAAGCGGCTAAAATCTAATTGTTTGGCGCTTTGGCGCATATTTTTAGCTAATTTATTTTGCCGTGATTCTGATAAATTATACCATTCATCGGTAATTTTTACAACCAATAAACTACCTCTAAAATTAGCTTGAATTGACTGAATTAAGCCCTCGGCATACTCACTGGTAGCGCTGGAAATGTCGTTTTGAATTGAGGCAATTAAACGCTGTTCTGGGGTTAATTGTGGTTCGCGATATTCTTCTGGTTCCGGTTCCACTGGCACTTCTGAAGATGGTTCTGTTGTCAGGGGGGCTGATTCTCCGCTATTAGGAATTTGGGCAATTTCTGGGGTTTGATTTGATATAATTGTGTTGCTTGTCCACAATACTAAAGCCAGAATTCCAGCAAAGATACTGGTTAATCCCCAATCGGGTATTTTTTGACTAATAGAAGCGGGTAAAATAGAACGTATTAAGGCTAAAACTCCCACCCAACTATTCCAAAGAACGGCAAAGATTGAGGGTTTGGGGACTGCCGGTGGGGGTGCTTCAAGTTTTTGGACGGCTGTTTCTAAAAGAGAAATAATGCCTCGCAATATTTGAATGGTGAGGCTTTTTAGAAAGGAGGGTTTCTGTGGATTTTGTGGTGGTTGAGTTTGGTTTTCGGTCATTGGATTTTACTGATGGTGGTAAGAATGTTGGGATATTGTTTAAATTCAGATAGGCATAGTCTGTTGGTTAATTTATCATTTTGTTAGGATTAGCTAGAGTATTTTTTCCTTTTTTGGCCTGGAATTTGGTTTAAGTTTTATGAAGCTAAAACGACGAGAGTTTCTTTTTTTAGGTGGTCTCACTGGCTTAGGGTTAGCGTTGGCGGGGAAGTTTTGGCGGGATAAACCGGCCTTTAGTAGAAGTGGTTTTACTCCTCCCCTACCAGCAGAAGAACAGGCTATTTTAATGGGTTTAAAGTTAAATAAACCCCTCTTTCAGTTTGTTTCGGTAGCTGACACCGGCACCGGCGGAACAGGTCAATATGCTGTGGCTAATGCTATGACGCGTTACCATGAACAAACACCTTTTGATATGGTGATTTTAGCTGGTGATAATATTTATAATAATGGCGAAATTAGCAAAATTGAAACTGTGTTTGAGAAACCTTATGAGAAACTTTTACAAGGTGGAGTAAAGTTTTATGCGTGTTTGGGAAATCATGATGTGCGTACTGATAATGGTGACCCTCAAGTAAAGTATCCAAACTTTAATATGCAAGGTCGGCGTTTTTATACTTTTCGGCGCAATAACTTACAATTTTTTGGGTTAGATACTAATACAAATGCTGATTGGAAAACACAACTTTCCTGGTTAGAGAATGAACTTAGCAAAAGTGATGCTGATTGGAAAATTGTTTATGGTCATCATCCTTGTTATTCATCAGGAATGCACGGTTCTAGGGTTGAACTTCGAGAAATGTTAGCGCCGCTTTTTATGAAGTATGGAGTTCAACTTTATTTAAATGGTCACGACCATAATTATGAACGAATTCGTTCAATTAATGGTACTACTTTTTTAACTTGTGGGGCCGGTGCGGATACTCGCCCTGTGGGCCGGTCGGAAGTTACGGCTTACTCAAGAAGTGAATTAAGTTTTGTGGCTTATGATGTTTACGCTGCCCATATTGTTATCAGTGCAATTGATTCGCAAAATCAAATTTTTGATCAGGGAGTTGTGTTGAAAAAGCCGGTGTAGTCTCACGAAAAATATTGCTTTTTAAATCAAAGTTGTCTGCTGCTAATTTTCTAGCTATGATTTCAAACAAACTTAAATAGCAAGAAAATGAATCAGGGTAGCAAAGCAAATAAAACAGGCAAGATTTTAGAAAGCACTGTTGAAGCCACCTTAAAACAACACGGCTATATAGCAGTTTGCCAACAACTCCCCAAAAGACAAAAGTTAAACTGGCTTTTGAACTCTACCACTAAAGAATATGCAACAGAAGTTTATATCGGGCCAGGAATTTATGGGACAGATATCTTTGTAGACTTTTATATAGTCGGGTTTCCTATTTTCCCTTCGGGATTAATTATTGAATGCAAATGGCAAGCAGCATCGGGTTCAGTAGATGAAAAACTGCCTTATTTAAATTTGAATATCAAAAATTGTTATCCTGCACCTACAATTGTTTTAATTGACGGTGGAGGCGCAAAATTAGGAGGAATTGATTGGCTTAAAAAACAAGTTAAACATGAAAATAAAAATCTTGTGGCAGTGCATAACATTTCTAGTTTTATTTGTTGGATTAACAGCTATATTTAATAGTTAGATGTAACCAAAACCTCTGTTATTTTACCCCGTTTATTCACATCAGCATTAATGCTTCTAAAAGCTTTTATAGTATGAATATTAAAACCTTGATAAATATCTCGGACAAAAGGACAATCGGAATTAGAAAGCATAACTTTTACTCCTCTTGATGCCAATTCAGCAAAAGTATTTCTTAGCTGAATTTGATCATCTTCATTAAAATCTGTTCGACTGTAAGCAGTAAAATTGCTTGTGGCGCTAATTGGATAATAGGGAGGATCAAAATAAACAAAATCATCACTATTTTTGGCATAGTTTATTACTTCCTTAAACGTTCCTTTTTTGATTTTAGCTCTGGAATTATTCAAGGTAGTTGATACTAAGCGCAATAACTCGGCATTGCAAATGGTGGGATTTTTATATTTGCCCATTGGTACATTAAAGTGCCCCTTAGAATTCTCTCTATAAAGACCATTAAAACAGGTTTTATTTAGGTAAATAAAACGAGCAGCCCTTTCCAATTTTGAATCACCACCACCGGCCCGCATTTCATAATAATAATCTTTATTGTGTTTCAATTGATGCTCTTGCAAAAGGATAATTAAGGCTTCAACCTCATCCCTAACACAACGATAAGTATTAATTAATTCCCCATTAATATCTGATAAAAAAGCCTGTTTTGGTTGCAAACTAAAAAAGACAGCCCCACCACCTAAAAACGGCTCATAATAATTAGTATATGTTTTAGGAAAATAAGGTTTATACTGTTCGATTAACTGAGTTTTTCCCCCAGCCCATTTAAGAAAAGGACGAGATAGAACTTTTGTGGAGGTAGAAGTAGGCATTTTAAGAAAAGATAGGCTAAATTAAGCCAAAATTAGTTAAATGTATATATGTAATATTAAAACATATTGCTGCATTTTTAAACCCGTAACTAACGTTTTAATTCTAAATTGTCTAAATTGTTAATTCACGGACTTTGATGTTCTTTTTATTTATATAAAAACCCTCACCAAAAAACCCTCAGTTGCCTTTATATTCTTATAATTTTTTAGTGTCCACGACAGAACTAAGACCCTAAATAAAACACTTTAAAAAACTGTTGGCTAATTTTTAAAAATTTTGTATATTCAAAGAGATTTTAAGGCCAATTAAGATATAATAACCAAACAATATAAACAAATACTTTATTAAAAAATGTTTTTAAAAATCCTCCAAATCACCGTTTTAGCAATCACTTATTTAGGATTAACCTTTGGTTATATCCCTAGTTTACATCTCAATCGTGCTAGTATTGCTTTCATTGGCTCAGGCTTTTTAATTGCTTTAGGCGTTCTCAGTTTAGAGGAAGCTTGGCACGCTATTGATCCGGGTATAATTATTTTTTTAATGAGCATGATGGTGGTTAATGCCGGTCTCAGCATCTCCGGTTTTTTTCAACTCGCTTTATCAACCATTACCCACAACATCAAAACCCCTTTTAGCTTATTAATTTCTCTCACCTTTGGCAGCGGCTTATTATCAGCTTTATTCCTCAATGATACCATTGCCATATTACTAACTCCCCTCACTGTAACCCTCACAAAATCTTTAAAATTAAACCCCATTCCCTACTTATTAGCCCTTGCCGGTGCAACTAATATAGGTTCCCTTGCTACCCTTAGTGGGAACCCTCAAAATCTCCTCATTGGCACATTTTCAAAAATTAGTTATATAGATTTTACCAAAGCCTTATTACCCCTTTCTTTCGTATCTTTAATTATCCAAATTGGTTGGTTATCTTTTCTTTATCCAGAAGTTCGTTCCCGCAAATATTTTGCTAACCAACACCAAATTAGTTACCGCATATTTAAACCTCTCTTAATCAAAAGCTTAATAGTTATCCTAGGTTTATTAATGGCATTTTTAATCGGCTTTCCTTTAGCACTTTCTGCATGGATAGCCGCCATTTTTTTATTAATTAGCCGTAGAGTCAAAACCTTAAAATTTTTGGGTGCAGTAGATTGGAATTTACTACTTATGTTTAGCGGCTTATTTATTGTTACCAAAGCCACCCAAAAAATAGGAATATTAGAAAATTTTACCCCTTTTGTTAATACCAAATCAGGCTTAATTAGCATCACAGTTTTACTATCAAACTTAATTTCCAACGTTCCCGCCGTATTAGTTTTACAGCCGCTTATACCAGAACAAAATACCCAAGCTTGGTTATTACTAGCCGCCGCCTCCACCCTTGCCGGCAACTTAACCTTATTAGGTTCTGTTGCTAATCTAATTGTGGCAGAGGTTGTTAGTCAACAAGGCTATCGCCTCTCATTTTTAGAACATTTACGTTTTGGATTGCCCCTGACTGTGGTAACATTACTCTTAGCTTATTTTTGGATATAATTTTAGTTAATTTCTATTTATTTTATTCCAATTGACCTAAAAAAAGAGGTAAATATATGTCAATTATTAGCGCTACAAATTTAACAAAAATATACCCAGTTGCCGTAAAAGACCCCGGATTTGCCGGCACCATAAAACACTTTTTTCGCCGCACCTATCGCCAAGTAGAAGCCGTAAAAAACGTTTCTTTTGAAATTGAACCAGGGGAAGTAGTTGGTTTTTTAGGAGCAAATGGTGCTGGGAAAACAACCACATTAAAAATGCTCACAGGGCTAATTTATCCCTCTTCTGGAAATCTAAAAGTTGCAGGGCAAATACCCTTTCAAAGGCAAGCATCTTTTTTACAAAAAATAACCCTAGTCATGGGGCAAAAACAGCAACTAATTTGGGACTTACCCGCCCTCGATTCCCTGAAAATTAACAGCGCCGTCTATGGTATTTCTGATGCTGAATACCGGCTAAGAGTCGGAGAATTAACAGAAATGCTTTCTTTACAAGGCAAATTAAATCAGCCGGTGCGAAAACTGTCTTTAGGTGAACGAATGAAAGCCGAATTAATGGCAGCCTTATTACACCGGCCTCAAGTATTATTTTTAGATGAACCTACCCTCGGATTAGATGTCAATGCCCAAGTAGGAGTACGAGAATTTTTGCGAGAATATAACCAAAAATATCAAGCAACAATCTTATTAACAAGTCATTACATGGCAGATATTACCGCCCTATGTAAGCGAGTAATTTTAATTCATCAGGGGCAATTAATCTATGATGGCAGTTTAGATAAGTTATTAGAAACGTTTGCACCCTATCGAGAAGTGAAAATAGAATTAGCTAATCCTCTATCAGAAATTAAAGGAAAAAACAACCGTTCTTTAGATATCTATGGAGAAGTAGAAGAAATAGATGGGCAGTCAGTAAGGTTATTAGTAAGAAGAGAACAATTAACAAGCACCATAGCCAAAATTTTAGCCGATTTAGAAGTATTAGATTTAACCATCACCGATCCACCAATAGAAGAAATCATTGGTAGAGTCTTCCAAACAGGAGTTGTCTCCTAAACTATCCAAAAAACAACTTAATTTTCTTCAAAAATCAGGTAAAAAATCATGAAAAAAATACTTAAAACAATCAAAACTTTATTCCTAACTAATTATGCCTATATGTTAGAATACCGCGCTGAATTATTCCTATGGGCAATATCCGGTTCTCTCCCCTTTATTTTGATGGGAATTTGGATAAAAGCAGCCGATCAAGGGGCTGGATATGGCTTAGAATCAATATTATTTGCTCGTTATTTTCTTGCCGCATTTATTGTCAGACAACTAAACGTAGTATGGGTAATTTGGGAATTTGAAAAAGAAGTCCTCCAAGGTAAACTTTCACCTCGTTTATTACAACCCATTGATCCCGCTTGGCATCATTTCATTTCCCATATCTCCGAAAGATTTGCCCGCTTACCCTTTATTTTAGGATTAATTTTACTATTTTTTACTCTTTATCCCGCTGCTTTTTGGATTCCTCCCCTCGAAAATTTATTACTATTTTTTCTGATAGTTATAATTGCCTTTTGTTTGCGGTTTTTAATTCAATATACCTTTGCTATGTTTGCATTTTGGATAGAAAGAGCAACCGCCATTGAGCAATTATGGTTTTTATTTTACCTCTTTCTTTCAGGAATGATCGCACCTCTCAACGTCTTTCCAGAAAGCGTGCGAACCTTTGTAGAATGGACTCCCTTTCCTTACTTAATTTATTTTCCCGCCGCATTATTAGTAGGATTACCAGTCAACATTGGACGCGGTTTATTAATAATGATAGGGTGGAGTTTCATCTTTTTTATTTTGAACCGTTGGTTATGGAAAAAAGGCTTAAAACACTACTCAGGAATGGGAGCATAGGGTGGGCAAAGCCCACCAATCTACTATTTAACCATTTAACTTTGTCAGAATATTTGCCACATTTTCACCCAACTTTTCAACGGAAGCCTGTTGTTTAGCATCACTTAGCATACCCTCCCCATTAAACACTTCAAAAGCTTTGGGAACTGCCACCTGCGAAGGCAAAACAATCACCTGAATATTTTCTAACAATTGCCGCAAAGCTGCTAAACCTCGCAACCCCCCCAAAGCACCTGGAGACGTACTCATAATCGCCGCAACCCTCCCTACAAAACAAGATAATCCCGGTTCATCCGAAGAAGCAGGGCGAGAAAGCCAATCAATCGTATTTTTTAAAACACCAGAATACGAACTATTGTACTCAGGAGAAGCAATCAAAAAACCCTGATGTTGCCAAAAAATCTCTTTTAACTTCAGGGCATTTGGAGGCAATCCTTCTTTAGCTTCCAAATCCCCATCATAAAGCGGCATCGGATAATCTCGCAAATCAATAAACGTCACCTCAGCCCCAACATTTTTTGCCCCATTTGCCGCAATTTTTACCAGCTTTTTGTTCAACGAATCCGTGCGAGTGCTACCGGCAAAGGCTAAAATTTTTGGTGTGTAAGTCATAATTACTGATTCCTAATTCATCATTGAAAAAATATAACTTGTTTGCAGTCCTCTTAGCAAACTTTCATTAACCAAGGTCAAAAAATAGCAACTCTGAACTATCTTTTGCCACCATCTTCAAATAAGTTTCATCAACAATTGCTGCTGCATCTCCAGCCTCCAGAATAACATCATTTAACTGCACATTACCCCGGATCACTTGTACCCACCCTTGACGATTTGGTAAAAGTTCATAGGAAACACTCTTGTCAGCATCCAACACACTAGCATAGAGATTCATATCTTGATAAACCGTCACCGAATTATCTTTTCCATCCGGCGAAGCAATCAATCGTAAATTATTCCGTTTTTCTTCAACAGAATAATTTTTTTGTTCATAACTTGGCTGCAAATTTCTTTGATTTGGCACAATCCAAATCTGTAACAAATGCACCCATTCACTCTCCGACGGGTTATATTCACTGTGCAAAATTCCTGTCCCCGCACTCATTTTTTGGACATCGCCAGGACGAATAATTGAACCATTACCAATACTATCCTTATGTTCTAAAGAACCCTCTAAAACATAAGTAATAATCTCCATATCCCGGTGAGGATGTGTCCCAAAACCCCGTGTAGGTTGTATCTTATCCTCATTAATCACCCGCAAACTTTTAAAACCCATATAATTAGGATCGTAATAATTAGCAAAGGAAAAACTATGATAAGAATCTAACCAACCATGATTAGCATGACCTCTTTCTTCTGATTTTCTTAAAACAATCATACCTACCTCCCTCTTTGTTTATTTTTTTAGAAACAGCTAAGAAATATTTGCAGACTTCAATTCTATGAGAAGGTAATTATACCCTTATTTTAAAAAACGTATAATTACCCCAGGAAATAATTAGACAACTGCTTAGTTAAAGTTTGGTATGAGAACCATCACAAAAAGCAGAATTTCCAGAATGCTTACAATTACATAGAGCAACTTTTTGTTTAGTCTCTAACTTCAATTGCACAGGCGTAAAACCTGTACCTTTGTGCCCACCATCACAAAAAGGCTGATTTTTAGATTGTCCGCAACTACACCAATAATAAGTCCCAGATTCTAACTCAAGAACGGCGGGTTTTGTATCTGCAATAACTGGCTGACTCATCGGTTCTCCTCTAAAAAATAGCAGGTAATTTTCAGCTAAAAATTAATCGCTGTAGTACCTTTTTGATATGTTTCTACTTTAGAATAAGTATTATAGAAATGTAAAGAATGCACTAAAAAGTAAGATAGTTACCAAAAAGATACTATGGAAAACCCAAAACCTACTTGTCCCGTTGAAACTGCGATTAAAGTTCTTGGCGGACGTTGGAAAGTTTTAATTTTGCGAGAATTATTTCAAGAAATCAAAAGATTTGGACAATTGCAAAGATCCCTAAGCGGCATCACCCAAAAAATGCTCACTCAACAATTGCGAGAATTAGAACAAGATGGGATAGTTTTTCGGCACGTTTATTTACAAGTTCCCCCAAAAGTTGAATATTCTTTAACACCGCTGGGAGAATCACTGAAGCCGGTTTTAGAATCGATTCATCAATGGGGAGAAAAATATGAAGAAGCCGAAGAATTTTTACGACGCCGGTTAGCCGAAGAAAAGGAAACAAAACAAGCCTAAACAAGCCACCGATTAAAATCGGTTTCTACACAATAAAAAACCCCACAGGGAGTTAGAAACGTTGAGGATAAATTTTTACGCCGGCGCTTAGCAGAAGAAAACAAAACAAGCTTAAAAAATCCTATTTCTCGTTCTGTAACTCAACCACAGAACGAGAACTAAACCGGCAGCAAACGAACCGCTTCTCCAAACGGAAAACTTTTTAAATCCAACCCCCCCGGAGTCACTACCCAAAGCACCGGCAAAGACGGCAACTGATCAGGAAAATCCCCATAACCATCAGTCAAATAAACACAAACCCCATCAGAATGCCAATCTCGATTAGCATTCACCTTTTCAAAAAAAGGTTTAAAAGACGTACCACCACCCCCTTTTGGCAACGGAATCGTACTTTTTGCCTCCAGAGAATAAGGCCCATAAATATCAGCATCCGCATAATATAACTCGCAAACTAAATGCGGATAAGCATTCAAAATTCCGACAATTTCATCCAAAAACATCCCCATTTGATTATCAGAAATAGAGCCACTCGTATCAACCGCAACAAACACCTGCACAGACTCTCCTTGCAGCGCTTCTAAATATAATTTCCTGCCAATAAACCGACGATCAAAACCAGAAAAATCCGTAGGAGTTTGCACCAAATAACGCCATAAATAAGAACGCCAGTCAAGTTGATGCTGAGTTAAAGTATCAAATTCTCGCTCAAAACCCGCCGGTATCCTTCCCTGACTATTAGTAGAACGAGCCACCACAATTGCCTGCTGTATAGCATTTTTCCAGTGGGATTCCACAGCCGTTTGTTTGGCTTTCTCCAAACTTCCCCCCTCAGCATTTGATGCCGGCTTATTCCCACCAACCCCATCAGGAGATGACATTAATAAATCCGCTAAACCTAACGAATAACCGCGAGAATTTGGCACTAAAATATCATAAACTTCTTCCACACTTAAATGCTCTAAACTTTTATTCCGAATTCCCCCAGCCGGCAATTCAAACTCCTGCAAACCAGCAATCATGCCATTAACAACAATATCCGCTGCCACATTCCATAAATCCGCCTCCCGCCATCCCCGCCGCCACACATGAAGCAACGCCGCATGAAGCACTTCATGCAAAAACAAACCATCCACTTGGCGAGGAGAAAGGCTCTTTACAAAATTAGGATTAAAAAAAATATCCTTGCCATCTGTTGCAGCAACCGGCACATTTTTCGACGCTATAAAATGCGTAAATAAAGCCAAAGTTGCAAAAAACGGTGCCTTCATTCGCAACCGCAATAAAGAAGCGCTGACAATTCGCTCAACTTCTGAATTTCTATTCATTAAACTTCCCCTTTTTTCAAAACCCCACCAACGCTTGAAAATCCTTCAAAAACCCCTTAAGTTGCTCATCTTTTTGCGCCAAAACAGCTAACGCCCCAATTTGACCCTTTTGCCGCATTTGACGAAATAAATCAACCGCAAATAACTGTACCCATTCCGCCGGCGCCACTTGAGAAAGCCAGCAAAAAGCATTGTAACCTTGCCTTGCATCCTCCCCCCGAACTGCCAACCCAATCGCCGTAGCATAACGCACAGAAGGCTCATTTGGAAACGGAATTTTTCCACCTTTACCCATCAAAATATCAGTCAAATTTGGTAAATTTTGATAAACCTTAACAAACGCCTCAAACTCAGATTCAGTTTCCACCCCAACCGCCGGCCCAATTGCCAATCCACAAGCATACAAACAACTTGCCATCATCCACGAACGCGGCGAAGGCCAAGCCGGCATCTGCGGGTCTAATTTATGCAATAAACTCGGACGAAATGACAAAAAAGCAATAATTTCTTCCTGCACCTTTGCCCCCATTGCATAAACTTTAAAACTCTCAAAATCGGGCCTCACTTCTAAATGTAAAAAACGGTTTGCCAAAGGAGTCGGCATATCAAAAACCGCTCCTCGATCTTCTTTACGATTGCCGGCAGCCCAAACAAACCAACCATCAGGCAAAACATACGAACCCACCCGCCGATCTAAAATCAATTGTTGAGCCACTCCTTGCATTGCCGGTAAAGCCATATTCAACTCATCTAAAAATAAAATCCCTTCCCCACCACGAGGCAAAAATTCCGGCGGATACCACTTAGAAACACCATCCTCAGCCACCGGCAACCCCCGCAAATCTGTCGGTGCCAATTGCGATGAACGCACATCCACAAACTCAACTTCCTGCTCTTTTGCCACCTCAGCAACAATACTTGATTTTCCTATTCCTGGCGGGCCCCAAATCATCGTACTTATTTTCAAGTTTTCTCTCACCAAACTCTTGAGATAATCTTTAAGATCGCTTGGAGTCATATTCATTTTAGCTTTGGGATTTTAACCGTTTTAATCAGCTTTTAAATTTGCTTTAGCAGCAGCACGAGCGTAACACTTAGATGTTTTTTGATGCTTCGCCACCGCTTCTCGCACAACATAACTACTATCTCCAGAAAGCTTCTACAAAATCTCTTTCGGAGTTTCAACATTGCTCGCCACCGCCTGTCGCACACTTTCGCTTTTATCTTTCGCCAATTGTTTTAAAATTCTCTTTGGCGTGTTGGGATGCAACGCCACAATTGCCCTTACTTTCGCCTCTACATGAGCCGCTAATTTTTCTAACAAATCTGAACTAATTGCAGCATTCTCATTTAATTTTTCGCCCCTTTTCCTGTCTAAAGTTAATCGCACCACTAAATTTTCCGTAATATTAGCATTCAGCGACACAGCCCTTCGCACCACCACTTCTTTATCTTCTGCCAACTTCTCTAAAACCTTCTCCGGCGTGTTTGGATTTTGCGCCACAGCTTCCCGAATATTTCTCCCAATCTCAATAAGGTTATATACTTCCTGAGTTTCTGCTAACTTTTCTAAAACTTTTGCAGGAGTATTCGGATTATTCGCAACAGCAACCCTAATCACAATAGGCCGATTGTAAACCAAAGTTTTATCACTTGCTAACTTTTCCAACACACTAGCAGGCGTGTTAGGATGCTGAGCAACATACCAACGAACCTCATAGTTTTGATGATCTGCCAATTTCTCCAAAACACTAGCCGGTGTCTTACAATTTTGCGCCAAAGCTACCTTAATACCTTCATCAAAATGACCGGCACCCCACTCCATAAATGAAACCGGCACATTATCACACTTAAGAATAATACTTCGTAACGTAGGCAAAGGAATTTTAACCGCTAAATTCGGATCTTCTAGCAACAGTAACCCCAAAATAGGATTATTCAAAAACTCCTCTGGAAACTCAACCCCTAACTTAAATAAAACCTCCATCGGCGTATTCGGATTTCCTGCTACCAATTGACGAATTTTAGCATCCTCACTGTCCGCCAACTTTGCCAATAATTCCCCAGCCGTGCAAGGATTACTCGCAACTTCTCTCTCTTTCTCCACGCTATCTTTTGCCAGTTCTAAAGCCGTGTTTTCATAGCTCATTGCTTTAACCTCCGTAGAACACGCTGAGGCTAGTTTAACTTATGGTTGATTTTTTCGTCAAGTATAGAATTAAAGTTATTTTTGGCCCTCAAATGGTTCTTAGCCGTGTCGGCCAAACTTACTGCTCACAGAAACCTCATTTTTAGGTTTATTAAGATTTTTGTCAGCACAAAGACACACATTCTTATCCCTATCCTTCGTCAATAGCTCTAAAACATCCGCCGACCCATTCCGAATCCTCACTTACCTATTTTAAATTGGGTTTGTAGTAACTTTTTAACGAGTTACTACAAACAAAAACTAAGCCACCTTTAACTCAGACAAATATTCCTTAGAAACATCAACCGGCGCGCCATCCTGCACTAAATTTCGATTACTTCCCCCCTTAACAAAATTACCCACCATAGCCAAAAGTGCATTCACCTTACGACTCCGCCACTCATCCACCAAACTCTCAACCTCCCTAGCAGAAACCCGGCGTTCCATAGCCTCATAAAGATAAGCAGCATGACGAGTCTCATCCGCCGCAATACTCAACATCCCCTTCTTAAGATTGCGACAACGTAAATCATCATCAGGCAACACATTTGCCATCCGCCCAAAATCCAAACTCGCATCCACCTCCAAAATATAGGTACTCCCCATAAACACTAACCAATCAATCTTATCCGGCTTCAAAACATCCGACTCATAACCATCAAAATAAGCCGCAAAAAAAGGACTACGTTTAGGCTTTTCACCCTCCTTTTCTGCCGCTTTTGGCAAACTCTTAAAATCAATCACCTGCTTATCCCATTGCTTCAAAGCCTGAGCAAAAATATTGCCATGCCGGCGTTCATCCGCAGCGTGCAAAGCCAACTTCTCGGCCAACCAACTATCACCCTCCGCCGCCGCCCGCTCACTCAACGAAGTCAAAAAAGGAACCGAACCAGACTCAGCCAACTGAAACCCCGCCAAAAAATTTGGACGAGTCAGCGAGTCCCGAATATTGCGGGCCGAAATATAAGCCGCCGCCGAAGAACCCACCAGATGCAGTAATTGTGTAACAAAATTCATCTATCAAAACTGCCAATAAAATACACTTCTTAATTTAAATAATTTTCCCAACCCTCAGCAGCCATCAATTCACAAAAACCAGCAATCAACGGGGTTAAATACAGTTCCCAAAAAAAAGCGCTAATTCTCTCAATATTAGGTATTTTTCTAGTTAAAGGCCAAAAATGAGTAAGTTTTGTCTGGGGATCTTCCGAAAGCCCAACCGACTCGTATAATCAGAACATGAAGCTAGTAGAACGTCATATCATCACAAAAAACCATCCTCTCTGGTCAGAAATTGACCACAAGGCTTTTTTGTCTAAAAATTTGTTTAACCTAGCTAATTATCATTATCGTCAACACTTCTTTCAAAACCACCAGAAAATAAACTTTAACCAACTTTACCACCAACTCTCCCAAACCCAGGACTACAAAGCCTTACCAACAAAAGTTAGTAAACAAATCATCCGCCGATTAGATTCAGCATGGACAAGTTATTTTCAAGCTGTAAAAAGTTGGCAGAAAAATCCTGATAAATTTTTAGGTCAACCAAAAATACCCGGATACAAACATAAAATCCAAGGGCGAAATATCCTTCCATATTCTCACGAATCAATCTCGAAAAAAGCTTTAAAAAAAGGAATTTGTCACCTATCTATGAGTGAAATACAAATTCCCACATCCCAAAAGGAAATAATCGAGACGAGAATTGTCCCCAAAAGTAGTTGTTATGTAATAGAAATAGTTTATGAAAAAACCGAGGAAACAACCAATAATGAACAAATAGCAGGTATCGATTTAGGAGTTAATAACTTAATGGCTGTAACTACAAATCAAACAGGTGTAAGACCTCTTTTGATTAAAGGCAGACCACTAAAAGCCATTAACACCTTTTACAACAAAAAACGTTCGCGTTTACAATCAGCCCTGAAAATAAAGCATAATCAAACAACCTCTCAAAGATTAAAAAATCTGACTCACAAACGTAACTGTAGAGTAGAAAATTATCTACATACATCCAGTAAAAAAGTCATAGATTGGTGTACAGAGCATCAAATAGGAATCTTAGTAATTGGGCATAATCCTACTTGGAAACAAGAAATTAATTTAGGAAAAAGGAATAATCAGCAATTTGTGAATATTCCACATTATAAGTTAATAGAAATGTTGACCTATAAAGCCAAATTAAAAGGAATTCAAGTAGTTATTACAGAAGAATCTTACACATCTAAAGCTAGTGCGGTAGATGGGGATGCTCTACCTAAATATGGAGAAAAAAAACCAGTATTTCAGGGGCATAGAATAGCTAGAGGATTGTATAAAACAGCGAAAGGGAGCTTATTAAATGCGGATGTGAATGGTTCACTTAATATAATTAAAAAAGTAATTCCTGATGTTTTAGACCAAGGAATAAAGGGTTTGCCGTTTAACCCTGTAGTGCTAGATCCACTACGAATGACTAGACTTTAAGCCTTTGAGTAGGTTTGAGTTGGTTTCGTTGAGCGGTAGACTGGAAAAAAACCTTAGAGCGCCCAAATTTTAAATGTCTCGGTCAGACAGTCCTTGCCTGAGCATCTGTATAGAACCCCTCAAAGCCACCACCGCTTCCCAGCACTATGCGATCTGGGTAGTAAAAGCGCCCTATCCCGGTGGATACGTCCATCACGATAGCATTTGGCCCCAGGACATAAGCCAGACATGGTACGCTTGGCAAGAATTATTTTGCAACCACCGGCCCTTGCAAGTATTCCCCACATCCGAACCACCCACCACCGAGCCCCCCATTGGCACCGGCTCCCTCAGTAGCCGCCTCATGCAGCAACTCGGCTTAAACCTCTGGAAATGGCTTTGTGACGGCACCGTACAAAACAGCTTCGCCCAAAGTCGAGGCATAGCCCTGGGCCAAGACAAACCCCTACGCCTGCGCCTCGAAATTCGAGACCCCAACCTCATCGTCCTTCCCTGGGAAATCATGCAGCAAGGAGCCGGTCAACCGGCCATCTCCCTCAACCCCCAAATCTTATTTAGCCGCACCAGCAGCGACGTAGACCCCCTCAAACCAACCCAACCCTCCCACAGCCTAAACATCCTCCTCGTCTTAGGAGAAGACAAACTCAGCCCCATTGCCGGCACTCCCAGCCCCTTGCAACTCCAACAAGAAGCCGCAAAAATCGCTGAAATCCTCCAAAATAGCCAAACCAGCAGCCCCCAAATTGTCCCCTGCACCGTCCATACCCTCATTCAACCAACCCCCGCCGAACTCACCGCCCGCCTCCAAACCGGCCAATACAACGTTTTTTTCTACGCCGGTCATGGCATCAGCGCCCCCGACGGTGGACAACTCCTACTGCGCCCCAACACCAGACTCAGCGGCACAGAACTCGCCGGAACCCTAGTTTCCAACAACGTCAGCCTCGCCCTCTTCAACTCCTGCTGGGGCGCACAAAGTGATACTCACAATGGCTACCCTGTTCCCCGTAGCAGCCTTGCTGAAGTTCTAATTCATCACGGAGTCCCCGCCGTCCTCGCTATGCGAGACACCATCGCCGATACCGAAGCCCTGACCTTCGTACAAGCCTTTACCCAAGCCCTCTCTAGCCGCCTGCCAGTAGATCGTGCCGCCTGCATCGCTCGTCAACAACTACTAACATTATATAAATTTAATCAACCTGCATGGACACTACCAGTCCTATATATGCACCCAGAATATAACGGTGTCCTCATTCACAGCAACGAAGAAATCAGCACCGAACTGCCCCAAAACTCCCCTACCTGGATTGGAAAACGACTCACAAGTGCCTATCTACGCTCAGAAATAGAACCCACAAAAATTTGGCCGGTGCGCGGCGGCTTCATGCGTGTAGGTAGAATCCCTGAAAACGACCTCAAAATAGACGAACGCTGGGTATCCCAAAAACACGCCGAAATCTTCTACCGCGACACTCTAAATAGCACCCAACCGGCCTATTTCTTACGCGACTTTTCCCGTTATGGCACCCTTGTTTTTTCCACCCAAGGCTGGCAAAAAATCCACCACCAAGAAATCGTCTTACAATCCGGTATGCAAATTAAATTCGGCAGTTCCCAAGGCCAAAGCTGGCAATTTATTATCCAAGACCTCCCTCCAACCTAACCCTAACTCCACTCCCCACTAATTCTTTGCCAAATTCTTTTATATACCAGAGGCCGGTCTTCACCTAAAACCCGCTCAACATTTATTTAAAGCCCCCAAACCTGTATCTTTAAATTGCGGAACCCTTAAAAGAGCCGATGTAGCTAGGCGTATCACACTCAGTCGTCAATATCAGCCTCCTGATAGTAGTCCCTAGACCACAAGACCCGATAAGATTTTTCTCAAGTAGAAAATCCCAACCTCCAGTCTGCTGATCGACGGTTGAATATTTTACCCCTCCCCCGCCAACCCCCCCCAAATCATCATGCTTAATCCACCGCTTCACCCCCAATCTTCTACTGAACTAGAATTGCTGGAATCATTACTGTTAACTGACAGTTGCTATCCCTGGAATCCAGCAGAACCCGAATCACAAGATTATCTCACTGACCAAAATAATCAATTTGACCTAGAAAGCTGGCCGGTATATGAATTAACCACACGTTCTGAAGCTTTTTATCAAAAATTAGGAAACCTTTGGTCACAAGTTGAACCTCAACCGGCACTTTTACAATCTCTGGAAACTTCTTTAAAACAGCATTTCGCCTTAAGTTTACCCGAAGATTGGTTATCTGCAATTGCTACCGCCACTGTTTCTCTACTTGATAGTCCCCTCTCGGTTGCTGAAAAGTTAGTTAAGTGTCTTCATCCCCTTCTTCCTAATTTTGATGAAGAAGATTTACAAGTTTTAGCACGTCCTCTCGCCTACTCTATGCGCGGAAATGAAACCCCCGATATCGATCATAAACCTTGGTCGGAATTATCAGAAATTGAAAAAGCTCGTTTCGGTTTGGCCGTTGTTCGTTTTGCTTTAAATGAGGCTGAAGATTTTTCAGGCCGGTGAAATAAATTTGTTTTTAAATCCACATAACACAGAGGTTTTTGGAAAATCAGAAAAAATGTTTTTCCTAAAAACTTTTGTGTTTTTTTTGCTAAAAAATATCAAAATATTCTCGTTGCAAAATTTTGGGCTCGTGTAGGAGAAAGGGCCCTAGCTTTTAAAATAGCGGCTGCTAAAAAGGCATAAGACACAACTCCCACAAACGCTAACATTAAAACATTAACTGTTCCGGCTGCATTCCACAAGGCATGAAGACCGGCTGCACTTAGGTATCCTACAGTTAAAATTAACCAGCTTTTTTTCGGTTTCAAAGCACTTAAACCAATAAAATATCCTAAATATCCACTATAAGCAATGTGACCGGCCACTGATCCTAAAATTCGGGCAATTAATAACTGTAATCCTACTAATTGGGCGATTTCTTTTCCTCCTTGTAAAGTGACGTTGTGAATAATTTCAGGAACATATTGTCCCAGGGTTTCTAGTAAGGTAAATCCTACGGCTGAGGCAGTTGCTAGTAAAATTCCATCTAGGGGTTCCCATACTCCTAGGTTTTCTCTCCATGATCGCGGTGCAAACCGTCCAACAATATACGCAAAAAAGACCGGTAAGGCTTTGAGGAGTTCTTCCATTAAACCGGCCCCAAAAAACATCCTTATTAGTAATGATGGAAAGGATAACTTTTCTGAAGGTAGTGGCAATTTACCTGGTAAAGTTTCTCTAAATATTTTTACAAATAAAGGCAATAGGGGACTAATTAATATTACAATACATAATAAACAAGCCGTTAGTAACCACCACCAAGGTTTCCGTTTTCCGCACAATCTATAAACAAAGTAATAGGCTAAACCGGCAATATAACCGGCAATTAATAAGTTAAATAGTAGGTTGCTTCCAATTGCCCCAAATAACAAGACAACAAAGGCTACAGTAATGCTGGCCGGTATTAAATACGCTTTTTTTCTCAGGTCTCTTCCCGTAGAAATTATGGGAAATAATTGGGTTAATGTTATGTCGTTTTCCGCAGGATTTATTGTTGGTGAGGGTGGGTTGCCAGGTATTTCAAAAACAAAAGCTGGCCCATTTATTCCGAGTCCTATTTTATCGCCGGTTTGCAATATTCTACAACCTTGTAACCTCTGATTATTAATATAGGTTCCGTTGGCACTATTTAAATCGCAAATTTCCCAGTTAAGTTGTGGATTATTAATAGGACGGAGGACTGCATGACACCTGGATACTCCACCATATACTGTTGAATCTAATACTATTTGACAGCTTGGTTCTCTGCCAATAGTAGTTTCAAAGTTTTCTGAAAGATAATAAATTTGTTGTTTGTTTTTACTGATGTTGGTGTGTCGTAAAAAGGCTTGGTTTTTGTTGTTGCCGGTCATGGGGTTTTCCGTTGCAACTTTTATGGTTTTTTAGTTGATTTTTTAATACTTTTATGCTATATAAAACCCACTGGCTTCTAGTTATCTATTCGGCCGGTGGGTACATTTTCTTCTACTATTTTGCCATAGAAGATTTGGCAATAACTGTTCTGTGCCGGTGGGTGTTGATACTTATGGTGGGTTTTTCAAAACCAGCTTCAATGAATGCTTGTTCTATATCTAGGGAAAAATATTCGTCTAGGTAAGGTTCTGTACTTTTGAGCAAAGTTAGAATATAGGTCGGCATTTGGGCATAAACTTCTGATTTTGGATTCATGTCCATAAATGCGACATACCCACCCGGACGTAATAAGCGTTTTGCTTCTTTTAAAACTGCTTTTGTGGCTGTTTGGGGCAGTTCGTGTAACACTAAAAATATTGATACTAAATCAAAGCTTTCTGCCGGTAAGCCGGTGTTTTCCGCCGCTGCATGAACCCATTTAAATTTTCCTTGATTTTCTTGATTTTCTCTTGATCTTAAGTTGGCTATTGCTAAATAAAAAGGGGATAAATCTACGCCTGTTATATTTGCTTGGGGATAAAATTTTTGCATCGCAAAGCTACTCATCCCTACGCTACATCCTAAATCAGCAATTTCTTTTGGTTCGATTTCTATTTGTGTTTTTAAAATATTATGGTAACTTTCTCTTAGTTTGGCATCTCCTTCGGCACCAGCTTCAGGCCAAATGCTTGCGTGTACGCTTTTGGCTGCAACTTCTACTTCTGTTGCTGCTTCCCAGCTTAAGTTTCCTTTTTCGTAAGCGTGAAATGAAGTTAAGTAATATTCTGGGTATTTTAATTGTAGATTTTCTATTTTAGCTTTTTCTGTTTCTAAGTCTTTTTCCTGAAGGGCTTTTACTTCTTCTGCCCAATAAACTCCAATTTTTGCCCCCCGTTTTATCATCATCTCACGGGCTTGGTGTTTGGCAAGATTTGCTAAGGGCTTGATTGATAATACCCCGTTAATTAAACGTGATGCGATTCCAAATTTTTTACTCGATGCAACAGTCATAACTGGTTATTGGTTAAAGGTTTGTTTGATTTGTTTGTGAAATAGTTTATCAGGGAATTGGCGATTGACGATTGTTGATGGGGGATAAGGAGATTTTTTTTTGCTGGCTGTGGATTTTGTATTGACCGGCCAGTCTATAGAATAACGGATAATATTCACTGAATTTTTCGTTAGGAGTTTGCCCTCTCCAGTTATATGTTATTTCTGCGGTCTGTAGTGTGAGGGTGATTGAACTTATTTCTGTCCCTATTTCTACTTTAAGGTTGCCAACACTTCCTTGTTGAGTGGTGAAGTTTTCTTTTAGCGGTTCTGTTTCTTTGCCAAAATATTGTTCTGTTTGTTCGTATGCAAAACTTTTATAACTTGCCCATCCCCGGATCTGAATATCTGAGTTTTCTGGTTCGCTAAATGCTTGTCCATCTCGGTTGGCTGGTTCTGTGTCGGCTATCCATTCCGCTGGGTAGGGAAATTCAAAGCTATATCTACTGTTTTTGTATATCTCGAACCGGCTGATCTTTTTTTCTCCCGATGGCCCACACGCCGTTAGCATTGCTATCACGACTATTGTTATGACATCATACCCCCGCATTGCTACCGCCCCAGTTTTTAAGTGTTTATTTTGTAAATGCAGCTTTTAATTTCTTAATTTTTATTGAAAACAAGCTTTTGACCGTTTTTAAAACTTAAAAATAAAAAACAAAAAATGGAAATAAAAGCTTTGTTGTTTAAACTTTCAGACTTTTCTGAGGTTTTACTGAGGCTTAATTGTAAAGATATATTACAAGAGTGACGTTAAAGCAGCATAGCATCTTGACAGCTAGAAAAAGGCCAGCTATCGTAAGATACATACCCGGGTAAACAACTCAAAAACCGATATGCAAGACAAGCAGAAAGTCACACTGTATCTCCCACCCGAATTACACCGCCGGCTCAAAATCCGCTCGGCAGTTGACTCGGAACCGATGTCAGCCCTCGCAGAAAAAGCCATAGTATTTTACTTGGCACATCCAGAGGTAGTTGAAGAGGTAGAGGCAGCTTACGGCAATACGCATAGGGTCTACAATTGTCCCGAATGTACTGCGGGGGTAGTGATGAGAGAGGGTGAACTGGTAGCCTTAAAAAATCAGCCTGGAGTGCTGACAGAAGAGGGATTGCCGGTAGAGAGGGTAAAAGTAAATTCTAGTCCCGAACAAGGCGAACAAGAATTAGTACCTTGCTGATTTATTGAGCGCTGAATTTAGAGAACAGAAAGCACAAAATAAAAGTGCCTAAAGTTCATCAAAAAAGGGCATCCGAATCTAAGCAATGTTTGCACCGTTTCTAAAAAGGTCGATTGGACATGAAAGAAGAGCTAAGCATACTCATACAAGCTCAATATCCTTTAATCTACCTCGTGACCTCTGAGGAAGAACGGTCAGAGCAAGCAATTGCGATGATAGCTCAGAGCAAGCCACAGCCAAAAGTGTTTGTTTGGACAGTCACGCATGGTATTGTCGAATACGGTCAGCCCCGAAATACAACACAGCACAATACTGTTTCTCCTGAAGCAGCGATTGAGTGGGTAATTCGGCAGAAAGAACCAGGAATATTTATATTTAAAGACTTACATCCGTTTATAGATTCACCAGCCACAACAAGATGGTTAAGGGATGCAATTGCGAGCTTTAAAGGAACGCAAAAAGCGATGATTCTCATGTCGCCGGTGCAAACAGTACCCATTGAGTTAGAGAAGGAAGTGGTAGTTTTAGACTTCCCCTTACCAACGATGGCAGAATTGAATCAAGTTTTGTCTAACCAGCTTCAAGAAAGCCGCAATCGGAAGATTACAACCGACACGCGAGAAAAGCTTTTAAAAGCAACGTTAGGCTTAACAAAAGATGAAGCCGAAAAAGTTTATCGAAAAGCTTATGTTACAACCGGCAAGTTAACAGAAGCAGAAGTTGATATTGTACTATCTGAGAAGAAACAACTAATCCGCCGTAACGGAATTTTGGAATACATCGAAGAAGATGAAACCATCAATTCTGTGGGAGGTTTGGATGAGTTGAAACGCTGGTTAACGCAACGTTCAAATGCTTTTACAGAAAGAGCAAGAGAATATGGTTTACCACAACCAAAAGGTATGTTAATATTAGGAGTACCTGGATGTGGAAAATCTTTAATTGCAAAAACTACCAGTCGCTTGTGGGGTTTACCCTTGTTGCGATTGGATATGGGGAGAGTTTATGATGGGTCAATGGTAGGCCGGTCAGAAGCAAATCTTCGTAATGCGTTAAAGACTGCTGAATCAATTTCACCGGTAATTTTATTTATCGATGAATTAGATAAAGCATTTGCCGGCACATCAGGATCGGCTGACTCAGATGGAGGCACTTCAAGCCGGATTTTTGGTTCTTTCTTGACATGGATGCAAGAAAAAAACTCGCCGGTGTTTGTAATGGCAACCGCTAACCGCGTGGAGCGTTTACCTGGAGAGTTTCTCAGGAAAGGCCGGTTTGACGAAATTTTCTTTGTGGACTTACCAACCAGCGAAGAAAGACAAGAAATTTTTAAAATTCACCTCCATAAACGCCGTCGTGAAATTGATCGATTTGACATCGAACAATTGGCAAAAGTATCCGATGGGTTTTCTGGAGCAGAAATTGAGCAAGCCATTATCGCCGCAATGTACGATGCCTTCGCTCAAGATAGAGAGTTTACGCAGCTAGATATCATCGCCGCTATAAAAGCAACGCTGCCATTGTCGAAGACGATGACAGAGCAAGTCACCGCCCTCCGCGACTGGGCGAGGCAGCGAGCGCGACCGGCTGCGGCTTCGGTAGCTGAATATCAGCGACTGGAGTTTTAAAAGCTTTCCCTTGGTTCCCAACAAGGGTAAGACTGGCTGATAAAGCCAGTAGTTTCAAAAAAAACCGCTAACTCATCAAAGCGGTTATGTTCAAACCAAAACGTTGTCGATCTGTTTTAGTCCTATTAGGAGGATAATCCAATGTCTCACTTTAGCACTCTCCGCACCAAAATCACCGATGCCGAAATCCTGAAAGCCTCTTTGCGCGACCTGGGCATCAATGTTAAGACCGAAGCTGATGTGCGTGGATACAATGGTCAGCGTGTACGTTCTGACATCGTAGCAATTTTGGAAGGCGAGTATGACCTCGGCTGGTCTCGCAACGCTGATGGCAGCTTTGATTTAATTGCTGACCTGTGGGGCGTTGCCAAAAAGCACAACCAAACTGAACTGATCAATTCTATCAACCAGAAGTATGCGGTTAACAAAACCTTGGCAGAAGTCCGTCGCCCTGGTTTGCAAAACGCCAATGTGAAACTGGTTGTGCAGAAGTAAGGCCAGTGCGTTCCCATGTACAGCGGGTTGACCAACGGGTTAACCCGTTTTTTTGTTTTTTGTATTCAAACCTTATCTTCTAAGCATATTTTCCTGTAAAAACTCTTTAACCCCCCATACTCATTGCCTATAATGATTAAGCGGTAGCATATTCCCAACCCTCACCCCCACAATCTATGCTGCTATCCTTAAGAATTGAAAACTTTGCCCTTATCGACAAACTAGAACTCGAATTTGGTACCGGCCTGAACGTACTCACCGGCGAAACCGGCGCCGGCAAATCGATCATCCTAGACGCCCTAGACGCAGCCCTGGGAGGCAAACTCAGCAGCAGAGCAATCCGCACCGGCACCACCCGATCCCTCATCGAAGCCACCTTTCACCTCACCCCTCCTGTCAGCCAGTGGCTAAAAACTCAAGAAATCGACCCCCTCGACGGCGACACCCTCATCGCCAGCCGTGAACTAACAGCCGGTCAAAATAGCCTCAGATCCCGTTCTCGCCTCAACGGCATCCTAGTCAACCGGCAACTCATGGATCAACTACGCGAACAAATCGTCGAAATCACAGCCCAAGGCCAAACAGTCCACCTCGGTCAACCGGCCCGTCAACGCGACTGGCTAGACGCCTTCGGCGGAAATGCCATCCTCCAACAGCGCCAAATCGTCAACGCCACCTACGCAACAGCCCAACAAACCCAACAAGCCCTTGAACAACGTCGTCAAGGAGAACAACAACGCCTGCAAAGACTTGACCTCATCGAATACCAACTAAAAGAACTCAGTAGCGCCGACCTTAACGACCCAGATGAACAAACCCAATTAGAACAAGAACGTATCCGCCTCAGCCACACAGTTGAATTGCAACAACAAAGCTATAACGTCTATCAAATCATCTACCAAAACGACAACGATAGCCAAGCCGCCGCAGACCTCCTTGGCAAAGCTGAAACCACCCTCACCGACATGGTGAAATTTGATAGCCAACTGCAACCGATCCTAGAATTAGTCACCAACGCCATCGCCGACATCACAGAAGCCAGTAGACAAATCTCCAACTACGGCGCCAGTTTAGAATCAGATCCCGAACGCCTTGAAGAAGTCGAAGAACGCATTAGTGAACTCAAACTTATCTGCCGAAAATACGGCCCCACCCTAGCCGATGCTATTAATTATTACGAAAAAATTGAACTTGAACTTGAAGAAATAAACGGCGGTGGGCAATCTTTAGAAACCCTCGAAAAAGACTATCAAATTGCCTATTCCCAACTTGAAAAAGCCTGTCAAAATCTTACAAAACTACGCTTAAAAGCAGCCCTATCTCTTCAACAAAAACTCATCGAAGAACTTAAACCCCTGGCAATGGAAAAAGTGCAATTTCAAGTCGAAATTGCCCCAATTACCCCCACAGCCACCGGCGCAGATCGCATCACATTCTTATTTAGCCCTAATGCCGGCGAACCCCTCCAACCCCTCAACGAAACCGCCTCTGGGGGCGAAATAAGCCGGTTTCTGCTCGCTCTCAAAGCCTGCTTTGCTGACCTAGACGACACCGACACCCTGGTTTTTGACGAAATTGATGTCGGAGTTTCAGGAAGAGTCGCCCAAGCCATTGCCCAAAAACTCAACCAACTCTCCCACCACCATCAAGTCCTCTGCGTCACGCACCAACCCCTTGTCGCCGCAATGGCAGACCACCACTACCGTGTTAGCAAATTTGTCATTCATCCTGAACTTGAACCAATTACCATAAAAAATGAAAAAAGTCAAGATTTATCCCCAGATGTCCGAACAGTTGTTCGCGTCAGCCCCCTAGATGCCAAAGAAAGACGTGAAGAACTCGCCACCCTGGCCGGTGGACAATCTGCCCAACAATCCATCGCCTTTGCCGACTCCCTGCTAGTTCAAGCCGCCAACCTCAGAGAAAAATACTCTAAACAGCCTCCACAAATGCAGATAGCCCCTTAGCAAGATAGATTAAGTAAATAATAAAAAGTGAAAAATATCAAAAAAAACTTGCTAGAATTACTCAAACAAAAGAATCACAAGCACCTAGGTATCAAAGTTGTATTCGCAATCACTAAAAAAGCAAAAATTGGTAGAAATCGGTACAAACATTGACCAACAAAATGTGGAAAACTACAAGAAACCTGAAAGTGAGGATCTCCACGACAAATAAATAAAACCTACCAATCGTCAAAACGTGTTATCAATTTAATCAACAACACAAATTTAACGTCCCAGACCAAACGACAGAGTAAACTTGAGTAGTAGTCTTGAACCGGCGCAGCAAGGGTGCAAGTCATCCATCAGACTTAGCCCTTCAAGCTCCTTACAAAGTCGAGTTCGTTCCCTGACTCCAGGCATCTTCTAAGAGAAAAGAGCTATGACAGCGGCATCTCACAAACCAAATTGGGAAACAGGCCAGGTGATAGACGTCACCCCCCAGGTGGAGGAAAAAAAAACACCCCCATCCAAGCCTGTAAGTTTAGCCAGTGCATCTAACGGTCCCCAAAACCAATCCTCAAGCTCCTCCATCGTCCAAACCAAAGGAACTTTCTCGGAGTTCCTCGCCCCCTTGACAAAAGACACCTTTAAACAGGTTGTCACGGACGTAGAAAAAAAACTTGAGGTAGTCAATCAAACTCTGTCCATGCTTGATAGTATGCTGGACTCCCAAGGGTTTGATTCCATTTTGAATGAGATGTTGCGCTCCATCACCCTTAAAACTGGGGAACTGCTCAACGCAGATCGCAGCACAATTTATTTATTAGACGAAGAAAAACACGAACTCTGGTCTATCGTCGCCAAAGACGAAAAAGGCAATAACCTTGAACTGCGATTTCCCGCTACTGTCGGCATTGCCGGTGAAGTTGCTACTACTAAAAAGATCGTTAATATTGCTTTTGATTTTTACGACGACCCCCGCTCAACAGCCGCTAAAAAATTTGATGAAAAAAACAAATATCGCACCTTCACCATGTTGGTGTTGCCTTTGCTTAATGAAGATGGCGGTTTAGTTGCAGTAGTTCAGTTAATCAATAAATTAAAAAAAGTAAACGACCCCGAAGCGGCACTGATAGAAAGAATTGATACAAGAGGTTTTACTGAAGAAGATGAAGCCGTCTTTGCTGATTTTGCTCCCTCAATTCGGTTAATTCTTGAATCGTCGCGCTCTTTTTACAAAGCAACTCAAAAACAACGGGCTGCCTCCGCTTTAATGGCTGCTATTGAATCGCTTTCAAAAAGTAGTTTAGACCTCGAAGACACCCTCTCAAAGGTGATGGATGAGGCGAAAACCTTGATGAATGCAGACCGTAGTACGCTCTGGTTGCTGGACAACGAAAAAGATCAACTGTGGACAAAAATTCCCATTCAAGGCAAATTAACAGAAATTCGTATTCCTCGCACCGGCGGTTTTGCCGGCCAGGTAGCAGAATCCCACGAACCGCTGTTAATTTCCTTTGATGCTTACGAACAACCGGGCTCAGAACAAGCCAAAAAGACAGACCAAAAAACCGGGTATCGGACTTGCAGTATGTTATGTATGCCGGTATTTAATGCCGATGGACATTTAATTGGAGTCACTCAATTAATTAACAAGAAAAAACAAGGAGATTACCCACCCTATAACCCCGAAGATTGGCCCAATGCTCCCGAATGTTGGAAAGCTAGTTTTAACCGTGCCGACTTAGAATTTATGAGAGCGTTTAATATTCAAGCCGGAGTAGCTTTACAAAATGCCAAACTTTTTGCAGAAGTTAAACAACAAGAACAAATGCAAAAAGACATTTTGCGGAGTATTTCTAATGGAATTATTTCCACAGATAAGTCGGGACATATTATAGCGGCCAATGAAAGTGCAAAAAAACTCCTTGGCCTTGCAGACAACGAAAAAATAGAAGGCAAAGATATTAAAGATTTGCTGCTTTTTGAAAAAGGCGAATTCTGTAAATGGCTAAGTGAGGGTCTAGCTGGTCAAAACCCAAAATCAAGAGAACAATATTACCCAGAACAAACTCTAATTTCAACAAAAGAAGAACAGCACAGCATTAACTTATCGATAAACAGTATGGCCGATGCCATCGACCACAACAATGTTAATGGTGTGTTGGTAGTTATGGAGGACATCAGCAACGAAAAACGCCTCAAGAGCACTATGTATCGGTACATGACTCAAGAAGTCGCCGAACAGTTGCTGGCATCTGGTGACACCGGCCTGGGTGGCAAACGCAAAAAAGTATCTGTTCTATTTTCCGATATTCGCAGCTACACAACTCTCAGCGAAGGGATGACCGCAGAAGAAGTCGTTGAAATGCTTAATGATTACTTCGAGCGGATGGTTGATGCTGTCTTTGAACACAAAGGCACCCTCGACAAATACATCGGTGATGCGATCATGGCTGTATTTGGCTCTCCCTTACCCTTGGCCGATCATGAATGGTGCGCGGTTCAAACCGCTGTTGAAATGCGCCACAGGCTGGCCAGATTCAACAGAGAACGTCGTGAAATTGGCAAAAAAGAAATTAGCATTGGTATCGGTATTCACTCCGATGAAGTCGTCAGCGGAAATATCGGTTCTAGTAAACGGATGGAGTTAACCTCCATTGGTGACGGCGTGAACCTCGGTTCTCGTTTGGAAGGTACTAGCAAAATGTATGGTACTGATATCGTCATCAGCGATAAAACCTACGAACCTTGCCGAGATAAGGTTTATGCTCGTGAACTAGACTTTATTACTGTTAAAGGCAAAAGTGAGCCTGTGATCATCTACGAATTGGTTGGCTTACGCAGCGAACCCATCGAAGACAGCAAACTTTCGATCATGGAACACTATAACAAAGGCCGGGAATGCTACCGCAAACGCCAATTTGCTCAAGCTTTAGCTGAGTTTGGGCAAGTCCAAGAAATTGATAAGAAAAACAAAGCAGCTATTTTACACATCGAACGTTGTACTCATTTTCTCGATAGTCCACCCCCTGATGATTGGAATGGTGTCTGGGTGCTTACAGAAAAGTAGTATGCTGAATCATAAGTCAAAAGGTAGAACTTGCAATACCGACAACTCTTCTTTTGACTTTTTGCACCACAATCAATTAAAGTTTGCTGGGGATTATGGCAGTGGGCAGCCTAGATGAACGTAGATATGTTTCAGTTTTGTTTTGTGATATCAGCGGCTACAATACCTTAACCGAAAAATTAAGCGCCTCTGAACTCAGCGCCTTGCTGAATGAATATTTTGAGATGATGGGAGAAGCAGTTTCTAAGTTTAAAGAAAATCACAACCATCAAATTTTATCGGCTTGTATTGGCAACCGAATTAT
>DATNQM010000024.1:0-4369 GCA_036704045.1 Halomicronema sp. | reverse complement strand
AATTTTGCAAGGGTATATGTTTGGACATAGCGAGTTTATTGCCAATAAACAAGTCCTGCCTTCAACTTTTCCATCCTTGGGTAAAACCAAAAAACCATTAGCCATCAAGCGTTCTGGAGCGCTTGTCGCCCCCTGAAGTCTTTGGCTTTCAAATGACTATTAGATTAAACGTTTCTGAGCGTGATACCAACCGTTGAAATTTCACTGGCTTCTCGACAATTACCAGCCCCGAAAATTTACAGGCGCTGGTAATGTTACCAACCAAAAAAAATCAGTTCCCTTTGTATATGAAAAGATTTAGAAAAACTGGTTATATACTAACAAAGGGTGCGGTGGAAAATAAGGGTTAGCAATTGAAGTACACAAACAAGGTTAATTAATCAGGGCTTCTACATTCTGTCGGAAGGCTATTAAAGCGTGTTCACCCTGATAGTCCTTTATAGACCAAAAAATAGAATCAGATACTTCTATTGACACAATGGTTTTAATTTCAATATTTGTGTTGTAGCCTGCTATATCTCCTAAACGTTTGCCGTGACTACCCTCGCCCTGCACTTGATTAATTGTGTAGCCGCTTACATTATTGCTTTTAAACAAATTGATAATCGCATCTTTTAGCACTGTTTCAGCAATAATGGTAAGTAGGACTGCCGGTTGGACTGGGCTTTTTTCAGGGGGCATGAAGGACTCCACAGAGTAAATTTTAAGTTGTAAAGGTAGTTGAGAGAGCTTTGTTGCCAAAATCAGATTGTCAACGTTTGCTTAAATTCATCATACTTCCCCACCATCAGATTTTAAAACAGCCTTAAGTTAGGTATTGCACTTTAAAAAAGGTAGAGATTGTTTGCGTGCTTAATAAATGCGAAGTGCATTGGCGTTTCGCAAGCTTAGAGATTAACAGGAATTCCAAAAAATTTATAAAATAATCAACTTGGTTTCTTTGAAATAGTTTCAATCTAAACGTCACAATATAAGTCAAGTTAGCTGCTAATTAAAGAATAATCGTTCGTTCCCCCATCCATCGGTTCCCAAACAGCCATCGGCATTTCACAATCTACCGACCATCCAGGAGAACAATCGGTGTCTGAAGATTCGCTTGCGCCACTGTATGTACCGGCTTCCAAACATCCACCGGCAAAATACAAAAACCGGCCCTTACAAATCCACCAGAAGAGCATAAATTCATTGGTGCCGATGTATTGAAATGAAATTTTAGTTGACTTTTTAGCTGTTAATTTTTACGCACTTTGAACCATAATAACTCCATATCATTGTCATTGGGGAACACGAATATAACCGACTTTACCCCCTTTTAAATTCGTGGCATATTCGCAACCAGCATCATTAGTACACCCAATTTGTTCTTTTACCCAAGTACCCCCTACATTAACTCTTGCCATCCCCTCTGTGAGAGTATCAAAATCAGCAACTTGTGGTGCAGGTATCCATTTCCCCACACGATCAATAAAACCAACTTGCTCTCCTTTGCGAACCATAGCAAACCCTTTATTAAAGGTTGTAACAACCCGTCCTCTAAAATCTTCAGTTGGAGCAGAAAATTGTGTAGGAATAACCAAAGAGCCGGTGCGATTAATATAGCCCCAACGATCTGGAGCATCTGGAATTTGAGCTTGGACGGCAGCTAAACTATCCGAAAAGGATTCCGCATTATGAAATTGTGGTTCTATGATAATTTTACCGGTTTTGTCTATGTAACCCCAAACATACTTTAATCGCACAGGCGCAAGTCCTTCAGAAAATTTTTTTGCTTCCTCAAACTGTGGTGGAATGACAATCGTGCCGGTTTTGTCTATGTAGCCCCATAAGTCATTGATTTTTATTGCTGCTAACCCTTCTGAAAAAGCATTAACTTCCTTTGATTGGGGTTGAAGGATAATTTTGCCTGTTTTGTCTATAAAACGAACTTGATAGTCTTCTAAAAATACTCTCGCCAACCCATCCTGAAAACCTTCGACAACCAGGCTATATTGCGGTGCAATAACAAACTTGCCGGTGCGTTCAATAAAACCCCATTTTTCTCCGCTCCTTACTGCTGCTAATCCTTCCGAAAAAGGAAGCGCTTCATCAAATTGGGGTGAAATGATGATATTTCCTTGGCTATCCATGTAGCCGAATTTACCATTACTTAAAACACTTAATAATCCTTCGCTTAAACGAGAAGTACCGCCCCATTCTGGCGGTATAACAAATCGATTATTATCCGCAATATAAGACAGCGGAATTGTGCGTGGTAAATTGAGAGCTTGGCAAAGGAAAGCAGCAACTTCTCCACGAGTTGCGGATTGATTGGGGCGCAGTTGACGAATGTTAGGATAGTTAACTACCAAGCGCCCAACTGTTGCAGCAGCCAGAGCCGGTTTTGCATACGCCGGCACAGAAGTACCATCATCAAAGTAACGTTGTAGCACAATGTCAGGAGCTTCTGAACTGCTTAAAGAAACTGCATTGGCAAGAATAGCAAGCGCCTGAGTGCGTGGAATTGGTTGGGATGGTTGGAATGTACCATCTGGATAGCCTGAAAAAATTTGTCGCTCATAGGCTTGACGTATTGCTTGGGCTGCCCAATGATTAGACGGGACATCTTTAAAAGTAATAGCGCGGCGAACCGGTGGAATATCCCGAAAAGCATTAAGCATTAACACTGCAAACTCAGCACGTGTAAGAGTGGCAAGGGGCTTAAAAGTTTTATCAGGATATCCTGTAACGAAGCTTTGCGTAGATAGTTGATCAATACAAGCGTTTGCCCAATGGGTTTTAGTATCGCTAAAAGCAAAAGCGATAGAACTCGTGAGGCTCCACAGAGTTGTTGTTGCCAGTAAAATTTTATTAATAGGTAACACAGAATATCCCCTAAGCGATGGAATTTACAAACTATCAAAACTAGCTACGAAGGTGGACAATAGAATTTCTGAATAATTTACATTTTTGAAATATCATAGGTGTAAAGCTGAAATATACGCAAGTGTAATTTGTTCTGAGTTTTTAGCAAATTCTTGAAAAATTTAATGGTTAAGACCGTAAAGTATCCCGGAGAGCTTCGAGAGGGAGCGAGGATTTCAATTGTAATCAATTGTAAGTTCTAAATCTACTGGGTCTACTGCATCCACCGGCCCCTCGACTCGCCCATGCGGCTTTACCCCAGAATGCTTAAATTAAAATAAAATGGTCACAAATCTTGATTCGACGGCAAATGACAAGACTCTGTTAAAAACAGAAGCTAAATTTTTTTCTATCTTCACTTTTCTTCCACATTTATTTCTGATATCTGGTTTGTGAAAGATGTAGTCAGAGGCAACCAGCTTAGGATTAGTGGTAGAGGAAAACAAATTAAGGTATAACTTTGTGGGGTGGAAGTACCGGCTAGTGGTAAACACAAAGCCCAGCTAGAATTGCAACGTTTAATAGATGAATCAGCTTCACAGGTAGCTGTCACATTTTTATCCCAGTCGTCAGAAGGGTTATCAGTAGTTAAAACATGGGTTTATCCAGAAACCCAACAGGAAGAATCGCTTAATGGTTTACTTTTGGTAAAGCGTTTAGCCATTATTAATCGCAAAACCATAGGTCTTTGCTTAAATCAGGGGGTGTTTGAGCGAAAAACTAAGTAGGTAGGTAGAAATAAATCTTAAATCTGAAAGCCTGAATTCCTTATGACCAGAGACTTATAGTAATATTTTATATCTAAAAAAGTAGTCGTATTTTAAAATACCACAAAAAAAGTTACTAAAAAGACATCTCCCGAAACTCTCAAAGCTGCTCTCTGACTAGCTTTTATTCTTTAAGTAAAGGCACAGATGATTACCTACCCTACACTATAAAATAAGGTTTTGAGTTTATGGCTATTGCTAACTCAGCTTAAAAATCGAGGAATTTGCCATATTTTATGAAGGGACAACAGAAGCTTTCACTCCTGGTAAAATAAGGGATTTAATTCGGAGTCTCACTAATCCACAAATAGTCCTAATTACTTGTTCATACTTCTTAGGAATTCACCGAAATTTCTCTTGAACAACTCGGAATATTTTGAGGGTACGAATTCGGTGTTCAACACATATTCGTTGGCCGGAAAAAATTTGATTTTCTTGTTTCTGTTCTTGAGTTAACTTTCTCTTTCTGGGCTTTTTAGTTGGAGTATCAATTAAATCTTCCCCCTTATAAGCTAAATCTCCTTTAAACTTTTGTTCGCGAGCAAAGCATCCGCGATTTGCTCGAAATAAACTTATATCACTTTTTGGCCCCGGCTCACCTGCTATAACATCCACAATATCTTTGCCGTTTGGTAAGACAATAATTTGGGTTTTAAATGTATGATTACTCTTCTTAAGAGAATAATACTTTTCTTGCTCAC
>DATNQM010000023.1:0-2993 GCA_036704045.1 Halomicronema sp. | reverse complement strand
TTAGCCGGTAGGTTGGTTTATTGTCTATTAAAAGCCAATATTTACATATTTTTTTCTTTGGCTAGAGTTTATTGTTTTGTATGGATTAGTTGCTTTTTGTGACGTTGATATAAATATTGTAAATTTGAAGACTTTAAAGCAGAGGAACTGATAGTTTATACAGAACCAAGGTTTTTTGCCATTGTTGGATGCCACTTAAAAGCGACATCTATATGGATAAACAAACGCCTTGGGAAAAGAGCCTTTAAATGAGACGTTTGAACGCTCAGTCAATGCTCTGACTTCTGGGAGTACCGACTTTTGCTCTGAGCTTGTTGAAGAGTGGAGCTATCACGTCTGTTGAACTACACGCTGTCCTGTCGAAACGTCAGTGTTCATTCTTGGGCTGGTTTTTGGTTTGATGTCATTATTGATGCCCGCCATAAAAATTTATCATAGAGGCGCCTAATCGGCGGGAATTTTACCGAACGAACCAGCAGATTATTAACCTTTATTCAGGGAAAAAACTAACAATGACAGCCTATTGGCAAGCAAAAATTTGGGGGTTATTACATGACCCTGTACTTAAGGCATTGCATGATAATTCTGGCAGAGGAAAAGAAGGCGCTTGGCAATCTTTAACCTGTATGGAAGGGTGGGTTTCTCCCAAGGAAAATTCCCTCACAAATAGCCCTTACAGCACTCAGTGGTTAAAGCACGTTGGCTTGTATGATTTAATTTCTTCAGCTAGTGACCGTGCTGCTATTGGCCGAGTGCAAAATACGGCTGTTAACTACGATGCTGAGGGTTTACAAATCCGCCACTTGTTATCAGGAGAACCGTTAGAATTTAAGCTTGGGCAATGGCATGATTCTTTGATGGAAATGGGTAAAAATCGCGCTACAGTATTGGCTGATTTTGAACAGGCTTTAATTCCAGAAACCATACGCACTTGTACGGATGCCCGAAAGGTTTATTGGTGGTTATGGCGATGTTATCCAGAGGTTCTCTCAAAGGCTTTTGACCAACATTTTAATATTCCTAATGAGCCTTGGTTACCGTTGTTGCCGGCAGATACTCGTATTCCTGATGCTTCTTTGTGGAGTCATACAACGATGACTTCTTCTTTGGCCGGCTCTTTGGCTGGATTTTATTCTGATAATAACAGTTATCCAAAAAAAGGAGCGAGAAAAGGCAAAACTTATCACGAGTCTCGCCCTCATCTAGCAATTTTTAGTTTTACGCCGGTGCAAGAATTAATTAAAGCTAGTCGCAAAATGCGAGATTTTTGGGCCGGTTCTTGGTTGCTTCATTATCTTTCGGCTAAAGCTTGTTGGGCAATCGCTTGGAAATATGGCCCTGATAGTTTGCTTTATCCTTGTCTTTATAAACAACCGTTAATTGATTTGTGGTTGTTAGAAAAATATTCTGATTTTTCGGAGTGGATAGAAGCGCCGACGGAACGGCAGTTATTAACGGCTGGTTTCCCGAATGTGGTGGTTTTAATTTTGCCTGATAATGGGGTTTCTCAAACTAAAGAAAGTTCTAAAAAAACAGCTATGCAGCAAGCTGAACAAACCGATAAAAATCCGGTGAAAGCGGCTATGAAGTATGCTGAACAAACCATTAGAGAGGAGTGGTCACGTTTAGGAAATTTGGTGCTGCAAAATTTACAAAAAAATACTAGCAATCAATGGCAAAAAATTAACCGACATACTTGGGATGATTGGTTAAAAACTCAGTGGCAAACTTATTGGACTGCTTTGCCAGTTGGTAATAGTGAAACTGTGCTGCATCAGTCTCCTCGTCAAAAAACCAAGTATGAAACATGGCAAAATGAGCAAAATAAGTTTGCTTGTCCGAAAGACGATTTGTTTGTTAAGTCTGAGTCAGATTTTCTGAAGGCGACTTATGAATCGGCGTTGCGAGAAGATTGGCCGAATCGTTCTCAAAATAATTATAAACGCCGACAGCCTAATTTGAATGTGGGTTCATGGTGGGCAAGTATTTTTGATCAAATTCGGTTTGCGCTGAATGCTGTTAAAAATACGCGGACTTGGGAGTTACCTACGGCTTTTGGCCCGCGTTCTACGGTGTCAGGAATTGGGCCGGTTGTTCATGGTTTAAAAGATAATAAAGATTGGATTACGGAGGGGGAGACGGCAAAGTTTTGGGAGGAACACGCGGGTTTATTTGATGGTATTGAAGAGTTGAATGCAACGGAGGTTTTAAAGCGGGGTTTGCACCGGATTTTACCTGAAGTTTTAGGCCGGGATAATACGCGATTGGAGTTGTATTATCCTGATTTGACTTCGGGGGTGGCCGGTTGGTTACGAAAACATCCAGAGGCTCACGATTATTATGCTGTAGTGTGTCAAGAAGTGGCACGTCGTTTTAACTGGATACAATCTGCAAATCAATCTTGGGGTATTCCTTGGATTTTATCTGAACATTCAGATTTACTGAATCCTCGTTTGTTAAATGCCGGTTGGTTAATGGAGGATTTTGAGGCTAAAGCTGATTTGCCAAATCAAGTTTTAACCAAGGAGAAGAAAAAGGAAAAAACCCTGGCTGAGTTGAAACAAGTTCGGACGTTTATTGAGGAACGTTTTGCGCCTGGAAATAACCCGACAGATTGGTATGTTTTGGCTGCGGGTGATGGGGATGGAATGAGTAATTGGTTGAAGGGTGAACCATTGGAAAATTATGAGGAATATATCGCAACCAAGGTACAACTTCAACTTGATAAACAATCAAAAATTTTGTCGGAATTGTTTAAGGATTTTTTGGAGATAAAAAAACGCATGGGGCCCGCAACTCATAATGCTTTGAGTCGTGCTTTGTTGGATTTTTCTAATCAATTAGTGCCTTATTTAACTGAACAACGTTATGCTGGCCGGTTGATTTATGGGGGTGGGGATGATGTTTTGGCTTACACAAATCTCTGGGAGTGGGATGAGTGGTTATGGGATATTCGTCAGTGTTTCCGAGGTGATAAAGATCCCCGTAAGGAA
>DATNQM010000022.1:0-673803 GCA_036704045.1 Halomicronema sp. | reverse complement strand
AAGGTCAGTAATTGTGAAAATAGCCTCAAATTTTAAGCCAACAGATTGATAAAATTCTGCCCCGCCTTGTTGCCTATCAATTAGGGAAATAACATGATTGGCAATATAACCGGCATCCCGCAAACGTTCAACGGCTTTCATAGCAGATGCGCCGGTGGTGACGACATCTTCGAGGACAACAACGTTTGCACCGGCAGCCAAAACCGGCCCCTCAATATAAGCTTGAGTACCGTGTCCTTTGGCTTCTTTGCGGATAATTAAAGCAGGAATAGGTCGGTTTTCATAGGCCGAAACCACACTTACTGCAGTCACCACAGGATCGGCTCCCAAAGTTAAACCGGCCACTGCTGCGGTATCTTTAGGAAGCATCGATAAAATTAGGCGGCCGGTGGCGAGGGCTCCTTCGGGATGAAGTGTGACAAGTTTACCGTTGATGTAGTAGGAACTACGCTTACCAGAAGAAAGTACAAAATCTCCTTCTCGGTAAGCGAGTTTGCAAAATAAATCCAATAGTTGCCGGCGTAGAGTTGTTAGGTCGGCACTAGCCACGCCAAGATCGTTCATTAATTCAACACACAATATTAAGACTTTGTTATTGTGCCACGATAGGCTGAGTTAAGATAGAGGGAAAAATTGAGGAGTTTTTTATGGGCCGGCCTTTTGAAAGCTTAAATCGCCCTGGGGCGCGACGCTACGGCATAGGAATTTTAGGTTTAACTGCTTTAGTGAATGGGGTTTTAATAAGCACCCCAATAAGTGCGCAAGAAGATGCTAGTCAACCTGGAAGATTAGCCGAACAATTCAACCAAGCTTTTTATCAAAATGATAAACCCTTTTGGCAAAATCGTTCTCCGTTGCGGCAAGTTGATTTTTTGTTGGGCCCTGGGGTAATATTTCGCAATTCGTTTACAGAAAATGAAATTATGCGAGATGGTAGAGCCATTCATAATCTTTATGTTGATGCTCTTAATCAGCAAGTAGCGAGTGATCCAGTAATTAGAACTCCTGATTTACCGAATCCTTATAATACTTCTATTTTTTCCCAACCGTCTTTTTCTGGTGGTGCGCGTCCTTTGGGTACACAGCTAAATTTTGGAATTCCAATGATTCCTTAAATTTTGTTGTCAATAAGCCGGCGCTTTAGGTTGGGGTGCCGGTGTTTTTTATAATTTTGGTGGGGTAGATGAGAGCTAAAAGAGAAAAACTTGTGGAGGTTCAATGTCTACACTGTGGCTTACTGTTTTTAAAAAAAGTAAGCGAAATTCAAAAGAGTCCCAATCATTTTTGTTCTCGAAGCTGTGCAACTTCTTTTCACAACCGAATATCTGCAAAGAGAGAAATTTCAGGAAAATGTCAGCTATGCGGTGTTTCCATTCATCGCAAATATGTTTATTGTGATCAATGTCGCGCCGGACGATGGATTCAAAATAAAACCCTTAGAGACGTAATTTGCAAGACTAATAAAGCAAGTAAATATTGTCGAGTTAGGGAACACGCTCGGAAATTATATCAACAAATAACTAACTGTGAGGTTTGCGGCTACAATAAGCACGTTGAGATATGCCATATTAAAGCGCTCAAAGACTTTGAATTGACATCCCTGGTTTCTGAGGTCAATCACAGAAGTAACATAGCAGTATTGTGTCCAAACTGCCACTGGGAGTTAGATAATGGTTTATTAAATTTGTAAAATCGGCAGTGCAGGAGTCGAACCTGCCTATCGCGAATTATGAGCTCGCTGCCTCAACCGCTCGGCCAACCGCCGCTGTTAAACTTTGTCAGTTTTTTGCGTATGAGTAAACTTTAGCAGAACTCACCGACCCTTGACAAGTGCTGTGCAGAGAAAAAATATCCCGACTTAGGTTGAAGGCTTTAGAATCTACAATAAAGTTTATACTTGTCCCACCACTATTTTTGTTTGGTCATCCATTAAAACCATGAAGTTGAATCCAACTGTGGCGCTTACTTTTGTTCTGTTGATTTTGATGTTTGGTGCCGGTATGGTGAGCGGTAATTGGGGCTATGCTTTGGGCCGTGAAGCGCTTAAGGGCATTACTCAACCGGATGTACGCCCCACTAATAATATTGGCAGCCGTAAAGGGACTCCTGCTAGTCGAGAAGAAATGCTGATTCTCAAAGAAGCGGATATTATTAAAAAAGTTAATGCCATTACCAGTGGCAAAGGTGCAAAACAAGAGAAAAATCAAGAAAAATCTGGTGAAAAAGAAACACCAAAATCAAAAGAGAGTAACCAGTCTGCTGAACAAGCCGAAGGAAATTTTCCTTTAATAGCTAAACAAGATGGTATTACGCTGTCGGTGGCGGAGGTGAAATCTTCGGATGATTCGGTAACGCTTAACCTTAGTCTTAAAAATGAAAGCGCTTCATCGGTGCGCTTTTTGTATTCTTTGCTGGAAATAAAAGATGAGCAAGGTCAAGTTTTAAATGCAACTACTGAAGGATTACCGGGAGAATTGCCAGCCAATGGAGAAGCTTTTTCGGGTACGGTAAAAATACCGAATGCTTTGGTAAAAAATGCCCGAAATATCTCGCTTAAACTGACAGATTATCCATCCCAACAGTTACAACTAGAAGTGGCAGCCATTCCTATTAGTGGCGGCTAAAATATTACAAATTTTTGAGTTTCGTATTGCTGGGAGTTTATGGAAATAAACATCGGGCGATCAAGGAAAACGGTAAAACATCAGTGCGTCGTATAAAACGTTTTTGTGTTCATTGGATGCTTGCCTCTGCTTTTTTAATAGTAGGGGCAAATGCTTGTTTGGGAAGTTCTGTAACGCCAGAAAGTTTCACGAGTACGGATATTTTTTTACGTTTGGTTTCGGTGTTGGTATTAATTGCTATAAATGCTTTTTTTGTAACTGCTGAATTTTCTATTGTTTCGGTGAGGCGTTCTCGGATTAACCAGTTGGCAGATATTGGCGATCCTTTAGCAAAAACTGTGCAAGATTTACAGCGTAATATTGATCGGCTTCTTTCAACAACTCAATTAGGTATTACCCTTTCAAGTTTGGCCCTGGGTTGGGTGGGGGAAAATACTATGGCAATTGTTGTTTCTAGTGTGATTATTCAATTACCTTTGCCGGTTTCTTCGCGAGAAGTTTTAGCGCATTCTTTGGCAATTCCGCTGGCTTTTTTGTTGGTTGCTTATCTGCAAATTGTGTTAGGAGAACTTTGTCCAAAATCGGTGGCTTTGTTATATTCTGAACAACTTGCTAAATTTTTAGCAACACCTAGTTTAGCGATTGCTCGATTTTTTAATCCGTTTATTTGGATTTTAAATCAATCAACGCGTTTGTTGTTGCGTTCTGTGGGAATTCGACCCACCGGCACGGGTTGGTATCATCAAATAACTTCGGAAGAATTGCAGCTTATGATTGCCGGTGAGGGGATGTCTATTGGTTTAGAAGCTGAACAAAGAGAACTTTTAAATAATGTTTTTGAATTTAGTAATATTGCAGCATCGGAAGTAATGATTCCTCGTATTAGTGTAAAGGTGCTTCCTTTAAATGCTACCTTTCAAGATTTACTTAATGAGGTTGTTAGCACTGGGCATTCTCGTTATCCAGTTATGGGAGATTCTTTAGATGATATTCGTGGTGTGATTGATTTTAAAGAACTTGCTGAACCTTTAAAGAACGGTATTATAGGGCCAGATACGCAAATTTTGCGCTGGATTAGACCGGCTCGTTTTGTACCCGAATCAACTCCTCTGCGTGAGTTACTGCAACTGATGCAGCGTTCTTATGCTTATGTTGTAATTGTTGTAGATGAATATGGAGGAACTGTTGGTTTAGTGACAATTAATGATATTATTGCTAAAATTATTGGCGAACGTATTGAAGTAGATCCGACTCTAAAATCAAGCATACAAATATTGGATGAGAGGACGGTTTTGGTTCAAGCTCAATTGGAATTAGAACAAGTAAATGAGCAATTAAAACTAAATTTACCCCTCAGTAATTCCTATCAAACTTTGGCTGGATTTTTAATTGATAAAATGGAAAAAATTCCTAATGTAGGAGAAATTTATGTGTTTAATTCTCTGGAATTTACGGTGATTTCAGCGCGGGGCCCTCGCTTACATCAAATACAAGTGCAAAGGCTAGGAGAGCGGGAAAAAGCGGTTTGAAAGCGATTAAGAGACGGGGAAAGAAACCCCGCCCCTAAAGGTTTTGTAGTTGGTAAGTTTTATTTTTTAAAAGAGAATCGACCATTTACTTTTTCGCCATTAATATCAGAAAGAATGGCGAGTTTATATTCACCGGCTGCTTTTTCAGGTAGGAAGGCTGCATAATGTTTACCTCCTCTGTCATAGGTTAGCTCAAGGTTTTTTTGTGTGCCATCTGGTAGTTCAATTTGTGCTTTTACTTTGGCATTGGGAATTGGTTCATGGTTATCGCTTTTTTCTAAATAAAAATCAAGGTGGGTTCCGTCGGCTTCTGGTTGAGCTATTATTTCTAAATGATAAATACCAGTTTCAATAATTTGTCCTCCTTTTGAACCGTGATTTTCTGATGTATTGGCAGCATTTTTTGGAGTAGATGGGCTATTTTTTGCTGTCGTTTGTGGGGGAGAATTAGGTGGTATATTTGAACTAGGGGAGGGTGTATTATTGCTGCCGGTACAAGCGGATAAAAACATCAGTCCTAGAGTTCCGATAACTATCACAGTTGCTTTGCTCATTTTGATTATTTCTCCTGGTTAACAACAACAAAATTATTAGAATCTGAGCTTTTTTTAAAACTGTTATTGGTGATATCTAATAGTTTTGTGTCTACCGGGCCCTGAGTTTTTTTCGGCATTAATATTTTTCCAAATTCAGTATAGAGAGCAGGTAAAACGACTAAAGTTAAAGCAGTTGAAGTAAATAAACCACCTAATACTACAATCGACAAAGGTTGTAAAAGTTCTTTGCCAGAACCTCCAGAAATAACAAGAGGAAATAATCCCAAAGCTGAGGTTAAAGCGGTCATCAAAATTGCATTTAAACGCTCTAGGGAACCTTTAATAATGGCTTCTTTAAAAGGCATTCCTTCGGCGTATTTTGTATTGTAATTATCAACTAATAGCAAACCATTTCGAGTTGCTACACCAAATAAAGTAACAAACCCTACTAAAGAAGCGACAGAAATCACTCCGCCGGTGAGAGCCACTGCGATAATTCCTCCTACTAAACCGAGAGGTAAGTTAATCATAATCATTGCTGTTGAAGCAATGGATTTAACTGAAAAATACATCAAAATTGTAATAATTATAAAAGCTAAAAAGCTAAAAAATAATATATTTTGTGATGCCCGTTCTTCGGCTTCAAATTGTCCTCCATATTGGATATAATAGCCCGCTGGTAAAGTTACATTTTCTTTAACTTTTGTTTGAATATCATTAACTACAGAGCGTAAGTCGCGGCCTTTAATATTAGCAGAAACAACAATTAAACGGGAGACATTTTCTCTATTAATTGTATTAGGGCCGGTGCCTTCTTTAACTTTGGCTAATTGAGCGAGGGGAATTTTGTCACCTGATGCAGTATCAATTAATAAATTTTGAATTGTTTCTAAGTTATTGCGATATTCAGGTTTTAACCAAATCATTAAATCAAAGGTTTGTTGATTTTCTAAAACTTGAGAAACTACTTGACCATTTAAAGCCGTTTCCAAAATTTCTGATAATTCTTGTACTTTTAAACCATAGCGACCGGCAGCAATGCGATCAAATTCAATTTGAATTTGGGGAATGGGCATTTGTGGTTCTAATTGTAAATCCACAATGCCTTGAATTGTCTTCATTTCTGCTTCAACTAAAGTGCCGGTGAGACGTAATTGTTCTAATTCTGGGCCAAAAATTTTAACAGCAATTTGACTTCTCACTCCTGATAAAACTTCGTCCATACGGTGAGAAAGAAACCCACCAATATTAGGGGCAACACCGGGTAATTTTGCAAATACTTCTCGCAGATATTCTAAAGTTTCGGGACGGTTTTTCATGCCTTCGGAACTAATGCCAATATCAATATGGGCCGAATTAACACCGGCCGCATCTGCATCACCAGGAGCACGTCCAGAACGTACTTGCACATAATCAAAATTAGGGTGATTTTTTAAGTCATCTTCAATAGCAAAAGCTGCACTATTGGTACTTTCTAAAGATACACCCGGATACAAAAGAATAGTATTAACTAAGGTTTGCTCTTGAAATTCTGGCAAAAATGTTCTTCCAAAAGAAGGTAAAATAATTAAAGCAGAAATAGTAGCAGCACCGGCAGCAATTAAAACTAATTTTGCGTGCTGCATAGAAAATTTTAGAAAGGTAAAATAGACTTTTTTACAAAATCTTGGCAACCAAGGTTCTGTCGCTCTCATGCGTTTACTGGGTAACAAAATTGCACAAAGGGCCGGTGAAACTAGCAAAGATTCTAAACTGGAAACCACAACTACAACTAAATAGGTAATTCCCATAGGCGTAAAAATTCGCCCCTCTACTCCTGGTAAGGTAAAAATTGGAGAAAAAACCACAATTCCTATTATTGTTGCACCAATTAAAGAGTCCCTAACTTCCTGAGAACCATCAAATATTACTTTTAAAACCGGCCGAGGATGATCTAATAATTGATTTTCTCTTAAATTTCGATAAGTATTTTCTGCATAAACAATGGCATCATCAATTGCCGTACCAATTGCGACAGATAATCCCCCTAAAGTCATGGTATTTAGACCAAGATTTAGCCAATTCATCGCCAATAAACCAAATAATAATGTCAAAAAGAAATCCAATAATACTACCGAAAGTGTCCGCCAATTCATCAAAAAAGGAATAAGAATAATTGTCACAATAATACTTCCTTCAAGCAAGGCAGAACGTACATTGTCTACGGAAGTTTTTATATACTCTTCCTGACGAAAAGTTACGGTAATTTTAATATCTTTTGGCAGAGACTCTTTCAACTCTGCTATGGCTTTTTCAACAGCTTTGCTCACCGTTGGAGTATCCATATTTGGCTGTCGGTTTACCAACACAATCACCGCTTTTTTACCGTTTAAACTGCCGTCTCCTCGCTTAAGGGCTTCACCAATTTTTATCTCTGCTACATTAGAAAGTTTCACCGCCGTTCCTTGACGAGAAGTAATAACAGAATTTTGCAAATCTTCTAAAGATTTAATTCTACCAATTCCGCGAATTAAGGTTTCTTTATCTGGCGTAATTAAATAACCTCCAGCGGCATTAATGTTGGCAGCTTTAACAGCCTCAGTAACCTCCGCTAAAGACACATTAAATGCTGTCAATTTGGCTGGATCTACTAACACTTGATACTGTCGAACATCTCCCCCATAGGCAATAACTTGTGCCACCCCAGGAACAGCCAAAATACGGTTAGTTACTTGCCAATCTACTATTTTTCTTAACTCCATTAAAGACGTGGTTTCTGATGTAAAAGCATAGGTAAGAATTGTTCCCACCGGCGAAGTTGTTGGAGAAATTTGCGGCGTTTCTACTGCTTCTGGAAGCTTACTTTCTGCTTGTTGCAAACGTTCGGTTACTAACTGACGGGCTTGATAAATATCTGTACCCCAATCAAATATTACTTTCACAACAGAAAGACCGGCAGCCGAAGCCGAACGAACTGCTGTTACTCCAGGCGTTCCATTCAAAGCACTTTCTATCGGTAAAGTCACCAAAGATTCAATTTCTTCTGGTGCAAGCCCACTCGCTTCTGTTTGAATTTCCACTTGCGGAGGCGCAAAAGATGGAAACACATCTAACTGCATTCCAGGAATTGTATAAAACGTCCAAAAAGTAACAAAAACCGTCGCCATAACCACAAACCAACGACGATTAATTACCCATCCAAGAATACTATTAAACATCAAAAACCCCAAAAATAAACCGATTTATTTCTATCTACTTCGGTATCCATTGGTGACAAAAAAATACCCAATCAACTAACCATCATTACCACCAAAATGTTCACCGGCAGAAACCGGTTCCTTCTTATAAATTTGCTCAAAAACAACCTCTTGTGAAACTCCTAAAGACTCGGAAAAATCTGCTGGATCTTCATATATTTTATTTTGTTGAAAACGCCGACCGGCCCAAAAAGCACCCCCCATAAACGCAGCCAAACCCAACACACTACTAAGGCCCAAACCTACTAATAAAAAAGGTACTGGGAAACTATTTTTTCTTTCTTCTGTATCATGATTATCTGTTTTTTGATGTTCATCTTTATTTGTAGAATCTCCTCGCAAAGATTGAGCAAAAAGTTGAGGAGTTCGCTGAGTAACAACAAAATCACCATCAAACAAACCACTCTTAACTTCCACCAAATCTCCTGAAACTTGCCCTAAAGAAACTTCCGTTGGTTGAAAAGAATTACCATTTTGAACATAAACAATTTTCTTACCATTTGTCTCTACCACTGCTGAAGTTGGAACCACTAAAACTTCTTCTATTGTTTTATCTATTAAAATTTCTAGTTCAGCAAACATTCCTATTTTTAAATTACCCTCCGAGTTATCCAGTTCCACTTGCACCGGCATCACTCTTGTTTCCCCTTCCACCACCGAACCAATTAAACTAATTTTCCCCATAAAAATTCGCTCAGGTAAACTCTCCACCTTTACCCGCACCGGCTGTGCTAAACGCACTTTATCAATATCTTTTTCATAAATATTTGCAATAGCTAAAACCTGCTTATCATTTAACAAAGTCATCAGCGGTTTATTCGCAGATTCAACAGTTTCGCCCACCGTAATTTGTCGATTTACTACACTCCCTGAAATCGGTGCAGAAACAATCACAAAACCTTTTTCATTTGCCTTGGTTTCCAACTGTTGCAAGCGTAAATTATAGGCTGCATTACTAAGTTTTAGACGCGATTTTACCCCCTCTAATGAAGCTTCAGCCCGTTTTAATTGATTTTCTGCCTCCAAAACATCTCGACGCTGCATTGCCCGCGTTAATTGCTCTTCTGCTTCGGCAACTTTTGCTTCAGATTCTCTTAACTCTTTCACCGGCAACTCCACCTCAGCACGTTTAATTTCGGTCGAAGCTTCCCCCACATTTGGACGAGTTTTTGCCCTAGTTAATCGTGCTTTAACTTCGGCTAATTTTGCTTGAGATGCTAACATTTGTCTCCGAGAAATAACTCCTTTTTCTGTTAACTCTTTATCACGGTCATATTGTTCTTGGGCCACTACTAATTCTGTTTCTATTTGGGAAATTTCAGCCTCAGCAATTTCTATTTGACGCTGGTAATTTTCTCTAGCCACCTCCACCACAGAACCACTATCTACCAACTCCTTATCCCTTTGATATTGGGCTTTCGCCGCAGCAAGTTGTTTTTCAGCACCGGCAATTTCTGAATCTGAAATTTTAGTAATTCGGTCATAATTTTCTTTCGCTAAAATTAAATTAGCTTCAGCTTCCTTAAAACTCGCCTCAGCTTCCCCGCTATTTTCTAACGACTTCACACGCAAAGCTGCTAATTCTGAACTAGACAAAACTGCAATAGGATCGCCAAAATTTACCACATCACCGGGCTTAACTAACAATTCTTTTACCGTTCCCTCCACCGGCGCCGTCACCTCTACTTTTTGATTAGGTAAATGGTCAATTTGACCAGTAGTTTTTAATCCCCTATCTAAGCGTTGAAGCTTCACTGGTTCTACTTTTAAATTAAGCCTTTTTACTGTTTGTTTATCAACTTGAATAGCCCCTGGTATCTGGGTACTTTCATTTTTAAATTCATCCCCATGTCCTGCGTGGGCAAAAACAGCTGCTGGTGTGAAAAATACCAAACTTAATAGCAACAAATACCAGCGCCCAAAATTACCCCATTTTTGATTCAAGTAAAAATTATTCATGGGTAAAAACATCCTTACAAAATTAAAATAAATTTTTCACCCCCTCCTCCTTAAAACCCTAAGAATTCGGGGGTTAGCTTAGGAATAAAACAACAAAAAACTATTGCTTATACCAACTATCTCGCCATTTTTTCATCTGCTCAATTTCTGCCTTTTGCGAAGAAATAATCTCCTCAGCAAGTTTAGTGATTTCTGGGCGTTTCGACTTATTCAAAGAATCTTTTCCCATGATAATTGCCCCTTCATGGTGGGGAATCATCGCATTAATAAAACGCAAATCAAACTCATTATCAGCTTCACCCAAATTCATCTGCATCATCATTTGATGGTGAGTATCGCTAGACATTGGCATAGTATGGCCGGTATGGCTATCGTGCATCATAGGCTTGCTATTAGCTTGGGGATACCATTCTTTGCGCCATTGTTGCATTTGTTTGATTTCTTTTTCTTGCGCTTTAATAATATCATCTGCCAGTTTTTTCATCTCTGGGCGCGTAGATTTTTGTTGTACTTGTTTTGCCATTTCTATCGCCCCTTGATGATGGGGAATCATCGCATCAATAAAGCGCAAATCATAGTTCTCATCCGCCGGCCCTAAATTCATCATTCCCATATTATGAGAATTATTTTGCTCAGTTTTTTGAGCAACCACAGCATCAGATCCAGCAGTTGTTTTAGTATTTTTTTGTTCAGACGAAACTGTTGAATTTGTCTGAGAATCTTTAGAACAAGCACTTAGAGACAAGCCGGTTAAAGAAGCTAAACCCACAATACTCAACATTAAGAAGCCCGTTTTTAACGCATTGTGTCGCATAATTTTTCACTCATCCTTGAGATTAATAGGAGACTTTTTTTAAGCTTAATCTCTCCTGTAGAGGGGAGAGTCAAGAGGTTTGGTTTAAAATTTTTTATCGGTAAAGCTCATCATTTTTTGCTCTAGAACTCCCCATAACTTCAGTATTTCAAAAAAAAATGAAATTAGGATGAAATTTTAATTAAATTGGTAACTGAACAATAAAAGTGCTACCTTTTCCTAGGTTACTTTGCACAGTCAAACTACCATTATGTGTCCGCGTAATTGCCATTGCAATTGCTAGTCCTAAACCAGAACCGCCCGTCTCTCTTGATCTGTCACTATTAATGCGATAAAATCTTTCAAAAATTCTTTTTTGTTCTTCCGGTGCAATCCCAATTCCCGAATCTTTAATGGCTACAATTGCATGATAACTACTGCGTTCTAATATAACATTAACTTCCCCCATAGCAGGAGTATATTTAATAGCATTAATTATTAAATTCATAAATAAACGATAAAGCTGATCTTCATCCCCCAAAACTTCCACCGGCTTAGATAAATTTTCAGAAGATGTTAACTTAATTTGCGAATTAAAAGCCATCACAGATAATTCTTCAATTAAATCGTTGATAATATCATTCAAAGAACATCTTTGCATTTGCCTAGATAAAACTTGCCTATCTAAACGACTTAGTAATAACAAATCAGTCACAAGTTGAATAAGTCTTTGATTTTGACGTTCTAAGGTTTGTAAAATATCTTGTGATTGAATTTCCGAAATAGGTAGCCTTCTTAAAGCTGTTTGTACAATTGCCTGTGTAGTTGCTAAAGGTGTGCGTAATTCGTGGGCTGCATCCGCAGTAAACTGTTCTATTTGTCTATAAGATTGGTATATTGGTTGCATAGCTAATCCTGCTAACCACCAACTTGAAAATCCTACTAAAATAATAGCAATTGGAAACCCTAAAATTAAAACAAATTGAATAATTTTAATTTCTTTATCTAAATCTTCCAGACTGCGCCCCATTTGCATATAGCCCCAAGTAGTATTGGCCGGTGTATGCAGATGTATAGAAATTTGATAAAAGCGATTTCCTTGAGCATCTTTAAGTATTTTTTGTGCAGTTTCTGGAGGTGTATAAGGTAAATTTTGGGGCTTTAAACCGGCCCAACTTACAATTTTACCCGCCGGATTTAACAACCGTATATAATATTTACCTTGAGAAATTACTCCTAAATAATGACCTTCTTGTTTAGGCTGTGGTAAAAGTTCTTTCGCATTTAATTGAAAGTTTTGCGATTGTTTTAGGTCGTTTTCTAAGTTATCGTGAATTGTACCTGCTACAGATAATAATTCCTTTTGAATACTTTGCCAATGAATATAAACTATAGTTTCGTAAACTCCAAAACCGCAAAAACTTAAAATTAAACCCATAATAAAAACATACCAAAATGCTAACCTAAACCGAGTTTTTGAAAACAATTTATTGTCATTCATAACTCAATAACTCCATTGAATTAAATCAATAAATATTGCTCAAATTCTTACTTAATTTGTCATTAATTAACTAAGATTTAAACGATAACCAGTACCATAAATAGTCTCAATCAAATTAGGACAACCGACAGCCGCTAATTCTCTTCTTAATAAGCGAATTTGCGCTGCCACAACATTACTAACAACATCAGAATTAACTTCCCAAAGCTGATAGCGAATTTGCTCGGTTGTAAGAATTTGGTTAGGATGTTTCATTAAATACTCTAAAATCAAAAAAGGCTTTTTACTAAGAAATATTTGATGTTTATAATTATTCAAATCAATGTAATAAACGCTTCGTGTAGCATAGTCTAAAATAACATTTCCTACCACAATTTGCTGATTTTCAATATTAGGAAACCGTCGCTGCAAAGCTCGCAGCCTCGCCAGCAATTCTTCCATACCAAAAGGCTTAACTAAATAATCATCAGCCCCCGCATCTAAACCCATAACTTTATCCTCCATTCTATCCTTAGCAGTCAGCATTAAAACCGGCAAACAATTTCCTGATTTCCGTATTTTTTTACATAATTCTAACCCAGACATTCCAGGCAAAGACCAATCAAAAATAGCTAAAGTATATTGCGCCCATTTACTATCCAAATATTCCCAAGCTTCAAGACCATTAAAAACCAAATCCACCACATATTTTTCCTGATGTAAAGCTTGTTTAATAGCCTTACCCATATCCACTTCATCTTCTACCAACAAGACTCTCATACAAACTTTACAACCTCAAATATTTAAACTTAATAAAACTAATCTTACACAAACTTATGAAAACAACATGAAATTTTCAACTTTTTGAAAAACCATACAAAATATTTCACATTAATAACAACTTTTAAAAACCAACTTATCTTAATTTAGCCCTAAAGTAAAACAAATAAAACTCTACAATAAATTAAAACTAAGCATATAAAATATATAAATATTACATCTAAAAACTTTCCTTATCTCCCTTTTTTAGCTAAAATCTAAAAACCTGAAATAACTTATTTAAAAGCAGCTAAGTTTCACAACCCACCAAACCCTAACCCCTAAAAACATAGTGACTAAACATATTATCTGGAAACAACCAACCCAAAACCTCAGCTTAGCCCCAAATCAAATCCATATATGGCGTATGTTTCTCAATCAACCCACAGAAAAAACTCAACAACTAAGTCAAATATTATCACCCGAAGAAAACAACAAAGCCAATCGATTTTACTTTGAAAAAGACCGGCATAAGTTTATCCTCAGTCGTGGAACTCTACGAACAATTTTAAGCCAATATCTAAATTTTCCACCCCAAAACCTAAAATTTACCTACAGCAAACAAGGCAAACCAACATTACTAACAGAAACACCCATTTACTTTAACCTTTCTCACTCTCACGAAATCACCCTCTATGCCATCACCCTAAACCGAGAAATTGGCATAGACCTTGAATTTTTACGTCCCATAACCGAAGCAGAAAATATCGTTAAAAACTATTTCTCAAACAAAGAATCAGCCCTCTTTAATACCATTTCATCAGATCAGAAACCCGAAGCCTTTTTTAACGCCTGGACACGCAAAGAAGCCTACCTCAAAGCCACCGGTCAAGGACTATCTCAACCCCTCAAAGAAGTAGAAGTCAACTTTACCCCAGGCGAACCGGCCAAACTTCTTAGCATCAAAGGAGATACCCAAAAAGCCAGCGAGTGGACATTAAAACACCTCATTCCCCACCCCAACTACATAGCCTGTGTAGCCATCTCTGCACAAAACTTAGAGTATAGTTATTGGGAACCAAACTAACACCAAAACTAAAAAATTAACTAAAAAAATAATAGGTTGGATTCTCTATCTTCCCCAACCTATTAATCAGCATCAAAATAATAATTAAAAACCAGCTTTTTAGTTTTTAAAAACTACTAAAAACAACCTTATAAAAAGCCGGTAACTAACCCATAAACTAACGCAAAGCCAAATCAGAACGCAAAGTTAAAGCCAAATCCGTATTAGGATTAATGACAACCACATCAACTTTTTTGCGACCCAAAAGTAAGCCCCCAAGAGCACCCAAACCGGCACCCCCTAAAACCTCCTCCGTTGCAATAGCACGGTCGCCAGTAATCGCAGAAATAGCCGTCGCAGCAGCAGCCCCAATAGCAGCCCCCTGCAAAATACTGCCCATACTAGCCCCTTCCTGAATAGTCTCTGTGCGAGTCACAACTTTAGAACGAGCATTCAAAGGAAAACGCCGGCCATTTGCCAAAACCAACTCCTTAGCAATAAACTGAGAACCCCCACTAGCCGGTCGTAACTCCCCAACAACTTGAGTACCTTGTCTAATCAAAACTGTGCCAGAATTTGAACGAATATCCCGCGAAACAAGCAACGTTAAAGGACTAGTTTCCTCCTTCGTCACAACCACCTTATCTTTTTCATAATTAACCGGAATAACCGTACCCGAAGGAACAGCAATCCGATTATTATTCGTATTATTTCGAGGAGCATTCCACTGCCGACCATTACCACCATTTTGAGCAAAAACCGGCCCCGAACTTAAAATCGGCATCCCCACCCCAAAACACACAGTCAAAGCCAAAAATAAAGCAGTTTTAGAATGCAATTGTTTTCTCTTTAACATTTTTTCATTTCTCCCCAGAGGCTAATTAAAACACCCCTGTTTTATTTTACTCACACCTCTATCGACCCCCACATCCATCAAGAGTTCCTCAACCCCTCCAACCATCAAACAAAAACATCCTTATAAATCCTTCTCATTAAAACGTTTAACCAACTTCTCAAATCGCGCCGAAGCCAAACTCATATCATCACTATACTCCAGAGGTTCTTGCGAAGAAATCTGACTGTTCAGCACGTCTTTATCATCACTCAACCAATTAACAGCCCCCCGTAGTCGAGTCGAAAGAAACTTAGTAATTGCCCGGTAAAAACGCAAAGCAAAAAGCACATCTTTTTGCAGTTTTTCGCTTAATTCTTGCCGAGGAATAGCCAAAACAAGAGCATCCTCAACCGCTTTAACCGTCGCCGCCGGCGGGCGATCATCCACAAAAGACATTTCCCCCAAAACTTCACCACCCCCAATTGTTGAAATTTCCCGGCCGCCAAGCGCCGCTATCGAAACCGTCAAAGAACCCTCAACAACAATATAAAGCGCATCAGTGGGTTCTCCCTCCTTAATCAAAACCGTACCTGCTTTCACTTGTTGGCGACTGCCGTTTGTCAGCATCCAATCAAGATCCCGTTCGCTTAATTCATTGAGTAGATATAAAACTTTTCTCATAGCAGACGGTTTTTCCTTTCTCAAATGCGTATGCGTTGAGCCTAAGTTTAAATCCTACAGGTACATATATCTTGCCTTCCACCCTAAAAAATTTTATTATTTTACTTACTTTTTTTCCCAATCTTGACGCTATGCCTACAATAGTAAATAAATCATCACAGCCCTGATATTGTTTAAACATTGTAAAATTTTCCTGCACCGCTCCCACAACTCCCACATCAATTTTACCGACACAAGCAACACCCTTGCTATCCGGGTATTGACCTCAAGTTCGTGCATTTTTAATTAAGTTTCTTTTGGAGATATCAAATGAAGACTGTGTTAGTTGTGGAAGACGATCCGGTAAATTGGTTAGTTTTTCAAAAAGTTCTTACCAAGCGCGGCGGTTTTGCTGCTAAGCATACCGAAGACGTAGAAGAAGTTTTACAAATCGCCGAATCAGGCACAGTCGATATCATTTTAATGGATGTTTCTTTGAGTAACAGTTACTATCAAGGCAAGCCAATGGATGGCATCAAAATAACTCAACTGCTCAAACAAAATCCCCACACTGCCAGTGTGCCAGTTATTCTAGTCACCGCCAATGCCATCAAAGGAGATCGAGAAACATTCCTTGAACAAAGCGGCGCCGACGGTTATATCCCCAAACCAATCGTAGATCATCAAGATTTTGTCAATCAGATTCGCTCAAAAATAAACCAAAATTCCTAACAAAAAACTGGCACTGTGGAATTTTAAAATCCCTCTTTTGCTTTTTTTTTAAACTTCCCTTTTCAGCACTTTACCATTTAACCTAAACCCAATTCTCTCTTTAATAAGTTAATCGAATCTAAGCCAATATAATTTTGGCAACAATGCAAATGGGGAGGACGAATTAAATCCTCTCTAGCCGCCGTAATTGCAAGTTTTACCGCCACTTCAGACACCTGATCACAAATAATAGTTCTAGCACTTCTAACAATGGCATTTAACTTATAAGCATCACTTTTTTGAGCAGTCATTATCAACAAATCATCACCTCGCAAACTATGAATAATCACCTCCGCAGCCCGCAAAATCCCCTGACTCAAACTCACAATCCCAAAACAAGTATCCTTGGGCAAACTTTTAACTAACTCAATTTCTTTTGCATAATCATAAATATCCACAGCCATTACTCGTACTGCCTTTGGCGCAGCAATCTCTTCAGCTTGGCCAATAAAATACCGGCTTGTTACCACCGTACCCGAATGGGCCTGATCTAAAGCAAACTCTAGCTTTTCCATTGGTACCAACTGTACCGGAATACGCAAAGCCTGTTCTAACTCCTGCGTCATTAATTCTCCCACCCCAATATCCTGCGAAGGTGCCGTCACCAATACCCGCGCACTACAACGCAAACGCCAATCAATTTCTGCCAAAAATAACTCTCTAGCTTGATTAAGAGAGCATCCTTGGTTCAGCAATTCATCTAAACTTTTTTGGACAACTTTGTAAGCATTGGGATATTGTTCAAGAATCGGAGACTTCAAACGCGCACTACTTTCTTGCCCTTGCAAACGAACATAAATACCCGATCCAGCCTGGGCATCCACCAATCCAATATCTTCGAGTTGTCGGTACACTTTACTGATAGTGTTGCGGTGCAGACCAGTTTGCATAGCCAAAGCCCTTGTACTAGGAAGCCGGTGCCCTGGTGGAAACTGCCGCGATGCAATCGCAAACCGAATCTGATTAAATAATTGCGTCGATGCAGGAATCTCACTATCTTGCTGAATATGAAACTGAACCATCACTTTCACCTCATAAAACGTTTATAAAGCACACTCGCTGCAAAAAGCCACACATAATGCCGCCTGATGCGCGATTATATCCAAGGGGCACGGCTTGGTTATGGGTTGGAATCCTTTTCCAATATAGCCTTGCCGGTAGACAGTTGATATGACAACCTTAATTTGACTGAATTTGACCGTTTAAAAATCTATGACAGAGTTAAAATTTCAAAGTGAATGGGTAAGCTTTCCAAATCAGGATTTACAAATAGCAGCTTACCTGGCTTATCCTGAAGGCGAAGGGCCATTTCCGGCAGTTGTAGTATTACAAGAAATTTTTGGTGTTAATGTTCATATTCAAGAAGTCACCGAACGTTTTGCCAAACATGGTTATGTGGCAATTGCACCCGCCCTTTATCAACGTTTGGCACCTGGTTATCAAACCGGCTACAGCCCCGCAGATATTCAACAAGGTCGCTACTATAAAGAACTTACCCGTGTTCCTGAACTTTTGAGCGATATTTCTTCTGCCATCGCTTATCTAAAAACTCAACTTTTTGTTAAAACTGATAAGTTTGGGTGTATTGGTTTTTGTTTTGGCGGTCATGTTGCCTATCTTGCTGCAATTTTACCGGAAATTAAAGCCACTGCTTCTTTTTATGGGGCCGGTATTACTACTTGGACACCAGGCGGCACCTACCCAACTATTAATTGTACTCCTGAAATTACCGGCACCCTTTATGCTTTTTTTGGCGACCAAGATGCCAGTATTCCTCCCACACAAATTAAGGAAATTGAAACTGAACTCCAGAAACATCACATTCCCCATCGCGTCTTTCGATACGCGAACGCAGAACATGGATTTTTCTGCGATCACCGGCCTAGTTACAATAGCACTGCTGCCGCCGACGCTTGGCTACAAGTTATGGAACTTTTTCGTCAAGTCTTAACCTAAGATTGTTTTTTTGTTACCTACTTGCTGAATTTTATTTTCCTATTTTCTGGCACGAATTAACTTTTGTAGGTTCTGTTTTTTCATCTATCCCTTCTCTAGGAAACTATCATGGTTCAAGTTATTTTGCCCGCCATTGAAGCCCCTATTCCTGATACTTTTTTTGATGCCGATTTTTATCGTTTTGCGAATCCTGATTTGGCCGGTTTAAGCGATCAAGATGCTTTTAATCATTTTGACAAATCTGGTTTAGCTGAAGGTCGTCGGTTTTCTCCGATAATTGATTTGGATTATTACCGCGCTAACAATGCCGATTTACAAGCAGCCAGTAACCGCGATTTATTAACTCATTTAAATGAATTTGGCATCGAAGAAGGTCGCAGTCCTTCGGCTTTTTTTGATTTTAATTATTATCTCAGCAACAATCCTGATTTACTTGAGGCAGGCTTCACTAGCAATCAAGAGGTTTTTAACCACTATCTCAACAATGGGATTTTTGAAGGACGTAATGCTTCCCCATTTTTTGATATAGATTACTACCGTCTCAATAATCCTGATGTTGCTAATGCAGGTTTAAACAACAAAGAAATTCTCACTCAATACATTGTTTATGGTACCCTAGAAGGTCGTCGGGCTTCTCTAATTTTTGACCCTTCTTACTATTTAGGAACCAATCGAGATTTAGTTTCTTTAGGCTATAACTTTCAACAAGCTTTTCAACACTATGTCACCATTGGTTTAGCCCAGGGAAGACAACCTTCTCTTTTTTTCGACCAAGAAGCTATTAATGCTTTACTTTACCCTGCTAATGCAACTACAACGACCGAAACTATTAATGGGGAAACTGTAGAAACAACTTCTTTGGAACAAACCAAATGGGATGTTCCTAAAGGCGGAACCCTTACCTACAGTTTTGTGACAACTGCTAGTTCTTTTCTCTACCCCGGTAGCGAGTCTGGTGTTGGAGAAGTTAGTGATTCTATTAAGCAAAATGTCCGTCAAATCATGCAAAGATATCAGGAGGTTTTGCCGTTTAATATTGTGGAAGTTCCCGATAGACCCCCCAGTGTTGGTCAAATTCGGATTATGTTTTCTGAGGGAACTGGCAATGCTGATTTCTATGCTTACGCTTACACTCCAGGCGAAGGAATTGGCGGTGATGTTCATTTAAGCCGCAATTATGAAAGTATTTCTGATCAAGCTTTTTCTGGTAGCCCTGGTTCTTTTGGTTATGAAAGTTTAGTGCATGAAATAGGTCATGCTATGGGTTTAAAACATCCTAATAATTACACCGGCTTGCCTTCTGAGCAACTCCCCAACGAAGCTACTGATGTCGGCCCGTTTTTATCTTTTCCCAAAGATAACAACAGCAATACTGTTATGAGTTACAATTTTGGTGGTGCCGGTGGTAGTTCACCCATGCCTTATGATGTTCGTGCTTTGCAAATTCTCTACGGCGGAACCGGCACAACAAATAACGGCGATACTGTTCATAAATTTAACAGCGATACGTTTTTGGGCATTAAACAAACTCTTTGGGATAGTGGCGGAATTGATGCCTTAGATATGTCTCAATTGCCGGCTACCGAAAGCTATTATTTTGACATGAATGAAGGCGGTCGTCTAACTACAACCAGTGCTTTAAATGGTGCTACTTATATCGGTTATGGTGATTCTAGTGGCGCTACTTATCCTGTCGATCTTTTTGCGACTATTATTGCTTATGGCGTCACCATTGAAAATCTTTACGGTTCCCCCGGCAATGATATTGTTTTAGGCAATAATCAGTCAAATATTATTTTAGGTTTGACCGGCGCTGATCGTTTAACAGGTGCGAGAAAAGCTGATTTATTGACTGGTGGGCCAGGGGCAGATACTTTTATTTATTCCCCCGGTGATGGTGGATTAAATATCTTTGATGCCGATGTGATTCCTGATTTTACAATAGGGGAAGATAAAATTGGTTTGAGTAGCGGTTTAACTATTCAAAAACTCCGGCTTTTATCTGATGGCGCAGATACTTTAATTCAAATTACTGATTCGGGAGAATTTTTGACAAGGTTAGTCTCTATTCAACCGCAAACTTTAACAGCTAATGATTTTACTTTAGCTTAAAAAAAGGGACTTTTATCTAGTTCCACTCTGTAATTTTTTGACCATTGCTAAGTTGGGTTTTACAGTGGTTTAACCCAACTAAAACATCCAGACTTACTTCATTTTTTAGAACTAAAATTAATCTCCCAACACTAAAAATGCTGCACACTCAATGTGAGAAGTTTGAGGGAAAAAATCCGCTGGTTGCACTCTTGTTAATTTATAGCCTCCCTCTTTGCACAAAAATTTTAAATCTCTCGCTAATGTTGCCGGTTTGCAACTAATATATACAATTCGCGGGGCTTGAATTTTAACAAGGTTTTCTAAAACTGCTGGTTCACAACCTTTTCTAGGAGGATCTAGTAAAACAATATCTGGGGAAACATCCATTTCTGGCAATAATTCTTCCACCGGCCCTGCATAAAAAGTTGTATTTGTCAACCCATTAAATTGTGCATTTTCTTTAGCGTGGAAAATAGCAGCCGGTTGAACTTCTAAACCAATACAAGACCGCACTCGTCGGGCTAGGGGTAAAGTAAAAGTGCCAATGCCACAATAAGCATCTAATAACAACTCAGTACCTTGTAAATGAAGTTCATTAATAATCACATTTAACAAAGCTTCTGCCGTTTCAGTATTAATTTGAAAAAACGTATCCGCACCTAAATGAAATTGCAAACCAGCAAACTCTTCAACACAATAACCTCGACCGGCACAAACTCTAGTTTCTTCACCAAAAATAACATTAGTTTTATGAGGGTTAATATTCAAACAAACACCCACCAATTGCGGATATCGCTTCATCCAAACTTGGGCTTGAGCATCTAGTCCCGGTAAAGCAGTGGATTTCGCAACTAAAGTTAACAAAACTTCGCCGGTACGTCGGCCAATTCGCAGAGACAAATGTCGCAATTGTCCCTGAGAGCGATTTTCATCATAAATCGTCCAGCCGAGTTGTTGGATATCTTGTTTAATTTCCGATAACAGCGGATCTAAGCGACTATCTTGAACCGGACAGCGGTTAAGATTAACCAGCCGGTGACTATTTTTTTGATAATAACCAGCTTGCAGTTGGCCGGTTTGCGACACCCCAAAAGGATAACTAACCTTATTACGATAGCCCAAAGCTTTTGAAGCCAAAACCTCAGAAACCGGCGGCGTTTCAAAACCCCCAATGCGCTGCAAAGCTTGCACAACCTGATTGCGTTTCGCCACAAGCTGGTAAGCATAATCAATATGCTGCCACTGACAACCGCCGCATTTATCAGCCACAATACACCCCGCACGGGTACGGTGGGGCGAAATTTCCAGCAATTCAGTGAGTTTAGCTTCAGCAAATTGAGGTTTAACACGCAGCAAACGAGCCTCAATCCGGTCGCCTGGGGCTGTATCAGGAACAAAAACCACTCTCCCTTCAAAACGCCCCACACCAGTGCCGGTGTCTGTTAAATCAGTGATAGTAATTTCTACCAGTTCACCTTGTTGCCAATTGTTACTTGTCATTTTTTATTTGTCATTAATCAATGGTCAAAAGTCATTGGTAAAAAGTCAGACGCCGGTAAAGGGCTTTAGTCCTACTTTGTCAATGGTCATTACTCCATTGTCCCATGAGCAAACGAGTAGGAATAAATAACTACCTTTAAATAAGCAATAACCAATAAAAAAGGCCAATCACCCATAACTAAACACTCATACCTAACGACCAATTAGCAAGGATCAAAGAGAATTGACCCATAACAATTGACTAGCCCCTTTATTTCTGTCCCAGAGAATCGATAAACTACTGTAGAACCTTCACGCGATTTTAGTAAAAACCATGAGTGTCGTAAGTCAAGTAATTCTCCAAGCGGATGACCAACTGCGTTATCCCAGCAGCGGAGAACTCAAATCGATCACAGATTTCTTTAAAACAGGCGAGCAACGCGTCCGCATTGCTACCACTTTGTCAGAAAGTGAAAAGAAAATTGTGGAAGAAGCAAGTAAACGGCTATGGCAGAAACGCCCTGACTTTATTGCCCCAGGCGGAAACGCTTACGGGCAACGTCAGCGAGCACTATGCTTGAGGGATTACGGATGGTATCTCCGCCTAATTACCTATGGAATCTTGTCTGGTGACAAAGAGCCCATTGAAAAAATTGGCTTAATTGGAGTCAAAGAGATGTACAACTCTCTAGGCGTGCCGGTTCCAGGTATGGTGGAGTCCATTCGCTGCCTCAAAGAGGCTTCTTTGGCCCTCCTAAGCAAGGAAGATGCAAGCGAAGCAGCCCCCTACTTTGATTTTATTATCCAATCGATGAGCTAGGGGTTTGGGATTCTTGAAGCTTGACTTTTGACTGACAGATCCTCGCCCTACCCTCCCTGTTTCCGGGGAGGGTAAATCTCAACTCTGGAGGTTTTGAAAGGAAATTTTTTAGCTTTGCCCTTAAAAATAATATTAATCTCTTAGTAACAACCTAATTTGTTCAGGAGTAAAAGGATTTTTTCCTTGACGTAGCATATTAATCCAGCCTTGACGTTCAATTTTGCGCTCTTGATCTTTCGTAGTATTAACAAAAGCTTGAAAGTCTTCAATTGCTCCCGAAATATTACCAATCAAAGCCCTAGCTAAACCACGACTATCACGGAATTCTTCGGCTTTTGGTTCTAGTTCTATCGCTTTATCACAAGCAGAAAGAACTTCCGCTGCTTGACCCCACAAACTGCCATACCAACATAGAGAATTCCAGTCTAAAGCGGGAATTTGTTGGTTAGGGCTGAGAGTTTCGGCTTCTGCAAACATAGCAATAGCACGTTTAACTTCTCCTTGCATAACAAGAGTTTCAGCTTCGGCTAATAAGTCATAGAGGGTTTGGCGGCGTGTTTGGACAAAGGGTTTATCAGAAAGTTTTGTCAGGGGTTCTCTTGCGGTTTTAGCATTAGCTAAATCAGTAAAACATAAACCGGCCATCACAGTAACTACTAAAAAAGCAATTTTGGTCATAGAAATTTTAGTTTTTGTTTTTTCAAGTTTAGATTTCAAGAAAAATTTATCAGAAAAAACAATCTCTGCTACGTTATGGCACTTCTAACCAACATCACGGTGCAATTGCAATTCCGGGCAATTTCTTCAGGAATATTACCACCAATAGCCTGTTGAAGCATTCCCTCTCGACTGGCACCCAAAACCACCACATCACATTGATTTTTTTGGGCTAAATCTATCAAAGCACCAGCCACAGAACTTGAACAAATCGGCATTTGAATCACCGGCACACTCAAACAACGGCCTAAAAATTTTGAGGCTTGTTCCAATACAGTAATATCATGTTCTCCGACAGAAGGCTGCTGGACTTGACATAATCGGATTTCTGGTTTCAAACTCACCGCCACCAAAGCCGGCAACAATTGTACAGCCCGCTGAGCGTTGGGCCCCCCCGCCATTGGTACCAACCAGCGATTTAGAGGGGGCCCTGAAGCAGATTTGTCGTTGTTAGACCGGCTGAGTTTATTACCCCATTTCACTAAAATAACATCACAGGAAGCCTGCCGGATTAAGGTATCAACTGCTGCCCCAAATACACGGCCAGGAGTTTTTGTACTGCCTTTCCAGCCCATTAAAATTAAATCTATATGTCGCTCTTTTATGGTTTCTAAAATCGCATGAGACATATCATGGGCCACTCGTATTTGCGTATGCACCGGCACCTGCCAACGTTTACCGGCACGTTCAGCCAACTGCAATAAACGGCGACTTTTTGCAGTTCTCACCGCTGTTTCAGCAGGCGAACCCCGCCGTGACACCAAAATCACCTGCACACATTCCAACTCATAGTTTTTTTGATGGGCCACCGCACAGGCTAACTCTAGCAATGCTGGGGCCGTTTTCGGATTAGCCAGGGGTACTAAAAGCCTGCCTTGTCCTGTAGTTGGTGAACGAGTTTGATATACAAGGTAAGATGGTTCAGGATGGGGGCCGATTTGTGCCTCTTCATTTGTGAGCCTGTCGGATTCGGCTCTAATAATATCACTACGGGTTATTATTCCTACCAATCGTCGATTTTCTGTCACCGGCAGCCTACTTAAATTATACCGATTTAACCTATATAAAACCTCACTTAAACTATCAAGGGGTAGTACAGTCAACGGCTCAGTAGTCATTATCTCACTAAGTAATGTATCTTTTGCTAACTCCCGTTTACTAGCGTTCGCTAAATCAGTTTGGGTGACTATTCCCACCAACTTGCCATCTTCCAATACCGGGAAACCACGATGGTGAGAACGAGAAAACGCTAAAATAGCCTCATCAAGAGTCATTTGAGCAGAAAGTGTTTCGACTCGACGCTGCATGACATCCGCTGCTTTGACGTTTTTTAAAATATCGTTAGCCGGTTTATCTTTTTTTAATTGAATACCATTGCATTCTAAAAGTTGGTCATAAAGAGAGCCGTTTTCTGCCTTTTCTGCTACCAAATATGCCACTATAGAAGCTATCATCAAAGGCAACACTAATTTAAAATCAGTAGTAATTTCAAAAACAATAACCACTGCCGTAATAGGAGCGCGACAAACAGCACAAAAAAACGCCCCCATTCCTGCTAAAGCATAGGTAGTAGGCAAACCCACACCAAGCAAATCAACCTGCATAATTCCAACCAAATGCCCCAAGGCAGAACCTAACACCAAAGATGGTGCAAATAAACCCCCAGGCGCACCCGAACCGGCCGCAATAATAGTCAAAAAGAAATGAGCAATAAAAGCAATTAAACTGGTTTGCCATGTAGCATCACCAGCACCTAAAAGCTCCCTTAAAGAAGTATTATCGCGGAATGACATCGGCAAAGCAGAAACAGATAAACCGCATATTAAACCAGCCAAAGCAATCCGCAATGGTAAGCCCATTTTGAGATGACGGCGGTTAAATTTTACGGCATAGACAATTCCGCTGGTAAAAAGAGAACCAAGCAAGCCGGAAAAGATGCCCAACAATATATAAAAGGGAATCTCTTCTACAGAAAAACTGGTGGTTTTTAAATTTAAATTTAAGTTGAGGCTTTGACCGCCTAATAATTGAGAAACAACAGCCCCAATAAACGAAGCAATAATCGCAGGGCCAAGGGTAAAACCAGAGATATCTTGTAATAATTCTTCGACAACAAATAAAACGCCGGCAATGGGTGCATTAAAACCAGCAGCCAACCCAGCAGCAGCGCCACAGGCAATTAACTGGCGGCGGTAGTCTGGGGAGGTAGGCACCCAATGACTGATCCAAGCAGCAAGAGAAGCACCGATCTGGACTGTTGGCCCTTGCCGGCCCAGGGTAAGACCACTCCCCACAGAAATAATCGTAGCAAGCAGTTTAACGACGGCAACACGACCATTTAAAGCCAGGGGAAGACCAGAGAGAGAGGCTTTGACGTGGGGGATACCACTACCGGCTGTTTCTGGCGCCAAACGTTCAACGAGAAAACCCGTGAGTAAACCTCCGACAATACCGATGGCCGGTAGCAACAACCACCCTGGTAAAATCACAGACGAGTAGACTCGCCAACCGCCTAGCCATCCGACACCAGTTTTGAGTAAAACACCAGCCAGCCCACAGACTAAGCCTATTAAACACGCTTCAAAAATAGCAAGGCGTTTTGGTCGCAAGAGTTGAGATGCTATAGCCCTGACTGAGTTTTTTGGTTTTAATAGTGAGTTTTGAATGAGTGCAAAATAACTCATAACTCAGGTTTTTTGATGATTTTTTTCTTGGTTTGAGTTCTCACGTTGTTTTTTATTTTTAGCAGTTATCGGCTCTTTATTGGTGTATATTTTATCAATCATACTGCCAACTCAACATAATTCTATTTTGGACAACTTTAATTGTTTATATTAAAAAAATAATACAGAGTTATATAGCGTTTTTCAGATCACTTTCCTAAGTAAAAAACCGTTTTCCTTAAAAAACTAAGTTTTTAAAAACCTTTTCTGTACTTTAGATAAGCAAAAATCGCTATATAACTACCCTATATACACACTTATAACTTACAGCGAATGAGGGATGTTAATAAAGTTTGTTCAACAACTCCCTCTTAAGCCTTTAAGTTTTCCCAGTAACAGATAAACCCTCAACTATCACAGAAGGGGTATAACATGATCCGTTCCATTCGGCATCACCTCCGAGTTGAACAATTTGTTTTAAGGCACTATAGACATTACCGGCCACCATAGTATCTTTAACACGACCAATAATTTCCCCTTTTCGGACTCGATAGCCTAAATCGACATTAACAGAAAACTCTCCAGAAATACCCGCCCCTCCTCCTAACATTTGATCAACAATAATACCGTCATCAATTTGAGAAATTAAATCTTCTAAACTGCCAGTTCCAGGTTCAATAATCATATTAAATAAACCTGGGGTAGGATAGCTACCTAAACCAGGTCTAAAACCGTTGCCGGTGGTACCACTTCCCAAATTTTTGCCGGTAGTACGGTCGGCGTAAAATAATTGTAATACGCCGTTTTTAATAAATACTAAATTGCGAGTTTGAGTACCTTCATCATCAAAAGGACAACTATACGGGCCCGCATCTGGGTGTTGAGAAACAGTAATTTTTCCAGAAATGACCGTTTCACCTAAACGATCACTCCAAGGAGAAGAATTTTCAATTACCATTTTGCCATTTAAAGCCGCTGAAATCGTTCCCCAAAGCATATCTGCGGCTTTAGCAGTAAATAAAACCGGGACTTTGCCGGTGGGAGAATTGACATTTTTTTTAGCCCAATTTAGGCGCTGAATAATGTTTCTAGCAATAGTAGCCGCATCAAGATTACCGCGTTCAGTTTGACCATCACCCACACTTAAAAAATCTTCTCCTCGTACCCATTCTGCGGAAACAAAACCAGATAAAGTTGTATCGGAATGGGAACAATTTAAACCTAAAGAATTAACCAATTTTGTGCTTTCAATTTCACAATCCCATTCAGCAGTACAAAGAACTTCTGGGTATTCTTTTCGCACAAGAGAAATAGCTTCTTTTCCCCAATTAACTAAAGTTTCTACTGCTACTCCTTCACCAATATCAGGATAAACAGATTCATAGGGATGAGTAAGTTCGATAGTTTCTGGTTGGTTAAGATGAGAAAGAGAAATAGCCCGATCAACTAAATCTTGAGGAGAAACCGGCCCATAAGCCACAGCTAATCCTGGCCGTCCATTATGCCACAATCTTAAAGCAGTTCCTTCGGCTTCTGCACTTTCGAGTTGTTTAAGCCGGTTAGCTTCAAAAAATACCGGCCTCGACAAAGATTTTGATTGAAACACTTCAGCTGCTTCAGCCCCAGATTTCTTTGCTAATTCTAATAGCTGTTCTGGTAAAACCTCAATTTGCATAATTATTAATGATTAGGAATTAGAGATTGGTAAAAAAGTAATTGGGGAAAAAATGATTGGGGAAAAAACGATTGAGAAATATAAATTTTTTTTCTCTTCCTCTATCCCCAGTCAAAAGTTCCCAGTCTCCAATCACTTTACGATAAATTGAGTTCTTGTAAAAGCCAAAAACCTGCAAAAGATTCAGAGTTTGGATCGGTTTGAACTGCTATAAAGTGCACATTTTGTGCTTGTTGCTTAGCTAACTGAAAGTTTTTTGCTTCTACTTGGGTTTCTTTATTCAAACGATTGGCTAAAATCCAACTTTCGGTAGCGCCAGTTTCGAGTAATAAACGATCAGGAGGGACACCATCAGCTTTTAAAAATGCCAATTCTAAACCAGACATCCAACCGGCCAGAGCAACGGCTCTAGGGGAGAAAATTATTAAGCCAGGAATGGGAGTTTCGGGGGTTATTTCTGGTACAAGGCTGTTTTCTCCGAGAATGGGAAAATGATCACCAAAGGCTATATCCCATTCGCCAATGTCGGTAAAGGCACCGGCTTCGAGCGTCACAAAGGCCCATTTTTGACCAATTAAGGCATCTGGTAGGGGAGAGGGGGCCAACATTTCGACTCGGACAGAGGGAGTGGGAGGGGCTTCTTGGTAGCCCGGTTGTTCGGGGTAGAAGTTTTTGTAGCGGTCGTTGATCCAGTGGTTGAGGGCGATGGTACGCCGGCTGGGTTTGGGGGCTACTCCTAAATCATTGCAGGCTTTGGAGATCATATTGGTCATTTGCCGGCGGAAAAAGCGGATCTCTCTAGGGGGCGCCGGTGCTTTGCTAATGGCTTCAGCAATGGCTTCTTTTAGCCATGCAGAGTTAACGTTAGCGCCGGTGCAAAATTTGCTAAAACGAAATAAAGGTTCATCGCTATTGCTGCTAGGGCTTTCGCATAAAAGAACCTCCCACAGCTTTTTGCCGGCTTCATCAAAGACGGGCCGTGAATAGTAGTCGAGTTCCCATGTTTTGCCCATTGGTTTTGTTTCAAATGCGCTAAATTTTTGTCAATTTAAAATTTTATCTTATGTAGGGCTATGCCCACCGGCCCCTCAGATAACAATAAAGCCGCCGTGCTTACTGATGCGGGTAGCTGGCCCAAAAGTTAGTAGTTGTGTCTGATGGTTTGGCAATAATTTTTTAATCGCCATTTGTTAGAGTTTACAGTTTCTTAAACGCGTTAAATAATTTTAATATTTCGCAGTGAAATCATCTCTCTCGCTGAACAACCGAATCCAAAAAGTTGTTTATTGGCTTTAAAATAAAAAATTTTAGAAGAACTAAAAATTAAGGATTAGCAAAAATAACTACAAATCCAGCAATAAAAAACCCGGTTCGTTCTAAGAACCGGGTTTTATTCAGTTTTTAAAAACCTACCGGCCAACTCCGATATAACGGAAACCAGATGTTTGCATCAGTTGAGGTTCGAGAAAATTTCGTCCGTCAATGATCACAGGATTATTCATTAATTTCGCCATTTTTGCATAATCAAGATGACGGAATTGCTGCCATTCTGTAATCACAACCAAAGCATCACAACCATCGGCTAAACGTTCGGCATCGGTTTCTACAAATACGCCTGATAAACCATAACGTAAGCCACTTTGAGAAACAATTGGATCATAAGCCTTGACTTTTGAACCAAGCCGGTTTAATTGTTCAATAATATTCAGGGCCGGTGCATCACGCATATCATCAGTATCCGGTTTAAAAGTTAAACCTAATAAACCGATTGTTTTGCCTTTTAAAATCTTAAGTTCGTGTTGCAATTTTTCAATCACAGTTTGTCGTTGACGTTGGTTAACTTCCACCGCAGCTTTTAACAAATGAGCATCATAACCATAGTCATCTGCTGTATGCACCAATGCTGACACATCTTTGGGGAAACAAGAACCTCCCCAACCAATACCGGCATTTAAAAACTTTGTGCCAATACGCGAATCTAAACCCATTCCTCTTGCTACTTGTACCACATCTGCACCTACGCGGTCACAAATATTTGCTACTTCATTAATAAAGCTAATTTTGGTAGCTAAAAACGCATTCGCCGCGTATTTAATCATTTCTGCCGAACTTAAATCTGTAACTACCACCGGCACATTAGGTAAGCTTTGATCTTCAGCAAATTTTCGCTCAATAATTGGGGTATAAAGTTCCTGCATCATCGCGATAGCTTTGGGATTATTCCCACCCAAAACAATCCGATCTGGGTTAAAAGTATCGTACACAGCAGACCCTTCTCTTAAAAATTCTGGGTTACTAACAACATCAAATTTCACCCCAATTTTTTTAGCAACTTCTTCTCCCGAAGCCCCACCATTACCGGCCGTTTCTCGTTCTTTTATCCCATCTAAAACAATCCGTCTTACCCAGTCACCAGATCCAATGGGAACCGTAGATTTATTAACAATAACTTTATACTCCCCTTCCAGGTGAGCACCAATGCCTTTAGCAACAGCTTCTACATAACGGGTATCACTTTCACCATTAGCCAAAGCAGGAGTACCAACAGCGATAAATAAAATATCTCCATGGGCTACACCGGCAGCCAAATCAGAAGTAAATTCTAAATTACCACTAGCAATCGCTGACTGCATAATTTCCGATAAACCGGGTTCAAAAATTGGAGACTGACCGGCTTTCATTAATTGAACTTTGGCTTCGTTATTATCTATACAAATAACGTGATGACCAATGTGGGCTAAGCAAGTACCTGTAACCAAGCCAACATATCCAGTACCAATGACACAAACGCGCATAAATTTTTTCCTGTTTTTTTGTCTGTTATCCGAGATAGAACCTTCTAGTTTAGTATTCCCGAAATTTGGGTTACTTACTAATGACCGCTAATCCGAGAGCGAAAATCATCAATTGTTAGCTTTAAACCTTCATCAAGCGGTATGGTTGGTTCCCATCCCAGCCATGTTTTAGCACGAGTGATATCCGGTTGTCGTTGTTTTGGATCATCCTGCGGTAAAGGTTTAAAAATAATTTCCGCATCTGGGTTAACCATACCCTGAATTTTTTGGGCAAGTTCTAAAATAGTGTATTCCCCCGGATTACCTAAATTAACCGGCCCGATGTGTTCACCATTCATCAAACGCATCAACCCTTCAACAAGATCCGACACATAACAAAAGCTACGAGTTTGCAAACCATCCCCATAAACAGTAAGTGGAATACCCCGCAAAGATTGAGCTATAAAATTACTAATTACTCGCCCATCATTTTCTAATAAACGGGGGCCATAGGTGTTAAAAATTCGCGCCACTCGAATATCAACATTATTTTGTCGATGATAATCAAAGCACAAAGTTTCGGCAATTCGCTTCCCTTCGTCGTAACAGTTACCGCAAAAAGCCGCCCGTCCATTTCGCCGCACGCAAATCACATGATTTTTAACATTAACGCAGTAAACATTCCCAACATAACGAACCTGTTCTGGTTCAACTAAATTGGCATCAACAGCCGGTCGAATGTTCACCCGATAAAGGTCGCGTCCAACTGCATGAGAGACGACAGAAGCCGCATAACCACAACGCATTGCTAACAGTTGCACATCATCAGCAAGCTGTTGTGATTTGGTGTAATAAGTGAAACAATTTCCGCGCTGTGAACCATCTCCCAGAATCAAAGCTTTAAAAAGAATTAATGATTGTCGTTTGGATAACTGGAGAAATTCACGGGGAATATATTTATCTCCTGATTTACCAAGGGGCTGTAAAATTTCTGCGAGTTGCTTGCTACAAATGCGAAATTGATGATGGTCTGATTGGAAAAATTTAAAGCCTAAACGATTCAGACATTGGGCAATTTTTGTTCGTCCTTCTGGATTTTCTTGAGCAATCAGTATGTTATAGTCTGCCACGTCATACTCTCGCTCACCTACGGCCCGCACACGCCGCCGGACATGAACGCAGCCTTCGGAAATGTAATAGCCTAAGAATTCCAGCCAGTCATCCATTGCAATGCGTTCTACGTTAACTTTAGCATTGCGGGGTGGGTTGCCAAGGTCGTAGAATTCTTTTTCTTCACCGGCAAATTCAGCGCCCGTAATCACTTCCCAAGCCGGCCAGTGTCTTTCTTCATCAGCGCGTAAAAATTTCAGCTTGCCGGTTTTACTACGAACATACATCCAGTGATTAGGAGTGACGCATAAATCAAATTTTGAATTAGCAAACCTTAGTAAGTTTCCAATATAAGGCTGCACAAGATATTCATCAGGGACATGATATTCTATTTGACCCTGTGGATTAAGAGTTGCAACGCGAACTCCTTGTTGTAAATCTGGGAAAGCCACCCATCCATCTTCTGTTAAAATTTCGGTTTCTGAGTCATAACATGATCTGATCCCAATAGTATTAACATTCCCCCAATAATCTTCGGTTTGGGGGTGAATATTTGGATCCCCATAAATTTCTGAAGTAGAAGCCATCAAAAGCCTAGCCTTAACCCGTTTAGCTAAGCCCAACATATTCATCGTCCCCATAAAACTTGTCTTAACAGTTTTCACCGGATTATATTGATAATGAACCGGCGAAGCTGGACAAGCTAAATGATAAATTTGATCAACTTCTAAACGAATTGGTTCTGTAATATCGTGACGAATAAACTCAAAAAACGGGCTATCCATCCACTTAAGAATATTCCGCTTATGGCCGGTATAAAAATTATCTAAACAGATAACATCATGACCCTCATTCATCAGCCTGTCAATCAAATGAGAGCCAATAAAACCAGCCCCACCCGTCACCAAAATTCGCATCGTTCTAAACTCCAAATACTTAAAAAACAAATTATCCAAAAAATCCTAGCATCCCTGCCCAAAATCATCAGCTTCTATCTGCTAAAGGATGCGTTTAAAAAACCCCTCCTTCTTCCTAACCAATCTTACTAAAATCAAACCAGTAAAACCATAACAAAAACTGCGCCTGAAAAACCCCTTCAGACGCAGAATTTATCAAAACTTAAAACAAAAAAAATCCTAACCCTTATCCAACTTCAAAACAGCCATAAAAGCCTCCTGTGGGACATCAACCGTGCCCACAGACTTCATACGTTTTTTACCTTTTGCTTGCTTTTGCAGCAATTTCTTTTTACGAGAAATATCACCGCCATAGCATTTTGCCAGCACATCCTTTCGTAAAGCGGGGATATGTTCGCTAGCTACAATTCGGGAACCAATCGAAGCTTGAATAGGAACCTTAAACTGGTGACGGGGAATCAATTCCTTTAACTTTTCTACCAAACCACGACCCACAGCATAAGCCTTATCTCGATGCACAATCATTGCCAAAGCATCCACCGGGTCACTATTAATCATAATATCGAGTTTGACCAGAGGATTTTCTCGATATCCAATTAAATGATACTCCATACTTGCATAGCCCCGCGAACGCGATTTCATTTGGTCGAAAAAGTCAGTTACGACTTCGGCTAATGGAATTTCATAAATTAAAGTTGTGCGGTCTGTGGTGAGGTATTTCATGTCCTTAAATACCCCCCGTCGCGTCTGACTTAATTCCATCAGTGCGCCAACGTAGCTTTCAGGAGTAATAATTTCTACCCTCACAAAAGGTTCTTCAATTTTTTCTCGGTGGTTGGGTTCGGGGAGATGACTGGGGTTATCTACCATTAATACTTCCCCATTGTTGGTAGTTACTTGATAAACCACAGAAGGGGCCGTCACAATCAAATCTAAATTGTATTCACGTTCGAGACGTTCTTGGACAATTTCCATGTGCAGAAGTCCCAAAAATCCACAACGGAAACCAAAACCCATCGCGCTTGAAGTTTCGGGTTCGTATTGGAGGGCGGCGTCATTTAATCTTAACTTTTCTAATGCTTCGCGGAGGTCGGGGAATTGGTCGGCATCGATGGGAAATAGACCACAAAACACCATTGGTTTTGCTTCGGTGTAGCCGGGGAGGGGTTCTTTGGCTTTGGCTTTGGCTAGGGTAATGGTATCGCCTACGCGGGCATCTTGGACAGCTTTGATGGCGGCGCCTAAATAACCTACTTCACCGGCATGAAGTTCATTGACTTGTTTTTGGGTTGGTGCCAAAACTCCTAACTCGTCAATTTCGTATTCTTTACCCGATGCCATCAGGTGGATGCGGTCGCCTTTTTTGAGGGTGCCATCCATGACGCGGAAATAAACGATAACTCCGCGATAACTGTCATAATAACTATCAAAAATTAGGGCTCGTAGGGGTTGGTCTACGGTGTCTTGGGGGGGTGGCACCAAGTGGACTATCGATTCTAAAATTTCATCAATACCGATACCTTCTTTGGCGGAGGCATGAATGGCGCCGGAACAGTCAAGACCGACTATTTCTTCAATTTCTCTTGTAACGCGGTCTGGTTCGGCGCCGGGGAGGTCTATTTTGTTTAAAACGGGGATGATTTCTAGGTTATTTTCGAGGGCGAGGTAAACATTAGCGAGGGTTTGGGCTTCCACACCTTGGGAAGCATCCACCACAAGTAAAGCCCCTTCACAAGCCGCTAAACTGCGGGAAACTTCATAGGAAAAGTCAACGTGTCCGGGAGTGTCGATGAGGTTTAGGACGTATTGTTCGCCGTCTTTGGCCGTGTAGTTCATGCGTGCGGCTTGTAGTTTAATGGTGATACCGCGTTCGCGTTCGAGATCCATGTTGTCGAGGAATTGTTCTTTCATTTCCCGGTTATCGACAGTGCCGGTGGTTTGCAGAAGCCGGTCTGCTAGGGTCGATTTCCCGTGATCAATGTGGGCGATGATAGAAAAGTTACGAATGCGAGATACTGGTACGTCTGTCATATTTTTTTGGTTAGCAGGCCGGCGGATACTTACACAAGCTGGTTTTTTGATTTTTGTGTACTATTGGTACACGAGTTTCGGGCTTTGGGATTTTTTGTGTCCAAGTTGGTCACATTTTAGTGCGATTTTTGAGTTCGCCCAGAGACAGGATTGATTTTGTGTCTCCAATTGGTTACATTTTCATCGATTTTTGGAACTTTTTAGTTCCAAGCTTTGCCAGCGAATGCTGGGGTGTGGGTAAAGCCTGTGATCAGGTGTAGCTTCCCACAAGTTGACAACAATACAGGGGTTTAGGCGTTGTCAAAAACACCTGATGCTTAAGGTATTGTAATGCTTTTATTGGTGCCGGTGTTGGTGATAGGTTTACTTGGGAAGGTTGGCGCTCACCAGTACAATAGATGTAGAGGCGTTGCACATCTATGGAGATAATCTTTTAGGGTCTATTGTCCTGCGGTTGCCCGTAAATTGTAGGGGCAATCCCTCTGTGGTTGCCCGCAAATTGTAGCGCCACTGGGCAAGGGCGGGCACGGGAACACCGCCCCTACGTTGTGTTTGCCCGTAAATTGTAGGGGCAATCCCCCTGTGGTTGCCCCAGACTGATATCAAGTGTAATTTGTTTGAGTTTATTTTTTTTTAACAGGATTGGTGAAGAATGAATGAGTCTGCTGTAGATAGCCGGCGTTTTTCTGACAAAGTGGAAGTTTCGATCCACATTGATTCAGCGCTGCTTGATGAGGTAAAACATCTGACAAATGATCCGAGTAAAGTTATTGAAACTGCTCTCCGTCAGTGGTTGCGAGGCGAACAAGAACGGGGTTCTGATGATCTTAGTCGTACTTTGATGAGAAATCCGCCGGTGCCACCTAGAGGTGAATGGAATGATTGAGGTGTAAGGTGGAGGAGGTGCGTGATGAAATTTGAAGGGATTTTAATTTACTCAATTTTTTGGAGGGGTATTTTTTGTGAGTAACGCACCTCCTGAGTTTTTTTCTGTTTGCTAATTTGGTATTTAGGCTTTTTATATGCCATGCCGATAGTTTGCCTTTGTGATGCTGATGACTACTTCTGCTGATTTTGATGCTTTTTTTCCTGAAGAAATCCCCGTAACACCGGCCAAAAATGAGGCTTTTCAAGAATTACGTTGTTTGGGGGCTGAACTAGCGTTTACTCAGGATAGGGCTGGGGTGTATTTAAGTTTTGATTGGCTTTTGGCGGGTCAATATGCTGTTGATCCAGCAAAAATTGTTGGGCGTTCTATGGCTGAAACTTTTGGGCCGGTGGCTATTTCTCCTTATCTGGAACGGGTACAAAGGGTATGTGAAAGTTTGATGCCAGAACGCTTTAGTTATCCGTTTTACTATGGGGAAAAGTATTTTTTATTTGATTTGGTGGTAAGTCCAATTTTGACGGCTTGTGAGGATTTAAAGACGGTTTTAGTGATGGGCCGGCTTTTGTCTCATCAATCAACAATGGATGCTAAACCAAAAAGTGAATCTGAATCAGGAAAATTAGGTTTAAGTTTGGATCTTCACCAAAGGTTGCTGAGTGAAATTGTTGGTAGTATGCGCCGAACTTTACCGCCGGCGGCGGAGTTATATCAAAAGTTGCTTAGTAAAATTGCTCGTAATATTCGCCGGACTTTAGATTTACAAACGATTTGTCAGCAAACTGTTAGCGGTTTGGGGCAGGCTCTTTCGGCTTCTCGTTGTGTTATTTGTTTGTATAAAAATTCTACTATTCCTGTGCACGTTTCGGCAGAATATAATGTGCCTGGTTTGAGTTCGGTGTTGGGTGTGGAAGTGCCGGTTTTGTCTAATTTTTGTTTACAAAATGCGCTTTCTAGTGGAGATGTTTGTTTTGAAGAAAGTGTGGTTGAGTCTATTTTTGATGAAAAGTCTTTGTTGGCAATTGCTACTTGTTATCAAGACCGGCCTAATGGTTTAATTTGTTTAATTGAATGTGAGCATACGCGTACTTGGTCATCAGCAGAAATTGAGTTTGTTCGTGAGTTAGCAGATCAAGTGGGAACGGCTATTGCTCATGCTACGCTTTATCAAGAATTGGAGGTGGCGCGCGCTTCTGCGGAGGAAGCTTCGCGTTTGAAAAGTGAGTTTTTGGCTAATACTTCTCACGAGTTACGGACTCCTTTAAATGGGATGATTGGCTTTTTAAAATTAATTATGGATGGGATGGCGGATGATCCAGAAGAAGAAGAAGAGTTTTTGCAGGAAGCTTATCGTGCGGCGTTGCATTTGTTGAATTTGATTAATGATGTTTTGGATTTGGCGAAGATTGAAGCTGGTAAGATGCAGTTAAGTTTGGGGCCGGTGAAATTAGAGGAGTTGTTAAGTTCAGCGGAAGATTTAACTAAACCACAAGTTCAGCAAAAACAATTGTTTTTTAAAGTGTGTAAGCCTGCTAATTATGAGGGGCTTGTTTTGTGGGGAAATTATCAGCGTTTGTTGCAAGTGATGTTAAATTTGGTGGGAAATGCTATTAAGTTTACTAATGAGGGTGGTGTGACGGTTTATGCTGATGTGATTCGCCAAAAGGTGGTGTTTTGGGAACAAGAATTTCCGGGTATTGTTCGAGTACGGGTTTCTGATACGGGTATTGGTGTGCCGGTAGATAAACAGCATCGGTTGTTTCAATCTTTTTCTCAGGTTGATAGTTCTCGCACTCGTCAATATGGGGGGACGGGTTTGGGTTTGGCGATTTCTCAAAGGCTGATTGAAGCTATGGGTGGTGTGGTTAATTTTTATAGTTTAGGGGAAGGTTTGGGTTCAACGGTGACTTTTACTGTGCCGCTTTATGAGGAAAAGCCGGTGATGATTTCTGAGGGATAAAGTGTTGATAATTTATTGTAAATAAAGGGAAATTTTTTAGGAATAATGGAAGGTAAAATATCTTAAAAACCAACCTAACCGGCAAACGAGAATTTAAAAAAACTATATTTCTTATCTTTATATCTGCGGAATGTAAATTTGAATAATGTTTAAACTAAATTCATAAATAATGTTAGTTTTAGTGAGGGAGTTAACCCCCACTAAAACCTACTTTAATGGATGAAAAAGGCTAGAAAAACCAACAAAACATTGACCAAATAAAAAATCGCTACAATTTGTCTTTCTGTCCATCCAGAAAGCTCTAAATGATGGTGCAAAGGAGCCATTTTAAAGAGACGTTTCCCAACACCATCAGGGCCTTTTGTTGCTTTGTAATAGCCAACTTGTGCCATCACCGAAAGCGTTTCTACAAAGAAAATTCCGCCAATGATTAATAAACTCCAAATGTTATTTGTTAGGATAGCAACCGCTCCTAACGCTCCTCCTAATGCAAGAGATCCCGTGTCTCCCATAAACACACGAGCAGGATTTCTATTATGAGCAACAAAGCCCAAACAACTGCCGCTCATACACGCACAAAACATCATTAAATCCGGCGAAGTAGGAGCAACAATAACACCTAATCCTAATAGGGAAATGGCACCAAGCCCGCCCATTAATCCATCAATACCATCAGTCAGGTTAGTAGCGTTGCTTTCTGCTACTAAAACAAAGTCAGCAAAAGGCCAAAATAGTAATCCCAAAGGAATCGCCAAACCAAACGGTAAAGCAATTGTTGTAATATTGTTAACCGGCAGAGTTTTGGTGAAATAGTTTTGCCCAATTAACGCCAAACAAAATAAAGCACCAAAACCAATTTGTAAGGCGAGTTTTGTTTTTGGAGAAATGCCTTTGTTGGATTTTAAACGTAAAATTTGCCAATCATCTAACCAACCAATAAAACCATAAGCAAGGGTAAGTAAAGCAGCGGCAAAAACTGCCATTTGACCGCTATTGTTAACAGGAAACAATGCCACCCAAAGCAAAGAAACAACTATACCCACCGGCACAAAAAACACCCCGCCCATTGTCGGAGTGCCTGCTTTTTTAAGATGCGCTTGGGGGCCGTCTTCTCGAATAATTTGGCCGGTTTTTAATCGTTGTAACACCGGCACTACCCAATAACCAGCCATTGTTACTAAACCGGCACAAATCAAAAAGGGTAAAGTTAAAGATGTACCTAAATTATTGAAACGGCCTGCTATTGTATCTAAAATTAAGACTGTCAAACTGAGGCCGGTGGCTAGCAGCCAAAACAAATTAGTACCTGACAGTTTCAACGAAGAACTCGGAAATAATTTTGCGTCCACAGATTTTACTCTCGTACTCCTCACACCAATAATCCTGACACTGAGAACGACTCTCCGGTTAACTCTTTAATTGCTTATTAGTAAACGGTAAAAGGTAAAAGGTAATTTAAAAACTACCCTTACCAATTAACCCTCAGCAATTAAACAATATCAATTGCGATCTCATCATCATCGTCATCTTCTTCTATATCAAAGGTGCCTTCCTCTGCTGACATCAACTCAGAAAATTCGGCTGCTTCTTCTTCGAGATAGTCTTGATCTAAGGCATCACGCGCAATCATGCGACCAGTATTTTCCAGCCAGACGATCAAAGAAGATTCTTGTCTTACGGGAATAACATCTGCCATTTTATAGCGAGGTTGTTCACGCAGTGACGGGTTATACATTCTTCACTCCTGCAAATAAAATCGCCCACATCTGACAACTGCCATCAGTATATTACAACCTTGCGTTAAAATCAGTGCAGTTTACTGGCATTTTTTAGTCGGTTCTACTTGTGGTGAGCCTTGGTTCGCTCATCTGCTGTTCACACCATTTTCTATTCTTATCTTTTAAACCCTATGCTTGGCAAAACCGAATTATTAGAAATCATCGCTGGCAAAAATCGCGGTTTACTGGCAACACCAACAGATAAAATTGCTATTTTATCCGCCGTTGCTAAATTAGAAGAACGCAACCCCACACCTCGCCCTGTCGAAGCTGCTGACTTACTTAATGGAGATTGGCGCTTACTCTATACAACCAGTCGTGAACTTTTAGGAATTGATCAATTACCAGTTTTGAAATTAGGGCAAATTTATCAATCTATTCGAGTCAATCAATCAAAAGTTTATAACATTGCTGAAGTTTACGGTTTGCCTTTCTGTGAAGGTATTATCAGTGTAGTGGCCGATTTTGAACAAGTCAATGAGCGCCGTGTACAAGTAAAATTTAATCGTTCTATTTTAGGCTTACAACGATTAATCAATTACCAATCTCCTAGCGCTTATATAAGCGAAATTTCTGAAGGTAAAAAATTTGCAGCGCTGGATTTTAAACTACAACCACGCGAACAGCAAGGTTGGCTAGATATTACTTATTTAGATACAGATTTGCGAATTGGACGCGGCAATCAAAACAGCGTTTTTGTTTTAACAAAAGTCTGATTTGTTATAGCAATTTTCCCATTTTTTTACTGAAAAATACCATAATCACTCTTTCTTTAGCTATTTGTACAATGCGATTATCTCAAAGGCATCTAAACTTTTTAGAAACTTGTCCGCGAAAATTTCAACATACTTATTTAGATTTGTTGGGAGCACCAACATCTCCAGAACAGCAAGAAAAACTAGGCTGGGGGAGTCGTTTTCACCTATTAATGCAGCAGCGAGAATTAGGATTACCGGTAGATTCTTTATTACAAGAAAACCCAGAATTAAAACTGTGTTTAGATGGTTTAATTCCAGCAGCCCCAGACATTTTTAATAATCAAATGGAAGGAGATTTTTTTCGTGAAGCTGAACACCAAAGAACATTAAATTTAGGGAAATATTTAATGCTTGTTCGGTATGATTTATTGATAGCAGATGCAAAAAATGCTAGAATTATTGATTGGAAAACTTACCCAGTTCCCCAAAACAAAAAACAATTAGAACAAGATTGGCAAACACGGCTTTATTTGTATGTGTTAGCAGAAACTAGCAACTATGCACCAAAACAAATTTCCATGACTTATTGGTTTGTTAAAACTCCTTTGGATAAAACAAACCCACCGGCTTTTGTCAAATTTGCTTATAGTGAAGCGAAGCATAAAAAAACAGAAAAAGATTTAAATTTATTGTTAGATAATTTAACTTTAGGGTTGAAACGTTACCAAGAAATGGGGGTTGATTTTCCGCAAGTTGATATCGAAGCAAAAGTCTGTACTCATTGTCAATTTGCCTTTAGATGTGAGAGAAGTTTTGAAAAAAACGAAGAGGAAACAAAGGTAACAAATGATTGGTTTGATTTAACAAAAATTCCAGAAGTGAAACTTTAACTTTTCTCGCAAGTTACTTATGTCAATTAATTTTAAAAACTTTTTTAGACTATTTTAAAAAGGCATTTTTAAAAACATTCAAACTAAAATATCTTTAGCTTAAAGCCCGTAAGACATTAAAAAAACATAACAATTGCAACAAAAATTATTCTATAAGCTAACATACAACTATGGTGCTATAGAACAAGGGCCATGAAACTAATTACCAATCAATCACGCCGTTATAAATTTTGTTTTCTTAACCCGTATAAAGACGTGCGTTTTTCATACTGCCCCAAGTGTACTGCCAAAACAAAACTGCGGAAAGTTCCCTTAGTCATAGAAATAGAAAAATCCGATTCTGTAATTTTAAACAAATCTTGCCGGTACTGTCCGCCCTGTGACCTCCTAATAGTTCATAAAGATGAAATAGAACAAGAAATAAACAACTCTTCACCCTCTCAAAATAACAAAATTCCCTTGAGCAATTACACCATCACCGGCACATTAGATCGAAGAGACTGGCTACGCCAACAACGGCCTTCTGCACCACAATTGCAACAAAGCCTCTATAGTTTCAAACAGATATTAAAATTTGAGCCGGCGCAATGGATAAAATTAAACGTCCAATGGAAACTCGTTGATTAAATTCGCACAAACCAAACTTTGCACCACCAACAGCAACGCTGTTACTCTTGTGGAGGAGCACTATTTACTTGTGGAGATTCCTGAGTAGTTACTTCGAGTCCCAAGTGTTGTAATAAAGCTTGCACTCGCATCCGAGGAATATAAGGCCATCCCCCCTGCGCTTCAATATCCCGTAGTAAAGCATAAAGCTGCTGACGGTTTTCTGGTAAGCACTCTTGAAACATCCCATCCCGAATTTCTCGATGTAGCGACTCCAAGACTCGCAACAAACCTAAAACAGCAATGGGATCACCTTGATAAGTTTTTCCCAAACAGCGGATATCTTCGACAAGATCATTTAAATTCACCGGCACTTCTCCTTTGTTTTTCATTTTGGCCTCAATTTATGCCGCACACGATCCGCTAGTTTACCGCATTCACTAACGAGCGCAACAACGTTCTTAGGCATAAAAATTTCCCATCCTTAAGTCTTAAGTCAACTTTGTTAAACATTCTGGACACCAGAATCGATAGGATAGATCCACACACACTAAAAACTTTATTGGCCGGATGGCGAGCCTGGTGTCATCGTACACCTCCCTCCTGAACCAAAAAGCTGCGGAGAATACACTGCATGGATTTAGTCGCACTTCAAAACGGGTTAGATAATATATCGTTTGCCGTTTTATTTATTACAATGCTCGTTTACTGGGGAGGCGCAGCATTTCCCCAACTCCCCTATCTCAATGTTCTCGGTACCGCCGGCATGGCTGTGGCTAACCTTTGTATAGCTGCTTTGCTTGGTGCCCGCTGGATAGAGGCTGGTTATTTTCCCCTCAGCAACCTTTACGAATCTTTATTTTTCCTGACTTGGGGCATTACCACTGTTCACCTGATCGCCGAAAATATGAGCCGGTCGCGGTTGGTTGGTGTTGCTACAGCGCCGGTGGCAATGGCTATTACTGCTTTTGCTGCCTTAACTCTACCTTCAGAAATGCAGGGTTCCGCGCCTCTGGTACCGGCCCTCAAGTCTAACTGGCTGATGATGCACGTCAGCGTTATGATGCTCAGTTATTCTGCCCTGATGGTGGGTTCTCTGTTGGCTATTGCTTTTCTTGTCGTCACCAGAGGTCAAAATATCGAATTGCATGGATCTTCGGTAGGCACCGGCGGTTTTCGCACTCCGGCTTATAAGTTGCAAAAAGCCGGTGTAGACATCACGCCCGAAGTTGCCGCCTTTGAGGGAAATAACAATACCGGCAACATCGCAGTTTTAGAACGCCTCACCGTTGAACCAGCCACCGCTGCTGTTCTTTCTCCTCAACGCCTGAACCTGGCAGAAACGCTGGATAATATCAGTTATCGTGTGATTGGTTTAGGGTTTCCTTTGCTAACAATTGGCATTATTGCCGGTGCTGTTTGGGCAAATGAAGCATGGGGTTCTTATTGGAGTTGGGATCCAAAAGAAACTTGGGCTTTAATTACTTGGTTGGTGTTTGCTGCTTATTTACACGCGCGCATTACCAAAGGTTGGCAAGGACGCAAGCCGGCGTTGTTAGCTGGGGCCGGTTTTATTGTGGTTTGGATTTGTTATTTGGGTGTGAATATTTTGGGTAAAGGTTTACACTCTTACGGCTGGTTTTTCTAAACTCGTGACTGGTGAGAAGAGTATTTTTAACCTTCTCACCAGTTATATTTTCACGAATAAAGTTTTTACTGATTGTTTAACCCATAATGTCTTGGACTCTTCTACATTCTCAAATTCACCGCACTTTAAAAACCCGGCAACTCCTTCCCAAGAATAGTCGGTTTTTAGTTGCTATTTCTGGGGGTCAAGATTCACTTTGTTTGCTGCAATTGTTGTTAGATTTACAACCAAAATGGGGTTGGGATTTAGCTATTGCTCATTGCGATCATCGTTGGCGTATTGACTCCACCGCTAATGCTGAGTATGTGGCAGATTTAGCAAAAAAATTACAAGTTCCATTTTTTTTAGAAGTTGCCCAAGAAATCCCTAAAACCGAAGCAGCAGCGAGATCCTGGCGTTATCAAACTTTGTGGGCTATTAGTACAAAAAATAACTATAATTTGATAGTCACCGGCCACACCGCCACCGACCGCGCCGAAACTTTACTCTACAATTTAATGCGTGGTAGCGGTGCAGAAGGTTTGCAGGCTTTAACTTGGAAAAGAACAATTCCAACTGTATCTTCCCTAGAAAACAAAATTGATTTAGTGCGTCCGTTGCTGGAAGTTTCCAGAGAGCAAACCGGCAAATTTTGCCAAGAAAATAATATCAAAGTTTGGGAAGATTCCACCAATCAAGACACAAACTATACTCGGAATCGCATTCGCTTAGAGTTATTGCCGGTGTTAGAAACCTTTAACCCGCAAGTTGAAAAACATCTGTGCCAAACAGCAGAATTGTTACGCGCTGACATTGAATATCTCGAACAACAGTCGAGGGATTTTTATCAGAAACTATTAGCACTAAATACAGAAAATGTCAAGGATTTAGACATAAAAATTAAATTAAACCGGCCTTTATTAAAAACTGCACCCCTAGCGATTCAAAGACGAGTTATACATAGGCTTTTAGTTAAAATCCTCCCCACCGCTCCCAACTTCGAGCAAGTCGAAAAATTAACCGCGTTAATAACAGCACCTAATCGTTCTCGCACCGATCCATTTCCAGGGGGAAGCTATGGAGAAGTATGTGGAGAATGGATAGAAATACACCAAATTTAAAAACAATTAAACCACCTAAAATTATTAGATTGCATTCATTAGGATCGCCTATTTTAGCAATCTTCAAAAAATCACCCAAAACCCCAATTTTTATTAAGAACCCTCACCCATCCAACCCTGGATAAACTGACGCAACTGAGCAATTAATTGTAATTGATAATCCCCTGTTTCTTGCACCTGATTTAAATTACCGGCCGCCCCCTCCAAAGAAGAACGAACCTCCTTTAAACGCTCCTGCACCGGCTGCAACATCTCCTCATACAAACCAACCTTACCCCACATCTGAGCCGCCGCCGTCCGCCGAGCAACCAAAGTCTCCTCCAACTGCCTCAACTCAGCCTGCTGTCGCGCCATATCCCCCGCCTGATGGTCAATCATCCCCTGAGCCTGCTGAATACTTTGGCGCATCTGTTCAATTTCCCTCTCAAGGCTTTGTAACTCCTCCGCCATTTGTTGACGCTGAGCCTCAATGGTATTCAAAATAGGCCCAAAATCCAACTGACTATCGGAACTTGAACTCATCGGCTTACCCAAACGGCGAGACAAAACTGCCTCATGCTGTGCCAAAATTTCCTTACGTTCTCGAATAATACGCAACTGCCCCTCAACAGTCTTATTCAACATCTCATAACGATCTTGCTCATCCGCCAACTCCTCCTCAACAGACCGGCGCTCATAATCACTAACCCGGCCCAACTTAACCTGCAACTCATCAATCGTCTCACGAGAAGACCGCAACTCATCCTGCTGGTCATTCACAAAAGGAATATCCTTTTCCAAAGCTTGCTGAAGTTGCTGCACCAAACCCTGTAGCTCATCCAAAGCCATCCTCTCCAGCGCTTCCCCATCCACCTTGGGACTAATACTCACCTTATCCGAAGTATCCACAAGCTGGTAAACCGTACGGTGAAGTTCCTCTTGATTTTGCAACCGCAACCCAAGAGCCTGAGCATAATCTTCCTTCAAACGCAACGTATTTTCCTGCACCTTCAACGCTACCCTAGCCTGCTCCACCGAAGACAACACAGAATTACAATCTCGTTGCCGGTCGTTAAATTCCGAAAGATGCCGGTCAACCTCAGACTGTATATTTTGAGCCTGTCCCCGGAAAGACTCAAGATTCTGCCAATGTTGATCTAAAACCGACTGAGAAAGCGATAACATTTCAAAACCCCGATTCAGCTGCTCTCGTACCGCCGCCGTCGGAGGAATAGCCCCAGACAAATTTTCAACCAACTCTTGAATATACCGAGATTGCTCGTCACCAAGACTTTTACCCGAATTTTGCTGTAAATGCTCATCAAGGCGTTCGCGTTCCCCATTTAACTGCTGCCATGAAGTCTCTAACTCTTGGCGTTTTTGCTCCAACTCCTCTTGTAAGCGGTTCGCTTGTTCTCTGGCACCATCAATTTCTTGACGAAGTGCCTCTAAACGCTCAAACTCGCCCTGCATTTGCCCAATTTCTTCCTCTTGAGTTTGCAGTTCCATCTCCCGGCGGTTGAGTTCCTGACTTTGATACGTCAAAGACTGCTTCCACTGCTCAATTTCCTCTTCCTGGGTTTTAAACTTATCCTGAAGACGCGAGAAATTTTGCAAAATAGTCACTAATTGGCGCGCAGCTTCTTGAGGTGGACGCTGTACTTGCTTGTTAGCATTCAAGTCAACAAGAACCAACATCCCGTTCTCAAACTTGCTTGCCTCATCAGCATCAATAACCTCTTCCCCAGGTACCGCCGTCCAACTCTGCTCACTTCGTTGACAAGCCAGCAGCTTGAGTTGCCCCTTATTACCTCCAAACACACCGCCCTTTTGTATTTTTACTTCTGCTAGATACAGCACACTGATCGTCCTCTTTATATCTAAGACTACTAATTTTTAAATAAACGTTTCCTAACAGCAGCGCTTTAGCTTACCCTATTAAACGGTGCTCAAGGCTTCGCAACCTTGCTGTTTAGCAATTCCCCTTACAATTTTAATCACAGACCTTTGCACTAAGCGGTAATCAGGGATAAAACCATAATTTTGATGCTTGACCAAGCCCGGATCTTATATCCTGCTTAGATTTAGGTTTCCCTAAACTTGTCAGCACTCAAACACCCCTATCAACAACTAGGACGTAAACCATTGCCAGAATCTTCCTGAGTCGATGAAAAATAAGTTTTTCATTTTGTTTATACCACAGCCTGTTGATTCTTTTTGTGGCGCTCTCTCACTCTACACACCTAAAATTTTAGGCTGGCTGCTCGTTTATTTTGATTGACCCTCCTTTCTTTAAGTTCTACCATCATCAGTTTTTCCTCTCTTAGAACCCCTTTGGTTGGCCCCCTAAGCGTTCCCATCCTTTTTTTTAAAAGACACTTTGCAGATTCCCAAGATTTCTTAACAATCTTAACTCTCCACTCAAGAAGAATGACAATTAACTACTGCTGTCTTTTTACCGCCAACCTCCTCTGAGAAAACCTATAGTAGTTAAAAAACTTTAATGGGCTTTGATTTTACCAAAAACCTTGTTACTAATTTTTTTGTTGTGAGCATTAAAAATATTGGTTTTTTCGCTAATTTATTATAATCCCACCTTTATACAAATTGAGTATATTATATTTAACATTCTTTTTTTGATACCAATTTTAACTTGTCGGCAAAGCTTCTCTGGCAAAGATCCCCCAGATAACTCTCTCTTTGTAAACTATTGTGAAGTATCTTATTTTTTCAAGATTCAAACGTTTGTCATCGCCATTTATAAACAAGCCAATCAACTGTAGGACTAAATCTAACTAACTCAATTCCGGCCTATTTATTAAGGCATAGACAAGCAGATATATGTCTGAAAAAAACAAACCCTTGAAAGCCTCAACAATAATTTAGCCAAAAACTATACCCTTTTATATAAAGTCAACTTCACTAAAACAAGCAACAAAATAAAAGTATAAACAAAGCCCTAAACGTTCACAAAACTGTTAAAGTTTTAGCAGAGTAAAAATTAAACCCAAAACGGACAAAATTTTTAAATGCAGGCAAAGACAAAAAATTAAGAGCAATAACTCCTTGATATATAAAGGCCAATCGAAATAACCAGTTATCACTATACCGGCAGCATTGGCAAAAGTCATTTATCTAACCAGCCCGCCAATTGCCCCACAGGAAAAATAGGCCAGAAATCACCAGCTAAAACACCCCTTTAAAAAGCGAGTTACCCTTGGCAGGATAAATAGTTGAGGATAGAGTATAACTTTAGCTTACAAACCTGCGGATGGTTGGCAGCTTAAAAAACAACATTATAAACCTTATCCAAACCCGTGTAGCACTGAGCAAGATATGAGTAAATTATGAGTAAATATTGTTACCACCAAAAATCAAACAACAACCTAAAGGCTGTCGCGCCACTCCTCCTAGCAATGAGGAGCAAACAGACAAAGACTAACATCGCGCATAAGTCAGCATCACAAAAACTGACAGATCCGAGCAACACTCAAAAAACAAACGGCTTTTTAGGCAACAAACACATCAAAACGTCTGTTACCAACCTCGTATAACGACCGATTTTAATAAACATAAACGCTTCTAAGGAGAGCCTTTTAGGGGGATGCAGGGAAATCTTACAGAAATTGATATGCGTAGCATCCTGCAACTCATAGAGTTGGGGCAAAGAACTGGCGAACTGTTCGTACAAGCCTACAACCCACCGGGTAACGCAGCCATCAAAGGAAGCGACCGGCAACGCAGGAACGACCAACAGCAACAAGAACAGTCCTGGTTTGTCTTCTTCAACAATGGTCAAATTATCTACGCCACCTCAGACAGCGACAGCAACATATCGCGTCTGCGAGACTACCTGCGCCGGTATAAAGCAGAAAACGCCCTCGACACGCTCGAAACCCCAGCCACACCAAGCACTAACGCCCCCGAATACGGCTACCTGTGGGCGCTCTTAGAAAACCGCATCATCACCCCATCCCAAGGGCGCAGCATCATCCACAGCATGATCAACGAAACCCTCTTTGACTTGCTAGACCTCCATAACGGCTCCTTTATCTTTGAAATGGGAGCCCCCCTAGCCCCTCAACTTACCACCCTAGAAATTAGCAACTACGTCCCCAAAATCGTCCAGCGTATCCAAGAATGGAAACAATTTCACCCCCACATTCAATCCCCCAACCAATGTCCCATCATTACCGACCTAGAAAAACTGCGTGAAACCCTACCAGAACCAACCTTTAATACTCTCACCCGTTGGGCAGATGGCCTAACAACCATCCGAACCCTGGCCCGCTATCTCAACCGCGACGTCCTCACCGTCGCCAGAGCCATTCATCCTTATGTCCAACAAGGACTTGTCCAGCTTACCGGCCCCTTCAATCAAAACGACCGCAACAACGCTTGGTCACTATTTCCCCCCAAACCCACCAAAGTTCCTCGCATCGTCTGCATTGATGACGAAGTAGCTGTCCGAAAATCTGTCGAATATATCCTTAGTCAACACGGTTACGAAGCCAGCGGTATCAGTAACCCCGTCAAAGCGCTCAGTCTGGTATTTCAACTAAAACCCGACTTGATTTTATGTGATATCACTATGCCCCTACTAGATGGCTATGAAATTTGCGCCATGTTACGCCGGTCTACTGCCTTTCGTCAAACCCCTATTTGTATGATCACCGGCAAAGACGGCTTTATTGACCGAGTAAAAGCCCGGATGGTAGGCTCCACCGACTACCTCACCAAACCCTTTGGTGAAAGTGAACTTCTTATGCTAGTAGAAAAATATGCCGGTCCCGGAGATCCAACCCAACCGGCACCCAATAAATTACTAGAAGATGCCCTTGAAGCTGAACTTGACTTAGATATGGACGATACCTACACATCGGCCTCACCCTTCAACTAACCAAGCCCAAACCCGCTAAAATAACCTAACCTTTGGCATTTCAGTTTGAGTACAAACCCATCAGCCCAAACAAAAAAAAGCAACTTCTCTACCACCAAAACTTTAACAAAACCCTAACAGCCACTACCACAACGTAAAACAAACTCATAAAAAGAAAAATTTCCACCTACTACCTAGCCCAAATTCCTACTTATAATTGTCTCCGCTTAGACAACCTCCCCAACTAGAGTAACCAAAGTCTCAATTTCTCTAAAGGACACTAAGCGAATAACTAACATACCCCAGAGAATTACCTCTAAAACAACGAAATTTTATACTAAATCGCTCCTAGGGGTAGGAACACAGCCTCTAAAATCATCGCCGTTAGGGCTTTATGTTAACGCTATAGTAGTAACTAGACAAATAGTTAACTAAAAACTAGCTACATACCCTCAAAAATATCCAACCCTATAGAAACACTCACCGGCCCCTTAACCCCTTGCTTAAGCAAAACAGAAAACAATTATCAAACCTTCTGGGCGTACTTTCCTCAAAAAAAGAGTTCAGTCCCGTGTCTTACCTAAAAAATGAGCCAATGTAATATTATAATATCCATTTCTCGTCTAAATCTTCCTAACAGCCAAATTCTAACGGTTAGGAAAATAAAATTACCCCTCCTGTTCTTATCAAGAACAACCCCAAAAAAAGCCTTAAATAAAAGGCTATAAAAGCAAGGTCGAGCGCGAGCGAAAGCTTAAACACCGTTAATAGTTAATATATTTGATCAGTTCTCAGGTAAGAATTTATGAGTACAGTTCTAGTTGTGGAAGACAGCGTAACGCAACGCGAGATGATCTCAAACCTCCTCAAAGGCAGCGGATTAACCGTTTCTGTCGCCTCTGATGGCGTAGAAGCCCTAGAGCGAATCCAAGATAGCTGTCCAGATTTAGTAGTATTGGATATTGTCATGCCCCGCATGAACGGCTATGAAGTATGCCGTAGGCTCAAAGCAGATCCAAAAACTCAAAACGTACCAGTTGTCATGTGTTCATCAAAAGGAGAAGAATTTGACCGCTACTGGGGCATGAAACAAGGAGCCGATGCCTACATCGCAAAACCCTTTCAACCCACAGAATTAGTTGGCACCGTCAAACAACTATTGCGAGGCTAAAACCATAGTTTATACCCTCGTCAAAAAAATCCACAACGCTAGACTTACAAGCCCAGACAAATCTCGGAGGCCAAAAAAACAATGGTGGGAACCCCAGACTTTTTAACAGGCATTGGGCCAGACGCAGCAGCAGATTTTCAAGAACTAGAAAGTCCCGAAGGTGATTTACACCTGCGATTTTTTGTTCAGTCCGGCAACGAATTTGCTTTGCAAGCCAAAGGAATCAGAGAAGTCATTTCTCCATCTCCTGACCGCATTACACCTATACCCAATGTATCCTCCTTACTTTTGGGAACACTAAACGTGCGGGGGAGAGTAATCTGGGTGGCGGATCTGGGACAATTTTTAGGAGATACCACGCCTTTAAATACAGATCGACCAGAGCTACCAGTCATTGCGGTAGAAGACCAAGACACTATACTGGGGTTAGCTGTTGATCGTATTGTAGGAATGGATTGGCTAGACACTGCACAACTTGTAAGGAGAACCAATGCCCCAGACAGTATGGAACCCTTTCTAGACGGTCAATGGGTATTGAGTTCGGACAGCGAAAGAGTTTTGCGGCTCCTCGATCAAGTCAAAATACTGCGTTCAGCTCGCTGGGCAACATAAATTATAAAATTTTGAGAATATAAATTAAAGATTTTATATTCACATTCAAATTTAAAATCCAAAATCGAAAAAGATACAAGCGCTGGGGCAGGGGGAGGTTGCATGGCACCAACAACAGACTACACACAGGAATACGAAAAGGCTCAATCGGCCTATACAGACGGACACTACGAAGAAGCAGCAGCTATTTTGGATCGCTTAGTCCAAGAGCAGCCAGAAGATTATAGTGTCAGGTTACTGCGTGGTAATATCTATTGCTATGTTTTTAACCAATATGAACAAGCTAGAGAAGAGTACGAAGCAGTCCTACAATTAACATCAGAACCAGACTACACAAGTTTAGCTAACCAAGGATTAGCCGATACCAATCAGTTTATAGAAACTAGTCGAGAAGCCGACTTTGATCAAAGGGGGTATTTTGAAGAGCCAACTTTTAATGATCAAATTTCTGATGATATAGACAATAATCCTCCCATAGATTTATTTGATCAAAATCATCAAACAAGTAACGGTCTCAACATTGAAACGTTAGATGAACTGGGAGATTTTGACCTTAGCGAACTAGAAAGCAACAGTTTTGATTTAGGGGTTTCAGAAGATTTACAAAACGGCGAATCGGGCAATCCTTTTTTAAGTGAAAGCGAATCGGAATACAGAACAAACCATAACTTTCTAACAGATAACAACAGTAACCTAGACAATCAAGACCCTTTTGTTTTGGATGCGAACGAAATAGGAGACTATCAACAAGTTGATATTTTTAACTATCAAGACAATGGTTTTGGAAATGAAGATAGTAACGGAAACGAAGACTTTTTAGGTAGCGATCTTCCAGATTTTTTAAGTGTAGAAGAAATGCCTTCTTTGGAAGAAGTGGATAGCAAAGCCGACTTTTCACCTCCCCAGGAAACCATAAACGAGCAAATGGGAGAGTACGAGAACAACTTTCATCCCAGCCCAGAAGTCAGCAATAACTTTTTCAGCGAACCTGAAGCAAACAACCTCAACGGCTATAGCCTAGACAATCAATATGATAACGTCAGTTTTGATGGAGCAGAAGCCTTTGGTGAGCTTGACGATGCCTTTGGTGAACTAGAGTGGCCAGAAAGTCCAAATGTTGAAAGTGAGTGGTCACAGGCTAGAGACAGCAACACAGACTTTTCAGACCCTTTTGCCAGTGACCTTGATTCCATTGACTCAACAGATGCAACAACTGCGTCTTTATTGCAAGAACAAGTTAGTAGCTCCGAGTCAGCCAAGCGTTTCCCAAGTAAAAACACACCCTTTTCAGAAGATGCGACCCTGTTAATGGGAGCAGAAAAAATGCAAGCGGCCGGTGTAGACTACTTTGCCGAAACTAATTCGGACTTGCACAACAACAGCGATAACGGAACCAGCAACGGCTACCAAGCCTTGGGAGCAACTTATACCCCAACTCAAAACACCAACGGCTATAACAACGGCAACCGAAGACATAGTAGAGAGTTTGAGCCTTGGCCAAGCGGAGAATACGAAGACGATCCGTTTAATGACTCCTCCCTGAGTAGCGAATTTTTAACAAGTCCAAATAATGAAAAAGGAGCGAGCGGAGGCAGCTTTGAATACCTAGATGAATTTGAAGATTTTGATGACTATGGCGGGATGATTCCCGATTTTGACCTGTCAGAAGACTCCACCGGCGCCACCAGCCCTTCCCCAGTCGGTTTCGGTTTTAACTCTAAAAGCCTGCCCACACCCCGACCAAGTAAAAGCTCTGGTTTTAATAGTGACCTAACCGACGGCTCATTAATTCGGGATGATGAAATCTTTAGTATTGCCGGTACAAGCGAACCAGTCCCCACCTTCGCCCAACCGGATCAATCGGTAGAACCAACTGTTACCCATGAACAGGGCTGGTTAGCATTTTTTGAAAATGCACCCCTACCTACCAAACAACTGTGGACATCTCTCACCGGCGCCGCCGTCGCCATGATTGCCACCGCCGCCGTTAGTTACTCCTCGGCCATGCTTTACCCCATGCCCCAGCTAAAAAATGCTGCTATGTCCCTAGCGGCTGGGATTGCCTCTGGACTAACTACCCTAGGAATTGGACAACTAACTTCCCGGCAGATTAAACGTTCTACCGATGACCTGCAAGCGCAATTTGACGCAGTTTCTCAAGGGAACTTAGGCGCTCGCGCCACCGTACTTTCCGAAGATGAATTTGGCGCATTGGCGACAAAATTTAATTCGATGGCCCGAATTATCTTCACTACAACCAGCGAAGCCCAACGCAAAGCCGAAGAACAAGAACAAGCCAAAGAAGACCTACAAAGGCAAGTTATCCGCCTCCTAGACGACGTAGAAGGAGCAGCCAGAGGTGATCTTACCGTTCAAGCCGAAGTTACCGCTGACGTTCTCGGAGCCGTCGCCGACTCGTTTAACCTCACTATCCAAAACCTGCGGGAAATCGTTATGCAGGTGAAACTCGCCGCCCGCCAAGTTACCAAAGGCTCCGCCGATAGCGAATCTTTTGCTCGCAGTTTAGCTTCCGATGCTTTACGCCAAGCCGAAGAACTGGCTGCTACCCTGAACTCGGTGCAGGTGATGACAGACAGTATTCAGCGCGTTGCAGACAGTGCAAGAGAAGCTGAAGATGTGGCCCGTCTTGCTTCAGCTACCGCTATTAAAGGCGGCGAAGCTGTGGAACAAACCGTAGCCGGTATTTTAGAAATTCGAGAAACAGTAGCAGAAACAACGAGAAAAGTCAAGCGATTAGCTGAATCTTCTCAAGAAATTTCTAAAATAGTTGCTTTGATTTCTCAAATCGCTTCCCGTACCAACTTGTTAGCTCTCAACGCTAGTATTGAAGCTGCCCGTGCTGGTGAGGCCGGTCGAGGCTTCGCTATTGTTGCCGATGAAGTTCGCCAGCTTGCCGACCGTTCTGCCAAAGCTCTTAAAGAAATTGAGCAAATCGTGATGCAGATTCAGAGTGAAACCGGCCAAGTAATGACCGCAATGGAAGAAGGCACTCAGCAAGTTATTGAAGGCACACGATTGGCCGAACAAGCCAAACGCTCTCTTGAGGAAATCATCCAAGTGGCTCAGCGGATCGATGTTTTGGTGCGTTCCATCACGGCCGATACTGTCGAACAAACTGAAACTTCCCGCGCTGTAGCCCAAGTTATGCAGGCCGTCGAACTCACGGCTCAAGAAACTTCCCAAGAAGCCCAAAGAGTTTCAGGAGCTTTGCAAAACCTGGTAGGAGTCGCCCGCGACTTGCTCACCTCTGTAGAACGTTTCCGCGTAGACACCACAGACCGCTAGCCGGTTGAACAAGCAAAGAAACAGATAGGCTTCCCCTTTTTCCGCGCCGCCCATGCTTGGAAAGGCTGAGCGCCGCCATTCTTTAACTCCACCAACGTCGTTTACCCTGCCCTATGCTGCCGGAACAACAACAACAACGAATAATGGGCTACTTTATTGAGGAAGCAAAAGAACACCTCAATACCATCGAACATGGTTTGCTAAATTTACAAGCAACCATCGAAGACCCAGAAATAGTTAAAGAAGTCTTCCGCGCTGCCCACTCTGTTAAAGGCGGCGCTGCCATGCTTGGTCTGACTGCAATTAAAACTACTGCTCACCTTTTCGAGGACTGCTTTAAAATTCTTGAAGAATGTCCTGTGGTAGTAGACCAAAAACTAGAAAGCCTTTTTCTCAAAGTGTTCGACACAATGCAAGCATTGCTAGAACAAATTCAAACCGGCTCTGGAGAAGCACCCGAAGTTACGGCACCATTGATGGCAAATGTTGAACCCACTATTGCCGAAATTACCTACCATCTCAAAAATCTTGTCAGTAAGTCTGAACGCAGTGCCTCTCCATCTCCGGCTCAAAAAATTTCCACTCCCCAAGTCTCCGTCTCTACTGCTAAAACTCCAACTGCGTACCTCAACGAAAATCTTGAAGTTAGCGCCCTGCAACTTATCTTTCAAAGTGATGTACCGCAAGGGTTGCGAGAAATGTTGGAACTCTTTAAACAACAACCAACCCCACAAAACCGACAAAAACTGCAAGAAATTTGTCATCGCTTGATTGCGGCAGGCGAACAATTTGAACTTCAACCTTGGTGCGATCTCATCGAAGCAGCCCGACAGGCAATTAACGACCCCAAACATACTTTTGGTAGCCTTGCCCCTATCATTATTAAAAATATAAAACAAGCCCAAGAATTTGTCCTGGCAGACAAAATTAACCAGATATCTATTAGTAAACAGCTTTTAGCTCTCCTAACTCCGCCAACAAAAACTAACCAGTCTCCCAAAAACTCTCAAAAGCCAGCAGATTCTAACAGCCGCAAATCCAAAAACCCAGCCACGAGTTTTGCTATGTTACCCCAACAGCCTAACCATAACAACTCTTCAGAGTCCGCTAAAAAAGCTTCCCAAAAAGCCTCAGCCGACTCTTCAACCAATGCAGCCCCGCCAACGCGAAACTCTCCTAAGTTCAACGGTGTAAAACCTTCGCGTATTGTTGGGCCAGAAGTGGGTATGGCAGAACTCACCAGCTTAGCTGATTTGTTTGAAGGCGAAGCCCCTGACTTGGATACTACTTGGGAAGCTGAAGAAATTATCGAATCTCCAAAACGCCAAGAAAATTCAGACTTAAGTCCAACTGCTTTTGTTGGTTCAGTGGAATTAGACTCGGATTTTGCAGACCTTTTGTTTGACGGAGATGTTGATAGCAGTATGGAAGAAATCACTTCGGTTGATGAACTTAATAACTTATTTGGAGATGCTCTTCTCGACGAAGATAAATGGAATCAAACTGAGTCAGCAAATTCTAACGCGGAGAGCCCCACTACCGGCAACCGACGACGTAGCCACTCTGATTTATTTTCTATGCAAGAAAGCGCTGATGATTTGGAAGCTTTGTTTGCTGGAACTGACCAAGATGAAAAGCCAAAGTCTCAAAACTACCGCGAAAATAATGCAAATCATAAAGAATCAGAAAAATCTATGGAGTGGGACGAACTGTGGAATAATTCTGAAGCTGAAAGTTTGCCGGTAGAGTCAGCAAAGGTTATCCAAAATGATGCTTCCCTAGATTTTGAAAGTTTGTTTAATGATAATGATAATAGTTTAAGGGGTTCAAGTGTTAATTTAACTAATACTAGTGATTCTGAACAAACAGATAAATCTATAGATTTAAGTGATTTATTAGCTATTGGGGAAATTTCCAATTCAGCAAATTCTTCCTCTCCACAAAATTTAGAAGAAATTAAACCAGAGTGGGGCGATTTGGAAATAGATGGAGATTTACTTTTTGAAGAGGAATTTATAGAAAACAATACTAATAGCAACGATGAGTTTAATTCGCTATTTTTTGAAAATGATAACGAAAATTTTTCTGAAAAATTAACGGATATTTCTGTAGTTAGCCAAGCTGATGATTTAGAGTCTCTTTTCTCTGAGATTACAGAAGTAGAAAATAACCATAAGTCTGAGGGTAAAGATGAGGGGGAAGAAGATTTACTTTTTCCTAGTGAATCGTTATCTTTACCTGTAGATGATAAAGAATTTTTGTTGGAAGAAGAGCCTCTATTTGATAACTCTTTTAATGATTTATTTGAAGAATCAGGAAATAGTAATGGTGGAAAAAAAGATTTAAGTGATGATCTTTTTGTCGAGGAAAGTGACAATGCACTTGATGAATTTTTTGGTGAGGAAATTGAAAATTCTGTTGACACTGATTCTTTATTTGATGAAGAGTTAAATTTAGATTTTGAATCTGCTAGTAGTGCCGGTGATGTTAGCCCTACAGATACTAATGATTCCGATGATTTGAACTTTCTGCTGTTTGGTGAGTCGGTAGAAGACAGCACAGACTCCCTGGAATTTTTAGAAGAATTGCAGCCAAAAGAACAGGGAGAAATTATCTTTGATGAAGAATTGAATTTTGATGAACTAATGGGGGAAATAGAAGAAAATATTCCACAATCGGCCCCTTTACCATCAATACCAGAACCGATAAAACAACCAAATGTTAGTATTACTGAATCTAAACCAGTAAAAGAAAAAGTTTCAAAAACAAAAGAGTCGGAATCTGAAGACAATTCTTTGCCCTTTTTGTTACTGGAAGCTTTTTTAGAACAACCTTCTACAGAAGCATTTTTTGAAAGCCACCCCTCTGATCCAGCGGCCGTTTTTTCAGAATTAGAAGCTTTTCTAAATCAGCCATTGATCATAGCAGAAACGCCAAAACCAACATTATCTCAAGGGATAGTTTCTGCGGTAGCAAGTGAATTAGAAGAAACTTCTATAGAGACGCACAACGAACTAGACGGCATGGAAGCAGACGAATTTGCAGACCTCCACGAATTGCTGCGAGGGGCTGAAAAATCGATGCCGGGAGGTAGAATGGCCCAAAAACCAGTCGCGGGGACTGGTGCGGTGGCTGGCAAAAAACAAAAATCCTTTGTTGAGCAAACCATGCGGGTGCCGATTAAGCAGCTGGATAACCTCAGCAACTTGGTCGGGGAATTGGTGGTGAACCGCAATAGTTTGGAACAAGATCAAGAACGTTTACGGCAGTTTTTGGATAATTTGCTGCATCAAGTTAGCCAGTTGTCAGATGTGGGTCAACGAATGCAAGATTTGTATGAGCGTTCGTTGTTAGAAATTTCGTTGCTTTCTTCAAGGCAACATTACCAAGCAATGCGAAGTGGCAAAACTAATTCTCATTCCACCGGTGCTGCTTTTGATGCTTTGGAAATGGATCGGTTTACGGGTTTTCATACTCAGTCTCAAGAGATTATTGAGTTAATTGTTCGGGTGCGAGAGTCGGCGGCAGATATTGAGTTTTTGGTGGATGAAACTGAGCAGGTGACGAGACAATTGCGGCAAATTACGACTCAGTTACAAGAAGGTTTAACTCGTGCTCGAATGGTGCCTTTTTCTTCGATAGAAAAGATTTTTCCTTTGGCGCGTGCGGTGCGCGATAAGGCTATTGAACATGAAAAGCAAGCTGAGGTGCGCCTGGAAGGTCGAGACACGATGCTTGATAAGTTGATTTTGGAGCATTTGTCTGACCCGCTTAAGCATTTGATTAATAATGCGATTGCTCATGGAATTGAAACGCCTGCGGTGCGTGTTGCTGCGGGTAAGCCGCCGGTGGGAAGAATTACGGTTCGATCTTTTCACCAAGGTAATCAAACGGTGATTTCTTTTTCCGATGATGGGGCCGGTATTGATACGGAGAAGGTGAAGCGCAAGGCTGTGGAGAAAAGGTTAATTACTCCGGCTGAGGCTGCTTTGATGACCCGACCGGATGTATATGAGCTTTTGTATCACCCAGGCTTTAGCACAATGGAAAAAGCTAATATGACGGCCGGTCGTGGTGTTGGGATGGATGTTATTCGGAATGATTTAAGTGAGATTCGTGGTGTTATCAGTACGGATTCTACTGTTGGTAAGGGTACTACGTTTACGATTAGGTTGCCTTTGACGTTGAGTATTTCTAAGGCGCTTTGTTGTATAAGTGATCGTGCTCGGATTGCTTTCCCGATGGATGGGGTTGAGGATATGTTGGATGTCCCGCGCGACCGGGTACAAGTGGCGGCGGATGGGCAAATGAGTATTGCTTGGCGTGATTCGATGCTTTCTTTCCGCCATTTGCGAGAGTTGCTTGGCTATAACCGGCACCTAGGAAGGGGTAATGTGTATGGCACAAATGCTGAGGATGATGTGATTTCGGTGGTTGTGTTAAGAAGTGCGGGCAATTATTTGGCTTTGGAAGTGGATCAGGTGTTGGGTGAGCAGGAGATTGTAATTAAGCAGTTGGAAGGGCCGGTGCCTAAGCCAATTGGTGTTGCCGGTGCTACGGTGATGGGGGATGGTCGGATTGTGGCGATTGCGGATGTTCTGGAGTTGATTGATTTGGCTGCGGGACGCATTCGTAAGGAGGCCGGTGGTAATCTTTGGGATGCTGAATCTTCGCCGCCGTTGGAGATTGTTGAGAAGAACGAGCCTACTGTGCTTATTGTGGATGATTCGATTACGGTACGCGAGTTGTTGAGTATGACGTTTAATAAGGCCGGTTATCGTGTTGAACAAGCGCGAGATGGTCAGGAAGCGTGGGAAAAATTACGTTCTGGTTTGCCTTGCGATATTGTTTTCTGTGATATTGAAATGCCTCGTATGGATGGTTTGGAGTTGCTATCACGGATGCAAAAAGATCCCATTCTCACTGATTTGCCAATTGCGATGTTAACTTCTCGTGGTGCGGACAGACACCGGCAAATGGCTGTGTCTTTGGGTGCACGGGGTTATTTCACGAAGCCTTATTTGGAGGAGGCTTTGCTTGAGGCTGCAACTCGGATGCTTAAGGGTGAGGTGTTGGTGATGACTAAGGGTGAATAATTTTAGTCTGATTTTCTTAGGAAATGACTGCTATCTTGCCCTGGTTTTTTAGTATCTCAATGGCCGGTTTATTGGCTAACTAATTGATGAGACACTTTAAGGGCGGTAGCAGCATTTCTTTTAATATTCTAACCTTCAAAAAAACTCTGATAAAAACTATCAAAAAAATCAACAAAACTATCAATCTATCTCAGTTAATCTGTGGTTAAAAGAAATGACTTTTCTGCCAAAAACCTCAGTAATAATTCCTATTTATAACGGAGATAAAGATATCCCCGAACTGTTAGAATGTCTTGAAAATCAAACCTACCCTAAAAATTTAACAGAATACCTCTTGATAGATAACAATAGTACAGACAATACTGCTAACCTTTTAAAAGCTGCTTTTTTCCCTCAACTTAGCCAAAAAGAAATTCAAAGTTCCTATGCAGCCAGAAACACCGGCATCCGCATTGCCACAGGAGAAATTCTCGCTTTCACCGATGCAGATTGTCGGCCCCATCCCGAATGGTTATTATCATTAATTCAACCTTTTGTCAACCCAAGAATAGGCATAGTAGCCGGTGAAATAAAGGCTGTTGCTGGTAAAAGTCTGCTGGAAAAATATGCGGAAAAAAAAGAAATTCTTTCCCAAAAACATACTTTAGCTCATCCTTATTGCCCCTACGGACAAACTGCTAATCTTGCAATTCGTAGGCAGATTTTTCAAGAGGTAGGATTATTTAGACCTTATTTAACAACTGGCGGTGACGCTGATATTTGTTGGAGAATTTTAAAACAAACAAACTGGCAATTAGAATTTACTTCTAAAGCTATTGTTCAACACCGGCATCGTTCAACTTGGAAAGAATTATATGGGCAGTGGAAAAAATATGGTCAATCTAATAAATATTTGCATGAATTGTACGGAATCCAATTAACAAGAGAATTGACTAAAAAAGAGCTTGTTTATAGAATTAGTCGATGGCTAATTAAAGAAGTGCCGATAACTGTTGTTCAAATATTTTTTTCAAAAAATACACCAGTAGATTTATTAACAACTCCCATAGATTTGTATTGTTTTCATGCGAGAACTGAAGGACAAAAACAAGCAAAATTAAGTGAAAAAGCCAAAAAAATAGAAAGCTTAGAAAACCAATGTTAACTTCAACGTTTTTGAAAAAACACTTGCTAAAGAAATAGATAAAAATTATTCTTATAGCTAAAAAACGATCTACACCCAAAGAAGTAGACAAAAAGCCAACGCTAAGCCCTAAAACCCGTGCTAAACTGAAAAAACTAGCGGCAGGGGAAATCAAAAATGAGCGTTGCCAAACAAAAAGAAAACAACGAAAAAATCTCATCAAACACAGCAAAACTTGTACTTGTTGATGATGAACCAGGACTCAGAGAAGCAGTACAAGCTTACCTGGAAGACAGCGGCTTTACCGTCCACGTTGCCAGTAATGCTAAACAAGGCTTAGAACTCGTACAGCAAAAACAGCCTGATTTGGTAATTACAGATATTATGATGCCGCAAGTTGATGGGTATCAATTTCTTAAACAACTACGAGAAGATCCCCGCTACAAAGCTTTGCCAGTTGTATTTTTAACTGCGCGTGGTATGACAAGCGACCGTATCCAAGGATATCAGGCCGGTTGTGATGCTTATATTTCTAAACCTTTTGATCCTGATGAGTTAGTGGCCATTGTTGGCAATTTATTAAACCGTAGAGAAGCGACAAAAACAATTCCTGCGGAGGGAGAAACGCCCGATATTACAGAATTGGCCAGCCAAATTGCTGAAATAAAATCTTTGTTAACAGGTCGCACCGGCATACCCCAAAGCCCTAGCCCTATTAAAGTAGATTTGACTCCTAGAGAGCAAAGTGTTTTAGATTTGGTGGCGCAAGGTTTGATGAATAAAGAAATAGCCCGTCGGCTTGAAACTAGCGTCCGCAACGTGGAAAAATATGTAAGCAGACTGTTCAGCAAAACTGGCACTAATAGCCGCACCGAATTAGTCCGTTTTGCCCTTGAACATGGTTTAACAAAATAGTTTTTTTGGGTAGGGAGACTTGGTATTGTGTCTACCTCCCATACTCCATAAGCAATCCTCCATTAGCCCGTCACCAGTGGCTTTACAATAAAAAAGCATTAAAAAAGTGGAAATATAGCCACATTACAAGTAGAACAGCCCATGACTATCAAACGAATTGCGGCAATTTTGGTAATTTTTTTCAGTCTTTCTTTGCCTGGTTGCGTGGCTTCGGCGGCTGCCGGCCTGAACCCTTATGTGGATAGTGCTGATGGATATCAGTTTCTTTACCCTAACGGCTGGCAGGAAATTAAGGTAAGCAATGGCCCGGATGTGGTGTTTCACGATTTAATAGAAGACACAGAAAACCTGAGTGTTGTCATTAGCCCTGTACCCGACGGTAAAAAGCTGGCGGATCTTGGAGATGCAAGTGAAGTGGGTTATAAGCTTTCTAAAAATGCGATAGCGCCGGAAGGTTCAGGGCGTACTGCTGAGTTGGTTTCTGCTGAGTCTCAAACGGCCGGTGATAAGACTTATTATGTCTTGGAATATGCAGTGAAATTGCCGAATAATAAACTGCGTCACAATTTGGCAAGTGTTGCAGTCAGCCGGGGAAAACTTTATACATTTAATATTTCTGCAACAGAAAAACGCTGGCAAAAACTTAAGTCAAAATTTACTCAAGTTGTCAATTCTTTTTCCGTCTATTAAGGGCTAGGGGGGCGGGTAAAGGGACTCCGCCCCTACTGATTTGGTGATGATTTTTCAGCGGTTTGTTTTTAATAAAAAATAGCTTTTTAAAATTACAAACTGTAAGTCTTTTTTTGCTCAAATCTTTATTATTTTATCGAAAATCAATATGTTGCCTTTGTTTTTATTGGCTTCTGCTTCTCCTGCTCGTCGGCGTTTGTTAGAAACTGCTGGAATTAATCCTATTGTATGTCCTAGTGATGTTGATGAGTCACAAATTCAAAATTCTAATCCTTCCGAATTAGTGCAAACTTTGGCGGAATTAAAAGCAGAAAATATTGCTAACCGACTAAAAAATGGTGAGGTGCCGATGAATACTCCGCCTTTACCAGAAGGGGTTGTTTCTTGGTTAATTGCGGGTTGTGATTCTGTGTTATCTTTGAGTGGTGAAATACATGGTAAACCGGCAGATCCAACCGAAGCAATTGCTCGCTGGAAAATGATGCGGGGCAAAATGGGTGAGCTTTACACCGGCCATGCTTTAATTGATTTAGCTAAAGAAAAAGTCCTGGTGGCTACTCAGGTGACGCGGGTTTATTTTGCTGAGGTTAGTGATGCAGAAATTGAGGCTTATGTTAATACAGGTGAACCGCTTAAATGTGCTGGTTGTTTTGCTTTAGAGGGCAAAGGAGGTTTGTTTGTAGAAAAGCTGGAAGGCTGTCATACAAATGTAATTGGTTTGAGTTTACCTTTGTTGAGAGAAATGCTGGGAAAACTGGGGTATAAAGTGAGTGATTTTTGGCAGTAAACTCCAAACAATATTTGGTTTTTATTGGGTTGAAAAAAAATTAAAAATGAGGGAGAAACTTAAAGTTTTATCCTCAAAATTTAAGGGTGCGAATTACATAGAAAAATAAAACAATGTTGAGAACTAGACTACTTAGTAATAAAAGCTTTTGAATGGGGAATTGATAAGTGTTATTTGCTGCTTCTTTTGCCCATAAACTTGCGCTGGCTAGTTGTTGCTGGATGCCGTCAAGTTTCCAGTGGATGCCGCCATATACACCTTCTAAGGTGTGGTTGACTTCGGTTAGTTGTTTTTCGAGGAGTTCGATTTTTTGGGATAATTCAACTTCGTTGTTGAGATTGGCCGATTTTAATGAATAACTTAATTTGTTGCTCATGACAGTTTACCTTTTATTAAAACTAGTTTTTTCAATGTCTGAGACGAGAAAACAGGTTAATTTGAGGTTTAAATTGAGTACAGGGCCCTCAAAGAATTTAATAGTTATATTTATAATCAATAATCGGGTATTGTTAACTCTACCGGCAGTAAGAGTTTCTAGTTCTACAAAAGTATGATTGCCGGTTCTAAAGGAAGAGGTATGTTATAAAATGGATAGATATTAGTGATGACTGCGCTAAAAAATTAATTTTTATTAAACATTTGATTGGCATCGTTTGTGTTTTAAGTTTTTTTTGATTACTAAAGTTAAATTCGGTGAGTGTAACTCAAGGATAGCGAAATTTCAGAATTATGTCTTTTCAATATTGGCAGGAATCAAGTTAATTTTTAAATTTATTTGCTAAAGGAAAACCAGAAAATGTACAACCACAAACCAAACAACTTGAACGCTGAAGAAACGCAGACAGACTTGGAAGTTAAAAAATCAGAGATGGATTGTATTGAGCAAATCTCAATGGGTGAAAATGAAAATAGTTTTTATGCTAAAATAGCTGCCTTAGAAGCAGTTAATAAACAACTGTTGGCAGAAATTGAAACTCGAAAACAGACAGAAAAAACCTTAAAAGAACAACAAGAATTTTTACGAATGGTAATTGCAAATGCCCCACTAAAGCTGTGGGCCCTTGATGCCAATGGAGTGTTTACATTTTCGGAAGGAAAATTGTTAGAAAAGCTAGGAATAGAAGCAGGAGAAGAGGTAGGAAAGTCGGTTTTTGAATTATATAAACACGTTCCAGAAATTATCGAAAATAGCCGTCGGGCGTTGAGAGGAGAAACGTTTGCGGCGACTGTTAAATTGTCAGGATTGGCTTTTGAATCATGGTACCGGCCGGTTTTCAATACTAATGATGAAATTATCGCCGTGATCGGGGCTGCTTTTGATATTACTGATCGCAAACAGATGGAAGAAAATTTGCGAGAAAGTGAAAGAAAGAATAGTAGTTTGTTGAGTGCTATTCCTGATTTAATATTTCGGATGAGTCGAGATGGCACTTATTTAGATATAAAAGCACCAAAAAATAATGATTTGCTGATGTCATTGGGACAGCATATTGGTGAGAATATTTATGACGTTTTGCCAAGACCGGTGGCAGAAAAAAGAATGTTTTATATTGAAAGAGCTTTATCTACTGGACAACTACAAGTTTTTGAATATCAATTACCTTTTCCTGATGTTTATCAGCGTCATTATGAAGCAAGAATTGCTGTAAATGGCGATTCAGAAGTGTTAACAATTGTACGGGATATTACAGAAAAAAAATACGCCCAACAAGCTTTACAAGAAGCAAAAGATCATTTACAGGCGGTTTTGGATGCGGTGCCGGGTTGTGTTTCTTGGGTAAGTTCTGATTTAAAATATTTGGGAGTTAATGGTTATTTAGCGGAAAATTTTAAACTTCCTCCAGAAAATTTTATTAATCAAGAAGTAGGCTTTTTACAAGCCGCTGGGAACTTGCGAGAACTTTTAGAAAAATTTTTTAATTCTCCAAAGTGGGAAGACTGCCAAGAAATTGAGACTAATATATCAGGAGAAATTCGGCCTCATTTAGTATTTGCAAAAAAATATAATGAAGGAAAAATGGCCGTTTGCGTTGGGGTAGATATTACCAACCTCAAAAAAGCAGAAGCAGAGAGAATGGAAGCAGAAAGAAAATTACGAGAAACTCAAGAACGTGACCGGCTTTTAGGAGAAATTGCGCTGCGAATTCACCAATCTTTAGATTTACAAGAAATACTGCAAACAACTGTAGATGAAGTTCGCCATTTTTTGCAAGCTGATAGAGTTTATATTGGTCATTTAGACGAAAATGCCGATGGTATAATTGTGGCAGAATCTGTTTTGCCTGGCTTTCCTTCTGTGTTGGGTTTTGTTACAGCAAGCACTCTTTATAAAGGAGAAATAAAGCCTTTATTTGACAGCAATTCAATTCGAGTTGTAGATGACATTTCTACGATGAATATTTCACCTTATTTATCACAGTTTTACAGTGATTATAACATTAAAGCAAGTCTATCGGTTCGGATTGTTTTGGATGAAGAACCCTTTGGTTTATTAGGAGTTAATCAATGTGCTGATGCTCGGAAGTGGGAGTTATTTGAAATAGAATTATTAGAACGTTTAGCTACTCAAGTAGCAATTGCTATTAAGCAAGCAAAATTGTATAAAGAATTAAAAGAACACAAAAATGATTTAGAAAAACAAGTAATGGCAAGAACAGCAGAACTACAAGAAAGAAATCAAGAATTGCAAGAATTAAATCGATTGAAAGATTTGTTTTTACACGCGGTTACGCATGACCTCCGCACGCCGGTGATGGGTTCGCTATTGGTGTTGAATAATTTATTAAATTTGGCGGAAGTTCAGCAGCCTTTTAATTCGGTTATTTCTGTCTCTAGTTCGATTTTAAATAGAATGAAACAGGGATGCGAAAGACAGCTAAAAATGATTAATTCTCTTTTGGAAGTTCACGCCACAGAAGTCAGAGGAATAAGACTACAATGTGAGCCGGTTTCCTTAGAAGAATTAATGCAAAATGTGGTAGAAGATTTACAACCTTTGCTTCTTCAAAATCAAGCTTGTCTGAATTGCGAAATAGCACCAAATTTACCTTTGATAATGGCAGATTCTTCGCAATTATGGCGAGTTTTTGAAAATTTGATTGTAAATGCCTTAAACCACAATCCTCCAGGGTTAAATTTGAATTTTACTGCTATTCTTGAAGAGCCAAAAAATGATTTTTCTACCCCCATTATTCGCTGTGTTTTAAAAGATAATGGTGTGGGAATGACGCAAGAACAATGCGAAAAGCTTTTTGATCTTTATACTCGTGGCAGTAATATGCGCCGGTCAATGGGTTTAGGTTTAGGTTTATATTTATGCCGGCAAATTATTGGAGCTCATCAAGGCGAAATTGGTGCTGTTAGTACCCTTGGCAGCGGCGCGACTTTTTGGTTCACTTTGCCGGTTTTTGCAGAGTAATTTTATTGGTAAAAAAACTCTTTTTTTCATAAAAATCTGGAAAAAACTTAAACCAACCCTGCCCGCAAAGCAACTACAGCCGCCTGAACTCGATCATCCACCGCCAACTTATTCATAATTCCCCGAACATGAGTTTTAATAGTATTCGGACTTAAAAACAACCTCGCCCCAATTTCAGGATTACTCAACCCCTCAACCATCAACCGTAAAACCTCCAACTCCCGCGCTGACAACTGTCCAAAACTGCCCACCGGCATAGCCGCAGGCAACCTCAAGTTCTCCATTACCTTTTTTGCAATTTGCGGATCTAAATAAGTCGCCCCCTCCATCGCCGCTTCAATTGCCAACAACAGACGATCAACACTAGCCCCCTTAATACAATAGGCATCCGCCCCACTAGACAAAGCCGCAATAATCTCCGTCTCTGTGGTATGGGAAGTCAACATCACAACTCGCACATCGGGCAAAGCTTCCTTAATTTGTTGCGTGGCTGCAATACCATCCAAACGCGGCAACCCAATATCCATAACCACCAAATCTGGTTTTAACCTCAACGCCGCCGCCACTCCTAAATAGCCATCCTCAGCTTGCCCTACGACGGATAGATGAGAATAAGCAGCCAAACTCTGCTCTAAACCCAACTGCATCATCGGATCATCTTCGACAATCAATAAGCGGATTGATGCTGACTCTGACCGTAAATTCAACGTAGATGCTTTTTCAGAACTCATAACCAAAACCACAAAAAAACTATTAACCCACACCGGCACTCTTACGCTTCTGCGCCCAAAAGCAGAAACCACCGGTTAATTTCCACCCACACCTTTTATAGCACTTTCCCTTTTGACGCCAAGCCCAAAATAATCTACGGTTATCCTAGCGGAATACTGTTGTATTTTTTCCAAAGCTCTGATAGAATCGGCAATATAAAAAAAGAAGGAAAAATAACCACCTATGAGCCTTCATTCTCTACAGCTTCACAAAAGCTGGATACAGCAACCCCAAACGGCCCCTTATCAAAACGAACCCACTTTTTATTACTTCGCCTACGGTTCTTGTATGTGTCCAGTTGATTTGAAGCGCTCACTAGGTGAAAACACTCATCAATACGTCATTGGCCCAGCCACCCTCAAAGGATACCGCCTTGGATTTTACTGTCACTCCAGCCGCCGAAACTGTGGCGTATTAGACATTGTGAAAGACTCTACTACCAGCGTTCAAGGAGTCCTCTACCAACTACCCTGGAGACTCAGCCACCTGCTAGACGAACGAGAAGATGTCCCCAGAGGCGGCTACCGTCACGAAACGGTAGAAATTCATAGCCAAAAACAAACCTACACAAATGTCCGTACCTACGTTGTTGTTAACAAACTGCCTCAAGAATTAGCGCCTAACGATTGGTACTTCAACGTTGTACTACGCGGAGCTCTGACCTGCGGGCTACCCGAACAATATTGCTGGTCACTCTTTAACCATATGTATCAACTCCAACAACGGGAATACCAAAAACCCACCAGTTTATGTGCCTAGTGGTTGGTTTAGTAGAGGCTGGTTTATACTGATTTGAGGTTTCTGCATCAATGCAGGTAAACCGGTTCTTAACCTAAAGTTCCCTTTCGGGGGTTAAACAAAACATTATTGTTTGCTTTTTTCCATTCCTAGGGGTAAACCGGCCTTTTTTTATAGGATTTTCAGTTATTTGAAGTAAATTAAACGGTTGTTTAAAACCCGGTTTTTTAAATAAATCGGGTTTTTTGCTTAGGACGATGAAATGAACAATGGTATAAATGCCGTTGCTGAGGTTAAATAAATTAAGACAAAAACCGGCATTTATCGAGAATTGATAGTTATTAACTTGTTTTAGTTTGTATTAACAATCAATCCTCAATAATAAATAACTAATCAAGGGCAATATTATAATACCGCTCTCGCACCGAAGGCCCGCGTACTACAACTTTAATGCGGCGACTTGGGGGAGTATGGACAATGGTATTAAACTTACCTTCTGCATCTGTTGGAATTTCTTGGTTATCAATATAAACTAAATCCATCGGCCCAACCTGACCAATAATCCGAGCACTTGTCCGCCCTAACCTCAAAACGCGAAACATTTTTAACTCAGAAATAGTGGGATTTTGTAAGGGACTGATGGGCCCTTGGCCAGGATTAATTACGGTAAAAAAGCCGCGATTGACTAATACTTGGCGATTTTGGGCGGCTACAGCTACTTGTCCATCGACTGTATCTGAGCCCGTCTTGCCGGTTGAACTAACATCAACTCCAAACGACGTACCGCTAACCCCAGCCACGCCGGCCGGTGTTCGTACGCGCACCGGCGAACTGCTAGCCGTTGTACTATCTTGAGAAATATTATTAATTCCCAAGCCCGTCAGTGTTGATAAACCCGCGACTTGTTGACTTTCTGCTTCAGAACTGCGGGCCGGTCTAGCCACCGAACGAGCAATCGAAAGTCTAACTCTTCCCCTGGGAACCGAAAGCCCCGTTACTTGATTAGGATTAACACCAACCGGCCCAGAAAGTGTCTGTATTTCCAGCGTCGAAAGTTCTGCTACCTCCACCACCCCAATAAAACTATCTACCCGTAACCGTGCTGTGGAGTCAATATCTGTCATTAAAACATCCGCCGCAACTAAACGGTCTCCTACTTGAGCCTGCTTGCCATTGATCATCACCTTTCCTTTTAGTTCTTCCACAACTAGCGCACGGCCAGACGGAACCTGAGCGACTATCCCATTTGTGGCAATGATATCAACTTCGGGGAAATCGAAAACCTCAGCTTTATTTGAAACTGCTGGGTCATTTTCAGCATAAGATACTTCTGCCAGGGCCGGTGTTGCAACTATTCCCAAAAGCAAACCAACCCAAGCACAAGCCGGTTTGCAGCCTTTTAAAAGTTTATTCATCTATAAAACTTCTCATCCATAGCAAAACACTGTTAATCATACAATCAACTCTTACCAAATCAGCCATTTTAAGACCCTTGGCTTTGGTTTAGGCATCCAACATCGTCAAAATTAGCAAAAAACTTATGAGACGAATTTAAGAAAAAAAAAGTTTCAACTTCCTTTAACAAAGGCTAGATATTGTCCCGAAAATATCTAGCAAATTTGTAATAATTATTATATACTTCACAGTCAATGTTTAAATATTTAAACTGTATGACTTCCCCCTCTAAAAATCACCGTCAAGTTAGCTACAAATTTAGACTTCATGCCATTTTGTTAATATCGAGTTTCATCTTATTACCATTTTCAGGCAGTGTGAGTTTAGCAAAAAACCTTGAAGTTTCTCAACAAAATTCTGTTCCAATTGATCCTCATCGCCAAGAAGCAGATAAATATTTTGAAGAAGGTTTAAAGTTTTTTCAAGAAAACACTTCTCAGTCTTTGCCTCAAGCTTTAGAAAAGTGGCAAAAAGCCTTACAAATTTATGTAAATTTAGGAGACAAAACCAAACAAGCAGAAACTCTTTCAGGTATTGCAGCCATATATAACAGCACTGACAATAAAAATGACAGCTTTGAAACTTATAGTAAAGCTTTAAAGTTATACGAAGAATTAAACGATAAAATTGCCGTTGCTGATACTTTAAATAGTCTTGGTTTAGTCAATGCAGATTTAGGGAAATTTGACCCGGCTTTAGAAAGCTATCAGCAAGCCCTTAAGCTTTATAAAGAAGCTGGAGATAAAGGCGGAGAAGCCTACACATTAAATAATATGGGGGTGATTTATGATGCTAAAAGCGAATATCAAAAAGCCTTAGATTCCTACAATCAAGCTTTGCCTTTGTGGCGAGAAATTGGTGAAAAAGGTGTACAAGCAACAACTCTTAATAATATAGGTGCAATTTATGATAGTTTAGGGCAGTATCAGCAAGCTTTAGATTCTTATAATCAAGCTTTAGAAATTTATCAAGAAGTGGGAGACAAAACCGGCATTCCCTTAACCTTAAATAATATGGGTTTAGTGTATTCTAATACAAATGAATATCCTAAAGCTTTAGAATTTTATGAAAAAGCATTGCCTTTGTGGGAACAAACTAGCAACCGTCGCCGCAGTGCCACAACTTTAAATAATATCGGCTTTGTGTATGCAAATACAAACGATTTAGATAAGGCTTTGGATGTTTATAATAAAGCCTTACCTTTGTGGCAACAAGCTGGAGATAAACGCGGTGAAGCGAGTACCTTAAATAACTTAGGCTTTGTATATGCAAATACTGGGGATAATAGCAAAGCTTTAGCTTATTATGACCAAGCTTTAAAACTCCGTCAAGAAGTAGGAGACCGCCCAAAAGAAGCCTTAACATTATATAGAATTGCTATCGCCCAAAGGCAGGAAGGAAACCTGGAAGAAGCAAAAGAAAAGATAGAATTAGCGTTAGAAATTATTGAAGATTTGCGAACAAAAGTAGATTCTCAAGAGTTCCGGGCTTCATTTTTTGCTTCCAAACAAGATTACTATGAGTTTTATATAGATTTGTTGATGGAAATGGATAAGGTTTATCCAAATAAAAATTTTAAGGCTTTAGCATTGCAAGCAAGTGAAAGAGGACGCGCTCGTTCGCTTTTAGAAATTCTTACTCAAACCGGCGCCGAAATTCGCCAAGGAATAGAACCAGAATTATTAGAAAAAGAACAAAGTTTACAACAACAACTTGGCACATTAGAAGAAAGACGTTCTCAACTTCTAGGAGGTATTTATAAAAAAGAACAAATCATTAATGTTTCTACGGAAATTACTAATTTATTAAAAGAATATCGATCTGTGCAAGCACAAATTAGAGATACTAGTCCCCGCTACGCAGCATTAACACAACCTAAGCCTTTAACCTTAGAAGAAATTCAGGAAAAGGTACTGGATAAAGATACCGTGTTATTGGAGTATTCTTTGGGGGAAAAACGCAGCTTTTTATGGCTAGTAACTCAAGATTCGATTACTAGCTATGAATTGCCTTCCCGCGAAAAAATTGAAAGCATTGCTAGACAATTTCGAGATGCTGTAACAGTTCCTACTTTAAGAATACGTCGTCAAAAAACGTTGCAGATTTCTCATGCTTTAAGTGAAATAATATTACAGCCGGTGGTGGATAAATTAGATAAAAAAAGGCTGTTAATTGTCAGTGATGGTGCTTTGCAGTATATTCCTTTTGCCGCCTTAACAAAAGCCAAGCAAAATGAGAGTTATGTACCTTTGATAGTAGATAATGAATTGGTTAGTTTACCTTCAGCTTCAACCATTGGAGTTTTAAGAAGGGAACTTAGAGGAAGACAACCAGCGTCTAAAACATTAGCTGTTTTGGCAGATCCGGTTTTTGCCAAAAACGATGAAAGAGTCAAGGAGATAAAATCTCTTGATTTTTCATTACTAAATACTCCTAATGATTCTACATCTAAATCTTTGGGATTTAATTTTAAACGATTACCTTTTACACGCACAGAAGCTGAAGAAATTTTAGCTTTAGTACCGGATTTTCAAAAAACTAAAGCTTTTGGTTTTGCCGCCAACCGCGATTTAGCAACCAGTGCAGAATTAAGCAATTATAAAATTGTTCATTTTGCAACACACGGTATTTTAAATAGCACTAAACCAGAGTTATCAGGGTTAGTTTTATCACTGGTAAATGAACAAGGAAATGCAAAAAATGGGTTTTTAGCTTTGCCTGATATTTTTAATTTAAATTTGCCGGCAGAGTTAGTTGTTTTAAGTGCTTGTGAAACTGGTTTAGGGCAGCAAATTCGTGGGGAAGGTTTGGTAGGATTAACAAGAGGTTTTATGTATGCCGGTGCAGCTAGAATAGTTGTTTCTTTGTGGAGTGTAGATGATGAAGCCACAGCAGAATTAATGGTCAATTTCTATCAGGGAATGCTACAACAAAATTTAACACCTACTGCGGCTTTACGGGCTGCACAAATTGAAATGTGGCAACAAAAAGACTGGCAAAATCCGTTTTTCTGGGCCGGTTTTACCCTTCAAGGCGAGTGGCAATAAGTTTCTCTTTTTGTTGTATTTTTTGTTAATTCAAAACCCCATACTGAGTTAGTTTTATGAGTATTAAAATCAAAACTGGTATAGTTTTAGGCATCATTGGTAGCTTAATTTTTCCGTCTTTTAGCATCGCTGCATTGCCTCGTCCTGAAGTTTTAATTAGTATTAAATTTCCCCCCCCATCGGGGCGAGGAGCACCGGCCAGAACAGCAGGAGGAGGAACGCGCAATGGCGAAGTAAAATGTACAGAAGGAAAAATTCCTTTAACTGCTTTAATGCCTACTCGTCAAAATGTTGATATCACCATTTCAGCAAACCCGACATTTTTTATTTATGTACCACCAACTACAGCTAAACAAGCAGAATTTGTGATAGTAGATGAAGAAGGAAATGATGTTTATGTAGGTCAATTTAATATTCCTCCCGAACCAGGAATTATGCAAGTTAATTTACCCAGGGATGTTTCTTTAGAAATCGGGAAGTATCATACTTGGATGTTTTCTTTAAATTGCAATCCAAAAGAACGTGCTGAAGATGAATTTGTGCAAGGTTTAATTATGCGTACCGACATCAGCGACGAGGCTAAAAATAGTCTTGAAAATTCCTCAACCCCCGTAGAAAAAGCCGAAATTTATGCCTCAGAAAAAGTCTGGAATGAGACTTTGATTAATTTAGCAACTGTCAAAGATTTATATCCCGAAAATTGGAAAGAACTGCTAGAATCAGTAGGGCTAGAAATGCTTATTTACGAGCAAGTTTTTCCTATGGAAACTTAGAAAAGTTAGGTTATTTATGCAGTCACCGCTTAAACAATTTTTCTGGCAATGGCGCGGCGTTTTATTAACATCGCCAACCATTGCTTTTTTTATTATTGTAATTCGATTTACTGGTCTTTTACAATCATGGGAATGGGCCGCCTATGACCAATTTTTAAAGTTTCGTCCCTCGGAACCCACAGACAATAGAATTGCAATTGTTGGGATTAATGAAACTGATGTCAAAAATTTAGAACAAGCCATTATTCCTGATGCAGTTTATGCCGAAGCTATTAACAAATTAAAAAGTATGCAACCGGCAGCTATTGGGTTAGATATTTATCGAGATCAACCAGTAGAACCAGGCCATAAAAAATTAGTTTCAATATTTGAAACAACCCCTAATTTAGTGGGTATTGAAAAAGCTGTTGGGGAAAGAGATAGAGATATTGTTCCTGGGCCCGCAAAATTAAAAGAAAAAGGACAAGTTGGTTCAAATGATTTAATTCAAGATGCTGATAAAAAAGTTCGACGTGGCTTAATAGATGTCAAAAATAATAAAGATGAAACTATTTATAGTTTTTCCTTATATTTAGCATTAATTTATTTAGAAAAAAAAGGCATTTCTCCTGAACCTATCGAAGGTACTAACAAATGGAAACTCGGCCAAATGTATTTTAAACCTTTTGAACCCAACGATGGTGGTTATGTGAGATCCGATGCTAAAGGTTCCCAACTTTTACTTAACTATCGTAGGAACAAACAACCTTTTGAATTAGTTTCTCTTAGTGATATTTTAGATAATAAACTTCCCTCCAATTGGGCTAAAGATAGAATTATTTTAATTGGTACAGTTGGTGAAAGTTTTAAAGACCTATTTTTTACTCCCTACAGCAGCGATTTAATCAGCTTACCAGTCTTAATGCCAGGAGTAGAAATTCATGCTCATTTAACCAGTCAAATTATTAGTAGTGCTTTAGAAAATCGTTCTTTAATTAAATCTTGGCCAGAGTTTATAGAATCTTTATGGATTTTTTTATGGTCAACTATAGGGGCAATAATAACTTGGAAATTACGCTACTTTGGTGGAGTTAAATCTTTTCCAGTTCAGCGTTTAGGAACTCCTATTGTGATTAGCTTACTGTTAACCGGCATCAGCTATTTAGCTTTGTGTTGGGGTTGGTGGGTGCCGGTAGTTCCCCCAATTTTAGCCCTGGCTGGTTCTACTATTACAATTACCGCTTATATTGCCCGGAGTGCCGGTGATATTCGCAAAACTTTTGGACGTTATCTTACCGATGCAGTAGTAGCGAATTTATTAGAAAATCCTGAAGGTTTAAAACTAGGAGGAGAACGTCGAAAAATCACCATTTTTACTTCAGATTTACGGGGTTTTACTGCCCTTTCTGAACGACTACAACCAGAAGAAGTTGTTAAAATTCTTAATTTTTATCTTGGTTATATGGCTGATATAATCACCTATTACCAAGGCACTATTGATGAGTTTATGGGAGATGGAATTTTAGTGTTATTTGGTGCCCCCACTGCCCGAAAAGATGATGCAAAAAGAGCGATTGCTTGTGCAGTAGCAATGCAGCAAGCAATGGATGCAGTAAATAATAAAATGAAAGAATGGAATTTACCCGCTTTGGAAATGGGAATAGGCATCAATACAGGCGAAGTTGTAGTGGGAAATATTGGCTCAGAAAAACGCACTAAATATGGCATTGTTGGCAGTCAAGTTAACCTAACCTACCGGATAGAATCTTACACCACCGGCAGTCAAATTTTAATTTCTGAAACCACCTTAAAAGAAGCAGGTTCTATAGTCAAAATAGAAAACGAAAAGCAAGTTCAACCAAAAGGAGTTCCCCATCCAATTACAATTTATGAAGTTGCCGGCATTGAAGGAAAATATAATCTTTTTCTAAAAAAAGAAGAAGAAATATTTTTAACTCTTCCCCAACCAATTGCCCTCCAATATGTCTTAATTGAAGGTAAAGATGTTGGGCATACCATTCATCTTGGAAAAATCCTCAAACTTTCATCTAAAAGTGCAGAAATTTGCCCTGATGAAACTTTATCAACACTACCCCCACCTTTGACTAACCTAAAAATTAACTTATTCAGCACAAATGAACCGAATACCAGTGAAGATATCTATGCCAAAGTATTAGAAAGCCCTATCGGTGAACAAAGTTTTTATATCCGCTTTACCTCTAAACCACCCTCAGTTGCCAAGCAACTTGATGAACTTTATCAACATTTAAAAACCAAATGAATCCATTCCAAATTCTAAATCAGGTAGCTCAATTTTTTAATTATCGCTTTACAATAGCCGGTGCAGAACTTACTATTTTTTCTGTTTTACAGATAATCTTATGGTTAACCCTCTTATTTTTCTTCACTAGAATTTTAAAGAAATTTCTTAAAAGCCGTCTTTTAGTAAAATTTGGTATTGACGAAGGCAACAGAGAAGCTCTTTCTACCATTATTAGCTATGCACTTGCTGTTTTAGGATTCATTATTATCTTACAAACAACAGGATTTAATTTAGCTTCAATTGCAGTAGTTGCCGGTGGTTTAGGAGTCGGTATTGGTTTCGGCTTACAAGACATTACAAAAAACTTTGTAAGCGGCTTAACCCTACTTATAGAAAGAACAGTAAAAGTCGGAGATTATGTCGAATTTGATGGTCTTTCCGGCTATGTAAAAGAAATTTCTATTCGTTCTACAATTATTCGTACTTTAGACGGCAGTGATGTTGTTGTTCCTAACAGCAAATTAGTAGAAAATAAACTCGTAAACTGGACTTTAGAAAACTATACAGGACGCATTCATATCCTTGTAGGTGTTGCCTATGAAAGTGATCCTGTCTTAGTTACAGAAATTTTATTAAAATCAGCCTATATGGAATCCGCCGTTTTATCAGATCCACCCCCTAAAGTTATATTTACCGGCTTTGGTGATAACGCTCTTCATTTTGATCTTCAAGTATGGATTAATCGCATTGATCAAAAAACCCCCCTCACCAGTTCTCTAAACTTTATTATTGAATACAACCTCCGCCAACAAGGAATTACTATACCCTTTCCCCAAAGAGATTTATGGTTGCGAAATCCTGAAGTTCTAAACTTTGGAAACCGCCAAAAAAATATTAATCAAGCCCCTATAAATATTCATCAAGTCCCCGTAGTAAACCCCCTAGAAAAACCACTAGCTCTCCGTGATTTACTTCGAGAAGTAATTTACTTTAAAAACCTTACAGAGTTAGAACTAAGACAACTTATTGAAATTGGCTATCGAAAACGTTTACAACCCTCAGAAATTTTATTCCACGAAGGCGATCCAGGAAACGCTTTTTATATTATTTTGTCTGGTTCCGTAGAAGTTTATGTGGAAAAAATTAATAAACACCTGACAAATTTAACAGCAGGTAAATTCTTCGGAGAACTTGCTTTAATGTTAGGAATTCCCAGAACTGCCACCGTCCGAGCAAAAGAAGAAACCATCTTATTTGTAATTACAAACAAAGGTTTTGAAAACCTTTTACGCCAAAATCCTGAACTCTCCGAAGTCATGGTACAAGAACTTGCAAAACACCAAGAAGAATTAGCTCAACGCCAACAACAACTCCGAGAAATGGGATTAGTTAACGCCGCAGAAGATGATAAAAACCTGCGTGCTTGGGTTCGTAAACGCTTAAATAATTTGTTTAGCCTCTAACTTGATCTCCAAATTATTCTTGATTCTCCTTTGTTTCCAAAGTCCATTTTTAAATCATAAAAAGTAACTTTTGTCAACTCTATTTAGATAGATTTTACTATATTTTTATTACCTACCCCAAAATATAGACAAATCTGTTTATTTGAGATAGACTTTAAACTACGGTAAACCAATCGGAATTTAGGATTTTATGACAAGCACCAATAAAACCCCCAATTACCAACTAGCTGACCCTGCAAACAACACCTTACAAACAGAAGATATAACATCCCAAAAAAATCAGATATTCAAAAAACTTCGAGGAGGAATCTTATTAGTAATTGGCTACCTTCTTTCCCCCCTGTGCTGGTGGAATGACCTTATATTTAACCTACCTATTGCCTATTGCTTCGGCTACGTTTGCAGTTGGTTTGAGCCTAATTTAATGTTACCAGCTTCCATTGCAGGCTACTGGATAACCAACATCGTTGGAATCCTCTTAATGCAAGCCGGTGCCCTCGATGTTTTACAACAAAATAAACCGCGTAACCTCAAAAAAGAACTTATTTCAGGATTTTTATCATCCACTGCCTACACAATTTTAATTGTCGCTCTTATTCAACTTAAAATCTTAGAAGTTCCTAACTTATTTCCAGGCAGTTAATCTCTGGAATTATTAAGGAAATTCTTTTTAAGTAATCTCAAGTTTTTGCAATCAAAAACTTTTTTTCAAACACAACCAATTGCCTAAGCTAACTTTTGGAAAAAGATAGCATCTCTTCTAGCAAACCATGAAAAAAAAAATACCTTTAGCAAAGCCGGCAAAATAACCTTAATCCTTGCCATCCTAGCCATTATTTTCAACCCCTTTGTCATTGTTAATGCAGGTCAACGGGGTGTTTTAATGTTTTTCGGACAAGTTCAAAATAACATTTTAAATGAAGGAATACACCTAATAATTCCCCTTGCCAACACCGTCGAAAAAATCAGCGTCCGCATTCAAAAACAACAAATTACCGCTGAAGCTTCCTCAAAAGACCTACAAGATGTATTCACAGAAGTAGCCCTAAATTGGCATTTTTTACCAGAAAAAGTTAACCTAATTTTTCAACAGATAGGGAACCAAATACAACTTATCGACCGAATCATTAACCCCGCCGTCGAAGAAGTATTAAAAGCAGTAATGGCACAATATACAGCCGAAGAAATCATTACAAAAAGAGGAGAAGTTAAAAGCAACGTAGACACCTTACTCACCACTAGACTCTCTACCTATAACATCGCTGTTGACGACATATCCCTCGTTCATGTTTACTTTTCTCAACGATTTAGCGATGCCGTAGAAGCAAAACAAATTGCCGAACAAGAAGCAAAAAAAGCCGAATTTATAGCTCAAAAAGCCGCCAAAGAAGCCGAAGCAAAAATAAACATTGCCAAAGGCGAAGCCGAAGCTAACCGCCTCCTCCGAGAAAACTTAACCCCAGAAATATTGCAAAAGCAAATCATCGAAAAATGGGACGGAACCCTACCTTTAATTGTTGGAGAAACCGGCACAAAAGTATTACTAGACCTACAACAAATAATTTCCAAACCCTCCCCCACGTCTCAAAATCCCGCAACTAAAAATAATACAACCCAACCCACTAATTAAACTATCTTTAAAATTTTTTCAAAAGCACTAGCAATCCGAGTTTGAAACCTTTTTTTATGTTTTAAACTTAAAAAATGTCTTTCAATTTCTAAATTAACCTCCTCACCATCCTCTTCAAAAGTTACCATGATTTTACGCAGAGTATCTAATTGAACTTCTTTAGAAACCATTAACTCAGAAATAGCCGCTGCCCCTACACCACTTTCCACAACAGCTTTCACCATTTCCCCTGTATTTAAAACCAAAATAATATCTAAATCACTAATAATAACACCCCAATTTTGTAGCGCCTGTTCAAAACTTTGCTGAGTGCCAGAACCAGACTCCCGCATTACCCAACCCGTATTATAAAGCTCACCCACACTAACTTTACCCAGTTCATACCAAGGATGAGATTTACCTACCACAATCACCAACTTATCACCACCCACCGGCTCAAATTCCAAACAACTTTTTAAAGAAGATTTTACCTCCGCCTCAATCAAACCCAAATCAAACAAACCCGTCGCCGTACCCTCACAAATCTCCTCCGTATTCGCTAAAACACAATCCACAGAAATCCTTGGATACCTACGTTTAAACCAACTAATTCTTTCCGGTAACCAATAATTTCCAACAGTCAAACTCGAACCTAACTTTAACTCACCCCGCTGAAAATTATTTAACTCCCGCAAACCCCTTTCTGTTAAAGCCACACAATCCAAAATTTTTTTAGCTTCAACTTGCAATAACTTACCCGCCTGAGTAATTTCAACGTGCCTACCAATGCGATGAAAAAGCTTAACCCCATACTCTTCTTCTAAAGATTGAATCGCCGAACTCACTGCCGGTTGAGTAATATAAAGAACCTCTGCCGCCTTAGTAAAATGTTCCACTTCTGCCACAGCCAAAAAAATTCTTAACTGCTCAAACGTCATTCTTGCCATCCTTACTTAACCCTCCCAAACAAATATATTTCCAGCCAAAATTAAAGCACTCATTCCTCAAAGAACTAAGTACCAAAAACTACTAAAAAAATTAACTTTTTCTCTTATCAAAATAGAGTATATTTAAAATTTTGTCTGTAGTTTCAATTACTAGAAGTTATTAATTTAATAGAAAAAAACATTTGCTTCTATCGATTGCTACTCCTAAAGTAGTATCAAGCCTTTGACAGCCGGCAAAAAACCAAGGCCAAACCAACAACTAAAAACCCAGCGCTAAGCAAAAATTTTTCAACAAAAAAATTACCTAGCGCCTTAAAAGGGAGCAAATCAAATGTCAAAAGCAAAGCAAATAAACCACAGTGCACACGGCCTTAAACCAGACTGTCTTCCCTTCGGAGAAGTCTTAGGTCAATCCATCGCTGTCATAGCACCAATCACCACCCCCGCCGCAAATTTAGGCTTAATTTTTGCCCTTTCAGGAAACGGCACTTGGCTAAGTTTTCTTATCGGAGTTATAGGCTTAACATTCGTCAGCATAAACATCAATCAATTCGCTAGCCGTTCAGCCTCCCCTGGCTCCCTTTACTCCTACATAGTCAAAGGATTAGGCCCCACTGCCGGCGTCATTTCAGGCTGGAGTTTAGTCCTTGGTTATCTCTTCACAGGAATGTCAGTATTATGCGGATTCGCTAACTTTGGCGGCACAATTATCGGACACTTAGGTATCCATATTTCCCCCATCACTTTATTAGCAATAGGAGCCGCAATATCCTGGTATTTTGCCTATAAAGACATTGAACTATCCGCTAGAGCCTTACTAATACTAGAAGGAATATCCGTTGCCCTCATCCTCTTTTTAGGTATCATTATTTGGGCTCACAAAGGCTTTGCAATTGACATAAATCAACTCTCCTTACACTCAGCAACTCCCAGCGGCGTAGCAATGGGACTCGTCCTAGTAGTCTTCGGATTTTCAGGATTTGAAAGCGCAACAACCCTTGGAGATGAAGCAAAAAATCCCCTAAAAAGTATCCCCTTATCTGTATTAGGCAGCACAATTTTATCCGGCATTTTCTTCATTTTCATGGCCTACGTTGAAGTCCTTGGCTTCAGTGATACCACCGCTAATCTCGCTGAAACCGAAGCCCCCCTTAGCTTTCTCGCCCAACAAGCCGGCATTGGCTTCTTAGGAGAAATCATAAGCCTCTGTACCCTAATTAGCTTCTTTGCTTGTGTTCTAGGCAGCATAAATCCGGCAGCCCGTATCTTTTTTATGATGGCACGTCACGGCTTATTTCATAACTCCTTTGGCGAAGCCCATGCCTCTAACAAAACCCCCCACATTGCCGTCACAATGTGTTCCCTACTCATGTTTTTAATTCCTACCAGCTTAACCCTATTTCATGTCAAACTCTTCGAGAGCATGGCCTACTTCGGCACCATTTGTTCCTTCGGCTTCTTAACTGTTTATATCCTCGTCTCCATTGCTGCTCCTGTTTATCTCTATAAAATCAAAAAACTCCGCCCAACTCATCTCCTTTTCTCATTCCTAGGCGTAGCATTTATGATGCTACCTGTTGTTGGCACCACCGGCATTCCAGGTAGTACCTTATTCCCCGTACCCGAAGCTCCCTACGACGCCTTTCCTTACCTCTTCTTACTCTACTTAATTACCACCTGTGGCTGGTTTATTCTCCAAAGACTACGTTCCCCAGAAATCATTACCCAAATGGAACAATCCATCGAAGAAATCCACATTCGCTTCAGCGATGCAGACAATATCTAAACATAAATTACTGTCTACTACCATTTGATGAAGCCCAAAAAAATAATCCTTCCTTTTCACTAAAAACCCTCAAAAAGGAAACTCAAGAGAAATTCACCTTAAAGTAATTTCTTACCTTCCTTCAAAAAATGGTATTTACCTCAGCAATAACTTTTCACTTCCAACAAAAAAGGTACAAACACAATGAGCCTTATCCATGCAATTCCCACCGGCTTAACAGCCTTCACCGCGACAAACCTCGACGACTTAATCATCCTATTATTGTTTTTTTCTCAAGTAAACACAACTTTCCGTCGGCATCACGTCGTATTAGGGCAATATTTAGGCTTTTTTGCATTAGTTATTGCCAGCCTCCCCGGATTTTTTGGTGGGATAATTTTACCACCCCACTTAATAGGCTTACTAGGCTTAGCACCCATAGTCTTTGGGTTAAGCAGAATCCTCAACCCAGAAAGCGATGATACCACCGAAAATTCCCCAAAAATCGAATCATCCCCCTCAACTTCCACCAGCATTCTTTCTCCCCAAACCTACAGCGTCGCCGCAGTTACCATCGCTAACGGTACCGATAATATCGGAATCTATGTGCCTCTATTTGCTAATAGCGCCTTAGAAAGTTTAGCTATCATTATCGGAGTCTTCTTTACACTCGTTGGTGTTTGGTGTTACGCTGCCTATAAACTCACTCATCAACCAGCAATTGCGGAATTTCTTACCCACTACGGCAACCTCTTAGTCCCCTTTGTTTTAATTGGATTAGGAGTATTTATTATTCTCAAAAGTCACGCATTGAGTCCCCTTGCCTTACTCGCAATTACTATCTGCTTGATAGGTGTAGTTAAAAAGAATTGGGGTACTAAACCCGAAGAAAACTTAGCAGAATAAAACGGAGACATTATGAACTGGCTTGCCGGCATCATTGTAGCTGCGATGACATCTTTTATCGCCACCAATCTTGATGATATCCTCATCTTAACAATCTTTTATGCCCAAGTCAGCGACACCTTTCGTCCTCAACACATAGTCAGTGGTCAATATCTTGGTTTTACCGCCATTATTCTTGCTAGTCTCCCCGGATTTTTCGGCGCACTAATATTACCTAAAACCTGGATAGGACTATTAGGATTTATCCCCATCTTTATCGGCTTTACTAAACTTTTATCTCCCGCAACAGACACCGCAGAAATTCAAGAAGTCACCTTAAATTTTTCCAACCAAAATAACAGCAAACTTACCTCAAAATTTTCTCAATTTTTCAACCCTCAAACCTACAAAGTCGCTGCCGTGACTTTTGCCAATGGAGGTGATAACATCGGCATTTATCTCTCTCTTTTTGCCACCACAACACCCCTACAATTAAGCATCACTTTGGTCGTTTTTTATCTTTTAATAGCCGTTTGGTGCTCTCTAGCTTATTGGCTTACTCGTCACTCCGTTTTCACAAAAGTTTTATCAAAGTATGGTCATTCTATTATCCCCTTTGTCCTCATTGCTTTAGGAGTCTTTATCATCGTTGAAAACAAAAGCTACACACTTTTAGAATTCATTTTTTCTCCAAAATAAAAAAGACAATTAATAAAGTTTTTGCGAAACCCTTAAAGTTTTTAATAAAAAAAATATTCACTGAGGAGAAAAAATATGCCAAATTAACCTTTAAATTTCACTCTTTAAAACTTCTGTAAAAATCTTTAAAAAAAACAGAAGTTTACCCCATCTCCAATTTTTTCAACCTTACAACTTTACCCAAACTAAAAAACCATGAATTTCTTAACTGCGCTTATCATTAGTCTGATTTTTGTTTTAAACTTGGTATTTGCACCGGCCTCCTTTGCAGAACCAGAAAAAGCTTCCTACGCAAAAAATCCCGACTATATTCAAATCACCGAAACCCTCAATAACCTAAAAACCGCACAACTCAACCAAACCCTACCGCCAACAGCAACCCCAGAAGAAATTGAAAAACAAATAGCCGATTTAGAATTTCAAAAATACGCCCTAGAAACCGGCCCTGGCTGGGGACAATGCCAAAACGAAACCGGCCAAACCATCGCCGTTTATGGCCCCAAACGCAAAAAATCTTCTTCCTCCTATGAAAACGACCTTTACTTCCTAGAAAACGGACAAACCACCGCCTATCAATGGGATTGTGACGGCATTTATTTACCAAACGGAACCCAAGTTAGCGGGCTAGAAACAACACAAAATATCCAAAAAATAGAAAATCCTGTAGCCCTCAAAATCGTTGATGGAACCCAATTAGTTATTAAAAATAACCCCGAAACTTCAGCGATAGAATTTACCGCACCCTTTGCACAAATATTCAAAGCCGGTGAAGTAAACTGGTTTATTCCTGAAGTCACCCAAGCTGCTATCCAATCTCGTGTAGCCAACGCACCTACCCTGGAAAGCGAAGAAGACTAACCCTCTATCAACGCCTACAAAAAAGAATCTTTTAGCAGCTATCCATAAAATAAAAAACTACTGTTTAGCTGCTAAATACCTCACCAACACCCTTAAACTTTTCATCCACAACAAAATATCAACTCTTCTGATGCTTCTACAATTGAAACCCCCCACTCAGGAAACCTCTACAAAATCCCCCTATCTCAACCCTTCACGAGTCAGAGATCACCTCGCCAACGAACGTACTTACCTAGCTTGGATGCGTACAGGGATTTCATTAATGGGTTTTGGAGTTGTAATCGTCCGTCTTCGTCTTTTTCAACCACCCCTTGTCCCCCATTTAGGAACAGGATGGAAATTAGGATTAGTATTTTCTTTAGTTGGATTAGCAACCGTCTTACTGTCAACCCAACATTATTTTGCAGTCCGCCGCGATATAGATCAAGACACCTATGAACCGCCGGATCGGTGGATAATATTATTTACTCTTGCCATCACTTTATTAGGAGCCGGTGTTATTTATTTTGTATTCACAGCCCCTCTCAATCCCATGAGTATTCTTATTTCTGAATAAATTTCACTTAGGCTTTTTTGTTCCCAGGCTCAACCTGGGAACTTCATCAACAGGCTCAGCTTCCTAATCCAATCCTAAAAAATAAAAACCTACTTTCCACTGTAATAGAAAGCAATTTCTTTATCCTTCAAACCGGCAAAACCGGCATCAACTAACATTTGATTTAATTCATCTTGAGGTATATGTTTAGCCCCAATTCGGACAATTCGTGAGCGCATCGTATTTGACACCCCACTACGCTGCCGACCGGCCTCTAAACCCATCACCTTAGTATAAAGATCAAGTTTAGCTGTAGGAATCGCAGTACCATCAAAATCAATACCCTTAGCAATCGCCACATCAATTGCATCAGCGCCGGTTGTCGAACTCATCTCAGCATTTAAATCAGAAGCCATAGCAACACATCAAAAAAACAATTACAGCCAGCATTCTACCAAGGGTAGCGACAAATCCTTAATTTTCCATAAACTATTTATCCATTATTGAGGCTTAATCACCAAAACCGAACAAGGGGCATCAGCCACAACCTGAGAGCTAACGGAACCCTCAATAATGCGTTTCATCCCCGTTAAACCCCTATTACCAATCACAATTAAATCTGCACGATAAATATTAGCTAAACGAATAATTTCCTCAGCTGGATCGCCACTAACAATTTCCAACTCACTTTTACAAGGTAACTGAATCTGATAAGACTGTAACTGTTTTTCCAGATGTCGATAAGGAACTTCATCTTGTACCCCAACAGTTCCCGGCCGATCAGCTGCAATTTCCACCTCAGCATTTCGCCTGTTTATTACATGAACCAAAATCATTTTACTTGTCGATTGGATCTGGAGATTCCCTACTAAACTTTCCATAACTTGATGAGAAAGTTCTGAACTATCGAGGGCCACCAAAATTGTTTTTAGCACCTATCAAATCTCCTCAAACCTAAAACAAATGGGCTTCACCGCTAGACCATTGATTTCTATTTTTATTTTTATGGTTTCGACTCCGAGAGAGCAGCATAACAGTCTTGACTCAATTTCGCAATCATGAAACCTAAAAAGCGGTATTTTCTGCAAAAGAAAATTCCGCCTCACTTTTAATAACCAACTGGCCGCCAAACATTAGATCCCACAAAGGGTTTCTAAAATTATGCTTCTCCGTTATCCGACTCTTCGTCAACCATCCCCCAATTCTCCTTATTTTGAGTCCGCAAGCGAACAGAATCAGCGTGAGATGGTAAACCTTCTGCCTTAGCAAGAGCCTGGATAGCACCACTCATTTTTTGCAATGCCGTCGGTGAATACTGAATTAAACTTGAATGTTTTATAAATGTATCCACCCCAAGGGCTGAAGCATAACGAGCCGCACCCGAAGTTGGCAGCGTATGATTTGGCCCAGCCAGATAATCGCCGACTGCTTCCGGTGTTGAATTTCCTAAAAAAATAGCTCCCGCGTGGCGAATTTTTTCTAACAGCGCCCAAGGATCAGCTACCTCTAGCTCTAAATGTTCTGGAGCAAACTGATTAGACAACTCGGCCGCAGTTGACAGCGAGTCTAGCACAACCACTAACCCGTAATGAGCAATTGCTTTTTCCGTCAGCAACCGGCGTGGGTGATCTGCTAACTGTCGCTCAGCCTCAACCACTACCTTTCTGGCCAACTGTAAATCAGTAGTTAGCAAAATTGCCGCTGCCATCGGGTCATGTTCAGCTTGGGCCAGCATATCAGCGGCCACATAAACGGGGTTTGCCTGAGCATCAGCAATCACTAATACTTCCGACGGGCCGGCTAGAGAATCAATTCCTACAGTTCCATAAACCAGCTTTTTAGCCAGCGTCACATATATATTACCGGGGCCGGTGATTACATCCACCTTCGGAATAGTCTCTGTGCCATAGGCCAAAGCCGCGATAGCCTGAGCGCCTCCTACTCGGTAAATTTCCTCTACCCCCGCCTCCTGCGCCGCTACTAGCACAGACGCATTCAGGGTTTTTTCTTGACCGGGTGGCGTACACATCACGATACGCGGCACACCGGCCACCTTAGCAGGTATTGCATTCATCAGCACGGTACTTGGATAAGCCGCTCGACCCCCCGGAACATATAGCCCCGCGCGGTCTACTGGTGTGTAGCGCTTGCCAAGGACAACCTCATCCTCACCAAACTGAACCCAAGATTTAGGAACGCGCTGCCGGTGAAACGCCTCAATTTGTTGACGCGCCAACCGAATTGCATCCAACAACTCTTTTGACACCTGCTGGTAAGCAGCATCTAATTCTGACCCACTGACCCGCAACTGCTCAGAGTTAAGCTTTTGCCCGTCAAATTCTTCTGTATAGTGCAGCAGCGCTCGGTCGCCCTGACGTTTCACAGCCTGCAACACCTCCCGAACCGTTGCCTCTTTATGGACAACAGCATCATCGTGAGTGCGTTCGCAGATCCGTCGCAGTTCAACCTCTGCCTCAGACCGCTCAGTTATGATTCGCAGCATGGAATAGAAATGCCAATCTAAGAATTACCCCTTGTAAAACTATTTATCTGGCATCGCGTGAGCAGCTTTGGATACCTCCGCTAACTTTGAAGTTCACCTGTCATAGAGTTTTTGACAACGCCAGACCGCTGACTTCCAGCTAACGGCTCACCGCTCCCTTGATGGCAGACTAAACCTTTTACTGGTGTTTCTATAAGCTTAACCGAGATTTTCTCGATGGATCGCAAATTCTTCCCAACAAATGCTATATTAGTTTTTCCAACAGCTTACTTAGATTGACCTAAGACCTAAGTTTACGGTACAATTAAGGCCGTCAAACTACTTCATTACCTTTGAGCAACCTGCACTTGGTTCTAAGGTTAGGTTTGAGCATAAAACGCTTAAACTCCAAAGTTTAAGTCTTGAGGGAACCCCACTTTCGTCAACTGAGAGTGCCATTGTTCCTTGGTGGACAGTTTTGTTCCATCAAGAAAAAGGGAAAGTATCAAAAACCCAAGGTTGTCAACAAATAGAGCTTTTTTACAGGATAGACTGTGGCAAACATCAAATCTGCGATCAAGCGCGTCCAAATCGCCGAACGCAACCGCTTACGGAACAAAACCTACTCATCAGCAGTGAAAACTCTGATGAAAAATTATTTAGCTGCTGTAGCCAAATACGCGGCATCTCCTTCTGAAGCACAATTAAAAGAAGTAGAGGCTCGGATGTCAGAAGCTTACAGCAAAATCGACAAAGCTGTTAAAAAAGGAGTGCTGCATCGTAATAATGCCTCTCGCAAAAAATCTCGTCTCGCAAGAGCCCTCAAGCCTTACACGGGACAAGGATCTACACAAGCAGCTTCCTAAGATTAAAAAACGCCTTCCCTTTGAGGTTGGTTTTTCTTTAATCTACACATCTAAAAAACACGCCGCAAATAGTTAGCCGGCCGTCCTTAAAATCCGCTTTTTTTAACCCAAAAAAGGTTTAAGCGGCAAAATTTGGTACGGGCCGGCATCTGTGACGGTATTTAAGCTACAATTTATTCTTAGCCATTCCGTGCGGACAAAATTTCGGGGTTCCCCACCCATGCCCGACCCACCAATACAGTTGATAGATACCCACGTTCATATTAACTTTGACGTTTTCTCCAACGATCTAGCAGAGGTAGCTGAACGTTGGAGGTCAGAAGGTGTGGTTTATTTAATCCATTCCTGTGTAACTCCACAAGAATTTGGCAGCATCCAAAAGCTGGCAGATAGTTTTGATGAACTTTTTTTTGCAGTTGGGTTACATCCCCTAGACGCAGACCAATGCGGCGAAAACACCATAGTCGAGATCGAGCAGTTAGCTTTGAGCGACAGCAGAGTGGTGGCAATTGGGGAGACAGGCTTAGACTTTTATAAAGCAGAAAACTTTGAATTGCAACACAAAGTTTTTGAAGCCCAGTTAAAAATCGCCCAAAAGCTGCAAAAACCAGTCATCATTCACTGCCGAGATGCGGCGGCCCAAATGCGTGAACAATTACAAAAATTCTGGGACAAAAACGGGCCGGTTAAAGGAGTAATGCACTGCTGGGGCGGCACACCAGAAGAAACCCAATGGTTTTTAGACCTTGGCTTTTATATTAGTTTCAGCGGCACCGTCACCTTCAAAAAAGCCACCCAGATACAGGAATCTGCTTCTAGTGTACCCAGTGATCGTATCTTAATTGAAACAGACTGTCCGTTTCTTGCCCCCGTTCCGAAACGGGGAAAACGCAACGAACCGGCCTACGTCCGAAAAGTCGCCGAACAAGTGGCCCAACTTCGCGGAGTGTCCCTTGAAACTTTAGCTATCCAAACCACAGAAAACGCCTGCAAGCTATTTAACCTTAACCTTGCAGCCATCCAAAAACCCCCAATAGCCTATCAAGGCAAAGAAAATTTTGCTATTTTATCTTGAGTTAACCCCTCAAAAAAGCATAATTTCACAGCTAATAGTCAATCTTCAACCCTCAAGGGTAAATCTTCAAACCTCCCGATTGTCTTCGCCAAAAACTAATGAAAAAAAACAATAGTTAAACCGCAATTATTTTCGGCGAAGAACTAAAGAGAAACGATAAAACACCCATGATAAATGACTTTTGGCTAATGAAAAAAAACAAAGTGAACAAGACCAGGTATAATACCAAACTCGCGGTCTGGCTACTACCGGAGGACGCATGACAGAGCAAACATACACCACACCGGCCTTTACCCTACCCGACCTAGTGGAAATCCAACGAAGCTCATTTCGCTGGTTCTTGGAAGAGGGACTTATTGAAGAACTTAATAGCTTTTCGCCCATCACCGACTACACCGGCAAGCTAGAACTACACTTTATCGGCAAAGACTACAAACTCAAGCGTCCCAAATACGACGTAGACGAAGCAAAACGCCGCGACAGCACCTACTCAGTCCAAATGTATGTGCCCACCCGCCTAATAAATAAAGAAACCGGCGAAATTAAAGAACAAGAAGTCTTTATCGGCGAATTGCCTTTAATGACAGATAGAGGCACCTTTATTATTAACGGTGCAGAGCGCGTCATTGTTAATCAAATTGTCCGCTCCCCCGGAGTTTATTACAAATCAGAAACCGACAAAAACGGTCGCCGTAGCTATAACGCCTCCCTCATCCCCAACCGAGGAGCCTGGTTAAAATTTGAAACCGACAAAAACGATCTCGTTTGGGTCAGGATCGATAAAACTCGGAAACTAAGTGCTCAGGTATTGCTCAAAGCCTTGGGCCTAACTGACAACGAAATCTACGACGCCTTGCGTCACCCGGAATACTTCCAAAAAACCATCGAAAAAGAAGGCCAGTTTAGCGAAGAAGAAGCCCTGATGGAGCTTTATCGCAAACTGCGACCGGGCGAGCCTCCAACCGTTTCCGGCGGCCAACAATTGCTTGACTCGCGCTTTTTTGATGCCAAACGCTACGACTTGGGCAAAGTAGGCCGGTATAAACTAAACCGCAAACTGCGCCTCAATATACCCGACACTACCCGCGTCCTTACCCCCCAAGACATCTTGGCAGCGGTAGACTACCTCATTAACTTAGAATTTGATATCGGTCAAACCGACGACATCGACCACTTAGGCAACCGTCGCGTCCGTTCCGTTGGAGAATTACTACAAAACCAAGTTCGTGTAGGCTTAAACCGGCTTGAACGCATCATCCGCGAACGAATGACCGTATCCGATGCCGACGCCTTAACCCCAACATCTCTAGTAAACCCGAAACCGCTAGTCGCTGCTATCAAAGAGTTTTTTGGCTCTTCCCAGCTATCGCAGTTTATGGATCAGACAAACCCCCTGGCAGAACTTACCCACAAGCGGCGCTTGTCAGCCTTGGGCCCCGGCGGTTTAACAAGAGAACGGGCCGGTTTTGCAGTCCGAGATATTCACCCCTCTCACTACGGACGAGTTTGTCCTATTGAAACGCCAGAAGGCCCGAACGCAGGCTTGATTGGCTCATTGGCCACCCACGCTCGTGTTAACTCCTACGGCTTCATTGCTACTCCCTTCTATCGTGTTGAAAACGGACGAGTTTTAAAAGACCAACCGGCCGTTTTTATGACCGCCGACGAAGAAGACGACCTCCGCGTTGCCCCTGGGGATATTACCGTTGATGAAAACGGCTATATTCAAGGCGATCTTGTAGCAGTACGCTATCGACAAGAATTTACCACCACTCGCCCCGACCAAGTGGACTATGTGGCCGTTAGCCCGGTTCAAATTATTTCAGTGGCTACATCGTTGATTCCATTTTTGGAACACGACGACGCAAACCGAGCTTTGATGGGATCTAATATGCAGCGTCAAGCTGTACCTTTGTTACGTCCCGAACGTCCTCTGGTAGGGACAGGCTTAGAAGCCCAAGCAGCCCGTGACTCTGGAATGGTCATTGTGTCTCGCACCGATGGCATTGTTACTCATGTAGACGCGGAACGCATCCGGGTTCGTCCTACTCCCAAGACCCCAGACGGCCCTCAGCCTAACGAAATTGAATACGAACTGCAAAAATATCAGCGTTCTAACCAAGATACTTGTCTCAACCAAAGACCAATTGTTTTTGAGGGAGATGATGTGGTCGCGGGTCAGGTTATGGCTGATGGTTCGGCTACCGAAGGCGGCGAACTGGCTTTAGGTCAAAATATCCTCGTGGCTTATATGCCTTGGGAAGGATACAACTATGAAGACGCGATTTTAATTTCGGAACGTCTGGTTTATCACGATGTGTACACATCTATCCACGTTGAAAAATACGAAATTGAAGCGCGTCAAACTAAGTTAGGCCCAGAAGAAATTACCCGCGAAATTCCGAATGTGGGTGAAGATGCTTTACGGCAATTAGATGAAAATGGCATTATCCGCACCGGTGCTTGGGTTGAGTCTGGTGATATTTTGGTTGGTAAGGTGACTCCTAAAGGTGAGTCTGACCAACCTCCCGAAGAAAAGCTACTGCGGGCCATTTTTGGCGAAAAAGCTCGTGATGTTCGTGATAATAGTTTGCGGGTTCCCAATGGTGAAAAAGGCCGTGTTGTTGATGTCCGGGTGTTTACCCGTGAACAAGGCGACGAGCTTCCTCCTGGGGCTAATATGGTCGTTCGCGTTTATGTAGCCCAAAAACGTAAAATCCAAGTCGGGGATAAAATGGCCGGCCGACACGGCAATAAGGGGATTATTTCTCGCATTCTTCCCATAGAAGATATGCCTTATTTGCCTGATGGCCGACCAGTGGATATTGTTCTCAATCCCTTGGGTGTGCCTTCTCGGATGAATGTGGGCCAGATTTTTGAGTGCTTGTTGGGTTGGGCCGGTGAAAATCTTGGGGTGCGGTTTAAAATTACTCCCTTTGATGAAATGCACGGGCCAGAAAAGTCACGGGAAACTGTTCATTTCAAGCTTAATGAGGCTAAAAATAAAACCGGCCATGACTGGTTGTTTGATGAGGATAACCCTGGAAAAACAACAGTTATGGATGGCCGTACGGGTGAGGCTTTTGACCGGCCGGTGACTGTCGGTAAGGCTTATATGTTGAAACTCGTTCACTTAGTAGATGATAAAATTCACGCTCGTTCTACCGGCCCCTATTCCTTGGTTACTCAGCAACCCCTTGGTGGTAAAGCTCAACAAGGTGGTCAGCGCTTTGGTGAAATGGAAGTTTGGGCTCTGGAAGCATTTGGGGCTGCATATACTTTGCAAGAGTTGCTGACTGTTAAATCAGATGATATGCAAGGTCGCAATGAGGCTCTCAATGCTATCGTCAAAGGCAAGTCCATTCCTCGTCCAGGAACACCAGAGTCGTTTAAGGTGTTGATGCGAGAGTTGCAGTCTTTGTGTTTGGATATTGCGGTTCACAAGGTAGAAACCAAGGAAGATGGGACTTCTCGTGATGTGGAAGTGGATCTGATGGCAGATGTTGCTTCCCGCCGAGCTCCTACTCGTCCGACTTACGAAGCTGTCTCCCGTGAGTCTTTTGATTCTGAGGATGATTAATATGTAGTAGCGTTTTAGGGCTAGGGGCTAATGCTGTATCGCCCTAAAGCTCTACTATATGCAAGTCTGTTTTTTATACAACCACCTTACTGCCGTTCTCCTAACCTATACAATATTGCAATGTCTGAGAATTTTATTAAAGTTGCGCCTGGTTGTAAAAGGTTATTTGCTGAGAACGGTTGTATCCTCTGGAACGAAACTACTAAGGATGTTCCCTAATGCTCTCCGAAATATACCAAAGCTAAAGGACAATTGATCAAACTACCGCCAGTCTAAGGCTGACAAAAACACTAAAATTTACGCTGAGAGTGGAGTACGCTCGGAAAAAATAGGTGGTTGCAACAAGGAGTATTTACGAAATTAACAAGTCTAAAACAAGTAAGTAAATGGTAGCTTGTTGTTAATTTTTGAAGAATTTATCTATTGAAAAGTAAGAGGAAACAATGGCCAAAATAGAGCAGAGATTTGATTACGTCAAAATCGGTTTAGCATCTCCCGAACGTATTCGCCAATGGGGCGAAAGAACTCTCCCTAATGGTCAAGTTGTAGGTGAAGTAACCAAACCAGAAACTATTAATTACCGGACACTAAAACCGGAAATGGATGGTTTATTTTGTGAGCGTATTTTTGGGCCGGCAAAAGATTGGGAATGTCATTGCGGGAAATACAAAAGAGTTAGACATCGTGGCATTGTATGTGAGAGATGCGGTGTAGAAGTAACTGAATCAAGAGTCCGCAGACACCGGATGGGATTTATTAAATTGGCAGCCCCCGTTGCTCATGTTTGGTATCTCAAAGGCATTCCAAGCTATATGGCAATTTTGTTGGATATGCCACTGCGCGATGTCGAACAAATTGTTTATTTTAATGCTTATGTGGTTCTCGATCCAGGTAATCACGATCAGCTTCAATATAAACAACTTCTAACAGAAGACCAATGGGTAGAAATTGAAGACCAACTTTATAGCGAAGATTCTCAACTATCGGGAATTGAAGTAGGCATTGGTGCTGAAGCTCTCCAGCGATTGTTAGAAGATATTAAACTAGAAGAAGAAGCCGAAAAACTCCGCGAAGAAATCGGTAGCGCCAAAGGTCAAAAACGAGCCAAATTTATTAAACGTCTTCGGGTTATTGATAACTTTATTGCCACCGGCTCTCTGCCTAGCTGGATGGTATTATCAGTAATTCCTGTGATTCCTCCAGACCTCCGCCCAATGGTTCAACTCGATGGCGGTCGGTTTGCTACTAGTGACTTAAACGACCTCTACCGACGTGTCATTAACCGTAATAATCGCCTAGCCAGACTCCAAGAAATTCTCGCACCCGAAATCATCATCCGTAACGAAAAACGGATGCTTCAAGAAGCTGTGGATGCCCTTATAGATAACGGTCGTCGTGGTCGTACTGTTGTAGGAGCAAACAACCGGCCTTTAAAATCCCTCTCAGACATCATTGAAGGTAAACAAGGTCGTTTCCGTCAAAACCTTTTGGGTAAACGAGTAGACTACTCCGGCCGGTCAGTAATCGTCGTTGGCCCTAAACTTAAAATCCACCAATGCGGACTACCCCGCGAAATGGCAATCGAACTCTTCCAACCCTTTGTCATTCACCGGCTGATCCGTCAAGGGCTTGTTAACAACATTAAAGCAGCCAAAAAACTAATTCAACGAAATGACCCCGCCGTATGGGACATCCTTGAAGAAGTTATCGAAGGCCACCCGGTTATGCTAAACCGTGCTCCTACCCTCCACCGACTCGGTATCCAAGCCTTTGAACCTATACTTGTTGAGGGTCGGGCTATCCAACTGCATCCCCTCGTTTGTCCGGCCTTTAACGCTGACTTTGACGGTGACCAAATGGCCGTTCACGTCCCCCTATCCATCGAATCCCAAGCTGAGGCTCGTCTGCTTATGCTTGCCTGTAACAATATCATGTCTCCAGCCACCGGCCGGCCAATCATTACACCTTCTCAAGACATGGTATTGGGATGCTATTATCTCACTGCCGAAAACCCGAATTTGGAAAAAGGACAAGAACGTTTCTTTTCTTCACTTAATGAAGCCGTCATTGCCTATGAACAATCTAAACTAGACCTTCACCAATTTATTTGGGTTCGCTTTGATGGAGAAATTGAATCTTCGCCCGGTGACTCTACACCTATTTCTACAGAAACCAACGAGACCGACGGTACTCAAACTATCATCTACCCATACCGTCGAATCCGCCAAGATAAATCAGGCAAGATCATAAGTCAATTTCTGAAAACAACCCCAGGCCGGATTATTCTTAATCAAGTCATCACTGAGGCTTTGAAGTAAACAACTTTAGAGCTAGAAAAATCCCAGTTTTTGTCTTACTTTCTACCTTACCAAATCCAAAATCATTATGATCTTTCGCAATCGAATTATCGACAAAAATCAACTCAAGAAACTCATCGCTTGGGCCTATACTCATTATGGTACTGCCCGGACTGCTCAAGTGGCTGATCGGCTAAAGGATCTTGGTTTTCGTTATGCAACAAAAGCCGGTATTTCTATTTCAGTAGATGACTTAAAAATTCCCCCTATCAAACGTGCGCTATTAGACAAAGCCGAAGAAGAAATTCGGACAACAGAAGACCGCTATACAAGAGGCGAAATTACAGAAGTTGAACGTTTTCAAAAAGTTATTGATACTTGGAATGGTGCATCAGAAGAACTAAAAGATGAAGTTGTGCAACATTTCTTGGCAACAGATCCTTTGAATTCTGTTTACATGATGGCTTTTTCTGGTGCTCGTGGTAACATCTCTCAAGTTCGTCAGCTTGTGGGGATGCGTGGTTTGATGGCTGACCCTCAAGGTGAAATTATTGACCTTCCTATTAAAACTAATTTCCGTGAAGGTCTAACAGTTACCGAGTACATTATTTCTTCCTATGGTGCTCGTAAAGGTCTTGTTGATACTGCTCTACGAACCGCAGACTCAGGTTATCTAACTCGCCGACTTGTGGATGTAGCCCAGGATGTTATTGTTCGAGAAATAGATTGCGGTACAAATCGTAACGTCCTCATTAAACCAATGATGGATGGTGAAAGAGTTTTAATTGCTCTCAAAGATCGTCTTCTTGGTCGAACTCTGGCAGAAGATATTTTTAAGCCCAATGGTGAGCTTATTGCTGAACGCAATACTCCTGTAAGTTTGGAAATTGCCGAAGAAATTGCTAACGCAAAACTTTCCTCTCTTCGGGTTCGTTCTCCTCTGACTTGCGCGGCAACTAAAAGTGTTTGCCAAATGTGTTACGGTTGGAGCCTTGCTCATGCTAAGTTGGTTGACCTTGGAGAAGCGGCAGGGATTATTGCTGCTCAATCTATTGGTGAACCGGGTACTCAGCTTACCATGCGGACTTTTCACACCGGTGGTGTGTTTACTGGGGAAATAGCTAAAACTATTCGGGCTTCTGAAAAAGGAACTGTTCGTTATTCTTCTAGTCTCCGTGTTCGTCCTTACCGAACTCGTCATGGGGAAGAGGCTTTTATTGTTGAATCTTCTAATGCAGAAATTACTGTTGAATGCGTGGGTGGCAAAAAGGAAGTTTTAACAGTTTCTTCTGGTTCTATTCTTATGGTTGGAAATAATTCAGCTGTAGCTAAAAATCAAGTTATTGCTGAAATTCCTCTGGGGGGAACGAAAAGCCGCAAAACGACAGAAAAAGCAACTAAAGATGTCTCCAGTGCTAGTGCCGGTGAAGTTCTATTTGCAGACTTGAGCCCTGAAGAAAAAACAGACCGTCAAGGTAATACTACTCGTATTGCTCAGCGCGGTGGTCTTATTTGGGTTCTTTCTGGAGAGGTTTATAACCTGCCGCCGGGTGCTGAACCTAGTGTTAAAAATGGTGACCGTGTTGTTCCGGGTAGTGTTTTAGCTACTACGGAGTTGCAAACTATTCATGGTGGTGTGGTTCGTCTTAATCCTGATGTGGATGATTCTAGCCCTAGAGAAATTGAGATTATTACCGCTAGTGTTTTGTTGAATAATGCGGTGGTTCGGGAAGAGTCTCACCAAAATAAAAACTCTTATATTTTGGAAACTGCTACTTCTGAACAGTTTTTGCTGAAGGTTAGTCCGGGGATGAAGGTTCAATCAGGACAAGTTGTTGCTGAGTTGGTTTCTTCTAATTACCGCACAACTACTGGGGGGATTCTTAAATATTCCGGTATTGAGGTTCAAAAACGTGGCAAGGCTAAGCAGGGTTATGATGTGCTTAAGGGCGGTACATTGTTGTGGATTCCTGAAGAGTGCCATGAGGTAAATAAGGATATTTCTTTGCTTTTGGTGGAAGATGGTCAATATGTAGAGGCTGGCACTGAAATTGTTAAGGATATCTTTTGTCAAAATTCGGGGATTGTTGAAATTACTCAAAAGAATGATATTCTCCGCGAAATTTTGATTAAGCCTGGTAATTTGATGATTGTTGATGACCCAGAGGCTGCTCTTGCTAAGGATGGTCAGTTTGTTACTGAGGGAAGTGTTTTGATGCCCGATGTGACGGTTGATGATCTACGCTATGTGGAGTATGTGGAATCTACAGAAGGGGCTGCTCTTTTGTTAAGGCCGGTGTTAGAGTTTCCGGTGATGGGCCCTGTGGAGATTCCTTCTCAAGAGTCTGAGCAAGGAGATACTAATTTAGTTTTGCGTTCGGTGCAGCGTTTGCCTTATAAGGATGGTGAACGGGTTAAGTCTGTTGAGGGTGTGGATTTGTTACGCACTCAGCTAGTTTTGGAGATTGATGGTAATACGCAGTTGGCTGCGGATATTGAGTTAGTTCGTTCGGAGGAAGATCCAACTCTTTTGCGTTTGCAAATGGTGATTTTGGAGTCTTTGATCGTCCGACGTGATGTTGCTGCTGATGCTCTTTCTGGTAGTACGAGTACCCGGATTTTGGTGGCTGATGGCGACCGAATTGTGGGTGGTGAGGTTGTGGCCAGAACGGAAATTCAGTGCAAGGAGTCTGGGATTATTGGCGGGATTCGTACGGGTTCTGAGGTGGTTCGCCGTGTTTTGGTGATGCGTGATGCTGATTATTTCACGGTGACTTCTGATGTGCCGGTGACTGTGGGTAGTGGCGATTTGTTGGTGGCTGGTCAAGGGGCTGAAATTGCTCCTGGGGTGCCAGTTTTGGAGTCGGGTCAAGTTTTAAGTGTTACCGAATCGGTTGAGTCTCCTGGTAAGTTTGATGTCCGGATCCGGCGTGCGCGTCCTTATCGTGTTTCTAGTGGGGCTGTGCTTCATGTGGAGGATGGTAGTTTGGTACAGCGGGGTGATTTGTTAGTTCTGTTGGTTTTTGAACGGACTAAGACTGGGGATATTATTCAGGGTTTACCTCGTATTGAGGAGCTTTTGGAGGCTCGTAAACCGAAGGAGGCTTGTGTGCTTTCTCGTGGTGCGGGTATTGCTGAGGTTGAGTATGGTGATGATGATAGTGTTTCGGTACGAATCATTGAGGAGACTGGGGCTATTGCAGATTATGTGATTGGCCAAAGTCAAAATGCTATTGTTTCTAATGGTGAGTCTGTAGCGGCTGGGCAAGCAATTACAGATGGGCCGGCTAATCCTCACGAGATTTTGGAGGTTTTTTATAATATTCACCGAGATTCTTTGGGTGAGTATGAGGCGGCGTTGTTGTCTTTTTCTGCTGTTCAAACTTTTTTGGTGGCTGAGGTTCAGTCTGTTTATCAATCTCAGGGGATTGATATTTCTGATAAGCACATTGAGGTGATTGTTCGGCAGATGACTTCTAAGGTTCGGATTGATGATGGGGGTGATACTACGATGTTGCCTGGGGAGTTGATTGAGTTGCGTGCTGTTGAGCAGGTGAATGAGGCGATGAGTATTACTGGGGGTGCTCCGGCTCAATATACTCCGGTTTTATTGGGTATTACTAAGGCTTCTTTGAATACGGATTCGTTTATTTCTGCTGCTTCTTTCCAAGAGACAACTCGTGTGCTAACTGAGGCTGCGATTGAGGGTAAGTCTGATTGGTTACGCGGTTTGAAAGAAAATGTGATTATTGGCCGCTTGATTCCTGCCGGTACTGGTTTTAATGCTTATGAGGATCTGGCGATTTCTCCTGATTTGGCTGAGGGTGCTGATGGGGCTGTTTTAGATGAGGAGGTTGTTTTGGATTCGGATCTTCTTGATGATCGTCTTGCCCGCAGCTGGGATTCGGGTTTTTATGAGGAGGATGAGTCTGATGTGGGTTCTGTAAAAGGCCGTAATTCTTTGTTTCCAGGCGTTAAGGATTCTGTAGAAACTGAGGATGTTTCTCCGTTGGATGATGTTTTTGATGATGTGGATGAGTTTGATGATGATGTGGATGTGGATGTGGATGATGATGAGGATTTTGAATAGGATAGTTTAATTAGAAGTTATGGAGTTGGGTGTTGATTATTGAGTCTTTTTTAGGCTAATTCCCAACTCTATTTCTGTTCTTTTTAACCTAAATTCACTAGTTTTTAGTAAGGGTCTTTTGTAAACAAAAGACTCTTTTTTTCTAGGTTTTTATATTGTCTTGAACGAGATTATTTGCTATTAGAAAACATCCAGAAAAAAAGTTTTTACTACCCGTAAGAAAAGAAACCAAGTTTATTAAAAGGGGGATTTTTGTATTCTGTAGATGCTGTAATGCTGAGCCGGCCTTGCACCAACTCTGACCAAATAATACCCTTAACCAATGGACTTATGACAATTGCTTCTACTTATTGTCCCGAAACTACACGCTCCGGTTAAAATTGTATATAACGGTTTATAGTTATAACCCCAGTATCCTTTAACCTCTAAAAAAGGGGAAGATAAAAGTTTTACTTTTTGAATCAGGGAAAGGGGTCGATAGAATCAAAAACTATGACTAGCAACGAATGGTTATATACTACCTTAGTGCAAAAAACACCTATGAGTCGCCCTAATGTGTTAACTGATGAATCTCTTTCTCTTCCTGATGAGGGTGCTAATTTGTCTGAATTTTCAGAAATAAATGATATTTATACTCATCAAGATCATCATAATCTTGAAAGCCACCATCATATTCACAGCGAAGAATCTTTGCGTCGGCTTGTAAATCGACTGTCGCGCATTGAGGGACATATTCGGGGCATCAAAACTATGGTACAGGAAAATCAACCTTGTCCAAGTGTACTAATCCAAATTGCTGCGGTTCGAGGAGCACTAGATCGGGTGGCGCGTATTATCTTAGATGAGCATTTAACAGAGTGCATTGCTCGCGCTGCTACAGAGGGCAATATTGATGTAGAACTAGAACAGTTAAAAGCTGCTCTTGATCGTTTTTTACCCCGTGAAAAGAAGAAAGAAAAATAATCTTTTTTTTGGTTACTATATTTTCTTAGGAACAATAGAGAAAAGTCAAAACGATAAAGAAGAGTAATACTAAATTTTTCTTGCTCTTCTAAATTTTCTCTTTAACTTTTTTCAGCTAAGTTTACCCATTTTTCCAGCTAGATAAGTTATTTTTTACAGTCTGAGTTTGTATGACAAAATTTCATAAAAATACAACTGGATGGTCTTTGATTTGTACTATTGTTTAACCTAAATTACAAACCAAGTTTTACTTATTTTTTGAAATTAAATATCTGCTTTAAAAATAAAGCAACTCCAAAAAATTAGGAGTTGCTAAATAGTTGAAATCAACTTAAAACTATTCAAACATTTAACGACGGTTGCGCTGTCTGGCTTCATTACTGTTAGCAATTTCGCGCTGAATATCGCGGATAGAAGCACCATTTGCTAACTGTCGTTTCCAAGTTCTCATGCCATTGCGATCTGCATCACGGCCTAAAATTTGCTGATAAATTCTATTAATTGCATCTTCCGCTTCACGGCTATCAGCAATACGTTGACGCACATCTTCTAAATTGCCGCCATTGGCCAAAGTTCTTATCCAAGTTCTCATACCTGAATAATCAGCATCGCGGCTCAACATATTACGATAAACGTTGTTAATGGCATCGCGGGCTTCATTACTTTCGGCAATTTCACGACGAATTTCTTGTAAACTTGCTCCTCGTTCTATTTCTCTCGACCATGTTCTAAGTCCGCGATAGTCTGCATCTCGTCCCAAAATATCGCGGTAAAGTTCATTAATTTGATCATAGTACCGTTCTGACTCCCGTTGATTTTGGGAGATACTAGGAGAAGGGTACCGGCCCCACATAGCCTGGGAATTATTCACAGGAAAAATAGCTAAAGCTTGACCTGCATTACTTAAACTCAACAATAGCGCTGTAGCGCCTATAACAGAAAATTTCATAATTTCTCCAAAGAACTCTTTATCTCAATACTAACGAAGTTGTTAGAGGGGAGTTATACGCCACTATTAGAAATAATCACCTGTTTAAGATTGACGAAAGCTATTACCATTTTTGTTTCATATTTGATTGAGACAAAAAACAACGAGAAATTTACAAATTGACCGTTACCCCCGTTTGCACAAATAACGTTGCGCCACCCAGACTGTATTGGTTAAAACCGGCAGAGGAACCAACTAAACTAAAACCGGCAGCATTAACTACATCAGAAGCATTATTGCCAAAAACTCGGAGACTACTGGTATTGGGGGACAAATTTAAAATTTCTAAATAATTAACAGTCAAAGTATGATTACCCGCACCAGAGAGATCAATTTGCTCTATATCTAAAATACGAGGAGCTCGGATTGCGGTCAGGTTGAAAGACAAACCGGCCCCATCAAGTCGTAGTGTATCCGTTCCCAAACCCCCATTAATACGGTGAAAGGTCAAATCGCTTATCCCTAAAATATCATTGCCGGCACCGCCATAGAGGACATCGGCACCGCCGCCGCCAACAATAACATCATCTCCGAGATTGCCGGTGATATAGTCTGCTCCCGCAGTGCCGGTTAAAATATCGTCGGCGGTAGTTCCCTCCTGAGTAACAGCTTGCGTAAAATCGCCACCAAAAATCACATAAGACCGGCCAGCATTAGTTCCTGTCGTATCCGCACCTGGTGCGCCCACAATTAAATCTGCAAAACCATCGCCATTAATATCGCCGCCGCCGCTAACAGAACGGCCAGACAAATCATTAGCAGCCTCGCCCAAAATTACAAAACCACCACTGCCAGCTGCTACACTACTGAGATTAATTGATGCGCTGTTGGTTTTGCCAAATACCAAATAAGTTTTACCAGAATTTGTATTGCTATTAGCATCGGCATAAAAAGAGCCAATAATCATATCATCTAAACCATCGCCGTTAACATCACCGGCATTACTAACCCACCGGCCAGCACGGTCATTTGCAGCTTCGCCGGTAATAATAAAACCATTTGTGCCGATATTATTCCAGTCAGGGGCGGTTGTATCTGTTTTGCCAAAAAGCACATAAACTTTCCCAACGCTGTAAAGTTCGCCTGCTTCTACAGTGCCGTCGTTATCGGCAATATCAGCTTCAGGATCGCCAATAATCAAATCAGCCAAACCGTCGCCATTAATATCGCCCCCGGTGCTAACAGACTGCCCAAAACGGTTACTAACTAAAGTTGATGGGGCGACTAAAAATTGGGGAGGGATAGGAAAACCGCCGACACCGGCATTGACATTGCTTAAATTGACTGTTGTACCCGTAGCTGAACCAAAAACAATATAAGCTTTACCCGCAGTGCGAAATTCAAATTGAGTTAGCTGGCCATCGCTAACACCATTAACGGAACTTGAGCTTATTGATGAACTATTAACATCGCGGCCAAATCCATAAGCGCCAACTATTAAATCTGTGAATCCATCGCCATTAACATCGCCGGCGGTGTTGACAGAAATGCCTGATTGATCTCCTATTTTTTCACCGCGAATTACAAAACCATTTGTTCCTAAATTATCGGTAACGTTGATGGCTGTGGAGGTTCCTTTGCCGTAAATTACATAAGATTTGCCGGTACCGTAATCGAAAGTATCGTTAATTAAACCATCGTTATTGAGATCCCACTCAGCGCGATCTGCGCCAATAACGACATCATCGAAACCATCACCGTTGACATCGCCTGCCCCGCGTACTGATAGGCCGAAACGGTCGCCAAAGGTTTGACCATTGACAGCAAAACCACCCCCTGCGCCGGCGGCGATGCTGCTCAAATTCACCGGCCCACCGCCTGCTTTACCAAATACGATGTAAGCTTTGCCGGTTAGACTGGCTGCACCGGTTCCGTAGGGTGCCCCAACTATTAAATCAGCTAAACCATCACCATTGACATCCCCGGCTGCACTGACAGACCTGCCTGATTGCTCACTGGCTGCACCGCCGTTGATGACAAACCCGCCAGCGCCGCCAGCTACGGCGTTTAAATTTATCGGGGTGTTATTAGTGGTGCCAAATACGACGTAGGACCGGCCTGATAAATTGCCGTTGTTGTCGGCCCCGTTGGCCCCTACGATGAGGTCAGCGAGGCCATCGCCATTAATGTCACCGGCATTGCTTACGGATAACCCGGCATAGTCTCCGGCGGCTTGGCCGTTGAGAATAAAACCATTGCCTCCGATGTATAAATTTGTACCGCCGCTGCTGAGGGTAGTGAGGGGGAGTTGGGAAGTGACGGTCATGTTGACTGTGCCGGTGTCTGTTCCGCCTCTGCCATCGCTGATGATGTAGTCAAAGGAGGCCGGCCCGACGTATCCGGGGTTGGGGCGGAATAGGACTTGACTGGTGGTGGTGTTGAGGGTGACAGTGCCGTTGAGGGCGTTGGTAGCGCTGGTGATGGTGAGGGGGTCGTTGTCAGCGTCGGTGTCGCCGGTGAGTAGGGTTGCGAAGGGAATTTTGACTGGGGATGAGAGTAGTACCGGCCCTGCGGTTTCGTCATCGGCTACTGGAGGGGCGTTGACGCTGATGGTTATGGTGTCGGTGTCGGTTAGAGGGCCGCCTGTGCCGGTGTTTCCTTGGTCGTTTGTGAGTATTTGAAGTGAGGCTGTGCCATTAAATCCTGTGGTTGGGTTAAATGTGAGAGTGTTTAAAGCGGTGTTGAGGTTTGTGAGAGTGCCGGTGAGGATGCGGTTGGCGGGGGTGCCGGTGACAACGAGGCCGGTCGTGGTGGCGAGGCTGACGGTGCCGTTTGTGCTGGTGAGGGTGACTCGTAGGTTGTTGGTGTCGGCGTCGGGGTCAGCTATGGATATTTGGTTGCCGTTGGTGCTGTTAAAGGCTAGGCCGGTGTTCCTGTTGGTGATTTGAGGGGTGAGGGGAACAGTGTTGACGGGGGGATCGTTGGCGGGGGTGACGGCGTTGACGGTTATGTTAATGGTGTCGCTGTCGTTTAGGGGGCCGCCGGTGCCGGTGTTACCTTGGTCATCTGTGAGAACGGTGATCGAGGCTGCCCCTGTATAACCAGCAGTGGGTGTAAATGTGAGGCTGTTGAGGGCGGTGTTTATGCTGCTGAGGGTGCCGGTGGCTTGTACTGTGCCAGTGCCGTTGTTGTTGATGGTGACACCGGCAGTAGGAGTGAGGCTGATGATGCCGTTGGTGGTGGTGAGGGTTATTAGTAGGTTGTTGGGATCAGCGTCGATGTCTGCAATGGATATTTGGTTGCTGTTGGCGGTGTTGAAGATGAGGGGGGTGTCTTGGTTGGTGATCGCAGTGGGGGGTAGGGTATTTACCGGCGCGTCGTTTATGGGGGTGACATTGATGGTGACAGTGGAGGCGATGCTGAGGTTGCTGGGGTCGGTGGCGGTGTAGCTGAAGGTGACGGTACCGTTGGCGTTGGCTGCGGGGTCAAATTCGAGGGTTGTTAGTTGTGCAAGGGTGAGAGTTTGGCCGGTTGTAACCACTGCACCACCACCGGCCAGTCGGACATCGCCGATACTGTTGTTGGGGACATTAGTTACGGTGATTGTCAGAGTTTCATTGTCGGGGTCGGTTGGTGTGGTAATGGCGAGGGGGGTGTTGGCTGCGTCTTCGTTGACAGTTATCGTTTTGCTTGGTTCTACTACCGGCGGGTCATTGACTGGAGTGACATCTAAAGTGATAGTTTGAGAAACCGTATTTGTACCGTCGTTGACGGTGTAACTAAAAGTGCCGGCTGCACCGTTGGCGTTGGCGGCTGGGTCAAATTCTAGGCCGGTTAGTTGGGCTACAGTCAAAGTCTGATTAACAGCGACCACTGCACCACCACCGGCCAAACGAACATCACCGATAGCTGTGTTTGGTATGCTGGTGATAGTAATTGTCAGAGGGTCATTTTCTATGTCTGTGGGGGTGGTAATGGCAAGGGTGGTGTTGGCTGCATCTTCAGCAACAGTGACAGTTTTATCTGCTTGGACTACCGGCGGGTCATTGACTGGAGTGACATCTAAAGTGATAGTTTGAGAAACCGTATTAGTGCCGTCGTTGACTGTGTAACTGAAGGTGCCGGCTGCACCGGTGGCGTTGGCGGCGGGGTCAAATTCTAGGGTTGTTAGTTGGGCTACAGTCAAAGTTTGATTAACAGCGACCACCGCACCGCCACCGGCCAAACGAACATCACCGATAGCTGTGTTTGGTACGCTGGTGATAGTAATTGTCAGAGGGTCATTTTCTATATCTGTGGGGGTAGTAATGGCAAGGGGAGTGTTGGCTGCATCTTCAGCAACAGTGACAGTTTTATCTGCTTGGACTACCGGCGGTTCATTGACATTTGAAACATTAATCGTTAGAGTTTGGTCAAAAGTTGCCCCAGCAGCATCCGTTGTTCGTACAATAATCGTATGATTTGTGTTTGTTTCAAAATCCAGCAAACTGCCATTTGCCACAGCAATTTGATTGCTATTAAGAATTTGAAATCGTCCGCCGTCATTATTAATTAAAGTGTAAGTATGGGTGTCGCCAACATCAGAATCAGTCGTTGATAAATTGCCGATAAATGTATTATTGGCGCTATTTTCGGCAATAATATTATTGCTTAAACTTACAGCAGTCGGGGGATTATTTACAACGGCTTCATTAATATCTGTGACGTTTATTGTCAAGATTTTTTGAAAATTCAACCCGCCGCTATCTGTGGTTTGAACTGTAATTGAGTGGGTTTGATTTGTTTCAAAGTCTAGTAAGGTGCCATTTGCTACTACAATTTGATTGCCGTTAGTAATGCTAAAGCGTCCGCCGGCATTATCCAACAACGTATAGGTGTGGGTATCGCCAACATTTCCATCTGTGCTAGACAAAACTCCAATTAAACTATTATTTGCGCTATTTTCGGCAATGCTATTATTGCTTACAGTAATATCAGTTGGAGCAGTATTAGGTGGAACTTCAACAACATCACTAATGTTAATGGTCAAGATTTCATCATAAGTCAAACCTGCGCTATCTGTGGTGCGGACAGTAACAGTATGAGTTTGATTTGTTTCGTAGTCTAATAAAGTTCCATCGGCGACAGCAAGTTGATTTCCATTAATAACACTAAACCGACCGCCGGCATTATCAATTAAACTGTATGTATGGGAGTCACCGCTGTCCACATCAGATGTCGTTAAGTTGCCAACAACCGTATTGTTTGGGCTATTTTCAGCAACAATGTTGTTGCTTAAATTAATGTCGTTTGGAGGATTATTTAATTCTATAGCGTCCCCAATTTCAATTGTCAAAGTTTGGTTGTAATTTGCACCGGCTACATCGGTTGTCCGAACAACAATAGTATGAGTTTGGTTTGTTTCATAATTCAACAAACTGCCATCCGCCACAGCAATTTGATTGCTATTTAGAAGTTTAAACCGGCCCCCAGCATCATCTACTATCGTATAACTATGCGTATCACCAGCATCGGGGTCTGTTGTTGACAAATCTCCTATAATTGTGTCATTTGCGCTATTTTCTTCTACGAGGTTATTTGTTAGAAAAACCGCAGTTGGCGCTTCATTTACATCCCCAATATTGATAGTAAAAGTTTGGTCATAAAATGCACCGGCACTATCAGTTGTCCTTACTATAATTGTATGATTTTGATTTGTTTCAAAATCAAGTAAACTGCCATCCGCCACAGCAATTTGATTGCCATTAACGATTTTAAATCTGCCGACCGCATCATCTAGTATTGTGTAGGTATGTGTATCACCGGCATCGGCATCTGTGGTTGACAAAACCCCTAAAATTGTGTCATTAGCACTATTTTCAGCAATGGTATTATTTGTCAGAGAAATTGCCGTCGGTACATTATTAGGAATAGTTTCATTTACATCCCCAACATTGATTGTCAAGTCTTTTATGTAAGTATTTCCGCTACCATCAGTCACCCGAACTTTAATAATATAACTGGGGTTTGTTTCAAAATCTAAAACCGCATTAGGTGCAACTAATAACTGATTTTGATTAATAACAAATCTTCCACCGGCATCATCAAGTAAAGCAAAAGTTTGACTATCCGCGACATCTACATCACTAGCAGATAAAATACCAACAACTGTACCACCGCTGCTATTTTCATTCACCCCATTATTACTTATAAAAATATCTGTTGGGGCAGAATTTAAGGGTGTATTTTCATCAACATTATTAATATTAATAGTGAAAATTTTGTCAAAACTTAACCCGCTGGAATCGGTGACGCGAACTTTAATACTATGCGATTGACTTGTTTCGTAATCCAATAAATTTCCACTTGCAACCAGTAAATTATTACCTTCAATTTTAAAAAGTCCTCCCGCATTTTCTAACAAAGTGTAAGTGTACGTCTCATTACTGTCTGCATCAATTGCTGAAAGCGTCCCTATTAAAGTTTCGTTAGCGGTATTTTCATTTATTATGTTATTAGAAAGTTTAATATCTGTTGGGGCGTTATTAGCAGGAATAGAATTAAACGGCAGAAAATCAGCACGAGTCAGAGGTATATTTCCGTCTAATATCGCTAAATAATCGCCTGTTGTTTTGTCTTGAATAATTGTTTTGCCGGCATTTTCTCCGGTTCCAGGATAAATATTTAAGTCATCAAAAGTTAAACCATCTAATTGTATTTTGTCTCTACCAGGCTGGAAGTCTGTAATAGTATCTGCATCGTTTAATTGAGGCCCGCCTGTAGTACCTGTAGGCAATTTCCCAATATTAAAAATATCATCTCCTTCGCCACCGCTAAGAGTATCTGCACCTTCGTCTCCTGAAATAGTATCATTTCCTGCACCTCCCACAATCGAGTCATTGCCGGCATTACCTTTGATAATGTCGTTCCCACCGGCCCCTATAATAGAGTCATTTGTGTTACCTCCATTAAGAGTATTATCCTCATCATCCCCTACAATAAAGTTAGGATTTGGATTAGGATTTGGATTAGGATTTGGGTTGGGATTTGGATTTGGATTTGGATTTGGATTTGGATTTGGGTTAGGATTTGGGTTAGGATTTGGATTTGGGTTAGGATTTGGATTCGGGTTAGGATTCGGATTCGGGTTAGGATTTGGATTTGGATTTGGATTAGGATTTGGATTTGGGTTAGGATTTGGGTTAGGATTCGGATTTTCGCTAATAAAATAAGAACGATTTAAAATAGAAGTAAAATCCCCTTTTAAAATTGCTAAATATTCACCAGTACCTTTAATATCTTGAATAATGGTATAACCTGCAAACTCACCACTACCGGCAAAAATTAGCAAATCATCATAAGTGATACCACCAATTAACTGAAATTTATCATTCCCGGTGCCAAATTCTAACAACCAATCTGCATCAGAAATATTAATACCGCCCGTAGTAAGATAACCGGGGATATCATTTCTTCTACCAATAACAAAAATGTCGTCTCCTTCACCACCTTCTATAGTATCCGAACCCAGATCACCGACCAAAAAATCATTACCTTTTTCACCAAAAATGAGGTCATTATTTTTTCCACCGTGTAAAGTATCATCACCTTTACCACCGTGTAAAGTATCATCTTTTTCGTTTCCAAAAACAAGATCATTGCCAGTATTACCAAAAGCTAGATCGCTACCATCGCATCCCGTAATAGTATCAGCGTCATCATTACCTAAAACTGTATCATTGCCAAGATCGCCTGAGAGACTATCACTACCTTTGTCACCAAAAACATAATCATCATCAACGCCGGCAAAAATACTATCATTTCCTTTGCCACCATACAAAGTATCTTTATCTTTGTTGCCAAAAATATAGTCATCACCAGCATTTCCAAATATTAAATCTGCATCATTTATTTCGTCACCTTCTGGAGTAATGCCGGTGTGTCCAATCAGCGTATCATTTCCTTTGTCGCCATAGAGAATATCAGAGTCTTTGTCACCATATCCCCAGTCGTCTCCTTCGCCGCCGCGTATAGTATCTTTTCCTTTTCCTCCCCGGACGGTATCATTTCCTTTGTTTCCATTTAAAAAGTCGTTACCTCGGTTGCCAAAAACTCCATCATTATCATTGATCCCCCGAACAATATCATCACCGTCAAGGCTGAGAATTAAATCTTTTTCTAGTCCGCCATCAAGGGAGTCTTTTTGGGAGGAACCGTTCAATAAAATCATAGATGTTTCCTGGTAGTATTCGGAATGTTTTGGCAACAGTAGTTTAGTGTTAAGAACACATAAAAACTCCTAGATTGAGTTTTTTATGTTGTAGAGATCGGTTTTCTGCTAGAGAGGTGGGGAATCGATAAAATAAAAAATAAAATATTAAATTTCAGGTAATTTTTTGGTTTGTATTCCTATAGTGACTATTTTTACACCCAATGTCTAGTAAAACTACGGATTTTAACTAAAAAAAACACGCAAAATTTACATAAACTCCTGCTTTGCTAATTTTTTGTAAAGGAGTTTATTGTTATGGGGGTTGGGTAATGAAAGATACAATAAAAAGTTAGTCTGCCACTCTGAAAGGATGAGGCAGACCGTTCTTAATTTTATGTTATATAATTTTGCGACAAATAAACAGGAATTGAGATAATTACGCACCCACTTCCAAAATTAACCCTTCACGGGCCATGACCGCATTAGGACAGGCAAGTTTAAGTTGTTCACCAACTCGGTCTAAAAAGTCGTCGCTGTGGGTAGGTTCATGGTGGAAGACAACAAAACGCTTAACACCGGCAACTTTAGAAATTCTTAAGCCTTCTTGCCAGGTAGAATGTCCCCAGCCAACTTTGGGAGATTTAGGGTTATGGTATTCTTCATCGGTGTACATGGCATCATAAATTAGCAAATCAGCATTTTGAGCCAAATGCAAAACGCTTTCATCTATGCGATCTGGAAAATGTTCGGTATCTGTACAATAAAAAACCGAACGGCCTTGCCAGGAAACCCTATAACCCATTGCATTATTGGGGTGGTTAAGATGGCCGGTTTCAATAGTAATGTCATCTAGTTGAAAGACATCCCCCGGCATGAGTTCATGAAATTTCATTTCTGCTTGCATACCGGCAATAGGTATCGGCGAGTTTGGATGCAATACGCGGTCAATAAAATGCTGTTTCATTGAGTCAGCATCGGGAGGGACTGCGCCATGTATGTGAAAGCAGTTACCTTCAATAAAGGCAGGGGTAAAAAAAGGAACGCCTTGGATGTGATCCCAATGGTAATGGGTAAAAAACATATAGGCGACTGTAGGCATATCTTTGAGTAGGTTTTGGCCTAGGCGTTGCAGGCCGGTTCCTCCGTCAAAAATTAGGCGTTTATCTCCTATTCGCATTTCAATACAGGAGGTATTACCACCGTAGCGGACGGTTTCTTTTCCGGGGGATGGGACGCTACCTCTAACACCCCAAAACTGCACAAAAAATGAGGATGAAGAATTGTTAGTCATGTTTTATTTCTGCATAAATCAGGGGTAAAATATCATGTCACCTTTGCAGCAGCGATCAACTATGTCGATTAACCACAATTATCGCTTTGCTCAGCAGCCTTAAGAAGTGTTTTTTTTAAGGTACCCTATACTTTGTCAAACGTCATTAGCTATTTGACCGGTTTGATATCTTTGGTAACTATTACAATTTTGGTTCATAAATTATCCTTTTGTAAGTAAACTGAGTTTTTTGGGTCGCACTTTGGCTATTGCTAGTTAAAATGTAAAGCTTGGGGCATTTTGACTTTGAATATTCTTGACTCCGCTTTACTAAATTTTGGCTTTTTTAAGGTTTATTTTTAACCATAGTCTTCATTTAAAGTAAAGTTTTGTGTCTGGCTATTTTGTCTTAGTTGGTAGAGAGAATTAGTTGGATACGAAAATTACATAATATCCTTTTTAAAATTGCAAAATAAACAAACTTTTATAGTGTTAAGGAGACTTTATTAGTCCCCCTACCTTATTTTTTAAAAAATTGTAGCCACCATTGTTCTTACGGTTGCTGAGCATGGCCGTTAAATCAAAGGCCGCTAAAGCGCTACTAACAAGGGCGCTACTTATTTATTGAGGAGTTTACATTGACCCTGATGGCGTAAGAGGTGATCGCACAGCACTAAGGCAACCATTGCTTCTACCATAGGTACTGCTCTCGGTAAAACGCAGGGATCGTGCCGGCCTTTAGCTGCTAGTATAGTCTCTTCTCCTCCACTCGTCACTGTTCGTTGTTCTTTACGAATGGTTGCGGTTGGTTTAAAGGCGGTTCGGATAATTATATTTTCTCCGTTAGAAATACCTCCTTGCACCCCTCCAGATCGATTGGTGACGGTACGAATTTCGCCTTTTTCGTCGGTGTAAAATTCGTCATTATGCTCTATTCCTGATAGTAGCGTGCCGGCAAATCCTGAGCCAATTTCAAAGCCTTTACTTGCTGGTAAAGACATTACTGCTTTTGCTAAATCTGCTTCGAGTTTATCAAATACCGGCTCTCCTAATCCTTTGGGTACGTTTCGGGCAACGCACTCTACAATTCCACCTATAGAATTTCCATCATCTCTGATTTTTTCTATTAGTTCTATCATTCGTTCTGCTGCTTGGCTGTCGGGACAGCGAACGATGTTGCTTTCTACTTGTTCTAGGGTTACTGTGTTGGGGTCTATTTCGCTTTCTAAGTCTTTAATTTTTTTTACATACGCAATAATTTCTACACCACAAACTTGTTTAAGTATTTTTTTGGCAATGGCACCGGCTGCAACTCTTCCTATGGTTTCTCTTGCTGATGATCTTCCTCCTCCTTGCCAGTTACGAATTCCGTATTTAGCATCATAGGTTGCATCGGCATGAGAAGGCCGGTAAGTTGTTGCCATTTGATCATAATCTTGGGGTCTTGTATCTTGATTTCTTACCAAAATTGTGATAGGTGTTCCCAAGGTTTTCCCTTGAAATAAACCGGATAAAATTTCGCAGGTATCTGTTTCTTTACGAGGAGTTGTAATTTTGCTTTGTCCGGGGCGACGACGGTCGAGTTCTACTTGTATTTCTTCTGCGGAAATTTCTAGTTGTGGTGGACAGCCATCTATGACGACTCCAACTGCTCCTCCGTGCGATTCTCCAAAGGTGCTAATGCGAAACAAATGTCCGAATATATTTCCCATAAGGTTTTAACAAATTATAGGGTGATGTGTATTTTATCATTGTTTTGTCCTTGCTCATTTTTACTTAATTATTTTTTGATTTAACTAAGCAAAAATAAGCAATGAAAGTTAATGATTTTCTATTTGACGAACTGCGGTTAAGGCAGAATAAGAAACACCGGCAGTACCTTCACCAGGATGGGTTGAATCTCCTACTAACCATAGATTTTTTAAGGGGGTTCTTGTGGCTATTCCAAAGGGGCCAAAGGTAGGAATTCTTTGCCCAACTCCGCCGACAATTCCCCTTTCGCGGCCGGTATAATTTTCAAAGGTGCGGGGGGTTGCCGCTTCTTGATATTCGATGGTTTCTGGGGTTAAATTGAAATAGGAACTTAAGCGATTTATAGCTTGTTTGGTGTAGTCTTCTTTGAGTTGTTGATAATTTTCTGTGTTGTACCACCGGCGAGAATCAGTGAAAGTTGAAGCGGTGATGGTGGCATAACCGGCCGGTGCGCGTCCATCCCCCGGTTTACTAACAGAAACAAATAAAGAATTGTTTTCGCCAATTTCGCCGTTATAGTCGTAAAAAAATTGTAAATGTGGTGGACATTCAGCAGGAATTGCTGTGTCTTTAACACCTAAATAAACCACAAAAGCTCCAGAAGGAGAATCTAATTTATCAACGCGATAACGATAAGCATTTAGCCCTCCTAAACCAAACATTCCTGCCAAATTAGATAAAGGTGATGGAGAGAAATTTGAGGTAGGTTCCGAGGGAATTAATTTTACTAAATTTTGCACCGGCACATTAGCTACTACAATTTCTGCCGGTTGGGTGAAAACTTCTTTTGTTTTTTGGTTTTCCACAACTACGCCAGAAACAACACCATTTTTCACAACAATTTCTTTAACAGTATGCCGCATCAATAACTTACCATTATATTTTTCTAAAGCCTCTACAAGCCGGTCACTTAAAACTTGCATACTGCCTTGGAGATGATATAAACCCTGGGGAGATTGAGAAACAGCTAAAGCGGTAGCGGCATATAGTAAAGCAGTTTCTTCGCTATCAACTTGAGAATAAAGTTTGAGTTGTAAATCTAAAAAAGTTTTTAGCCTTAAATTATCTGCTAAACCAAAAAAACGAAGCGCATCAGCCACAGTCCAAAGAGTGAAAGGAACAGTAACCAAAGTATCGGGGCGCAGCGCTTTAATTAATTGCCAAATATCCCAAAAATTGCGGGGTGGTAAGACAGGATCACGGCCTTGGAATGCCCAACTAACTTGAAATAAAATTTTAAATAATTGCCAAAAATTCTCACTACCTGGAAACTGTTTTTGTCGTTCAGCTTGCCATTTTTGGGCATCGCGCCAAACGTTTATGGGTTCGGTTTCACCGGGGAGAAATACGGCACAGGCGGGGTCGCAAAAGGTGGCGGGGGGTATTTCGATGTCGAGTTCTGAGAAAATACGATGGTGGATGCCTCCGGGTTCTAAACCGGCAACTTGGGTGGCACCAACATCAAAGGTGAAGTTTTTGCGTTTAAAGGTAGAAGCGCAACCACCGGGGACAATGGCAAGATCGTAGACGGTGACAGGATAGCCACGTTTGGCAAGAAGGGCGGCGGCGGTTAGCCCACCTATACCGGCTCCAATAACAATGGTTGTTGATTTAGTGTCTTTGCTGGGCATAAGAATTTTTACATTTTGTAATGTTCTGTTTTTTAGTTTGACGGTTTTATTTAGTTTGCAGCAAGTAGGAAATTGATATTGAAGAGGGACTCAGGAAGAAAAAGCTCACCATTTCGGTAAATAATTATTAAGATATGGGGAGAGTTGCCGAATTTTTGTACATACCAGTAGAAGAGTCTCTTCCGTTCCTTGCATGACATCAACACTACGAAAGTCTCCCTTTTTTGATTTATCCGGTTCCCAGAAGGTTTATGAGCGGGTAAATTTTCCGCAATTTAGGCGTCTTGCCTCTGGTTTAACTATTATTGCTGAGCAGTTGCCGGTGGAGGCAGTTAATCTCAGTTTGTGGCTGAATGTTGGTTCTGCTGTCGAGTCTGATGAAATTAATGGCATGGCTCATTTTTTAGAGCACATGATTTTTAAGGGAACTGAGCGACTTGCGGCGGGTGAGTTTGAACGTCGCATTGAGGAACGGGGCGCGGTGACTAATGCGGCGACTTCGCAAGATTATACGCATTTTTATTTGACGTCTGCTCCGCAGGATTTTGCGGTTTTGGCTCCTTTACAGTTTGATGTGGTTTTTAATCCCCAAATTCCTGATCAAGCGTTTGAGCGGGAGCGTGGTGTGGTTTTGGAGGAAATTCGCCGCTCTCAGGATAATCCGAGACGGAGGACTTTTTACCGTTCTATGGAGTTGGCGTTTGATGTGTTGCCTTACCGGCGGCCGGTTTTGGGGCCGGTTGAGGTGATTGAGAATTTAATTCCTCAACAAATGCGGGATTTTCATCAGGGTTTTTATGTGCCTTCTAATATGACGGCGGTGGCTGTTGGGAATTTGCCGGTGGAGGAGTTGTTAGATATTGTAGAGGATAGTTTCACTCAGTCTGTGCAACAAAAGAATGGGGCTGAGGTTTTTGATCTACTGGCTGAAGGTTATTTGCCTGAATCTGCTTTTGAGGAGGTTGTGCGCCGTGAGTATGTGGATGAGAGTTTGCAACAGGCGCGGTTAGTTATGGTTTGGCGGGTTCCGGGTATTGCTGAGTTGGAACAAACTTATGCGCTGGATGTGTTGGCAAATATTTTGTCTGGGGGCAGAACTTCGCGTTTGATTCAAGATTTAAGGGAAAGTCGGGGGTTGGTTTCTCAGGTTGGGGCGACTAATTTAACGCATCGACATCAAGGTATTTTTTATATTTCTGCTCAACTTCCGGTGGAAAATTTGGCAGTTGTTGAGGAAATTATTGTTTCACATATTCGCAAAATGCAGGAAGATTTTGTGACGGTGGGAGAAATGTCTCGTGTGCGGACTCAAGTAGCTAATCGCTTTGTTTTTGGGAATGAGGCGCCTTCGGATCGGGCTGGTTTGTATGGTTATTATCAGTCAATGGTGGGTGATTTGGGGCCGGCTTTGAATTATCCTGGGCATATTCAAGCTTTGGATGTGGTGGATTTGCAGGCTGCGGCTAAGCGTTATTTGTCTGCAAAGGCTTATGGTGTTATTGTTCAGCGTCCTAAATAGGTTGGTTGTCAATTGTCTGGGGACAATTGACAATTAGATGGTTTATGGTAGCTGCCAAATTTTTACGGTGTTGTCGTTGCCGGCGGAGGCGAGGGTTTTGCCGTCGGGGCTGAAGGTGACTGTAAAGACGCTTTTGGTGTGGCCTCTGAAGGTTCGGATTGCTCTGCCGTTTTGAGCATTCCAGAGTCTGACTGTTTGATCGTCTCCGGCGGAGGCGATGTATCGGCCGTTGGGACTGATGGCGACGGAGTGGACGGGAAAGCCGTGTCCGGTGAGGGTGTTGAGGAGTTGGCTGGTGTTGGGGTTCCAGAGTTTGATGGTTTTGTCGAAGCTGCCGGAGGCGAGTCTGTTGCCGTCGGGGCTGTAGGAGAGGGAACTTATCCAGTCTGTGTGGCCGGTGAGGGTTTCGCGGAGTTGGCCGGTGTTGACATCCCAGAGTTTGATGGTGCGGTCGAGGCTGCCGCTGGCTAGGGTTTTGCCGTCGGGGCTGAAGGTGATGGCGTTTACTCCGTCGGTGTGGCCGGTGAGGGTGCGAATATAGCCGCCGTTTTGGAGGTTCCAGAGGATGATGGTGTTGTCCCAGCTGGCGGTGGCGGCTAGTTGACCGTTGGGACTGATGGCGACGGCTTCGACGGGGGCTGTGTGGTTATAGAGGGTGTAGCGGAGTTGGCCGGTTTTGAGGTTCCAAATATTGGCGGTGTTGTCTTTGCTGCCAGAGATTAGGGTTTGGCCATCGGGGGAGGTGGCGAGGGAGGTGATGTCGTCTAGGTGGACGGTGAGGGTGTAGCGTAGTTCGCCGGTGTTTGGGTTCCAGAGTTTGATTTTGTCGTCTATGCTGCCGGTGGCTAGGGTTTGGCCGTCTGGACTGTAGGCGAGGGAGAAGATGGCAAAGGCGCTGTCTCCAAAGCTGCGGATAATTTGGTTGTTTTGGGCGATTTTTTGGGCGCTGGCGATCAGGGGTTGGGTGAGAATTACTGCTGTGGAGGCGGTGATGGCCAAGGATAGGAGGGTTTTTTGTAGCCGGTTTGGAGTCATGGTGGGATTTTAGGTTTTAGATTACGCGATTTTAGATTGTAATTGTTTATTTGATGGGATGTTTGAGGAAAGTTTTTTGTTTTTTAGGTTGAAGTTGTGCGGTTTGATGGGTTTAGGTTTGAGGTAATGGTTTTGTTTTTTTGTTGGGAAATGTGCTGGCTGGGAGATTTTTTTAGCTGGTGATAAGGGAATAATTTGGGTGGTTTGAAAGGGGGTATGTCAAGCTATTAAAGAGGTTGTTTAATAATTGGTTTTTTTGTTATTGTGGTTTTTTTAAACAAAAGTTTTCTCCACTCATATCTCCAAAACAGTCTCCTTTGTTGGTTAGAATAATTACGGATTTTACGGTGGAAAATTGTTTAAGAGTGCTTTCGATTGAGCTTTTAACTCTTACATCGTCTCCAATACCGGCTGATATGATTGAACGGCAAAATTGGATTTTAGCTATGTTTTTAACAATGGATATTTTGAAGTCTTTGCCACAATTTGAGTTGCCATGTAGTTTAATTGGTGCTACTAATCCTTTACTTTTTTCGCTTGCGTTGGGGCCAATAATTAGTTGTTGAATTGCAAATTCTGCTACGGTTTTATTGGTGGTTGTCCGAAATACTGGTTCGACGTAATTGAGGTTATTTGTGTTTTTGGAAGGGTTGGGGAAAAATACTTTAATTTTTGTTTGACTTTGACTGATCTTTTGGGGTGGATTTAGGGGGAGTGGATTGGCGGCTTGAGATGGGCCGCTGTTGCTGTTTCCTAGTACAATAGATAGGCCAAGTAATATAGTTGTAAGGGGATGTTTTGGGCGCATAAAAGTTGTATGTGGTTGATTTTTGTATTTGTTTAATATAAAATATTGATAATAAATTGTCTGCAAAGATGTGACAGTGTACAAAGTGACACTATTTTATCTAAAACGGCCAGATTTTAAAGATTTTTAAAGAAAAACGTAAATTTGAATTTTAAAAAATTAAGGGGTGAGAATGATTTCTGAAGTGAAAAAAAAGGTTGTTGTTGTGGGGGCGGGTTGGGCCGGTTTAGGTGCTAGTTATCATTTGGTGCAGCAAGGTTATGATGTTACTCTTTTGGAGGCTGGTGCTTATCCGGGGGGTTTGGTTGCTGGTTGGAAAACGAGTGGGGGTCGTTCAGTAGAGGCGGGCATTCATGGGTTTTGGTATCCTTATAATAATATTTTTTCTTTGGTGAATGAATTAGGTTTGAAACCTTTTACTCCTTGGACGAAATCAGCGCAATATTCACCGGCCGGTTTGGAGGTAGAATCGCCTATTTTTCAAGATGAATTTCGTTTACCGACGCCTTTGGGAACGTTTATTTATACACAGTTTAAAAGGTTGCCTTTAGTTGATCGTCTTTCGGCTTTGCCTTTGCTTTATGCGGTGATTGATTTTGATAATTCTGATGAGGCTTGGCGTCGCTATGATGGGGTGACGGCGAGGGAATTGTTTAAGCAATTTGGGGTTTCTGCAAGGCTTTATAAAGAGTCGTTTGAACCGATGTTATTGGTGGGTTTATTTGCGCCTGGTGAGCAATGTTCGGCGGCGGCGGCTTTGGGGATGTTGTATTATTTTATTTTGGCGCATCAACCAGATTTTGATGTGGTTTGGTGCCGGGGGACTGTAGGAGAAAAAATTTTTCGTCCTTGGTGCGAAAAAATTGAAAATGCCGGTGGTAAGATTCTTACAAATCGCCGAGTTAGTGATGTGAAGGTTGATGATTTTGGAAAAATGACGGGGGTGGTTTGTGGGGATGAGATTTTTGAGGCAGATGCGGTGATTTTTGGGGTGGGGATAACTGCTTTGAAAAAAATTGTGGGGGAAAGTCGGGCTTTACAAAGTCGGAAGGAGTTTCAGAATGTTAATAATTTAGGGGGAATTGATGTGTTGGCAACGCGGCTTTGGTTTGACCGCAAAATTGAAGTACCACGTCCTTCTAATGCTTGTTTTGGCTTTGATAATACGACAGGTTGGACGTTTTTTGATTTGAATGCTTTACATGATGAGTTTAAAGAGGAAAGGGGAACGGTTATTGAGGCTGATTTTTATCATGCTAACCAGTTGATTCCGTTAAGTGATGAGGAGGTTGTGAGGCGTGTGCAGGGTTATTTAAAAACTTGTGTGCCGCAGTTTGGAGAGGCGCAGGTGGTGGATAGTAGTGTGATTCGTTTAAGGCAAGCTGTGACGCATTTTTTCCCTGGAAGTTATCAGGATATGTTAGCAGCAAAGACGAGTTTTAAAAATTTGTTTATGAGTGGAGATTGGATTGTTACAAGACATGGTTCTTGGTCGCAGGAAAAGGCTTATGTGACGGGTTTGGAGGCTGCTAATTTGGTAATTGAAGAGTTAGGAGTGGGTAATAAAGCGAGTATTATTCCTGTGGAGGCTGATGAGTTTCATGTGGAGTTAGCGAGGGGTTTAAATAAGTCTTTGCGGGATTTTGGTAAGGGGATATTACCGGATTTTTGGTTGCCTTAGTTGGTTTTGTGAAACGGGGCTATTTAAAGAAACCCCGTTTTTTTATTTGCAGTTTTTTTTAACTTTTTCTTGCTTGTTTTACCATTGCAATGAGAGTTTGATGAGCGTCTTCAGAGTTTTCTAGGGTATGATCAAAGGTAATTCTTAAGGGAATTGTTGCGCCGTTGATTTGGGCGGAAAGATTCATGCCTTGAGGATCTATGGAAAGCATTTGTGCTGCTGTTGCTTCTGTGGAATTGCCGTAATGTTTGGCGTATAAAAGTACGGCTTCGGCGTGATCTTCGTTCATGTGTTTGCAGATGCGATCACTAATGTCGGGGGTGATTTGGTCGGCCATTTTAAACTCCTGAAATTGATTTGTTTAGTTATTTTGGTTTTACGCAAACTACTGGCATTTAGGGGTTAATTAGCCCTATAAAATGCTCGTTTTTTATGTTTGGCGTAGGTGTTTTTATTGTAACTAAATTTGGTGATTTTTTTTAAGTTAATCGGGCTGTACATTCTAAAATTAAGCGTTGGTTGATTAAAGAATGAGGTTGAATTTCTAGGGTTTTTCTGAAGGCTTGGATAGCTTCTCGATATTGTCCTAAACCGGCATAACATAATCCTAAACCATGCAAAGCCCCAAAATGAAAGGGGACTAATTCTAGGACTTTTTTACAGTCTTTAATTGATTTTGGGTATTCACCAATTGTATAATAAAGAACTGCGCGCCGATTCCAAGCTTCGGCAAAATCGGGTAAGTCTGAAATGAGGAGAGTAAGGGCTTCTTCTGCTTGGGAAACATTGCCTTTTTCGAGTAGTTTTTGAGTTTTTTGTAGCAATTGCCAGCCATAGGTTCCTTTTTGCATAAACCAGCGTTGCCAAAGTTCTTGAGTTGCTTGGTTTCGGATAGTTTCTTCTTCGTTTTTTAAGTCTTGAAGTAACTGATTAATTGATGAATTGTTCATGGCTTGCGGGGCAAATTGAATGAGGAAAATGATGTTTTATGGAGGTGTTGGGGGCAAGATAGCACTTTGGCTTTCTAAAATTCTAACCTGGCTGGGTATCAAGTTGCTGTCAACTGTGGGAGTTTTAGCTAGGGTTAGGGCGTAAGGGTTAGGTTTGGGTTACAAGACGCGGTAAACTATTTTAATCAGTGACTTTATGGCAAAGTGGCATTAAAACGGGAATTGCTCGGAGGGCCGGTTGCACTAAATGTCTGCTGTGTTTTGTTTGTTTCATTTTTCTAACTCAAAAAACGCTGATTATGCCTGCTTTTCTATTTGAAGTCGGTACAGAAGAATTACCCGCTACTTTTGTAGCAGATGCGATACGGCAATGGCGTGATCGTATCCCTAAAATGCTATCAGAAAATAGCTTGACAAATACTTCGGTTAATGTTTATGGAACTCCGCGTCGGTTGGCTGTTTTAATTAAGGGTTTGCCGGTACAACAACCTAATCGAGAAGAGGAAATAAAAGGCCCACCAGTTTCGGCGGCTTTTAAAGATGGAAAACCCACAAAAGCTGCGGAAGGTTTTGCCAAAAAGCAAGGTGTTGAATTAAAAGATTTAGAAGTTAGGGCAACGGATAAAGGTGATTTTATTTTTATTAATAAAAAAATTGCCGGTCGTCCGACAACGGATATTTTAAAAGATTTAATTCCTCAGTTGATTACGGGTTTAGAAGGCAAGCGTTTTATGCGTTGGGCTGATGGAGATTTGAGGTTTCCTCGTCCGATTCGTTGGCTGATTGCGTTATGGGATGATGTGGTTTTGCCGGTGGAAATTGTCAATGTTTCACACACAATTAAAACTGACAGAATTACTTATGCCCATAGGGTTTTGCATCCTCAGCCGGTGAGCATACTTCATGCTGAAGAGTATGTGGAAAAAATGAGGTCTGCTTATGTGGAAGTTGACCCAGAAGTACGCAGACACAAAATTATAGAACAAGTGTATGCAGCGGCTGAAAAAGTCGGAGGAACGGCTGAAATTTACCCTGAATTATTATCAGAAGTTATTGATTTGGTTGAATGGCCAAATGCAGTTTTAGGTCAATTTGAAGATGACTTTTTGATTTTGCCGGCGGAAGTTATTACAACGGTGATGGTTACTCACCAGCGTTATTTTCCGGTTTTAAAAGAAAAAAATAGTTCAGAATTGTTGCCTTATTTCATTACAATTTCTAACGGTGATGCAAAGAAGGCGGATATCATTGCTAAAGGTAATGAAAGAGTTATTAGGGCAAGATTAGCTGATGGAGAATTTTTCTATAAAGCAGATTTGGCTAAACCTTTAGAAAGTTATATTTCTCAATTGGAAAAAGTGACTTTTCAAGAAGATTTAGGCAGTGTGCGAGATAAGGTAAATCGGATTGTAAAAAATGCTGATTTGATTTGTCGTCAATTAAATATAGCCGAAAATAGTCAAACAAAAATTAAACGGGCTGCTTTACTTTGCAAAGCGGATCTGGTGACGCAGATGGTGTATGAATTTCCCGAATTGCAAGGTGTGATGGGAGAAAAGTATGCGCGGGCTGGTGGCGAAAGTGAGGCGGTGGCAAAGGCAATTTTTGAGCACTATTTACCGCGTGGGGCTGGCGATAGTTTACCAGAAACTTTGCCTGGGCAAATTGTTGCTTTAGCCGATAAACTTGATACAATTGTTTCGATTTTTGGCTTGGGAATGTTGCCGACTGGTTCTTCGGATCCTTTTGCCTTGCGTCGGGCTGCTAATGGAGTAATTAATATTGCTTGGGCTGCCAATTTAACCATTAATCTACAGGACATTCTTGAACAATTGGTTGACGATTTTACGAGGAGTCATCCAAAAGCTTCCGATGATTTATTTCCGATGTTGCAAGAGTTTTTCTTGCAGAGAATTCGGACTTTATTGCAGGAAGAAAAAGGCATTGATTATGACTTGGTAAATGCAGTTTTGGGCGAAAATGATTCGGAGTACACCGAACGAGCCTTACAAGACTTGCTAGACGTGCGAGAGAGAGCTTTATTTTTGCAACAAATCCGTAAAACAGGCCAACTTTCTGCAATCTATGAAACAGTTAATCGTTCTGCAAGACTTGCTAAACAAGGGGAGTTAGATACAGTCGAATTAGAACCGGCAACAGTCGTCAATTGTACTTTGTTTCAAAAAGCATCCGAACAAGCTTTTTATGATGCTTTGATTCAAATTGTACCCCAAACTAAATCTGCACAAAAAAACCGAAATTACCAGCAGCTTGTTGATGCTATTGCCGGTATTATTCCTACGGTTAGCACATTTTTTGATGGGGAACAAAGTGTGCTAGTTATGGATGAAAATTTAAATGTTCGCCACAACCGTTTAAACTTGTTAGGTTTGTTGCGAAATCATGCACGAGTTTTAGCAGATTTTGGCCCCATTGTCAAGAGTTGAAAATTTCCGATAAACGCCGATAAGCTATCTCTATTTATCGGTGTTTATCTGTGTTTAAAATAAAAAGGTTATTTACTCAATCTTCGTAGAAATTATGCCGAAAGCTCATATTATTGGACTAGGAAAATCTGGAATTGCCGGTGCAAAACTTTTAAAAAAGGAAGGTTGGGAAGTCACCTTAAGTGATACCAAAACTTCTGAAGATTTTCAGCAACAAAAACAACAATTAGAACCTGAAGGAATTACTGTATTATTAAGTCATGTATTTAAACCAGAAGCCGAAGAAAGCCTTGATTTAGTAGTCGTAAGTCCGGGAGTTCCTTGGGATATTCCAGCCCTCTTAAAAGCGCGGGAAATGGGTATAGAAACCATCGGAGAAATGGAACTAGCATGGCGCTATTTAAACAAGCGTCCCTGGGTAGCCATCACCGGCACAAACGGCAAAACTACAACCACTGCATTAATTGCAGCTATTTTTCAAACTGCCGGTTTTCACGCACCGGCCTGCGGTAACATTGGTTACGCTGCCTGCGAATTAGCTTTATCAGAAACCCCTCCAGACTGGGTAATTGCAGAAGTTAGCAGTTATCAAATTGAATCTTCTTCTACCCTTGCGCCGCGTATTGGAGTTTGGACAACTTTCACACCCGATCATCTCAGCCGGCATAAAACTCTTGAAAATTATTTCAATATTAAAGCCAAACTTTTACATCAAAGCGAGTTACAAATTGTCAACGGAGATGACCCTTATTTGCGTCAAAATGTCGCCGAAACCTGGAAAAATGCTTGTTGGACAAGTGTGGAAGGAAAAGAGGCTTTAGTAGGCAATTTTGAAGGCGGTATTTATATTGAAAATAACTGGGTAATTTATCAAGGTGAAAAAGTTGTAGAAGCCTCGGCATTACGAATGGTTGGTAGTCATAATTTACAGAATTTATTGATGGCTGTGGCTGCGTCAAAATTGGCCGGTATTGATAATAAATTTATTGCTAAAGCTATTGCCGAATTCCCCGGAGTTGCCCACCGGCTTGAACATATTTGTACCATCAATGGCGTTGATTTTATCAACGATAGTAAAGCTACAAATTATGACGCCGCTGAAGTAGGTTTAGCTTCTGTAGAAGCCCCGGCAATTTTAATTGCTGGAGGTGAAGCAAAGGCGGGAGAGGATAGCGGTTGGTTAAAAGTAATTCAAGAAAAAGCCGTTGCAGTATTATTAATTGGTAGCGCCGCAACGCAGTTTGCCCAGCGTTTACAAGACATTAATCATCCTCGTTATGAAATTGTAGAAACAATGGAAAAAGCTGTTAAGCGAGGTGCAGAATTAGCCCCTCAATTAAACGCAAAGGTAGTGTTATTGTCACCGGCTTGTGCGAGTTTCGATCAATATCAAAACTTTGAACAACGCGGTGATGATTTCCGTAATTGCTGCCTAGAATTAGCCTGTTGATTTGATATAGGGTGGTTTTTCCCCACCCTCTTATTTTTAAAAGTTGTTAAAATATCAGCAACTCTTAGCATTATAAAGTTTTCGCGCTTAACCTAAAACCTCATAAACCTTGAAAAAAATAGTTTTTAAAAACCTTTTTTCTCGTTCATCCTAATAAATAACGCTTCTTAATTTTAAAAATAATTCCTTAAAATAATTCATTTATTGTCAATTTATCCCTGCAAAATCGAACAATTGTCCCAACCTTTGAAAATCTTTGCCATAATAATAGCCTCACCTCTCCGTCACCCCTGACATAAATGATCGACCTACTATTAATAATCACTATTGGCTTTTTTGGCAGTTTCGGACATTGTATCGGAATGTGCGGCCCTTTAACCGTCGGATTTTCCCTTTCCCAAAAACACGAAACTCCCCTCCCTTGGCAAAAACAAATATACTTCCATATCCTCTTAAACTTCGGCAGAATTCTTAGCTATACCCTCACCGGCGCCCTCATTGGTGCTCTAGGAGAAATCACCATTGCCGGTGGAGAATTAGCAGGAATTGGCAGCATTTTACGACGCAGCATCGCCATTTTAACCGGCCTCCTTCTTATCCTATTCGGATTAAGCCAAATCAATCCTCAACTATTACAAAACTTTCCAAAAGTATATCCCTCTTTTGCAGAAAAATTACATCAACGTCTAACCAAAACCTTATTAAAAATTGCCCAAAATCAAAACAAATTTACCCCCTTACTTCTAGGCTTATTGTGGGGCTTTATTCCCTGTGGTTTTTTATACGCAGCCCAAATAAAAGCCGCAGAAACCGGCAGCATTATTTGGGGTTCAGCCACCATGTTTGCCTTTGGTTTAGGAACCATGCCAAGCTTAATAATTACCGGCCTATTTACCTCAAAATTAAACGCAGATCAACGCAGTCAATTATATCGTCTTGCCGGCTGGATTACCCTAACAATTGGAATCCTCACCTTATTGCGTTCTGATGCAATGATAGACTACACCGGCCACACAGCCATCCTATTATTAATTCTCACCTTAATTGCCCGTCCCATCAGCCGAATTTGGGGCTTTCCCCTACGTTATCGCCGCGCCTTTGGAGTTGGGGCATTTATCCTATCAATTGCCCATACTTTCCATACAATAGACCACACATTAAACTGGAATTATGAAGCAATTTTCTACCTTTTACCCGCCCATCAAATAGGAATATGGGCAGGTATAATTTCCCTTATTTTAATGATACCCCTAGCCCTAACAAGCTTCGACAAAGCAGTTAATTATTTAGGCAAAAATTGGCGCATTTTACATTTATTAAGCATACCAGCCTTAATTTTAGTTAGCCTCCACACCATCCTCATCGGTTCCCACTATCTCGGAGAACTACAAATTACACCAGCTGGGAAAATTTGCAGCGCAATTTTGGCAAGCTTTACTATAATTGTATTACTCGTAAGAAATCGTTTTTTTTGGTCTCTTTTATCCCTGGAAAAATTCTATGTTTCCCCAATCAAAAATCGCTAAATTCTTCTTTCCTTTTGCCACATCCTTACTACTTACTGCCATTTATTTCAAAGCATTTCGCCTTATTTCTCCAGCCTATTCCCATGAAGTCGAAATCTCTGGAGATGTCGCTGCTACCTTCCATATTGAACCAAATCATAACCCAAAAGCCGGTCAACCAACACAAGCATGGTTTGCCTTAACTCGTAAAGGCGGTACCATCATCCCTCTAAACGATTGTAACTGTCAACTTGCCGTATATTCCTTACCCCGCCGGCCCAATACCCAACCAATTTTAAAACCCACTTTAAAAAGTATTAATGCAGAAAAATATAAAGGAATTCCCGGCGCAGAAATTACCTTTCCAAAAGCCGATTCTTACCAACTAGAAATCAGCGGAAACCCAAAAGAATCTGGTAAATTTAAACCCTTTAAACTAACCTTTGAAGTCAACGTCAGTAAGTAAGGGCGGCATCTATTATCCGCCCCCCTTACAGGACAAATTAGAACCTACAAACCGGCCATAACTTGACGCGCAGCAGCCAAAGTTTTATCGATATCTTCTTCCGTATGCGCCAAGGAAGTAAACCCAGCTTCAAACTGCGAAGGAGCCAAATAAACACCATGTTCTAACATACCACGATGGAACCGGCTAAACTTATTCAAATCGCACTTTTTAGCATCTTCATAATTATGCACCGGCCCCGCCGTAAAAAAGAAACCAAACATCCCACTAATATTGCCACCACAAGCAGCATGACCGGTTTCTTTAGCAATTTGCAACAAACCATCACTTAAGCGTTTGGTAATCTTTTCTAAGTACGCATAAGTACCTGGTTTTTGCAATTGTTCCAACGTTTTAATACCTGCCGTCATTGCCAAAGGATTACCCGATAAAGTACCTGCTTGATATACAGGGCCGGCCGGTGCAATCATAGACATAATATCGCGGCGTCCGCCATAGGCACCCACCGGCAAACCACCACCAATAATCTTACCTAAAGTCGTTAAATCTGGCGTCACACCAAACTTTTCTTGGGCACCACCATAGGCGATCCGAAAGCCGGTCATCACTTCATCAAATACTAACAAAGCGCCGTTTTCTTTTGTAATTTCCCGCAAACCTTCTAAAAATCCTCCATCGGGAGGAATAAAACCTGCATTTCCTACAACTGGTTCTAAAATCACTCCACAAATTTCATTTTTGTTTTCTGCAAACAATGCTTTAACAGCTTCCAAATCATTATAAGGTGCTGTTAAAGTGTTACTTGTCGCAGACTTAGGAACCCCCGGAGAATCCGGTAAACCCAAAGTTGCTACCCCCGAACCGGCCTTTACCAAAAACATATCAGCGTGTCCGTGATAACAGCCTTCAAACTTAATAATTTTATCACGTCCTGTAAAGGCTCTCATTAAGCGTAAAACTGCCATACAAGCTTCGGTGCCAGAGTTAACAAAACGCACCATTTCAATACTAGGAACAGCATCAATCACCATTTCTGCTAGTACATTTTCTAAGGCAGAAGGTGCTCCAAAACTTGTACCTTTTTCTAAAGAATCATGCAGCGCTTTAATAACATCAGGATGGGCGTGACCGCAAATTGCCGGCCCCCATGTTCCAACATAATCTATATATTGATTGTCATCCACATCCCAAATGTAAGCGCCTTTCACTCTGTCAAAAACAATCGGTTGACCGCCTACAGATTTAAAAGCACGAACCGGCGAACTTACACCACCCGGCATTAACTTTTGGGCAGCGTTAAAAATTTCTTCAGATTTTGTTGTGTTTAGCGTCGTGGTAATCAAATTTCTTTCCTCTATCAGCTTTAATTCAATATAGAGCAATTGGCGTTTTTTTACTATCTCGCTTTTGCTCTTTTTATGGTCAAAAATTTCTCACAATCTTTGTTAGATTTCTGCCATTTTGTCTGCTAGTTTATCTTGTAGGAATTGCGAATTTTGAAACTTTTTCCTCAAATTCCTACTATCATGTAACTATACCAGAAATTGCAGCAATGGTGAATATCTTTTCTCCACAAAAGCAACATTTTTACTGTAAATTTTTGTGTAAATAGATTGACATTTGACGTTATTTATTTTATGGCAACACCAACCCCATCTACTCAATCGATCCCTACTGAAAAAATCCGCTACAACGAACAGGGACTTGTTCCCGCCATCGTGCAAGATCACCTCGATGGTACGGTTTTAATGATGGCATGGATGAATGCAGAATCTTTGCAAAAAACCCTACAAACCGGCGAAACTTGGTTCTGGAGTCGTTCTCGCGCCGAATTTTGGCATAAAGGCGCTACATCTGGTCATATTCAAAAACTTAAAACGATTCGCTACGATTGTGATAGTGATTGTTTGCTTGTGGGAGTAGAACAAATTGGAGACATTGCTTGTCACACCGGCCAACGCAGTTGTTTCCATCAAATAGACGAGCAAATTATACCACCACCTGCCGATATTCTTTCTCAAGTATTTAACACAATTTGTCAGCGTCGAGATTCCCCTTCACCAGAATCTTATACTTGCAAATTATTGGCCGGTGGAGACAACAAAATTCTCAAAAAAATAGGCGAAGAAACCGCAGAAGTTGTTATGGCATTTAAAGACGATGATCCAGAGCAAATAGCCGGAGAAGTTGCGGATTTACTGTATCATACAATGGTGGCTTTAGCTCATCATAAAGTAGACTTACGCGCTGTATATCAGAAACTCGAAGAAAGACGCCGCTAAGTAGCTTTGCCCACCCTATAATTAGTCGGTGGGCTACTAACTAAAAAATAAAAAAAAATAAAAAATTACTAACAATGAAATTTAAAATAATCAGTTATTTAACTTCTTTTTTTATCCTCGTTTCTGGGAATGCAATTTTGCCGGTTATAATCACCCCATCCCCAGCCCAAGCCCAAACTACCCAAGACAAAAATAACGAAGCAGTACGCCTCTACGAAGAAGCCAATAAACAATATGAACAAGGGCAATATCAACAAGCCTTAGAGACTTTTCAAAAAGCCCTAATCATAGTAAAAGAAATCAACGAACGTTATGGAGAAACTCTCATTTATAACAAACTCGGAATCATCTATCAAAACCTCGGCGACTATCCCCAATCTCTCAAATATTTTCAGCAAGCTTTACCTATTACCAAAGAACTTGGGGAACAAGCCGGAGAAGCTTCTATTATTAACAATATTGGCAGAGTTTATCATTTACAAAGTCAATATTCTCTAGCCCTCGAATATTACGAAAAAGGTTTAGTGATTAGAAAAAAAATAGGAGACAAAATAGGAGAAGGAAGTAGCCTAAATAACATTGCAAGTATTTACGATCAACTCGGAGAATATCAACAAGCCTTAGAATATTATCAGCAATCATTAGACCTAGCAAAACAAACAAACGACAATATCGGTACAAGCATTACCCTAGACAATATTGCCATGATTTATAACAATCTTGGACAATATTCTCTAGCCCTAGAATATAACCAAAAAGCCCTTAAGCTTGTCCAACCACTACAAAATAAAATTGAAGAAGCAAGAACCTTAAATAATGCCGGTTTGATTTATAATAATCTCGGACAATATCAAAAATCAGTTAATTATTATGAACAATCCTTAGCAATTCGTAGACAAATAAAAGACAAAGCCGGTGAAGCTACTAGCCTAAATAATATTGGTAATATTTACAGTAATATCCGCAAATATGAACAAGCCCTAGATTATTATCAGCAAGCCTTAGCCCTAAACCAAGCAATAGGAAGCAAAGCAGAAGAAGGAATAACCTTAAACAATATTGGCACTATTTATGACTACCTAAATCAACCAGAAAAAGCCTTAAAATATTACCAACAAGCCTTAGCCATCCACCAACAAACAGGAAACAAACAAATCGAAGCAACCACCCTAGGAAACATTGCCAAAGTTTACAGCAACATCGGCCAAAATTCCCAAGCCATAGAATACTATCAACAAGCCCTAAAAATCATCAGACAAGTAGGAAAAAAAGCCGGTGAAGCAACAATTCTCAGCAACCTAGGAAGCTATTACCTAAAAACCGGCAACTTACCAGAAGCAGAAACAAACCTCCTCGCCTCCATAGAAATTTTTGACACCCTCCGCCCCGGATTAAAAGATGAAGATAAAGTCTCACTATTTGACCTTCAAATTGCTAATTATTTAGCATTACAAAAAACCTTAATTTCTCAAAATAAACCAGAAAAAGCCTTAGAAATAGCCGAACGTAGCCGCGCAAGAGCATTTGTAGAACTTCTTGGCAGCAAACTCAATGAAACCTCAAATAAAACCTCCAATATCAAACCTTTAAACATCCCAGAAATTAAACAAATTGCCAAACAAAAAAATGCCACTCTCATTGAATATTCTATCATAGATATTACTAGCGAAGGCAAACCCTTAGTAGAACCAATTATTTATATCTGGGTTATCAAACCAAGCGGCGAAATAACCTTTCGTTCCGTTCCATTAGACACCTTAAAAACCACATTAAAAGATTTTATTATTAAAGGCCGTCAATCGATAGGAATTCGAGGCCAAAACGGAGAAAACTATGTAGAAAATAGCAGAGAAGATATATACCAACCCTTACAAGAATTGCATCAACTTCTTATCGAACCTATCGCCGATTTATTACCTACTAACCCTCAAGAAAAAGTTATATTTATTCCCCACGAAGCCTTATTTTTAGTACCCTTTGCCGCCCTCCAAGACAAACAAGGAAAATACTTAATTGAAAAAATTACTATCTTGACATCACCCTCCATTCAAACCTTAGAATTAACCCACCAACAAAGCCAAAACCAGACAAAAGATGGAGAAGTATTAATAATAGGAAACCCCACCATGCCTTATATTTCCTCCGAACCCGGAGAAACACCTTATCAACTTTCTAATTTACCAGGTGCAGAAATAGAAGCTAATACTATCGCTACACTATTTAATACTAAAGCAATTATTGGTAATGCAGCCACCAAAGAAAACCTCCTTCCCCGCATGGAAAAAGCCCGTATTATTCATTTTGCTACTCATGGATTATTCGACGATATACGCGGCTTAGATAGCGCCATAGCCCTAACCCCTACTTCCACCCATAACGGCTTATTTACCGCCGAACAAATACTTGATTTAAAATTACAAACAGAGTTAGTGGTATTGAGTGCTTGCGACACCGGCCGAGGCAAAATTACTGGCGACGGTGTGATAGGATTATCTCGTTCTTTAATTAGTGCCGGTAGTTCAAGTGTACTTGTTTCCTTGTGGCAAGTTCCCGACTTACCAACAGCATTTTTAATGCAAGAATTCTATCAAAACCTGCAAAAAAATCCCGACAAAGCCGATGCTTTAAGACAAGCCATGTTAACCACCAAGAAAAAATACCCTAAACCTAGAGATTGGGCAGGATTTACGTTAATTGGAGAATCATAAAAATTCCAGATTTAATATTAAAAACCCTGGCACAGCTATAGCCTCAAAGCCCATATTTTTTAGTTTTTAAAAACCTATCTAAATCCTTTAAAATTAATATAGATACCCCCACACTTAAAGCTAAACCTAACCACAACCCATCGGCCAAAGGACGTGGTAAATCTAACATAAAACCCCCTAAAGGAGGCCCAATAAAATACCCCATTGCCCAACATAAAGAATTCACCGAAAGATAAACACCTCGCAAAGACTCAGGCGATAAATCTACCACCAAAGAAGAAGCAAAAGGTGTATAAGAAACCGTTGCAATTGCCAACACCATCAAACCCAAAATAGCCCACAGCAAAGGTAAATTAGTTCCCAAGCCTGTTAACCCAATCAACAAAAAACCAATACCCCACAAAAACGCCGAAACTATTAAAGCATTCGCATGACTAAACCGGCCCAAAAACCGCGCCACCGGCAACTGAAATAAAATCGTCAATAAAAGATACCAAGTAAACAAACCTGTAATAACTTCCGTTGAAAAACCAGAACCCCTATCGCTATTTATAAAATCCTTAAAATAAAGCGGCATCGAAGTTTGAATCTGGCAAATATACATCGTAAACAAAACATTTACCACAGCAAAAATTTGTAACCCCCGATCTCGTAACGCCAACCGCCAACCCTCCATAATTGAAGGTTTTTTATCTTCCTCAAAAATTTTCCTAGAACTTTCCCTAATTGACACCCAAATAACACCAAAAAACACCACATAAGAAACCCCATCAATAATAAACAAACCTCGATAATTTTGGGTTAAAGAAATTAGTAAACCACCCAAAACCACACCCAACTGTAACCCCACACTATCCGCCAAACGATTTATAGCATAAGCTTCTTGACGATTTTCACGACTTGTTAAATCTGCAATTAATGCCTCAGTAGCCGGCCAATATAACCCACCACCAAACCATAAAAGTAAATTTCCTATTAATAAACTAATTAAATTATTCGCAGTAGATAAAACAAAACAACCCACCGCACAAACCAAAGCAGAAAGCAATAAAGTCCGCCGCCTTCCCCACGCTGGTAAATCAGCCATAGAACCGCTTAAAACCCGGCCTAAAACTCCAAAAAGAGACGACATTCCTAACGCAATTCCCACCGCAGTTTTTGTTAACCCCACCTCCTCTGTAAAAAAGATCGGTGCATAAAATAAAGTAAAACCACTACCAATACCAGAAAGTAACCGTCCCGCCCCTAAAATCCACACTTGCCGGTTTAAATTTGGCAACCATGAAAATAACTTATTTTTTGGCATAAAATCCTTAATTACTGTATAATAATTTTTTCAAAAATCAAATTTATCAGCGCCCTATCCATAGCCAAGCAACGAATAATCACCAACTTTTTGATTAGACTAACTAAACATAACAAAAATTATCCCAGCCCCTCCCTAGCCCACTTCAAAATCAAAAACAAAGTCCCAGCCTTCACCTCGAAAAAAAACTACTGACTCTTTTAAATGGAGACCGGCCCACAGCCCTACGCCTCATTGAATCAGCCCAATCCAGAAATCCCCATAAACAAATAAATTGGTACTACGAAAAAGTCATCTGGGATTTAGAACGAGACCGGCAACGATAAACAATAACAAAACAACCATAAAACTAATTTTTAACAGCTACCCAATCCCCCTAAATCCTCCTTAAAAAACGGTAATTTCCTAATTATTTTGCCCTCTTTTTAACCCAACTTGGGGGGAATAGTCAACCTTTCCAAACCCGTCCTAGACCCGCCCACCATACCCAAAACCAACATTCATAACCATTCCAAAAGATCAGCCCGACAGTCCCACAACAAACCCCGGCAACATAAAAAAACAATTCTACGACAAATATTTTATGCAGCCCACCACAATTTTTTAGATTCTTACCCAAACAACTGCTTAAAATTGATTCAAGTACAAGCAATCCATCAGGGAGCAAACAGCTTGGCACACAAATCCTACTCCGATTGGATCGTCAACCCCAGCGATCACAACATCAAAAACACCCACTCCTCCATCCCTCCCATTCCCATAGAATTGAGAGGAGAACCCCAACCACCCGCACCAACCCTTCTCACTCAGATGAACGCTGAGGAATTTTACAACCACTTTTTTTATTACCGAGGAGTCAAAAAAGCCCAAGAAGGCGACTATAGCGGAGCCATAGAAACATGGACACAAGAAATCCGCCGCCACCCAGACTTTGCTCCTGCTTACTTCGACCGAGCCAACATTCGCCGTAAACTCAAAGACTTATACGGTGCCCTTGACGACTACACAGAAGTCATAGAAATTTGTCCCGACTGTGCAGACGCCTACTTCAAAAGAGGAAACACCAAACGAGACATAGGAAATCATCAAAGCGCCATCGAAGACTACAACGAAGTCATCCGACTCAACCCCACCTTTGCCGAAGCCTACAACAACAGAGGAAACGCACGCCGCGACATAGGAGACCACACCGGCGCCATCCAAGACTACAACAAAGCCGTCACCCTCAACCCCAACTACTCAAAAGCCTACTACAACCGAGCCCTCTCCCGTCGATGCCTCGGCAACTCCCTCGGCGCCATCGAAGACTACAACCACGCCATCCGCATCAAACCAGACTACGCCAAAGCCTACTACAATCGAGGATTCACCTACTCAGATTTAGGAGCCAAACAAAAAGCCCTCACCGACCTCCAACAAGCAGCAGAACTATTCTTAAAACACCGGCACATGACAGCCTATCGCAAAATTATCCAAGACATGAAACAACTAGAACTCTAACCCCAAAACTTCAACTCCCCCACTTTCCCATTTCCCAACTTGATCCTACCCATCTTAAAATCAAGCATAATAAACACTGCAATTCCTCCCTTAATAAATCTTCAAAACAAAATCCCCCAGACTTCTCTGAGTCAGATTTATCATGTCATCCTCTTTACCCTTTCTATTTGTTACCGATTTAGATAACACCCTCGTTGGAGATAACCAAACCCTTACCCTCCTCAACCGGCACCTCCAACACCATCGCACCACCTACGGCACAAAAATAGTCTATTCCACCGGAAGATCCCTCACCAGCTATCAACAACTTCGCCAAGAACAACAACTTTTAAACCCCGATGCCCTGATCACATCGGTTGGATGTGAAATTTATCATCAAAACAGCCAAAACCCAGACCCCGCCTGGTCAGAAATCCTCAACCCCGGATGGAACCGGCAACTCGTCATTACCACCGCCGCCGAATTTAGCCAACTTATCCCTCAACCAGAACCCGAACAAAGACCCTACAAAATTAGTTATTTTTTAACACCAAAAGACGCAAAAAATATCTTACCAAAATTAGAAAAAAACCTCCAAAAACAAAACTTAAAAATTAAACTCATTTACAGCAGCAACAAAGACCTAGACATCATCCCCGAACAAGCCGACAAAGGACAAGCAATGCAATATTTACGAAAAAAATGGCAAATTTCATCCTCTCAAACCGTCGTTTGTGGAGACTCCGGTAACGACATTGCCATGTTCAACACCGGCACCCAAAAAGGCATCATCGTCGGAAACGCCCAACCGGAACTTTTAAACTGGCACAAAACCAACCCCTCCCCGAACCACTACCTCGCCAAAGCAACCTGTGCCGGTGGCATCCTTGAAGGATTAAAACACTTTCAATTTCTATCTACCTAAAATTATCCCTATTCTATTTATTTGCCCTTAAAAAAACAAAAAAAATGATTGCCTACCTAAAAGGAACCATAGCCGGCATCCAAAAAATCACCGGCAACCGAATCACCCTGATCCTAGAAACTAATAACATTGGTTACGAAATTCAAATTCCGCCCCAAATGGCAGAACAAATACGAACCAAAACAGAAGAAATACAAATTTTTACCCACCAACAAATCAGAGAAGACCAACAAATTCTTTATGGTTTTGCCAGCGTCGCCGAAAGAGATTTATTTCGTCAATTGATCAGCGTCAGCGGCATAGGGCCCCAATCAGCCCTTGGCCTCCTCGACACCCTAGGACTAGAAAACCTCGTCCAAGCCATCGTTACGGCTAATATCAAAGCCCTTACAAAAGCCCCAGGAGTTGGTAACAAAACCGCAGAACGCCTAAGCCTGGAACTGAAAACCAAACTTGGGGAATCCCGCAGAGGGGCCGGTTTAAGCCTTCCCGTCGTCCTCGACAACACCCTTCAAGAAGACCTAGAAATGACCCTTTTAGCCCTCGGATACACCAACACTGAAGTATTACGAGTCCTGGAAGCCCTCCATCAAGAACCCGACTTAAAACAAGCAGATGTAGAAGAATGGATACGACGAGCGATAGCCTGGTTAAGCCGCTCCTAACAGCCGGAACAACCACTGCCCTGACATCAGATTTTTAGGATTTATTAAACTTGTTTAAGTTGTTTTTATCTCACAAATTGGCAAAAACAGGTTAAGAATACAGTAAAAACTAAGCTAGATAAAGAAAGCAGATTTTTTTAAAGCAAGAAAAACTACAAAAAATTTCCCTATATGCTCAATCACCCGCACAACTGTGATAAAATTGCCTATTGCTGGATTTTATAAAGACTAAAAACACCAACTCATGGCACTGAACCAACAGCGCAAGCAAGAAGTAATGACGTCCTATCAGGTTCACGAAACCGATACAGGATCCGCCGATGTGCAAGTCGCTCTTTTGACAGAACGCATCAACAAGCTCAGCGAACACCTCAAAGCTAATAGCAAAGACCACTCCTCTCGTCGGGGATTGTTAAAAATGATTAGCCTGCGGAAGCGTCTGCTGGCCTATATTCTCAAACAAGACCAACAGCGTTATCGCAAACTTATTGAGCGCTTAGGCATTCGCGGTTAAAAAACTTATGTCCTCAGAACCAGAACGCCAACGTTTACCCTTTGAGCCGCATCAAAGCCGCAAAAAGCAAGGAAAAAAACCCATAGAGGCTTCTCAACCGGAAGGCAAAGAAGCTAAAAATCCGCCAGCAACCAAAAAAGCAGAAAAAAGCAAAACCAACAGCCCCAGCAAGCGCTCAAACACTCCTTCCCAAAGGGCAGTGCCAGAAGCAGTTAGCCGGCGTATGATTAGCCGAATGGCAATATTAAGTGGAGTTCCAACTTTTTTAGGAATTTCTACTTTTGTTGCCAGCTATTTTGTGATTACCAACCACTGGTTAGAATTGCCGAATGCAGCGGTTGTGTTAGTTAGTATGGCCTTTTTTGGGTTAGGTGTTTTGGGACTAAGTTACGGGGTTATTTCGGCATCTTGGGATGAAGAAATACCCGGTAGCGTTTTAGGTTGGAAAGAGTTTACAATCAATTTGGAGCGCCTCACGGCGGCTTGGCGTACGGCAGGTAAAAAAGACTCTGAAACCTGAATATAGATGTTGATTCAGGGACTCAGTGCAACAGAGAAATTGTGTGATTAAATTTTAATTTCTCTTGAAGCCTACGCTCAGTTGAAAGCGTGAAAGTTGAAGTGTAATAAAAAGCCGGTCAGCGCAAACCGGCCACCCTAAAAAGAATGCTTATGCCAACCCCCTTTGTTAGAAATGAAGGGGGTTAGCTTTAGGAAAAATTTAATCAAAAGTATCAATTTCTAGGCGCCACAAAAACTGACCTAAGTCTTAAGAAATTATTAGAGTAAAAAGTTACTCTTTTGAAACTCCGTTAGAACGCTGGAGAGTTTCTAAGGCTTGGAGTTGTTGATTCATAGATTTAATAAGCTGGTCAATGGCCGGTAAAGTGTAAAGAGATTCAGGATCTAAATGGGGGTCAAATCGATCTCCAATTTCATTTAATTTGCGTTGTAATTGCATTGCTAAAGTTAAAGCATCTTGACTTAAATCTGCCAATTTTTGCTGGCGATAAAAATTTAAGGCTTCTCCTCGCAAAACTTGAAGAGTTGCTTCTTCACCATTTTCTCCAGGATTAACTTGTAACAACAACAAAATGTGATTTTTATTATACAATCGTTCCATTTCTATTTGTTTAGGACGTTCCACCGGCACAAAAGGCAAACTAAAAAAATGCTTTAATTCTTGAACTAAAGCATTAAACAAAGGCAGCGGTAAATCATCTAAAACCGATTGTAAAACGCCTTCTTGAGTCCATAAAATTCGTCCCTTATCCCGTTGATGTTCCATAAATAATCGACCTATCCCAGAAAGCAAAACCCGCGACAACAATTCCTGTAATAATTGTGGCGGCGGCAAAGTGAGAAGCCCTGAAAGAGGTCGAGAAATATAAGTAGCCTGAAGTTTTAAAACCGGCACAGAATTGGCTGGAGATGCAGGAGGAGGTGTTTGAGAGCGTTCTGCCGGTTGGAGGCGAGTTTGACCTTGCATTTGTGTAGGAGGAGGGGGTACACGCCCATCACCGGGATGCCCATTTTTCTCAACAGTTGATGGTGGTATAGAAGAGTTGAGTTTACCTATAAATTTAGGAGCCATTGGTGGTTGAGATTTTGGACTCATCCCAGACACAGGAGCAACTTTTTTCTCAGACTCAGTTTGTAGTTGATTTTTATCTTTATAACTCAAATAAGTTGAGAGCACAGACTTATGCTGACTAGCAGAAATAGTGTGCGGCATCAAAGAACACTTCAAGGAACTTAGTAACTTTCGGATATAGTCCAACGCTACCGTATCATCAGGATTAACCATTCCAAGATGGAAAATTTTATCTTGGCGAGCTAAAGGCAACATTTGATGATATAAGCAAACCTCAAAGGGCAAAACAGTGTCAATAAGTTTAAATATTTGATTTGTATCCATGTTGGCATACCTGTAGTAAGTGCTAACGGAGAAGTTGGAGCAAACAAGAACAAAGATTGCTTTTATTTTCTTATCATAACCACCCCTTTTGGATTTACACATCACTTAATTTTGAGAGATTTGGTTGAATTTTTCCCTGTATGGTTGTTGACGGCGGGCCATTTGCCTAAATTTTTCGTTCTCTAACAAAAATATTTTAGTAAAAATATAAAATCTTATTTGTAGAGTATAAAAACCTAGCTATTAAAGCTAATTATATTTATTTGGTTATTTTTGGGATTCTTCTGGATTTTTCGTTGAACCGTTTAGTTTGTAACCGTAGATACAAGCCCAAGTAAAGAAGGTGGTTTTTAAAGTTGTAGTTGGTAGCACTTTAGGCTGGATGAAAAAAATACTTTAAATAGAAGAGTTTGTTTGTTTAATAAATTCATAAATTCTGAGAAAAAGTCGAAAACCTATTTCATCAGGACTTAAGCAAATGGGGTTGAAAGCCGATTTTTTTACCTAAGTCCTGTTTTTTGAGCATTCTTTACGGAGAAAACCAAAAAGTTATACCCTTGGCGACAGTCTAATTGTAAAAAACAGATTAACTAGCCATAGAAGAATTTCGTAAGTTTTGAGCAAGAAGATAAAGCTTAGTCCATTCACTAATAACTTGATTTTTTTTCAAATTTAGTATTTGACAAATAGATTCTATGGGCTGAGATGCTTTAAGTAATTCAATTAATTGATGCTGTATTGGTGTTAGCTGCTCGCAGTATTGTTTCCATTGAGTAGGTGTCAAACCAAGACTATGTTGAGATAGAGAAATTTCTAACCAAGTACCAACTAATTCGGGTTGAATTTTAAGAGCAAATACTCGAATGGCATGATAGCTAACTTTTTCTCGCAAGCGGTAAAGTTGTTTAACAGGCAAATTCAATTTTTGCGCCATCACTTCTTGAGAACAGCCTTTCAAATAAAGCCGCAACCATTCAACAGCCTCCTGACCAATATTTTCTGCTAAGTAAACTTCAAATTCTTTGCAGACTGCTTCTCGCAAAATTTGCCGTTCTTCGGTTGCTTGATTATCTTGATAGTCGCTGAGAACTCTGGTGTCGAGGAGGCTGAGGGGTGCGTCTGTATCGGATGGAGTAACTTCTTCAGAAATTAAACGAATTAGTTCTTGTGCCGGTACTTGTGTTAAACCGCCGCGTTGAGTTCGCCGCAAATAGTTAACAAACCGATAAACTAATAACGGTTGATTGCGAATGGGTCTTAAACAGTATTCTTCGGTGGTAGCGAGTAGTAAAGCATTGCGTAGGCGAGTATCCGATGTACTACTGGCGATCCATGCCATCTGTTGTTGAAGATAGCGATCAGCTTGGAGCATTTCTTGGATGACTTCTTGTAAAACATCTACCACAGTGCGTTGCCGGTCTCTGCTAAGTGCAACCCAGGTGCGGATTTTTTGGCGTAGCATCACTAAACTGCCTAAACGCTGTATTAGATTGCGGTAGGCGCGTTCGGACGAGATACTGAGATAACGTTGGCGCAAAATTTGATAGCGAAAATTCATAGCACTTTTAGCGATGTTGAGGCCGGTGGTATCAAGGCTCTCAAAACGCTCAGGGTTTTCGCCAATGAGCCAATTAATGATACTTTGGCGGGTGTTTTCTGGAAGATTGGGGTAGTCGGTTACAAGTTGCTCTTTCCAGTCTTGGGCGATTTTTTCGGCTAGTTTCATCAGGGGCGCTCCTCACTTTGGTGGGGCTATTGCCCAACTCTTTCGATTTTACGCTTTCTTTCTGATTGTTTTGATGAAAATTAGTTTAAATGCTCAATAGTTTGGCAGTTTAAAGTCTTATTTTTTGTCAGTGATATAAATCACAAATCAAAAAAGTTTACAGAATGCTGAGAATGGGACAGGGAAGCTAGGAACTATCGGCATTTTATTTTTTAAAACCCTATTTTTAGAGTGCAGGAAGTCTTAATAAAAATGTAGTTTCTTCACCAAGCTTAGATTCTACTTCCAAACTTCCGCCATGCTTTTCTACAATAATTTGACGAGCAATAGCTAATCCTAAACCTGTACCTTTTCCGACTCCTTTTGTTGTAAATAAATATTCAAATATTTTTGTTTTTACCTCTTCAGACATTCCTTTTCCATTATCCTGAATGATAATTTCTACAGAATTTTCTTGGGGCAAAAAGGCAGTTTTAATCGTTATTTTTTGTGGATTAGTTTTGAAATCACGTTTTGATGATTGCTGTACTTCTTCATCAAATACATCAATTGCATTTGCCAATATATTCATAAATACTTGGTTAAGTTGACCAGGAAAACATTCAATATTAGAAAATTCTCCATAGTTTTTAACCACTTCAATAGCAGGACGATGATCTTGAGCCTTCAGACGATGTTTAAGAATTAAAAGAGTGCTATCAATACCTTCGTGAATATTAAAAGGAACTTTATAGTCTTTATCTGCTCTGGAAAAACTCCTTAAACTTGTGCTAATTCCTTTAATTCGATCACAGCCTACTTGCATCGAAGTTAGCATTTTAGGTAAATCTTCTAACTGATAATCAATCTCTATTTCTTCTGCATGATCATCAATTTCGCTGCCCGGATTAGGAAATTTTTCTTGATAAAGTTTGAGATGTTTTGTAATATCTTGTACTGAGCTAATAGCTTGGTTAATATTGCCATAAATAAAGCCAATGGGGTTGTTTATTTCGTGAGCAACACCAGCAACAAGATTACCAAGAGCAGACATTTTTTCACTATGAATTAATTTTAACTGTGACTGTTCTAGTTGTTGGGAATAATGTTGCGCTTGTTGATATAAACGAGCATTTTCTAAAGAAATAGCAGCCTGAGTACATAGAAAATTGAGAACAAGAATACGTTCGTTCGTAAAGACACCCGTAGTTGATTGATTTTCTAAATACAAAATCCCTAGCAAATTCCCTTGATTGAGAATAGGTAAACCAAGAATACTTTTAGGTTGGTATTTGTTGAGATATTCATCAATAATTAATAAATCTGTCTTTAAATCCTCAACAGATACAACCTGATTGGTATTTTTAATATACTGAATAAGTTTCACGGGCACATTAATACTGCCTTCCATAGGCTCAGAAGTAAGTTTTATGGTTTCGGTAGTAGCAATTGCTACAATTTGCCATCCTTGAGGATAATTTGGAAGAATTAAAGCGCAACGATCACCCCCAGAATTTTGCAGAATAATCTGAGTTAGTTTTTGCAAAAGTTCATCTAGTTGAATAGTACCAGAAATAGCTTGGGAAGCTTTAAGAATAGCTCCAAAATCTAGGGCAAAATTAATGCTAGAACTAGAAGAGCAATTAGTAGAAGTAGAACTATGAATCGAAAGAGGAGCCCCTAGGGAAGCTAAAGTTGTGAAGGGATTAAAAGTTGCTGCTGATTCCTGGAGAATAGGGTTTAATAAATCAGGATAGGAATGTTCTAAATCTTTGGTTTTTGTTCCCGCACCCCAGCGCGCATAGCAATAGTAGGCTTCCTGCATATAGCCAGCAGATATTTTATTTTTACCCCAAGCTAAGTAGAATTTAGCTGCCAATTCATTAGCTAAGGCTTCTTCTCGGATATAGCCATTATCTTTTGCTCCCAAAATTGCCTGTTCGTATAGCTCAATAGCTTTGGTTTTGTGTCCGAAAATTCTACATTTTTCTGCTTCTATTAAAGCTACTTTATGTTGATGATTCATGGGCGCGTATTTAGCCCAAAACTCTAACATTTTTTGATTGTCTTCTATCTGCGGCCAAATTTCTTTGAATGCGTCATCATTAGGATTATCTAGTTGAGCTAAGAGTGCTAAGGAGTGGTAGAAGTTGAGAATAGCAACCTGCATAAAACCAAAGGCAGCACCGGCCCATTCCTTAGCTAACAATACTTGCTGTGAAGCTTCACTATATTTGCCTAAATGATAAAGCAAAATAGTCTTAGCAACATAGAAAATATACAAAACTGTGCCACTTTTTGCTGAAATTAAACGAGGTAATAATTCCAATTCATTAAAGCTTTCACCTACTAATTTTTCTGGGTAAACTACTCTTCCTTGAAAGTTTAATCCTAATTGTCGCCACACTTGTGAAAAGTGAATCGGAATTTCTTGTTTAATTTTAATAGAGAGGTCTACATAATCAGATTGTTTTTCAACTGCTGTCTCTAAATTATCTTCAGTAAAAAACAGATAACTACACAAATTTGCTGCCGAGTAACCTCCCCATTCAATATCTCCTGTTTCTAAACCACTTTGGACTGCTTCCTGCAAGGGAATAACACTGTTTATGCTATGTTCTTTCCAAGTCCGAATATTAGAATTAAATAGATTATAAACTTTTGCTTTTAAATCTTTTGCCTCAAATTTTTCTAACAACTTTAAGGCGATTTTTCCGGCGTGGTAGCCTTCATCTAGGTTGCCCATACCAGAAAGTAACAACCCATAAAAACCGTAGGCGAAGGCTGATAAACCAGAGTTTCCATGCTCCAAACATAGGCTAACCATTGTTATTATTAACTGAGGGAAAATTTCTGGTTTTGCCATAAATACAGGAGCACCAAGCATTTTCATAATTTGCATTGCTGCTAACATATTTGCATTTTTCATGCTTGGTAAATTATCCAGTTCATCCAAGGCCGGTAAAGGAATAAGTAGGCTATTTTCTTGTTCTAAAATTAATAAGTGAACTCCTAATTGTTCTAAAACATTTAAACCTATTTCGACAGCTTTTACCATTTCTAATTGAGCAATACAAATTTGCATTTGTAACTCATAAACTTTGACTCTATCTAGCAGTGTTTTGGTATGTTGAAGTGCTATTTCAGCTAAGGCGGTAGCACTGCTAAAATTAATGTTTAAATACTCTGCTTCTGCGGCAGCACTATACAATGCCAGAGTTAATTCATATTGATCCTGCCAACTATTTGTACTTATTGTACTTAAAAAATCTATGCCTGTTTTTAAATACTGTACAGCAGCAGCATAGGCGGTAGAAGCTAAAGCTTTACAACCGGCCTTCAAATTTAGTTCAGCTAATTGTTCTTTTTCGCTATCTTGATTGATTAAATTCCTACCGGCATTAAGGTGAGTAGTTATTTCAAATAAACGTTCTTCCCGTTCAGAGTTTGAGGAATTATCGAGTAATAATTTACCGATTTTATAATGGGTAGCTTGTTTCTCATTGTCAGGAATTAAAGAATAAGCAGCTTGCTGAACACGGTCGTGTAAAAAACGATATTGTACATTTTTAATTTTGTCAGGGTTTTTATCTTCTTCATCAGCGTTAAGATAAAACTTATACACTTCACTTTGCGGTAAAATTAATCCTTCTTGTAATGCTTGCCACAAAGCCGATGCAGCCGATATTTCTGATTGTTCCGAAACAATCGCTAAGGTTGCTAAATTAAATTGGTTGCCGATACAAGCCGCTAACTGTAATACCCGTTGCGTTTTACGGTTACATTTCTGCAACTGTTGCGCCATAAATTCTACTATATCATCGGTTAAAGATAGGCTATTAATTTGAGAAATATCACATTCCCAATAGCCTTTATTTCGATCAAATTTAATATATCCTTCTCCATGCAATGCTTTCAAAAATTGCGTGATGAAAAAAGGATTTCCTTGGGTTTTACGGTTGATTAATTCGGTGAGAGGAAGGGCGCGTTCAGTTGAACAATGCAATGTATCAGCTAATAATTGATTCGTATTACGGAAAGTGAGAGGGGCGAGGGTAGTTTTATTGATTGTCTTTCCAGCTTTTTTAAGTTCTTCTACTGTCAAAATAAACGGGTGAGCAGCGTGTACTTCATTGTCGCGATAAGCCCCTAATAATAGTAAATGTTTCTTGTCTTCCATTAACAGTTTAATTAATTGAAGCGAAGCTGAATCTGCCCACTGTAAATCATCTAAAAACAGAACTAGCGGATGTTCTGGAGTTGTAAAAACTTCAATGAATTTTTGAAATAGTAAATTAAACCGATTCTGTGCTGCTGTTCCTGATAGTTCTGTTGCCGGTGGTTGTTTGCCAATTATTAGCTCTAATTCTGGGATTACATCTATCAAAACTTGTCCGTTTTCTCCCACAGCGGCTAAAATATTTTCCCGCCACAAGGCTAGTTGTAGGTCAGATTCAGAGAACAATTGACTAATTAAATCCCGCAGAGATTGAACAAAACCAGACAAGGGAATATTGCGGTTAAATTGGTCAAATTTGCCTTTGATAAAATAACCACGTTTCTCAACAATAGGTTTATGAATTTCATTAACAACGGCAGTTTTTCCGATGCCAGAAAATCCTGCAACTAACATTAGTTCAACCCCTTTATTTCTTTCGTGGTTTAGGGAAGTTTCTGGGGAGTTAGCGACAAAATTATCCTTCAGAGACACTAAGCGATCAAAAGCATCTAATAAAGTTTGAACTTCTTTTTCTCGTCCGTAGAGTTTTTCGGGAATTAAAAAGCGATCAGTTTTATCTTTTTGGCCTAATTTAAATTCTGTAATTGTAGCTGTTTCTTGCCATTGTTTCAAACATTTTTGTAAGTCATACTTGAGTCCCAATGCACTTTGATAGCGGTCTTCAGCATTTTTTTCCATCAATTTGAGAACAATTGATGATACTACACAAGGAATTGTTTCTTTAAGCTGATGGGGTGGTATTGGAAGCTTGGCAATATGTCCATGTATGACTTCTAAGGGTTCATTAGATGAAAATGGTAACTCTCCGGTTAAAAGTTGATATAGCGTTACTCCTAAACTATAAAAATCGGCGCGATAATCAATTGCACGATTCATTCTTCCTGTTTGTTCTGGTGCTAAATAAGCTAAAGTTCCTTCAAGGACGTTAGGATTTTGAATTTCTTGGGTTTCTTTAGGTAATAATGAAGCAATACTGAAGTCAATTAATTTTATTTCTTGAGTTTCTGGATGAATTAAAATGTTAGCCGGTTTAATATCTTTATGGATGACTCGGCGGGCGTGGAGATGGTGCAGAATTTCTGCCATCTGTAGGCCAATTTCTAGTATATTTATTAATGTTAATGACTTATGTTGTACATATTGTTCTATGGAAACGCTGCCCCCATCTTCCATGACTAGGGCATAACCATTTTGATAATTTTCTAAATTTAAAGGGGGAACAATCCCAGGAATATTTAAGTTTTTGGTAATGGTATATTGATTACGAAATTGTACTAATTCATTAAAGCTTGGGTATGCTTGGCGCAATATTTTAATTACTACGGATAACTGTTGAGCTTCTTGCCTTCCTCTATAAACAATTGTTCTTGAACCGGCATACAATTGCTCTAAGATTGTGTAGCCAGGAATATTAGGGAAGTTTGAGGAGGCTGTGGTGGCCATAGGGATCATCGTTTTATGTAGGATAGGGAAATTTATTAAAGTTAATTATTAATATAATTTAAGGTTAACATATTGTAATTAATAAATCAATCGGTAGGCTTTTTTAAACGCTGAAATCCTAATTTTATTGATATTTATAAAAAGCCTAACGTGCACTACTTTAAAAATGAGATGAAATGAAAGCGAACTCTGGAGACAAAATGAATGTTTTTTTAGTAGTGGCTGTTTATAATTATGCAGTACATGATAAATTTATCGCTTCAGTGGTTACTCAAATTTATCAAAACTGGGAGTTAATTGTTTGGGATACTGCGTTAACAGATGTCTCGGATATGATTTCACAAAGCTAGGCAAAAAAAGATGCTTTAATTCGTTTTTTTATGCTTATAATCAAGGATTTAATTTTTGGTTGCGTGCAGTTTATGCTTTGTGTGGTGGTTCCTATAGTTGGTTATACCAACTCTATAAAATACTGCTACACCTACCCCCTAAATCCCCCGCTTCTTGGGGGACTTTTTGAGGGTGTGGCTTCGTTGAACTGTAGTAATAATTATGGAAATTGGTATTAAATGGTGTTTGATTTTTGATTAGTTCGCCTGCATCGGTTGGAAGTCATCGGTTAAAACCGGCGTCTACACGATTAAGAAAACCCCTCCGGGGTTAAGTTTTTTAACCCCCACAAAAAACCAACCCCGTAGGGGTTTTATTCTTGTAGAGACGGGTTTTAACCCGTCGCATTAACCCGTCGTTTGGAAAAAACGAAATTAATTAACCTGTAATTTAACTTCTTTATTTTTAAGCTGTTTTTGCACCCATTCTTCAAAAAGTTGGTCTTGAATTTCTTGCTTTAACTTCCCTTCAAAAGTAGCCAATTGCCATTGTTCAACACGAAGAATAGTATGCCTATTATCCACTTCCACCGGCCCTAAAATATGCCCTGGTTGTGCATCAATTAATAGTTCTTGAATCGCATCAGGAAGTTGACTAACTTTAACCAACCCCATCATACCATTTAAAATCCCATCCGCAGTTATAGAATGTTGTTTAGCAAGTTCTTCAAAAGGACGGCGATCATCAAGCAATTGACGCATTAATTCTTCAGCAAGATTTATATCTGTAACAACAATACGAGATAAAACAACTTGATTTAGTAAAAATTGGTTTTCAGTAAAATACTTTTCAATTTGACTATTAGTGAGTTCAGCTTTAAATTGGCTAAGTTTAATAGTATTGATAAATTGTTGACGAAATTGGCTGTAACTCAAATTTTGATTATGCAGCCATTGTTCAAAAACTTCGGGAAAAGCCAGCTGATTTTGCAGTCTAAAATTGATAATTTTTTGTTCGAGTTGTAGTGGGTCAACTTCTAGGTTAGGACGTAACGCAAGCTGCTGTTCAATGATATGTTGACGGAGAATTGATTGAATAAAACGTGGTAATTCCCCAGTGTTTTGTAAGTAATTAAGGGCTTGACGGAGGCTGATTGGTTGATTGTTAAAAGTAATAAAATTTTCAGTTTCCATAATCTTTGGATAAAGCAAAAGTTGGTAACATTTTCTAAGATTTTTAAAATTATTCCTCTCGTATTTTTTTTCTTACAACCCACAAAATAAATCCAATCACTAAAATTGCTAAAACAATTTTAGAAACCGGCCCTAAATATTCATCCACAAGATGATAATCCTTATTTAAACTTGCCAAATAATAGCCCGCTACCGTTAAGAAACTTACCCAAATTATTGTGCCAATAGTAGAGTATAACAAAAAAGGAATAACAGCCATGCCATTAATGCCCGCAGGGATGGAAATTAAAGTTCTTACTCCAGGAACTAACCGGCCAAAAAAGACAGCTTTTGTACCATGCCGGTTAAACCAATTATTTGCTTTTTTAATATCTTTTGCTGAAACAGAAATCCATTTTCCATACTTATCTGCTAATTGTTCTAAACGTTCTTCTCCTAACAACTTACCGGCATAATACCAAGGAAATGCACCCAGAACAGTACCCACAACCCCCGCCAATATAGCCGGAAAAAATTCCATTTGTTTTTGGAATATCGTAAAACCGGCCAAAGGCATAATTAACTCAGAAGGAATTGGCGGAAATAAATTTTCTAAAAACATTAATAACCCAATACCAAAATACCCTAGGGTTTTCATCGTTTCTGTAATCCACTGTTCCATACTTTTTAAAATTCCTTTTCTTAAAAAAATTCACAAAATAAACCCGGTTTTTTTCACAAAACCGGGTTTTAAAAATCTAAATTAAGTTCCAGAAGTCCAAGAGTTGATATACTCAATTTGATCAGCAGTTAAGCTATCAATTGAAATACCCATTGCTTGCAGTTTCAAACGAGCAATTTCTTGGTCAACTTCCACAGGTATAGAATGAATACCCGCTTCAAGTTTTCCTTGATTTTTCACCAAATATTCACAGGCTTTTGCTTGGTTAGCAAAACTCATATCCATCACTGCGCTGGGGTGTCCTTCAGCAGCGGCCAAATTAATTAACCGGCCTTCTCCCAACACAACTACAGATTTACCAGATTTGAGTTTATACTCTTGAGTAAAAGGACGAACCGTTGAAACATTATCTGCTTGTGCTTCCAATGCTTTAAGGTCAATTTCAATGTCAAAGTGACCAGAATTACAAACAATAGCACCGTCTTTCATCAAGGCAAAATGTTCGCCACGAATGACGTGTTTATTGCCAGTAACAGTAATAAAAATATCACCAATCGCAGCAGCTTCATCCATCGGCATCACCCGGAAACCATCCATAGCAGCTTCAATAGCAGCGACGGGGTTAATTTCAGTGACGATAACGTTTGCACCCATACCACTTGCACGAGAGGCGGTACCCTTACCACACCAACCATAACCGGCAACAACGATAGTTTTACCCGCCAACAAAATATTAGTAGCACGGATTATGCCATCAAGAGTTGACTGACCAGTACCATAGCGGTTGTCAAAGAAATGTTTAGTTTCAGCATCATTAACATTCACAGCCGGGAATGTTAAAACACCATCTTTAAACATAGCGCGCAGCCGCACAATGCCGGTGGTAGTTTCTTCAGTAGTACCAATTAAATCAGCGATTTGATGGGGGCGTTCTTGTAGTAAAGTTGCCACAACATCACTACCATCATCGATGATAATATTCGGTTTATGATCAAGGGCAATTTGAACGTGCCGGTGGTAGGTGGCGTTGTCTTCGCCTTTGATAGCAAATACGGGAATGCCATAGTCTGCAACCAAGCAAGCAGCAACGTCATCTTGGGTGCTGAGGGGGTTGCTGGCGATGAGAAGGGCATCGGCACCACCGGCTTTGAGGGCGATAGCAAGGTTTGCGGTTTCGGTGGTGACGTGACAACAGGCGACTAGGCGAATGCCGGCAAAAGGTTTATCTTTGGCGAATTGATCGCGGATCTGCCGCAGCACCGGCATTTCCCGTGATGCCCATTCAATGCGCTGACGTCCTAAAGGCGCAAGGGATAGGTCTTTGACTTCGTACTTTACTTGAACTTGAGTTGCAGTCATATTCTTGGTTGCTCGACAAATTTAACCTTAACAAAACTCTGGCCGTTCGTGCACACAAAATTTTAATTGGTCACAGACGACTCGATATCGCTACTCAGTGCTCCCAGCGCTGCGGAACGATAGTAGGCTTGGGTATCCTGAGAAAATTTTTTTTTATAACTTCCTAGGATCGTTGGAAAAATCGGTTAATTTTTGTTCTATTTTTAGTATTTTTTGGCCGGTTGTGCCTTTGCCACTTTATTATTTCCCTTACAATTTAGTCACTTTATAGTTGTTATACGTTTTAAAATTAACCAGCCATCTTCTAAATACAATTTGGTCTTTTTAAGCAAAAAACCTCAAAACACCTAAACCTGTTAAGAATTTCTCCATATCCTTCCTAAGAGACACCGCATCTTTTAGCATTGAAAATACGATATCAAGATTAATTCCTCATGTCTCTAACTCAACTCACCCTTAACATAGGAGAAGGTTCTGTCTCCTTTAGCTTTACACCCCAAGCAGCGCGAGAGTTGCAAGCTACACTTGCCGAACTCATGCAAAAACTGAAAACCGTAAGCGCCACAAAAGCCGGTGGAGGAACCAAACCTACCCCCCAAAAACCCATCGAATATCAATACACCGGTGACGTATTTCTGGAAATTTTCTGCAACCCCAACATCTGGGCCACTCCTTTTGCAGCAAAAGTGCTAATCTCTCTTCGAGATGACCGCATTCGCCTCACCACCGAAGCAGAACTCACCCGCATAATAGAGGACATTAACCAATATCTCGACAGAGTAGGTTAAATGTATCAAATTTTATCGGTCAGAGTTCTCCAAGGGGTAGCACCTTACATCTTTGCAATGACAAAATTGTAAAAGTTATCTAAGCATCTGCGGTTCCTTAAAAAAACCGCAACTTTTGCAAAAATTTCAAACTGTTTTGCAGATACCTAAAAAAACTGGATTGTTTTACATTATGAACAGCCAAAACTTGACTGAAACCATACAAAAAGGTTTTCACATTACTTTGGGTGCCACCGCTGCTTTGGTAGAAAGCTTTCAAGACCCAGAAAAAAGACAAGAAAATCTCACAAAAATACAATCAGATATAGGCTTGCTGACAGAAGAATGGGCTGCTAAAGGGTCACTCACAGAACAAGAAGCCAGACATTATGTAGATGGTATTTTTTCCCAAAAAAATGCCTCTCCCGACACTCCCCCAACTACACCACCAACAGAAAGCCAGCAAGATATTAACGCGCAAGTCCAAGAACTCACTGCTCAGCTTGCTGCCTTACGCGCCGAATTAGAAAAACTACAATAGCGATCAAATTATTGAGTAATAGACCTTTTTAACTTAGTAAGGGCCTTGTTTTCTGTTGCTACCAACAATAAACAAGACCCCCTGCTAAGTATTTCATTTTTAGTCATTATCCCATTCTTCTCTTCCCATTAAATCCGCAATCCGATCTCGTAGTAAAAAGTTGCATCTTTCCAGTTCTTGTTCTACATAAGTCCATTCCCGCGCTGGTATAAATTGGCAAAGGCTATAAATGGGTTGTTGTCGGCTAACAACTCCTTTATGCACGAGTTCTCTCGCTTCTGTTTTGATCAGGTCGATAGAATACTGAATGGTAGACAAAGACATAATTACCCTTTTTTGCTTGATTTACTAAAGTAACAATTGGCTAAAGCCTAAACGCCTTTAAGCAGACGTAAAGTTTTGTTAGGTTTTTACAGATACTAAAGAATTTGTATCTGTCTATACGGAATAATATCTATTCTGACGCTTTCAACCTCAAGATGGGATTAAGAAGAGGTTAAGAATTTTTAAGAAAAACTGTCAAACTACCTTTCAGCACGATGTTGGTTGCTAAACAAGGAGTCAAAAGTCAGGAAATCATCATCTTTTGGTGTCGTCAAAAATAAGATTTATCTTCCCGAAAAAGAAATAAATCTGCCTTTGGGTAGATGAAACCTTTTAGTCTCTCTATTTTAAAAAGGTAAATTTATCCCTAATTTTCTGATTAGCTGGTTCCAGTTGATTCTTAAAAATCTCTGAATATTCGTTTAAAATTTCTCGATGGCCGCGTAACCAACACAACTTTGAAATTTAAACGAAGTTAGCTAGGCAGAAAGAAGAACCAAATAAGGTTTCTAAGGCTAGAGTTTGAGCGCTTATTTGCTGACCGTAGGAAAATACAAAAGGTATTTCTGGGGGTAGAGTTGGTAAAAACTGTTCTAAGGTATATGGACTACCGTAGATCACTATGGCCCGTAATTGTTGGGTTTGTAATAACTTTTTATACCAACTGAGTGCTGACTCAATAACTTCGTTACTTCCCCGAAATGGATTGCCGCGAATAAAAATTTGTAATAGGGTGGGAGTGTTTGTATTTGGGTCTAAGTCTGGGGTGAGGTGGGTGTTGCGGTCTACCAGTTGTAATTGATAACCGAGTTGTCGGGGAAAAGCAATGGCCGGTGTATGATGTCCTAAGACTTCCGATAAAAAAATATCATCCAGCAAGATTAAGTTTCGACTCCCAGGCTGCAATTTTAGTGGTAGAGTCCCACCGGCTTTCATTGAGTGTTTTAAAATATTTGTGGCGCTGGAAATGGCTGCCGGTGTAGCAACTTTTGGTAACGCAGGTTTAGAACTGTTGATCGAAGATGAAGAAAAGATTTTTTGCTTTGCCGTCCAAATTCTCTTGACAGATTCAGTAATTCGTGATTCTGTAACCCGACCGGCCCGGACTGCTTCGCAAATGGCTGCAATACCACCAGCAGGATCGGCCGGCATTAACAATATATCAGCACCGGCTTCTAAGGCCAAAATTGGCGCTTCGTTTGCCCCATATTTTTTAGCAATCGCCCCCATCACTAGGGCATCGGTCACTATTAAACCTTCAAATTTTAATTCTTTTCGCAGCTTTTCGGTAAGGATTTTGTAGGAGAGAGTGGCCGGTTTTTCAGCATCCCAAGATTTTATTAATAGGTGGGCACTCATTACCGCATCCACACCGGCTTGGATGGCTGCAACAAAAGGTGGCAGTTCAATATTATTTAGTCGATCATTTGTATGGGGTAAAATCGGCAAGTCTATATGCGAATCTACTGCTGTGTCTCCATGTCCGGGAAAATGTTTGGCTACAGTTAAAACCGGCCATTGATGAGCCCCTTTTATAAAAGCTGTTGCCAGTTTACTAACCAGTTCGGGAGTTTCTCCAAACGAACGAACATTAATAACTGGATTATCTGGGTTATTATTAACATCAACCACCGGCCCCAATACCCAATTTATCCCTAAAGCAAGGGATTCTTGGGCAATAAAACTTCCTAATTCTTCGGCGTATTTTTCTGCTAAATTAATATCTTTTTCGGCGATTGCATTTAAAGCCATTGGTGGGGGAAAATGGGTGGCACCTGTGAATCTTTGCCCCACTCCCTCTTCTACATCTGAAGCAATTAAAAGAGGAATTTTTGCCCAAGATTGTATTTCTTGCGAACGCAAAAACATATCCCCAGAATTTCCTACCGGCAATAAGACACCCCCCACACCCAGATCCGCTATCAGGTGTTGGAGGGTGGCTTTTTGAGGTTCCCAGTCGGGAAAGCGAATTTGATGATCAAATAAATATCCCGATGCTCTAATCACAAACATCTGGGCCACTTTTTCCTCTAAGCTTAGGCTATCGAGGTCAGGAATGTTTTGCTCAATATCACAATTCGCCAATTTTGTCAATCCTCTTCGGCAGAAATATCATCTTCAACTTCGTCAGCGTTGGTGTTACTTGGGTGACTAAGTTGGTTAATTAAAGATAATACTCGGTCGCCGCGTTCCAGAGAACGGTCTTCAACAAAAACAACTTCGGGGGTACGACGGAGGCGGACTCTTTGGCCCAGTTCACTACGAACAAAACCCGTAACTGCCTTAAGACCGGCCATTGTTTCGGCGCGTGCAGCCTCCGAGCCATAAATTGATACAAAGATTTTAGCGTGTTGGAGGTCGCCGGACAGGTCTACATCGGTAACACTGACCATACCGGTGCCCACTCGGTCATCTTTGATATCACTAAGTAACATGAGACTGACTTCGCGTTTAATAAGAGATGCAACGCGAGAAACTCTACGATCTGTAGCCATAATTTTAATTTGTCAAAAGTCAAGAGTCATTGGTTTTGGAAATCATTAATTTTTTCCAAGTTACTTGTCACTACCCTCCACACGCCGTCCGATTTTCTATCACGCCGGTGTTAGACCAAGCATGGCACGAAGGGTTAAAATGACAAAAACTAATGCCGAAACAGTTAGGCCCACAAGAGCGATGGCGGTGACGGGTCGTTTTAGGAGAGGTTTGAGTCTATCGAAAAGGAAAAAGAATATCCCCAAAATAATTGTCACAAAGTAACGGGGATAACGAGAGATATTGCTCCAAAAATCATCAAAGACGACCATCATGTTTTTTTGCCACCGAGGGGATGCTTTTAGTTGGTTGCTTTTTTTTACTTGTTTATTTTAGCCTGTTTTCCACCTTTTAGTATAGCCTTTTGGATACCCAGATGCCGAGCCATTGGTTTTTGGGCTAAGGTTGAGGGTAGAAGTTAAGATAGCGGGCCGATGTCTCTGCTGATATCTCTCTGGGGGATGAAGTTAAAAAAGACTGTTAAATACTCCCGTATAATTTTTCTCATCAAAAAAATAGAGATGTTTATTTTAAGAAAAATCAATTTTATAACCCACAGAAAACCTAAAATTAAAAGTTGAAATCAAATAAATTGTTAGTAGTAAAATTTAAAGTTTTTAATTAAATTAAGCCATAACAATTTTTCTAAAAAAACTAACTTAAAAATTATAAAATTTTCTCTCAAAACAAAGGACATATTAACGTAATTATGGCAAAAATGATAGTTGAATTACTTCAATTTTTATTAATTTGTTACCTCAAACAGATTCCTAGAGCAAAAAAACCAGAAACTCTAAGTATATCTGCCTAAAAACCATCAGACATCATCAAAATCCAGGTTAAAAATCACTATCAAGATGTCACAACCCTCCCAGGAACCTGTATAGTTTTGAATAGTATCTGGCTCAAAAACAACCTACTAGACGCGATCCCCCCCCATAAGCATGAGCAACAAAACCTCTGTGCTTGAACAGTTGCTGCAATCAATGCCTGAATTGCGATCACAAATATATTTCAAGCCTTCCCTGACTGCACTTTCGCACGCCATGGAAGACCAAGTTTTGGCTAGCTCAGAAAAACCCCTCGTCATCGCCAGCTTTCAGCGGGAACGCTTTTACCGGCAAGAAGCCCACCGCTATCGCCGCATTTCCAACCGTACAGATCAAGTTTATATCCTCGCTGCACCCGAAACCGATTTTGCCAACGCCTCCGAAGTTTACGAAACCATAGCCTTTGACCCCTCAGATCGCCTCAGCGAAGAATGGCATCTTGTCGTAATTTCTGATAAGTACACAAGTTGTCTAATTTGTCAAGAAAAAAATCACCCAATTAGCGGATTTTCTGGCCAACAGCCTCCCCCAATGGATCAATCGCGCCGCTTTGAGGGAATTTGGACTTTTGATCGTAATGTAACTTGTACCGCCGCTGAATTAATTTTTAGCCGCATCCTCCACTACCGGCCTGAACTTTTAGACAAAGTTAACCAAGCAAGAGAACTCCTCAATTCAGAAGGCCGGCCACCCTTTCCCAACATCGATCCGGGGCCCTTTGCCCAACGTTTAGTAACATACTTGCAGGCCGGTCAACACAAACTTCTCAAAACCTACGCCTCCCTCGCCAACCAAGAACGCAAAGAACGGATGGTCAACCTGATCACAGCCGCTATTCGTCAATCTTTAAACCCAGCAGAAATATTTCAAGTAGCAGCCCGTGAACTTGGTCAGGCAGTCGATGCGTGCCGGTGTTTAATTTATAAATGCAAGAGTAGTGATGAATTTGCCCTTGTCCAACATGAATATCTTGGCACTACTGTCACATCCTTAGTAGGGCAAAAATGGCCCTTAAAAGAAAATCCCCTATTTCAAGAAGTACAAGAAAAGCGGGAAAGAGTGCTCGTAGAATATGCCCCAACCGATGAAAGATTCACCGGCACTCCCCTACAAAGCCTCCTACAAAAACAAGAAATTGGTACTTGGTTAATGGTGCCAATGGTTTATCAAAATAAACTTGTAGGCATTGTTGAATTGCATCATTGTGGTGGTTGTCCCCGCAGTTGGGAAGAAGAAGAACTCACCCTTGTAGATGCCATTGCAGCCCAGGTAGGAGTTGCCTTAATTCAAGCAGAAGCCTACGCCAATTTAGAAGAACTTAACGAACAATTAGAAGCCTTAGAACGTACTCGCAGTAACTTAATAGCCATCACCGGCCACGAATTACGCACTCCATTATCTACCATTCAAGTATGTTTAGAAAGCCTTGCTTCTGACCCAGATATGCCTCTGGAATTACGCAGTGTTATGCTTAATTCTGCCTTAACAGATGCCGAAAGATTGCGAAAACTCGTGCAAGACTTCCTAACTCTTTCGCGTCTCGAAAGCGGAAGAGTGCAATGGCATCCAGAAGCCTTACCCTTACAAGAATGTATAGACTTAGCCCTGAGTAGTGTTCGCGCTCGCTCGTCTAATAGTATCCCACTTTTAATTACCTCCCAAGTGCCGGTAGATTTACCCTTAGTGCAAGCAGATGGGGAATGGTTAGTGGAATTATTGGCAAAATTACTTGATAATGCTTGTAAATTTACCGATTCTCCGGGTCAAATCACTATAGAAGCACAACAAAACGACGAAAAAGAAGTAGAAGTAATTGTGGCAGATACCGGGCGCGGCATTACTCCAGAACGTTTGGATGCTGTATTTGATCGGTTTTATCAAGAAGAAGGTGCTCTGCGGCGGACTCAAGGAGGGACAGGTTTAGGTTTAGCTATTTGCCGACAAATTGTCAGCGGATGGAATGGACAAATTTGGGCCACAAGTCCTGGGAAAGATCAGGGTAGTCAATTTCACTTTACTTTGCCGGTGTTTTTAGGAGACCAAACCCCTAAAAAGCAATCACCAGAACCCGAAAACCCCAACCGTCGTAAAATTGGAGGCCGGCGTAGGGCTTTGCGGTAATGGGATTATTAAAATTTCAATCCAAAATTTGAGGTTAAAAAGTGAAAACTTTATAGCGAAAATCTCAAAAATTGATGTTTTAATAAATCCCCCAAAAGAATGATTTAAAAATCATAAGCTACCTTCATGTTTTGAAATCATCCTATAGCCTGACGTAGAATCCTGGGGCTAAACAGTAGCATAAAAGGGTAAAAATTTCTATAAAAATAAAAGAGGGTAACGGTTATGAACACCACAGAACAAGCTATAAAAATGTCTGCGAAAAAACCAACCCTAAAAAAAGGTGATCAAGGTTCAGAGGTGGCAGAATTACAAAAACTTTTGAAGAACTTAGCGGTTTACCGGCAAGATGCCGATGGCATTTTTGATGACGATGTAGAATTTGGTGTGAAATTATATCAATTTCGGGTTTTTCTTCCCCAGGATGGAATTGTGGGGCAGAAAACTTGGCAAGCCCTTTACACCGGCGCCCCAGTTGATATGCCGGTTTTAAAACTTGGTAGCAAAGGCGAAGCAGTTAAAACTCTGCAACAGGTACTTCAACAAACTCAAAATTATTTAGGCGGAGTTGATGGTGACTTTAATGCAGTTACAGATGCAGCCGTCCGTAGTTTTCAAAAAAGTGTGGGGGTTTTAGCTGATGGGGTTGTGGGCCCTCAAACTTGGAATGCCCTTAGTCAAATTCCACGCGCTTATAACCCGTAGCTTTTAGGGTTTGACTTTTAGGGGGCGGCTTTTTAAGTGTCTGGGTACAACCGGCCCTACTTTGTCTTGGCCCACAAAAATCTCATGTAACAGTTCGTAACTGACTCAACCAGCAAAGGGGGGGAGAGTGATACTATTCGTTAAAAATCGCCTGAAATTATAGAGAGAGAAATTCATGGCAGAACTTAAAGGACAAGCGCCTAAATTTGGGGGCGGCACCGGCGGGTTGCTCTCAAAAGCAGATGTTGAAGAAAAATATGCAATCACCTGGACTAGCCCTAAAGAACAGGTGTTTGAATTGCCCACCGGCGGCGCAGCTATTATGAACAAGGGTGAAAACCTGCTTTATTTGGCGCGCAAAGAATACTGTATCGCTTTGGGCGGTCAGCAACTCCGGGCTAAATTCAAAATCACAGATTACAAAATCTATCGAATTTATCCCAACGGTGAAATTCAATATCTGCACCCCAATGATGGTGTCTTTCCTGAAAAAGTCAACGAAGGTCGTCCCTACGTTGGCAAGAAAGATCGCAATATCGGCAGCAACCCCGAACCTGCGACTATCAAGTTCAGCGGTAAAACGACTTACCAAGTGTAGGATCGCGGATCTTTTTGTGGCCTGATCTAAGGGCTTGGTGATTTTGAGTAGAGGCGTTGGTTTCAGCGTCTCTACTTTGTTTTTGGGGGACGGTCGGAAGGGGCTATGATTGGATTGTGTGATTTTTATTGATTTTGGTTATAGGTTTTTAGTCAATGATTTTTCCTGATTTTGAAAGGTTTTGTGGGTTGGCTGAAGGTGGTAATTTTGTGCCGGTGTATCAAGAGTTGGCTGCGGATTTAGATACGCCGGTTTCCGCGTGGTATAAAGTTTGTGCAGGTCAGCCTTTTAGTTTTTTGTTAGAGTCGGTTGAGGGTGGGGAAAAAATTGGCCGGTATAGTTTGTTAGGTTGTGATCCGCTTTGGGTTTTAGAGACGCGAGGAAATCAAACAACTCAATCTTTTCGTAGTGGTGATGTGGAGTTGTTTGAGGGTGATCCGTTTAAGGTAATTGCTAAGTGTATTGAGTCTATTGTGCCGGTGAAATTAGACCAACTTCCGCCTGGGGTTGGGGGGTTATTTGGGTTTTGGGGTTATGAATTAATTAGGTGGATTGAACCTAGGGTGCCGGTGTACGAACAAGATGAAAGAAATCTGCCGGATGGGTTGTGGATGCAGGTTGATAATTTATTGATTTTTGACCAAGTTAAACGAAAAATTTTTGTACTTGCTTATGCAGATTTACGGTCAAATATTGACCTGGGTGATGCTTATCGGCAAGCTTGTGAACGCATTAAAAGTTTGGTAAATAAGCTGCAAATGCCTTTGTCAAAACAAGAAACTTTGCTGGATTGGAAAGCACCTATTGAGGGGGTTTTGGCTGAACAAGATTTTTCTTATCAGAGTAATATTTCTAAGGAAAGTTTCTGTGCAAATGTTAATAAAGCCAAAGAATATATCAAGGCCGGTGATATTTTTCAAGTGGTTTTGTCGCAACGTCTTTCGGCGGAATATACAGGCGATCCGTTTGCTTTATATCGTTCGTTGCGGTTAATTAATCCTTCGCCTTATATGGCTTATTTTAACTTTGGAGATTGGCAAATTATTGGGTCTAGTCCTGAAGTGATGGTGAAGGCAGAAACCGGCCCAGGGAAACATAAAATAGCGAATGTGAGACCTATTGCGGGAACGCGTCGCCGGGGTGATACGCCCCAAGAGGATAGGGAATTAGAAAAGGATTTGTTGGAAGACCCGAAGGAATGCGCGGAACACGTTATGTTGGTGGATTTGGGGCGCAATGATTTGGGGCGAGTTTGTGTTAATGGTACGGTAAGTGTGGATGAGTTGATGGTGATTGAACTTTATTCTCACGTTATGCACATTGTGAGTAATGTTGTGGGAGAGTTGGCACCGGATAAAAGTGCGTGGGATTTGTTGAAGGCTTGTTTCCCGGCAGGAACGGTGAGTGGGGCTCCAAAAATTCGGGCTATGGAGATTATTCACGAGTTGGAAGGATGCCGCAGAGGGCCGTATTCTGGGGCTTATGGCTATTATGATTTTGATGGCCAGCTAATTACGGCGATTGCGATTCGGACAATGGTGGTGAAGAGTTTGGGGAATGGTTCTCACGTTGTATCAGTGCAGGCGGGGGCCGGTTTGGTGGCAGATTCGGATCCAGAGAAAGAGTATGAGGAAACTTTGAATAAGGCGCGGGGGATGTGGTCGGCGATTCGCTATTTGGGTAGTTAGATTTTAGCCCCCTGCGTGATTTTAATATGCAAAGAAACTGGGTTTTTATAATGAAACCTGGTTTCTAGCTTTTTGAATAAATTTAGTTGGGGTTTATGAGAGTTTTTTTATTATTTTTGAAGTTATTTTTGGCTGTTGGGATTGTTTTTATTGCCTGTTATTTGCGTACGCCTTTTATGGCGGATGTGCGAGGAGTGCTATTTTTGGGTGTGGTGGTTTTGGGTGCCGGTTTGATTTGGTTGCAAGCACAAAGTTTAAGGAAAAGTTATTTAAGAAAAACGAAAATAATTAGCTTTTTAATTGTTTCTATTGCTGGGTTGGGTTTGGTGATGACGTTGGGGATAGAAGGGAGATTTAATTATATTAAACAAGGTGTTTTTAATAGTGATCCGGCTAGATTAGAAAAGTTAGGCAGGCATTTTATTATTGGTTATAGGAATTTTGATGAATTGAAATTATTGGTTGAGAAAAAAGCGATTGGGGGAGTGTTTATAACGGCTAGAAATGTTAAGGGTAAAAGCAAAGAAGAAATTAAAAAAGAAATTGAAATATTGCAAGAAATGCGGCGCAGTCAAGGTTTATCGCCTTTGTGGGTGGCGGCGGATCAGGAAGGTGGGCCGGTTTCTCGTTTGTCTCCTCCGTTGGTAAATTTACCTGCGCTTTCGCAAATTGTTGGGGGAAATATGCAGGGGAAAAAAGATGCAGTGATTGAGTATGCGTCTTTACAAGGAAATGGTTTAGGTGAGATGGGAGTAAATTTGAATTTGGCGCCGGTGGTGGATTTAAATAAGGGAATTGTTAATCCTAATGATAAATTTTCACAAATTTACCGCAGGGCTATTTCTGCTGATAAAAATATAGTGGCTGAGGTGGCTTTGTGGTATTGCAATACTTTGGAGAAATATCAAGTTAAATGTGCAATTAAGCATTTTCCTGGGTTGGGAAGAGTGAAGGATGATACACATTTACAAGGGGCTGAATTGCAAGCTTCACTGACGGAGTTAACTGGGGATGATTGGGTACCGTTTCGGAGGTTGATGAGAGATTCTGGGGCTTTTGTGATGTTGGGACACGCAAAACTAATGGCGGTAGATTCTGATTATCCAGTTTCGTTTTCACAGAAAGTTATTGGCGAAATGATTAGGAAAGATTGGGGTTTTAATGGAGTTTTGATTACGGATGATTTTGGGATGCAGGCGGTTTATGGTAGTAAAGATGGGTTGTCTGGTGCCGTTGTTAAGGCGGTGAATGCGGGGGTAGATTTGATTTTGGTTAGTTTTGATCACGATTTGTATTATCCGGCAATGGATGCTTTGCTGACGGCTGCAAAAGCGGGGGTTTTGGAGGGTAGTATGTTAGAGAGAAGTAGCAAAAGATTGGAAGAGGCAATGTTTTTTAATTGAAGAAAATTTAAGGTGATGATTGTAAGAGGCCGGTTGGTATAATATAGTGTTCTAAATTTATTTTGCTGATTGATATGAAAAAACAGACTGTCCATCGAAATAGCTGGTTATTATTGTTACCTTTTTTAGTAGGTGCTTGTACTCAGCAAGCTAATACAACTAATTCTAAGGCTGATTTAACAAATGGGATTCCGATTGGAATTGCTTTGGCGCAAACAAGTAATGTGGCTTTGTTGGGTCAAGAAGGGGTAAATGGTGTCAAAATTGCTGAGAAGTATTTTAATGATAAAGGTGGTGTTGATGGGGTTCCAATTAAATTAGTTTTTCAAGATACTGCTGGGGATGAGGCGGGGGCAATTAATGCTTTTCAAAGTTTAATAGGAAAGGATAAAGTTGTAGGAATTGTGGGCCCTACTTTGTCGCAACAAGCATTTAGTGCATCTCCCATTGCAGACCGCGAAAAAGTGCCGGTGATTGGGGCTTCAACTACGGCAAAAGGGGTGCCAGAAATTGGAGATTATGTGGCGAGAGTTTCTGCGCCGATTGTGATTGTGGCCCCAAATTCTATTAAAGCTGCTTTAAAACTTAATCCTAAAATTAAAAAAGTTGCGGTATTTTATGCTCAAAATGATGTTTTTAGTAAGTCTGAAACAGAGATTTTTCAACAAACTTTAAAAGACCAAGGTCTTGATATTGTTACGGTGCAAAAATTTCAAACAACGGATTCAGATTTTCAAGCGCAAGCTTCTAATTCGTTGAGTTTAAATCCTGATTTAGTTGTGATTTCGGGGCTGGCGGTGGATGGGGGAAATTTGGTGCGTCAGTTACGAGAATTGGGTTATAAAGGTGTGATTGTGGGGGGTAATGGGTTTAATACTTCTAATATTTTTGCGGTTTGCAAAGCGCTTTGTGATGGGGTTTTGGTGGCGCAGGCTTATAGTCCGCAACATCCTGGGGAAATAAATAAGACTTTTAGGGAGGTTTATTTAAATCAGTATAAAAATGAACCTCCTCAATATAGTGCTCAGGCTTTTACTGCGGTTCAGGTGTATGTGGAAGCTTTAAAAGAGTTGGATAAAAAGAAGGATGTTAAAAGTTTTTCTCTTGAAGAGTTAAGGGTGGAGTTAAATAAACAACTTTTGCAAGGAAAGTATGATACTCCTTTGGGAGAAATTGCTTTTACGCCGGTGGGAGATGTGGTGCAAAAAGATTTTTATGTGGCACAGTTGAAGGTAGATAAAGATGGGAAAAATGGCAAGTTTGAGTTTATAAAGTAGGGTAGATGCCGGCTTTTTTGGCCGGTTTTAGTTTTTTTGATATAAGTTGAGAAAAAAAATGAAAGTGACAGAGATTAATAAGGCGGTTTTGTGTTTGATAGTTGGGTTAATTTTGGGGAGTTGTACCCAAAATAATAGTCAATCTGAGGTTAATAATTTTAGCACCGGCATTCCCATAGGGGTTGCTGTGGGACAAACTGGTAATGTGGCTTTAGTGGGGCAAGAATCAGCGGCGGGGGCAAAAATTGCCGAAAAGTATTTTAATGAGAAAGGAGGGGTCAATGGAAAACAAATTAAGTTGATTTTTCAAGATACCGGCAATGATGAAGCGGGGGCAATTAATGTTTTTCAAACGTTAATTTCTAAGGATAAAGTGGTAGGAATTGTGGGCCCAAGTCGTTCTCAACAAGGCTTTGCGGCGATGCCGGTGGCGGATAGTGCAAAAGTGCCGGTGTTGGGCCCTTCTACAACGGCAAAAGGAATTCCTGAAATTGGAGATTTTGTAACTCGTGTTTCGGCGCCGGTGACAATTGTAGCGCCCAATGCGATTAAAGCTGCTGTAAAAATTAATACAAATATCAAAAATGTGGCGGTATTTTATGCCCAAGATGATGCTTATAGCAAGTCGGAAACTGATATTTTTCAGCAAGCAGTAAAAGAGGCCGGTTTGAATACTGTTACGGTTCAAAAATTCCAAAGTACCGACACAGATTTTCAAACTCAAGTTACTAATGCTATTAATTTTAAACCGGATTTAGTAATTATTTCTAGCTTGACAATAGATGGTGGAAATCTTGTCAGACAATTGCGAGAATTAGGCTATAAAGGTTTAATTATTGGCGGAAATGGCTTGAATACACCAAATGTTTATCCAGTGTGCAAAAAACTTTGTGATGGTATTTTAGTTGCCCAAGCTTATAGTCCTGAATACGTTAATGAAATTAATAAATACTACCGTACAGCTTACAGCAATCAATACAAAAAAGACCCGCCACAATTCAGTGCTCAAGCTTTCACCGCAGTACAAATTTTTGTGGAAGCCCTCCAACAATTAAACCAAAAACAAGATATCACTACAATGTCACTTCCTGAATTACGAACAGAATTGAATAAACAAATATTAGCTGGAAAATATGAAACTCCGCTGGGAGAAATTTCTTTCACACCAGAAGGCGAAGTTGTTCAAAAAGATTTTTACGTTGCCCAAATAAAAATGGAAGGCAATGGTAGCACTGGCACATTCAAATATCTCAAATAAACTTAATTTTTTAGTAAAAAATCAACTCTAATATGGATCTTTCTTTACTGCTGCAACAAATTCTCAACGGGTTATCTATAGGAAGTGTTTACGCCATTTTTGCTATAGGCTATACCTTAATTTTTTCGATTTTAGGAATTATCAACTTTGCTCATGGGGCGTTATTTACCCTTGGGGCTTATTTTACCTATACTTTAATGGGGAATTCTTTCGGTTTTAATGGCTTACTTGCTAATGCAAAACTGCCTATTGCATTGCCATTTTGGTTGGCTTTGTTAATAGGAAGTTCTTTAGCCGGTTTAGTAGGTGTATTTATAGAACGTATCGCCTTTCGTCCATTACGTCGTCGAGGTTCCGACCCTTTATTAACAGTGGTTTCTAGTTTAGGGGTAGCTTTAGTTATTGTTAACTTAATTCAGTTTTTAGTAGGGGCAGAAAGTTATACTTTTCCTTCAGATACCTACGGAAACTTACCAGCGGCAATTAATTTTGGAACGGCTGATAAAGCGATTCCTATTCGTACAGTTCAAATTGTGATTTTTTTTGTGTCTTTGTTTTTTGTCAGTGTTATAACCCTGTTTATTAATCTTACCAAATATGGTAAGGCAATGAAAGCGGTTGCCGAAGAACCGGTGACGGCTAGTTTATTAGGAATCAATACAGATTTTTATATTGTTTTGACGTTTTTTATCAGTAGTTTTTTGGCCGGTGTTGCAGGAACTTTAGTGGGTTCAAGTGTTAGTATTGCTGGCCCTTATTTTGGTATTGCCTTTGGTTTAAAAGGTTTAGCTGTGATTGTTTTAGGAGGTTTAGGAAGTATTCCAGGGGCAATTATTGGCGGTATAGTAATTGGTTTAGTTGAAGCATTTGTCCCGTCAGAAGCATCAGCTTATAAAGATGCTTTTGCCTTTGCAATTTTGTTTATTATGCTATTAGTTAGACCTCAAGGTTTGTTAGGCCGCCGTTTTATTCAAAAGGTTTAGAAAATGCGAACAGATACGCTATTTTATCAAATTTTTCAGACGATGCCAGAGGTGTTATTTGAACTTACAGGTCAACCGGCATCCGAGGCTGAATTTTATCAATTTCAGTCAGTGGAGTTAAAGGAAACTTCTAAGCGAATTGATGGGGTTTTACTGCCGGTTGAAAATAACGAAAAAGCCATTTATTTTGCCGAAGTTCAGTTTCAAAGTGATAAGGATTTATATTATCGGCTTTTTACAGAAATATTTCTTTATATTGGTCAAAAAAGAGCTACACAAGATTGGCGTGCAATTGCAATTTACGCGCAACGTAGTCTTGAGCCAGAAATACCTTGCCCCTATCAATGGTTAATTACGGCTTCTCCTCATGTTTTTAGAGTGTATTTAAATGAGTTACAAGAAGATGCTTATGAGTCCGTAGGTTTGGGTTTGATGAAACTTGTTGTTGAGGCTCAAGACAATGCTGTTGAGCGAGCAAAACAATTGTATGAAACAACCCAGATAAAAATTGAAGATGAAGCGGGCCAGCGCCGAGTGCTACAATTGATAGAGTCGATTTTAATTAATAAACTTCCATTAACGCGAGAGGAGATACAAGCTATGTTTAGTTTAGATGAGTTAAAAAATACTCGATATTTCCAACAAGTTGCTGAAGAATCTCGACAAGAAGGGAGATTAGAAGGCAAATTAGAAGGGAGATTAGAAGGCAAATTAGAAAGCGTACCAAGATTGTTACAATTAGGATTAACCGTTGAACAAATTGCCAGCGCTTTGCAGTTAGATGTTGCAGAAGTCAGAAAAAGTAGTAATCAACACTCTAACAATTAATGCGAGAGGAGATACAAGCTATGTTTAGTTTAGATGAGTTAAAAAATAATCGATATTTCCAACAAGTTGCTGAAGAATCTCGACAAGAAGGCAAATTAGAAGGCAAATTAGAAGGCAAATTAGAAAGCGTACCAGGATTGTTACAATTAGGATTAACCGTTGAACAAATTGCCAGCGCTTTGCAGTTAGATGTTGCAGAAGTCATAAAAATTAGTAATCAACACTCTAACAATTCCGACAATTAATAGGCCAAAACATTCAAAAAGACCTTAAATACTCAGGACAAAATAATGATAAAATACCCCAGAAACGCTGAAATAATCTATGAATGAGTTTTTAAGTACCTACGGTTTTCTCATCGTATCAATGCTATTGGGAGCGTTGCTGGGGTTATCCCTTTATTTACCCTTAATGACCGGCCAATTATCTCTTGCTAGTCCTGGTTTTTATGCTTTAGGTGGGTACATTGCAGCTATTTTAGCAACCAAAGTTTTCCCCACCACTACCGGCCCCTTTCCTATACATTTCCTACTCCTAGAAATGCTCATTAGTGGTATTATTTGCGGCATTTTAGGAGTTTTTGTTGGAATACCCACACTGCGATTAAGGGGTATATATTTAGCTATTGCAACTATTGCTTTTGTTGAAGTTTTAAGAGTTTTAGCACTTAATTTAGAAATCACCGGCGGTGCAGTTGGTATTTTTGGCATTCCCCAACCTTTTAAAACTGCTATTGAGTATTTATGGGTAGCAATTCCCTTACTTCTTATCACCATGATTTTACTTTATCGTCTCGAAAAAATTCGAGTAGGACGGGCTTTTATTGCCATTCGAGAAGACGAATTAGCAGCCGGTGCAATGGGAATTAACCCTACTTATTACAAAGTTTTAGCTTTTAGTCTTGGAGCAGTTTTAGCCGGTGTTGTCGGCGCATTAAGCGCTCATTTATTGAATACTTGGAACCCCCGACAAGGCACCTTTGACTCCAGCGTTATTTACCTAACTTCTGTATTAATTGGTGGTACAAAAACCTTTGCAGGGCCGGTGTTAGGAGGTATTGTTTTTACAGCCCTTCCCGAAATTTTGCGTTCCCTCGCAGATATTGGCGGTTTACCACCTTGGTTAGACCAATTTTTGCGGCGAGATGGACGACAAATTATCTTTGGTTTATTGTTAATTGTAGGCACCATATTTTTTCCTCAAGGCTTAGTAACTCCCGATTTGTGGAAACGCCGCCAACCTAAATCTCAATCCCAAGATAAACCAATGCCATGATAGATTCTGACTTACCTTTTAACTCCCAATTATCGGGAAATCAAATAATATTAGAAGTCAATAAATTAACGCGGCAATTTGGCGGTTTAATTGCTGTTAATGACGTTTCTTTTTGTGTCAATAAAAACGAAATATTTGGCTTAATTGGCCCCAATGGAGCCGGTAAAACCACCCTTTTTAACCTAATCACCGGCCTTATTCCTCCCTCCAATGGTCAATTAATTTATCAAGGCGAAAATATTTCTCATTTTAAACCTCATCAAATTGCTTCGAGGGGCATTTCTCGCACTTTTCAAAATATCCGTTTATTTGGCGATCTTTCTGCCTTAGAAAACATCATGGTAGCCCGACATTTACACAACAGAGGCGTAAAAAATCCTGTTCTATCTTGTATGATTGGCTTACTAGGTTTACCCCCGGCACCTTTAGAAGAAGAAAAAACTCAAAAAAAAGCTCTGGAATTACTAAATTTAGTAGGGTTAAGTGACCAGGCTTTTGAAAAAGCAAAAAACTTTTCCTACGGTGATCAAAGACGTTTAGAAATAGCTAGAGCCTTAGCAATGGAACCAAAAGTTTTACTATTAGATGAACCAGCAGCCGGCATGAACCCAAACGAAAAAAACGGATTAAGTGATTTTGTAAAAAAAATTCGTTCCCAATTTAATTTAACCATTATTTTAATTGAACATCATGTCCCTTTAGTTATGGGCTTATGTGAAAGAATTGCAGTCTTAGACTTTGGACAACTAATTGCATTAGGCGACCCCGCCACCGTCCGCAATAACCCCGCTGTTATTGAAGCCTATTTAGGTGATGAATAAAAGCTCATTTTTAACATTGTTTCTACCAACTTAATACAATTTAAAAAGCCTTAAAAACAATTTACTAATAAAAAATGATTAAAAATCCAGAAAATTTTATTTTGTTAGAACTCAAAGATTTGTGTGTTAACTACGCCGGCATACAAGCCTTAAAAAACATCAATCTTACTATAAATGCCGGGGAAGTAGTTACCCTTATTGGTGCCAATGGAGCCGGCAAAACAACCACCCTACGAGCCATTTCAAAAATCGTTAACCCCCGACGCGGACAAATCTTTTATAAAGGACGCGACATAACCCGCCGCCCCCCCCACGAAATCGTCCGCTTAGGCATCGCTCAAAGCCCAGAAGGACGCAGAGTTTTAGCCAGACAAACCGTACTTGATAACTTAGAATTAGGGGCTTATATTCGCTCCAATTCTGCGGAAATTAAACAAGATTTAGACAAACAATTTCAACTTTTCCCCCGCTTAGCCGAACGGCGTAATCAATTAGCAGGAACACTCAGCGGTGGCGAACAGCAAATGTTAGCCATTGCTAGAGCCCTAATGAGCCGGCCTGAATTATTACTTTTAGATGAGCCTTCTTTAGGACTCGCACCGGCCATTGTTCGCGAAATTTTTTCCATAATTGAAAACCTCCGTCACCTTGGAGTAACAATTCTTTTGGTAGAACAAAATGCGAACTTAGCATTACAAACAGCAGATCGAGGTTATGTTTTAGAAGCCGGTTTAATTACTCTTAGTGGAACAGCCTCTAATTTACTCAAAGATGAGCGAGTTAAAAAAGCATATTTAGGATAAAATTAAGTAGACAAAATTTTCTATTAGGTTAGCAAGGTTTGTTATGGCACTTAAATTAAATGTACCCTCAATTGTATGCGATGGCTGTGGGGATACTATTAGCAAAGCCATCAAAACTGTTGATGCTGATGCTAGCGTCAGCATTGATGTGACAGGTAAAACCGTAACCGTAGAGTCTCAAGCTTCCGAAGAATCAATTAAGCAAGCCGTTAGCGCTACCGGCCACACCCTCGCTTAATTGTCATTGTTTTTGATTTTAACTCCCTATAAAAACCCTGTTCTTAAAAAAAGCAGGGTTTTTTAAAATTTATGCCTTAATAAAAAAAATTAGTTATTTTTTGGGTAAAGACTAGCAACAAGACAAGCAGAATAATCCTGACTGTGTTATGTTATATCGCGTCCGGGTAAATATCCTGAATTACTTGGGAAATGCCAGTAATAGAATTTAGTTTATTATCCCATTGTCTGTTAATATCAGCGATGCGGAACAATCAACTATTCTAATACATCTGCTGAATAATAAAGGCATTTATTTCGCCGAATATTTCAAACTTCTACCCTAAAATCCCCACCTATGACCTGGTTTTTTTTATCTTTTCTAACTGCTTTTTTTGAAGCAGTTAAAGACGCGTTTGGCAAACAAAGTCTCAAACAAGTTGATGAATATGTCGTTTCTTGGACTCTCTCATTTTTAACCGGCTTTTTTCTTCTCCCCTTAGTAATTATCAGCGGCTTTCCTCAGCTAGGAAATCAATTTTGGTTAGCCTTAATTTTCGGAGGTACTCTCAACAGCATCACCTCCTATCTTTATATCAAAGCCATCAAAGTTTCCGATCTTTCTATCACCCTACCAATGATAGCCTTAACCCCCTTATTCATGCTCATCACCTCCCCCTTAATGGTAGGAGAATGGCCGAATTTATTTGATTTTTTGGGGATTTTTCTACTAGTCACCGGCTCCTATCTACTCAACATCAAAGAAAAATCAAAAGGCTACCTTGCACCCTTTCGCGCCCTGTGGGTACAAAAAGGCCCCAAACTAATGTTAATCGTTGCCTTAATTTGGAGTATCACTTCCAATTTTGATAAAATAGGAGTCCAAAATTCCTCACCTATTTTTTGGCTCTTTGCCATGTTTAGCTTCATCACAGTTTTGCTATTACCGATGTTGCTTTATAAAACTCCAAACCCCCGCCAAAAAATACTTAAAGGCTTACCAATATTACTACCAATGGGTCTTTTTTGTTCCTTATCAGTAATGTTTCAAATGGAAGCCCTCACCCTCACAAATGTTGTCCAAGTCATCGCCATCAAACGCACTAGCGTTGTCATGGGAGTCATGTTAGGGTACCTTATTTTCAAAGAAAAAGGAATGAAAGAAAGATTAACCGGCACCCTCATCATGCTTTTAGGAGTCATAATAATGACATTATTTTAAAACATCAAACCCCCGCCAAATACTTAACATAAACCCTATCGCAACGCAGAGTTTCTACTCCCGTTGCCGGTTGGTAGCCACTCCTCTCATAAAGCTTCACCGCCTCTTTTAAAACCGAAGCCGTCTCCACCCAAATCATTTCAAAACTCCGCTTCCTAATAACCTTTTCTAACTCCTCCAGTAAAAACTTACCTAGCCCCTGAGATCGAACTTCCTTTAACAAATACATTTTGCGAATTTCTACCCCTTTATTTCCCCGATTTACCGGATAAAACGCCGCCGTTCCTACCACCTTACCCCCCCTTTCCACAACCCAAAATTCACCACCACTATTCTCATAAAAAGTCTCAATTTCTAACACATCCCTATCCGCACCAGCAGGTTCCCAATTTAAACCATATTCCGCCAAAATAGAACCAATAACCTCCGCCGCTTCTAGCCTATCTGTTGGCAGCCAAGACCGAATTATAAAATCCTTATAAACTGTTTTCATCGCCTAACTATGAATTCTAGGTTCTGGGTACAAATTCGCCAATAAATCACTTTCAACCATTGCCAATTCTTCCAATCTATCATTTACCTCATTCTTATCAAAATAACTTGTTGCCAAAACCCAATATATCCCATAATGCCGAGCCTCCGAAGCCATTAACCCCCGATAAAAACTAGCCAATTCAGCATCAGGACAATACAAACCCAGCAACCCTAAACGTTCATGGCTGCGAGCTTCAATTAACCCAGAAACCAATAAAGAATCTAAAAGCCTATCCGGTTCATTTCGGCGAATTTGAGCCTTCAAACCGGCAGCATAAGGCGGAGAAGAAAGCGGGCCCATCGCAATTCCTCGCTTTTCTAAATGCTGATTTACTTGTTCAAAATGCTCCAACTCTTCTTGAGCAATTGCCGTCAACATCCGCACCAATGCTGTATGAGCAGGATAGCGAAAAATCATATTAACCGCCACCCCCGCCGCTTTACATTCACAATGAGAATGATCAAGCAAAATAAGATCCATATTTCCCACCGCTTGCTCAATCCATTTTTTAGAAGTCGGTTGTTTTATAAATTTAATTGTTGTCATTTATTCTTCTTCATTTTTCAGTAGTGATCATAAAAATTAACTTTTACTTCCAGCCAAAAAATCCGATGCCCCTGGGGGCATCACCCCAACAAGCCATCCCCTAGATCCACTAAAAACAATTATCCCCTTACGCCACAAAATTTTTCAACACAACGCACAAAAATTTCTACACCCATCCCTAACGCAGTTTCATCAAAATCAAAACGAGGGTGATGATGAGGATAAACTAAATCCATAGACAAATTTGCAGACCCCAAAAAGAAATAACAACCTGGTACCTCTTCCAAGAAAAAAGACATATCCTCACCGCCCATTGTTTGGCATTCTGGCACAATTCCCACCCCTGGTTCTACAACAGTTTCAGCCACAGAACGCACCAACTCTGCCATTTTTATATCATTAACCACCGGCGGATATAGTCGCCAATAATTTAAATCATATTTTGCTCCATAGCTATTACAAATACCGCTAATAATTTGCTCAAGCCTTTGAGGCAAAACCTCCCGTAAACTCGGATTAAAATACCTCACAGTTCCACCTATTTTTGCCGTATCAGCAATCACATTCACCGCCGTACCGGCATGAAACTCTCCCACCGTTACCACCGCCGCATCAAGAGGATTTACATTGCGGGCTACAATCGTTTGTAAAGACGTCACAATTTGCGATGCCACCACAATAGAATCAACAGTTTGATGAGGCATAGCACCATGTCCGCCTTTCCCAAAAATAGTACAACGAAATCCCTCCGTTGCCGCCATTAACGGCCCACTACGCACCCCAACAGTTCCCAAAGGCAAAACATTCCAAAGATGTAAACCAATCATCGCATCAACATTAGGATTTTTTAAAACCCCCGCAGCAATCATCGGTTTTGCACCACCGGGCCCTTCTTCTGCCGGCTGAAAAATAATTTTTACAATGCCTTTAAAAGTATGCCGATTTTGCGATAAATAAAAAGCAGTTCCCAAGGCAATTGTAGTGTGTCCATCATGTCCACAAGCGTGCATTTTTCTGGGGTGTTGCGAACGATAAGAAACTTCATTTTCTTCTTGAATAGGCAGTGCATCCATATCTGCCCGAATAGCTAACACCGGCCCTGCAACACCACTATCAATAATTGCCACCACACCAGTTTCAGCAATTTGTGATTCGTATTCAATACCCCAATTTTGCAACTTTTGAATAATAAATTCTGCCGTCAGATGTTCTTCAAAAGCCAATTCTGGCTTAGCGTGTAGATAGCGCCGCCATTCCACCAACTGTACTTGTAACTCAGCAATTGCCGGTCGCAGTTGCGACTTACGAACTGGAGAAGAGAAAAGAGTAGTTACTGTCATTGTCTAAAATTTTACAAATGAATGTATATTTTAACAAAATTAACATTTTCTTAAGCAGATGCCTTCAGCATATTGCATTTTTATCTCAGTTTTCTTCTCTACTTATTGCCGTATTCTGTTCCCCAGTTCGTTAGCATCGTTGATATAGCTTATCCATCAAGTAGATAGACCAAACTTTAAAAAATTTGCTCTAAAATGAACCTAATAACACCTTACTTACAGTCCACCGGCCCCAAGCAAAACTACATATTTTTACTGACAATCAGATTTTAAACTTTAATAGAATTTTATAAATGAGAAACCCGTTAGGCATCAATCCTATACTATAAAAACACAAAAATTCCCTAGCATAAACCCTTAATATTGTCAACAGCAAAAAAATCATAACCAGGCTATAAGACCAATTAAAATTTATCTCGAAAAACAAAAAAAACTAAGAATCGAGATATGTTGGATCGAGGGATAACCAAAGAGTTAAACCCAAAATAAAACAACTCCTAAACTATTGTCTATTGCATCCATGAAACCTTATCTCGCCGCCGCCATTCAAATGACAAGTGTCCCTGAACTTGACAAAAATCTTGCTCAGGCAGAAGAACTCATCGACTTAGCTGTACGTCGCGGTGCCGAGTTGGTAAGCTTGCCCGAAAACTTTTCCTTTTTAGGAGAAGAAAAGGACAAAATTGCCGGTGCCGAAAACATAGCCCAAATCAGCGAAAAATTTCTTAAAACAATGGCCCAACGCTTCCAAGTCACAATCTTGGGAGGAGGATATCCAGTGCCGGTAGACGAAGGCAAAGTGTACAATACCACTGTTTTAATAGACCCCACCGGCACAGAACTCGCCCGTTACGAAAAAGTACACCTATTTGACGTCAACCTACCCGATGGCAACACATACCACGAATCAAAAACCGTCAAAGCCGGCTTCACATTACCCAACGTTTACAACTCAGAATATTTAGGCAATATTGGACTATCCGTATGCTATGACGTAAGATTTCCTGAACTCTACCGGCACCTCTCCTACAAAGGTGCAGACATACTATTCGTCCCCGCCGCCTTTACAGCCTACACCGGCAAAGACCACTGGCAAATACTACTCCAAGCACGCGCCATAGAAAACACCTGCTATGTAATAGCACCCGCTCAAACCGGCCGCCACTACGCCATGCGTCAATCCCACGGACACGCCATGATCGTAGACCCTTGGGGCGTAATCTTAGCCGATGCCGGAGACACCCCAGGAGTCGCCATCGCAGAAATTGACCCCGGACGCCTCGAACAAGTCCGCCGTCAAATGCCATCCCTAAAACATCGCGTATTTGTTTAAAACCATAACCCCTAAAACTTCTTCTAAGGCAGGCTAATAACCTGCCTCACTCAACAGCAGCCAATACAAGCAAAAACCCAAATCCGCTAAGCTAAATAAACAACAAAAAAAATATTAATAAACCGTGTACTTCTATCCCCGCCACACCCTATACATAACTCTAACAGGACTCCTCCTCCTCACCTCCTGCGCCAACAGTCCCAACAGCACAACCCTACAAGAAACCCTAGCCCCAGATCCAGCCCTCACAAACACACCAAACCCCTCCAAAACCCCCCAAACACCATCAGACTTTCCCCCAGAAATTCCCCCCTATCCCGAAGCCCAACTACAACAACAAACCCCCATCCCCAACGGCAAAACCACCCGCTGGAAAACAACCGACCCCAGCAACGCCGTCGAAAACTTCTATCGCCAAAAACTGCAAACCAACAACTGGGAAATCATCAACCAAACTAACCCCGATCCAAACACCATCCTCCAAGCAAAACGCGACAACCTGCAAATAAAACTCGCCATCGAAACCCCCACCACCAACACCAGCACCACCACATATATCATCGAATATCAAAAAAATAACCAAACCACCAAAACACAAACCTCCCCCACACTCCAAGGCAAAATCGAAGCCAACATCCCCTCCAAACCCACCCCAAAACCAACACCTCAAACCACCCCCAACCAACCAAAAACTAACAACGAAACCATCAACACAGCCCCCGCCCAACTCCGTCCCTATCTCGAAGACCTAAACAACTTAAACATCTTCTCCAACTCCAATAACTCAACCCAAACTACACCCTTAACAGAACCCAACAAAACCATTAGCCGTCGTGAATTTGCCCGATGGTTACTAACAGCAAACAACAAAATATATGCCAACCAACCCGCCCGCCAAATACGCCTAGGCATCGAAACTGCCCAACCTATTTTTAGCGACATAACCCCCAAAGATCCCGACTTTGCCATCATTCAAGGACTAGCAGAAGCCGGCATCATACCCAGTACCCTAACCGGCAACAATACCCAACTACAATTTCGCCCCGACACCCCCCTTACCCGCGAAACCCTCGTTCTGTGGAAAGTTCCCCTCGACACCAGACAAGTTCTCCCCACAACCTCCATCGATACAGTCCAAAAAACCTGGGGCTTTCAAGACACCACCAAAATTGAACCAGACGCCCTAAAAGCCATCTCCGCAGACTATCAAAACGGCGACTTATCAAACATTCGTCGCGCCTTTGGCTATACCACCATATTTCAACCAAAAAAACCCGTAACCCGCGCCGAAGCCGCTGCATCTCTCTGGTATTTTGGCATTCAACCAGAAGGCTTATCCGCCAAAGACGCATTACAAACCCCAACTCCTAACCCCACCCAATCACCTAACAACTAAAAACTAAAAAAATTAACCTTTTTTAAAAAACCATGTTTCTCAACAATATTTATAATCAACACAAACCCTAACTCCATCTAAACCTCTGTGTTTATTTCCAAATTCAAAAAAAACAAAAAACTCAAAATCATCAAACTCATCTTATTACTCATCGTCTCCCTCATCGCCACCGGCATCCTAACCCTTTCTTTCCGAATAGCCCTCACAAAAATCCTCGTCCCCGAACCCCAAGTTATTTTAGTCCTCGGCGGCGATCCAAGACGCCTCCAATTTGCAACACAATTTTGGCAGAATCACCAAAAATTAAACCTTTGGATCTCAGACTCTCCCGAACTTACTAAATTTAACATCAACATTGTGGAGCGCATCGGCATACCCAAAAACAAAATATATTTTAGTCCCGCCACCGATACCGTTACCAACTTCACAGGAATTGTTAATGATTTGACAAAACTGAACCTAAAACATTTATATTTAATAACATCAAATTCCCATCTTCCTCGCTCCCGTGCCATAGCAACCATCGTTCTTGGCAGTCGCGGTATCATTGCTACACCCATTGGTCTACATATTCCCCTAGAAATGCAAGAAGATCGATGGCGCACTATTCGTGATTGTTTTCGCTCAATTTTATGGGTATTAACAGGCCGCACCGGCGCAACCTTTAACCCTCGATTACAATCAAAAATGACCTCGTCAACAACCATAAAAAATTAGATTTAAACTCTTATTTTTAGAAAAAAATGTTAGAATATACCGAATTATTTAACACTATCGAAGAATTAGTTTTTCATCACTCCCCCAGCGGTGTCGAAACAGAAATAAATCAATTACTACTACAAAAATTTGCCAACTTAGGCTTAGAAGTTTGGCAAGATAGCGCCGACAACATCATCGCCAAAATCAAAGGAACCACTAACAAAGCCATCGCCATCACCGCCCACAAAGACGAAATTGGCGGCATAGTTAAAACAATCCATAAAAACGGAAAAATTGAAGTCCGAAAATTAGGTGGTTCCTTTCCCTGGATTTATGGAGAAGGAACCGTCGATCTTTTAGGAGACAACCAAACCATCACCGGCATCCTCAGCTTTGGTTCCCGCCACATCTCCCACGAATCACCTCAAAAAGCGCAACAAGAAAACAAGCCAGTGCATTGGGAAGACACCTGGATAGAAACAAAATGTACAACCGAAGAACTAGAAAAAGCCGGCATCCGCCCCGGTACCCGCATGGTTGTTAGCAAACACCGCAAAAAACCTTTCCGACTCAAAGACTACATCGCCAGCTACACCCTAGATAATAAAGCCTCCCTCGCCATCCTCCTCAGCCTCGCCGAAACCGTAAAAAACCCCCCCAAAGACATTTACCTCGTCGCCTCCGCCAAAGAAGAAGTCGGTGCCATAGGTGCCCTCTACTTCACAAACCGGCAAGTCCTTGACGCCCTCATCGCCCTCGAAATATGTCCCCTCTCCTCCGAATACCCTATCTTAGAAGGCATTGCGCCAGTTTTACTTTCTCAAGACGGCTACGGAATATATGACGAAAATTTAAACTCAGAACTCCGACAAGCCGCCCAAACCGCCCAAGTGCCGGTGCAACTTGCCACCATCAGCGGTTTTGGCAGTGATGCCTCCATAGCCATGAAATTTGGCCACGTCGCCCGCGCTGCCTGTCTTAGTTTCCCCACCCAAAACACACACGGTTATGAAATCGCCCATCTTGGAGCCATCGCCAATTGTAGCCGCATCCTTCAAGCCTACTGCCAACAAGCTGAAAAAAACTAAAAAAAATTTTATTTACCCCTTGACACCTCCAAAAAAATTAGTTATGTTATCTAAGGTGAAAGAAACAAGCCCCCATCGTCTAGAGGCCTAGGACACATCCCTTTCACGGATGCGACGGGGATTCGAATTCCCCTGGGGGTATTAAAAATATAGGGATACAGCAAGTCTGTGTCCCTATATTTTTTAGTAAAATTCTAAAAATTAACCAAAAAATTTTAAGCAACCACTTGTAATTTAAGAACGCTTTTGTTATATTAAAAAAGCTGCAAGGGACAAGCCCCCATCGTCTAGAGGCCTAGGACACATCCCTTTCACGGATGCGACGGGGATTCGAATTCCCCTGGGGGTACTTAAAATAATAGGCTGGAATACATCCAAAAAAAGTAGGTTTGGCAAATGGCTAACCCTACTTTTTTTAGTAGCTTTCCAACTTTTACTTTTCCGCCAAATTATCCAAATTTTCCTTAACCTTTAAAACAAACAAAGAATGAATTAAAACCACAAAAACTATCCCTGCAAAAACAAAAACTCCCATCGCCAAAGTTTTATATTTGCCCACCAACAAAACAGCACCACCCAAAAAAGCAAATCCCGCCAAACAAGCATAAATCAAGCTTTTAATCGCCAAATTAATACGCTTCAAAGTACGTTCACTTTCCACCGCCCGCACTCGTACCTTTAACTCCCCCTCCTCCAACCGGCGCTCAAAATTCCGTAGCCAAACCTCTGTGCGACTGGGTTTATTTAAACGATAAACAATTAACTCTTTAGCCTGACGAGCCAACTCACCAACTGCACCAGCCCTTCCCTGTTGAGAAACAGTAATACTCCTGACAAAAGGTTGAGCCGCCGCCACTAAATTATATTCAGGATCAAGAGAACGAGCAATACCATCCAAAGTAGTCAAAGACTTTAAAATAAAAGTCATCTGAGCCGGCAACCGAAAAGGCTGCTGTTCAAACATCATATACAACTCAGTTTTAATCTCATTAAAAGCTTGAAAATCTATAGGCTTTTCAGTAAACTTATCCAGCAAAAAACTAATCAGACGTCGCACCGGCATTTGATCAGTAACCGGCTCAAGCAACCCCATTTGAATTAACCTATCCAAAACCTCATCTGTATCCTTTTTAAGAACCGCAAAAAAAGTGCGAACCATTTGGTCTTTTGCTAAAGACTTCACCTCACCCATCATCCCAAAATCATAAAAAATCAACCTACCATCACAGGAAACAGCCATATTTCCTGGATGAGGATCTGCCTGAAAAAAACCATCAAGAAGCAACTGTTTTAAATAACAACAAATGCCAATTTGATTTAAACGTTTAAGATCCAAACCCAAAGCCAGCAAACTTTGGCGATCATCCACCTTAATACCCGGTTTATACTCCACAGTCAAAATTTTTGTAGAAGTATATTCCCAGTAAACTTTAGGAACAACAATACCCGGATATCCTTTAAAATTTTCCCGAAACCGATCAGCATTTTTGCCCTCTTGAACATAATCAATTTCTTGGTATAAAATTTTAAAAAACTCTTGATAAATTGCCTCTAAATCATACTTGCGTGACCAAGGAAAATATCGTTCAACAAAAAGCAAAATCTTATGAACTGCCTTAACATCCACATCAAATAAACGTTGCAAACCTGGACGCTGAACCTTCACCACCACATCCTCGCCGGTGTGCAAACGAGCCTTATGAACCTGACCCAAAGAAGCCGCCGCTAAAGGAATCGGGTCAAAATCGCGGTATAAAGTATAGACCGGCTTCCCAAACTCCAACTCAATCAGCTTAATTGCCTCATCAGGACTAAAAGAAGGCACACTATCCTGTAAAGTTGACAACTCCTCCACATATTCCAGAGGCAAAATATCAGCACGAGTTGAAAGAGCCTGACCGATTTTAATAAAAGTAGGGCCCAGATTTAAAATAGTTTTAACCAACCAGCGAGCGCGACGGCGTTTGATTTGCGAAGACTTATTTTGAACAAACCCATCCCACCACAAAAAAAACATAAACCTACTAGCCGCGACAAAAACATCAGTTTGACGGGCCAGAGGCGAATATTTAGAGCGTTGCCAGCGTAAACGTTTCGGCGCTGCATTCGTTTTAAGCATAGAAAAAGCCGCTAACCCAATCACCAAAATAAATACCCTTGCAACAAATTGTAACGGCCTTCGCCCTCAATAAGCATCTCTGTGTCTGTCTGTTGAACTCCAGTAAAAAATGGCCATTTAAAAAATTATTTGTTAGAAATAAGCCTTTTAATTTTAAGGCTTACTGCAATCAAACACCTGTGGCAAAGTTAAAGTGAAACAAGTTTCCCAAGCCTTACCCTCAGCACAAGGTTCACTAGAAACATTAATTGAACCATTCAAATGCTGAATAAGAGACTTCACCAAAGCCAGACCCAGACCAGTCCCAGCAATTGCCTGTTGAGTCACTCCTTGACCCCGACGGAATTTATCAAAAATATAAGGTAATTCAGAACTAGAAATACCCCGGCCGGTGTTAGACAAACTCAGAACAACAATCGCATTTCCATCACAAACACACGGTTTGACTCGCAAAATTACCTTCGTCCCCACATCAGAATACTTGCCAGCATTCGTCAATAATTCTTCGAGAATACGATACAAACTATCTCTATCAGTTTCCAACTTCACAGAACGTTTAGGCAAATTTACTGATAACTTTAAATTTTTCGATGCCCAGCCACGCTCAAAAGACTCCGTAAGCTCCGCAACTAAATCCGTTAACTCAACCTTTTGGACTTGTAGCTTTTCCGAATTTGACTCCAATTTTTGCAGAGTTAGCAAATCATTAATCAGCGAAGTTTCCTGAAGACACTGTTGTTCAAGAATATCCAAATACTTACCCCGCCGGTCTTCCGGCAAACCAGGCTGGCGCAACATCTGAATTGCCATTCGCATACTCGTTAGAGGAGTTCTTAACTCATGGCTCATAGTCGCCAAAAACTCATCCTTTAACTGATTTAAGCGCCGTAACTGGTCAATTTGCTGACGAGTTTTTTCATAAAGTTTTGCTTGGACTTCCAAAGAACGCTGTAACTGCGCCGTGCGTTCTTCCACCAAAGCTTGAACGTGCTGCATGGTTTGAGTTTGGATAATCGCCGTACTTAATTGAGCAGCAATTAATTCCACCAACTCTAACTCCTCCGATGTCCAAAAACGAGGGCAATCATGTTGCAAAGCCAAAAATCCCAACACCGTACCCCCACCAGACGAGCCCGTAGCCATTCCCACCAGCGGTACCAACAAAAGCGCCGGAAAAAGCTCTGGATTAAAAATTGAAGCTACATCTACCTCAGAATAAGAGTTCAACAACTCCCCTTTATTAGCAATCACCAGAGGTTTAGGGCCCTCTGTAAACGCCATAGAACACAAAGCACAATCCGACACCCAAAATGACTTATTTAAAAGCGATTCTCCCTGATAATTAACCTCAATTACAGGCGAAACAGAAGCTACTGTCACCTTTGCCTTTGGCAACCGCTTTGTCTGAGAACCGGGTAATTTTCCATCGCCGCAGGCCATTCGAGTTGCAAACAACGGATCGATGTACTTTAAAAGCAGCACTAAACCTTGATTTACTCGAAAGGTTTCTGCTATTCCATCGATAGCTAATTGCAAGATTTGATTAAGGTCAAAGGCATTGTGGATGGCCATAGTTAAGCGTTCGATTAGGCTCCGGTGTTCGGTAAAAGCGCCTACCTGTTGTTGTAATGTCCCAATCGCTTTTTTATCGACCACTTGAGAGATAGCAACGGCCACTTGATCGGAGACAGTTTTAAGTAATTCTTTCTCTGAATCTGTCCAACAATAAGGCGTGTGACGCATCAGCACAATCCCTCCATTCACAAAACCCTGAAATTCAGTTTTTATCGCCAAAACCGCCTGCGCTTCTATCGTTTGCCAAAAATGTTTTAGAGCAACATTGGATCCTAAAACACCAAGATCGTCAATTACGAAAATCTTGCTTTCCTCAAGAAGGGTCACTATCGCCTTTGTTTTATCTTTGAGCATCGCCTCTGAAGAGACTAGACCGATCAGTTGGCTAGGGTGGCCGTAAAAAATTTGAAACGTCTGGTGAGGTTTACTACCACAGGAGTGTTGTAATTCTCTGTCTGAGGTATCTTTTACCAGTCGGCTTTCTCTTACTACAATCAGGCAGCCTTCCACCTGAAATGCCTCCCCAACAACACAAGCTATTTCGCTCAGCAAACTAGACTGATCCAGGTGGGTCAGGATCGTCTGAGCAATTTGTTGCCCCAGTTTATCGTTAGGGGCGGGTAGCTCCGTAAGTTGCACGGGATGTGCCTGCATAGCCAAGGTTTCCATCGGGTGGTAGTCTGGCTTTATGAGTCAAGGCTTGTGTCATGGGTTGTTTATCCAATGCCATTTTGCCCAGCACTTCTGTTTGCCATTAGCGTTGCCTTTCTAACAACAAAGACTTGTTATGTCAAGGACTCTTGTTTTTTGGTTCACTCGAATGCAAGAGAAAGTTTGGCAACCCCTGAGCTAACAACAGCAACCACAATGGTTTGAGGGCGATGCTGCACAAAACTTATCGAGCATGGAAGTTAAAAGAATAGTTTTTAAGACTGATACGGGTATTCAAATTCCTCTCAATCTCAGACTCTTTTTAATAATTCCCATCACAAGTATTCTATGTAACACCATCGTCAAGCTTGTTGAAAAAACAATACTGAGGTTTGCTTTTAAAGGCACGGCTCGGTTGAAGACTTTAAGAAAGCTACGGCCTTCTGACAAACCCGCAACGTAGAGCGCACCGGAAACTGATAGGGGGCTTTATTCAGATTACACCGGCTCAGTTGTCTAGGGCATCCGTATTTTCTCTACGATTATTTTTTGTTTCAATTTTTTAGGTTTTTGCAGTTTTAGTTTGAAAAACCCAACTACAAAAGCTCTTAGAGGACTCTAGTTTCTAGTTGCAATTCTTTTAGTATCATAATCGGTGTATTTAAGGAGAAGGCTTAAATTTGTGTTAAAACTTTATGGCGGTGCCCGCAGTCGGGCTTCTATTGTCCAGTGGTATTTAGAGGAAATCTCCGTACCTTACGAATTTGTCTTGCTAGATATGCAGGCCGGAGAACATCTGGATCAGTCTTTCTTGGCTATCAATCCAATAGGTAAAGTCCCGGCCATTGTCGATGATAATTTTAAACTGTGGGAATCGGGTGCTATCCTCATTTATCTGGCCGAAAAATACGGCAAAATGCCCGACTCTTTAGAACAACGCGCTGAAATCATCCAATGGGTGCTTTTTGCGAATGCTACTTTGGGGCCTGGTATTTTTGTCGAAGCTTCCCGCGAACGCGAAACACCCAAGCTTTTAACCCCGCTTAATCAACTTTTTGAGAAACAAGCTTTTGTGCTGGGTAATGAGTTTACGGTTGCTGATGTCGCGGTTGGCTCAATTTTGGCCTATATTCCCATGATGCTGAAACTAGACCTCAGCGCTTATCCCGCAGTCGTTGACTATATTCAGCGTATCTGTGAACGTCCTGCTTTCCAAAAAGCTATCGGCGGACGGAATAAGTAAGGGATGGGTCTTTAGTTAAACATCAAAGGTCTTTGATTTCTGGTGGTTAGTTGACAAACCCCTACACCGGCAAGTCACTTTGAACGTTTGACTAATGATCCATCCCCAAAGAATTTTACCGGAAACCAACGGCGGCTTGCCAAACAAAGGCCAGCAGCAAGAAAAATACAGGAATAATTGGTAGAACATCTACCAGAGGATCAAACATCGAGTAAGCTTCCGGCAATTTTGCCAATAACATCGCTGCTTGCATTGATTGCTCTCCAACACAGTTTTATTAATAATCGACATGGATCTTAACATGAGCCGAAACGCTGTACACCGGCCTACTGTTTTAGTTTTGTGGTTTTATCGTCTTTCTGACCTTGGGGCTGCTTGACAGCGGCCGTCCAACCATTGCTTTAGTTTTTCTCAAGTGCATCATCTTTTAACCAACGGGAAAATTTTGTGGCAAAGCAGTCTTCTTGAATGGCCTTCCGCATCCGCTTGTTGAAATGTATCAACTCCGTTAAATTATGAATAGATAATAAAACGTGAGCCAGAATTTCTCCGTTTCGCACAAGATGAGAAAGGTAGGCGCGACTAAAATTACCGCAAGTATAACAAGGGCAGGTTTCATCGAGAGGTTGAAAATCCTCACGAAATTTAGCATTCTTGATATTCCAACGTTCTCCCTGCACTAAAACAGCACCGTGACGGGCTAAACGGGTAGGAATAACACAATCAAACATATCAACACCGGCAGCCACCGCCCGCGCCATTTCTCGATAAGTTCCAACCCCCATCAAATAACGAGGTTTAGACCTGGGCAATAAAGGAGCCGTAGCATTGACAATATGAGGAATAAACTCTGCCGGTTCCCCCACACTTACGCCGCCAATGGCATAGCCAGGTAAATCTAACTTTTCTAGCTCCATAGCCGCTTTAGCCCGCAAATCTGGATAAATACCACCCTGAACAATACCAAACAATGCTTGGTCAGAGCGTTTGTGAGCCGCTATACAACGTTTCAACCAACGGTAAGTACGTTCCGTTGCCAATTGTACTTGTTCTCGTGAGGCGGGATAGGGCGGACACTCATCAAAAGCCATAATCACATCCGCGCCCAACTTATTTTGAATTTCGATAGACTTTTCCGGTGTAATATCAATCATCCGACCATCACGGGGAGAGCGAAACTTAACACCCTCCTCCGTAATAGTCCGTAATGCACTTAAGCTAAACACCTGAAAACCGCCCGAATCGGTCAAAATTGGGCCTTTCCAATTCATAAATTTATGTAACCCGCCGGCGGCCTCGACAAGATTTTCACCGGGTTGCAGGTGCAAATGATAAGTATTACCTAAAATCATTTTTGCACCGGCAGCTACAAGTTGGTCAGGAGTCACAGCCTTAACAGTAGCTAGGGTTCCCACCGGCATAAAACAAGGCGTTTCTACAGGCCCGTGGGGAGTAGAAAACACACCGACGCGGGCACTTGTTTGGCTACAGTTGCATAGACATTCAAATTCAAAGACTCCTCCCATGCTGTTTCAACCTAAATTAATCAAAATTCTTACTCTTTAAATTAAAACGGCAAAGTGCCTTCATCATCCATTTCTGCATCTAACTTAGCGCTAAGAACTTCAGTCAAAACCGCTGAAATAGCCGATGCACTTAAATGGTTATTTTCCCGTTCTTGGAGAGGATTAGACAAAGGAATTAACCTTAACTGACGATTTTCTTGAATTAAATCGAAAAAAGTCTCCTTAGTGGGAGAGACTTTAATCTCTAAATAATCAAAACTATAAACATTGAGATACAAAGCGTGATTAGCAATAATTGTAGATTGTTCTCTCTCAGCAAACACCTCAAGGATATAACCTTCTCCTTGACAGTGACATTTTCCATCTTGAATATGGACGTAGCGCACACGGCCTAAATCAGCAAGTATGCGACGAATATCTTGTTTTTGAACTAAAATGCCGGTTTCAACAATACAAGGAGCAGGCATCATTGTATTTGATGGATCACAATTCATGGTAAAAAAGCCTCTGGGGTCAGATCCAACAGCCGTTGTAATCAGTGGTATTCGTATGAGCGCCCTATTTTGTAAGCATTTCAAGAACTTTTGCCACAGGACAGCAACGGGCAACGGACAGGAGTTATCGGTACAATTCTGGCACAGGTGTACGCTATTAGCGCCCAGTATTTCTACGGAAAAAAGGATTTTTTGATATGGCAGAGATTGATAGAGCAGTTGGCATAGTTGTTAAATTTTTCAATCGGCAATTTAATATTTTCGCCGCAGCTATTGCTTTTTATACCTGTTTACCGCTGCCACAGGCTGTGACGTTAGAATTTCGAGGTATTGCGCGTTTTGCCCCATTAATTGGGGTATTGCTGGGGGGAATTTTAGGGTTTTTAGATGCCGGTTTGCAACAGCTTGGGATGCCTTTGCTTACTCGGTCTGCCTTGGTAGTAGTGGCTTGGATTGCCATTACTGGAGGACTACATTTAGATGGTGTCATGGATAGCGCCGATGGGCTTGCGGTGTTAGACCCCCAAAAGCGGTTAAAAGTAATGGCAGATAGTTTAACCGGTGCCTATGGAGCTATGGCTGCAATTGCTTTGTTATTGTTAAAAACTGTAGCTTTGCATGATCTTGGGAGTAGTAGAGTTTTGGCTTTGATGGCGGCGGCTGGATGGGGTCGGTGGGGTCAATTGGTGGCGATTACCCGTTATGCCTATCTTAAACCGACGGGTAAAGGTGCTTTTCATAAAGATGGGACGGGTGCTTGGGATTTATTACCTGGGCTGGTAATACTTTTAGTTTTAAGTGGTGTACAAATATTTTTCTATAAAAGTCAGTGGTTGGTAGGAGTGGGGATGGCGTTAGGGGGTGGTGCGATTGCTATTCTGACTGGGGCTTGGTTTAACTATAAGTTAGGCGGTCATACTGGTGATACTTATGGGGCTGTGGTGGAGTGGACAGAAGCGCTTTTGCTGTGTTTATTGGTAGGGCTTTAAGGGGGATGTTGGTATTATGGGAGACTAGGGTGTGGAGTCGCGGCATTGAGTTAATGATTCTGGAGATAAGTCTTCTTCGTTGAGGCTGTCTTTGACTATTCTTTCTAAAAGCGAGTCTTCTCGTACCCATCCTGTATCACCGGCATTTAAGCCAATAGGGGATGAAACCGACGCTATTGATGGGCGAGTTTCTTTTGAATTTTCTACCTCGGTTTTGGCAGTGCTGGCAATAAGATTTTTAGGAATTGCTGGGCTTTGAGTATTAGGGGGGTTGGGGTTTGGGAGAAGTTTTTTAGTAGTTGATACCGGCTTGTTTTGTAGGCTTGACTGGGTTTTAGGGGTTGAGTTGTTGGGTGTGGGATGCAGCAAACAAATTTGGACGTTTAACCAGTTGACATTATCAATGGTTTGTTTTTCGATAATTTTTAGGATACTGCCGGTGGAGACTGTGCCTAAAGTTTCCGAGGGGCCGGGTTTGGCAGATAGTTGTAAATTCTCAGGAAGCGTAGGATCTTCCCCTGGGTTTGGCAGTTGTACTCTGATAAGCGCACCGGCTTCTAAAGCATTTATAGAAACAGAGTCTAGGCTCTTTTCACCAGAGAACGATGGTTGAACGGTTGTAGGAGGAGTGATACCAAGAAGTGAATTAATTTTTTCTCGTAAAGGGGGCAAAGTAAAGTAGGAGATGACAGGAATTCCCAGCAATAAGGCTATGGTTAATAACCAAGGAAGGGGACTTTTGAAGTGTTGGGGAGTTTTGGAGTTAGGACTGACTAGGAGTTGGGTAGTGGCTGTGGATAAAAGGGTGTTGACGGGGTGAGGGTTTTGATTGTCTTGTCCAGGGTAGAAGTTTTCTGGGGTTTCCAGAGCATCCTCTAAGTCGGAAACTAGTAGATCGCTAATCACACCGGCATCCGGGTTATCTTTGACGCAACAGTAGAGTAAGCCGACGGTAACGTTATCGTGACCGTTTTCTCTGTTGGCAATTTCAATTAATCGGGAAGCGGCTGTTGAGAGATCAATTTCGCCTTTTAAAACGGCTGGTATTTCTTTTTCCCAGCATTCTTCAACGCGGTCATTATCACTCAATCCGTCAGAACAAAGTAAAAAAATGGTACTTTCGTCGATAATAAATCGCGTCACGCTGGGATGGAGCATTCCTGAACTGGCCATTCCCAAGGCTTGTACTAAGGAGCCGGCGGCGGGTTGTTCGATGGCATCTCGGTAGAAGGCGTAACCTAGTCTAACTTCGCGGGTTGCCATATCATCGTCTAGGGTGACTTGATGACAGTTTGTGGGGGATATCCAGTAGGCCCGACTGTCGCCAACGTGGGTGATATAGACTTCATGGTTTTTAGCAAGGGCCATGACTAGGGTTGTGCCCATTCGTTGCCGGCCTAGTCTTTGTTCGTCATTGTTGCGGTCGCTAATTTCGTCGTTGGCGATGCAGGTGGCTGTTTCGAGTTCGGTGATCAGGCTTTTAGGGTCGTAGGAAGTGATATTTGATTTGAGGCTGGTGAGGCGGTTACGGATGGCATCAATGGCGCATCGGCTGGCGACGTTGCCTCCTTCGTGGCCACCAATGCCATCGCAGACGATGATCAGGGGGTCTTTGGGGGATTTTTGATCTTGTCCGGCATTGGGATAACAGGCGTCTTCGTTGCGTCGGCGGGTGGGGCCGGTGTCTGTGCGGGTGGCTAGTTGATAGGTGCGTTGTTGGGTTATGGATGTTCGCTGTAAGGCTTTGTCTAGGATTTCTACAAGTTGGTTGCTTGTTTGTATTTGGTTTTGTATGAGGCTATGGCTGAGTTTTTCTAAAAAGGGGGCTATTTGGGGTTGGGTGTCGTTGAGTAGTTGCAACCATATTTCTCCTAGTTGGGAGAGGTCGGGTGAGGAGGGTTGAAATTGTAGTTGCAATAATCGGATAAGTTGGCCTTGGGCTCTGAGGATGTTTGGGTTTAATAGGCTTGAGGCGGCTCCTTCTTTGTTTAAGGGGGCCCACAGTTGGGCTATTTGCCATAGCCAGTTAAGCTGTCGCATGGGGCTGGCTTGTTTCCAAGCGCGGCTGATGGGGGGGTATAGGAGGGTCTGGCTGTTTATTGTTTTTGGGTTTTTATTGCTGGTTTGTTGTTTGGTTTCGTTGGCAATGTTATGGATTTTTTTGCTGTCTATGGGTGCTTGTTCTAAAAGCCAGATTGGGGGTTTGTTTGTTTCTTTTTGAGGTAGTTGGCCGTAGATTTGGGGGATGTGGAGTCGTTGGGGAAATAGTCTAAGGTAGGGGGTGATTTCTTGGGGGATTTCTTCGCTAATGTGTGGTAATAGTCCTGGTTTGGTATCTAGTACGATTTGGTCTGTTTTAAAAAGGTAGCGTTCTGCTCTTAATTCGCCTGGTTTGATGTTGTTTATGGGAGAAAGTATTGCCCACAGGTAGCGTTTGGGTAAGGGGGTTCTACATTTTTGGCAAAATTTTTGTGTTTCTTGGTTGGCTGTTTGGCAAGTGGGGTTGGGGCAGTAAATTGTTATGGCAGATTGTTGCATGGGGGGTTGGTCTCTTTTTTGGAATTGAGGTGTTGTATTTATGGTTTTTTATGGAGTTTTTTTCAATACAATTAGTGGATATTGGTTGGTTTTGCGGATTGCTTTTTGTTTTGCTTTTGGTAGGTTTTGGGCTATAATAATTGTAATTTTGATGAGGGTTTTTCTAGGCTAAAGGTTGGAAATTTCTGGTTGTTTTTATGAGTTTTTGGTTTTTTTAGTTTAGAGGGTTTTTTTTGGGGGTTTTATAGGGTGGATATTTTATAATTTTATGGGTAGCTATTTTGGGATGAACGGGTAATTTAGTAGGAGTTGGGGTGTTTATGACGGATTCTGAATGGGATGGTTTTGATGTGCCGGATTTGGCGGAAACTGAGGAGATGGAAAAAATGATTGCCGAGCTTAGGCAGTCTGGACGGATGAATTCTGAGATGATGCGCCTGAGCACTTGGGTGCTTTCGGAAACTATGGATGAGTTTTTGCCTGGTTTTTGGAGCCGGTTTATGGCAAACCGTCAAGTTGCTCACAAGCAGTTTATGCAGCGTAAGCAAGGTTAGCCGACCTTTGTTGTGGTTGGGGGCCGGCATATTGGTTTAGCTTTGCTGATTGACTACTTGGGGTAGTCCTAGGCTGTAGTTGAGGACGCGGCTATTGAGGTTGTAGCTAATTTGGCCGCTTTGCAGGAGTTGTCTGACGAAGTGTTCTAAGTCGGAACCGATGCGACGCATATTGTATTCGGTTAGGTCTTCGGAGTTGTAGGCGTCTACTAGTTCATCGAATTTACGATAAACCTGTTGAAGGGCGTTGTCGTTCCAGTTAAGTTCGTTGTCAGGATCGACGTCGAGGGTGAGCATTTGCTCGTTGTCGATTAGTTCGCCATTTTTAACTTCGGCGGTAAATATGTGGATGTGACGGGTTGTAGATTTCAACAACATGAGGGTATTTTTTAGGCAAATGCTTGACAAATAGTAGCTAAATGATAGCAAGTTGTAGGTTTGCCGTAAACGGTTGTCATTTGTCGTTTGAGTTAGGACAAAGGACAAATGACTGATGAGATTTGTCTAGTGGGTGGCGATCATGCCGGTTTGTCTGGCGTAGGCGAATAGTCCGCCGGCTTGGATGACGGGCCCGATGTCTCCAAGGGGTTGAAGTGGGTAGGTTTTGTTAAGGGTATGGTTGATGATTTGGTTGTTTTCAAAGTCTATGGTGCATTCTTGGCCGGTTTTGAATTCGTCGCAGAGGCGTTGTGTGGATTCCCAGGGGAAGAGTTCGCCGGTGGCTGAACAGTTGCGGAAGAAGATGCGGGCGTAGGATTGGGCGATGACGGCTTTTGTGCCGGCGGCGCCTAGGGCGATGGGGGCGTGCTCACGGGAGGAACCGCAGCCGAAGTTTTCACCGGCAATGATGATGGGATATTGGGTTTTGATTTCGCCGTTTTCGATAAATTTGCCGTAGCGATCTGGTAAGCCTATGAGGGCGTAACTGCCAAGTTTTTCGTATTCGTCGGGTTTTGAGGGGACGAGCGTTAGGTATTCGGCTGGGATGATTTGATCGGTGTCGATGTTATCGTCTACAACAAAAATTTGTCCGCGTATTGATTTTGTCATTTTTTTGAATGATTTTTGTGGGGTCTGTGTGTTTTTTGAGTTGATTGGCTTTTTGTATTTTACTGTGATGGGGGTGTGGGAATGGGGGTGTGGGAAATAGGGATTTTTATGGAGGTTGAATCAAAGGGTGGACAATCAAGATATGATTCGTTATGTTTAGGCAAAAATAAGCCAGAGTTTTCGAGTTTCTGGCTGTAGTACGTTTCTTTGGTTTTGGGATTCACTCCGGCATCGCATATATGGTAAATCCAATTGATGATATTGTTACTCAGGCGCGCTCTGGTAGTGTGGCGGCGATTATTCAAGTTTTGAATGATAAATTGGCTTCTTCTGGTGTGCGAACTCGTGCGGTTTTGGAAAAGGGAGTTTTGCAATTGCTATGCGAGGCGCATGAGGTTGAACAGTTGGATAAATCTTTTGTGGTTGACCGTGTTCGGGAGATTTTGGAGTCTTTGGAACCGGGTAATATTCGTAGGGTGAGAATTAATAGTCGAATTGTGAAGGAACAGCAGTTACTTTGGCTGGATGAGGTGCTCCGAGATCCGGTTAATGAGGTGTTATGGTTTTATGAGCTTACTCTGAAGAAGCCTAGTTTGTTTAAGCGGTTATTTAAAAGTCGGGTTGTTGTTGATAAGCGTGGTGGTTTTGGTTTGCCAAAACAGTTAGAAAGCAGTTCTTTTTTTGAGCGGGAACAGCGTCAGTTTTGGCGGGGTATTTTGATTGGGGTTTTGGGTTTTAGTGGTGTTTTGTTTTTGTTGGCTTTTGTTTTGCATAGTTCTTTTGGGTTGCGTTTGAATGAGGCAAAGCAAGGTGAGAATTTGGTGGGTGGTGTGAGTAGTGGTAAGCCGGTGTCGGGGAAGGTTCAAACGAGGGATGTGTTTGGGGAAGCGGTACGTTTGGCGGAACAAACTTCGGCTCTTGGTAAGCAGGCTCAAACTCGTGATGAGTGGTTGGTGATTGCGGCAAAGTGGCAACAGGCTTCGGCTTTGATGGGCGCGGTGCCGGCTACTCATCCTCGTTATGATGTGGCTCAAAATCGGGCGGCACTTTATAAACAAAATGGAGAAACTGCTCAGGAGGAGGCGGAAAAGCGTCAATAGTTTTTGTGTTTTTTCTGGGGTTTTGTGAGGATTTGAAAAGTAGGAAAAAAGGTGGGAGATGAGGATAATTTGTTAAACAAAAATTAACCTTTAAGAAGGTTTTTTTGTGGCGGGCTGAGGTGGCTTTTGCTAAAATGGTAAATATGAGTTCAGAGAAGGAATTATGGCAAAGAAATCTTCCGCTAAGACTCAATCTACGGCTGCTGAAAATATGCCTGCTAAAGTTTTAGGAAATAGCTGTAAGTTTACGCTTTATAGTTTGGCAGGAGAAGAAAAGGCTTTTTATTTGGTTGACCGGCATCCGCTACAATTTCCGCCGGAAAATCAGTTAAAAAAAACGGTGGCTCACAATATTATTATTGTTGATCGTTCGGGGTCGATGTATTACGATATTGGGCCGTTGAAGGAGATGTTAATTAAGCTTTTGACGCTGGATGAGTATCAAAATTTTGAGTTGTTGGTTTCGTTGATTTCTTATTCTTCTGTGGGGGATGTGATTTGTCATTTTGAACGGGTGCCGGTGGTGGAGGTAATGAAGCCGGAATCGTTTTATTTGGCGGAGATTAAAAAGATTGAAAGCGCCGATTATACTTGTATTTCTCAAGGGTTAAAGTTGGCGGCTTCTTTGGTTAAAGAAGGAGAGGTGACGGGAATTACTTTGCATACTGATGGTTATGCAAATGCTCCAAGTTTTAATGCGGAAGTGAAGGCGCTTGAGGAGTTATGCGGGCAACTTCAAGGTAAGGATGTTTTTCTGAATACGATTTCTTATGGTTATGCGGATTTTAAATTGCTTTCTAAGTTGGCAAATTTGGTTTCGGGTGTTTGTTTGAAAGCGGGGAATGTGAAGGAGGTTTATGATGCGCTTTATAGCACTTCTAGTTTGTTGGGTGGTTCGGTGAAACCGGCTATTGAAGAACCTTTGATTAAGGAGTACGATTATCAGGTTTTTGTGTCAAAGTCTGCGAAGAAAATTTTGGGTTCTTTTAGCACTTTGAATATTTGCGGTTTGAAACCGGAGGATGAGGGGGTTTTTTATAAATATCGGAAAGTCAGTAAGGATGAGTACGAAAAGTTGGATGTGCCGGTGGTACAAACTAGTGAAGTTTTGTTTGCTTTTGCGAAGGCAAATTTGGCTGATGGAAATTTGAATACTGCTAAATATGCTTTGGCAAGTACCTTTGATGCAACGCTGACAGAAAAGCACAGCAAGGCTTTAACAAATGCTCAGATTGCTGATTGGACGCAGGATTTGGAAGCGGTGATTTTTAACCCTGATTTGTTGAAATCCCATGAGGTTTTATCTGGGGTGAAAGTGAATGATAAGGTGACGATTTTGGAGTTGGTGAAAGTTTTGGAAGAAAATGCGGAGGGTATTATTTTAAACCTGAAGCATTTACAGCAAAATTATCGCCGGCGCGGTGTAAAACGTATTGATGGGGTGCGGGATAAGGAGGGTAATTTAACGACTCCTTGGCTAAAAATGGAGTATATTGATGGCGGCGAGTATGTGCGGATGGGGTCGTTTTCTATTAACCAGAATACGGCGACTATTAATATGTTGATTACGCGAAAAGTGCGACTGGTTAAGGTTGAGGATGAGACTCCAATAACGGAAGTGGCGGGGGTTTTGGTTAATGATTTGTCGAGTTTTAATAATTACACGGTTGTGAGTGATGGAGAGTTGAATGTTAAGGCGCTGAAGGTTAAGTTTAGCCAGAAAAAAGCGTTTGAGGCGTTGAAGAAATTAGGGGTTTTGGATGATGATGAGTTTGATTTTCGGCGGGAATATGAGGTGATGCTGGAAAATTTGCCTTTGGTGTCGTTTACGGGACGTTATAGTGTGCCGGCGGGTGTGTTTGAGGAGTTGGCAAAAATTAAGGTGCTTTCTAGTGTTTTTGCGGCACATTTGAAGGAACAGTCGGAGGATTTTTCGGGGGAACAAATAGAGGAGTTAAAACGGCATTATTTGTCGAAGAGTTTGTATATCAATTTCCCGACTACGACGGAGTATAAGGATTTGAAAGTGGCTATTAGTGAGGGTTCGATTGATTCGCGGGTTAGTTATAAAATTGATGTGGGAAGTAAGGAGATTTTGAATTTAGGTAAGCTTTATTCTGCGAATAAGTTTTTAGACCGGCTTTATGAGGTTTCTGATCGGGATACGGGGGAGAAGATAGAGAAACCAAGTTTTGATTTGGCAATGGATAAGCGGTTAATTTTTGAGCATAAAAAGCTTTCTTCGCGGACGAAGATTACAAAGGTTGATGATTTGATGAAGGCGATTTTTGATGATTTTCTGGGTTTGGAAAATTCGGGTGTTGTGGCGGAAATTTTAGGTAAGGTTGGTGCTGAAAATACGGTGCGTGTTTTGGAGGCGAAACGTAAGGGAGATACGGTGAGTCGGGATGAATTTGTTGCGGCTTTGACGGAGGGGAATAAGAAGCTAGAAGGATATGCTGATGTGGTGTTTCGTGAGCAAGTTTCGCCGCTGGTTTTTTATGTGGGTTCTACGGGTTTGATTCCTGATGAATTGGAGGCTAAAGGGTTAACGGCGGATGAGGTTTCGGCGAAGTATCCTAATTTGAATTTGTCTAAAGATGAGCAGGAGGGTATGTTTTTTGAGGTGGGAGATTGCATTTTGAGTGTGTATGCGAAGAATGAGTATTATAGTACGAAGTAGGGTTTAATTTTGTATGAATAAGTGGCCGATTAAAGCCGGTCGCTAGATTCAAAAAGTTTCTTAGGATGGCAATTTGGGGGTAGGGATAAGAGCCTACTCCTACTTTTTTATATAAAAAAAGAAAAGCTTGTTTTTAAAATTGGTTGAGAAATTAGAATAGTTTTATATTACTAAAATGTAGTGTTTTTAAAAGGATAAAAATATGGGTAAGTGGTTAGAAAAATTTTCTTTAAGAACTATTTTGATTATTCCTTTTGTTTTGCAAACTGTTGCAGCTGTAGGGTTGGTTGGTTATTTGTCTTATAAAAACGGACAGCAGGCTGTGGAAAATTTGGCTAAACAAGTGATGGAACAGGTGTCAGTACGAATTACTGATCGTCTTGATAGGTACTTAGAAAAACCGCAGGAAATTGTTTCTGTAAATGATATAGCTGTTAAGGAAGGTACTTTGAATTTGCAGGATCTTGAGCAGATACGTCAGCATTTTTGGCAACAAATGATTTTGAATAAGTCTCCTACAAGCGGATCGACAATTTTTTTGAGAGAGGATGGAAAGTTTATTAATTATGGACGTGTTTATGATCAGGAAACTCAGCGTTTAATTGAAAAAGTTAGTAGAGAAAAGATGTCTATTGGTAGTATATATTTTGCCGAAGCTACAGATGACATTTCCCAACGTAAATACTATTTGATTGATAAGATAGGTAAGCCAAAAAAACTTTTTTATAGGATGCCTAATAATTACCAAAATTTTTATTGGTATAAATATGCTAAAACTATTTATAAACCAAGCTGGTCACCGATTGATTTTTACCATGTTATTCCTACTTTAGGAATTTTTGCTTTAGCTCCGGTTCGTGATAGGGATGGAAAGTTTCAAGGGGTTTTTGCTTCTAGTTTTACGTTGGCAGAAGTTAGCAATTTTCTTGATAAAATTAAGTTTTCTCCTTCAGGACAGTCGTTTATTATTGAGCGAAATTCTAATTTAATTGCTACTTCTAAGTTAGAACTTACTTATTTAGTTCAATCAAATAAGTTACCAAAACGATTGGCGAGTGTGAATAGTAAGGATGTACGGACGCAAGATATTAGTAAGTTTTTAATAAGGCGGTTTGGAAGTTTAAAAAATTTACATAAAGCCGAAGATTTTAGCCTAATGAGTAAGGGGGAAAAAGTGTTTGGTAAAGTGGTTCCTTATCAAGATGAGTATGGTTTAGATTGGCTGATTGTGGTGGCTGTGCCAGAATCAGATTTTATGAAAGATATCAATAAAAATACTGAAATTACTTTTTTACTTTGCCTTGGGACTTTAATTGTTACTACAGTGATTGGGATTGTGACTGCTCGTTTAATTACAAAACCAATTTTAGGTTTAAATACTGCTGCAAAATCTTTGATAGAAGGGGAATTTACAGAGTTTTTATCGGTAAGAACTGTTAAAGAAATTGGTGAGTTAACGGAGTCTTTTAATCGGATGCAATATTCTTTAAATAAATCTTTTCAAGATGTGAAAAAAAGTGAAAAAAAATTTGCTACGCTTTTAGAAACGGTGCCTATTGGTCTTTCGGTCTTTGATGCTTCTGGTGAAATTATTGTTGTTAATGAGGCTGGTCGAAAACTGTTTGGTCAAGAAGTTGTTTCTGCTTTTCAGCAAACAGATTTTTCCGAAATTTATGAGGTTTATATTAGTAGCACTGAGCAGCTTTATACTGTAGCAAATTTTTCGGCTTTGCAAGCAATTTTAGGAGAAGTTAGGTTTACGAATGATTTGGAAATTCGCCGCGCTGATGGGAAAATAATTCCTTTGGAAGTAAGGACTACTCCAGTGGTAGATGAGTCGGGACAAGTTGTTTATATAATTAATGCTTTTACTGATATTAGTGAGGAAAAAGAAGCTCAAAAGCTTATCGCTGATTATAACCGTACTTTAGCAGCACAAGTGGAAGAAAAAACTCAGGCTTTGCAGCGTAGTGAAGCACAAATTAATACTTTTTTTGCCTCTGCGCCGGTGGGGATGGCGATTGTAGATAGGCAATTACGGTTTATTAAAATTAATGAAACTCTCGCAGAAATTGATGGCGTTTCTGTGAAAGACCATTTAGGCAAAAAAGTTGAAGAAGTTTTAGAAGTTTTAGGGATGGAAGTTAAAAGTTTATATAAAGAAGTTTTGTTAACAGGTCAACCGATTTTAAATAAAGAACTTTGTGGTGAAGTTTCATCAAAATCTGAATTTAAAAGGTACTGGCTAGTTTCGTATTTTCCTATTTTTGCTGGTGATAATTTGGTTGATGGAGTTGGCGCTATTGTTATAGAAATTACTGAACGTAAACAGTTAGAGATTACTTTAGAAGCTTTAAGTGCGAAGTTGAATGATATTTTAAATAATGCTGCGGCTGCTATTACCAGTTTGCGTGTTTTTCCTGATTGTCAATGGGATATTAATCATATTTCTTCAGAGTCAGAAACTGTTTTTGGTTATACTCCGGCAGAAATTAAATCTAATCAAAAAATTTGGCAAGAACGAATTTTTAGTGAAGATTGGCAGGCTATTGAAGAAGAGATTTTTGCTAATATTTTTGCTGAGCGTAGGGGAATTTATGAATATCGTTTTTATCACAAAAATGGGAGTTTACGGTGGATTTCTCAAACAAATAGTTCTCGTTGGGATCATGTTCAAAATTGCTGGATTTTAACAATAGTTTCTTTAGATATTACTGACCAAAAATTGGCAGAAGAAGCTTTACTTGAAAGTCAAAGTTCTTTGATGGAAGCGGAAAAAATTGCTCATTTAGGAAATTGGTCTTTCGATCTTATTACTCAAAAAATTATTTGGTCTGAGCAAGCTTTTCGTATTTATGGAATTGATCCTTGCCAAGGTGAACCAAGCTATGAAGAGCTTTTAACGCTAACTCATCCTGATGATAGAGAACTTTTTTCAAGGAATGTTAAACTTGCGACAACTGAGGGGATAAGTTATGAGCATGAAATTCGTATTATTCCCCAGGATGGGGTGATTAGATTCACTTTTGGTAAAGGGCAAGCTGTTTTTAATAAAAGCGGGAAAATTATTAAGTTGTTTGGCATTGTTCAAGATATTACTGAGCGCAAACAAGTAGAGGCTGAACTTTCTCGCGCTAAGGAAGCTGCGGAAGCTGCAAATAGGGCTAAAAGTAGTTTTTTGGCAAATATGAGTCACGAATTAAGAACGCCTCTTAATTCTATTCTTGGTTTTGCTCAGTTAATGTTATCTAATTCGGATTTTTCTAAGGAATCTCAGCATTTTCTTTCTATTATTAGTTGTAGCGGAGAGCATTTATTAAGGCTTATCAATGATATGCTTGATATGGCAAAAATTGAGGCTAATTCTATTACAATCAGTGAAAATATTTTTAGTTTATATAAATTACTAGATGATTTAGAAAAACTTTTTTATCTAAAAATTAAGGATAAAAAATTGGTGTTTAATATTTATAGAGATGCTAATGTTCCTGAATCTGTGAAAACTGATGAAATAAAGCTGCGTCAAGTTTTAATTAATTTGGTTGGCAATGCTATTAAGTTTACAGAAGTTGGTTCTGTCACTATGCAAGTTAGTATTAAAGCTAATTATTTTGAAAATATGTCAAAAAAGAGACGTATTTTGTTTGAAATTGAAGATACAGGATGTGGTATTCCTGAAAAAGAATTAAATAAAATTTTTGAACCTTTTTGTCAAACAAGAATTGGCAAGGAATCTCAAGAGGGAACTGGTTTAGGCTTATCCATTAGTAAGAAGTTTATTGAGCTTATGGGTGGTCAAATTAGTGTTATAAGTAAAGAAGGTTCAGGAAGCATTTTTAAATTTGAAATTGATTGCTTTATAGTAGACTATTATTCATTAGAATCTGCGGAAAAGTTGAATGAAGCGAATCAAAATGATGACAAAAGTGTATTTTTAACTGTAGAAAATTGTATGATAAATCCAGCTGATTTGCAAGTTTTGCCTGCGAGTTTATTGCAGGCTTTGGAAAAAGCAACTGTTCAAGCAAGTTTACAAGAAATTTATATGGTAATTGAGGAAATTGATGCTATTAATTCTCATTTAGGTAGCGCTCTTAAGTCGTTAGCTGATGTTTTTGATTACCCAGAAATTTTACAAGCGGTTGAAAACTCAAAGTTAATGGGCAATAATTATGAAAAGTGATAAAATCGTAGGTAAATCGGAATGCTAAAGTTCTACAGAATTTAAAAAATATAATTTTTTATTTAGTTTTATTTCCTATTATTGATAATTAAGTAGAGTAAGGTAACTTTAGGTAAAAACTAGAATTAAGATGCTGATTAAGACCGTTCCTGTAGTAAATAAAGTTGTATCTGATTTACAAAATCATCAAAATATATACAATACATTATGTTGTGATTATCAATAAATATACTTTTCCAGAAAACAAAAAAAGTATAAAATTTAAATCATAAAAATCCCTATAAACAATGTTAGTTTTGATACTTTTTATAGAAAATTAAGCAATCAAGGAAGGTAGGAACAATGAATTTGGTAAAAACAGAAGTACCAGCGAATATTTTAGTTGTAGATGATGATTTAAATAATTTACGATTGTTAACAGATGTTTTGACCAGACAGGGTTATGATGTTCGCCCTATTCGTAATGGACAAATGGCTTTAGCAGCAGTTGAAGCAAAGCAGCCTGATTTAATTTTGTTAGATATTATGATGCCATCTATGAATGGCTATGAGGTTTGTTCACGGCTTAAAGAAAATGAAGAAAGTCGGCATATTCCGGTGATTTTTTTAAGTGCTTTAAACGAAACAGATGATAAAGTTAAAGGTTTTTCCATAGGCGCTGCTGACTATATTTCTAAACCGTTTTACACCGACGAAGTTATAGCCAGAATTGAAAATCAATTACAGATGTTGCGCTTACAAAAACAACTTAAAACACAGAATGATCTCTTACAAAAAGAAATTAAAGAGCGTCTATTGATGGAAGAAAAACTGCGTTCTTCTCAAGACGAAATACGCGGTTTTTTTGAAGCAATGGTAGATATTGTCCTAATGGTTGATGCAGAGGGTAAACTTATTAAAGTTGCTCCTACTAACCCCCACAAATTTTATTCAACAGAAATAGATATTATCGGTCACACTATTGATATTTTTTTTGGTGAATCAGCCGAGAAATTTCTCTATTATATCAAGTTGTCACTATTAAGCCAGAAACTTGTCAACTGCGAATATAGTTTAAAAATAGGTACGGAAGAACTTTGGTTTTTTGCTAGTATTGCCCCTACTTCAGAAAATACAGTGGCGTGGGTAGCTAGAGATATTACGGCTCGTAAAAAAGCAGAAGATGAATTACGTTTACTGCTGGAAACAACCCAAGCTATTAGTAATTCTACGGGTGTAAATAGCGCTTTAGAAAAAATTTTAGAATTAATTTGTAGAGCAATTGATTGGGATTTTGCCGAAGCTTGGCTTCCGTCAGAAAATGGGGAGAATTTGGAGCCTAGTTGGGGTTGGTATGGGCGTGATTCTAGTTTAGAAGAGTTCCGTATTCAGAGTAAAAATATTACCTTAGCTCCCAATCAAGGCTTGGCTGGAAAAATTTGGAAATCGGGGAAATGTGAATGGATCGAAAATTTGAATGAGACTGATGAGACAAGTTTTTTAAGGAAAGACTTAGCTTTTAAAGTAGGGTTAAAAACTGCTTGTGCAGTGCCGGTTATTAAGGATAACAAAGTATTAGTAATTTTAATTTTTTTTAAACGCAACTTTATGGCAAAAAATCAGCGCTTGCTGGATTTAGTAACTGCAATTGCCACAATGATTAGTTCAATGATGGCTCAAAAACAAGCAGAAACGGCTTTAACCATAAGTGAAGAACGTTTACATTTAGCTTTAGAAGGCAGTAGTTTAGGCTTGTGGGATTGGGATTTAACAACGGATAAAATGTATTGGGATCGCGCTTTGAAAGCAATACTAGGTTATGAAGAAAACGAAATAAAAGAAAATTTAGATGTTTTTAAAACTTTGCTGCATCCTGAAGATTTGTTATTGTTTCAAAACGCTTTAAATGGTTATCTTCAAGGAAAAATTAATTGTTATGAAGTAGAATTTCGGCTGAGATCAAAATCAGGAGAATGGAAATGGATTCTCTGTAGGGGCAAAGTTTCTGAGCGTGATATTAATGGCAAGCCTGTAAGAATTACAGGAACTAATAAGGATATTACTGAGCAGAAAAAAGTGGAAGAAACTTTAAGAATTAGTGAGGAACGTTGGCAATTTGCTATAGAGGGTAGTGGGGATGGAATTTGGGACTGGAATCTTCAAACTAATGAAGTTTTTTACTCGAAACGTTGGAAAGAAATGCTTGGGTACGAAGATTTTGAAATTAGTAGCAGGTTGAGCGAATGGGATAGGCTAGTGCATCCTGATGATAGAAACACAGTTTATCAAAGTTTAGACCGGCATATTCAGGGAGAAACGCTTTTTTATATTAATGAACAACGTTTGCGTTGCAAAGATGGCTCTTACAAGTGGATTTTAGATCGTGGGAAAATTATTGATCGGACAGATGAGGGTCAACCTCTACGAATTATTGGGACTCATTCAGATATTACTGAGCGTAAAAATGCAGAAGAAGCTTTGCAAAAAGCTGTTTTAGCTGCGGATGCTGCTAACAGAGCAAAAAGCGAATTTTTAGCCGCTATGAGTCATGAATTAAGGACTCCATTGAATGCTATTTTGGGATTTAGTCAATTAATGAGTTATGATAATTCTATATCTTATGAACATCAGAAAAATTTGGGAATAATTAATCGGGCGGGGGAGCATTTACTATCACTTATTGATGATATTTTAGAAGTTTCAAAAATTGAGGCCGGTCGTATAAATTTTAATGAAAACAGTTTTAATTTGCTGCAACTGCTGAAAAATTTAGAACAAATGTTACAATTAAAAGCGGCTGCTAAAGGATTATATCTAGTTTTTGAATATGGGATGGGCATTCCCGAATATGTAAAAACTGATGAAGGAAAACTACGGCAAGTGTTGTTAAATTTATTATCAAATGCTATTAAATTTACAAATTATGGTCATGTAATTTTGCGTGTAGCTTTGAGTTGTGATACGGAAGATAAAACATCAATTACACAAAGTGAAAACCTCAAGCTTTACTTTGAAATTGAAGACACCGGTCCTGGTATTGATCCTAAAGAAATTCATCTTTTATTTGAACCTTTCGGGCAAACTGAAACCGGCCGCAAGTCTCAACAAGGAACAGGTTTAGGTTTACCTATTAGTCAAAAATATGTGCAGTTAATGGGCGGTAAAATTACGGTTAATAGTACCGTAGGTCAAGGAAGTATTTTTTCTTTTAACATTTCTATTACTTTAGCTAACACTGAGTTAATTGCCTCTTCTAGTTTTAATCCTAAAGTCATAGGTTTAGTAAAGAATGAAAATAAATATCGCATTTTAATTGTGGATGATGTGGCCGATAGTCGGCTTTTACTAAATAAAATTTTGGTACCTATTGGTTTTGCTGTACGGGCAGCAGAAAATGGCAAAGAGGCGGTAGAAATTTGGCAAGAATGGCAGCCACATTTGATTTTAATGGATATTAGAATGCCGGTGATGGATGGTTATGAAGCAATCAAAATAATTAGAAATTTGGAGGAAAAAAATTACAATTTAAACAAAAATCAAACAACGGATAGTTGTACTAAAACACCATTTAAAACTCTGATTATTGCTTTGACTGCTAGTGCTTTTGAAGAAGAGAGAAAAACCATTTTAGATGTCGGTTGTGATGATTTTGTTCCTAAACCTTTTCCCCTAGAAATTTTGTTAAAAAAAATCAGCGAAGTTTTAGCCGTTGAATATGTATGGGAAAATAACCCAAAAGACGCAGAAATGAAACTGAATTATAACTGCCAATTGGGAGATGATGAAGCTTTAAATTCACTGTCTGAAATGCCTTCTGAATGGTTAGCAGAATTAGAAAGTGCGGCAAGTGAATGTAGCGATGATATAGTTTTAGAGTTGCTTGAAACAATTCCCAAAGAGAAGAGGTCTCTGGCGGACACTATCAGAAATTTAGCCGATAATTTTCAATTTGATAAAATTATAACTTTAACTCAAAAAGCCAGAAAATAAAACAGTGAATTTTACTAAATTTTTTGTCTATAATTTAACTAATTTTGTAAAACAAAGGTAAGTAATTTCCCTAAGTGTTATGAAAAACAATAAAAAATATAAAGCTAATATTCTGGTAATTGACGATAAGCCTGATAACTTACGCGTTTTGTCTACACTTTTAACAGAAAAAGGGTATATGATTCGCAAATCTTTAAATGGACAATTAGCCTTGATGGCTTGTCAGCAAGCTTTGCCGGATCTCATTTTACTAGATATAAGTATGCCTGAAATGGATGGGTATGAGGTTTGTCAGCAGCTAAAACAAAATCAAATAACCGCCGAAATCCCAGTAATTTTTATTAGTGCTCTTGATGATGTTATTGATAAATTAAAAGCCTTTGAGGTTGGTGGTGTTGACTATATTACAAAACCTTTTCAAACTGCTGAAGTTTTATTAAGAGTTGAAAATCACTTAAAGTTAAGAAAATTACAAATTAAGCTTCAAGAAAAAAACTTAGCCCTTGAAAAAGAAATCCAAGAACGTCAACAAACAGAAGCTTTACTACGAAAAGAAAAAGAGCATAGCGAACAAACTTTAAGAGAATTGAAACTAGCTCAATCTCAACTTATCCAAAATGAAAAAATGGTAAGCTTGGGCCAATTAGTAGCAGGAATTGCTCACGAAATAAATAATCCTGTTAATTTTATTTATGGAAATATAGACCATGCTAATTCTTATATTAAAGAGCTAGTTAGACTAATTAAAGCCTACGAAGATGAATGTCTTCCCAGCGAAAAACTGCACGCCATTAGGGAGGAAATAGATGTTAATTTTTTAGTAAAAGATTTAGAAAAATTACTACTTTCAATGGAGTCAGGAGCAGATCGCATCCGCCAAATTGTTCTGTCTTTACGAAATTTTGCAAGGCTTGATGAAGCTAATATGAAGCGGGTAGATATTCATGAAGGCATCGAAAATACACTTTTATTATTGCGGCATCAGCTGGGCACTTTAAAAAATACTTATCCCATAACAGTTATTAAAAAATATGGTACTTTACCAAAAGTAAGCTGTTATCCTAGTTTGCTCAATCAGGTTTTTTTACACCTTTTAAATAATTCGATTGATGCTTTAGAAGAACGTCGGCAATCTTTAAACGAACCTAATGCAACTATTTGGATTACCACTGAAATATCTAATTATAATAATGTTTTAATTTCTATTAAAGATAACGGGTGTGGAATTCCCGAAACTGTTCAATCTCGTTTATTTGACCCTTTTTTTACAACTAAGCCGGTGGGGAAAGGCACAGGATTAGGTTTGTCGATTAGCTATCAAATTATCACCCAAGAACACCGAGGAGATATTATTTGTTGTTCTTCTCCCACAGATGGTACAGAATTTGTGATTAAAATTCCTCTTTCTCAAGTCTAAAAAACATCAATTCATACCTTTGTAACATTTTTATTCCCGCGTTATACTAAACAATGAAAGTGTGCAATAAGGTGTTTAAAAATGCTCGGTAAATTTTTCAAAAAGCCAGAAGGCGAACAGGTAGATCGCGTCCCCCCTGGACAGCGTTTAACCAATGGTTTCCCAATTATGACCTATGGGAATACTCCAGCAATTAATGTCGAAGAATGGCGTTTTAAAGTGTGGGGTTTAGCCAAACCGGCCATTTTTACACTTGATGATTTTTTGGCACTTCCTCAACAGGATTTTACAATAGATTTTCACTGCGTTACACGCTGGTCTAAACTTGATGTCAAATGGCGGGGAGTAAAAGTTACAGACTTTATGAAATTGATTGAATTAGACCCCAAAGCGGTACATATTATGGAACATTGTTATGGAGGTTACACAACAAATATTTCCTTAGATGATTTTGTCAGAGAAGAAAACTTTTTTGCTCATACTTTATATGACGAACCTTTGCCGGCCGATCATGGCGGTCCTTTGCGTTTAGTTGTTCCTCATTTATATGCCTGGAAAAGTGCAAAATGGATTAATGGTTTAGAGTTTCTTGACCGTGAAAGTTTAGGATTTTGGGAAAGAAATGGTTATCATAAACGTGGCGAACCTTGGGCAGAAGAACGCTATAGTGGGTTGTTTGGTTTTTAACCGTAGATGATACAAAATACCTTAGCGGTGTTTATCTGCGTAGCGCTACGCATGGCTATGGCTAATATCGCCTACATTTACGGTTAAATTAATTAGCCGATAATTTTTTTAATTAAGTCAAGTTTCCCCGCATAGGGTGCGTAACGCCATTTTAAATCCATCAAAAATGACTTTTTCAAAACGCTTTTTTGATGGGAAAATGTGTCAAAACTTGCTTTGCCGTGATAGCTTCCAATTCCACTATTTCCTACTCCGCCAAAGGGTAATTCTGAAACTCCAACTTGCATCACGGTGTCGTTAATACACACGCCACCGGATGAAGTTTCTCGCAATACTTTGTTTTGTTTATTTTCGTTTTTGCTAAAAATATACAAAGCTAAAGGTTTGGGGCGTTCATTGATTTTGTTGATGGCTTCTTCTAAATTGTTATATTCCAACACCGGCAAAATAGGGCCAAAAATTTCATCTTCCATCACCGGCGCATCCCAGGAAACTTTATCTAAAATAGTCGGAGAAATGTAACGTTCATTGCGGTTACTTTCTCCTCCGGCTACTATTTCTCCATTATTTATAAACGATGCCAAGCGGTCAAATTGTCGCTCATTAATAATTCTTCCATAATCAGGACTTTGTGCTGCATCTTCTCCATAAAATTCTGTTACGCATTTTTTCATTTCTGCCAACAAATCTGTTTTAATTTTGCGGTCAACTAAAAGATAATCTGGGGCAATACAAGTTTGACCACTATTGATAAATTTCCCCCATACAATGCGTCTGGCTGTATGTTCAATATTAATTTCTTCATCAACAATACAAGGGCTTTTTCCTCCTAATTCTAAAGTCACAGGAGTGAGATTTTTTGCCGCAGCCTCCATGACAATTTTACCGATTTTAGTACCACCAGTGAAAAAGATGTGATCAAATTTTTCGGCTAAAATTTCTTGGGCTGTTTTGGCATCACCTTCAACAATAGCAATATATTCTTTGTCAAAAGTTTTTTGAATTAATTGCGTCACAATTCGTGAAGTATAAGGCGCAATTTCTGAAGGCTTTAAAACTGCACAATTACCGGCTGCTATTGCTCCAATTAAGGGCGAAATCATTAATTGAAAAGGATAATTCCAAGGCCCAATAATTAAAACCACTCCCAAAGGTTCAGGATAAATATATGCAGACGAAGGAAATTGATCTAAAGACGTGGGTACTTTTTTTGGCTTTACCCACGCTTTGAGATTTTTGATGGCATAATCTACTTCGCGGATGACTCCTACTTCTGTTGCGTAAGCTTCAAAATCTGGCTTATTAAGGTCAGCTTTTACCGCTGCCATAACGGCTTCTTTGTTATCTAAAATTGCTTGTTTGAGAAGTTTTAATTTGCTAAGCCGAAACTCAATATCTTTTGTTTGGCCGGTGGCAAAAAAATTGCGTTGTTGATTAATTAATTGTCCAATTGGTGAAGGTGTAACAATCATAGTTTGTAAAATTTATCTAGTAAATTGTTGACATTAAACAAATTAAATTTTTGTTGTTTGATCCTGCAAAATCCTTTAGGATTATGATAACTAGTGCTGTTTAAATGCCCATCTCAAGAATTCTTAGTTGAAAATCATTTTTAAAATTTTAAAATCAATAATCAACGCCTCATATTTTATCCTAAATCGCTCCTATTGTCAAGAAAATATCATCAAACACTTGTTATGCAGAGTTACAAAAATTTAGGTATAATAGAAAAACAAAACCTCCTAACACAAAAGCCCAGCCATAAACGCAAAGTCAAGCCTAGTCAGCGTTTAGTGGCGCAAAAAAGCAGACGGCTTATACTCCCCGCTATTACGGCTGTCCTCACTGTCATTTGTGTTGGTTGGTAGATAAATTAAAGGAACCGGAGAGCCGTGATTAGTGATTTTTAAAAACCTTTTTCTATAGATTTTATTTAGTCACCAGTCCCCAATCTCGAATCCCCCTTACCAAGGAATTATCCATGTTTGAACGCTTCACCCAATCAGCCATTAAAGTTATTTTGCTCGCCCAAGAAGAAGCTCGTAGGCTTAAACAAAATTTTGTCGGGACAGAACAAGTCCTCTTAGGAATTATTGGCGAAGGAACAAGCAAAGCGGCAAAGCTGCTGGGCGAACAAGGTGTTAATTTGAAAAAAGCACGCATCGAAGTTGAAAAAATTATTGGTCGGGGAGCAAGTTATGTACCCGCAGAAATTCCTTTGACACCGAGAGCTAAAGCAATTTTTGATACAGCCTTGCATAAATCTGGAGAATTGGGACATAATTTTATCGCTCCCGAACACATTTTACTTTCCTTGTTAGACGACGCCAAAGGAGTGTCTGCAAAAGTTCTTAATAACATGGGAGTAGATAGTAATAAACTGCGGAATCAATTAATTAAAACTTTAGGAGAAATAGCCGCAGTAGCCGCAGGCCCCTCTGGAACAAATCGCAAAGATACTATAACTTTAACCCTCGATGAATTCAGCACAAACCTAACGAAATTAGCCGCCGAAGGTAAGCTAGATGCGGTTGTAGGAAGAGAAAAAGAAATTGAGCGAATAGTTCAAATATTAGGTAGACGCACCAAAAATAACCCAGTATTAGTTGGGGAACCAGGAGTTGGTAAAACAGCTATTGCTGAAGGTTTAGCACAACGAATATTCAACAAAAACGTACCCGATAATTTAGAAGACAAACAAGTTTATTCCTTAGACATGGGAGCATTATTGGCCGGTACGCGGTTTCGCGGCGAATTTGAAGAACGCATCAAAAATATCATGCAAGAAATTAGCAACGCCGGCAATATTATCCTATTCATTGATGAAATTCATACCCTCATCGGTGCCGGTGCCAGTGAAGGCGGAATGGATGCCGCTAACATTTTAAAACCCGCTTTATCGCGTGGAAAATTCCAATGTTTAGGCGCAACAACTCTTGATGAATACCGCAAACATATAGAGCGAGATGCAGCCCTTGAACGACGCTTTCAACCAGTAAAAGTGGGGGAACCAAGCGTTGAAGAAACCATACAAATTTTGTACGGTTTAAGACAAGCCTACGAACAACATCACAAACTAAAAATTTCTGATGAAGCCTTAGTTTCCGCCGCCCAACTTTCCCATAGATACATCAGTGACAGGTTCTTACCAGACAAAGCAATCGACCTCATTGATGAAGCAGGATCTCGTGTGCGGTTCAGCAATACCAAACAATCTCCTGAGCTTAGAGCCCTAAAACAAGAACTGCCAAAAATTGTCAAGGAAAAAGAAGCAGCAGTGCGTGATCAAGACTTTGAAAAAGCTGGAAAATTGCGAGATAAAGAATTAGAAATTCAAGGCCGAATTGCTACCGCCTCTCAAAACAAAACGCAAACAATAGATGCAATAGTTACCTCTGAAGACATTGCCGAAATTGTCGCCAGTTGGACAGGTGTACCTGTTAGCAAACTCACCGAAACCGAATCGGAAATGCTGCTGCATATCGAAGATACATTGCATCAGCGATTAATAGGACAAGAAGAAGCAGTTAAAGCCGTTTCTCGCGCCATTCGCCGCGCCAGAGTAGGTTTAAAAAACCCCAACCGGCCCATCGCTAGTTTCCTATTTTCTGGGCCCACAGGTGTTGGTAAAACCGAACTAACAAAAGCCCTCGCCGCCTATTTCTTTGGCTCAGAAAAAGCCATGATTCGATTAGATATGTCCGAATACATGGAACGCCATACAATCTCAAAATTGATTGGTTCTCCACCCGGATATATTGGATTTGATGAAGGTGGACAACTAACCGAAGCTGTCCGACGCCGGCCCTACACAGTTGTGCTATTTGATGAAATCGAAAAAGCACATCCCGATGTCTTCAATATGCTTTTACAACTGCTTGAAGATGGCCGGTTAACAGATGCCAAAGGCCGCACAGTTAGCTTCAAAAACACCCTAATTATCCTCACTTCCAACATCGGATCCCAAGTAATTTCTAAAGGCGGAAATAGCTTCGGTTTTGAACTAAGCGAAGCCCAAGGAGAAGCCCAATATCAGCGAATTTGCAGCCTAGTCAATGACGAACTTAAGCGCATTTTCCGACCGGAATTTTTAAACCGGCTTGATGAAACAATTGTCTTCCGTCCACTCATCAAAGACGAACTAAAAGACATTGTAGAAATCATGCTCCGCGAAGTCTTTAACCGACTCGGCGAACAGGGAATTAAACCTCAAGTTACAGACAAATTCAAAGAGCGTTTAATTCAAGAAAATTTCGACCCTGCTTATGGTGCCCGTCCCCTCCGTCGCGCTATCATGCGTTTGTTAGAAGATGTACTCGCTGAAGCTATTTTAGCCGGGAAAATTAAAGACGGTGATTCTGTCTTGGTAGATATCGATGAAACTGGTAATCCCCAAATTATGCCGGTTTTTGAAAAAGTGCCTGAATTAGCACTTAGATAAATTAGTAGGTTGGGTTTATTTGACAAACCCAGCCTTTTTTTTATGGCCAATTAACTCATAGTAATAACAGCTTTTTTTGCAAATTTTCCACTTATTTAATGTTAATTATTTCAACTATTTAAAAAAACCAAAAATCCATAATATAAAAGTTATCCACAAAAGCAAAAAATGACTTCAAATTTCCTAGGCAATGCACTTTCTTTTTATGCTTTTATAACAATTGCTTTAGCAGAATCAGCATTAGGAGTCGTGCTGCCATCCATTCAAAATACTTATAACCTTAATTCCGCAACAGTATCTCTGCTATTTTTATCCCAGATGTCAGGCTATATAGCCTCAGCTTTAAGTAGTAGTTTATTAGTTAATAAATTTGGTCTTGCTAAAACCCTCTTACTTGGTTCTATCAGTTTAGGCTTATCTTTACTTATATATGCAGTAACTCCCGCCTGGTCAATCATGGTTCTCACCGGCACATTGTTAGGTTTAGGAATTGGCTTAATTGATGCCGGTGTCAACACTTACGTTGCCAGTAACCAAGATAACGCCGGAATCACAGGGTTTTTGCACGCTTTCTATGGCATTGGCGCATTTGTAGGGCCGGCCATCGCCACCACCTTACTCTCCCTAGGCTGGAATTGGCGGACAGTTTATATTACATTTGCGGGTCTAACCGGCTTCCTAACCCTAGCAATGCTTTGGGTAGATATCTCACACTATACGCCCATGAGCCGCATTGTGAGAACATCTAGCACCAATTCCCTACGCAATGTCAAAATAGCTCTCACATCAAAGATAGTTATTTTAGCCGCCATCCTATCTCTTGTGACCGTTGGACTAGAAGCCTCCGTTAGCAACTGGGCCTACAGCGTCGAAAATATCAGCCGCCAGATCCCCCCAACCCTCGCCGGCTACAGCATCAGCGCCTATTGGGCCGGCATGACCCTAGGGCGCATCAGCATGGGTTTAGCAGTCCGACACCTAGGCCCAATTTCCACCCTCAACGCTTCCTTGGGCGTACTAATAAGCAGCCTGCTTGTTTGGTGCTTTTTTCCCCTTCAATTGTGGAGCTTGCTTTTTATAGGCCTAGGAGGTGGGGCAATTTTTCCCTTAACAATTTGGCTCATGCCCCAGCGAGTAAACACTTCCTTAGCACCGGCAGCCATTAGCTTTTTAACAAGTGCTGCCAGCTTAGGAGCCTCTGCAATTCCCACACTTTTAGGATGGGCAGCCAGCCTAAAAAATTTAGAAATCATACCAATTTTAATGATAGTAATTTCTCTGGCAATGCTGATTATTCACTATTGGTTAGTAAAGCATAGCAACCTTGTTTCACCCAATACTTAAACCAGGCGAGTAACCTATAAAATTTATCGTTTTTATCTAGGAAATAAACGATAAAAAAGCTAAATTTACTCAACCAAACTGAGTCAAGAAACGGAAAGCCTTTACAACATAACTAGCGCAAACATACGGAGAAGTATCATAAAAAGCCCGCCAAGCTAACGCCTTATCCTCATCATAAAAATTTGCTCGTTCTGGATGGTTTTCTAACCAAGCCAAACGCACCCCATGACCAATAATCACATCTAAAACCAGATAATCTTCCACCTGTAAATTAGGGTTGCGAACCGCAATCGCTGAAAGTTCCATCAACGCTTCAATATTAACTTGTCGGTACTCCGGCGCCTCAATTTTATTCAACAAATGCTCAACTTTTAGTGCAAAATTCTTTTCATTTTGCGTCATTTCCGACAACATTTCCTCACTTTCTAAACGATTTCGTCTTTCTAACTTATCGCCAACTACCAATCCTTTACAATGTTTTAGTAAACGCCAAACCGACTCAAAAAACGTTTCAGGAACTCGGCCCCGCACTCCGTCTAATTGTCTTTGTCGGTGCCAATTTCCAGTCACAAACTCTCCATTTTTTAGCGGTTCTATGACCCAATCAATCTCCTGCTCTTTTTGCTTAACACGCAAAGATTCCTGTTGTTTTAAAAGTTTGTTCACTCCTTCATATCCCAGCAAAACTTGCCGTAGTCGCGTTTTAATTTCAAACGGACTTAAACGCATTAATTGCTCATAAGCCTCATCTTGAGTCGCCCCCAACTCTTGAGCAAGTTCACTAGTAAGCAACAAAATTAAATATCCCACTCGCAAAGTTAGCAACCCATTAAATAAAGCTGGTTCTGATTTAATTAGCAACCCTAAATAAATCAAAATTTCTTGAGTTAACACTCTTTCACGGATATCTTCTCGACAAAATTGAGAAATTTTTTCTCTAAGTTCAGGGTAAGACTTGGGACGAGTAATTAACGAAGCTTCGCTATAAGCTTTGCCCACAGCTATTTGTTTTTGCCGCACTAAAATATCAGTAACCGCATCCGATAAACCAATATCAACTTTATTCAGCAACCCCGCCGCGTGACGCACAATTGCCCATTCAATTTTTAGTTTTCCCTCCTCATTTTTTGATTGAGAACTGCCCGTTGCTTTGGCATAAACTTCATTCAAAAGATCCGCCACCGTCACCGGCTCAGTTGGCCCACCCAAACCCGTATCAAAGTTTAAACTTTTTAACCGTGTTAAGGAATTTAATAACTCCATTTGCTCATAAAGATTATCAGAATTACGCAAATTTTTTAGCAACAAAGTCAAATTCTTTTGAAACTCTAAACTAAATTCTTGAGAAGAATTAAGAGGCTTAGTTTTTTCAGGATTATAAGCTAAATAATTCAACCTTGGTAAAGGATCTTTCACCGGCTCATTAGAAAACTCAAACTCATGTAGAAAATCAATTCTCTCACTCCCAGAAGTTAGCAACAATTGATTAAGCCGGCCCAACTTCACCGGCACTCCCCCACAACTCCCAGCCTTAAACTCTTGCATCAATTCCAACAACGCCTCAAACCCAGATTTTAACATTGCATCCGTAATTAAAAGCGTCATTGTCGGCCTTCCCAACTGACACCAATGCTCGTAAACATAAGCAATTTCATACTTAATTTGCGAGACTAAAAAATGGTAATCAAGAGTCAAATAAAACTGTTCCAAATCCAAAACAGCCGGTAAAAATACCATCATTTCTCGCCGGATATTAAACATCCGAGAAGTCGTCAAACTCCTTAACCGGCGAACAGGACGACCCGTTAAACCTAACTTATCATTGCGACCAATATACCAATAAGCCGCCGACAACTCCCAAGCTTGACGTACCTGAATTGGCTCCACTTCTTTAGGTGTTTGAGTTGCAATACCATAAGCCGCCAACTTATCTTGCAAAGCCTCATTTTCTGCCAGCAAAGCAACTTGAACCACCGGCTGCCGATGACGACCCACACATAAATGCCGGCCCAAAGGATCCACATCCCCAATATCAATTAAACCCTCATCAATCATCTGTCCTAAAAAATACAAACTCTGAGCCCAAACCAAAGGCACATTTTCATTAGGCAAACGTTTTTGACTTTGAGGATTTAACCTTTCCGCCTCCACATTTTCCGCCGGCACATAATACAACTCTGGCAACAAACCAAACCCATCTCGCTCAACCACCAAAGATTGTAAACGATTTTTATACTCCTCAATCTCCTTCACATCCCGCCGAAATAACCCATCTAAAAACAAATAAGTAAAAAACAACGGCCACTCACACTCAATATTCTCAAATTGTTTCAACTCCCAAGGCTCATAATGCAAACGATGAGTATCTTCTAAAATTGTTTGATGCCCATCTCGCAAAAACCTTTTACACCCATAATTTCCCGACAACTTACTAACAATTTCTTGCCTTGTTCTTTCCACTACATCCGCATTTTCCACAGCAAAAGCCGGAAAACCAATCACACTCAACAAAGCCGCATCAATCTCCTTAGAAAGAGACTCCCTTGGCAACAAAGATTCTAACGTCATCCGTGCCCGCGCAATTTCATCCGGTAACACATGAATCACCGAAGCCTGCGACCCCCTCACCCCAAATAAATTAACCCCATTAATCGCCTCCAGAGCCGCCTTAGCCATGCCAATTGAACTTGCATTCAACTCCGCATTTCCCTTGTTAATTTTATTGCCTCTTTCCCAAATTCCATAATCAGGAGTTCGATAGGCGCGGCCAATATAATAAACCAAATTTTGAATAAAATTTACCTCGTCTAAACTATAAATAATATGCAAACCAGAAGCAGTCATTTGTGCCAACATCAACACATAAAGCGAAGTAGCATCCAACTGCAAATGCCCCCACTCATCATCCCCCACCACCACATCACCAGTCGCAGTATTATATTTAGCGTGCAAACAATCTAACAAAGACTGAGAATTTTTAAAACGCTCAACTTTTTCGGCTTGACGCATCATACAAAACAACAAACCACGCATCAACTTAATAACGCTATGTTCTAGTTCAAACGTCCGTCCTGTAGAGTCATCAATTTTCCGATAAGCCAGCGCTAAACCCCAAACCGCCAAAATACTATAAACATTATCCCGCACCCAAGCATCCGTATAATCTCCATGAGCATTAATAGCAGTCGATGCCGGCAACAAACCAGTAATCGGATTTTGACGTTTAATAATCGTAGCCTCAATACAGCCATAATAATCATCTAAACGTTCTTGCAACTGATTAGCAGAAATCACCATATTTTTTACCAATAACTTCCGGTTTTTGTCTTTCAACAAATGAACAAAATTCGTAACCTTTCACAAAACCAAACTACTCAAAATACTTGAGAACGCTTGAATAAAACAAAAAAATAAAAGCCTAAACTTTTGCTGCTTAACTAAAGCAAACCATCAAGCCATTTAGCCATTCCTTAAAAACCAAAAAAATCCCAACCTTATTTATGCTTAATTTTATACAACTGACATAACTTTAATAATAATTAAGGTTATATTAAGGCTGGCCCCATGTCAAGACAAACTGCAAAAAAAAATCTTTCCATAAAAACCATACAAATACTCCTCAAATAGAGTATTGCAGACGAACCCAAAACAACGATAATAAACTGAGAAACCCCACAACACAGTCGGGGCATCCTCAAAGCCAAAACCAAAAGGTGTGAGACAAGATATGCAATCAGAGGTCGCTAAAAAATTTCAAGTATTAGGACAACCAGTACACCTACTACAAGACTACCCAACCTGGTTAATACAACGCTTGCAACAAGGCAGAGGAACCCACATAGTCACCCTCAACGCCGAAATGACAATTCAAGCAAAAGAAAACCCACACCTCGCAGAAGCCATCAACCAAGCAGAACTCGTCATCCCCGACGGTGCCGGAGTAGTCATTTACCTACAAATGTACAAACAAAAAGTACAAAGATGTCCCGGCATAGAACTAGCAGAAGCCCTTTTAAAACAAGCCGATCAACTACAAGACAAATGCCCCGTATATTTCTATGGAGGAGCCCCCGGAGTAGCCCAAAAAGCCGCACAATATTGGAAGCAAAAAAATCCTAATTTAAAAATAGTAGGAATCACCGACGGTTACATCTCCCCCGACCAACAAAAAGAACTTACCCAAACCCTAGAAACCCTCCAACCCAAAATCATATTTGTCGGCTTAGGAGTACCCCGTCAAGAACTTTGGATAGCCAAAAACCGGCATCATTGCCCAAACTCAATTTGGATAGGAATAGGAGGAAGCTTCGACATTTGGGCCGGCATCAAAGAAAGAGCACCCCAATGGATGCAAAAACTAAACCTAGAATGGCTATACCGCCTTTATCAAGAACCTTGGAGATGGCGAAGAATGCTTGCCCTCCCCCACTTTGCTTGGAAAGCAATATTATCCTTAAAAACCCAAAATCAAAACTAAAAAAAACTCACCTCAAACTAACTTACCCCGCAGCCCCTGCTGAGCCTTAATGCGCTCCAAACTCCCCGTAGGAATAGACTCAATCAACTGGCGAGTATAATCTCGCTTAGGTTCCCTATAAAGCCTCTCCGAACTATCAATCTCCTCCACCTTACCCCCATTCATAACAATAATGCGGTCACTCATAAACTTAACCACACTTAAATCATGGGAAATAAAAATATAAGTCAAACCAAACTCCCCTTGCAACTCCTTCAACAAATTTAAAACCTGAGCCTGCACCGAAACATCCAAAGCAGAAACCGACTCATCACAAATAATAAACTTAGGATTTAAAGCCAACGCACGAGCAATACAAACCCGCTGACGTTGACCCCCAGAAAACTCGTGAGGATAACGCTTCATCCAGTCTGCATTCAACCCCACCCGTTCCAACAAATAAGCCGCCCTTTCCCGTTTATTCTGCAAACCTTTCCCGACCAAATGAATTTTTAAAGGCTCCATAATTGCTTCCCCAATCGTCATCCTGGGATTAAGAGAACCGTAGGGATCTTGAAAAATAATTTGCATTTCTCGACGCAAACGACGTAGTTTTTCACCCTCAATTTTCGTAATATTTTCCCCTTCAAAAAAAATACTACCACTCATCGGGTCAATCAAGCGAATCATCGTCCGAGCCAAAGTAGTTTTACCACATCCAGATTCACCAACCAAACCCAAAGTTTCCCCCGGATAAACTTCAAAAGAAACCCCATTAACCGCCATCGAATAACGTTTAGTTTCCCCAAACATACCCCGCACCGGAAAACCAACTTTCAGATCCCTTACTTCCAGCAGAGGCTTTTGAGTATGAAGCTTCTCCAAACGTTCTGCCATTTCCGCTTCACTAACATCCACAGAAACCAAATTACTCAGAACCGGCCCCACCAAACCACCCTCAGCCCCCATTTCTGACACCGGGAAAGAAACCTCATTTACCCCCCCAATCAAACTACCATCTATATCCAATTGAGCTTGAGGACTCACCATTGAATTGCCAGAATTTTTTGAAACAGAAGCAACACTTTTCTCTAAAATTTCTAACTCTCCAGCCTCATTACTCACAGTTTCCATATAATCAGAAACCGTCGGCAAATAACGCAACCGACGATTTAATTGAGGCCGACAAGATAACAACCCTTTAGTATAAGGATGTTGAGGATTAGAAAAAATTTCCCAAACCGAATTATACTCAACAATTTTGCCTTGATACATCACCGCAACCCAATCAGCAATTTCTGCAATCACCCCCAAATCATGGGTAATAAACATCATCGTCATTTCCCTGCGGTCGCGTAAATCTCTCAACAAACTTAAAATAGTAGCTTGCACCGTTACATCTAAAGCCGTCGTTGGTTCATCAGCAATTAATAAAGACGGATTACAAGAAATTGCCATAGCAATCATCACCCGTTGAATTTGACCCCCAGATAATTGATGCGGATAACGATTTAAAATAGCTTCCTTTTGCTCATTAACATACTGCAAAATTTGCCGTTCATTCCGCCAAGATGTGTGAGTTTCCAAAAAACGCTGTTGCAACTCTTCATCACTTGGTAAAAGTTTTACCTCTTGCAGCAAAGCCATTGCTTGCCGTTTAGCCTGAATAGCCGAAACATTTTGATGGCGACAAATAGCTTCTGTAAGTTGAAAACCAATAGTATAAACAGGATTAAGCGAACTCATCGGCTCTTGAAAAATCATAGCCATTTGTCCGCCTCGATACTGCTGAAGTTTTTGGGCCGGCAACTCCAACAAATTCACCGGCGGCGCCATCAAACTCTCACCACTCCTACCGCTAAACCAAATTTCCCCCCCCACAACTTTGCCAGGCGGGCTAGGAACCAAACCCATAACCGCAAGAGAAGTCACCGACTTGCCAGAACCCGACTCCCCTACAATACCCAACGTTTGACCTCGTTTAATTTCAAACGAAATCCCATCAACAGCTTTAACTTTATTCCAGTCGGTTTGGAATTCAACTTGTAGGTTACGAACACTTAAAATAGTTTCGGTCATGTCTGGCAAATAAGAACAGGCAGAATATAAGGATTTTAACAGCGCTGTTTGATATATTTCCCCAAAGTCTATATTTTCTCTAACCTCCTAACCACCTACACCCACCGCAGGCATCACCTCAGCGGCGCACTTCCTCATCACCAAACCCTCAAAAAACCTCAAAAAATTTCCCTAACCACCATCAAAGAAAATTTTTAACCTAAACTTTTACCCCCATTGCCCCTCTTACCCTCAAAGCCCTAACCCCTCGTTTAAGCTAGGCTCACAAAAAACGTCCCTTACCCAGAGATAAAAATTCAAACATGGAAATAAACGAATAACATACTATTCTTTTGTTAGAATACACCTCACCCAGCGCTCTCGTTGTTGTAGCCATGCCAACAAACCCTCTCGAACTTGCCAAGCAGGGCGATCCAAATGCGATTGCCGCGCTGCTCAACCGTACTCTTCAACCCAAGGGCATTACCGCCACAGCCGAACAACAAGGCGGTTTTTTGCACGTTATTTTGCACTCCACTCAAGTTGCTCCACACAAACAAATTGTAGAGTTTATCCAGCAAGGCATGAACAAGCTGGAAAGTCCTGTTATCCATACAGTCAGAATTGACAGCTTCCAAACTGGATCAGATTCAGCAGCCTGGAGTGACGAATTTGGCCTAGAATCAGCCTTAATCGACCAAAGTGATTTTCCTCCAGTTATTGATGATCCTTCCCTAGATGACTATTCCGACTCGGTGGATATGATCGGTAGCCCACCAAGGTATGAAGAACCGCAATACGATGACCTCGCCCAAGATGAATATGAAGATGGAGATGGCGATGGAGGAGGAGGAGAAGGAGAAGAAGAAGAAGAAGAAATACAACCGGCAAAACCCAAGCGTCAGCCTTCTAAACTTTTGTTACTGCTGTTAGGACTTTTAGCCCTTGCTTTGGCCGGTGTTGGTGCAGCTTTTGCTCTCAAACTTGGCCCCTTTGCCGAAACAGCCGAAACTCCTACTGCATCCGCACCCGTCCCGGCTAAACCGGCGACCCCATCTACTACAAAACCAACCCCCAAACCGGCCACCCCGGTAGCTGTCTCCAAACCGGCCACCCCGGCACCAGTCGCCACAGCCACACCGGCCCCCAAACCGGCCACCCCGGCACCAGTCGCCACAGCCACACCGGCCCCCAAACCAGCCACCCCAGCACCAGTCACACCCGCATCCGATCCCTGGCGTGATGCTGTTAAAAAAGCCGAAAGTGCCGGCAAACTTGCCTATGAGAAAAAGCCACAAACCCCTGAAGAATGGGATGCCTTAGCTAAACAGTGGCAAGCAGCCATTGATGCTATGAAAAAAGTGCCGGCAAATCACCCAAAATATACCGAAGCTCAACAAAAAGTTAAAGACTATCAAATCAACCTAAACTATGCAAAACAAAATGCAGGAACTTGAGCTTTAAAACCTATGTGGGTTAAATTCCCCTCTATTTCTTTGCGTAGCTTGGCCACAACAAACTACTTTCCCCCTTTTTTTACTATAGGGGGAAAGAATTTTTTATAATTATTAAAAATAATCAAATCTAACCTTATCAAAGGTCTTATATTTCTGAAATATCAATAGTTTTGGATAAATAAAATAGTCCTGCCCCTTAAAAATTATTAATCTTTAATTCTCAAAAATTTAACCACAAAAACTTTCAAACTAGACCTTCAACTAATCCAGCAAACCAGCCAAACAAGCGCAAAAAAACCAAACAAAAAACTTTAAACAAATCAAACATTCAGGTAAAATAAACGGCGGAACATTATTAAAACAGGAGAAAATTTCATTGCCGACACTAGGCGTCAATATTGACCACGTTGCCACCATCCGCCAAGCAAGACGCACCGTCGAACCCGATCCCGTAGCCGCAGCAGTCCTCTGTGAACTGGCCGGTGCAGACGGCATCACCGTACACTTGCGAGAAGACCGGCGCCACATCCAAGACAGAGACGTGCAGATACTTCGTCAAACCGTCCGCACCCATCTAAACTTAGAAATGGCAGCCACCGACGAAATGGTAAAAATTGCCCTCAACATCAAACCCGACTACGTTACCCTCGTCCCCGAACGCCGCGAAGAAGTAACCACCGAAGGCGGACTAGACATCAAAGGCAACCTCGACCGCATGACCGCCGTAGTAGACACATTGCAAGCCGCCGGTATCCCCGTCAGCTTATTTATTGATGCAGACATAGCACAAATTGAAGCATCTGTCAAGGTAAAAGCCCAATTTATTGAACTACACACCGGCACCTATGCCGAAGCCAAAGGCGAAGAACAACAAAAAAAAGAACTGGCAATTTTAGCTAACGGTACAAAACAAGCAAGACAAGCCGGTTTAAGAGTCAACGCCGGGCATGGATTAACCTACTGGAACGTTCACCAAATTGCCAACATCGAAGGCATGGAAGAACTCAACATCGGTCATACAATAATAAGTCGGGCCGTATTAGTTGGACTAGAACGCGCCGTCCGAGAAATGAAACAAGCCATCACTGGTCAATAGTCAATTTTCCAGCCTCCTAAAAAGACAAAGGATAATTGACAAAACACAAATCACCAACTCCAAAAAAATGCAAACCTACTACTACATTCTCGCCTCTCAAAAATTTTTACTAGAAGAAGAACCCTTTGAAGAAGTCTTAAAAGAACGCACCAGACACTACCAAGAACAAGAAAAACAAATAGACTTTTGGTTAGTAAAACAACCAGCCTTTTTAGAAGCCCCAGAAATGGCCCAAATCAAAGCCAAATGCCCACAACCGGCAGCCTCCGTCATCTCAACAAACCCCCAATTTATCACCTGGTTAAAACTGCGGCTAGAATTCGTCATCACCGGCCAATTTGAAGCCCCCAGCGCCACGATCCCCGACCCCCTCGCATCCCTAGCCTCAGTTGCCTAAAAACCAACAAAAATAAAAAAACCCGGTTTCTTTAAAGAAACCGGGTTTTTAAAATCTAAACTCAATAAGCCGGCGCAGCAATACAAGAAATAGCAATACCCAAAGCCGAACCCACAATCACCTGAAAAGGCGTATGTCCAAGTAACTCCTTAAGCCGGTTTTCATTAAACTCCGGGTGTTCTTGAAAAAACTCATCAATAATTTGATTCAAAACCCTTGCCTGTTTACCCGCCGCTTGACGAACCCCAGCCGCATCATACATGACAATAATTGCAAAAATTGCTGCAATAGCAAACTCCGGGGATTCCCACCCCAAACTTTGCCCCACACCAGTTGCCAAAGAAGTCACAAAAGCAGAATGAGCACTAGGCATTCCACCAGTTGTCACCAAAGAACGTAAATTCACCTTGCCATGTTTTGCTAGCTCAACGAAAACCTTTAAAACTTGAGCCAACCCACAAGAAAAAAGAGCAACCATTAACACATGGTTGTTTAGGATATTCCCGAAATCCTGCATAAGAATAAATCATCAAAAATTAAACAGCTTTTTCCCAAACTAAAAATTCAATAGCCATCAATGCTTGCGATTCGTAATAAAATCGGCAAGAGCTTGTAGTGGTTGAGCCTTATCACCAAAACCAGCTAATTCAGCCTTTGCCGATTCCACCAACTGCCGCGCTTGACGCGATGATTCTTCTATACCCCAAATACTAGGATAAGTTGCCTTTTGGGCTTGTAAATCTTTCCCAGCAGTTTTGCCCAACTGTTCAGCAGTTGCCGTAATATCCAGAATGTCATCAATAATTTGAAACGCCAAACCGATATTCTGAGCATAGCGAGACATTTTTTGTAATTCCTCAGAAGACGCACCGGCCAAAATTCCCCCAGAAACCACACAAGCCTCCAACAACATCCCAGTTTTATGAGTATGAATGTAATTGAGCGTTTCAATGGAAATATCCGACTTACCCTCCGAGTCTAAATCCACCACTTGGCCGCCAACCAAACCGGCAGCCCCAACCGCACGGCCCAGCAAAGCAATCACTCGTAGAACCCGCTCTGCCGGCACCCCCTTAGTTTCCGCCGCAACGTGTTCAAACGAATAAGCCAGCAAACCATCACCGGCCAAAATCGCAATATCATCACCGTAAACCTTATGATTCGTCAACTTACCCCGACGAAAATCATCATTATCCATCGCCGGCAAATCATCATGGATCAGAGACATAGTATGAATCATCTCTAAAGCACAAGCCGTTGGCAAAGCCATTTCCACCGTTCCACCGGCTAACTCACAACTAGCCAAACACAAAATAGGACGCAAACGCTTACCCCCCGCCAACAGAGAATAGCGCATCGACTCATAAATTTTTTCAGGATAAATAACAGGGATAGAGCGGTCGAGCGCTGCTTCTACCAAAGGCTGTCGTTCAGCCAGATAAACAGACAAGTCAAACCCAGCCACAGCTTGTTTTTTTACAGAATCAGTATTTTGTGCTGACACCATCCCTCTATCCCTCTTGCGTTTAATTCCTAACCAATTTTACGGGGTATCGGTCACATCGCAAGACCCAAACTCCCCACACCCAAGTCAAAATTTATTGCAACTAACACCTAAATCATTTTTTTGCAGTAACTATCCACCGTATTTTGTAACAACATGGCCACCGTCATCGGCCCAATACCACCAGGCACCGGCGTAATATATCCAGCTACTTGTAATACCTGCTGAAAATCCACATCTCCAACCAAGCGATTTTTGCCAGTATCATCAACAATGCTGTTAATCCCCACATCAATAACCACCGCACCTGGTTTAACCATCTCGGCGGTTATAGCCAGAGGCCGGCCTATAGCTGCTACTACAATATCAGCACTGCGAGTCAACGCCGCTAAATCTTGAGTGCGAGAATGAGCAACAGTCACCGTCGCATTCGCCTCCAACAGCATCAAAGCCATTGGTTTACCAACTAAAATACTCCTTCCAATTACTACTGCCTGCTTCCCTTTGACATCAATCTGATATTCTTCTAAAACCCGCATCACCCCCGCAGGTGTACAACTCCTCAACCCAACTTCCGAACGCAACAACCGGCCCATATTAACCGGATGTAGCCCATCAGCATCTTTATCTGGGTCTATTTTATTCAACGCCGCCACCGCATCCAAATGATTTGGCAAAGGTAACTGTACTAAAATTCCATCTACTCGTTCATCTTCATTTAACTCACAAATCGCCCTTTCCAGTTCTGCTTGTGTCGCTGTTGCCGGAAAATGTTTGCCAAACGAAGCAATCCCCACTTTAGCGCAGGCTTTCTCTTTATTGCGAACATAAGCCGCACTTGCTGGGTTGTCTCCCACCATCAGCACAGCCAGTCCAGGCGGGCGTTTTCCTTGATTTGTTAGAATTTCGATACGTTGTTGCAGTTCCGTCTGGATTTTTTGAGCAACAGCTTTACCATCTAATAAAACAGCAGTTTTTGCATCCATTGAGGTTAAAATCTCCTCTTTATAACCGTGTCTCTGCTTTATTACTTTCTCAGATAATCGTCTTATTTTTCGCTATTTTATAAGTTGACGATGTTTTCGCTCTCAGAGTCTAATAACTTATCTCTAAAGCCACCCTACCTTTACTATCTCTGCTAGTCTTCTTGATCCAAAAATTCCTCCTCAGCCCTAGCCTCGGCTTGCCTCTGTCTTAAAAAAAGGGGGCCATCTTCTACAACCCACACAAAACAAGAAAAAAATAGTAAAATAGCCTTTCTGGAGATTTTATTTTCTTTGCTTCATCTCCTTTTCTTTTCACTTCATCCCCCTTCCTTAAAAAAGTTTCCCAAATCACCAAACCCATTTTTCCAAAAAATTGTCTTTGGTCTTCATTTTTAGGTTTTAGCCACATTTCTTAACGCTTCTTAACAACTTTTCTAGTAATATTGTATAATAGCAAAACAGGAAAGCGAAATGCAGCAAAAATACCCCAAGACCATGCCACCTTCCCAGTCGTTTATAATACAAATAACACTACACAATCAAAGAGATATTCAGTGATGGAAAGAGAGAAAGGGAATTTTCAGTTTAAAATAATAGCCTCTGAGTTTATCCCCTTTACTGTTAAAAATCCTAGCAATTTAATGAACTTAACTAAAAAACAGACTTGCCGTTTTGGTACTATTTCCTTAATGTTAGGCGGAATTTTGGGATGTGGTAATCTTGCTCAAATTAATATGCAAGTTACCAATATTGCTGATATTCGGCAAAATCACACCAAATATTCTACAATTTATCTTAAAGGTAAGGTAGAAAATCAAGCTCCTTTTCTGGGAACTGGTGCTTATCAAGTGCGAGATGAAACTGGTAGTATTTGGGTATTTACAACCCAAGTTTTACCAACCAAAGGGGATGAAATTTTGCTCAAAGGAGAAGTTCAGTATAAAAGTATTCCTCTAGCCGGTCAAGATTTAGGAGAGGTTTATATAGATGAATTAGAACAAGTGAAACGTCTGCCGGTGGGAAAAAAATAACTAGATATAAACTATTCTCAAAAAGAAGTTATGAGAGAAAATATCACTCATGTTGCTTTGGCAATTTTATATCAAAATGGCAAATTTCTTATGCAACTACGAGATAATATTCCCACCATTGTATATCCGGGGAATTGGACTTTTTTCGGTGGGCATATGGAACCTGGAGAAGTACCAGAAGTAGCGGTTAAGCGGGAATTATTAGAAGAAATTGGTTATACCCCAAATAAATTAATAAAATTTGGCTGTTATGCCGATCAAAAAATTGTTCGACATATTTTTCACGCCCCTTTAAAAATAGAATTAAACCAATTACAGTTAAATGAAGGCTGCGATATGGGACTATTAACAACTGAAGAAATAGAAAAAGGGGAAGCCTTTTCTGAAAAAACTGGTAATGTATGGCTTTTGGGAGATATTCATCGCTCTATTCTCCTAGATTTTATAGACAAAAATTCAAGTTTATTTAGATAATTTTAGATATTTTTATTACCTTATACCAATTGTTAAAAATAATGCAACCCCCCTTGGGGGGTTGAAGAATGTTGGATGTTTTTGGATAAATGGTATTACTTCCAAAACAAAATAGAAAAAAATTTTCATTAATTTGTACCAAGATTTTAGATTTAAAAAACTAAAAATTCTTGAAAGTTGCTAGAAAATTAAAAAATGACTCAAACTGACAAACACAACAGCATTGGCAAATCACTGAATTACTTATTTAACAAAAAAATTTCTTAACAATAGATGAAGATGGATCAATTCCGTGCTTAATTTGAAATAGAGTGATATTAAATCCTTGAGAGCCAACAATCCTACACCAGTCAAAATAGTAGTCAAAAACACAACTTTTATAAATCTCTATTAAAAGCACTGAGTAAAAAACAAAGCAAATATGTAGCAAACTTATAGTAAAAAAAACCCTAAAAAAGGGAGAGATTCTATAGTTATCTAGGGCTGAAGTGGTAGTAATCACGAAAGATATACAAAAAAATCACAAAACAAAGTGATGGAGATCACCATAAAAAAGCCATTTGAGTCAGCCAACATTAACAGAATTCTCACAGAACTATCAATATTGCTATCACCAGCTAAATCAGCAAAAACCCCGATATTAAAACAATAAACTACCTAAATCGGCTAAAAATATGAATCTTGGTTTTTCAGATTCCTCCTCCTTGCTTAGCGACGAGCAAACCTTATTTAATCTTTCCTTTGACTTGTTGTGCCATTGGGGAGAAGACGGATCTGTCTGGCCATACAATAGTGCTTGGGAAAAGGTGCTAGGCTGGAAAAAAGAAAATCGAGCCTCATGGGTTGAATTGCTGCATCCAGAAGATAAAACGAACTGGTTAGTGGCGGTAGAAACTTGCCAAGCGGAACAAACTTTTGAAATAGAGTTACGCTGCCAGCATAAAGACAAAAGCTATCGATATTTGAGATGGAGAGTATTAAAGACATCAACCGGCCAACTATGGGGGGCCGGTCAAGATATCAGCCAACTGCGCTCTACAGAAGTTCGCTACGAAATGCTTTCCGACTTATTTCAACAGCTGATCGGCATTTATACAGACACCTCCACCAGCCCCATTCCCCAAATGCTGATGAGGATGGAAAACCCCCCCTACCGGCCCCGTTCGCCACAAAATAGCCCACCCGCAATGCCGGCATCAGATTATGTATTTTCTGCCACCATTACCCCAGAAGGGCAAATAGTTACGAAATGGGTGACAGAATCCTTTGAAGAAATTACTGGCTACAGTTTAGAAGAATTGCAGCAAATCGGTGATTGGTGCCAGCTAATTCATCCAGAAGACTTAGTTTTGACTACCCAAAAATTTGAAAGACTGCTGCAAAATCATTCTGTTACCTCAAAATACCGAATCATTACCAAAAGCGGAAAAATCCGCTGGTTACAAGATTCTGTACGTCCCCTCTCCGATGGTAAAAGAGTTGTGGCTCTACTGGGTGCCTGTCGGGATATTAGCCAACAGCAAGAAGCCGAAGCGGCTTTGAAACGTAGTGAGGGGCTTTATCGAACTTTGGCTCAAAATTTCCCTAATGGTGCAGTGCTGTTGTTTGATAAAGACGGCCGGTATTTGCTGGCAGAAGGGCAGGGCTTGGCAACGGTTGGGTTAAGCCCAGAGTTACTAGAAGGAAAAACTTATATTGAAGTTTTGCCCCGCAAAATCAGCCATCAGCTTAAACCTATTTATAAGGCTACTCTGGCAGGTAAAACCACTATTACGGAAATTTCTTACGAAAAACGACATTATCAACTCCACGCCTGCGATATCAAAAATGAAAACGGGGAAATTTGCAGCGGCTTGATGGTGGTTTCTGATATTACAGAACAAAAGCAAGCTGAGGAAGCATTGCGGGCGGCTGCAAAGCGGGAAAGGTTAATGTCTGTAGTGCGTGACCGGATTCGTCAATCTCTTAATATAGAGACAATTCTTACAACTACTGTTGAGGAAGTGCGCCAGTTTCTTGAGACAGATAGGGCGTTTATTTATCGCTTTCAACCAGACTGGAGTGGTACGGTGGTAGTAGAATCGGTTGATTCTGACTGGAAACCTCTGCTTTATACAAGTTTGCAAGCATCAGAATTTACCCAAACTTGCCTTTCTTATTACCAAAGAGGTCATGTTTATACTCTTGAGAATGTTAACCGGCCTGGTTTGAGTGCAACTCATTTGACTCTTTTGCAGGAAGGTCAAATTAAAGGTTTATTGGTGATGCCGATTTTGTATGACAGTCTTGATACTTCTCTGTACTTGTCCACCAACCTTGAAAATAGGGATAATTCGCCTCCTAATGGACGTAGATTCTCTTCTCGACCGTTGTGGGGGCTGCTGGTGGCGAATCATTGTCGTAGCCCTCGACTATGGCAGGCACAGGAAGTTGAGTTATTGTCTTCTTTGGCTAACCAATTATCAATTGCGATTCAGCAAGCTGAACTTTATCAGCAGTTGACTTTGGCAAATATGGAATTACAGCGTTTGGCAACTTGCGATTGTTTGACTAGTGTGGCTAACCGTCGTCGGTTTGATGAGTTTCTGGCTGATCATTGGGATCGGGCGGCCTCTGTCGGCAATCCTTTGTCGCTTTTGTTATGTGATGTTGACTTTTTTAAGTTATATAACGATACTTACGGCCACATTGCCGGTGATAAGTGTTTACAAAAAGTGGCGGAGGCTATCCATACTTCACTTAATCGTCCAACGGATTTGGTCGCCCGCTATGGCGGTGAGGAGTTTGCTGTGATTTTGCCCTATACCGATTGGGATGAAGCACTTTATATTGGTGAGTCTATCCGGCGGGCTGTTAAAGCTTTGGGTATTCCTCACCGCCATTCTTGCAATCAGTCTGTGACAATTAGTGTGGGGGTTGCCAGTTTGGTGCCTTGTAACCGTTGGGAACCTTCTTATCTAATTGCTGAGGCTGACCGTGCTTTATACTCTGCTAAGGCTAATGGTCGAGATCAGTGTTGTTCGACACGGTTAGACAATGCCCTATCTTTGGGGGATGTGCCGGCGGATGTTTAAAGCTTGTTTAGTGGGGTAAGAATTTAATTTCAAACCATCACAAATTAACATAGATAAATAGATGAATGGGAGAGAGGAAAGAACTGTTGTGCTGCTAAGGCATAGCTTATTTCACTCTTTCCAATTAATCGTAAAAGGTTTATGATGCGACCTGTAAATAAGTTACCTAAGTGGTTATTATGGATTTTGGCTTTTCCTTTAGCTGTTCTCTACGGCTGGCTTTTGCTGTTAGTTTTTAATTATTTACAGCCTCTTTTAAGTATTTTTCTAGCTTCAATTTTGCTTTCTTTTGTTCTTAACTATCCTGTAAAATTTCTTCAGCAAAAAGGTGTTATTCGTCAAAATGCGGTAACTTTAGTTTTTTTGATTACCTTATTAATTTTGCTGGCTTTAGCTATTACTTTAGTTCCGATTATTTGGCAACAACTTAATGAGTTTGCAAAACGTCTTCCTTTTTGGATAGATTCTGGAAGTGTGCAACTTCAAGGGTTAAATCGCTGGGTAGGTACACGCAATCTTCCTATTGATTTACGGGAGTTGGCGCTGCAATTAACAAACCGACTTTCCGAACAGTTGCAAACCATAACTGGTAAAATGCTTGGTTTTGCTATTGATACGATTGGTAGTATTTTTAATGTATTTTTGGCAGGGGTTTTAACCTTTTATTTGTTGTTACATGGACAGCGAGTTTGGGATGGTATTTTTCAATGGTTCCCTTCAGATATTGGGCCGGTTGTCCGCCGGTCTTTACGACAAAATTTTCATAACTATTTTATTGGTCAAATTTCTCTTGCTGCTATTAGTGGTGTAGCAATGACTTTAGCTTTTTTAGCTTTACAAGTTCCTTTGGCTTTGTTATTTGGATTTGGCTTAGGTTTAATGGCTTTATTTCCTCTTCTTACGGGTATTGGAATTGCATTAGTAAGTTTGCTGCTGGCTTTACAAAATTTTTGGTTAGGAATAAAAGTTTTATTGGTGGCAATTTTGATTGACCAAATTAATGCTAATTTTATTGCGCCCCGTGTTTTAGGAGGTTTCACCGGCCTTAATCCTGTCTGGATTATTATTTCTTTGTTATTAGGGGCAAAACTTGGCGGTGTTTTAGGTCTATTAATTGCTGTTCCTTTGGCTAGTTTTATTAAAAACACGTCAGAAATGTTTAGAAATAAAGGAGTAATTTCTGATGAGTATTTGTAGCAAATAAATGTTAGTTAGACGACTATTTCCATTCAATCAAAAGGGTTTTATGAAAAAGAAATACTATTTAATTTCTCATAATTTACAGGCAAAATTCTACACTAAAATCAATCATTTAGTAGTTAATTTCAAATCAACAGAAAACCCTAAAAATAAACTTCACAGCCATCTACTAACCAGCCCCCAAGCCCCGCAAAACCTGTAAATCCCCCCACGCCCCCACAAAATTAGCCTGCATCAAACGCGCAACCCCACGCAAAGCCTTAATTTCAACCACATTAGGATCAATATCAAAAGCCGGTTTCAAAACCCTCTCCGCCCCTCTTCCATCCCAATCATAAAGATATACAAAGGCTAGATAGCCATAAGCATAAACATTTTGTGAATCCAACCGTACCACCTCCTCAAGGGCTCTAATGGCCCCCCTCACATCCCGCCGCAAAATGCGCGAAAAACCCACCGCATAAGCCCAAGAACGCTTTTTTTGTTCATTTTTTAGCCTATAACTCAACGCCAAATCTCCAGCAATTGTATAATCTTGCACCGGATCATACTGATTAATCCGCGCCACCTCCTCAAACACCGGCCCCAATCCAGCCGGCCCCAACCGCAAAGACACCGCCAAAACCCGCATCTGCGTGACCAAATCCAACTCTGGTGCCCCCACTTTCGCCGCCCTCGCATCCACCCTCAAGCGCACATTAGGCATTTTAATTGCATAAGTTTTTCCACTTTGGTGATTTAAATATCTTCCTTCCAAAACATAAATACCGCTTGTATTTGGTGGAGGTAACATTGCTAAATTTTCTCTAACCAAAAATCTATTATCCTTGGAAACTTTAACATCCTTATGTAACATTCCTAACCCAATTGCATGATCATGTAAAAAAGAAAAACTATCCTTATAACCTGAATTAACCTGTTTCCAACTTAGCAAAACAATGCCTTTTTGTAACTCATCCCAACTCCCCAACCACTCATAACTAACTGACACCGGCAACCCAGGCAAAACAACATCAGGAGCCCGAACTTTTGACAAAGTTATACCATCAGAAATATCCTGATTTTCAACAATCTCAACATCAACAAAATTCACTACACGCCGGTATAACTTCAACACACTTCTATCAGGTAAACGCCAACTTTTGTGTAAAACAAAATCCCCCCCATTTTCCACCAAATTAACAATAGCTTCTTGCGCCTCCTTTGGCACCGAACCCTGATCACCAGTCTTCGTAACAAACCAAGACATAGAACCCGCATCTTGTGCCACATCCTTAACCCTAACCCCCACCTGACGCGCATAAACTTGGAAACTTTGTAAAGCCCCAAAATAATTAAAATTATGCTGATTAATTTCAGGAGTAGAAGGCAAAACCCCTAAATTTGCTTCCAAAAAAGGGGAAGAATTAATAATTTCTGAAATTACTTCTTGATGAGGCCATTTTGCACCCAAATAAGCCAAATGTTCCCCACGAGGACTTAAAAATTTAACAAAACTTCTACTCCCAAAACCACCCACCGGCCACAAATTTAACAACATTAAAATCACAGCCAAACCCAACGTAGCCCAGCGAATTTGCCTGCCCCACCGACGCGGATAAAGCATCAACCCATACGCTAAAAACAAAGCCAATACAGGTAAATAAGGCAAAACGTAACGAGAATCTTTATTCACATTTAAAGAACAAAGAAAATAAGAACCAACCAAAAAAACTAACAACCAAATAAGAGATTTTTTTGTTTTTTGAGGTTTGTTATTTTTCTTTGAATAATTGCTTGAATTATGTTCTTGGTTGAAAAACTTAATAATAAAGAAGAAAAACCCAACCAACGGCACCAACAACAAAGGCCAAGAAAGTAAATTAGGCAAATCTTGACCATAAAAAATCCAAGCCCCCAAACTATTTAAAGCCGGATCACCCTCAGCAAAAGCAGAATCAACTGTAGCCCGTTTTCCCGAAGTTAAAATTAATAACCAATTTGTTCTATACCAAGGGCCACAAACTAAAACAGTCAAAAACAAAGACCATAATAATTGTAAAAACAGACTCCATTGCTGGTGCCAAATCACCCCAAAACCAAGCCACAACAAAGGAACTAAAATAAAAAATAAAGATGTTTGCTTAACCAACAAAGCCAACCCAAAACACACCCCAAAAAACGAAGCAAAAATCCAGGATTGGTGGATTTTTAAAATAGATTTATAGTTTTTAAAAACTTTCTTAATCAAACCACCCTGTACCAGCCTTTCCCCCGTATTTGCATTCAAACTCTTATCCAACATATCCCCAAATGATTCCCGCCAAAGCGTCAAACAAAAAAAAGTTAACGCCACCATAGAAGTCAAAGGAAAATCCAACAAAAACTCAAGACGCAGGCGAACCAAACCCGGAAACAAAACACATAAAACTGCCGCCCATAAACCAACTTGCCGGTTAAACAAAACCCGACCCAAACCGTAAACAGAAAATAATAAAACTCCATTAAAAAACAAATAAACCAAAGTAGCTTGCTGAGGCCCAGTACCAAAAAAAATATGAAAAATAGCAGTTAAAATATAAGTCAAAGGAGGCATTTTAGACGAAAGCATCCAAAAATCTCGCCACCAGCCAGCAGAAAACCATAAAGGATGCAAAAAAGCATTCCAATAATTCAAAGCCCCCGTCAAATTTTCAGCCTGATCCCAAGCAGGAACCGACCGGTCTAAAGCAAACCATAGCCGGTCATGGAACCCACACACCAGCCAAACCATAGCCAAAATCAAAAAATCCCCAAACATTCCACCCTTAAGCAACCGGCCCAAAACAGCAAACCTCAACATCTAAACCGTCCGCCTAACCTATAATCAAAAAAACAACAACCAAGCGCCATCATACCCCCAAACTCCAACACACAAGCCGACTTCAACTACAACCGTTCCTGAATGAAACAAACACTAGTAAGCCTAACCTGCGGCCTCATCCTCACCACCGGTCTTAACATCAAAACAGCCCAAGCCCAAACCAAACTCTACAACCCCATCAACCTACCCCCCAACAACGAACTCACCGACACCCTCACAGAAAAAGACATCCCCACCGGCACAGGAGGCTTTGCCAGAGACTACATCATCAACCTAACAGAAGGCGACCAAATCACCATCGACCTAACCTCCGAAAACTTCGACGCCATAGTATCCCTCCTCGCCGAAGACGGCGCCACCGTCGCCGAAAACGACGATGGGCCCGATGGAAGCACCAACTCCCTCCTGTTTTCCCGCATTTCCAAAACCGGCACCTACATAATAAGAGTCCGCGCCTTTGGCGAAACCGGCATCGGTAGCTTCAAACTAAGACTCAACCGCCTCCGCCCCATCTGATCCAGCCCCAAAAAAAAATTTTCACAAACCCCTTGACAAATCTAAAGCACCTTGTTAAATTAGTTAAGGCTCAAGGAACAGAGCCAAGCCGAGATAGCTCAGTCGGTAGAGCAGAGGACTGAAAATCCTCGTGTCGGCGGTTCAAATCCGCCTCTTGGCATCCAATAACAACAAAGCCCCAAACCCTATCTAAGGTTTGGGGCTTTTTGCTTAACTAAAAAAATCCCCAAAAATTAACCAAACCCTAAACATACAAAAACATCCAACAATCATCCTTCTCACAGATAGCCACCCACAACCCTACATCGCTACAATCAACCCAAAGTCCCTAGCCGATCAACAGCCCACACCATGCTCACCACCGTATTAATCCTTAACACCCTCATAGCAATTTTATGCCTATACATAACTTGGCAACTAACAAAACTACAGCAAGTCTTAGCCAAAGCAGCCGACACCCTCATAGCCGCTGAACGCAGCACCTACAACGTCCTACACCCAGCCCCAACAAACATCATCAAAGGACAAACCGGCACCCGTCAACTGCGAAAAAAATACCAGCAACTTCAACACCAACAGCAACAACTCCAAAAAATTCTCAGCCTTTTTAACCTCACTCAAAGCCTCTGGCGACGAACCAACAAAACCAAAAAAAACTTAAAAAAACAAAACACCCAAAAACCAAAAACCTAATTAAAACAGCTTCTACAACCCCGCTTACAATAGGTTTAGCAATAAACAAACAAAAAATGTCAAAAAACCGTACAGGAACCTTTATCGGCGGCGTCGTCTTGGGAACCGCCCTCGGAACAGTCGCAGGTCTACTGTTTGCGCCCCGTTCTGGCCGCGAAACCCGCAAACTCCTCAAAAAATCCGCCGACGCTATCCCAGAGCTCGCAGAAGACCTCAGTACCAGCGTTCAACTCCAAGCAGACCGGCTCTCCGAAACCGCCAAAAATCGCTGGGAACAAACCCTAAACCGGCTCAAAGAAGCAGTCGCCGCCGGCATCGAAGCTTCCAACCTAGAACGCGAAAACAAATTTCAAACCCCTGTATCCTCAGTCTCCCCACCCAACTCTGACATCAAAACACCACCCCACCTCCTCAAAAACTCCATAGCCGACACCAACGACCTATAAAAACCTTCTCACACCCCCAACACCACACTCTCCCTAAAAAAAATTCCCTTTTACCAAAACAATGCTGTGATAGACCCTCTTTTTTGGCTAGGACTCTCTCTACTGCTGGTTGCAGCAAGCTTAACTGCTGTCTTAATAGCAGCCATCCCCGCCTTGCAAGAAATAGCTAGAGCCGCCCGTAGCTTAGAAAAATTAGCCGATACTCTCTCCCGTGAACTCCCCCCTACCCTAGAAGCCATCCGCCTCACCGGCCTGGAAATAACCGAACTCACCGATGATGTCACTGAAGGTGTAGAAAGCGCCTCCCAAGTCGTAAAACAAGTTGATCAAAGTCTTGGTACCGCCAAACAACAAGTCAAAAAAGTACAAATTACAACTAAAAGCATTTTCACCGGCCTTAATACCGCCTGGAAAACCTTCACTCGACCCTCCAACAACCCCGATACTAGTCGTCGTTCAACCAGTCGTCTCAACTCTTCCCAAAAACCCCCCCTCGACCTCAGAGACAGAGACCGTTTACCCTATCCAAGCTCATCCTACAGCAGCGATAACTACCTACCACCGGCTGCCAAACCACCCAATTTTGACGATGACCTCGACTCTACCGACGATGACTCTTATGATTAAAATTCATCTTTTCTTCACATAAAAACTCGTCTATTTTTATCTCCTCCTTATTCAATAAATTTATCTTAAAAAACCTAAAAACCATTTTTCCTACCACCATGCAAACCCGAAAAAAAAAGTCCCTGCATTTCTCCTCTAATAATCTTTGGTTAGAACGCCTCATGGCTTTAGTTGCCCTCGCTAACTTAGGGCTAGTTTTCTTTGACCTTAGCTACGTTCCCTGGCGCGACTTTTATCTGAGGGGGTTTTGGACTTTAAGCAGAATTTCTGAACCAATCAAAAATACAGACTTTTTTAAACTTTATGACCCCTATAAAGGTATTGAACCTCATCGAGATACTCAACAATATTTAGAAACTATAGAAAAATTAAAATCGGTTGTGGCTGAAAACGGTTTACAAAGCCCCGAAGCTGCTTCTACCCTCGCAGAAATACGCCAACAAAGCGTTACTATTATTGATGAAAATCCTTTTCAAATTGCTAATAAAACCGGCAGCCTTGAGAAAATTAAAAATCTGATGCGACGACACATTTTTGGCACAAAAAATTCTTCGTCTAAAGCATCTTTTGAAACTTTTTGGAGCCAAGAATATCTGGCAGAAAAAGGCTGGCGCAATGAAATTACGTTTTTTGAAAATCAAATTGAACCCATTATTAAAACTAACTATTATCGACAAATTGGCGAAAATGGTGAATTTATTAATAATTTCTGGAAAATTGATAGGTGGTTTATTGGACTTTTTTTTATAGAATTAATTGCTCGTACTTGGTGGATATCTCGCCGTAATCCTAAGTTAAAATGGTTTCCTGATGCTGTCTTTTTGCGCTGGTATGATTTATTTTTAATACTACCTTTTTGGCGAGAATTACGGATTATACCCGTTGTTATTCGGCTGAATAAAGCAAAATTTCCTGACCTTGAACCAGTCAGAAATGAAATTAGTAGAGTTTTTCTCGGCAGTATTGCTGAAGAAATAACTGAAGTTGTTGTTATACAAGTTTTGAATCAAATTCAGGCCGGCATAGAAAGTGGGGAACTCGCCCGCTCAATTTTAAAAGGTTCTACTAAACGTTATATTGATATCAACAATACTAATGAAATAGAGGAAATTTTTAAACGACTTTTGCAAGTTACTCTTTGTAAAGCCTTGCCCCAAATTCGCACAGATTTAGAAGAATTAATACGGCATAATATTGGTAATGCTATGAATCAACTGCCGGTTTCTCAACAAATCCAACGCTTACCCGGATTGGCAGGTTTACCAAATCAATTAACAGACACCTTGGCTATTGAACTTGCCAAAATTATTACAGAAGTTCCACAAAATACCTATAATACTATTGTCACAGCCCCTCCTGACCCTATTGCAATTAAGCTTTCAGACCGCATTGTAGAACATTTTAGCGAAGCCTTGCGAACCGAATTCCAACAGCAAAATACTCTCAATGAATTACAAAATCTTGCCTCTGATTTAGTAGAAGAAATTAAAATTAATTATGTCCAACGTACTCCAGCAGAAAGCGACAACGAAAAGATATTATCTGAAACTCAAGAATTACGAAGACTGGCAGGCCGGTAGCCCTATCTATCATTTTTTATAGGCTTTTAGTTTCAAGCACAAAGTATAAACTCTCTGCTAAACACTCCCCCCATCTCTTCCCAAATGCGATACACTGAGAAAAGAGCGAACAAAAAACTGCTCGCAAAAAGTTTTTATTAGCATAAAAATGCTACTGTGTCAAGCTTTATGTCAAAGTGCTGCCGGTCTCAGCCCTCAGCCCCCAGACCGATTGCGGCAACTATGCAAAGCAATTGACACAAAAACCTCGTAGGGGCCATGTAGCGTGCCGATGTCCGGTGGAGATTGGCTGCCGGCCCCCAGTGTTAACAAGGGGAAAACCCCTTAGCGTTAAACATTCTGGATTTTGGTTATAAAAAGCCACAATCCAGATTTAGTTAAGTGAAGTGGGATTTGGCCCACTTTTTTTTGTTCAACTACTCCGATGACCCATCCTCTGATACCCCAAATCCTAGCCCTCGCCACCCCCCTAGCCGAACCACTCGGTTTAGAAGTGGTGGCTGCCGTTTTTCACACCAACCACAATCCGCCGGTTTTGAGAGTAGACATTCGTAACACCAAAGACGATACAAGTCTCAATGATTGTGAGCATTTTAGCCGAATTTTAGAAGCCAGCTTAGATGCCGAACAAATCATAGGCGATGCCTACGTTCTTGAAATATCAAGTCCAGGGATATCACCTATTCTTACCAGCGACAGAGAGTTTATATCCTTCAAAGGATTTCCAGTCACGGTTTCAACATCAGATCCGCAAGCCGGTCACAAAGAATTGACAGGTAAATTAATTCGGCGAGATGAAACAGCCGTTTACTTAAATCAAAAAGGACGCATCCAAGCTATACCACGTCAATTGGTTATCAAAGTTCAACTCGTCAGCGACGAGTAGGGTTTGGCAACATCCAAAGCCCAAAACATTGAGGGGGAAATAGTTATAACAAGCTAATTTCCTCTCAATAAAAACAATTCATTTCACACAAAGCAGTTGTAAAGGAGAGAAGAAGCTTATGTCAATGGTGGCCTTAAAAGGTCTAAAAGACCTCATTGAAAATATTAGTAAAGAACGCAGTTTACCCAAGCACGCCGTCCAAGCAGCCTTGAGAGAAGCATTACTCAAAGGTTACGAACGCTACCGACGTACTCAACGCCTGGATGGGCATTTTGATGAAAATTACTTTGATAACTTTGAAGTAGACCTAGATGTAGAAGAAGAAGGGTTTCGCATACTTTCAACAAAAACAATTGTCGAACAAGTAAGCAACCCAGATCACGAAATTTCTTTAAAAGAAGTCCAAGAAGTTGCCGATGAAGCTGAACTGGGCGACACCGTTGTATTAGATGTCACCCCCGATCAGGGAGACTTTGGACGCATGGCAGCCATCCAAACTAAACAAGTTTTGGCCCAAAAACTCCGAGATCAACAACGCAAATTAATTCAAGAGGAATTTCAAGATTTAGAAGGAACCGTATTGCAGGCAAGAGTCCTGCGCTTTGAAAGACAATCGGTAATTATGGCCGTTAGTAGCAGTTTTGGCCAGCCCGAAGTTGAAGCCGAACTGCCAAAAAGAGAACAACTACCAAACGATAACTACCGAGCCAACGCCACCTTTAAAATTTTGCTCAAAAAAGTCATTGATGGGCCACAACGCGGGCCGCAATTGATTGTATCGAGAGCAGATGCTGGGCTAGTGGTTTATTTATTTGCCAACGAAGTGCCAGAAATTGAAGACGAAGTAGTAAGAATTGTCGCCGTCGCCAGAGAAGCAAACCCCCCTGGACGTCATGTGGGACCAAGAACTAAAATCGCTGTAGACACCTTAGAAAGAGATGTTGATCCCGTAGGAGCTTGTATTGGCGCACGGGGTTCACGAATTCAAGTCGTAGTTAACGAACTACGCGGCGAAAAAATAGATGTCATCCGCTGGTCGCCAGATCCATCCACCTATATTGCCAACGCCCTCAGCCCAGCCAGAGTAGACGAAGTACGCCTAGTCGCTTCCGAAGGCCGGCAAGCTCATGTTTTGGTATCCGAAGATCAACTAAGTTTAGCCATCGGAAAAGAAGGCCAAAACGTCCGACTTGCCGCACGCTTAACCGGCTGGAAAATAGACATCAAAGACACAGCCAAATACGATTACGAAGCCGAAACCCTGAAATTTGCGGCCGTTCAAGAAAGCGCCTATCAAAACGCCGAAGAAGAGGAAGAATTCTTAGAAGAAGACCCCTATGACGTTGCCGAACAAGCTTACTAGACAAAAAAGGGCTGCTAAAAATTAGACTGTTTTACTTCAGCGGCGCACCGGCAGTGCTGAAATGTCATACCATTTGAGAAGAGACATTGAAAAAAAATTTTTCAGTTTAGCTTGTCGCTTGGATGATTCTTTCGTCAAAAAAATTTAAAAGGCGAGAAGAGAAAAAAGCAGCCAATACAGCGCCGGCCAAACCATCCTAGCAACCCCAAAGCTTTTGTTAAAAGAGCCAACTAGAAAAAAATCCAAGCGGATGAAACCAAACCTGCGCTGTTGTGTAAGCTGCCGGCGAATTGCCGATAAAAAAGAATTCTGGCGAATTGTCCGAGTCTATCCTTCCCATCAGGTACAATTAGACCAGGGTGAAGGGCGTTCAGCCTATCTTTGCCCTCTTTTAAGTTGCCTCAAAGCAGCCCAAAAGAAAAATCGACTGGGACGAACGCTCAAAGCAAACGTCCCAAGCGAAATTTACCAAAGCTTATCGCAGCGTTTGTCCGCAAAGCAGGAGCCTGACCTTCAGGGATCTGCAAGTCCCCCACCAGTGCTGAGCAAGTAATAAGCCCCAAAAAGGGCATAAGCTTGCAGAGCGATACGCTACCCTTGAATCAGCAGACACAGACCCCTAATCACCTAATATCTCAGCCCAAATCCGAAAAGATTGGTGCAAGATTAGATTAGGAACGTTGCAAAGCGTCTCAAAAAGGACAGTCGTGGCCCGCTTGTGGGGGATGCAAGCCTCAAGCAAACTGCGAAGCGCAGTTTTTAACTCTCCAATCATCCAAAAAGCGCTGTTTATGCGCTCTACTTTATTGGAAAGCTAAACGCACAGAAAAATTTTTCTGGCAGTCGCTTGTCGGCAGTAGGTCACCTGGCTTGAAAATCGGTCGGATTGTTTGAGGGAGAAGTGGATGAACAACGGCAAAGTTAGAATTTACGATTTATCACGGGAATTGAATTTGGATAACAAAGACATCTTGGCATTTTGCGAACACTTGAACATAGCATTTAAAAGCCATAGCAGTACAATTACAGAAGCGGAGGCGGAGCGGATAAGGGCTCACGCAGAGAAACACCCAGTGCCTCACCCCGACTTAAACAAGTCGGTGGCAGCCAGACAACCAAACAAGCCTCGCTCTGAGCATCACGGAGAAAGTTCTGGTGAACGCCCTAGCGAGCGCAAAAAACAAGAAATTTTGGAGATCCGCACCCACAGCCCGCGCCCAGCCCAAACCCCCTCTGCTATGACAATAGAACAAACAACGAGAACAGAAAGCGGATCGAACTTTTCTCAAGTATTAGTTTCCCCCACAGCATCCACGTCACAACGGGTACAGCAACCAGAAAAGCCAAAAATGCTGAACCGGCCCTCAAGACAAGATCAAAGTGAAGCTAGTGAGGCTCCCAACGGGGAGTCAGCCGAGGCCATATCGGTCTCAGAAGAGTTGGCCGCTAGTACAAGTGAAAGCTACAACCAAAACGTTGAGGCGGCAAAAACAATTGCTACACCGCCAGAATCAACTACACCACCAAAAGCATCCAGACAAACACGGGAAATGGCAGGAGGCGGCGGCGAACGCCCCAAACTGACATCGCCACCGGTAAGACCAAGTAATTCAAAAGAACCCTCCTCAACGGGATTAAGGCCGGTACTTAAGCGTCAAAAATCTGATGGCCCTGAAGAAGTAGCGGCCATTGAAGTAACAGAAAAAGTAAGTCAGCAACCAGCAGCACCGTCACCTGCAACAGGAACCGGCAACGCAGATAAGCCCAGACGCATAGCCGTTCGTCCGACAGGCGATGGCGGCGCCCCCCGGTCGCGTAGTTCCTCACCAGGCGGGAACACTCCGGGCGAACCAATAATGCCAAGACCCCAGCTAATTCGTCCAAATGCACCAGGGGCTGAAGCAGACCAAAAATCAAAAGGTTCAGACAGTTCAGAAGACGGCGAAGGTAATGAAAGCGAAGTAGCTTTGTTGGTACGGCCTAACCCGCCACGACAAGCCAAAAAAGGCAAAAAACGCGAGGCTGAAGAAGAAGTAGTAGAAGATTTTTCTGATAAAGGCAAGGCCGGTACTAAGGCAAAACGACGTACCAAACCTATCGAAGAAGAAGATGATGATCTTGATGGCGACTTGGAAGATTTACCAGAAACAGTCCAAGTAAGTCTTTCTATCGCCCGACCGGCCAAACAAAAAGCACCGATGCGAGCAAAACCGGCTATTTCAACGGCAGCAGCACCCAGCAAAGCCAAAAAAACAGCCGCAGTCGGAGATGCTGCTAACAGTAAAAACAACCGAGGCCAAAAAGGCCGAGAGCAACAAGGCAAGCCGCAACGTCCTGAAAAAATTGTTCTCTCTGGCAGCATTAACGTTCGAGAATTAGCAAACCTTTTGGGAGTTGCTGAAACCGAAATCGTTAAAACCTTGTTCTTCAAAGGCATGGCGGTTAATGTAACCCAAACTTTAGACCAAGAAACTGCTACAGTCGTTGCCCAAGAATTAGGCACCGAAGTAGAAACCGGCACTGAAGAGTCAGAGGCTCGTAAGTCTACCCAAATGGTAGGGGCTGAAGAAAAAAATCTCCACCTCCGTCCGCCGGTGGTCACAGTTATGGGTCACGTCGATCACGGCAAAACTACTCTACTAGATACAATTCGGAAAGCAAAAGTCGCCGCTGGCGAAGCCGGTGGGATTACGCAGCATATCGGCGCGTATCATGTGGATGTGGAACACCAAGGCACCATGCAACAAGTGGTCTTCCTTGATACCCCTGGCCACGAAGCGTTTACTGCTATGCGGGCAAGGGGCGCACGAGTTACAGATATTGCAATTCTTGTGGTAGCTGCTGATGACGGCGTTCGTCCCCAAACCATAGAGGCCATTGGTCATGCTAAAGCAGCCGAAGTGCCTATTGTGGTCGCCATCAACAAAATTGATAAAGAAGGCGCTAACCCAGACCGCGTTAAACAAGAACTTACCGAATATGGTCTCTTGGCTGAGGAATGGGGCGGCGATACCATTATGGTGCCGGTGAGTGCCATTAAAGGCGAAAACCTCGATACCCTCTTAGAAATGATCCTTCTGGTGGCTGAAGTCCAAGAACTTCAAGCTAACCCAGATCGCCCGGCTAAGGGAACAGTTATTGAAGCTCACCTTGATAAGGCTCGCGGGCCGGTGGCAACTCTACTCGTTCAAAATGGTAGCCTCCGCGTCGGTGATATCTTGGTGGCTGGTTCCACGATGGGTAAAGTCCGGGCCATGATCGATGACCGAGCTTGCCGTGTTGAAGCCGCTTCTCCTTCTTTTGCAGTGGAAGTTTTGGGCCTTAGTGAAGTACCGGCCGCCGGTGATGAGTTTGAGGTCTTCCAAAACGAAAAAGAAGCCCGTGCTGTTGCTGATGCCCGCTTTGACGCCAATCGTCAATCTCGCTTGCAGCAGGCTATGTCTTCTCGTCGTGTGACTCTTAGTGCCCTTTCTCAACAAGCCAAGGAAGGCGAACTTAAGGAACTCAATCTTATCCTTAAAGCCGATGTCCAAGGCTCGGTGGAGGCAATTTTGGGTTCTCTACAACAGTTACCTCAAAATGAAGTCCAAGTTCGGGTTCTGCTATCAGCCCCTGGGGAAATCACAGAAACTGATGTGGATTTGGCAGCGGCTTCTGGGGCTGTAATTGTTGGTTTTAATACCACTTTTGCCTCTGGTGCTCGTCAAGCTGCTGATGAGCTTGGGGTGGATGTGCGGGATTACAACATTATCTATAACCTCCTTGATGATATTCAAGGCGCTATGGAAGGTTTACTTGAGCCTGAATTGGTGGAAGAAGCGCTGGGGACTGTGGAAGTCCGGGCTGTATTCCCCATCAGCAAAGGTGCTGTGGCTGGTTGTTATGTCCTTTCTGGCAAGATTATCCGTAACTGTAAGGTGCGGATACGCCGCAATAACAATGTGGTTTATGAAGGTGTCCTTGATTCGCTACGGCGGGTTAAAGAGGATGTTAAGGAAGTTAATGCTGGCTTTGAATGCGGTATTAGCCTTGACAAGTTTCAGTCATGGGTTGAAGGTGACATTATTGAAGCCTTCCGTATGGTGACGAAACGCCGCACTCTTTCGCCGAATTAAGGCGGTTGGAGACTTTTGACAGGGGGCTGGAATCGGTGCCCCCTGTCCCTTTTTCTCTGGTGTGGAAATTTTTAGCTTTTTCCTAGTTCTCTTTTTTCTAAGTTGCTTAGTGATTCATGCGTTCTTTTTGGACTGAACCTTTTTTGTGGATTCATTTGGCTGGCTTTTTTGCCATTCCTCTTTGTGTGCTGGTTTGCTTGCTTGGGCTGGCTGTAGGTACACCTTTGCTTCCTCCGAGTTTGGAAGTTTTGCTGATTGCGTTGGCCGGTACTGGGCCGGTTTTGGCAATGCAATGGTTTCGCCCTTTTTATATTTTTGGTGCTTTGTTTGTAGCGACAAACCCTGACCGGCTTACTCTGGATCAGCGTCGTTTATTGAGTTTGCTTAAAACTAGGGATCAGCGAGTTTTGGCTGCGGTTGCGGCTGCTCTATTGCTTGTTCCTCTGTGGTTCCTCTACCAATGGGCTCCAGTGGCTGCTTTGGCAACTCCATTTCCCCAAGTGCGTTTGCTAGGTTTACTGGTGGCGGCGTTGGCTTTTTTGGGGTGTAATTTGTTTTTGCTGTTGCCGGTTAATGTGGCCAGGTTGATGTTAACAAAGGATGATACTTTTGCCGCTACTGAACCCTATCCAGCCGATCTGATCCGCAGGGATTTCACGATTTTTGGCTTCCAATTACGCAGTGTTTTACCCCCTTTAACAACTAGTGTCTCAAAACAAACACCGGCCTCTGTAGTAAAAGAACCGCCCACCACTCCTCCAGAAACACCGGCCTCTTCCTGAAAAGAAATTAAATATAAAATTATTGAAGATTAGTATCAACGACTACTTTTTTTTGAAAAAAAATAAGTTTTTTTTAAACTAAAAATTTGGCTGATCCTAAAAATAGCAGACTTAGAAAAAATGATGCTGAACCCTCCAAAAACCAATGGTTCCAAGCCATAAAACAATCTAAAAATACTACTAACTTTCACCCATAAAAAACTTTAGTCAGTACAATATATTAAATGCCCATATATGGCTTCCGCAGGCTTTATCTGTCGGGGGTCATGGCAACTGTACTTTGTGGTTATCCTCAAAGTGTCAGACTTTTTTTCAATCAGTGAGATGTATATGGCCAAATCTTCCTTTGACCTGTTGCCTGATGCCACGCTAGAAACAAGTTTACCTACAACCGACGAGAACATTTGGGATGGCCTTAAGCAAGCCATTGCCTTGAGTTCTGGCTTTCAGCGGTGGCAAAATGAACATAAGTTTGATAGCGATGTCTGCCAAATTAACTTAGACTCCCAAGTGCGCCGCTATTTGCGCGAAACTTTGGAAACTTTAGCTTATTAAACTCGATTCTCATTTTTTACTTCAATTCGGATAGCACCTTAGCACAAGCACGCTGATTTGTCAACCCTATTTTGTAGAAATTTAAAAAGCGCCATCTTCCTATCGCTAGAAGTTGGCGCTTTGAATTTATCAAACATTTTTTTAAATTTAGGGTCTTTATATCGGCTGACCCTATTTGAAATCTTATGTTTCTATTTTGGCAGAGCCATCAAAAAAAGTTGAATTTCCTAATAATTTCTTTATTTTCTTTGCTGAATATCAGGATTTGTAAAGTTTTATCAGCGTTTTGAGTTAGAACCAGGGTTAGACTTGGGCCGGTCAATGCGAAACAGCCAAACCATCGTGGCCACTACGCCCACTTGCAAGGCAAAGTTAGGTAAAGCTGTGGCAACGTCTCGACCGGCTGCTAACTGAGCCAAAAAGACTACAGCACCAATAAACCCTGACGCTGCAAAAGTACCATAGATAAATTTTCGTAATCCTCGATAGGGAGCAGCGGCCTCTGCCTTAAGGCGGGCATATTTTTCAGGACTAAGTTTTGAGGAGGGTTTGGGTGAACTATTTTCAGACATGAGTTATAAACCAGATAATTGATGTGTTTTTCGTCGGGAGTCAACAATTTTAAAACAAATAAACAAAGCAGATAAACCAGGGGTGAAAAAATCCACCCCTCTGTTAATTTAAGTGGAAGGAACCACTTGTCTGCGTAAAGACTGAGAGCGTTTTTTAGCCGTAGGGTTGTTCGGTTCGTATAACAACACTTCTTCGTAACATTCCAAGGCTTGGGAAATTAATTTTTTGCGTTCGTAGGCAAAGGCTAAATTATTCAAAGCCGTGACATACTTAGGTTGGTTTTTCAATGCTTCTTTGTACTGGCGGATAGCTAAATCGTACTGTTCTTGTGATGCGTAGGAATAACCTAAAGCATTGTAAACAAGAGCAATATTTTCTTCACCTTGTAAGTCTTTGGCTTTGAGAGCTTTTTGCAAGATTACCACTGCTTGGGAGAATAATTTCTTATCTAAATAGATACTGCCCAATTCATAATACTCTTGAGAAGTACCTTTTTCGTCTCTAAGCTTTTTTTGCAACCGAGACATAGTGTTTTCTATTTTCCGAGTTTTAAAGATTTGCCGAAAAATGAACCAAGCAGCCCCGGAGAGCAAAACTAGCAATATCAACAGATACAAAATTGGAAGAGGAGTGTCCATAACTACACAAACGGTGAAACGCTTATTTCTATTTCTTCCAGACTACAACACCAGCACCCCAGACCAGACAACGAATTTACATCAGGCTCATCTTTAAAGTGAAAACCAATGAAAATTTACGGCAGTTGCTAAGGGCGATGGGTGCAGACTGATTTGAGAAAACATTATATTTTAAATTTTCACTTTTAAGAAGGAAGATGAAAATCTTAAAGAGTCATTATCCGACTCTTCTAAGGATAAATCTTCTTAAAAAATTTGTGCAAATATAAAACAAAACCTCAATTTTTCAATGGTGTGTCACATAGCTAAGCAAGAAAAATAAGAGAAGCATACTTAGGTTTAAGATGCTTTTAAAGAAACTAGACTATTTTTTTAGCTAGGGTAGTTTTAGCAAAATAAAGCAGTCTTTGACGCTTATTAAACTTGGTAACTTATCAGTAAATTTGCTGATATTAGTTCCGAGGGCTGCTTTATTTATTTTGTAACCCATTATTGATTAGAAGCCGTTTTAAAACTATCCGTGTGAGCTTGCAATTTTTGGCCAATTTGGGGATTATATACCCGCAAATAATTCCAGTAATTTTCAAACACCTTGTGAACGTAATTTTTAGTTTCACCAAAAGGAATTTGATCCACAAAATTATCAGGATCACTCAATCCATATTTTGTAACCCACTCAGAGACATTAGCAGGACCGGCATTATAACTAGCAACTGCTAGTAGAGAATTATTATTATATTCTCTGTGGGTGTAATCTAAATAAGCCGTACCCAATTGAACATTATCTTCAGGATTATCTAATTTATATTGCTTTAATCCTAAATTTCTTGCCATATCCGCGCCGGTTTCTGGCATCACCTGCATTAAACCAACTGCCCCAACTCCCGATTTGATTTTGGGCATAAATCGAGATTCTTGGCGAATTAATCCTGTTACCAAAAGTGGATTTAACTGACGTTTTTTTGCCCAAGGCAAAATTATATCTAAATAAGGAAAAGGATATAAAGACTGCCAGAAAGCAGAAGAAGCTTTGAGAGTTTCGTATTGAGTTTGATCTTCCGGTTTTTCCCGATTTTTTAAACTAGAAATCATGTACATAGCATCCAGATTATCTCCCACTCCTAAACGCATTAATCCATCAGTAAACTGTTGAGCTACAGTGGGTTCTTTGGGATTGGTGTACTCAATTTGCCATAGCGTCCAAGCATCTTGATCTTGACCTAAATTATATAATTCTTTTAAAAGGTCAGACCCAGCCGGTAAAGTAGGACGAAACTGAGGGTAAGCAACCTCTGGTAATTTCTGACGAACTGTGGTGAAATCTCCGACATTCCACCCTAAAATAACAGCAGCCCGCCAAGCAAAATAAGTTTCTGGATATTTGGCAAGTAGATATTCAAAAGCTTGTTTAGATTCGTTTTGACGCCCTAAAGTTTTTGCCCATTTGCCTACCCAAAAAGCTGCTTCAGGAGCCAGTTCACTGTTAGGATTTTCTTTGGTAAGGGCTTGTGCGTACTCCCAGGCAGATTTAAGATCCTTAGCTTTAACACGTTGTTTAGCAAGAGTCCAGCGAAGTTGAGCGGCTGCATCAGAATTGCTATATTGAGTTAACAGCAACTCCCGCATTTCGGCAGCAGCCTTGCCATTTTTTAATTCTTCTTGAAGTTTTGATTTGTCAAGTATAGCTTCGGCGGCTTTATCGGGAAACTTGGCAATTATTTGGTCTAAATATCCCATTGATTCTTTTGGATCAACGAGTTTTTCTAAACGTAATAAACCCATACCAGTTTCTGGGGCATCGGGAAATTCTGTGAGGAGTTTTTTATACTCAATTCGAGCTAAATCTGTTTTATCTCCTAATTGTAAGCCTCTACCGGCCCTATAAGCATGATGGGGAGTGCGAGGAGCATTAGCATAGGCTGCACCGGCTTTCCCATACTGTTGTTTTTCCCAGTAAGCAAAAGCGATCATTTCCCATTCTTCGGGCGTTAAATCACTTGAATGATTTTTTACTAATCTGTCGAGAATAGGAATAACATTAGCGTGATAATGCCCATACTGGGCAACTTGAATCATTAAATCTTTTTGATTAGGAGATTTTTTCAATCTTTGGAGAGCAATTTCTATGCTTTTTGGATGGGAAGGAAATTCTTTGAGGGCTTGATCCCAGTATTGGGATTCTTTTTGACCAAGAATGTAGAGGGCTTCGGCGGCTACAGGATCTTTGCTATGGTATTTGAGGATGTCCTGCCACGCTTGAAGGGCTTTGTTTTTATCTTGGGTTAGTTCTAATGCCTGAGCACGTTTAAGGGCAATATAGCCGCTCAGCAACCCGTAATCTTTTTCTAAGTTTTCCAGCCATTGGAGGGCTTTGGCTGGTTGTTTTTGCTCAAGTAAGTCTGTAGCAAGCAGATAGCGTGCGCGGTTACGATCCCCAGACTGGCCATTTTGGGCAAGATTTTCTAACTCAGTGGTTCGCTTTTCGCCAGATAACTGCACGAGGGGCAAAACTTTTGACTCTTCGTTGTGGCTGTCTACGAGAGCAAGTTTATTACTGGTGGAATTAAAAAAGCCTTTTTGGTACATCACTGGTAAGCCAACCCCGATGAACAAAACACCGATGCCGGTACCAATTGCCAGGAGAAGATTGGGTTTGCGTCGCTTATTGAACATGGGTGAATTTTGCCTTTAGTGTGTTTCGGTTTTAAGTTAAAATCGAGCGTTTGAGTAATTGCTGCTTTTTGTCAAGACGAAAAGGGATGAAATTTTTGCGTTACTGAGGGTTTATCGTTGATCCTTCATGGGTAATCCTTGGTTTTTAACAGTAGGGGTTGAATGCTGACATCTTAACTTTTCTGGGATCGAGGGGGAAGAGCCATTACTTTATCTATATGAAAGGTTGCCATAGGTTTTAGGATCTGACAATTCAGTATAAATACGGTTTTGTGACAGAAAGCTGGGTGAAAATACAAAAAAGCGAGGAAATAAAAGCTTTTTATGGTTTGTAAATAAGTAATCAATGTTTAAAAGCTTTTTATCTTAAATAATGACTGGAAAACCTCAAAAAACTAGCTTTTTTAGGAAGTGGTTAAGGAAATTTTATCGGCTGTGCAGATGGGTTATGGACGGTGGAGAGTGTGGGCAAGAATATGACAATGAAGCTGACTGCTCGCTAAGGAGGACAATGATTTTGTGTCAGCGCAAATATGGAGTTTTGCCGGTGATAGGAACAAGTATGTAGATTTTGGTTGCCTCTGGCCATGCGAAAGAAAGAACTATCTACATAAATCAAGTGATTGTATGTCTTTGGATCTGTGAAAATGTAAAAAAGTGTTGAGTGAGTAAAACAAAGTGATGGAATTTAGAGCCACTGAAGTCAGCGCGTTAGATTGGTCTGGTGTTGCCCTTGGTATTGGAATTTTTGAGGATGCGGTGGAGTTAACAGGTTCAATGGCCCAACTAGATGAAAAGTTGGGGGGTACTCTTAGTGATTTAATTGCGGATGCGGAATTTAAGGGGAAAGAAGGTAGTTCTGCGGTGACGCGAACCGGCAAGGATAGCCCTGTCCGTAAGGTGATTTTGGTGGGTTTGGGTAAGTCGGAGTCTTTGAAGTTGGAGACTTTGCGACGGGCGGCTGCTAGTATGGCGAAACTGGCGAAAAAGGAAAAGTGCAAGAGTTTGGGTGTAAGTTTGCCGCTTTTTAAAGATTCTGCTGACCAGACTGCAGGGGCTATTGTTGAAGGTATGGAATTGGCTTTGTATCAAGATAATCGCTTTAAGTCGGAATCTGAGGATAAGGGTTCTGGGGTTGAGTCGGTTGATTTGCTGGGTTTGGCTGGGACTGAGGGGGCAATTACTCGTGCTCAGAATGTTTGTGCGGGGGTGTTTTTGGCTCGTCAGTTGGTGGCGGCGCCGGCAAATTTTTGTACGCCAATTACTATGGCAGAAACGGCTCAGGCTATTGCTGCTGAGTATGGTTTAGAGTTAGAAATTCTGGAAAAGGAAGATTGCGAAAAACTTGGAATGGGTTCGTTTTTGGGGGTGGCTTTGGCGTCTGATTTGCCTCCGAAGTTTATTCATTTGACTTATAAGCCACAGGGGACTCCTCGCCGGAAGTTGGGGATTATTGGTAAGGGTTTGACGTTTGATTCTGGGGGTTTGAATATTAAGGGGGCTGGTTCTGGTGTGGAGATGATGAAGGTTGATATGGGTGGGGCCGGTGCTACTCTTGGGGCTGCTAAGGCGATTGGTTTGTTGAAGCCGGATGTGGAGGTGCATTTTATTTCGGCGGTGACGGAAAATATGATTAGTGGGAAGGCGATGCGTCCTGGTGATATTTTGACGGCTTCTAATGGTAAGACAATTGAGGTTAATAATACGGATGCGGAGGGCCGGCTTACTTTGGCGGATGCTTTGGTTTTTGCTGATAAGTTGGGTCTGGATGCGATGGTTGATTTGGCTACTTTGACGGGGGCTTGTGTTATTGCTTTGGGTGATGATTATTCGGGTTTATGGAGTCCTGATGAAACGTTGGCCGGTGAGTTGAAGGCTGCGGCAGAATTGGCGGGGGAAAAGGTGTGGCAAATGCCTTTGGAGGAGAAGTATTTTGAGGGTATGAAGTCGGTTGTTGCTGATATGAAGAATACGGGCCCTCGTCCTGGTGGTTCGATTACTGCGGCGATGTTTTTGAAGCAGTTTGTGGAGAAAACAACGTGGGCTCATTTGGATATTGCGGGGCCGGTTTGGACTGATAAGGATAGTGGTTATCATCCTGCTGGGGCTACTGGTTATGGGGTTCGGACTTTGGTTAATTGGGTGATGTCTTAGTCTGTAAATTTTTGCCACAGGTTAAAACCTGTGGCTACACAATTAAATGAAAACCCCCTCCGGGGGTTAGTTTTTGTCATAAAAAGCCGGTTGCTGAAAAAAATCCTTTAGAATATATCTATAAAATGGCCCTGAAGGGAGGTATCGGATGGTAGTTACTGTTGAGAGCAACCCAGAGATTAAAACTTATTCTGAAGAGGAATATTTCGAGCTTGAAGTTCAATCGGAATTACGTCACGAATATCATAATGGAGAAATTATTGAAATGACGGGTGGCACACCGAATCATAATCGAATTGCTTTGAGTCTGGCTACGATTTTAAAGTTTAGTTTGAAACGACAACCTTATGATGTTTTTGCGATGGATCAGCGTCTGTGGATTCCTGATGCTAACCTGCATACTTACCCAGATGTTATGGTGATTCGTGAACCGTTGGAACTGAAACCAGGACGGAAAGATACGGTGATGAATCCGATTTTTATTGCGGAGGTTTTGTCAAAATCAACTGGCAATTATGATCGTACTGATAAGTTTAAGGCATACCGCACTATTTCTAGTTTGGCAGAGTATTTAATAATCGACCAATATAGTCCTCATTTGGAACATTATGTGAAGACTGATCGCGGTTGGTTGTTGCGAGATGTGGATGGTTTGGAGGGGCGTTTGATTTTGGAGTCTATTGGGGTGGAGTTGGAGTTGGCGGATTTATTTGATAAGGTGGATTTTGCGGCTGAGGTGCCGGTTGAAATCAAAGAAGAAAATACTTAAGGGTGTTTTTTATTCGGTAGGTTTAGGTGGTTTTTATCAGCATCCTTTAGCAGATTAACGTACAGTGGGCTTTTGGTTTGGTGGGAAATTGGAAGTTGTGTGACAATTTTGGGCAATAACGTCTGGCTTTTGAGGTGGGGTTGGCTTGAGGTAGGTGAGAGAAAATGTTGGCCGTTTTTTGGATGTGGGCTTTTGATATTTGGGGCATCTGGTTATTTTGATGGAAGTTCCGTATTTTTACTGATTTAGCTGAGTTTTGGGAATGTTTGTTGTAAACTTAGAAAAAAACTTATTTTGTTTAATTCCAATTGCCAATGAGGGTAAAACCGGCCCAATAATGAGGATGAGAAAAGTCTATTTGTTCGGAACCAACAAGATTAGGTGGTAAATTTATCGGCTTTCCTTCTGATAAAAATAATGTATTATTTTCGATGCGAACTTTGCCTTGTAACATGGCGAGTTGAGTTTTTCGTAAGGCTTGACTTTTAAGAGGAGTTTTACTTAATTGCCCATAAAATTCGCTCATTAATGCTAACGTTGCCACATCATCCACTTGCCATAAACTTGCTAAAGCAGATTTAACACCGGCCTGAACTGCTAAACCGGCAAATCCTAATTCGGGTTCATCTCCTAATGCAGTTTCACAGGCACTTAATACTAACATTTCTACGGGCGGCGGTGCCGGCCATTTTAATTCTGAGGCAACTTCTCCGACTTGATCTAAGCGTAATTTTTCATTACTAAGCTGAATAAAAGATTGACTTACATCACCTTGAACAAATTTACCATGTGTAGCTAAATGAAGAATCCTAAATCTTTGTTTTTGATAAATTTCTTTTAATTTTTCTAATGTAAAATCTTCATTTAGTAAAGAAATTCCTCTCCAAGGAGGTGTTAAAATTCTTTTCAGTTCAACCGGCACTGCGGGTAATGAAATTGCATCTTCAAATTCTGATGCGCCCATTGCTAAAATTGGTAAGTTTCTGACATCTATATAGCGGGTATCAGTTAACCCAAAGCTAGGAATTAAAGTTAGGCTATATTTTTCATTTAAAAACTGTTTTCCATCATGTAATGCAGCTAAAGGAATTGAACGCAAACCGGCATCCATTGTAAATACTAAAGTATCAATTTGATTAGCTTGTAAGACTTTTTCTAAGGGTTTTACAATCCAATTGTATAGTTTTTGAGAAGCTTCTAGGGAACGATAATTTGGACTAAGAGGCACAAGAGAAATTTCTTCTCGCAAACTATTAACAACTTGTTTTATTTCACTGTCTTTGATTTTGGTAATAATTTTTTGTTCTGTCTTGTCTTCTTTTTCTGGTTGTTGGGTGTTAATACTGCAATTATTTGTTTCATTTGGTAAAACATATAAAGTTTGTAATTCTTCTGAAAAAGACCCCACATAAATTAATGCGGCTTTTGTGCCGGTTACTTTTGCTAATTGGCACAAAACTTGACTAATTTTGCTGAGAGTTGGGGTTTTACCAATTAATGGTTTATTAAAATATTGTCCGAATTCTGCTGCTTGGTATTGTTCAAAAAGTTGTAGGGCTGTGTCAATAGATGCGGCAGTTTGAATACTTGTTTGAAAATCGGTACGGGAAATATTTTGACTTGGTTGTGAAAACATAATAGCACCTTCTGTGAAGGCGGGGCCGGTGCCATCAGACATATTTCCATTTTGACTAATTAAGATTTTTCTGGCAGATAAAGTCTCGTTTAAAGGACTACTTAAAGAATTTTTAATTAGATACTCCGCTTCCAAATTTCCCTTGGCAGATAAACCATGTAAATGATAAGGAGTAGCGCTTAGGCGATGGGTATTTAAACTAATAAAAAGGCTAATTAAAGCTATTATCGAAAAATTTTTGATGCGGTTCATAAAATTTAAAAAGTAAATAAATAACCAAGCCTTAAAAGAAATCTGCTACCATCTCCCGCATTGCCGGTAATATCAGTTAAACCGCCGGTAATTATTAAAGGTGTGTTGGGAAAAGGAACATAAGATAATCCCAAGGTTAAATCTTGTCCTGTCCATTCTGCAATAGCGTTGAGAGGTTCAACAACACGCAGGGCTACAGTACCAAAAATACTTACCGATTCTATATTATTATTAATGTCAAATTCTGGGCGAAATTGTCCGCCACCCAGGCCGGCAGAAAGTACAATTAAACTTAAAAAATCGTTTTTATTTTCTGAAGTATGGAAAGTTTTGGTCACCACTCCATAAAGGCTTGTACCGGCATCACTATAACCCCAAATAATCGCATTTTGTAAACCTACAGCTACCGATAAATCTTTGTTTAAATTACGATGAATTTTAAAACTTAAGGAACCCCGACTACCAAAGTCTGATAAATCTAAAATTGAGGCAACAACATCAAAACCTATCGCTGTTTGAGGATTTCCTAAACCGATCCCAATACCTAAACCTCCATCGGGACTGTCGGTATAGCGGGTGCGAGATTGTAACCCTAAACCGATGCCGGCATTCCCCCAAGAAAAACCATTTGCAAAGGGCATAGAAACAGATATGCTAGGGGCAAAAGTTTGGGTTATCGGAGGGGCAAAACGTAGACTGGGAGGTTCGCCAACATCTGCTTGGTAATTTTGATTTGATTCTAGGTTTGGGGCTGTTTGAGTTAGGAAATTTTGGTTATTTTCTGGGTAACTTTTTTTAAGAAAATGAGAATATTGATTATTAATTAATGGCTTATTTGAAGAAATAAAAATACCAGATTTTCCTAAATCAATCAATTGTTCTGGATTAGTTGTTTTAGAATTAATGGAAGAATAATTGTTTGTGGTAATTGTGATATTCTTTTTACTTTTTATCTCATTCTTGAAAAAATAAATAGGCGTTGCCGCCGTTTTTAAAGTGCAAAAATCACTCCAAAAAATCAGCCCAAAAATAGTTAAACTTAAGCGAAATAGGGGTAATTTAGAATTCATTAAGCAGTATTACAACATCCGTTCAATGCTATTGATAACATTTTCTGTGCAACGAAAGTTAGAGAAACGCCCCAGAACTTAATCAGAGACAAAATTTTAACACACAAAAATGCACCCATCAAAATTTAAACATTAAAAATTCAATCGCTGAGCAACAAATCCTTCATTTAACCCAACTTGTTCGTAAAGCGCCTTCAGCATTTGGGAAACAGAGGCTGTGGAGTTTCCATCGACTTTTGAGGTTTCCAGCACTTCTATGGCGGCTGCAAACAGTCTATAACTGCTGTAAATGTTAGCTTTTGCTAAAATACTAGCCTCGTCTGCTAATCCTTGCCGGTCAACAACGGCAATTTTTTCTCTTACAGTTTGGCTAGTTTGTTCGTCTAGTAACCAAAAAATTGTAGATTCACTTTCCGAGACGTTGGAAGTATCGGAACGTACAGTTATACTATACTTCTCTCCTGGCTGTAGCTCGGAACCTCCATATATCACTTGTGTTTGATTTACTTGTGTTTCCCATTTTACACCGGCACTATCGCGCACTTTTACCGTATAACTGTTGACTCCGGCTACTGGATTCCATCGTACAACCAGACGGTCATTGAGCAAAGCGGTTTGTCGTGGGCTGATAATATAAGGATTATTTTCGCTGACAAGGGTACGCGGGACAGGAAGGCGCGGATCGCCGGTGGATCGCAGCTGACAACCATTGATAGCACCCGAAACTCCTTCTGGTAAAGGCCACTTTTGACCATTCGGGCAGCGGATCGTCGCTTTAGCGCCTCTTCTCACAATTAGTAAATCCCCTGGCAAAATTTCCATATTTATGCTGAGCCGTCTGAGGCTTTCTTCGCCAAGACGATGCAGAAAAACTTCGCCGCTGACTTCCATGAGTTGTAAGCCTCCAGTGGCAGAAATCGTCGAATTTATAGGCTGTGCTATAGCTGGCTTCAATATACTGCTCTGGGAGGCGGTACATAATATCAAACTAAGATAAATTGCCAGTGAGAATGTGCGTTTCATTTTTCCTCTTTTACCGAGTTCAGGCGTTCTCTGGCCATGTCAATCCAGGCTGCTTCATCTTGATTGTAGATGGAAGCATATCTCAAACAGTTTCCCCATTGATGTTTTGCGGGTTGAAATTGATTTTGTGCTTCTAAGACTTGTGCTAATAAGCAATATGCTCCTGCTTGCTGAGAGTTAATTTCCACAGCTTGTTTTAAAGTGCTCTGAGCTTCAATGTAGCGTTTTTGACCGAGTTTTGCCCATCCTAAGTTTTTAAGTAGAGAATATTTAATCTCAGGATCTTTTGGTCGTTTTAATGCTGTTGAGATTAATTTTTCTGCGTTTTGGTAATCTTCAGAAAGTATATATAAACGAGCTAGGTTACTATCAGCAGCAACTAAGCCTTTTTGACTGGCTGCTTCGTAAGATTTGCGCGCACAACTAATGTCTAAAAGGTCTTCACAAACATTAGCTAAATTAAAATGTGCAATGGCTAAGTTAGGTTTGAGGTTAATAGCTTTTTCGTATTCATAACGAGCGCAAGTTAAGTCTTGTTGGTCTTGACAAATGAAGCCTAATGCGTTGTGTACTTCTGCATAGTTTGGGTTGAACTGTAATGCTTGCCGGTAATACTTTTCAGCTTGTTCTGTCTGCCGTGATATGTGATTTTCTAAGCCCTGATTGTAGTAATAATTAGCTAGAGAATTTTTGAGACTAAAAATACTTGTAAATCCTACTAAAAATAGGCTTGTTATTTTTAGCCAACGCTGCGGTTTAAGCAAATAAAACTTAGGATTTTCAAGAAATTCTATTTGTTCTAAAATTGCTTGAGCATTAGCCGGACGTTTTCCTGGTAAGGGTGCCATTAAATGGTCAATTAAATTAGCAAATTCCTGGGAAACTTGAGGTGCTGCTTCACGCCAAATTAATTGACCATTTTGATTATTTTCTGTTAATTCTACAGGGTGTTTTTCTGTTAATAAATGTACAAAAGTTCGCCCCAAAGCAAAAAAATCTGATTGGGGAACAGCTTTACCGGTTGCTTGTTCTGGTGGAGTATAGCCTGGGGAAATAACACCGGTAATTTGCCGATCAGTTCCTACTTTAGTAAGGTATGTGCCGGTAATTTCTCTAACACTACCAAAATCTATTAAAACTAATTGCCCGTTTGGTTTTACAATGCAGTTTGAAGGTTTAAGATCCCGGTGGAATAAGTCTTTATCATGAATAATTTTTAAAATTAATACCAGTTGTTTTAGCCAATCAATAGCTATTTTTTGGGGAATTTTTCCGTATTTATTAAGCCACTGTTCTAACGTTAATCCTTCTATTTTTTCCATCACTAAGCAATGTAATTCTTTTGCCTTATAACTGGTTTTAATAGTGAAATAGCCGTCATTTTCTACCTGGGGAATACCTGGATGTTTTAATTGTTGTAAAACCCGCGCTTCTCTTTGAAACATCTCGCTCCATTTGGGGCGTTTTAAGATTTTTAACACTTTTCTAGTGTTTTTATCTTCTATTTCAAAAATTTCTGTAGGGCAAAATTCGTCTAATTCTCGCAGAGGTTTAATAAGCCGATAACGATTATTTATAACCAAAGGAGTCCCGCAATTCTGACAAGTTGCCAGATTCTCTAAATTTAGCCTTTTCGTACATTTTGGATCGATACAATAGCTCACTTAAGTAATTTTCTATACTAGATTTTGGATTTTAAATCGAACTCTTAAATTAATAAGTTTATTTTTTAGAACAGAAAATTTTGATGCACATAAAAAAACAAAAAACTTATTCATTTAGACTTCCCTCTACACTGGTAACGTATTCCATTACCACCGGCTGCAAAGTAAACCGGCCTGCACTTTTTTCAATCAATGACCGGCCCACCAAAGAAGCAACAGCATTAGTTAACTCTATGGGAGAAACAGTAACTAATTCTTGTAATTCATATAAAGAAATAGGCTCTTTTTCTAAAGATAACTGAAAAAGAATTTGTCTTTCTAGTTCCGAAATTCTCTCGTATTGAACTTCAATAAAATCGCTGATATCGCGGGTGACTTGGGTTGTACCAAGCTTTAAAAAATCTCCTACTTTTCCATCAAAAACTTCTTGAATAAAAGCAGAAACAATTTTTAGCATAAAAGGATTTCCTCGATAAATATTTATTAAAATCCCCCATTTTTCCTCTTGCGATAAACGCTTTTCTTTTAAAATTTCTCTCGCTTCATCTCCTAACCCTCCCAGTTGATAAGAACGCACCGGCAGAGTTTCCCCTTCCATTAAAGCAATTTCTCGGAGTTTTTCCCGACTTGTGAGCATCAAACAGCTTTGATGCGGCGTTTCTCCAATACGTTTAAAAAGTTCTCCATAAGCTTTATAACCACTTCTATAATGTCCTACAAAATCTCCACTACTAAGAATTACTTCAATATTATCTAAAACAAGTAAGCAACGATAGCGACGTAAACATTCAATCAGCCTAGAAATATTTTCACTTGTATCAACATTTACATCAACCGGCAACCGTTCAGATAAAAACTCTAACCAATCTCCTAATAATTGTTCTAACGAAGTTGCTTGATGCAAACTACGCCAAATTACATAATCAAAGCGATCTTGAACTTGTTGGGCAATTTTAATAGAAAGAGCCGTTTTTCCAATACCTCCCATACCTAAAATTGCCACTAAACGGCAGTTTTCTTTCCCTAGCCATTCTTTAATCGTAAAAATTTCTTTATTGCGTCCATAAAATGCTGTGACATCCGGTGCTTCCCCCCAATCACTATGAGCCACAATTTCTGGTAAATTATCAGCAACTTGTTTCCAATCTGTAATCCCAACCGCTTGACAAATGCCAATAAATGAATCTTGGCGAATAGGAATACTCCGCCAAAATCTTTTTAAAGTTGCTTCGGTAGTGTGAGCCGCTTGACACCACGCAATAGCTGCTTTTTTCCAGCCTTTCTTTTTTCTGGCTTCGTCAACAATTTCTAACCCTTTTACAGAGGCGGCGATCACTGTTGCTTTTAAACTATTGGCCATATAGGGTAAGGGAAGATTTGGGAACAGGTGATACTTTTTATTGTTTTACAGATTGGTTATAAATGATCGCTCTTTTCTACTTTATCAACCTTATGGAGCCTCACTAGCTCAGGTTTTGAGATACCCTGAGCCATTAACTGAGCCATTAACTGAGCCGAAAAAGTGAGCCGTTGATGAGCTATCTATCATAATAATTTTGGGCATCATAGAAAAAGCCAACTTAAAAACCCGTAAAATTTTACTTTCTAAATTTAGGAAGTTCGGTTTAAAATTAAAAAAGTTTTTTAGAGTCTCTTCCAAAAGGCCAAAAAACTAACTTTGAAGGCAATAGGTGATAGATGTCCTGATATTTTACGATGGTCGCGTTTAAATTCTACAAAGCTACGAGTGCAAAAGGGAACAAAACAATGCGAAGCAGCGTTCAATGGTCTAAGCAAAATATTTCAGGAGAAAATATTGCCCCAGCAGTTACCGTTGGGCCATATTTTAAAGAAATGAAAGAAAAAACAAGCTATTGGAATGGCAAAGGTGCCGACTATAAATGGAGTAATCCTCTAAATTGGGTGGCCGAAAAAATACCCACATCAGCGGATTGTGTGATTTTTGATGGCAGTTGTGTAAAAAATGTTTTAGTTGATATTAATACCGAAATTAAATCCTTAATAATTACGTCTGATTACACCGGCTGTCTCTCTGGATGGAATGATTTAACTGTTTTAGAAAACGTCCTTATCCAAGGCGGAATCATCGAGGTTTGTCTTCTAACTGGTGGTGATATTACTATTGAAAAGGGAATTGTTAACACCTGCTTTTCAACTCAGGGAAATTTAACAATTGCTGGAGGAAATATTAGTTGGATAAGCGGTGAAGTTGCTGGAAATACCCTTGTCACAGGAGGTTTACTAAATTTTAGCAACCATTACAACCGCTACTATAGCTTTAAAGGTGATGTGATTATAGCCGGTGGCAAAATAGAAGGAAACCCACTTTTTCGTTTTCAGGGAAATAAACCGCAAGTTTTTCAAACCAGCCTTGAAGAAATAAAAGTGCTGGATTTATACAACTATTCCCAATTAAATTTGCAAACAAACATGACAGTTGAAGGTTGGTTTTTTAACGCCGGAACCATAAAAGTTTCCCCAGCCGCCAACCTCAATTTAGAAGATGTAAAGTTCTTTTCTAACACCGGCACTTTAATTGCCGAAGGTAACATAACCGGCCATCTTAAAGGCAAATTAGTCCGAAGAAAAAATTTAGAAGAGCTTTCAAACATTGAAATACCAGCAAAAGAACAACTCTTTGCTATTAAAAACCTAGACTCTGCTCAATCGACAGAAAAAAGTTTAGCAACTATTAGTTAAGTTTTCATTCTCAAAATCTAAAAATGACTGACAAAAATGGCATTTTTATAGGGAAAGGCAACATTATTTTGATTACCTTTCCCCGCCTCAAATCCTTACTTTTTGAGAGGATTAAAATATTTCAAAAATATCTTTTCTCCCCAACGGTATCTGTTAGTCATGTAAATAGACAATCTTCCCATTCCCAAACCGTAAGCCCATTTTTTGAAAAACGGTATATTTGTTTTACGAACTTCGCTTTCAACTAACCAATTTTCCTTTTCTTGCATTCTTTTATAATGTCCGCAAGTCGTGCAAGGAATACCGTCTTTTGCTTCCACTTGTCCTAAAAGCATTTGTCTTGCATAATTAATTTTTTCATTATTTAAACCCGACTCTACGCCCGATTCAAAAGCATTTCCAAAATCACCCCATTGATTAAAACAACAGCCTAAAATTCGGCCATCCCAGTTAACTTGTGGGCCTGTCCAAAGTTGGCCACAAATAGATTTTTGCATATAGCCAGTCTCATTTTTTTCGTAATATTCACTCCGCGAAGCTGCATTTAACTTTGTAATTCTTTTCACCAACTCTGCATTTTTTACCGGCGATATTTTCTCATCCCAAGAAAGTTTAGGCTTAAATTTCATATTTAAACTTTGCGCCATTTCCTGGGCTTTTTCTAATTCATGCTCATTGTGACCAAAAATTACAAATTGCCAGTTTAAAAAAGGAAACTCTGTGCCGTATTCCTTCTTGTAGTGATTAATAGTTTTTACATTTTCAATCACCCGATCAAAATTTCCATTCACGCGATACATTTGATAAATCTCTTGCGATGCTCCATCAATTGAACAATTGATATGACGAAATTTATATTTTACTATCGCTTCCAAAACCGCCGGTTTTACAGTATTTAAATTTGCCCCATTACTCGCCGTCAATGCTACACTTTTTTGATAGGCATATTCCATAATCCCAACAATATCAGGATTTAAAAAAATTTCTCCCCAATTAGACAATTCAATGTGAGCAAGCCAAGGATTTTCATCAACTATTTTTTTAAAATCTTCTAGCTTTAAAAACCCCGATCCTAATTTTTCTTTCGTAATACCTTGAGTAGTTTCACAAGCCGGACATTTTAGCTGACAGTGAGTAGAAGCTTCTAAACGCAGGGTTCTCGGACGAATGGTTTCTACCATAGCTTATTGCTAACCTCTATTTTTTTACCTTAAACACTCAACAACCATTTCATCCTATTATACCCATCATTTCTCAACGATCCACAATCACTGCTTTTAATCATCCAAAATCCTAAAGCTCAATATATTTCTTAAACTCTTTAAAAAACTTTATTCGATTTGTATAAAAAATAACTAAAAAATCCGCAAAGTATTTTATATAAACACCTAAAATATTCACCAATTATACTACAAATTAGTATTAATTCAGGATAGCATTTTTCTATCTGCTGACCCCCCCTTCAACCCCTAATTAAGGCGGGTGGTATGATTGAAAAGCGCTATATCAAAACCAACTCATCAATAAAGTGAACCGTCAAATGCCTAGAAAAACTGAGCCATAAACCAAATCCTAATGTGTTAAACTTTCCAACATATCAAAATAAAAAAGCTTAAGACAGACGAACAAACACTTACTTAAGCCATTGATAACCTTGCCAGTGATTTCTGGCTACCGCATAAAACAAAGAGGACAAATTTATGCAGTCAACCAATCAATCAATCACAAAACAAATGAAAGCCTTTTTAAGAATTGGTTTAACCCTTTCCCTTTTCTTAGTAGGGGTTTTTATTGCTGTGTTTAGCAAAAACCCTGAACAAGCTCCTCAATAAACTGTGGTTCAGGGTGCAACTACCTTACCGGCACAATATTTTTTTGAACTTTTACCCCATTCAAAAAAATAAAAATTTACCACCTTTTGATAGATGTTAAATTACATATTTAGATATATGTATTTAACCTCTATAAACTTTTAAGCCTTGAAAAGCCCCTGTTTAAATGCTAAACAGGGGCTTTTGAAAAATTTAGAGCTACTTTCAACAAAACCCAACTATAAACAGGCTGCTTACCTGCTTAAAATCAACAAGAAAATCGACTAATAAAATCGCGGCGAACCCAGCCTCTCGCCCCACTATTTTGAAACTCAACTTTTACCCACAGAATGCCGTTTCTATCTTCTTCAATAGCAAAATCCTCTCGGCTTTCTGCAAGCAAAATAATCACTTTATCCCCCACCAAACCATAATGAGGAGAATTATATTGTCTTCCTGGGCCCTCTCGCACATTAATTTGTGCATCTCTATCTTCAGAAACCAGTCTCGCTTCACATCCTGAAAGCGGTTGAGAAAAACTACGAGTCGGAAAACTGACAACTAAAGATAAGCTCGTTAAAGTCGCTAAAACAATCGGTTTAATTTTCATGGCGGTAAGTTAAAAAAAAGTCAAGTTAATTATCAAAAAAATTAATATTTGAAGCCGGTTTCATCCCTCCTTTTATCACTACTACCATTTAAACCAACAGCCCGTTAAACAATTCCTAAAATTTACAATGAATTGCCGGCCCTCAAAATGAGAAAATAACTTTGGTAACCTAAAATTTCCCTGGGTTGTGCTTTTTCGAGGACAATGCAAAATGAGCCAACTAATTGAAGCAGCAAAAACCGGCAATCTTTCAGAAGTGCAAGCCTTACTCGCCGCCGGAGCCAACCTCAGCCAACAAAACGCAGACGGCTTAAACCCCCTAACCGCCGCCGCCGAAGCCGGACATCTGGATATCCTAAAAATTTTAATTGAGGCCGGTGCCGACGTAAACGCCCCCGATCCCGACGGTTGGACAGCCTTAATGGGAGCCTGTTTTGCCGGCCATCTTGAAATCATAAAAGAATTACTACAGGCCGGTGCCGACATCAACGACCAATCTAACTTTGGTTCCACAGCCCTCATTAGCGCCGCCGCCGCCGGCCATATCCCAGTCATAGAAATCTTAATACAACAAGGGGCAAACCTCGACGACAAAGACACCAACAAAAAAACCGCCCTCGTTTGGGCAGCCCAAGAAGGTCATCAAAAAATTGTTGAAATACTCAAACAAGCTCGCCTTCGTGATCAAACAAAACTAACCACCAATAGCCCCGTTTCTTAAAAAAACAAACCAAATAACCACAATTACTCTTCCTTCCTCTCGCTTTTTCCCCAGAGAGGAAGAAAGTTTTAAACTACCTTTAAATCAGACCAAAACCGCCAACATCTGTACTATTTACAGTTAAAGCCGACACCCCTTCCACAATAGCCACCAAATCACCTGAAATCGTCGAAATATTCAAACTTCCATCTGTAGATTCAATCTTATATTCACTTTCATTTCCACCCAAAAATATCCTATCCTTACCCACTTCAAAATTTTGAATCAAAGCATAATCATTACTTCCACCCCCCAAATAAAAAATGTAAGGATTTCCATCAGAAATAATATTATACCGACCCAGCATAAATTCATCTTTTCCAAACCCACCAACTAACGTATCAACCTCTCCCCCCCCAAAACTTGTTGGTTGATAATAAAAAGTCCGAAAACCCGTAACAAAATCTCCATTTACCCCATAAATTGTTGAATAACTATCCCCCACATTTCGGATAACATCATTTTCCTGAGTACCTGTCCAATAAACCATACGATCAGGATTACCAAAAGCTCCATATTTTGTATAATAATCAAAACCCGATTTCCAAGCCCCTTTTTCCACACCCCAAGTTACATCAGGATTTTGCGTTCGGTAAGCATTTTCATTAAAAAAAAGTAAAGACCGGCCCTCAGCCAAACCTCGTTGAATAAAATGTTGAAAACCCGACTTAAAAATACCCGATTTAACAGCTTCTGCCACATCAGTATTTAACCGTAAATAAGTCGCCTCAGCGTAAAAACTTATCGCCAGACGACCCTCCTCAAACCCAAACTTAATAAAATGCTCCAGGCCGGTTTTAAAAACACCAGCTTGCAAAGCTTCCGCCACATCCCGATTATTTTCTAAATAAGTATTTTCATTATAAAAAGGCGAAATTCCAATGCGGCCTTCCTGAAGACCAAATTTTTGAAAATGCTCCAATCCTGAAGTAAAAATACCCTGTTTTATCGCCTCTTCTACATCCGGGTTAGCAAGCCGATAAAAATTTTCATCGAAAATATCAAAATTCATCTTTATTTACTACCACAAAAACTTAAGATTTATCTACCGGTTGATTTTATAAAAACCACAATCAAAACAGCAAGCGGTGTCTTTAAATCAGTAATAATTCTTGATATTTACCACCAACATTCGCCACCCCAGTCCTGTGACTCTAGCAGATTGCTGGCCCACCAAGTCGGTAAAATAGAGAATTTTTAAACACAAAATAATATAAAAGTCAAGTTAAATTTTGCGACAAAAAATCAGCAATTAGTTTGCAGATATCGTAAAGTTTTGTAAATTATTATTTCAGGGTTTTTTATCGAATTGTGTCAGAAAAGGACATCACGCCCCATCTGGACATCAATATCTGGTAAAAAAACCTATATGCCACAAACTCAGGATTAAGAAAAAAAAGCCCCAAAAGGAAGGCCAAATAAAAGGATTAATCCATTATCATCATCCTTCCCAGGCTCAAAAAAACTTCATCCTGAAAAAAAGCCTCATACAAGAGAACGCGCATCAAAAGGAGCCTACCTGAATGTTCACTCACGTCAAGCCCACCATCCGACACATTGCGCCCGAAAACATCAACGGTCGATCTCTACTCAAGGTGGTCTATGTCGTGCTAGAAGCCCAGTATCAAAGCGCCCTATCCGCAGCAGTCCGCTCGATCAACGCCAACAACCCCAACCTAGCCATCGAAATATCCGGCTACCTGATCGAAGAACTGCGAAGCCCCGAAAACTACGAGGACTTCAAGCGCGATATCGCCGCCGCCAACGTCTTCATAGCATCCCTAATTTTTATCGAAGACCTAGCCGAAAAAGTTGTGGCCGCCGTCGAACCCCATCGAGACAACCTTGATGTCGCCGTCGTCTTCCCCTCCATGCCACAAGTCATGCGCTTAAACAAAATGGGCAGCTTTTCCCTAGCGCAACTGGGCCAATCTAAAAGCGCCATTGCCCAATTCATGCGGAAGCGCAAAGAGCAGTCGGGCGGCTCCTTCCAAGACGGAATGCTGAAACTGCTGCAAACTTTGCCCAAAGTCCTGAAATATCTACCCATCGATAAAGCCCAGGATGCCCGCAACTTCATGCTCAGCTTCCAGTATTGGCTAGGTGGTTCTTCGGAAAACCTGGAAAACTTCCTGTTAATGCTGGCTGATAAATATGTTTTTAAAGGCGAGCAAACCGTAAAGTTCCAAGAACCAGTTACCTACCCAGACATGGGCATCTGGCATCCCTTGGCGCCGAAAATGTTTGAAGACGTCAAAGAATACCTGAACTGGCACAACTCCCGCTCAGACATTTCTGCCGATGCCAAAGACCCCCTCGCCCCTTCCATTGGCCTTGTGCTGCAACGCACCCACCTAGTCACCGGCGACGATGCCCACTATGTGGCAATGGTACAAGAACTCGAAGCAATGGGAGCTAGAGTCATCCCCGTATTTGCGGGTGGTTTAGACTTTTCTAAGCCGGTGGATGCCTATTTCTGGGATGTCGGGCCAAAAGGCGTAGCCCCCTTGCCCCTTGTTGATGGCGTTGTCTCCCTGACCGGCTTTGCACTCGTAGGAGGGCCGGCCCGCCAAGACCATCCCAAAGCCATCGACTCCCTCAAACGCCTTAACCGGCCCTACATGGTAGCCCTACCCCTAGTCTTCCAAACCACCGAAGAATGGGAAAACAGCGACCTCGGCCTACACCCGATCCAAGTGGCCCTCCAAATAGCCATTCCCGAACTTGATGGAGCCATCGAACCCATCATTGTCTCAGGACGTGACGGAGCCACCGGCAAAGCCATCGCCTTACAAGATCGCGTTGAAGCCATCGCCCAACGCGCCCTCAAATGGGCCAACCTACGCAGGAAACCCAAATTAGATAAAAAAGTTGCCATCACCGTTTTTAGCTTCCCACCAGACAAGGGCAACGTCGGAACCGCCGCCTACCTAGACGTTTTTGGCTCAATATACAAAGTGTTGGAAGCCCTCAAAGGCAACGGCTATGATGTCCAAGACTTGCCAGAGTCCGCCGAAGCCTTGATGCAGGAAGTCATCCACGACGCCCAAGCCCAATACAGCAGCCCAGAATTAAATATTGCCTACCGGATGAGCGTTGAGGAATACGAACAACTCACCCCCTACGCCGAACGTCTCTACGAAAACTGGGGGCCACCGCCGGGCAACCTCAACAGCGACGGGCAAAACTTGCTTGTCTTTGGCAAACACTTCGGCAATGTGTTTATCGGGGTGCAGCCAACCTTCGGCTACGAAGGTGATCCGATGCGCTTGTTGTTCTCTCGTTCTGCCAGTCCCCATCACGGCTTTGCAGCTTATTACACTTATTTAGAGCGCATTTGGGGTGCCGATGCAGTGTTACACTTTGGCACACACGGCTCGCTGGAATTCATGCCTGGTAAACAAATGGGGATGTCTGGAGATTGCTACCCAGATAACTTGATCGGCAATATCCCTAACTTGTATTACTATGCAGCCAATAACCCAAGTGAGGCAACAATTGCTAAACGTCGTAGCTATGCGGAAACCATCAGCTATCTGACACCACCGGCAGAAAATGCAGGTTTATACAAAGGATTGCAAGAATTAAGTGAGCTAATTGGTTCCTATCAAACATTGAAAGATAGCGGGCGCGGCATTCCAATTGTGAACACAATTATGGATAAATGCCGGTTGGTGAATTTAGACAAAGATATCGCCTTGCCCGAAAAAGATGCCGTCGAAATGTCAAGCGAAGAACGCGATAATATCGTGGGCATTGTCTATCGCAAGTTGATGGAAATTGAGTCTCGCTTGTTGCCTTGTGGCTTGCACGTTATTGGTAAACCACCAACAGCAGAAGAAGCGATTGCCACTTTGGTAAATATTGCAGCTTTAGACCGGCAAGAAGACGAACTTTTATCGCTTCCTCGGATTATTGCTAACAGTTTAGGACGCGATATTGAGGAGATTTATCAAAATAGCGATAAAGGCATTCTTGCGGATGTGGAATTGCTGCAAAATATTACCCTGGCAACTCGTGCAGCGGTGGGTGCTTTGGTGAAGGAACAAACCGATGCTGATGGCCGTGTTTCTTTGGTTTCTAAACTCAATTTCTTTAATATGGGTAAAAAGGAACCTTGGATTATTGCACTCCATGAAGCCGGTTATAAAAAGGTTGATGCCGAAGCAATTAAACCTTTGTTTGAGTATCTGGAATTCTGCTTGCAGCAGGTTTGTGCAGATAACGAATTAGGGGCTATGTTGCAAGCTTTGGAAGGTGAGTATGTTTTACCTGGGCCAGGGGGCGATCCAATTCGTAATCCTGATGTTTTGCCGACGGGTAAAAATATTCATGCTTTAGATCCGCAATCAATTCCAACGGCGGCGGCGGTGAAGTCTGCAAAAATTGTTGTAGACCGGCTTTTGACTCGTCAGCGTGATGAGAATGGTGGCAATTATCCTGAGACAATTGCTTGCGTTTTGTGGGGTACGGATAATATCAAAACCTACGGAGAATCGCTTGCTCAAATTATGTGGATGATCGGTGTTAAGCCGGTGCCAGATGCTTTGGGACGGGTGAATAAGTTGGAGTTGATTTCGTTGGAAGAATTAGGCCGGCCTCGCATTGATGTAGTGATCAATTGTTCGGGTGTTTTCCGCGATTTGTTTATCAATCAAATGGCGTTGCTAGATAAGGCTGTGAAGATGGCGGCGGAGGCGGATGAGCCTTTAGAAATGAACTTTATCCGTAAGCACGCTATGAAGCAGGCTGAGGAGATGGGTTTAAATTTACGGCAAGCTGCTACGCGGGTATTTTCTAATGCTTCGGGTTCCTATTCTTCTAATGTGAATTTGGCGGTGGAAAATAGCACCTGGGAACAGGAGTCAGATTTACAGGATATGTATTTGGCTCGCAAGGGTTTTGCGTTTTCTTCTGATAATCCGGGGACGTTTGAAGATAGCCGCAAGTTGTTTGAAGCTAGTTTAAAGACGGCTGAGGTGACGTTCCAGAATTTGGATTCTTCGGAGATTAGTTTGACGGATGTTTCCCATTATTATGATTCTGATCCTACGAAAGTTATTGCTACTTTGCGGGGAGATGGAAAGCAGCCGGCGTCTTATATGGCGGATACAACTACGGCTAATGCTCAGATTCGGACGTTATCAGAAACGGTGCGTTTGGATGCGCGGACTAAGCTTTTAAATCCTAAGTGGTATGAGGGGATGTTGTCGCATGGTTATGAAGGTGTGCGGGAACTTTCTAAGCGCTTGGTGAATACGATGGGTTGGTCTGCAACAGCCGGTGCTGTGGATAATTGGGTGTATGAGGATGCGAATGATACGTTTATGAAGGATGAGGAGATGCAAAAGCGTCTTCTGAATTTGAATCCTCATTCTTTCCGTAAGATGGTGACAACTTTGTTGGAAGCAAATGGTCGTGGTTATTGGGAAACTACGGATGATAATTTAGACCGTTTGCGTCAGTTGTATCAGGAGGTTGAGGATAAGATTGAGGGGATTGAGTAGTCTTTTCTTTTGATTTTTTCTTGATTTAAATAAGGCCGGTTTCTTTAGGAAGCCGGTTTTTTTATTTTGTTATAATGGGGGCTAGGTTATGGGTGAAATAAGTTTTTGATGGGAAGGTGGTAAGATGACAGCTTTAACGATTAATTTTAGGCCGGTTATTGATTTAACTGATGAGCAGTTTTTCCAGCTTTGTCAGGCTAATGAGAATCTGAGATTTGAACGTGATTGCAAAGGAGAAATTATTGTTATGTCACCGGCGGGAGGAGAAACAGGAAATCGTAATGGTAGACTAAATCAGCAGTTGTTTAATTGGGCGGATGCAAATAATACGGGGATTGCTTTTGATTCTTCCACCGGCTTTAAACTCCCCAATGGTGCAAATCGTTCGCCGGATGCGGCGTGGGTAAAATTGGAGCGCTGGAATGCTTTAAGTGAGGAAGAAAGACAGAAGTTTCCTCCTTTATGTCCTGATTTTGTGGTGGAGTTACTTTCTCCCAGTGACAGTTTGAAAGATACTCAGGATAAGATGAAGGAATATATAGATAATGGTGCTTCTTTGGGGTGGTTAATTAATCGGAAAAACCGTGAAGTAGAAATTTACCGTCCTGGTGTTGAAGTGGAGGTTTTGGAGAATCCAAGTTGTGTTTCTGGGGAGCCGGTTTTGGCCGGTTTTGTTTTGAATTTAGAGAGAATTTGGTAGAATTTTTATCAAGGCCGGTTGTATATTGGACAGAAATGATTTTTGATAGCCTAGAAATAAGAAGTAATACCAATTCTCAAAACTCATTCTATAATTTATCAATTGTTTGTGGCAGATTCCGTCTGAATTTAACGAGTCAGTACAAAATTTTTATAAACCCGCCCCAAAACCTCGTGAATAAGTTTCAAGAATTAGTATAAGCAGCGCTCATCACATTAGCAGTTTAATTATTAGCTTCTTTGAAATTTTGCTTATATTTTTCAGGGTCGGTGCGGAGATCCACATACAAGAAATCAATTTTCTCTTTCTCTAAAAGTTCTAAGATAGCCAAGTTTAAGTTTTTTTCTGCATCAAAATAGAGATTGTCATCATTAACAAAAGCAACGATGTTAATAACACGAGCATTATTTTCTATTCTGCTAAAACGAACGATTATTTCTTTAGACAATCCGTTAACAACAGAGGGCATTTGCTTAATTGAATCACAGATTTTTGCAGTTTGTTTTGATGAAATATTATCAATTTTTAGAGTTAAACTGATGCCCCATTTTAATTCCTCCCCTGGATTTTGTGACCAATTTTCTACGATTCCAGTAATCATTCTGGAGTTAGGCATTTTCACAATAGACCCCCACTGATAAACATGGAGAGTTGTAGTTCTAAATCCAATTTTAAGTATCTGGACAAAACCCTGCAATCCTGAGACTGAAACCCAGTCACCTTCCCTATAGAGATTATCGGAGTAGATAATAACTGTACAAAACCAGTCATAAACAATATCCTTTAACAGCAAACCCAAAGTAATACCAGCACCACCTAAAAGACCAACCAGCGCGGCTGCTGATTGTCCTAGAAAGATTTCACTTAACTTAATAGTGATGACAATCACTGCTGCCGATTGAAAAATTTTCGGCATCAAAGGTCTCAATAACTCATCAAGTTCAGTGTCAGTATGTAGTAATACATTAGCAATTATCTGACCAAAAATAGAAGCTGCTCTGTAAATAGCGTATGCAACAATAAATACGACTACCAAATTCAGCGACCTGTCAATTGTTTCATTCAACTGAGGTCCTAATTCCTGGGCTAGAATGTCGTTGATAAGCCACAATCCAATAATTAGAATTAACCAACTTAAGCAGGGTTTAATAATTGAAACTAACTCATCGTCGAGTTCAGTTTGAGTTTTCTTACTAAAGCGTTCAATCGTATTAACGATAACTGCAACAACAAATCTTCTTAACGTCTGTGTAAGCGTCAAGATTAAAATGCTCATCAATATTTTTCCAATCGGTATCCCAGAATAATCAATGTTTTTGAGGGTATTCCAAAGTGCATCCATAGGTTTAATTTTTAGGTAGTTTGTGTTTTTGTTTTCAGAAAAAATTATTGTTTTTAGGTGTACTTTTTTTGGTTTTATTTTCGATTCTAAGCTTATGAATTAATGATTTTAACTTTAAGCTTGACAAAGAATTAAACCAAACCACTGCTGGGAATCTGTCCAAGTTTTAACTGTCTTCAACCCTTGTAACTCAAGCTGCTTTTCCAGAGTTGCTAAATCAAACTTACGAGAAATTTCTGTGAGTATTCTTTCTCCTGCTTGAAACGAAATTTTTAAATTTAGCATTTCTATATTCACTAAATGGTCTTTTTGGCAATACAGATACATTTCAATTTGACAATCTGCTTGATTATAAATTGCTTGATGTCTAAAGTTATTTAAATCAAAATTTGCTTTAAAACGCCAATTTAAATGAGAAAGCATATTCAAATTAAAATCAGCTGTTACTCCTTGGCTGTCATTATAGGCTGGTTCTAAAATTTCCTTTGGTTTTTGTAAATCAACCCCTAAAAGAAAATAATCTCCTGGTTGTAAAGTCGTAGCCACTTGTTTTAAAAAAATCTGACAATCGCCTGGAGAAAAATTACCTATAGAACTACCCAAGAAAAAAATCATTCGGGATGAAACCAGGATAGATTCTAACTGCATCAAGGCTTGTTCGTAGGTTCCAACTAATCCCTGGATTGAAAAAGAGGGATATTTTTCTTGTAGCTTGCTTACAGTAGATTGGAGGATACCCCCACTAACATCAATAGGTAAATACCTACAATTTGGGGTAATTTTTTGGTAAGCATCTAACAAAAATAGAGTTTTAGTAGAACTACCACTACCTAACTCTACAAGTTCACAACCACCTGTTATCTGAGCAATTTCATCGCTACATTGGCGCAAAATTGATGCTTCTGTTCTTGTTGGGTAATATTCTGGTAACTCACAAATTTTTTCAAAAAGTTCTGAACCGCGATCATCATAAAAATATTTTGGTGGTAAGGTTTTTTCCTTTTGGGTTAATTCTTTAAAAACATCTCTAGCATCATTTATTGAATGTTGATTAGGCTGGGCCAAAGCTTTTAAAAATGTTGTTTGCATTATGTAACTCTCCTTGAACTAAATATTTGATGGAATTGAATTATTTGTAGAGGAAAACATATAAAAAATATATGAAGTTAACAAAATTTCTAATTTTATTAATCATTCCCCTGACAAACTGGGCAAACGCATTATGTCAATAAAAGTGTTCCTCAATATGTTCCTAGTGCTTTTTCTTCAAGATTGAGATGATTGCTCTATAGAATTTGTCACGCTATCCAAACTAATAGAAGACTTGATTATTTTATTCTCAAGAAAACTTACGGGAAACATAATTCCTGGCTTTTTGGTTGGAGGATTGAGAGTGTTAAATACTCTGTCCCAAAATCCATGAATTCCATAGTTTCCTTTAAAATCAGTGTGATGAATATCGTGAAAATTTCCGGGAATAAAAAATATTGACAAAGAGCTATGACCTTCTAAATTGTAAGCATTGCCTATAATAGTCCATGCACAGAGTTGAGTGATATCATATCCAAATATAAAGATAGGTAAAAGGTCTGTAATTGTGACAATAATATATTCAATAAGGCTCTTATGTCCAGCTACAAAACTTGATGAATCACGAAACTCATGATGTTGAAGATGAAATTTTTGTAATGATTTTCTATGCAAAAGCCAATGGCAAACGTAAAAACAGAAGTCAGCAACAACTATTCTCATTAAAAACCATCCCAGGTTTAGAAGTAAGCTATTAGTTCTATGAACCTCTGGAGCTAGATATAGTATTATTAATGCTGATGTAAAAGCTTTGATTTCTCCTTTAATTACTCCCTTTGCGGTAAAAGAAGGAAATTTTTGTTTTTTAACTTGCTTAACTCTTGCAGTTAGTTTAGATAGCCAAACATCGTTGCTTTTGATTACTTTCTCAATGAAAATTCCAATACAATAAAATGAGATAGAAGAAACGAGCCAGTACAACAATACTTCTGTTAGAAAGTTGAGTTTAACGTTATGAAACAGAAAATAGAAAACTTGCTGAACAAGCGTGCAACTAATAGCAATTTTCAGATAAAATTCCATCTCAGAACAGAAATTAAAAAATTTTTGCATCGTTACTCCTTTAATTTTTATTGGCTACAATCAGGTTTTAGTAAGAATTGAGACGAAATCCTTGTTTTACTGTGCTTAAAGTTTTTATTGCTCATTAGACAAGGAGGTTGGATAAATATTTTGCCTATCTAGTTAATTATCTCCAGGGATTTTGTGAGTTTTGTACCGTTAGTATTCACCATCTCTGAATATTCACTGTCATAGTTAGTAATTTCAGCCGATGATCTGCGAATATTAGATAGACAAATTTCCCTATCGAAAATTTATTTGTAAGTTAGATAAGTGCTAAAGATCATCCCTTTTCAAAAAACTTTCGCCAATTCTTTAATAGTAGTCATCTCTAAGGTTGACTAATGCTGAATCAAATCCTCCCTCTTGCAAGCGATGTCTATATAGAAAAGTCCAATTTTTGCCTTTTGCATTGTATAGTCTAGTCTCTGGAACTTAAATCAGTCCCATTGTGGGACAGTTTTTAGTTACCATATTTTCTGTTTTCCTGCGGTAGGTTGCTGAGATAACAAAGGGACTTTTCGATTTGTCCCACTCGCAATTTCTTGCCGTTAAGACAAGTCGTTTAGCGAATGTTGTTTAAAATTAGTGACTACTAAAATTTATAGTAAATGTGTTGAATTTTAGAAAAAATTCCAACTTTTTTAATTTTTTTCTCGTTAATAAGATTTTTTACTAATACTTTTCTTCCTAATTTTAATATGGTAAACTATAAGTTTGGTTATGTGTCAAAAAGCTTGTCTTACGAGATATAGCTTTGGTGCTGTTGCATAATACTTTTACAACTGGCTTCTAACTTCGTTTCTATATTGTTGTGAAAATATAACTGATATAACAAATAATCCCCTTGTTAAAACCGGCTCCGCTACAATGGAAAAAACCCTCCGGGGTTAAAAATTTAAAATTTATTCATTTCACATAAAGCCGCCGGTTAAAACTACACGAATGGGAAAAACCCCTCCGGGGTTAAAAAACATATCAAACACTCTAACCCCCGAAGGGGGTTTTATTCATGTAGCTGCCGGTTTTAACCGGTAGCATTAACTGCTGCATTTTCAAATACTCTTTAACAACCGCACCCACTGCAAAAAAAGTCATTTTATCCCGCTCAATTGCCTCAATCCAAAACCGGCTTTTCAGCGAGTAAATAACGTTAAATAATGCGGTAGATGAACCCTGCATTGTCTTAAAAATTTGCCCCAAACTAACCGGCTCTCCTTCACCGGCAATGTGATAAAGCATAGCTTTTTCCTCTTCCGTTAAACGCTGAAAAACATCATCTAAAATTGCTGTCAAATCTTCACAAATAACCGGTATTTCAAATTGCAAAAGCTCTCCTAATCTACCGCCGCATAAGTCTTTAATGAGGGTGCCGGTTTGCTGTAACCAAAGAGGGTTTCCTTGATAAATATCAATTAAACTTTCCCAGCTTTCCTCATCGGTTAAATTTTGTTCCTTTAAAATTTCTTTAGATGCAATACCTAAACTACCTAAAACTAAAGCCTGACAAGGTTTATTTTCTTTTTCAAAATTGGTAATTTCTCGTGGTTTTTCCGAACTAATCAAAAGCAGACAACTGTTGTGGGAAACATCGGCGATGAGTTGAAAAAAACGTTGATAATTTTCGAGGCCGGTTTTATAGTTTCCTGCCGGTTGTGCAGCGGTGAATAGCATTTGCACATCATCAAGAATGATAAAGCAGCGATATTTTCGCAGGTAGTCGAGGAGTTGAGAAAGTTGGGTTTCGATGTTGTTAGGAATTTCTGGGGGTGAGAAGATTTGCAGGAGGTTGGTGAGGGTTGTTTCTGGGGTGGGGGAAAACCGTAGACTGCGATAAATGATGTAATCAAATTGGGGTTTTATTTGTTCGATGAGTTGGATAGCGAGGGTGGTTTTTCCTATTCCCCTCATTCCTAATATTGCTATCAGCCGGCTGTGTTTTTCCAGTATCCAGTTTTGCAGGGTGCTGAGTTCGTTTTCGCGTCCGTAAAAAGATAATATTTCCGGTGCGTCGCTTAGGCTTAAATGTTGTTCAGTTGGTTTTTTTTGGGATGGATCAGTGCCCGTCGGTGTTAGTTTAGTTTCAGTCCAAAAGTTGAGAGTATTAACTGTTACATGACCGGTGTTATTGTTAAATTCCACTTTTTTAATGATTGTTCTGAAATTGGATTTATTAATTTCTTCTCCTAATTCTTCTGATAGGAGTCTCCAGAGTTCTGAGCCGGTGTTCCTTTATAGTAATTGAGTGAATTATTCTGAGGATATTTCCGTGAAAAAATTCCGCTTACTCAGCTGATGCCTTTCTGTTGGGATGCTGTCTGCGATGTTAGGGGCAATTATCCCACAAATAGCACAAGCCCAGCGCTCTACTTATTTGCCCAAGCTGCAATGTACTACGAGACAGGGTAATTTTTCAATGGGGAATACAGATGTTTCTATAGACGAAGCGCGATACAGCAGTATTCTGAGAACAACCGGTATGAGTATGAGTTGTAACCTTCCAGGTGGTACGGCATCCCTAGACATACAATATGGGGTTGCTGATTCTTCAGACAAACCACCTGCCAAAATAGAAGTTTATGTAGATGGAAATTTAGTAAGGAGCCAGGTAGGGATACCGGGAATACTCACTCCCTTATTAGTGAATGTCAATAATGCGAAAAACCTAACCATTAATGTCAGTTGTTCCAAAGGAAATAATTGTGGTAGCGATAGTTACCACTTTACAAAATTCCATCTCATACAGAGTGGGCGGTGACTTCTCTAGGCAGATAAATTATAAGTCCGTAGGTTAGGTTGAGCGACAGCGTACCGTGATAGTTGGCGTAGCCTAACCCAAGAGCAATCATATCATCTAAGTTGGGTTTTGTTCCTCAACCCAACCTACGCTCTGACACTGCGTAAAATTATCACCAGTATAGAAGATGCTACTCTATAAAATACACATTTACTGGAGTCAAGAAGACCAAGCATTTATCGTCGAAGTCCCAGAACTTCCTGGCTGTGCTGCTGATGACGAAACCTATCAACAAGCACTCCAAAACGTAGAAATCATCATGCAAGAATGGATAGAAACAGCAACAGAAAAAGGCCGACCTATTCCCGAACCAAAAAGCCGGTTAATATGTGCAGAATAGAAATTATCCCCAAATAAACACACCTCACAAATTCTCAATAAACTCATCAGCACTAACTTGTGCTAACCTCAATAGCTGTCACAAACTCGGACTGACATCTTCCACACTACAAACCTCCAAATAAAGCCGAGTTGCCTCTTTTAAATTAGCAATCGCCTCCTCAATAGTCCCCCCCTGATCTACCGTCCCCACTTCTGGACATTCTGCCACATACATATCCTCTTCCTTATGGACAATTGCCGTTAAAACTTTATTTTTCATTTCTTTCTTTCCTAGTTTATTCCCTCATTTTATCTTCTTTACCCAAACAATCTCAAACTCCCTCACAAACTCCCCCATCAACGCGCCTTTAAACACCAACAAACTCAACACCATCAGCAACCCAATTTTTCAACTCATCTAATAACCGAAACTCAAAAATCTTCAAATATTAATCATACAACAAAACTTCCTCACCCCCCTCCCAAATCCACCCTAAAACAAAACAAAAAACCCCTCTGTGACCTCTGTGCGACCCTCTGTAACCTCTGTGTGAAAAAAAACCTCAAATTCCCAAAAAAAAGCTCGCCAAAGCGAGCCTTACCAATCTAAAAAAATCAACAATTACTTACCCTTTTTACCCTTCAACTTCTCCTTTTGCGCCACCCGTTTCGCCTCAGCCTTAGCAGCCTTTTCCGCCGCAATCTTATCTAACTTAGCCTTCTCCTTCTCCTCAGCAACCTTATCCAAATAATACTGATAATCCCCCCGATATAAGCGCAACTCACCATCACGAACATCAACAATCTTATTAGCAACCTGCGAAATAAAAAATCGGTCGTGAGAAACCAAAATCACCGTCCCCTCATAACTCTTTAAAGCCTCCTCCAACATCTCCTTAGCAGGAATATCCAAATGATTTGTAGGCTCATCTAAAATCAACAAATTTGCCGGCCTCAAAAGCATCTTAGCCAAAGCCAACCGCGCCTTCTCACCCCCACTCAACGCCTCCACCTTCTTAAACGCCATATCCCCAGCAAACAAAAACCGGCCTAAATGAGTCCTTACCTCCTCATTCTTCCAATCAGGAACCTCATCATGGATCGTATCCATAACAGTCTTACTCAAATCCAAAGCCTCAGCCTGATTCTGCTCAAAATACGAAGGAATCACATTATGATCCCCCAACTTAATCGTCCCATCCGTCGGCTTTTCCATCCCCATAATCAAATGCAAAAGCGTCGATTTACCACAACCATTTGGCCCCAAAAAAGCCACCCGGTCGCCCCTTTCAATCAACAACTCCGCACCCAAAAACAAAATCTTATCATCATAAGAATGCACCAAATCCTCAATAATAACCACCTCCCGACCACTCCGAGGAGGATCAGGAAAACGAAACTTCAAAGTCCGCACATCAGAAATTGGAGCCTCAATACGCTCAATTTTATCTAACTGCTTCTCCCGGCTTTTTGCCTGCGTACTCCGAGTCGCACTCGCCCGAAAACGCTCCACAAAAGCCTGCTGAGTTTCTATCTCTTTTTGCTGCCTTTCATAGGCCGACATCTGCGCCGCCTTATTCTCAGCTTTTTGTTGCAAATACGCCGAATAATTCCCTAAATAAGTAGTAGAAACACCCCTCTCCGTTTCCACAATTTGCGTACAAAGCCGGTCTAAAAAAGCCCGGTCATGGGCCACAATTACCATCGGAATCATTAACCCTTTTAAATAATTTTCTAACCATTCAATCGTCTCCAAATCTAAATGGTTAGTCGGTTCATCCAGCAAAAGTAAATCTGGCTCTTGTAGCAAAATTTTTCCTAAACTCATCCGCATTTGCCAGCCGCCACTAAACGCGCTTACCAGCCGGTCGCCATCCTCCGGTTCAAACCCCATTTCCGGCAAAATTTTCTCAATTCGCGCATCCAAACCATACCCATCCAAAGCCTCAAACTTCCGCTGATATCGATCCAACTCGTGAATCAATTTATCCAATTCTTCAGGAGTTGCTGTTTGCATTTCTCGCTGAACTCGTGCAAGTCCGTGTTGAACATCATTAGCCTCTTTAAAAACCGTCCAAAACTCCTCACGCACAGTTCGAGTTGGATCAACCTCAAACTCTTGAGTTAAATAAGCAATATGCAAACTAGCCGGTCGAATCACCACCCCCGAACTAGGCTCCACCTCACCGGCAATAATCTTAAGTTGAGTAGATTTCCCCGCACCATTAACCCCCACCAAACCAATCCGATCCCCAGGTTTGACTTCCCAGTTCACATCCTTAAGCACTTCGCCGGTGGGGTAAACCTTACTAATATGTTCTAATCTCAGCATCAACCAAACTCCATCCAAACTCTGGGAAATCAAAAAATCAGGCCATTATCTTATAAGCCTACCCTAATTAAGGAGACTGATACCGGCCCTCTCTCATCCAAACCTCCGTACCAGCCCCAAATTAATCCATTTGCCAAAAAACGTAATCCATGATAAGATAGGGAATTGTGTCTAAATATTAATAGGCCATGCCTAAACTAAAAACCCGCAAAGCAGCCGCCAAGCGCTTTAGAGCCACCGGCAGCGGCAAAATCATGCGCCGGAAAGCCTTCAAAAGCCACCTTCTCGAACACAAAACCACAGAACGCAAACGCAGCCTTGGCAAAATGGCCCTCGTTGATGATAGCGATGCCGGCAATGTGCGCGGAATGCTTCCCTATTTGTAAAATCTAAGGAACCCCACCCATGACCAGAGTTAAACGCGGTAATGTCGCCCGCAAACGCCGCAATAAAATCCTTAAAATCGCAAAAGGATTTCGCGGCAGCCACTCCACACTATTCCGCACAGCCAACCAGCAGGTAATGAAGGCGTTACGCAACGCCTACCGCGACCGTAAACGTCGCAAACGCGATTTTCGTCGCCTCTGGATCACCCGTATTAATGCCGCAGCCCGCCAGCACGGCATTAGCTACAGCCAACTCATCGGTAAATTGAAAAAAGCCAACATTCAACTTAACCGCAAAATGCTGGCTCAATTGGCAGTTCTTGATGCAGAAAGCTTTAACAAAGTCGTTGAAATGGCCGCTCAAGCTAAATAAAACTCTCGGCTTTCTCTCGTTCCCAGGCACAAGTCTGGGAATATTTTTTATTAGCGTTACTATGAAAAAAAAACTTTTATACGCTATCTTTAAAAACCCCTCTTTTTTAAATAAATTTTGGTTTATCCACCGCAGAACCAAACCTCAAAAAATCAAAAAAACCATCTTTTCATCAATTAGTTTTAAAACCCTATTTTTCCTCACCTTATTACTTTGCCTTTTCACAACTTTTTATCCCTTTCTCAGCGCCACCGGCACCCCATTTAAGCAAAAACCAACTCAACTCAAAATCGCCATCAAAGACAACATTCGTCCTCTTGGCTTTCGAGATAACACCGGCACTCTCCAAGGTTTAGAAATAGATATTGCTCACAAACTTGCCGAAGAAATTTATGGCAACCCCGATGCGGTAGAACTTATTCCCGTTTCCAATAAAGACCGGCTAAATGTTATTTTAGAAGAAAAAGTTAACTTCACAATTGCCCGCGTCACCGCCACAGAAACACGAGGCAGACTAGTAGAATTTAGCATACCTTACTACCTAGACGGCACCGGCATCATCACAAAAAATCCCAACATCAAAAACCTCCAAAACATCACTAACCAAACCATCGCCGTCCTCAACAACTCCGACACCATCGCCAACATCAAATACTTTATCCCCAAAGCCAAACTCCTCGGCACCGACTCCTACCAAAACGCCAAAACCCTCATCGAACAAGGACAAGCCACAGCCTTTGCCGGTGATGCCAGCATCCTAGCCGGTTGGGTACAAGAAAACCCAGACTACCATATTTTACCCACATTACTTACAGCAGAACCCCTCAGCATCGTTATGCCAAAAGGGCTCCAATATGCTAACTTACGCTTAGAAGTAAACTATGCAATCCAAGCCTGGAAAGCAGAAGGATGGCTAGAAAACCGGCTCCAATATTGGGGCTTACCCCTAACACAAGACACCCTCAGCACTCCCCAAAATTTTAACCTCCCCTCTCCTGCTACCCAAAACCCTTAAAAACTAAAAAAATACCTTTTCAGTTATGTCAAACAACTACAATTTTTCCTCACCATCTTTGCCTAATATTCCCTATAAAATTGTTCACTCTATTCGCGGACGAATTCGTTTTAATATACCTCTAATTTCCAACGATCCAGACTACACAGAACGACTACAAAAATCGATAGATAGCCTTTCTTCCATCACCGGCACCCGCATCAATCGCACCGCCGCATCGATTATAATAAATTATAATCCTACTCTCATTACAGAAACTCAAATTCAAGCAAAAATAGGCGAACTAATCAACAGCGTAGCCCTTGAACAAGTCTTAGTTTACAACTCACAAACTTTGCCCACAACACCGACATTAATTACCCCAGATATCAAAACAGAAGCAAACCCTATTACACCAGAAAATCCTATTTTAACCAATGAAAACCTTGCCTTAGAATATAAGGAAATTAAAGAAGAATTAAATACAGAAAATAACGTTATACCAGAAACAATTAAAGAAACCGAAGAATATTTAAACCCACAAACTAATATTTCTGCTATTCAAAATACAGCCGTAGAAACTATCCAAGAAACCACAGAAAAACTCCCAGAAATTATCCCACCAGCCATTAGCCAAACTACCATAGAAGCCTTAGAAAATAGCTATTTAGAACCTACAAACTTAGAGAGTTATTCCAGCGAAGAAAACCCTGTAGAAATAATTAACCCTGCATCAGCCGCCACCCTTACCCTAGCATCTCCCAGCCCATCCGAAGACATTACAACAATCCCAGAAAATGATTATTTCAGCGAAATTCCCGACGATGTAGAAATGTCTTTATTTGACCACCTCGAAGAACTCCGCCAGAGAATATTTTACTCACTATTAGCAGTAGTTATCGGAGCCGGTGGAAGCTTTTTTGCCGTTAAACCCATCGTCCAATTTTTAGAAATACCGGCCCAACAAGTTAAATTTATTCAAATAGCCCCAGGCGAATACTTTTTCGTATCAGTAAAAACCGCCGCCTACACCGGCATATTACTAGCCACACCATTCATACTTTATCAAATCATACAATTTGTACTCCCCGGCTTAACGCGCCGTGAAAGGAGATTTTTAGCACCTATTGTTTTTGGTTCTAGTATCTTATTTATAGCAGGACTTGCCTTTTCTTATATAGCCCTTATTCCCGCCGCCTTAAACTTTTTAATCAACTATGGTGAAGGCGTAGTCGAACAATTATTATCAATTGATCGATATTTTGAATTTGTATTACTTTTAATGCTCAGCACCGGCCTAGCCTTTCAAATACCAGTCATCCAAATGTTACTAGGATTACTCGGAATTGTCTCCTCAAAACAAATGCTAAGCGGCTGGCGTTACGTCTTACTAGGAGGAACAGTTTTAGGAGCCATTCTCACCCCATCTACAGATCCGATCACTCAAATGTTACTAGCCGGTGCAGTCATCGGTTTATACTTCGGAGGCACCGGCGCCGTTATGTTGCTTGGACGTTAAAAACCTCTAAAAATAAGCCTTTCAGGTCTAATTTTAGGAATTAGAGGATAAAAAATCCCCTAAAATTGTTCTAACAACCATTCCGACGCCCGCTCACCCAAATCAATTGGAACACTAACCGCCTTACCCAACCGAGGACGCTCCTTTGTTTGACGGATATAGCGTTCCACCTGCTCCACCGCACCCCAGGCGTGTAAATAACCAGCAACCGTATCCAAATGAGATACATATTCAGGCTCCGTCATCGGAAACGAAACCTGTTCGAGATATTTCCACATTACCTGCACAAAAATTTTGCCCTGAGTGCGCCGTAGTTGGACATCATAAGAACGTCCCCACTTATTCAGCAACAGTTCGCGTAAGTCGTTGCCGGTCATATAAATTTTAGATGTTAGATTTTTTGGTAGTCGGTTTCGCACAAACCATGTTTGATTGTAAAACCCTATTGTTGTCTGCCGTTAACATTTTTCAACTCAAATACTTTGAGAGTAAACTTTTTACCAATTCCAGTATAGGCCGACAAAATATTACCCTTTTTGGGCAACCCCTAGAACCTTTAATAAAGACAAGGATTATATCATATTTTAAGATTATATAAAAATAAATTTACATTTATTAAGAAAAACGTCCAGTCTTAAAAAAATGCAATAATACTCACATAAAAGCTGTAACCTGCATTGTGAAAGCAATAGCAGTATCAGTACCAGCTTTGATGGTAAATAGACTGCTTGCAGTCGAGGCCAAAAAAGCATGGTTAAATGGTTGAATTAGACAAATAACTTAACAGATAGCTCAGCATAGGTCATGGCTCAAGTTTCTGGATCATCAGACGTACCCAGCATGGGTCGTCGGCAGTTTATGAACCTGCTCATGTTTGGCTCCCTCACCGGCACCGCATTGGGCGCACTCTATCCCGTCGTCAAATACTTTATTCCCCCCTCCTCTGGCGGCAGTGGCGGTGGTGTCACAGCTAAAGATGCCTTGGGTAATGACATCTCCCTCAGCCAATTTTTGGAGACCCACAACACCGGCGAACGTGTTCTAGCGCAAGGTTTAAAAGGCGACCCCACCTACATAGTCGTGGAAAGTTCCTCAGCCATTGCCAACTACGGCATTAACGCTGTTTGCACCCACCTTGGATGCGTTGTACCTTGGAACGCCAGCGAAAACAAATTCATGTGTCCCTGTCACGGTTCCCAGTATGACAGCACCGGCAAAGTGGTACGCGGACCGGCACCGCTATCCTTAGCCCTTGTTCATGCCAACGTTTCCGACGACAAAGTTGCCTTTACACCTTGGACAGAAACCGATTTCCGTACCGGTGATGACCCTTGGTGGGCCTAAAAAATAGTCCTTAGCCATTAGTCATTAGCTAAAGAAAAAAACGAATGACTATTGACAAATGACAAAGGACAAATCGTTTGACCATTATTGCTGAAATCTTGCCATTTTTAGAGATGAAAAGAACTCGTTTGTCGGTGATGTTGCTGGGATATAAGGCTGTTGTCAAAAGCGTATTACTCGCCGCCGCAACTGTCGTCATCTTCTTAGCCAGTGACCTAGCCCTGCCTCAGTCCGCTGCTGCCTATCCTTTTTGGGCACAGCAAACAGCCCCAGAAACTCCCCGCGAAGCAACTGGTCGCATTGTTTGCGCCAACTGTCACCTAGGTGCAAAACCCACCGAAGTTGAAGTTCCCCAATCAGTTTTGCCAGATACCGTATTTGAAGCGGTCGTTAAAATTCCTTACGACACCAACACCCAGCAAGTTTTGGGCGATGGTAGCAAAGGGCCCCTGAATGTGGGTGCCGTTTTGATGTTACCGGAAGGCTTTAAAATTGCCCCCGAAGATCGCATTCCTGAAGAAATGAAGGAAAAAATCGAAGGGCTTTATTATCAACCTTACAGCGAAGGACAAGATAACGTTGTTATCATTGGCCCTCTGCCTGGGGAACAATACCAAGAATTGATTTTCCCGGTGTTGTCTCCTAATCCCGAAACTGATAAAAATATCCACTACGGGAAATATCCTATTCACGTTGGCGGTAATCGCGGTCGTGGTCAAGTTTATCCGACCGGTGAAAAGACTAACAACGCGATTTATAACGCTTCTGCTGCCGGTAAAATCACGAAAATTGCTCAGCAAGAAGAAGGTGGTTATCAAGTCAGCATTCAAACTGCTGATGGCAAAACTGTTGTTGATAACATTCCAGCCGGCCCTGAATTGGTGGTTTCTGAAGGTCAAGAAATTGCAGCCGGTGCAGCCTTAAGCGCTAATCCGAATGTGGGCGGTTTTGGTCAAATTGACACCGAAATTGTCTTGCAAAGTTCTGGCCGCATTCAAGGTTTGTTAGCCTTTTTTGGAATTGTGACGATTAGCCAAATCTTCTTGGTTTTGAAGAAGAAACAAGTCGAGAAAGTTCAAGCCGCCGAAATGAATTTCTAAGCTTAATTGGTGACTGGTGATTAGTGACTGCGTACTGGTGACTTGAAACCAAGAAACTTTTAGAAATTTGTAGCGAAAATTTAAAACAACAAAAACCTCCCCTGTTTTGGGGAGGCTTTTTATTTTTTGTGTTAGTTTTTTTTAGATAAAAAGATGTTTTTATTCAAAATCTTCGGCATCAAATCGCTCACGATCTCGCATTCTAGGGGCTTGAAACTGTTGCCGGCGTTTGCCAGGAAGCGAGGGGGGATACTGCATAGGTTGAATGAGTTGGACTGTACGGCTGGGGCGTTGTTGTTGAGCAAATAAGGCAAAAGCTACGACTACAACAATGCCAATTACCACCGTTAAAATCATCCCCGCTAACGCCCACATCATGGACGACACTATAGAGGAATTATTGACTGTTTGTGGTTGATTGGTTGGAAGTGCCGGTGGAACGCTTGGTGGGGGGTTTAATTGGGTAATGGGTGGCTGTGCTCTCAGTGCCTCAAGGGTTATTTGTTGGTTACGAAGTTGTTGGCGTAGTTGTTCAGCATCATTGCGTTGCTGTTCTAATTGAGCTTTAAGCTTTTCTATATCAAGGCGTTGCTGCTCAATCGCAGGATTGAGAGAAGTTGCCCCTGGTGCCGGCGGTACCGGCAAGGGTGTAGGTTGTGGCTGAACTGTTGGTGGCGGAGAGGGTACTAAATTAGGTGGTGGATAATTTTCCAGTGGGTTACTACTTCCGCGAAACAAAAGCAGGGCCGCAATTCCAGCAACGGCTGCGCCTGCTACAAATGCCATGCTGTCACTCATCGCTGTTGCCTTTTGTTTAAATCCCTTAATAGGGACTTATATAGATTACGCCCCCTCAATTTGAATCAAATTACATGAAATGTTTATATTGACTGTAAAATGATACTTTCCTCAAGGGATCCATATTTGAACTCAACGGAAACCGCTTCATCATCCTATTCTATGAATGCTTTTGTGACAACCAGCATCCTCAATATAGTTAAGAGAGTAGCAAGGGGCCAAGGGCAGACTAGGTTTAGATAAGGCAAGGATAAAATACTAATAACTTTTTTTCGTGTTTATTTGTGGCTTTTTTATTCTGGTAGATTACGGTTGTTTGGTTCTCCAACTTCTGCACCTCCTACTTCTTGATTAATAAAACCGGCCAGTTGTTCTGCTTTGGCACGATCTAAAAATGCCGCTACTTCTATATAAGTTTTTTGGCTGGCCGGTCTTTGTTTTACGGATGCAGTAGGACAATAGGACAAAATCTGATTATATTTTTCTTTACTGTATTCAACAAACACTGGATACCAAGTCTTTTGACCTTCCACTTGGGTGTCGCTACAGGATGTTTTTGGGGTTTTTGTTGCTTCCCCAACTAGACCACTACCTAGTTCATTTGTCATTAATTTGGCAAAGCTTTTAGCTTGTTCTGACGAGGCGAAGGTTGCTACTTGTACAGAGGGTGGGTTAGTTGGTGTTGCGGTAACAATAAACGTATTACGACAATATTTTGATTGAACTTTTTCTAAATTTGCTTTTGTGTATTCTATAAAAACCGGATACCAATTTTCGGCTTGAAGGGTTGCCGGTTCTTGACATATTTTTTTGGGAAAGTAACTGCTTATATTGACATCTAGTTTATATTTCGACTTTGGTGTATCGGAGGATGGCATTAGTTGAATAAAATAGTTGCCTTCCGAAAAAATTGGTAATGTATATTGCTGTACTTGTAATGCCTGATTGTCGAGAGGTTGGCGATTAGAATTAAGCACTTTCATACTAACTTCTTTGTCTGCAAGGGAAGCATTTAACTGCTGACCGGCTTTTAAAGAAATTTGATAAATAATGTTTTCTCTGTCTTTCAGACTACCTTCAATGGTGGCTTTTTGTTGGGGAGATAATTTTAAGGCAATAGGTACAGATGTTTTGGGTGGAGGTGTGGGGTTGACAGTGGATTTATTTAAATTAGAGTTGTTAGTTATTGGCGTTTCCCAAGTTGGTATTTGGGGAGGATTAGGATTAAATAATAAATCTAATACAGCCCAAAATCCAAAGCCAACTCCTCCAACTAAAAATAAACTGAAGAGATAGGCCCAAGGATTTCCCCATTTACGCGCAACATTTTTTGACTTTTTTGTGCGGGAATAGGGGGCAATATCAGGTAAGGGGGATCTTTGCAGGGATAGGGTTTGAAGGGCTTGGCGTAGTTCGCCGGCGGTGTGGTAGGGGACTCCTGGTTGATAGCTGAGGGTACGATTTAAAATTTGCCCAAGTTCAATACTAATGGGGGTAAAAGTTTGCCAGTCCCAACGTAGTTGACCGGCCTTATCAAGTAATTTATCGGAGGAAATGCCGGTGAGAAAAGTGATAGCAGTAATGGCAAGATCGTAGAGGTCTCTACCAATATCAGTTTGAGGATAAGTTTCGGGGTTATCTGGAAGTAAACGATAGAGTAGTTGAGGAACTAAATTTAAGTTTATTAACACCGGCAAAAGTGTTGTTTCGGGGGTAAGATTGCCGGTGTTGGCAGGTTGGATAATATTTTCTGGAGAAATTTGGCCGTGAGTGAATCCAAAACTATGGAGATATTCTAATGCTGGTAGGATTTGTAGTAATACTTGAATAACTTCTTCTTCACTGTAAGGTTTTTCCTGATGTTTAATAAGGCTGGAGTAGCTTTTGCCTTCGATATAATCTTGGATTAAAAAAAATCGATTATCTTGTTCAAAACTACTGTACACCCTGGGGAGTTGTGGGTGACGAAGACGGTAAAGGTTTTCTACTTCAATTTGAAATTGGTTTTTAAAGGCTGACCAGTCGGGTATCTTTGGGGTTATTATTTCCAGAACGCTACAAAGTTCGTTTTGCTGTTCTAGGTCTTTGGCCAAATAGCTGCGGTAAAATTTTTCATGGTTGTTTAAGTCTATGAGGCAGTAGCGATGTTGTAAAGTTGTACCGAGGTGAAGGGGCAAAACCATAATCAGGAGTCTATTGTTATGGATTAATTGTTATGGGTTTATTGTCATTGGTCGTTTGTCATTTGTCAAAATTTATTAGTAAATGTTTAAAAACCCTTGTCTTGGTGGTTTGTTTGCTTCGCCCCAGGGGACTTTGCCAAGGGGATAAGGGATAGGTGTTGGTTTTAAATTATGAAAAAATTAGGATTTAGGTTATTTATTTATGGTGGGTTTAATATTAAATAAATAACCTAACTTTTGGCTAATTTCCAATAAATAGGGATACTTTAAATTTCTAAAAAATGATTATTAGTAATGACAATTTACTAATTTTTATTTTCGGCAAACCGGGAAGCAGAGGGGTTATAACTGATTTCTGGATTAATTAAATTAGTTTGGTGATAGCGAGAGTTTTTTGGTTGGGGAATAGACGAAGCCAAAGTATTTTTATATTTTTTGGCCTTGCTAGGAGAAAGATTTGAGTCTTGTGAGGAAACATTGACATCTTTTTTTTCGGGCCAGAGGGTAAAGTGAGTTTGATTTTCAATTATTAGACATAAAATATCTGCCCTAAGATACTGGTTACAAGTTGTAATGGCTGCTTGACGTTCGCTTTTTAAAAATGCTCGACCTTTGGTGAAGCTGGTATTTTGAAAAACAAGTTGAGTGGCAGTACCAGAGGCGATACCAACGCTTTCTAAGTCTTCGGCGCGAATGAGCAGCATAACGATTCTCCCTGAATTCCGTAATTCACACTTGGCTACTTTACAAGACTTTTATAATAGTAGCTGAGTTAGTTGCCCATCGGCTCAGTGAAATTACGCAAAGCAGGTAAATTTTTTTAAAAAAGGACCTATTTAGGTGTAATTGATTTGACTTTTGTGTTGTTTTTGTAAGGTTTAGGGGGTGTTGGTGACACTGAGGGTGAGTTGGTAAGCAAGGGGTTGTGTAGCTTGGGATACAACAACAATTTCGTAATAGCCGGTTTCGGGTAATTTTCCAGACCAGTTTAATTGTGGAGAGTCTTGCAATAGGGGTGAAATTCTACCGGAGGGTGTGTAAATAGAAAGTTGTATTTCTGGTTGTGTTTCTAAATTTAATTGCATCAATTGATTTTTGGTTAATTGAGCAATATAAGCTTTACCTGTGTAGGGTTCTAAGCTGTCTGAAATGGTTGTGGTGGTGGTGCCGGTTTGAAATTTTATTTCTTCTAAAATTGTTCCATTTAAGACTTTTTCTTTTTGGTCCTCTGCGATGGCTTGCCACACTTGACCAAGGGGTGTATCGATAAAATTACCGTTGTTTCTTTGTTCGGGAAATAAGCTGAAAAATTTCACATCCGTTAAGTCATTGAGGGATCGACTGCCCAGGAATTTTTTGTTAACTTCTGCTGTGCGTCTGTCGAGGTCGTAGCGATTATAATTGCCCATTTTTTGACGGGCGGGTTCACTAATATTTTCTAGTTTATTTAAAATATCTTCGGCAATTGTATCCCAACGTTCTCGCCAAATTTCATCATTTATGCTGTCTGTGAGGGTGCGTCCTTGTTGTTCGGGATATTGTTGATAATAACTTTGATTGACAAATTGAACATAGAAATTGTAGTCGATTCCTAAAAGTTTTCTTTGGGCTTTTAAAGCTTCTTTTCTTTGTTGTTCAGCGGGGCTATAGTTATCGGAGGGGTCGGGTTCGTTGTCTGCTATTTGGTCTGTATTTTGGCTGCGATGGGTTTCTATCCAATAGTTACCGGCCCACAAACCGGCCATTGTCATGCCGAGAATGATCGCAAACATGATGGGTAGGTTTGGGGTTGGTAAGGTTTTGACTGGGGGAGAGACTTTTTGGGGGGCCGGCTTTTGTGGTGGGGCGATGGCTTGAGTTGGGTTTATGGTGGGGTTTGGGCTGGGGCTTGGGTTTGGGCTGGCGAAGGTGAGGGTGGGATAGTTTTGGAGGGCGTTTAGGACGTCGTTGGCGGTTTGATAGCGGTCTCCTGGCCGGTAGGAAAGCATTTTTTCGAGGACGGCGCTAAAGTTGGGGCTGAGGGTGGTGTGTTTATGCCAGTTCCAGAGGAGAGTTTCGGGATCTCTAAGGTTTTGGGGTTCTATGCCGGTGAGGAGAACTAGGCCGGTGACGGCGAGGGAATAAAGGTCACTGTGGGGATAAACTTTGCCCATTTGCATTTGTTCGTCCGGGGCGTAGCCTATTTTGCCGAGACGGGTTGCGGGTTGGCTGGTACCGACAAATTCTGATTGTAAGTTTGCAGCTATTTCTTTGACTCCACCAAAGTCAATTAATACTGGCATTAAATCGCTATTTCTTAGGATGATGTTGTCTGGTGAAATGTCTCGATGAATAACTCCTTGCCTATGAATGTAGGTTAAAATTGGTAAAATTTGTGTAAAAAGTTGGGTAATTTCTGGTTCGCTAAAAAGCCGGTTTTGAACGCGTCTGTTTTGGAGTAGGGTGCGATAATTTTGTCCTTCTACATAGTCTTGAACTAAAAATAAGTGCCCTTCGTTGTCATAGTTGGCGCGAAACATTTCGCGGAAGCGAGGTATTTGGGGATGTTGAAGTTTATATAATATGCCGGCTTCTCTTTCAAAGAGTTCTTGTCCTTTTTGGAGGGCGTAGGTGCCCGCAACTTGGGGGGCAAATTCTTTTAATACGCAGGGTTCGTTAAAACGGTTTATGTCTTCGGCTAAATAAGTACGTCCAAAGCCTCCTCTTCCTATTTCTCGCTGGAGACGGTAACGTTCGCCGAGGATGATTCCTGGGCTGAGGGTGCCGGTGTTGTTGGAGGTGAGTTTTTCTCCACATTGGAGGCAAAACTGGCTGCCGGTGGGGTTTTCGTGTCCTTTGGTGCAAAAAAGAGGTTTCATTTAGTTTGAGGGCTGGAAGGGCTGAAATAATTGTATCAAGTTGATTTGATAGTGGTTGGAAAATTAGGCCGGTGGGCTAATTTTAGTAATAATTGAAAAGTTTTTCTGTTTACAAGACTGTTTGATATAAAACCTAACTGTTATTTAATTTTTGATAATTGGTTTTATAAAACGGTTAAAGGGGTGAGAAGTGGATTAATGAAGTTTTTATATTAAAAAAAGGGCATTAAGTTTAATGCCCCAAAAATGATTATAACAAGATATTTGTTGGTTCAATTAAACAACAAAGAAATAGCCCATATACTGCTTGAATTCTGCAAAGGATACATCCACAAATCCATCTTCACGGACAGCAGTTACACGAATATCTTTATATTCACCATTAACACCGGCATTTCCTCCACTATCTTGTCCATGAGGGTTAAATACCACAACTCGCTGTTCACCAGCCTCATTTACATAGGCATTAGCTACTGTATAAGCATGGTTGCTATAAAAAATGGTATTTTTCCCATCGGGGGTTCCTGCTGTTACGGTTTTTCCTTCGTTAAAAGCTGTTGCTAAAACTTCAAAAGTTCCTATTTCTTGTCCTGCATCTGGTGCAGTATAATAATCACTTTTTGAACCGCTTTTAATTTGCTGTTGTACCATTCCTGGATCTCCACCGTTCATTACTTTGTTATAGCCACCTTGCCACTGAGTAAAAGCACGTTCTAAAATGGGTACCCAGAGGATGTTGTTGGGATTATTAACGCTGGTATCGCGTGCAGAACCAGCAATTTTTCCGTCGTCATCGATAATCAATTGATTATCCACCGTGACATATTCTGCCTGACCATTTTCGTTATAAAAACGCACAGTGTAAGTGTTATCAAGTTGGCCGCTATCATTAGTATTGGCGGTGATCGTTTCGGTTAAAATTGCGCTACTAGTGTCGCCTTTAAAATTAGTTCCAATAGTGGCGGCGGTGAAATTTTGGCGGGCAAACATCGACCCCAAACCGGCTACATAATAACAGTTACCAAAGGGATTTTGGGCAATGTCTCCTATTTTTGGCCCACCCTCACCGAATAATTTTCCTTGCACTGGTTGATAGGTGTAGCTAACAGGGTTTCCTTTTGGTGAACCATCATTATTCGTTTCTTGATATATTGGTTCAGGTCGTACAGTTCCTAAAAAGTGTTGGGCAACTAATTGATTAAATTGTCCTACGTCTTGGGTGGCTTTGGTGGCAACTTGTTTACCTAAATATTGCACCGAATCAGGAATTATGTAGGCATTTTTTTCTTTTAACAAAGTCTTTAAGTCGCTTATTTCTGCGGTTGTGACTTGGTTATCGGAGGTAATTTGATTGAAAATTGCTAACATTCCATTGCGGTTTAATTGTCCACTGCTGGCGCGTTGTTGGGCAATATTTCGGATTTGTTCATCTACTATATTGTTGAAAAATGCTGCGTTGTCTGCGGGGCTATTGGCAGCTTGGGCAATGGGTTGACGGGCAGATGCTACGGAGTTGAGGCTGAGGCTATAATTGCCGGTGGCGTTGCTGTCAAAAGTGGTAACTCGCGCAATAAAACTTTCCCCAGGATCGGCTATAAAGCTGATGGTTGAGTTGCGGTTTGTGGGGTTACTGATATCATCATTTTCGGCAACGACTAGGCCGGTGTTAGCATCAACTAATTCGAGGTATGTGTCAAATTCTGTTGAATTTACACTCAACTCTACGGCTTGTCCGGGGGTAATTCCTGTAAGTTGATATTCGTCAAAAAAGATGGCATCATCGTTTAAATCACTGGTTGCTAATAGGCCGTTTTGGGTTTGTCCTAAACCAAGATTTCCGCTGAAAGTTGAGCTAGTTGTGGTTAAGTTAAATGCGCCGGTGTTGTTGCCTTCGCCGGCAAAGCTGGTAACTAAAATTCGATAATCTATGTTGGGGTCAACTGTGAAAGAAAGGGCGGCATTTGTGCCATTGCTGTTGTCGTTTTGAGCAATAAGTTCTCCGGTTTCTGCATTGATAAGTTGTAAGGCTGGGTCAAATTCTGTGGAGGTTAGGCTAATATTAACTTGCTGATTGCCAACAATATCGGTTAGTTGGTAATCGTAGAAAACTGCACCCGGAATTAAGGTATTGGGGCTTGCTGAAAGTAGTAAGTTGTCTTGGATGCTTTCGTTTGCAGAAATTGCGGTGACAATTTCGTTGCCGGTGTTTCCACTGCCAGGGGCTTCTAAACTGAGGTTATAGTTTGTTGGGTTTCCTGATTGAATTCGGGCAAAATATGTGCCGGCTTGTTGGTTGGTATAGGCAATGACACCGGCATTTGTAGAAGATGCTACTGAGGTGTTAATAACTTCGCCGTTGTCGATAATTTGGTTGTTATTGAAGTCTTGAATAAGTTGCAGGTTGCTGTCTGCGCTTACTCCGTCTAGGAAAATACTAAAATCTCGGCTTTCATCTAAGTTAAAGCGGTAAATATCGCTTGGTTTAGCATTGTTAAGAGTGCCGGTGAGGGGGTCAATTCCGTTTAAGGTTCCGACATTGGTTGCACCGGCTAAAGATTGTCCTAAAGCTTCGGTGGGAGTAGCAAAAGAATTTAAGGATAAGTCAAGATTGTAAGTTGTATTACCTTCTTCAAAGAGATAAACATCAACTAAGTAATTGCCTGGAGTAAGTTTGGCATTTAGAGATTCATCAACTGTTCCTTCCTGTTCTGATGTATCTATTTCTTCATCAAAATCAATAAATCCATTACTGTCTAAATCTTTTCCTAAAACTACATCTACATCAGCGCTGAGGTTTCGCAGTCCCAGGATAAAATCGGAGGTTTGATCTACTTTGAAAGTATAAGTTTCAACGGGGTTGGTGTCATTTAGACTTCCAGACCGGCTAGAGGTGCCGGTAAAGCTTCCTAAATCGTAACCTTGAGAGGGGGTAACTCCAGGTTGTTCTGTCAAGCCAAAAATACTTAAGAATTCCTGAAATTTTGGGGAATTAACAATTTGGGGATCGAGCATTTCTAATTGTCCAAATTTGGCTGATTTATTTTTTCATATCAGCAAAAAAAAGAGAATAGTTGTTTAAGTTTTTTAATAAAAATGCGTTCATAGGTGGTTAAGTATTAACCACTAATGAACGCACAATAAAGAAACTACAAAATAATTTAGAAGTTGAAGGTAGTTCTCAAAGTGCCAATAACCGCATCATTGTTGCTATTGTCTTGGTTAGGGGCTGTTAGCCAAATAACACCGGGAGTGATGGCGATATTGTCGGTGAGTTGGTATTTATAGAAAGCTTCAACGTGTAGAGGCAAGTCTGTGGCAAAGAAGTTGTCAAACCCATCTAACTCTTTAAGGTAGGGTTCAACGCCGACAATGATACCAGCAAGGTTGCCTTGTTTGCCTAAGTCGGGGAAAGCAAAAGCGATGGCGCCGTTCCAAATTTTGCCATTAATGTCGCTATCGCGCAGAAAAACGTCGGTATAGCCAACCCAGCCGTTAACTTGAAAGCGGGGGCTAACTCGCAAAGACATTTGTAAGCCGTAGGAGTTGCTGGTAACTGGACTATTTGCCCCTACTGTGTTGGCGAGGGCGGTACCAGCAAAGGGGAGGTTGCCGGTGGCGAGACTTCCGCCGCCGTTGTCAAACCCAAAACTACCGGGGCCAAAATAGGCGTGGTTGTAGGTAAAAGCAACTCCAAAGCGGTCGCTAGGTGTCCAGGTTACTTGACCCAAGGCAGAGTAGTTACCGTCAAAGAAACCATTACCGGCAACAGGAGAGGCGCCTTCCGAGGCGAGGTAGCCGGCGGTTAGTTCGAGTTGGCTGCTGGGTTTGAAACTGATGCCAATACCTTGTCCACCACCAAGACGGTAAATGGGGTTTCTTTGCCCGAAGGTACTAATGGAACCGTTTCCGCCGTCGTAGCTTTCAAAGAAGGGGTTGAGGGTGGGGGTGAAGTCGTCGAATACGCCACCGGTGGCTTCGACGGTGACTTTAAATTTGTTGCCGACGGGGAAGGTGTAGGATAGCCAGTCTAGGAGGACGTTGTTGCCGGTGTTGCCAAAGACTTGATGGGTTTGGAAGCCTTCGCTGGTGGTGAAGCCGTAGGGAATGCCGTTGTTGAGGTTGTTGTGGTCTAGGCTTTGGCTGTTACCGACTTGTAGACGAGTTACGAGGAGGTCTTCGCCGGTGAAACTGGTGTTTAAGTATAAGCGTACCCTTTGTTGAAGAGAGGGGGTGCTGTTGCTGCCGTCTCCAATACCGTCGGTGGCGGCTATGATAACTTCACCGGCCAGTTTTGTTGTGGTGGAAAATTGGTTTTCTTCAAGTTCACGAGTGCGAGTTTCCAGGGAGTCTACTCGTCCGCGAAGGGTGGCTATTTCTGCTTGAAATTGGTTTAGCAGTCTCTCTAGGGTGTTTAGGTCTTCGCGGGTAACAAAGTCTCCGCCTGGTTGTATTTGGGCTGTGATGGCTTCTAGGCAAGCGTTTACACCGGCTGCAAATTCGTATCGGGTGAGGGCACGGTTGCCTCGGAATGTCTGGTCGGGGTAGCCTGCTATACAGCCATATTTTTCTACCAGGTTTCGCAGGGCTTCATAGGCCCAGTCTGTGGGCTGCACATCTGATAGTTCGGTGACAGAACGCAGTTGTCCCATTGTGTCTTCTGCTTCTGGGGCGGGGTTGTTTAGGTCGCCTACGGAGGGGAAGGTTTCAATGCTGGTTTCTGTTGGGCCTGTTTGCAGAGATGGTATTTCTGTTGCTTTGGCAGTTGTGGCGGTTAATAATATTGCGGTGGTTAATAATGCGGGGCCGGTTAGTAATGTCATCCAAGCGGCTTTTTTCATTTGCTGTTCTCCTCTCACCAAAATAAAGCTCTTTCTGGCTTTTTGCTTATTCGTATTTAGTATATTTGCTTAGTGCCGCTTTTTTGGAATTTTTTCTCTAAAAGTTATCAGGATGTCTTGACATAATTGTGATAATGCAGTAAGCCTTGGCAAAAGCGATGGGGTTTTTAAGGTTTTAGTTGCCGCTGAAGCCCTCTTTGGCGAGATTAATCTACTTTTTGTTGGCTGGGGCTATTAACTATTTTGTTGTTCCAGTTTTTTGAGAATTTTTTCGGAAATTTCATGCCATTCTTGACGGAGTTTTTCGTCTTTGGGTTTGTTGGTTAAAGGGCGATTTTTTAGTTCTGGATGTTGTTGATAAAATTCTTTGTCTACTAGGGCATAAAATTCTACTTCTGATAGGTTTAATGCTTTTAGGCGTGCTTCTAAGGTTGGGGGTTGTTCTGGGCTGGTAGGGAATATTTTAGGTAGGTTTGGTGGTGTCCATGAAACTAATTTGTACCCAGCCCAAGAACTGAGGGCTACTATTAAGAATACACCGGCACTAAGGACTGTTGTTTTAGTTATTATTTGCAATGTCCTACGGATGGGGGCAAATATTATGGGCAAAAAGTTAAAGTTTGGAAGCTTTGGTGGTAATGGGTTTGGGGCTTGGACTATTGCGGGTGGTTTAGCGGTGGGCTGTGGGGCTGCCGGTGCGACAACTAGGGTTTTTATTTGAGTGAATTTGCTGTTTTTGGCGGGAATATTTGTGGGGGGTAAGGTTTCTAGTATTTCTCTGGCTGTTTGATATCTATTTGCGGGATTACGGGAAATCATTTTATCTAATATTTTGGCAATTTCTGGGCTAGTTTTTGTATATTTTTTCCATTGCCATTCGGCGTTGTAGTTGTCGAATAGTTCTTTTGGTTCTTTGCCAGTGAGTAATACTATTGCTGTGACTCCAAGGGAGTACAAATCACTGTTTGGATAGGCTTTTCCTTGTTGCAGTTGTTCTTCGGGGGCGTAGCCTGGTTTACCAATTTGGGTGTTTAATTTTAGGTTGTTATTTGCGGCAGATATGGCAGATATGGCGGCGGTTTTTACGCCTCCAAAGTCTATTAATACTGGTAATTTATCTGTGTTTCTAAGAATGATGTTTTCTGGGGATATGTCTCTATGGATGATGCCTAACGCGTGGATATGTTGTAATACTGGCAGAAGTTGCTGGAGGAGGATGATAATTTCTTTTTCGCTGAAGGTTTGGCGATTATTTAAAAGTTGTCTATAGGTTTCTCCGGCTATATAATCTTGAATTAAAAATAGCCGTTCTTTGCCGGTGTTTCCGTCGAGACAAAGTTCTCTAAATTTAGGAATTTGTGAGTGTTGAAGTTGATATAAAACACCGGCTTCTCTTTGAAATAGTTCTTCGGCTTTTTTTAAGGCTTGTGGGTTTTGTATTTGGGGGGCAAATTCTTTTAGTACGCAAAGTTCTTGAAACCGGTTATTGTCTTCGGCTAAGTAGGTTCTTCCAAAGCCTCCTTGGGCTATTTCTTCAATTATCCGATAGCGTTGGGCGATGATGGCTGTTGGGGGGGTTAGTTTTTCGCCACATTGGCTACAAAAACGGTTTTTGTCTGGGTTTTCGTGTTTTTGGGTGCAAAATAAAGGGGTCATGGTTTTTCGCCTAAAAGCCGGCATTGACGAAGTTTATTAATTTTAGCTACATAAGCACTATTTTGGTTTTCGGTTTGCTGTGGTTGTTTAAGAATTTTATTGTTTTTAGTTAATCTAAAGGTTTTTTGATTTTTTAGAGTTTAAAAAGTTATTTTAAATTTGTTTCAACGAGAAGGTTAATTTTAAAGAAGTTGAATTTTATCCGTTTTTAATATTGATTAAAAATCTGTTTCCAGCTATTTCTTAAGCCTAAATAATACCAAATCAATAAAACAATGCTACACATACCCCCTAAATCTCCCTTCTCAAGGGGGACTTTAAAGGGATGCGGATTATTTGAACTGTAGTAATAATTATGGAAATTGGTATAAGTCAGAAGTAGGTTAATTGTATTGGAAATTTACTGTATTTTATGGAAATGTAGTTAGGGTTTTTAAAACATGGTTTATGGTTGGGTAATTAAACCCAACCTTTTTGATTTATTGCATTAAATACACTAGATGATTGACAATTCGGACAATAAAATCACTGGCCAAAATAAACAACAAGCTAATTAAGCCGGTGAGGATGTAACTAAAGCAAATCAATAAGCCATCCGATTCCATTGTGGCAATAACAAATAGTAAAATGACTAGGGTGGGAATGGGATTAGTAAAGGGAATTGGCAACATTAATAATATTGTTAACCAGGCAATACAAAGGCCGGTGAAACGCCAAGTATAGGGATGTTGGGCAAGTTTTTTCCATCGGGGTTTAGCAATTTTTTCAATCCAGCCGGTGCCACGTTTGAGGTTATTTAATAGTAATAAAACAAATTTGTGAGGAAACCGAAAACGGGAGATTTTTTTGGGCAACCAAGGGGTACGTCTTCCCAATGCCATTTGCAATCCTAATAGCAGGGAACCGGCCCCTAAAACAGCGGTGAAACCAGGCGGCATTGGGAATAGAAAGGGTAGTACCAGTAAGCCTATTACAAGGCTAAATCCGCGTTCGGATGTTTCGGCAATAATGTCTGAGACGGTTAGGGGTTTCTCAGCAAGCTGTTGTAATAGTTTTTCAATGTCTCTGGAAAATCGCAGGTGCATAATTTACCGGCACAGGTTTGTCTATTTTTGGCTACATTTATTAAATTTTAACAATTCTTCCGAGTTCCCACAGGATAAAACTTTTAGAATTTGTTTGAAATTTGTAATGTCACCCTTTCAGACTCTACTAAGGGGTTTTACCTGTATTGCCACAAATTTTAGTCAGTGGCTTTTTTTACAAACCCCTTAAACCTGCTTAATTTGTGTAGTCACCAATTGGAATTGGTGACTTTCCTCAAATCTTTTTGACTGCCAATTTTTTAAGCTTTAGCTTTGGTTGTACAAGAAGCCAGAGGGTCTTCATTGTTAAGATTATGAGGAATTCCTAAAACTGCACAGGGAAATTTTTTACCGAGTTTTTGGACAATTGCATGATTTGAAGAATCGCAACCTAAAAACAATAGTTCTGCATTTTCTTCTTCTACAACTTTTCGTAATTCTTCGGCAAGATTTCCAAAGCGTAAATGAGCTTTAAATGACCCCCGCCATTCTTCAGCTAAACACCTGGCTTGCCATAAAATTCGGTCGGCTTGTTCAAAAGGATTGCTACTAGAAAACTTGGTTTTATAATTCTGCCGATCTGAATGAGTTTTTCGTCTGGTTGGAGTCAGCCATTTATTTTTAGTTTGGACTCCTAAAGGTGTGGCAAAACTTTTTTCATGAGTTGGTTCCCCTTCTAAAAATTTTGCTTCATTTAATGAATTTTCTTCATCGGGAAATCGTAAAAAATTTGGTAATTGTGGAGGTAAGTTTTCATCAAATACATATACCACTTGAACTGTTACTTGCTTTTGGGTAGCCAGTCGCGTTTGATGGGCAATCCACAAAGTAAGATCCAGGGCGGTTTGACTGCGGGGTGAGCTGCTATAGCCAACAACTAAATTAATTGTTTTTGATTTTTTTTCGTTGTCTGAAATTTGGTGACGCGGTTCCGGTAACAATAGCATTTGCTCTATTAAATCTTGGCAACCCATTGCACTTTCAAGACGCGCTAACATTGGCTTAATTTTCACAGCTTTAACCTCTCTCAAATCAAAGAATGGACGGAGGCGATGTGAGCCTGGGGACTTTCAAGTTTGGATTTTAGGTTTTTTATCTAAATCCCAAAATAGTATTGCTAGCCAAGAGTAACTATTTTTTGTCGTCTAGGTTACATAGCGGCTGGCAGATACCGGCTCATTTATTGAAGCTAATTTTATTTTAGCTTAATCTTCCGAATTGAAGTAGCGATCTAAAAAATCTAAGGCATGATTACGAAGTTCATAATATTCTTTTGATTCTCGTAATTCATGGCGATCACGGGGATGGGGAAAAGGCACCTCTAATATTTCCCCAATTGTGGCTGAGGGGCCGTTTGTCATCATCACAATGCGGTCTGACATATAAATTGCCTCATCTACATCGTGGGTAATCATCATCACAGCTTGCCGGTGTTTTTCCCATATATCAAGCACCTGTTTTTGTAACTTCCCGCGTGTTAAGGCATCCAGGGCTCCAAAAGGTTCATCCATTAATAACATTTTTGGGCGAATTGCTAAGGCGCGGGCAATTCCAACCCGCTGTTTCATGCCCCCTGAAATTTCATCTGGATACTTATCTGCTGCTGGTGTTAAGTTTACCATTGCGAGGTGTTCATTGACAAGATTTATTTTTTCTGCTTTGGTAGCATTTTTCAAAACTTCATCAATTGCGAGACGGATATTTTCACGCACCGTCAGCCAAGGTAGCAGTCCATAATGTTGAAAAACCATCATTCTTTCTGCACCTGGTTTGCGAATTTCTTTGCCATCTAATCGCACTGATCCACTGGTGGATTTTTCAAGACCGGCGACTATTTTTAACAGCGTAGATTTTCCACAGCCTGAGTGTCCAATTACGGAAATAAATTCATTTTCAGAAACATTTAAACTAACACCATCTAAAATGATAGATTCCTTGCCTTCTGTATTGGTGTAAGATTTGGTAACGTTGTCTATTTCCAGAAAAGCATTGCGGTAGCTGGTTTGTTCGTTTACGTTGCTGTAGGTGTAAGAAGTCATAGTTTTTGGGAAGAGAAAGTACAGTTAAGAAATCAAGAAATTTTGGGGCCGGTTGGCGCGAATTTCAAAGCTTTTGAGATAACCAACAGGATCGCTTGGATCAAAGCTTTTATTGTCTATAAAAACCTCTGGAGATTCAATTTTAAAGTCTTCGTCTGGCGTGGGAATTCCCATCTCTTTTGTGACTTCTCGGTAAATATCAGTTCTCCAACCTTTCTCGGCGATTTTATCGGCATCCTTGGGGATTTCTTTAATTTGTCCCCAGCGAGCAGCTTGAGTCATTAACCACAAACTTCGAGAGCGCCACATAAAGGTAGCGTTTTCGTTTGGAAGGTGAGGAACGTTATCAGGAATGTTAAAAAATATGGTTCCATCATCCGAGGAAATGGTGCGATTTTGTCCATCAAAACCACCGTAGTTATAGTTGCCAACGATGGCCGGTGCAGTGAATTTATCCACCGGCCCCTTTTTGGGTTTTGCACCAGTAAATGAGCGTTCTGTGAGCAATTTTGCCACTTCTGAGCGATTATTTGGATCGCCACAATACCGGCAAGCTTCAATCATTGCTTTGAGCAAACTTCGGTATGTTTTAGGATAATTTTCGATGAAAGATTCCATTACTCCTAAAAGTCTATCGGGGTGTCCCAGCCAAATTTCTTTACCTTGAGCAAAGGTAAATCCTATTCCTTCATCGCCGTTAGCCGCTTTTTCATAAATAGCGCGAGTGTTCCAAGGTTCGGCAACCATATAGGCTTGCATGGCACCAATTCGCACATTACTTACCATTTGCGGTGGGGGAACAATAATGATCCGAAATTCTTTGATTGGATCTACGCCGGCTGCTGCGGATAAATAGCGAATAAAGTATTCATAAATGGATGAGCTTAAAACCACAGCCCAAACTCGATCTTCTGACGACTGGCTGTTAAAATAGGCGCGGAATTGTTTGCCAAATTCTTCTAAGGCTCTCTCGCCATATTTTTGTTTGTATTCGTACCAGGGACGAATGCCAAAATCCCACATTTTTCGATTCATGGTGATGGCGTTTCCGTGCCGGTGAATTGTCATTGCTGCACACAAGGGAGCGTGGCGTGCGCCTTCTGCACCGATGCGAGCGTTGGTGACAGCGCCGGAGACGACGGGGGAGGCATCGAGGCGTCCGAAGATAATTCCGTCGCGGGATGTGGCCCAGCTTGCTTCGCGGTTGAGGCGAACATTTAAGCCATATTTGCGAAAAAATCCTTTTTTCCAAGCAATAGCAAAAGGTGCACAGTCGTTAACAGGAACGTAGCCAATTGTTAGGTCTGGTTTTTCTAGTTCTTGAGGTTGAATTAGGGGTTTTATTGAGGCTGCTTCTGCGGTAATTCCTTTGGCGGAGCGGTCGGCGTTTATGCCACAGGAAGATAGGGCAATTCCTGCGCTTGCTGCGGTGATTCCTGTGAGGAATTTTCGCCGGCTATATTGGGGCGAGTTATTCATTTTTTTGTTTTAAATTTTTTGAGGATTTTTTAGCGGTTTTTTATGGGCCGGCGGTGGGTGATTAGTTCTTGAAGTTTGGCTACTCCCCAATCTAAAATTAGGCCGGTTAATCCTATTACAAATATGGCAAGAAAGACGGAGCTTAAATTTAACCGGCTCCATTCATCCCAAACAAAAAATCCGATGCCAATTCCGCCGGTGAGCATTTCGACGGCAACAATGACTAACCAAGCTATTCCTAAGCTGATTCTTAGGCCGGTGAAGATATAGGGTAAACTGGCCGGCCAAATGATTTTTGTAATTTGTCGCCAGCGTGGCATTTCCAGAACTTGGGCGACATCTAAATAATCTTTGGAAACGCTAGAAACTCCCAGGGCGGTGTTAATAATTGTCGGCCATAGGGAGGTGATAAATATCACGAAAATTGCTGAAGGTTCCGCTAGGTTAAAGATAGCTAAGGCGATGGGTAGCCAAGCAAGAGGGGAAACCGGTTTGAAGATTTGAATAATCGGATTTAAGGCCATCATTGCTTGTTTTGACATCCCAATTAAAAAGCCTAAAGGAATGGCAACAAAGGCACCTAATCCAAATCCAAGTAAAACACGACGAATGCTGGCGATAAGTAACCATCCAATGCCCAAATCACCTGGGCCCCGCTGATAGAATGGATTGCTGATATAATCCCAATTTGCAATTAATGCTTGGAGGGGAGTTGGCATTAATTCGCTGTTAAAAATAGCAACAATCCACCACAATAAAATAATTCCTACAAAACCGGCCAAGGGAAGCAAGAATACATCCCGCATCACAATCGGTTTTGCTTTTTTCCAAGCTACTTGTCCCGCTACAGCAAGCGTGGATAAAGTAATATTAAATGTCATAGATTACTCCTCAGAGTCTAGGGCAGAATTTTCCTGAGTAATATCAACCGGAGACGCTGACAAGATTTATCTATTTTAAATAGAAAATTCTCTGTTTTGTCTCCTCTCAATGCCTGCGAAGTTAGCTGACGGGTTAGGGCTGAGAGATGCCCTTCTGGCAATTTTAAATGGCGGACTAAAAACTTGTAGATTTGAGATGAGTTGCCTTTTTAAAAACGCTTAAGATTAACCCCTGAGATTGGTTCCTCCGCTCTAAGTTATCGCTGTTAAGGATGAAAACTTAGATTAGGCTGACTTTTTTTCTTTCGGATATTATAACTTATTTTTTTGTGTGTTGCCACATATTTTTAGAGAATTTTACCTTCAATTTTAGCCTAAATTTCGACTATGAATTTCCGTAGTTTTGCCTACATCAAAAAACGCAAGGTAACATATAGTGCTGAGATTAAAAGCTGCATAAACATGACGGGAAGCCCATAGCTTAAAAAGGTTTTAAAGGAAATTCGACGCCCGTGTAGTTCGGATATACCGGCAGCAACAATGTTAGAAGAAGCACCAACAAGGGTACCGTTTCCACCAAGGGTAGCGCCGAACATCATGGCATAAAATAGGGGTAAAACTTCGGGGGGAAATTGCCCGGAAAAGTTTGGATCTAGGACTGCTGCCGGTGCTAAATCTACATTGACAACGTATTGTTTTAAGAGAGGAACCATTGCCACAACCAAGGGAATGTTAGGAATAACGCTGGAAAGTATGCCGACAAAAAACAGTAAAACCATTGAACCCAGCAAAATATTTTTTCCTAAAAGAAAGGCTAAAACTCCTGACATACTACTGATAACGCCAGTTTTTTCTAAACCGCCAATTAGGACAAAAATTGACATAAAAAATAGCAAGGTACTCCAATCTACATCGCGTAAAATGTGGTTTACTGTATCAATTTTACTGTGATGAGCAAGCAACAAAGCTAAAGCACCTCCTAACAACGCAACCGCCGCAGGAGAAACCGGCACCGGCAACGAATCACCCACTACAAAGAAAACTAAAACAAAGGTAATAATAATTCCACCTACTATTAAAGTTCTGGGGTGATTAATTTTTGGGTGTGGTAAATGTTCAAGATCGTCTAACTTTTTTCGCCAAATTTGGGGAAATAACCAGGGTAACATTAAAGTAATTGTAGCCACAGCAAGAACTCCACCCAGACTTAATTTTTGTAAGTAATCTGTGAAGCTAATATTAACAGCATCCCCAACAATAAACGTGGCTGGATCTCCTACCAACGTAAGCAAACCGGCACTATTGGCTACAAACACCATTAAAATTAGTAAGGGTACAAAATCAACGCCAATTTCTTCAGCCATTGGTGGAATTAAAGGGGCCAAAAGCATCACGGTTGTAGCATTGGGCAAAACCGCACAAATAGGTGTAGTAATAGCCACAATTCCTAACAATAATCGTTTGCCTTGCCCATTGGCCAGTAAGACTATTTGGGTTGCTAAATATTCAAAGATTTTTGTCGGTTCAAAAGCCCTAACCAACACCATAACGCCAAAAAATAAGGCTAAAGTTCCGTGACTTTCACCAATATAGTTAATTGCTTCTGGAAAAGTAAGGATGTTAAAAAAAACTAAAAGCAATGCTCCTAAAAAAGCAGCAATGGTGAGGTGAAGCCACTCTGTCATCACTAAAAAGATAACTGCCACAAAAATAGAACTTGCTAAGATTGCTTGAAGACTCAACACAGCATTCCCCTAGGTTAAATAGGTAAAGTTTAGGCCCTTTTAAAAAACAAAATTGTACCAGATACTATCCCTAGCTCTTTGTTAGGGATAATATAAAGAATCCTCTTTTTTGGGAGGACAATTTAAGTTTTTTCAGCACACCGAAATGTAGCGAGGAAAGCTGATGAGCGGCACTAAAAATATATAAATGCTGTCTCTTCAGTCTCCTCTCAATGCCTGCGAAGTTAGCTGACGGGCTAGGGTTGAGAGGTTCCCTTTTTTTGATTTCCACAAAAAATAAGCCCCATTAGTTTTGGTTCCTCCGCTCTTCCCCGTTGTTGCAGCTTTTTAGCTTAAATTGACAGGGTTGATTAGGCCGACTAATACTAAATAGTTAAAAAAATTATAACAAAAAATTTTCAAAAGTCAAGTTCTAAAGGCTAAAGATGTCAAGAATTGAGAACTTAAATAACTTTATTTGTATAAAAAATCACCCCATCTCTATCAAAAAGAGCGGGGTTTTTAATAGTTAAATTTGCCTATTTTGCGGGTTTAAAATATGCAATAAGGGGCAAAGCAAAACTTTATTAGTCTTTATTAGTCATGTTATCTACTAATCCTTTGATTTCGCTTTCAAAGGAAGTAGCTTTAGAATTGGAAGGATTGTGCATTTTTTCCTTATCAGCATCACCTTGCACTTCATTAATGCCTTGGTTAGCTTCTTTGCTGGTTTTTTCGAGATCGTAGGGATCAGAAATGACAGCTTCTTGAGATTTCTTTTCGATTTCTGTCAATTTAGCTTCACCTTGTTTTGGATTGCTGGTGGCTGCGTAGGCGGGATACACCGAAGAAAACACCAACATTGCACAAGCAAAGAATGCAAATAAAACACGGGCCAAACGAGAAAGGTTTTGCTTGAAATTCGTAGCCATAATTAACTTCTCCTATTTTATGTCTTGATATTGTTTAGGTTTTTTAACAGATTTTCGTCAGACAAAATCCTGAATAACCTGCTCACCTACTATTAGTTTTAATAGAAATGTTTGCTTGGTTGTATCTCCCCAAAGGTAGATTTGTCTGAGGAACATTTAATTACAAAACGAATAAATTACCATCTAATGATAAACCTTTAGGAATAATAGAACGCTCAAATAATCCCTTTTTAACGCTTTCAGAAACTATCTTAGAACCCTAACCACCGGCAGACTGGATCAACTTGTGGGCCAATCGAGAAGGCTTATTTACCAAATCAAACCCTAATACTTAATATTTTAGATTGTAAATTTAAAAAGTGTGGTTTACTAGAAAAAAGCTTAGCCTCGGTGCAAAAACTACCTCAAATGAAATTATTAAAAGCAAAACAAAAAAACCGCTTAGTGCTCTTCAAGTTTTTGCTTTTGAGTATTTTTGCGTGTACTCTCTTAGTGGTTGGTTGCCAGCCAAAACCGGCCTCCCAAACACCTCAAACTGCCACCAAACAACGCCTCAGCATCGGTACAACCTTAAAACTAAGAACCATTGACCCCGCCGACTCCTACGAACAAGCTTCGGCTACCTGGATCAACAATATTGGTGAACGTTTATATACCTATCAAGTAGGCACCACAAAAATAATTCCTCAACTAGCAACAGCATTACCAAAAATTAGCAAAGATGGCTTAACTTATATCATTCCATTGCGAAACAATGTTCTCTTTCACGACGGTACAGAATTTAATGCAAAAGCAATGGAATTTTCCCTGCGCCGGTTTATGGAAAATCAGGGAAACCCAGCAGTTTTACTAACAGATATAGTGGCCTCATTAAAAGCTAGTGGCCCCTATGAATTAACTATTAAATTAAAAAAACCTTTCTCAGCATTCACCGCTTTATTAACCTTTAATGGAATGTGTGCAGTATCACCAAAAGCCTATGAAATTGGGGCGGGTAAATTCAAACCTACCACTTTTGTTGGCACCGGCCCCTACAAATTAACTAAATATGCCCCAGACTCTTTAAAGTTAGACATTTTTGAAAAATATTGGGGAGAAAAACCAAAAAATCAAGGCGTAGATGTGCAGTTTTATAACAGCGCCGGCAACCTTTACAACGCTTTTAGCACTGGTGGAGTAGATATTGCCTACCAAGAACTCGACAGCCAGCAAATTCTCACCCTAGAACAACAAGCAAAAACTAAAAATTGGCAAGTTGTCTCTGCTAGTGGAAATTACATTACAAACTGGACACTTAACATTAATAAAGCGCCCTTAAATAACCCAGAAATTCGCAAAGCACTAGCCTTAATTGTAGACAGAGAACTATTAGCCCAACGTGTCCGCTTTGCCCAATCAGAGGCTCTTTATAGCATGATTCCCAGCAAATTTGAAGCAAGCAAGCCAATTTTCAAAGAACAGTATAGTCAAAATGCCGCAAAAGCCAAACAAATTCTCGCCAAAGCCGGTTACACCCCACAAAATCCCCTCAAAATAGAAGTATGGTATCCTTCTCCGTCTCCTAACCGAGAACTATTAGGAAACGCCCTCAAAGCCATTGCTCAAGAAAAATTAGAAGGAGTCCTACAAATAGAAATAAATACAGTAGAAAGGCCGGTAGCTTTTGCCAATTTAAGGAAAGGCATATATCAGACATTTTTACAAGACTGGTATGCCGACTTTTTTGATGCTGATAACTTTGTCCAACCATTTTTAGATTGCCGGCAAGCTGTTGGGAATATTTGCAAAAATGGCGCTAGTCAAAACTTAGGATCATTTTATTATAGTCAGCGCATTAATAGGTTAATTGACCAACAGCGTAAAGAATTAAACCCAGAAAAACGCAACAAAATTTTACGGCAAATTGATGAAATTGTTGCAGAAGAAGTGCCTTATATTCCCCTAGTACAAAACAAAGATTATGCCTTTGCCCAAGAAAATATTCAAGGAGTAGTATTAGATCCAACTCAACAGTTACCCCTTTGGGGAATTCAGAAAAAATGATATTTTTCAAAACAGATCAACAAAATTTTTGTAGAAAAACTACGAAATTCCTCTCTCGAAGTTTAGCCCAAGCTTTGAATAGAGAGAAAGTAAGGGAGTTATAAAAAAAATGCCCAACTTTTTTAAAAATGCAATTCCCTAAAATAAGCTATTTTCAGAAAATCCAAAATCCGATAGAATAATTGTCACTTGTTAAGGTAAAAAAGTTGAATTTTTCCGGGTAAATAAGCAGGAATTCTGTAGAACAAAGTCTTAATATGCCAGTATTAAAGAAACAGTGCCGAAAAATTGAGCTTAAAATCTGGTACATTTTTTTAGTCTTCTCATTCAGCTAAACTCAATCCCCTACCCCTTAATTTTCGCCAAATGTTAAATAAACCCCTAGCAAAAATTGCCAAATTTCTAAGTTTGTTCAGTCTGTGTTGTATTTTAGCCGTTAGTTGTGGCCGGCAAACCACCCCACCAGCAACCACCGGCCAACCAGGACGCATCACCCTAGGAATGACATCAAAACTGCGAACTATTGACCCCGCAGACGCCTATGAAACAGCATCAGGAACAATACTTTATAACTTAGGAGATCGGCTTTACACCTACAAAACCGGCACCACAGAAATCATCCCTCAACTTGCCACAGAATTACCAAAAATTAGCAGTGACGGATTAACCTACACTATCCCTTTAAGAAAAGGCGTATTATTTCATGATGGCACCGCCTTTAATGCCGAAGCAATGGCATTTTCTCTCAACCGGCTAATAGCAAATGGAGGCCGGCCATCCTCATTATTTGCCGGTCGAGTTGATTCAATTAAAGCCACTAGCGATTATGAATTAACAATCAAATTAACAAAACCCTTCGCAGCATTCACCTCATTACTAACATTTTTTGGAGCCTGTCCTATATCTCCAAAAGCCTATGAAACCGGCACCGGCAAATTCAAACCAGATACCTTTGTAGGCACCGGCCCCTATAAATTAACCAGCTACGGAACCGATAGCATAAAACTCGAAGCTTTCGATCAATATTGGGGAGAAAAACCCCTCAACAAAGGCATAGATATTCAACGCCTTAGCAGTTCATCAAACCTCTACACATCCTTTCGCACAGGGGCTGTAGATATTGCATATCAAACCTTAGATTTAGATCAAATTTCCAACTTAGAAAAACAAGCATCCTCCAACGGCTGGCAAGTTTTATCACAACGCAGTAATGGCATTTACTACCTCAACCTAAACCTGCAAAGCAAACCCCTAGATAACCTTGCAGTTCGACAAGCCCTAGCCGCAATTATTGACAGACCAATTTTACAAAATCGCGTATTTCGTGGTCAAGTTGAACCACTTTATAGCCTCATACCTGTAACAATGGAAGGCATCTATCAACCGGTTTTTAAAGAACAATATGGAGAGAGCAACATAACCAAAGCAACCGAAGCCTTAAAACAGGCCGGTTACACCACAGAAAACCCCCTAAAACTTGAACTTTGGTATCGTTCAAACCTCACCACAGACAGCCTAGTAGCCAGCACCCTCAAAGCCGACATCGAAAGAAAACTAGGGGGAATATTACAACTGCAACTAAACGGAGTTGAATCTGCCACAGCCTATGATAATTTAGCTAAAGGAATTTATCAGCTATTTATTTTAGATTGGAGTCCAGACTTTTTAGATGCAGACAACTACTTACAACCCTTCCTAGAATGCACCAAAGGAACAGCAGAAAAAGGTTGTGAAGAAGGCGAAACAAAACAAGCTGGTTCCTTTTATTACAACCCCCGCGCTAACGAACTTTTAGACAAAGAAAGAAAAGAACAAAACCCCCAAACTCGCAATCAAATTTTCCAAGAATTACAACAAATACTCGTCAAAGATATTCCCTATATTCCTCTCTGGCAAGGCAAAGAATACCTATTTGCCCAAAAACAAATTCAAGGAGTAACTATCGAACCAACCCAACGCATCCCCTTCTGGACAATTAAAAAGTAACTTCATTCCAGGCTCAGTCTCATTTTAAAACATGAGATTGAGCCTCAAAAAGACCATTTTTTCAAGGCTTAAACAAGCAAAAATCTACAAATAAAAAATAATAATCATGTCAAGATCAAAAGCCCTACAATCCTACATAATTCTCCGACTATTATTAGCTCCTTTAATGCTTTTTACAATCATCACTGTCGTATTTTTATTATTAAGAGCAACCCCAGGAGATCCGGTCGATTCAATCTTAGGCCCAAAAGCTTCTCAAGAAGCAAAAGAAATCATGAGACAACAACTAGGATTAGCCGGCCCCCTATGGTTACAATATTTAAACTATCTCAAACAACTACTTAATTTTGACCTAGGAACTTCCATCACCACTCGCGGCGAAACTGTCTGGAAAATTATTACAGATTACTTTCCCGCTACCGTAGAATTAGCAGTATTTAGTATGCTAATTGCCCTCATTGTTGGCATAGGAATAGGCATGATTTCGGCATCTCGCCCTAACACCGGCTGGGATGCAGGAGGCCGGTTATTTGGCATTATCACCTACTCGATTCCCGCCTTTTGGGCCGGCATGATCTTACAACTCATTTTTGGCGTACAATTAGGCTGGTTTCCATTAGGAACTCGCTTCCCTGTCTCCATCACTCCACCCCCCACAATCACCGGCCTTTACACCCTTGATAGCATCCTTTCTGGTAACTTAACTCAATTTTTTACCGCCCTTCATCACCTCGCTTTACCATCAATAACTCTCGGAATTCTTATCAGTGGTATTTTTGAAAGAATTGTCCGCGTCAACCTCAAACAAACCCTTCAAGCAGACTATGTAGAAGCCGCCAGAGCCAGAGGTATTACAGAAAGCAGAATTTTAGTTTCTCATGCTCTAAAAAATGCTTTAATTCCTGTTATCACTGTCCTCGGATTAACCCTCGCTTCTTTACTTGGTGGAGCCATCTTAACCGAAGTCACATTTTCATGGCCAGGATTAGCCAACCGACTTTATGAAGCCATCTCTTCCCGTGACTATCCCACTGTACAAGGAATAGTCGTATTTTTTGCCGCAATAGTTGTACTTGCAAGCATCTTTATTGACATCCTAAACGCCTACATTGATCCGCGAATTCGCTATTAGCTATTTATTAACAATCCCCTTTTTTTGCATCTTAAAAAGGGGATTTTTTTTATTTTTTTAAATTATTATAATTAATAACTTTTGTCATCCAAAATCCGATTTATATCACTTTTTTAAAAAACCTATAGCTTTTTTTGCGCCACAAACAATAAGGAATACCTCCCAAGACACAGCATTTCTCAGAAATATACGGACTGACGCTACCACCTTAGTAAAAAAGAATATACCAACTGTCGTAGGCCATTTAATCCTACAGTGCGTCAAACTAAAAATAGTCCAACCTTATTTAAAATCCCTAGATCAGCAATGTTTTTTAAAACCAAACAAGCGGAAACAAAAATCTCCTTAAACCGCAAAAATTGCCAACACTGCGCCTTTTGGAGTCGCCGACAAACAGAAGTCGGAAACTGTTGGTTAAACGACCAGCCATTCCAAACAAAATGTTATCAAGTATGTCAACATTTTCGTAAACGCTATCATCTCCCAGACTCGGAAGAATTCAACTAAAATAAAACTCTAAGCATTGATGCCGGTTGATACCATAACCGGCCTTTAAACAACCTAAATTAATGCCTCATAACCCCAATATAAAATCTACAAAATCTTAAATAAAAGGCATTTTTAAACCCTTAAAACTCAACTCTTTTTGACTTTCATTCAAATTTTTACTCTGCACCAAAACTTTAAAATTACCCAATCCCATCGGGTTAATTAATTGATGCAAAGCCTCCCGCCGGCGCAAAACATTACCCATATCTTCATTGTCCCCAACAAAAGACAAAGCAGCAATTCTTTCACCTAACCCCAAAGCCATCAAAAATAACCCCTGTTCCACAAAACCAACCTTGTCTAAACCACACAACAATCCCTGCTTTTCTAAGGCCGTAAAATCCACATGAGCCGTAATATCTTGATACCCTAAATTAATATACGGATCATTGTGATGAGAATGCTTAAAATAACATTGTAAAGTCCCTTCATTTCTTCGGGAATGATAAAATCTTTCCGCCGTATAACCATAATCAATCGTTAAAATATAACCCCGAAAAAGCCGGTTTGCTACCGTCTTCATCCAATCCAAAGCCGCCAAATTAACCTCCGTTCGATATCCATCTTCATAACCACAAATATCTATCCCAACCAATTTAAAATAGTCCTGTATTGCCGGTGTCGAAACTTCCCCTATAACCTCTTTAAAATTCTCCTGTTCTTGACTCTTTGCGCTAGTTTCAAAACTTACATAAACTTCCTGTAATTTTTGATTTTCTACCCTCACCAAATGCACCGGCAAAGCATCCACCAATTCATTAGAAAAAAAACAGCCGGTAATCGAATTTTCCTCAATATCCTCCCAGCCACACCAGCGGATATTAGCGTTTAAATTTATTGACAATTTCTCTAAAATATGCTTTTGTTCGGCAATTAAACCGGCAGCTTTTTCAACAATTAAATACTCTAAACACCCAAATAAATCTAAATGATTTTTATGCAAAAACTTTAAAATATCCGCCGCCAATAAACCTTGACCGGCACCCATTTCTACCAACTGAAACCGGGCCGGTTTTCCCAAAATCTCCCATATTTCAGCAAACTGAACCGCCAACAACTCACCAAAATCTTTACACAAATAAGGAGAAGTTACAAAATCACCATCTCCCCCAAAATTAACTCTATTAGTCGCATAATAGCCATGTTGAGGATGGTATAAAGCCCAATCCATATACTCAGCAAAAGTAATTCTTTGCTGATAATTTCCCGCTATTTTTTCCTTAATTATTTTATTTAACACTTGCTTAAAATTCTTTTATTAAACCGCAATAAACACCGATATATTTTTCCTTGATATCAACAACTTGTTAACCGCAGATGAAAACAGATAAACGATAGAATATCTGTCTACATCTGCGGGGAAAAATTAACGGTCAACCGAACCCATAATTACATCGATACTGCCCAAAATCGTCACAATATCTGCAACCTTCATCCCTCGCAATAACTGAGGTAAAATTTGCAAATTGTTAAAATCAGCAGCGCGAATTTTCCAACGCCAAGGGAAGACATTATCATCCCCCATAATAAAAATACCTAACTCTCCTTTTCCGCTTTCAATGCGTACATAATGCTCGCCTTTGGGAATCTTAAAAGTAGGAGCAATTTTCTTACCAATAAACTGATAATCAAAACTGTTCCACTCAGACTTAGGGCCCTCACTCATGCGTTTTGCTTCCAAATTCTCGTAGGGGCCACCAGGCAAAGCCTTCAAAGCTTGACGAATAATCTTAACAGACTCACGCATTTCGCGGATCCGCACCAAATAACGGGCCATACAATCACCGGCCGTTTCCCACTGCACATCCCAGTCCAACTCGTCATAACATTCGTAGTGGTCAACCTTCCGCAGATCCCACTGTACCCCAGAAGCCCGTAACATCGGCCCAGAAAGACCCCAGTTAATAGCCTCATCACGAGTAATAGTACCAATACCTTCAACACGACGACGGAAAATGGGGTTATCAGTAATTAACCGCTCATATTCGTCCACTTTCGGCATCATGTAATCACAAAAATCATCACACTTATCTACCCAACCATAGGGTAAATCAGCCGCCACACCACCAATGCGGAAATAATTATTATTAACCATCCGATAGCCGGTAGCCGCTTCCCAGAGGTCATAAATCAATTCCCGTTCGCGGAAAATATAAAAGAACGGAGTTTGAGCACCCACGTCCGCCATAAAGGGGCCAAGCCACAACAAATGATTAGCAATGCGGTTCAACTCCAGCATAATAACCCGGATATAACTGGCACGCTTTGGCACCGCAATATCTGCTAATTTTTCTGGCGCATTCACCGTCACCGCTTCGTTAAACATCCCCGCTGCATAGTCCCATCGGCTTACATAGGGAACGTACATGACATTAGTGCGATTTTCGGCGATTTTTTCCATTCCCCGGTGCAGATAGCCAATCACCGGCTCACAGTCGAGGACATTTTCCCCATCCAACGTCATAATCAAGCGTAACACCCCGTGCATCGAGGGATGGTGTGGCCCCATGTTCAAAATCATGGGTTCTGTTCTTGTCTCAAGTTTTGGCATTGCTACTGCATTCTCCCCTTTATCAATTTTTGCACCGGCCCCACCATTTTCCCATCGAAGGCAAAAAACAGTGCCGGTGTTCTGTCTCAGCTTTATGTTGAGTTTTGTTTAGCTTCTCCTCATTATATTGGTTGAAGGCAAAACGCTTTGGGCAATATAGTTTCAATTGCTTATACCCAACATTGACAAAGGCGTATTCTGCGCTTCCAAACAAAGCAAAATAGAAGGGGCGCTAATTTATAAAAAATGACAGAATCTTCCTCTCTACCCGCCTTTGTTCACATCCCCGTCCTCGCCAAAGAACTGATCGAAGCTTTAGCTATTCAGCCAGGCGGACATTACCTTGATTGCACACTTGGGGCCGGTGGTCATACAAGCCTGATTTTATCCACCTCCCCCGATGTTCGTGTAACGGCCATAGACCGAGACGAACAAGCCATTGCTACGGCCCAAAATTCCTTATCAGAATTTGGAGAAAAAGTCAATATCTGGAGAGGAAATTTTTGTGAATATCCAGGGAAACCCGAAGAATTTGATGGAATAATAGCCGATTTGGGGGTAAGTTCCGGGCAATTGGACACACCAGAACGGGGATTTAGCTTTCGTCACACCGCCGCCCTAGATATGCGGATGGACAACCGCCAACAACTCACAGCAGCCGAAGTTATAAATAAATGGGAAGAAAGGAAACTAGCTGATATTTTTTTCACCTACGGAGAAGAAAGACTATCACGAAGAATCGCCCGCACCATAGTCAGTAGCCGGCCCTTTAGTACAACAACCGAACTGGCTGGAGCTATTGCCTCATGTGTGCCGGCCAAGTATAGAAATGGCAGAATTCACCCAGCAACAAGAGTATTTCAAGCCTTAAGAATTGCCGTCAACGCTGAATTAACATCCCTCGAAAAATTTATTGATGTAGCACCAACATGGCTAAAACCAGGGGGAAGAATAGCAATTATTAGCTTTCACAGTTTAGAAGATAGGATTGTTAAACACCGGCTCAGAGAAAAAGAACAACTGCGAGTATTAACTAAAAAGCCGGTATTACCGCAAGAAGAAGAACAAAAAAACAACCCCCGCTCTCGTTCAGCAAAACTGCGGATAGCAGAAAAAATCAGTCCGTGATATATAGGATAGGGGGTTAAACCCCACATCTGCCAATGGCCCTAACAAAGTCAGTTTCGTGCATCACGGGCTATTGAAAATCTAAAATTCGGGTATCCATAATCTCAAATTGGATATTAAAACAGCCGGTTTAAACAAAAATACGAATTCATAAGAAATGTCTCTGAAAACGGAAAAACCTGTTATTTTTCGTAACTTGTTGACAGTTAGGCAGTTGTGCAGATGCGGAAAGCTGTATTTTAATTGAGGGGCGCTCATTCATACACCATGACAAATTCGGGCTAGGGAGAAAAATCTAATGTTAAGAGCGTCACCTAAAAAGCGAATTGATGGATTAGCCGGGTGGGGTCTTGCATGAGCCAAGGAAATCGGAGCAAATTAAAACTCCTAGTCGTTGATGACGAGGCAGACAACCTAGACCTGCTTTATCGGACATTTCGGCGGGATTTTCAAGTATATCGAGCAGACAGTGCCTTTAGCGCCCTTGAAACGCTCGATCAGCATGGAGAAATGGCCGTAATTATCTCTGACCAAAGAATGCCAGAGATGAACGGTACAGAATTTTTGGGGAAAACCGTCGAACGTTTTCCTGATACCATCCGCATACTATTAACTGGCTATACCGATGTAGAAGATTTGGTCGAAGCTATTAACTCTGGCCAAGTCTTTAAATACATCACCAAACCCTGGCAGCCAGACGAACTGAAAGCAGTAGTCCAGCAAGCTTCAGAAACCTATAAAGTTATCAAGCAACGTACCAACGAGTTACAGCGCTCGCTGCGGCGGGAATTGCTATTTAATGAGGTTATGAGTGCGATTCGGGAGTCTTTAGATTACCGGAGTATGCTAGGGACTATTGCTGAAACCGTCGGGCGAAGCTTTCAGGCAAGTAGCTGTGTATTGCGTGCGGTGGAGGGAGAGCGGCTGCTTACTGAATCGTTTACTTATCAGGCATCCGAAGCTCAAACGCTGATTACAACCGATGAGCAGATGATTTATGCGGCTCTCGATACTCGTGAGCGTCAAGTTTCGTTTGCTGAAGAAAGCAATGATCACGTCACAAGATTGGTGATGCCGCTACACTACCAAAAAGAGTTTCTGGCGGTTTTGTGTCTTGCTCAGGATGCTCAGACTCAAGCTTGGTCAAGTGATGATATTCAACTCATTGAAGGCGTTGCTGAACAAGCAGCCTTAGCTTTATCTCAAGCGAAATTGTATCAGCGTTCCCAAGAACAAGCACAGCAAATGCGTGCTGAGCTAGAAGTGGCAAGGCAAATTCAAATGAATTTGCTTAGGCAAAGCTGGCCAGAACTCGAAAGTGTCAAGGTGCAGGCTTGCTGTTATCCAGCCCGCGAGGTTGGGGGAGATTTCTTTGAAGTCTATGCTCATCCCCAGGGAGATATTTGGGTAGCGGTGGGTGATGTATCAGGCAAAGGTGTGCCGGCGGCGTTGTTTATGGCCAGTGCGATCTCGGTAATGCGTCGAGAATTGTCTCAAGAAACAACGCTTGACCCAGAAGAGGTTATGCAGAACCTCAATAGTATCTTGTCGGAAGATTTAGTGAGCAATAACTGCTTCATTACAATGGTTTTGGCTCGCTATACACCGTCAACTGGGCAGTTAGCCTATGCGAATGCGGGCCATATTTACCCCTTGTTGTGGTCGCAAACTGCTATGGCGGCGAAAGAAACGGTTGAGCCGAATTTTCTGAAAACGCGAGGCATTCCGGTGGGGATTCTGCCGGTGTGGAAAGGCAAAGGAGGTAGCGTAGAGTTGAAAGGTGGAGATGTGTTTTTGCTAACAAGTGATGGCATTACAGAAGCCACTATTAATGAAGAAAACTCTACCGGCTCTACTGCGGGGGCTATGCTTCAACAGGAGGGGCTGTGGCAAATGTTGCTTCAAGAGCCGACACCTTTGGATCTCGATAATTTACTGGCTCGCGTTCGTGAAAGAGCGGTTGAGCAGGAAGACGATCAAACAATGCTTTCTCTGGAGGTTCTGTAAGCTATGAGAAGTGAGCTTCATGTGCCAAGCGATTTACGGTTTTTGACCATTGTTGAAAACTGGCTGCTGGGCAGTTTAGAGCTTGATCTAAGCAGTCATACTGATTGGCCTAGGCAATCTAATCGTTTACGCTTGGTTCTGGCTGAAGCCTATTCTAATGTGGTGCGCCATGCTCACAGGGATAGGCCGAATTTGCCGGTGGTTCTTCGCTTAGAACTTAAGGATCGTGATATCGCTCTTGAAGTTTGGGATCACGGTCAAGGTTATGATTTATCAACTTATATGGCTCCTTCCCCTGAAGATTTGCAAGATGGCGGTTATGGCTGGTTAATTATGAACCGGCTTATGGATCGTGTTGAATATTGTTTGCAAGTTGATGATGGTCGAAATTGTCTGAAGTTACACGCTAGTTTACCTGACTTGAAAAAAGTTTAGTCGTAACGCTAAAAGTACCACTGCTTACAGAATCTTTGCTGGTAGAGCCTTCTCTATTTTTGAAGAGCGCCCACTCGCTTTTTAGGCGAAAGGCGCTCATATTTTATTTTTTGGGGTTTTTTTTTGCAAAAGTTCAGTTTTAATCTGTTCTCTGGTCTGAATAATTTTGTTGTTTTATTGACTGGCGTAGGGCTTCTCTTCCTAGCATACTCATTCCTGCTACGCCTAAACTTACTAATAATATATATTGATACCAAAAATATTTAACCCATTCTGTTTTGGCAAATTCTGGATGAAATCGACTGATATAAAACATTAATAAAACTAATCCTAATGCACTAAAGCCGGTGAATGTCAACCCTGTATAAATGCGGGCCGGTTTCATTTCTAAATCGGTAATAGAATCGCGGTCTATTTTGACTGCTTCGGCAAAAAATTGACTTGCTGCGGTGGAAATACCTAGCAAAAACCGTACTCCCAAAACCGGCTTATTTTTGATGTATTCGGTTGAGTTTCCTATTTCTAATTCGGGAGATTGTTGTTCTACCAAATCGAGGGCTGGTGGAATATTTAACTGTAAATCTAACTTTTCTTTGGTGGGAGGTTCGGCAAATTCTGGTAAATTTTGAGGTAGAAGTTCGTTGTTTGTCATGGAAATTAACCAGGAGTGAAGTTGTAAATTTAAAAAACCGGGTCTCTTTTAAATTGAGAAGGTTTTGTTTTTTAAGAAACCCGGTTTTCTTTAGAAGTTTTTGATTCAGATATACTAAATATTATGAATCAGCTTTTTGAAGTTCGTCGAGACGTGCTAAAACTTCGTTGCTATGAACAGCGGGGTTAACATTAAGAAAAACCTCGCGGAGATTGCCTTTGGGGTCAATAATAAAGCTGTGACGCATAGAGAAAAACCCTAACCAAGATCCATAGGCTTTGCTGACGCTGCCGGTGGTGTCTGCGAGGAGGGGAAATTTTAAGCCTTCTGAGTCGCAAAATTCGGCGTGAGATTCGATATCATCGGCGCTTATACCAACAATTTCAGCGCCTTTTGTTTGATATTTTGGCAAATCTTGTTGAAATCGGCGTGCTTCTAGGGTGCAGCCTGATGTAAAGTCTTTGGGGTAAAAGTATAGTACCAACCATTTGCCTTGATAGTCTGATAAGGATATTTCGCCATCGCCGGTGTTGGTGGGTAGGGTAAACTGAGGTGCCGGTTCATTGAGAGGGGGTAGTTTTCCTCCCAAGGCTAAGGCGGAGGGAGTAAAACTGATCCAGCTACAGAATACCAGACAGCTTGCCAGAACAATGCTCAAAAATTTGCGAAGAGAAATCATGGTAGCTACCAAAATGTACACTTTACATAAGTTTACAGTGCGGCTGCTTGGGTGGTGCAAAACAATAGGATTAAAGACAAAATGGTTTTATGTATTTTAAGGCTATTTATCGGCCCGATTGTCAAAAAAACATTTACTCTTTAATAGTCATCAAATTTTCAAGTATCCAAAATTTAAATTTAAATTCTAAAATTATATGAATAACATTGGCTATGCTTTGGTGGTGGGAATAACGGACTATGAAGGTTTACCTAGTTTAACAAAACCAAGTCGAGATGCGGAAGCGGTGGCACAGAGACTTGAAAAACAAGGTAACTTTGTTGTGGAAAGATTGCCGAAGGGTTGGAATGCAGAAAAAAACTGCTATGAAATTACGGAAGAAAGGCTGACGGGCAAACAATTAGGAGAAGCATTATTAAGGTTTTTGGAACAAGTAAAAGGAAATGAGGCTGTTATTTATTTTAGCGGACATGGCATCACTGTCACAGACGAACTGGGACAAAAAAAAGGTTATCTTGCGGCGTCAGATTGTGCTATTACTATGCAAAATAAGCAAATTTTTGGACAACAGCATGGTATTTGTTTGGATAGTTTGAATACGTTAATTTCTAAGGCGGATTTTGAGGGTTTAGCGGTTATTCTCGACTGTTGTCATGCGGCTTATTTTTTAGAAGGAAATTCTCTAAAAGAAAATTTGTCTGTTTTTACCTATAAACCTCATACTCATTTAATAGCGGCTTGTCGAAGTTTTGCAAGTTTGGATGAAGATAGAAGAGGGAAGGGATATAGTGCTTTTACGACAATTTTGTTAGAGGCTTTACAACCACAAAATGCTAATAGTGAGGGAAATGTTGGAGTTGAAGAATTATATAATTTTCTTTTTCAAAAATTAGCTTTTTTAAATTCTAAAAAAAATATAACAACTTTTCAATTACCAATCCGTATGGGTTTGGGTAGATCGGTGGCTTTAGTTAGTTATCCTTCTAAGCCCACTACATCGGCAATTTTAGAAACTTCTCCCTATCAGGGATTAAAGGCTTTTACTTTGGATAGTAGCAGTTTCTTTTTTGGCAGGGATGCAGAAATTCAAGCTTTACGGCAAAAATTAGAGTTAAATAATTTTGTGGGGATTATTGGGGCTGCCGGTAGTGGAAAAACTTCTTTATTGCTGGCCGGTTTAGTACCACTTATGCAAGCAAATAACTGGCAAGTATTAAAGCCAATTTTGCCGGGAAAAGAACCCCTAGAAAGTTTAAAAAATGCTTTTGCTGAGTTATTACCAAATACAGAAATAACCACAATTTATGATGGGGTAGAAAAAGCGCCTAATTTAGATTGGTTGGTTAAATTGTTTAAGGAAAATCAGCGAGTTTTGCTGGTTATTGATTGTTTAGAGGAAATTTTTACTCTTTGTGAATCGGAAACTGAACGTCAAAGATTTATAGAAATATTAGAACAAATTGCGGCGCTTTCTTGCCATCGTTTTATAGTTGCATTTAGTTTGCGGGCAGATTTTTTAGAACATTGTTTAAGGTTTCCGATTTTGACAAATTTGCTACAAGATAAATTAGTTTATTTAAGTTATTTAAACTCATCAAATTTAGAAAAAATTATTAGTTTCCCAGTCAAATTAAAAGGTTATGAGTTAGAAGAAGGTTTATTACAATTGTTGCAAAAAGACTTTAGTAAAGTTCAAGGAAATTTAGGTTTATTAGAATTTACTCTAACTCAACTTTGGCAGCAACGAGATAGAGAAAACAGCAGGCTAACTTTAGAAAGCTATCAACAAATTAACGAACCAACAAAGATTTTGAATAACCACGCAGAAAACTTGTATGAAACTTTTTCTCCTCAACAACAAGAGTGGGTAAAAAGTATTTTTTTAAATTTACTAATTTTTACCCCAGATTTTAAAATAGTAGTAAGGCGTGAATCTGTAACAAATTTGCTACAAATTGCTGCGAATACTAGCCATTTGGAGGAAATTAATGGCGTTTTAAATAAACTTATTGATGGTGGATTGTTGATGAAGTTAAATGTGTTTCAACAACCAGAAAATGTTACCTTATCTGGGGAAATTTTGATTAATAAGTGGGAACGTTTAGCAGAATGGTGTTGGGAAAAAATGCGAAACAATGAATTTTCAAACAAATAAAACTATGGTTTATTAATTAAAATGATAGACTCAGAAATAGTAAAAAAATCGGGTTTTAAAATAATTTTACGTTTAAAATCAAAACCTATCAAACCTTGTTGTTTTAAGTGTCCTAGTAGACGAGTGATTGTGACACGACTGGTACCAATGGCGCCGGCAATATCTTGATGAGTCAAACGAATATTTAATAAAATTCCATCTGCTACCGGCTGTCCCATTTCCTGTTTAAGTAATAAAAATAACTGAATTAAACGATCTTCAACCCGACGCAAACCGCTAATGGCTAACAAGGCTTCCATTTGCCGTAAACGGTGATTCATTTGAGGAAAAATTTGGGCCGCTAGTTGGGGAGAAGATTCAATTTCTGTTTGAGAAAACCAGGTTAAATAAACATCGGAAACTGCTTTTGCTTGATAAGTTTCTAGGTAGGTAAACCAAGGGCCAAAACACATCGAAGGGCCAACCCAACCTAGTAATCCTTCTTCGCCGCAAGGATAAAGGGTACTCAATTGAACAATGCCTTTGCAAACTTGCCAAATGCTGTGGGTATTTGTGGGTATTAATTCACCTTTTCCATAAAGTTTTAACCGACGAGTTTCGGTTTCATCTGGGCTATCAATTTCTATAAGGCTATTGCCAATTTGAACCATATCTGTTTACCCCAGCAAAGAAGGAAAAGGAAAAGATTTCTAATCTTGTCTTTTACTTTAAAGGGCTTAGGTAAAGCTGAGGTAATCAATAAACTAAGTATGGGTAATGAAACTTTATTTTTTGTTATCCTAGATAGGTTTTACCAATTATCTTGTTTTGAATATTCTGGCTTTTGGGATTTGGGCCTATTTTTTGCATGGTATTATTTACCATATCAAAAAGATTTTGTGTTAGAGGTTATGGTTGTTTATTTTCAGTTTTAAACCATAACCTAAAAACAAAAATAGATAAAATTAAGGAGAGTTTAGCAAAGATAAATGAAATGCTTTGCGGGTTTCTTCAGTTAAATAACGTTGTTGGAGAGGTTGCCATTTTTCCCAGGCTTCTTGACGGGTTTCGGTGAGTTTTTTTGATAAGTTTGGCAATTCATTTTCTAGGGGATTATCTAAAATTTCTCCTAGCATTTCTTCTAAAACAAAACTATCTTGAATGGTTCCCAAAATTTCTTGAACTTCCTTCATTTCTTCAACATATTCTTCATAGTTTTCTCCATAGAGTTTTGTAAACAAACTCATTTGATAGCGGACGCGTTTAACTTGTTTGCGAAGACTATGTAAAACCGGCCCTTTTTCTGCCAGTTGGGCTTCTATAGTGGTTGGTTTGGCATCGTTGAGGGGTTCCGCATGAAAATCACCTAAATTTCCTCCTAGTAACCACCCCGGATGTAATAGTAAACGACTAATTTGGGGGGCTAATAAATCAGGTAATACCAACAAAATTGGAAACTCTGCAACTTCTGAGTAAATTGGTTTCTCTAGCCAGTTTTTTAAAGCATCTTTAAATTTTTGATAGGCTTTACCTCTGAGAGTTTTATAAACTTTAGCAAATACTTTGCGGCGTTGCTTTCCTAAAATTTCTAAAACTGTATCAATATTTTCTTGTTCATCTTCTGGTAAATGAGGTTTATATTGATTTTGGAGAGTTTCAATTAAAACATCTAAATCTCTCAATTCTCCCAACTGGCGGGCTATTTTTCCGATTTTTTCTTCGGTAGCGGCTTTGGGTAATTTTAAGGCAGAAGAAAAACCGCTAATTGCTGAACGTAAACGCCGCATTCCTACTCGCATTTGATGTAGTTCTTCGGGGTCTGTATCTTTCAAAACATCTGCTTCGTGGTTTAAGGTTTTTTGGAAATGTTTTTCAATGGCTAAATAGGCGCAATCTCCTACAGTTTGGGCGTTTGATATGTCTGTTGATTTCATATATTTCTGACTCCTATTATATATATTTGGCAGATTAAATAATAACATTTTTTGAAGAGAGTTAGCAACTTGACAGGAGGGGCAACTTTTGAAGTTGCCCTAAAATAAGATTAGGTTTTAGATGCCGGTGGAACGGGCCTTACTAAATTTCCGTTTTGCCAAATTCCCTCTAAACGAGTGCCATTATTGTAAATAAAAACACCCTGACCATGACGATTATTATTGCGAAATTCCCCTTCATAACGATTGCCAGAAGGAAACACACAAACGCCTTTACCATTAAGTTGTCCATTGACAAATTCGCCTTGACAACGAGTGTTATCTGTAAAGGTTAAAATGCCTTGACCATGACGATTATTATTACGAAATTCCCCTTCATAACGATTGCCTGAAGGAAACACACAAACGCCTTTACCATTAAGCTGTCCGTTTTTAAATTCACCTTGACAACGAACATCATCTAAAAATGTAAAAACGCCTTGCCCTTGGGGTAAACCATTTTGAAATTCCCCTTCATAACGGTTGCCCGAAGGAAATAGACAAGTACCTCTACCATTAAGGGCATTTTCTCTAAATTCTCCTTCACAGTCTGTGCCATTAATGTAAGTAAAAACGCCTTGTCCTTCGCGGATACCGTTACGAAATTCGCCGGTGTAACGGTTGCCCGATGGAAAACTACAAACACCTCGACCATCAATTACTCTTTCATCGCCTTCTCCTTGACAATAACTGGTGGCATTTTTGGCGGTGGCCGGTGTGACAAAATATAGAATGCTGAGGAAACTAAAACCGGCCAGAAAAGTCGAGACAAATGACACTTGTTGAGAGAAAACTAATTTTGAATTCCAAGACATATCGGCAGCCATTAAAAAACCAAATGCTAACGCAAAGAATTTTCAATTCTTGCCGCTGTTTTCAAGTTGCAGCGGTTTTGAATTAAGCAAAGCTTTCACAAAAGTTGTAATTGCTTTATGCTTTTATTCGGGTGGTAAGCAATCATATCTGAATTTTTGATAAAAAACTTCCTGCTGTTTATTCAATTCTACAAATGCTGCCTTTTTTGCCCATTGTAACGGTTGCTCAAATTATACCCGCCCCCCCAGGGCGAACACCGGCACCCTCACCCTCTCAACCCTCTTTTCCTCAACCCACACGCCCCAAGACTCCGCCTTTACCTCCGCCGGAAGTTTTACCCCCCCTCGATGAGTTGCCGGCGATGGAACCGATACCACCCCAAGAAGTGGTGGAACCAACACAAATACGCGCTTTACCAGGTCAATTGGATAGTGTGCCGGTGTTTAATAGCAATAGTCCTGAGTTAGTGCTCAATGAAGGTATTTTGCTTTCTACATTCCCACCGAACGGAATGCGGGTTCCTGAAGCCCACTTAAATTACCCGTTTGAAGGCCGGTTTGATTTATTTTCTCACCATATTGCCCGCGCCCGCACGTCGGTGGAGTTACGCACACTGTATCAAGGAATTATTTTATATAATCCCAATCGTGAGGCTATAACTTTTCAAGTATTGCAAGGTTCAAGTTATCTCACTTCTCCCGATGCTTTGTTTGTAGAATTAGCTGATGCTATAGATAACCCCAATGGGACAGTATTTTCGGGGCCAGGAAGTCGGGTGATGAATGATGTGTTGCGCGGTTTAAGGCAAACTAACTGGCCCGCTACCATAAGGATAGCCCCCGGTCAGTCGGTTATGTTGATGAATTTGCCCCTACCGTTGGGAAAAATAGCCCCGGTTTCTAATGGCCGGTCAACTTTAATGCGGTTGAATTCTTCGGGGCCGGTTTATGTCGCTAATTTAGCTATGTTTGCGCCGCTTAATGCCGATGGTAGCGAACGAGCACCAACTTTAGACGAATGGCAGCGGTTGCTGACTAATGGCGGACTAGCAGGCCCACGAGATAAAAGACCAACTCCTCTGGATGACACCAGTGGCGATATTGTTTATGGTCGGGTGGCCGGTGTCGCAAACGGTTCTCGTTGGGTAAGCGAAATTACAGATGATAAAAATGTTCCCTATTTAAGTGTGCCAAAAAAAGGCGAGGCTATTTCCTATGGGTTGAGCACCCTTCATGAAATTACCCTCGGTACCGGCCAGATACAAAGTGCTGAAATGTTAGCCCGATATCCTGATACAGCCTATCAAGCGCATGGAAATTATGCTATTGAATATAACATAACAATGCCTTTGTATAACAAGACAGACCGCGACCAGACGGTTCGTGTATCCATTTCCACACCTTTAAAATCTGATGAACTCAAAGATGAATTACTATATCTACAACCGCTTGATCGGCAAATCTTCTTTCGGGGGACAGTGCGGGTTCGCTACAACGACGAAAAAGGAATTTCTCAAACTCGTTATGTCCACTTAGTCCAGCGACGAGGACAAGAAGGACAAGCTTTAGCGACGTTAAAAATGCCACCGGGTGATCGCCGGTTAGTGCAAGTTGACTTTCTTTATCCCCCAGATGCTACACCGCCACAAGTTTTAACTATCAAAAGCGAACCTTAGTTTATTTAATACCTCTGTCTCGTTTCCTTAACGCTAACGCTGAGGGAGTAGAGTACAGAGGTTTTTTAAAACCTTGCAACTAAAATCTAAAATAATATTAGGGACATAGAATTGGCCGGGGCTGGAAATTTTAAAGGACAGACAAACCGTGCTTTTTTCTTATAATAAACTGGAGTTGAGTTGCTGAGTATGAAACGTAAATCTGGTAATTCATTTTTTAATTACACTTCTCTGGCACTCTTTGCCGGCATTTTTATTTTAGGTGTAGGCATTGGTATTGCCTTTAGTTCTACTGCAAACGTTGGCCCCGAAAATGTCGCCTCCCGCGAATTTATTGATCGCAGTGCACCTAACCCGGATGTTTGTATTCAATTTGGCGCTAGTGCGGTTGTGATGGATGCTCGAATTTTTGTGACATTAAATCCTTTTAATGTTTATGTTGCTCAACCTAGCATGAAACCTGGTTGTGTGTTGCGAACAAATAACTGGTTTGTGTTAGAACAGCGCAAGTTAGTTACTCAACAACAAAGTAATGAGTGTAAAAATCGGATGAATACTTTTGGTTTCACTGGGGTCTTAGAAAGTCAACCAGAAATTAACTGTGTGTATCAAAATGATTCTGCCAAAAATCTATTTTTAAATCAACCTGGGGCCGGTGCACCACCTCCAGAAACCGAACGATTTTAAGTTGAAATTGTTGGTTTTCGCATTGCCCACTATTAGGCCGGTGGGCAATGTTAGGCTGGAGAAATACGACCGGCTTCGACATATAAAACTTGAGATTCTTTTAACCAAGAATTTTCAAAAGTGCCTAAATGGGTGGTGGTAATTAAGGTTTGGAAACGGTCTTGAATGGCTTCGAGTAATTGGGTTTGCCGGCGCAGGTCTAATTCGGCTAAAACATCATCAAGTAATAAGAGGGGTGGTTCTCCGACTACTTCTTCAATTAGTTTTAATTCGGCCAATTTTAAAGCTAAAACTAAGGTTCTTTGTTGACCTTGGGAACCGTATTGTCTGGCCGGTGTTTGATTAATAATTAACTCTATTTCATCTCGATGGGGCCCTACTAAACTGATACCTTGATGGCATTCGGCGCTGGTTTTTTGTTGTATTTGTTCTAAAAATGCTTGTTTAAGTTTTTCGGGGTCATCACGCAAAGAACTATCATAAATGGCTCCTAAATTTGGGGCATATTTAATTTCTAAATTTTCGATTCTTCCGCTAATGGCAGAGTGCCAAATTTCAGCAATAGGAGTTAGCCTTTCAAGGGCTCTGGCTCTGCGTCTGGTGACACGGGTGCCGGTGGTTGCTAGTTGAGCATCCCACAGGGCAAGTTCGGTGACATCGCGGCGAGTTTCTGAAGTTTGAATTTGTTTTAGTAAAGCGTTTCTTTGGCGTAAAACTTGATTATATTGTTGTAAAATATAGGCATAAATAGGTTCAAGTTGAACTAATAAATTATCTAACCAATTGCGTCTAATTTCTGGGCTACCGCGAACTAAATCTATATCTAAACTGGAAAATTGTACAGTATTTAAAACACCTAAAAAATCATGTTTGCGACGCAGAGAGTTGCCATTTATGGAGCAAGTACGCTGGCCGGTGGTACGCAGAATTAAAGAAAGTTCTACCGGCCCATATTGTCGAGAAAGACTAGCATAAATTTGGCCGGTTTCTTCACCATCCTTAACTAATTCTCGGTCTCTACCGGCCCGATAACTTTTGAGAGTAGAAAGTAAACCAACTGCTTCTAATAAATTTGATTTTCCTTGAGCATTATCGCCTAATAAAATTGTTTTAGGAGCAGAAAAATCCACCTCCTGATCTAAATAGTTGCGGAAACGCCGCAAATGCAAATGTTTAAGAAACATAAGTCTTTAGATATAAAAAATAATCATAACAGCCTAAAAAAGAAAACCTATCTGTGTTTATCTACGGTTAAAAAAGAAGCGATAAAATTAAGTAAAATCTAAAAATTACCACAATTAAAAGTTTATCGTTCATTGTCTCTTGTCCAAAGATAGACAAAAGACAATGAACTAATAACAAACTCTTACTTTCTGGAACGATACCAACGAATAAAGAGTTTTTCCAACTCAATCCAGACAAACATTAAAGCACTAAAACCAATGCAAATTAACAACTCCAAACCACTGAGAGCATGAGTTCCAAAAAATTCTTGGAGAGGTTTAACATAAACTAGCGCTAATTGTAATGCACTCGTAACGATAACAGCGCCCCAAACAAACAAGTTTGTAAAGGGGTTCATTTCTATGGTCAATTGAGTGTTAGAACGAATGGCGAGGGCGTGTCCCATTTGGGCTAAACAAAGGGTAGTAAAGACCATTGTTTTCCAACGATCAGGACTGAGACCGGCTGGAGAGGGGAGTTTGGTAGTGTGGTTGTAGGCCCATTCCATAAGAACAATGGTGAGGATGGCAAAAATGATACCAATACGCACCATGTAGGAACCCAAACCGCGCGCAAAGATGCTTTCTTTGGGGTTGTTGGGGGGGCGTCTCATTACGTTTGGCTCGGCAGGCTCGACCGCTAGGGCCAGGGCCGGTACGCCATCGGTAACAAGGTTCATCCACAAAATTTGTAATGGGGAAAGGGGAACACCTCCCAAGCCTAAAAGTGGTGCAGCAGCGATGGTGATGACTTCACCGATGTTGCTACCGAGAATGTATTTGATGAACCGGCGGATGTTGGTGTAAACGGTTCTACCTTCTTCGGTGGCGGCGACGATGGTAGCAAAGTTGTCATCTAGCAACACCATGTCGCTTGCTTCTTTGCTGACGTCTGTGCCGGTGATGCCCATTGCAATACCGATGTCGGCTTGTTTGAGGGCGGGGGCGTCGTTGACTCCATCGCCGGTCATGGCGACAAATTCGCCATTAGTTTGTAGGGCTTGGACAATTCTAAGTTTGTGTTCTGGGGCCACACGGGCGTAGACGCTGACGTGTTCGACTTCTTGTTCGAGTTGAGCTTGGGAGAGTGCTTCGAGTTGTTGGCCGACGAGGACACGATCACCGGCCTTAGCAATACCGAGGTCTTGGGCGATGGCGCTGGCGGTGAGTTGGTGGTCGCCGGTGATCATTACCGGACGGATGCCGGCGGCGCGACATTTGGCAACGGCTTCACGAACTTCGGGACGCGGGGCGTCGAGCATACTAATTAAGCCAAGCCAGACTAGTTGCCGTTCGCTGGTTTCGTCTTGGCTTTCTGGGGGGACTTCGTAAAGTGGTTTGCAGCTAAAGCCAAGGACGCGGAGACCGGCCCCTGCCATTTGGTTGTTTTGGTTGAGGATTATTTGCCGTTGGGCGGGGGTGAGATTTTGTACTTGGTTGTCAACAATAATGTGAGAACAGCGTTCTAGGATCAGTTCGGGAGATCCTTTGGTGAACATTAGATAAGGGGCTTCTCCGTTTCCGCCTTCAAAGACGAGGGAACGCAAAATGGTAGAGGCATTTTGGCAGATGGTGCTCATGCGTTTGCGTTCAGAGGAGAAGGGAAACTCGCCAACACGGGACAGTTTGCGGTTCCATTCTTCTTTGTACAGACCGGCTTTTCCTGCTAGGGAAAGCAGGGCTCCTTCGGTGGGGTCGCCCAGAATGCTCCATTGATTTTTGTCCATCTGTAAAACGGCATCGTTACAGAGGACACAGGCTAGGAGAAGAATTTGGAGGTCTGTGTATTCTTCGGGGTTAATGGTGCGTTCGGCGGCGCGGAAGTCTCCGACGGGGGCGTATCCTTCGCCGGTGATGGCTATGGTGCGACTGGCGGTTTCGAGGCGCTGTACCACCATTTTGTTTTGGGTGAGGGTGCCGGTTTTGTCTGAGCAAATGGTGGTGACTGATCCGAGGGTTTCGACGGCGGGAAGTTTACGGATCAGGGCGTGGCGTTTCACCATTCTTTGGGTACCCAGGGCTAGGGTAACGGTGATGACGGCGGGTAAGCCTTCGGGTACGACGGCGACGGCCATACTAAGGGAGACTTCCACGAGTTCTTTGAGGACGTTGAGGTTCCAGTTACTTTGGACTAGGCCGAAGAGGACGACGATGGCGACGAGGGCGAGGGAACCGGATACGAGGACGTTACCGAGTTGGCCCATGCGTTGTTGTAGGGGCGTCGGTTCAGATTCAACGCCTTGTAAAAGGGCGGCGATGCGTCCGAGTTCGGTTTGCATTCCGGTGCCGGTGACGACTACTTTGCCTCGTCCGTGTACGACTTCGGTACCTTGAAAGACTAGGTTTATTCGGTCGCCTAGGGGGGTGTCTTCTTTGAGTTCGATTTGGGCTTGTTTGTTGACGGCGTTTGCTTCGCCGGTAAGGGCGGATTCTCTAATTTGCAGGTTGGAGGCTTCGATTAGGCGTCCGTCGGCGGCGATTTGTACTCCTGCTTCTACGAGCATCACATCTCCGGGGACGATTTCTTTGGCGGGAACTTCAAGAATTCTGCCGTCGCGGATGACTCGTACTAGGGGGGAGGAGAGTTTTTTGAGGGCGGCGAGGGCTTTTTCGGCGCGGCTTTCTTGCAGGTAGCCTAGGACTCCATTAAGGACGACGATGATGAGAATCGCTGTTGTGTCTTTGAAGGGGATTTCCCCTGGTTTGAGTTTGCCGGCTTGAAGATCCAAGAAGTCTAAGACTCCTGAGATTAGGGCGACTCCGATCAGCATCAGTAGCATGATGTTGGTGAACTGATCTAGGAGAATTTGCCAGGCGCTACGACCGGCTGTTTCTTGGAGTTCGTTGGGGCCATAGCGGGCTTGACGTTCGCTGACCTTGGAGGTGCTTAGGCCGGCTTCGCTGTCGGTTTGGAGTTGTTCTAGGGTTTTGTCTACTGGCAATGTTTGCCAAGCCATCGCTTTATCCGGCAGAGTATGTGATGACATGAGTGGGAGTTCGCTCGTCAATAGGTCTTGTAAATAGGGCCAGGGTTGTTTTTCCCTGGTTGGGAGACTCAGCAAACCGGCTGTTTTGGATTGCCGGTCTGTTTTTGGGTCTAGGTTTAAGATTAGCTTATCGTTTGCTCTCTAGGACGGTTGGCAGTGGTTGGGTGGGTGGCTACGGGGTAGAGAGTATTGTTTGCTGGAAAGGGGGTTTGTTGTTTTATTTGGCATCGGCATAAATTTCGGGGCCATATTGTTTGAATTCGTCGTCTAGGTGGTATAGAAGGTTGCGTATTTGTTGGCGCATTTTGATGGCGGGTTGTAGGCAGTCTCTTTCGTAGTCTTGTAGGGTTAGGTTTAGGTGGGGATATAAAATTTTTAGGAAGCCAGAAGCGCTTTTTAATATTGCTTGTTCATCACGAATTGTGATAGTTTTTGTGTCAAATTTTGTGTATTGTTTGGCGTATTGTAAATGTCGGTTGTCTTGTCTTAATGTTAGTAATGCTTCTGCAAAGTAGTCGGTTTTTAGGCCGGTTTGATTGGCGGTCATGTTTTGTTGAAATTTGGGTATTTCCCACCCCGGAAGGATGCCGGCAAATCGGTCGAGAAAGGCTGTTTCTTTGAGGTAGTTTGGTAGGCCGGTTAATAGGTTGTTTTCGTTTTTGGGTTTTTGTTGTTCGTTTAATTCTATGTTTGCTAACATCACAAGGGAACAATCACTGCTGACGTCTGCATATCCGCTGCGGTTATACCGGCCATTTGCTAGATAGTTTTTTAGGGGGCCGATCATTTCTTCTGGGTTTTCAAAATATAGGCTTTGTACTTCGTCTAATACGACGGTATCATAGGAACCTAGTAATCCTATTTCTTTTGTTTTTCCGTTAAAAAATAAGACTGCTGGCCCTATTTTTCCGCCGCTTATTAGTTTGACTTTGCTGCTGAGGTTTTCAAATATGAAGCTTTTGCCGGTTCCTTTTGGGGCGAGTTCCCACAGGTGATAGTTTGGTTCTACTATAGGTAATAGTCGGGCTAGTATCCATGTTTTTGATTGGCGGCTATAGGTAGGATTTTCGGGGTTATATCCCATTGAACAAAACATTAAATCTCGCCATTTTTCGGTGTTTATTTGGCTTCGATATTGGCTATAAGTTTGAAGGTTAACATTTGAGGATTGGAAGGGGTCAAAGTCGATGATTTCTATTTCTCCGTTGGGTTTCATTGCTAAGGTAATTTTTCCCCATATTCCTTGTCTTAATAGTCGTTCGTGGCGCTGGACTATTTCTGTGGAAATGCGGATGTCTGTGAATGAAAGAGTTGGTATTTGGGCTGTTGGTTCGGGTATTTCTTCTTGTCCTGGTTTGAGGTTTATTCGGACTTGCATTAGGGCTATAATTTTAACTGTTTCGCCTTGAATAAGCTTAAATTTGATGTGTTCTTTGTCGTCTTTTCGGGGGAAGGCTTTTTTTATAAAGTTGTCGAGTTTTTGTTGTTGTTCTGTGGTGATGGGGCCGGTGCCGGGTATGATTTTATCTAGTAACCATTCTGCGACGAAGCTGGGGACTCCGATATTGGTTAATTGGCTGGATGGAAGGCGGGTTTTATCTATGCTTAAGGGGCCGAATATTTCGGAGATTAGTTGATTGTTGTAGGGGAATAAGTTAGAGGAATTCATCAATGTTAAAGCCGGGGGTATTTTGTTGATTTTGGGGACTGGGGTTGGTGGTTTCTGGGGCTGGGTTTGTGTGGTTTTCTGGGATTATTTCTAATTCTAAATTTGATGGTTGTTTTTCGTCAATTATTGCTTGGGTTTGGTTCCAAGTTTGTAAATATTCACGAGTCCATTCACAGAGTTTTTTTCCTTTTATCCAGTAGGTTTTGTTTTCTTGGTAAAAGTGTTGCAGCCATTCGACTTCTGTGGTGATGGCTATGCAGTCTGGGGGGATGATTTGGAGGCCGGTGGGGTCTAATATTACGGTTTTTTCTGTCATTTTTCCTATAAATAAGCGGAGAGTTTTTTAAAGAGGTTGATTCTTTGTTCAGGGGGGAGTTGTTGGAATATTTCTATAATTTGGTTTTCGCGGTTTTGGAGTTTAAGTTGGTCTATTTGTTGCTGTAATTGTTGATAGGCTTGGTAGTGTGATGAGTCTTTGAAAATGCTGTCTAGTTTTGCGTATTCTATTTGGATGTTGTCGAGGGTGATGGAGTTTTCATCGGCTATTTGTTCTTGTATTTGTTGTAGTTTGTTTTGGTGGCTGATAATTTGGTTTTTGAAGGTTTGCAAAAGTTGGTCTATTTCTGTTTGGTAGTCTTGGGGAAATTGTAACCTGGCTGTTTGTTTTTCTATTTCTTGGATGGCTATTTCGCACTGGTGGAGGGTGGTAGATGGGGCCGGTTTGTGGCTGCGTATTTGCTGGATTATTTGATGATCTTGTTGTTGTTTTTCTAGTTGTTCTCGTTGGATTTTTAGGCGATTTAAGGCATTGCTAAGAAGATTTTTGAGGTCGGAAAAGTCTGGGTAGTTTGAGAGAAGTTGTAGGCTATTTTGTAATTGAATTTTTTGGGCTTCATATTCTTGGATATGTTGTAATTTTTGGTTGCTGAGTTGGTTAAATTTGCCGGCTATTTGATTTTTGGCTTGCAATTTTAGGTCTTGTAATTTTTGCTAATATTCTTGGGGGGTAATGGTTTCAGGAAAGGTAGTTTGTTGTAAGTCTTGATAAATTTCCCACGCTTCGGATAGGTTGGTTAAGTCGCAGATACGTTGTAATTGGTTTTGGGCTTGTTGTAGGATGTTTTTTTCAGGAGTTTGATTTTGATTTGTTAGGTTTTTTTCTTTGATTTTTTCTAGGATATTAATGACTTTTTGTTTCGCTGTTTCTAAAGTTTCTTTTAAGTGGATGGGTAAGTCTGGGAGGGTTTGGAGGGTTTGAAGATTTCGGTCTATTTCTACCTCGCAAATAACGCAATCTTTTTCGGTATTTAGGGAGTCACAACGCTGGCTAATTTCGTTGATAAATTGGTTAATTTTTTCGTGGATGAGTTGCAAGGCTGAGATGTGCAGGTTTTGTTGTTGCTGGGTGGGTTTAACGTCTGTTTTTGCCAAGGGTTGACGCAGGGAGGTGTAAATTTTTAAGAGGTTTTCTAGGGTTGTGTTACTGTTAAGATTTTCGGTTTCAAGGATGGGTGTAAGCCAGTCGTTAATTTGCTTAATTCCAGCTTTGATTTGTTTTTGTTTTGCGGTTAATTCATTTTTTTGAAATTCGTCTATTTCGGGGTTTTGCAGAAATTTGTCGATTTGTGGGAGGAATTTTTGGGCTTGATCAAAATCCACCGGCAAGGTAACTTGAGGATAAGGAAAAGGCTGGCGGCGGATAAGGCGGGGTTTACTATTTTGTGTTATCCAAGTGTTAACAAATTCTTTGGGTTTATCAAGGATGTTTGTTGTCGTCCAGTCTTTGATGGGTTTAGTTTGAATTGAGGTTTGTTCGCTTTTTTTTGTGGGAATTCCAAAGCTACCTCTTAAGGATACTTCATGGCGATGATAAGCAAGCCAGGCTGTGAAAAGTATGGTAAATGTAAATTCGTTATAGCCGTAGGGTGGTGAGGAGAGTTTTTTCCAAATGTTGATAATATCAACGGCTTTTTCTGATTGATTTTTTAAGTCTGTCATGGTGGATATTTCGTTCCATGCTTTTTCAATTTTGGGGTGGGTAGGAACTATGACAGAATAGCTTTGAGATGTTTTTTTAAGTAGGCGCCACTTGTCTACAAAAATTTGGTCAAGGACGGTTTTATAAGCGTTGTCTGGTAAGCCTTGGGGGGTTAAATTACCGTCTAATATACGTTTAGAAACAAAGCCAATAATTTGTCCGCCTTTTGTACTTGTGGATGCCATTTTATCCATACTTTCCACCGGCGGAATGTAGGGGTAAAGATTTTTCAATAAGGCGCTGATTATGCGGTCTAATTTGTTTTGATCACTTGGATGTATTTCGGCGGTTGAGTGATAGGTACAGGTTTTGAAAATGTCTGTTATTTGTTGGGTAATTTTTTGGTCTATTTCTTTAACAAGTTGTTCAAAGGCTGCGCCATAACTAAATTTTTGGTCGGAGGTTTTTTCTCGTAGTTTATGAAGTTTAAGTAGTTGGCGGGCGATGTCGTTTGTTCCTTGTCGGGGAATTACTACGACAATTTGAGAAGCAATTTTTGAGTTAGAAAGTAATTCGTTAATATCTTCTTTTAAGCTTTGTAATTCGTCTTCTGTTTCGGCAATAATGCAGGCAATAATGCCTTTTTCTTGGGTGTTTCTTAAGGTTTGGTCGCTTTGTAAGGCGTTTTCTAATTCTGTGGGGGTGAATATTTGATATTCAAAGTTCCATTCTGTATTGATTAATTTATTTTCTTCTACAAATTGCGTGGCGGTGACGGTTGAATTTTTAAAATATCTTTCTCGGTTGTTGTGACAATGGGTTAAAACGTCGTTAATGTTGGGGCGTTTTCTACCGGTGATTTCGTCTTGTTTGATGTCATCGTCGATTTGTCGTTCTAATTCTTTGATGCTAAATCCTGAATAAAAACCATAGATGTTATTGGGAAGTTTGTAAATTACTCGTTGGTTTTCTGATAGTTCGTCGAGGGCTTTTTTGAGTTTTAAGAGAGGTAGGCCGGTTAAGGTTTTGAGTATTTCTTCGTGTTTTTCGTTGTCGGTTTTTGTGAGTTTGCTTCCGGCTACATAAAATAAAAAGATTGCTTTTAATACGATAATTTCTTCGGGGGAAGCGGATGCAATTATGGAGTTGTAGGCTTTGTCAAAATCGATGTATTTTGAATGGTTAGAAAAGTTATCGATAAAGGCGTCAACAAGGGCGACAGGAGGAATATAGTTAAGTCTACTGTCGATTTCTATTTGCTGTTGTTGAATAAAGTGTTTGACGTCTTCTTTGATAAATTGTATGGCGGTTCTTCCTTGGGTGAAGTCGAGGTTACAAAGCAGATAGGCGGTGAGGGGATGGAGGGGAAAACAGGGTAAGGCAAACTTTGTATGAAAGTCGGAAAATTGCCATTGTCTTTCTCGATAAACGGTTATTCTTTTTTCATAAGCGTTGCAACTTTCTGCTAATAATGTGCTGTCCCAACGGGTTATAAATTGTTGCCATTGTTCTTTATTTTCTGGCAATATTAGCTTGGATAAGACTAATTCTAAACTGGAAATTGGTTCGTAGGTACTGGGGTTTAATTCTAGTCGGGAAGTGAGTTTTTTATAGCTGTCTTTGGATGTTCGGGGGATGGCGTTTGTATTTGAGGGTTTAATTTGGGTTAGGCTGAGGAGGGCTATTTTTCCTTTGTGGTTTTCGCAAATGTTGGTGATGTTTTGCAAGGCTAAACCACCGGCTGCGGCGGAATTATTTGCCCAACTTTGCAGATAGGCGTTTAATTCGTCGAGTATGATTAAGATGCCGGCAAAGGGTGGGTTTTCCCCACTGCAAAGATTTTCTATTAAGTCTTTGAGGATATTTTCTATGTCTAAATTGGCTTCAAAATTTAAGGGGTAGGGGTAAAGTTGGCTGCTAATTTCGATGACTGTGGGGATGAGTTGATAGTTATCTTCTTCTAATAATTCAATCATTTCTGACAAATCCCCATAGGGGTTGTTAATGCTTTTTAAGTAGTTTTCTGCAATAGTTTTCTGTTCTGGAGTTAGTTCTTTTAAAAATTTTAAGGGGTCGCCACAAAGCCGATTTGCAATGGTATTTGTGAGGTTTTCTGTTTCTAAGGTTTGCCGAATTGAAGTTAATAAAAGCTGTTTGAGGTCGCCTTTTTCGCCGCTTAAACAGATGACAAGATGTTTGGAGTTGCGTTTTTTATAGGCTTTTAATTCTTGTAAAATTGTCTGGTTTCCAGATATGGCTAATTCTATTTGATGGAAGATTCCTTGTATTTCGGGGGTGTCTGCTGCTTTTTTAAAAAAGTTAGCCAAGACTAAGCCAAAATGCGATTTTCCTTTGCCATAATCTTGTACTAAAAGATGTACGTTTGACTCGTTTCGACTTTGATAACTGCGCTTAACTGCTTCTAAAATTCCGACGGTTGTTTGTTTGGGTTTGTTTGGGTTGTAGCTAAAAACAAAGCCTTTACAAAGTTCTGAGTTTTTCTCTTCATCTCCCATCATATCAAAGTTAACGGCATCAGCGATGAGGGCGTTTATGTTGATTTTTAGGAGTTGATTTAAGCGCATGAGATACACCTTAATTGTGTTTAATTGGAGGAGGTATAGAGGCGGAAGATTTGTTTTTCTGGCCACACCGGCGGGGGGGTTAATGTGGGGGGTAATACAATCCACAAAACAGCTTCTAAATGCCGCATTGTTGATAGTTTTTGCCAGAAAAGAGAAAGTATAGAATTCGGAGAAATGGCTAAATAAGTGATGAGATAATCTAATTTATCGAGAATGATGACCTCGGATTTATTTTCAGCACAAATGAATCTAATTGCATTTAATTCTCTGTCGAGATGGAGGTGCAAAAGTAAAAATTTATCTGCGGGTTTTAGCCTGTTAAGTAGATTTTGGCGGTAGTTAATTCGCTTTGCATTATTATAAAACGAAATGTGTTGTAAGTGTGTCTCATCAACATTTTCGATGAGCAAAATGTGGGGCCGGTCGCTGGGTTTTGCGGGGGGAAGTTGAAGGTTATTGATGGTTTGCATAGGCTTTTTCTAAAAGTGTGAGGGGGTCATCCCACCGGCGTACAATTTGATAGGGGGGTACTGTCCGCCGTTGTTCAATTATTCCGTAAGCTTCGAGGGTATTTAATTGTTCTTTTAAGGCTTCTGTTTCTATTCCTAATATTGTGCTTAATCCCATTTTTTGTTGCAAAATTGTTTCTGTTAAAACTGAGGTGGAAGTTTGAAAGTCTCTTTCCCAAAGTTTTGCTAAAAAATAACCAAGGAGGTAAGCATTGGGGAGGTTTACTGGGCCAGTTTGATATGTATTTTTGTCAAAATTTTGAATGAAATTACAGCCCATAAGGGCAGTTTTTTCTGTATAGGTTCGCAGAATATATTTCAGTCTATCTGCAATTACTTCGGCTTTTTCTTCAAAAATTGCATCGGTATTATTAACAAATTGTTGAATGGTAAATTGAGGGTTTTGGGGTAAAAAAACGTGAACAAAGTAAGGCCAGCCACCCCATTCGGCGAGGTTTTCTGGGGGTTGTTTTAGTCCTTTGTCTCCAAAGCTTAAATAAAAGTGCATTAGCCAGTCGGTGATGGGGTTTTCTAAATAAGAATCAAGGCTTAAAACAATTTTGCCTTCTTCGCTGAGGTGGTAATCTTTGATTAAGCCGGCGCGACCGGCCCAGCTTTTAATTTTTCCAACTTTGGCGTTTCCAAGGCCGGTTTTTTGCATTAAGTTTTCGAGGTTATCTTTTAAGCCTTTTTCTTCGTTTGCTACTTGAAGGATGCGGCGTATTTCTTCTTTTTTGAGGGGGAAATTGCCGTTGAAATGTAGTTGCAAGTTTGCCATGATGTTTTACAGTAAAATTGAATTTTTGGGCCGTTAAAACGTTATTTACAGGAATAAAGTCCTACGGACTAAATAAGATTTATCTTAACCCCGGAGGGGTTTTTTTATGTAGTTTTAACCCGCCGCGAAAACTTAACCCTGAAGGGGGATTTATTCTTGTCGAGGTGGGTTTTAACCGGGCACGAAATTAGAGTAGTTTTAATTTCTCTTTATACAAAAGTAAAATCACTGGCCACCGGCGTGTAGGTTTTAAGATTAACTAAATCATATACTCCACCGGCAATATTATCAATGTCGGGGTCATAACCTAATATTTTCTCTCCGACACTATTTGTATATACATAAAATGCTGCGCCACCATTGCCTAAATAACCAGCTGTTGTGCTGCCGGTTTGAGTGGCTAAAGTTTGGTTGGCTAAGATGCCGGTGTTAATTCCGGGGATATTAATTATTATCAGTTCATGAGTGCTAATATTGTCTGCTACGGATGTAATAGTTATGGCTGTAAAAGGGTGATTTGAGAAGAAAGAAACAAGGTTATTTATGTTATTAAAATTGCTGGATGTAATTTGTATTTTGTCACCACTGTTAAAGTCGGTAATAATATCTGTTCCTTCGTTAGGACGAGTGTACATAAATGTGTCGTTATTTCCTGATCCTGTTAAGGTGTCGTTTCCAAAGCCGGCTAAAAATATATCTGGATCAGGAGATAAAGTATAGAAACCATTAACTATTGAGAAAGTTCTAGTACCTGTAAGGCTATCATTTCCAGAAGTTCCTAAGCTTAGATCAGGATTATTTTCTGATGCACCAATATCGGGAGTACCGTTTCTCGGAATTTTATTTTGATCAGGGGTAGTAAGATTTGGATTACCGGTATTTATTGCAGGACTTCCTGATAGTAATGCGTGGGTTAATGTGGGGCCACCATTGCTTTGTAGGGGGCCGAGTTTGGTATCGATAGGATTGCTTGATGTCCCTATTTGATCGCCAATGGTGGGGGTGATTGTGGCTGCACTTTGATTACCAATGAGGTTATATCCTTGGGATGTAAAAGTTCCTTCTAGGCCGCTATTACCTGGATTTGGGCCAATAATTGTATTTCTTAATGAGGCTGTGCCGGTGTTAAAAATTCCTGCGCCTCGTCCACTGTTGATTGTGTCTGGAGCACCGACGGCAAAATTATTTGTGATCGTGCTGTTGGTAATATTTAATGTTGCATAGTTCAGTATGCCGCCGCCTCGGTTTGGTGTTTCTGCGGTGCTGAAGATTGCTCTGTTTCCAGAAATTGTGCTATTTCTGATGCTGAGAGTGCTGCCTAATTCGTTATAAATACCTCCAGCATTTTCGGCAGAGTTATTTGAAATTGTGCTGTTGTTAATTGACACATTACCGCCATTGTTATAAATTCCTCCACCGGCACCTAAAAATTCTGATTTGTTTGCATCCAAAGTGCTATTGGTGATGTTTAATGTGCCGCTGTTGTTGTAAATACCTGCCCCAAAGTTACCGACATTATTTGTAACTGCTGAGTTAATAAGATTGACTGTTCCACCGTTGTTAAAAATGCCGCTGCCGGTGCCGTATAAATCGTATCCTCCAGTGATCGTGAGGTTTTTGAAGGTAGCTGTAATGCCGTTATTGACAGTAAAAATTCGCCCGAATGTCCCAAAAGATCTGTTGAACTGTTGGCTATATATTTGTTCTGGAATAATACTTAATTGTTGGGGACTGTAAGCGGCTATTGTGAGAGTATCAGTAATTTCTGGCAGGGAAGAAAGTAATGTGAGTTGGCCGGTGAGGTTTGTAAAAGTGATAGTTTCTGCGCCTGGGGTGTTGTTGGCGATGATCATGGCTTCTCGCAATGATCCGGGCAAGGGTGCGTTGTTGTCGCCATTGTCGGCAAGGGTTGTGACGTCTACGCGATCATCATTTTGAATGGTGCCGGTGGCGCTATTGGGGGTGCCGTTTGTATAAGTTAAGCCGTTGTCAAGTGTGAGAATTACAGTTTCGTCTGGTTCTATTCTGTAATCAGCGGTGGGAGTGATACTGACAGTGCCGGTGGCGCTGTTGGCAGCAAAGGTGAAAGTACCAACGGGGGCTGGAAAATCATTATCGGTTGTGAGAGCAGTTCCACTCAGGGTGTAGTTAATGGTGAGGGGGCTACTGAGGGGAGTGTTGAGGCTGTCGGTACGGGTGAAGGTGTACACAAGAGGGGTATTGCTGTTTTCGGCAACGGAGGCAGGAGAAACAGCTATAGTTACGTTTGGGTTTGCCGGCAAGGGTGCATTAACATTGAAAATTTGCTGTGTAGAAATGGCTGAGTTGTTGTTAGTATCAGTGACTTGATTTGCTTGCAATTGTATTGTGTAATTGCCGTTATCTGCTAAATCCCAAGTTCCACCAGGGGCGGCTATTTCATAGATTGCTGTTACGGGGGTTGTTTCTGTTGCCGCAGTGACACTTATTAGGGTGACAGGTAGATTGGTATTGTTAGGGCTGGTAACGATAATATCGTTGCTATCAATGCTGCTGAGGTTGACATCAACATTATCAAAATATTGAACTCTAAATTGGTAAGTTGTTCCGCCCCCCTGAGTAATATTAGTACCGCCAATAATTGCAGAGGGAGGGGTGGTATCTACATCATCATTTAAAAGAGTTAAAGTTGTATTTTGCAAGCTTCCTAATGTTGCCCCACCACCGGCATTGACAAGTCTTAAATTAATGGTTTCATCTGCTTCTAGTTCGGTATCTCCAATAAGGGGAATAATGATTTCTTTTTCTGCTGTATCCCCATCAGCAAAGGTGACAGTTATCGGCAAATTATTACTGAAGTCATCACTGTTGGCAGTACCCGGAGTGCTATCAATAATTACTTGGGCTGTAACTTCACCTTTACTACCATTTATCCGCCGAATTTTTGTTGTCAGGGTGTTAGGAATGCCTGGGTTTCCTTCCAATTCACTGCTACTATTAGTAATGAATTCTATTTCTCCTGCTTCGTTATCTACAATCGTTAAGCTGGCTGTGTTTTGATTTCCAAGAGTTGCGCCACCGGCAATATTTATTAAAGATACATTGACAATTTCATCTTCTTCTCCCACCAAATCATCAACAATTGGAATGGTAATAGTTTTTGGGGTATTATCTCCATTTGCAAAGTTAATTGTAATAGGAGAGTTGTCATAATCATCAGGAGAAGTAGCACTCGCATCGCTGAGTTGAATAGTTGCACTAACTACGCCATTTGTACCGCTACCGCGTGTGACAGTTATAGGAATAATGGGAGTACCATTTTCATTGATGCTGAAGTTGCCGGCGCTGAATTGGATGGTGCCGGGGTTGGGTATTTCGTCGTCTAAAATAGTGAGTGTTGCGGTGCTTTGGGTGCCAATTGTTGCGCCACCAATAGGATTTTGAAGGCTTAAGTTAACAGTTTTATCTCCACCTAAAATAGTGTTGTTTATAACTGGAATATTAATGCTTTTGGTGGTGCTGTCACCATTAGCAAAGGTGATGTTTATGGGAGTATTATTGTAATCTTGGGGAGAGGTGGCAGTGCCATTATTTAAAATTAGGCTTGCGCCGACATTTCCATTACTCCCGCCGGTGCGTTTTACTTGCACTTGTATTACTGCTGTGCCGTCTTCATTGACACTAAAATTTGCATTTGTAAATTCTAAAATTCCTGGCGTAGGTGTTGGTATTGGTGTGGGGTTTGGTGTTGGTATTGGTGTTGGTGTTGGTGTTGGTGTAGCAGTAAAAATTGGGGAAGGAGAGGGAGTAACTAATAAACGACTATCTACATTTTGTAAGATAACTAAAAATTGCTCTTTGCCGTCTTCTTGGAATAAAGAAATAATGGTATCAGCGCTATTTTTTTCTGTTCCTTGATAAATTTTTAGGTCTTCAAAAGTTAAACCATCAGTCAAAGAAAGCAAATCAATACCAAAGTTAAAATCAGTAATAATAGCGGCTTCTGCAATGGTGAAACCACCACTATTTTTGCCAAAAATAAATGTATCTTCGTCTGCACCACCGCTGAGTATATCAACCCCGCTATCTGTAATTAATGTGTCTTTTCCACTACCGCCAAAAATTCGGTCATTATCTAAACCTCCCCGCAAGTAATCATTACCTATATCTCCATATAAAACATCATTTCCTTTGCCACCTTCAAGACTGTCATCGCCGCTATTTCCTAGCAAAATATCACTATCTAATCCACCAAAAATTAAGTCAGATCCACCGTCGCCGTAGATAATATCATCTCCACTATCGCCGGTGATGGTGTCGTCACCCTCTTTGCCATAAAAAACATCTCTTTCTATGCTTCCAAGGAGAGAATCAAAATTTTCGGTGCCGATAATGATTGACATAATTTTTTGTTTTTTGGGTAGAATTGTGTATGCTGGGCTATGCCGACCTAATCATGCCAGTGGGAAAAAAATCGCGTCCAATAAAGGGGAAAAATAGGAATGAATAATGCAAAAAAATGGGCAAATTTACAATTTTTAGGTTTGTTTTTTGCCTCTATAGCACAAGCTCAACCTTTAACCCCTGCACCTGACGGCACCGGCACTTCCATCAACGATTCTGGCAACCAATTTAACATTATTGGCGGTCAGTTATCGGCAGATGGTCGTAATCTTTTTCACAGCTTCACAAGATTTAATGTGAATTACGGAAATGTAGTAAACTTTGTTTCAAATCCTTCTATTCATAATATTTTAACCCGCGTCAATGGGGGCGATGTTTCCTATATAAATGGAGTCATTAAGTTGACTGGTGGAAATAGTAATTTGTTCCTGATGAATCCTGCGGGAATTGTTTTTGGAAATGGTGCTTTTTTGAATATCCCGGCAGATTTTACAGCCACCACAGCCACTGCTATAGGCTTTAATAATGGTTGGTTTAATTCTACCGGTAGAAATAACTACAACACCCTAACTAACACCCCAAATAGTTTTTATTTTGCATTATCACAACCGGCCCCAATTGTCAACTTAGGAAACTTAACAATTCAACCAGGAAATAATTTAAATTTATTGGGGGGAACTGTATTAAGTACCGGCACTATAAATGCAAGTGAAGGTAATCTTATCATCGCCACAGTTGCCGGTCAAAATACTCTCAAAATTTCTCAACCAGGACATCTTTTAAGCTTAGAATTAAATCCTTCTTCTATCCCTAATTCCTCATCCTCAATTCCCCATCCCCAATCACTACCACAACTGCTTACCGGCGGCAATCTTTTACAAGCAAACCAATTCAAAATCAACTCCGATGGCAGCATTCAATTAACAAATTCTGATATTTTTGTTCAGCCTGGTGATATTTTCACACAAAACTTTTTAGCACAAAATGCCCAGTTATTATCTAATTCAAATCTCACATTAGCACCGGCCCTTACTTCCTCTCTACAATTCCATACCACCGGCAACCTCAGTCTCAAAGCCTCTGATACCGTGACAATTAGAGACAGCACCACATCTCCCCTCAGCATTCAGGCGGGAGGAGACTTATTGATACAGGGAAACAAAAGTATAGATATTCTGGCGCTTAATCATCCGGGGATACCGTTTCAAAGTGGAAGAAATCTCACATTAGTGAGTGATGGCGCAATTTCCGGGGATTCACATTTTGCGGCAGGAGGCAATTTTTCGATATTAAATTTATCAGGAAATAGCGGCCAATTTGTAAGTTTATATGACCCAATTATTCGCGCCAATGGCGATGTTATTTTTGGCGACTATAGGGGAGTATCTCTTAAAATTGAAGCCAAAGGAAGCATCACCGGCGGCGATATTACCATCACTGCACCTGATACAACTATTGCTAATTTATCTGATGATCCAGACATAGAAATTTTAACCACTCAACCGTCTTTAATTTTACGTTCAGATGTCGAAAACTTCACTCCAAATAATGCAGCAATTTCCACTGAATCAAACTTTACTTTAACAGAACAACCGATTACAACCGGCATTACTGTTAACAATATTATCATCAATAATCCAGACAATCCAGAAAACCCTGGTGGGCCGGTTATTTTTTCTGCAAAAGGGCCCATTACTGCCGCTTCAATTGATAGCAAAGGCGGCCAAATTAACCTCAATAGTGCTAATAGTACCTTGGAAATTGCCGGCAGTTTAAACAGTGGTGGCGGTGATGTTTTAGTCAGCGCCCAAAACAATATTACCACAGCAGATATTTTCACAAATGGTGGCAATTTAAATCTCAGTAGTAGTGCTGGTTCTATTGATACAAAAGACGGTATTTTAAACACTACCAATATTGCCGGTGGAGGCGACATAACTATTGAAACACCTCAAAATTTAATTACCGGCAACCTCTTAACAAACACCGGCAATATAACTTTAACTGCCAACAGCATAGACACCACCACAGGAACCCTTACCACCGAAACTGGCAGCATTTCTCTAACATCTGAAAATAATTTAAACACCGCCTCAATATCTAGCAATAACGGAGAAATTGTTTTAACCAGTAACAACGGTTCAATTGACACAACTGCCGGTACAATCAACGGAAATAATATCACTATCCAATCTCAAAATACCCTCACTACAGGTTCACTTATTAGTGAAAACGGCGATATTAACTTAACAACAGTTGTCGGCAATATAGATACAAAAAAAGAACCCATAACCGGCAATTCTATTGTCTTTAATAGCGGCTTAAATATTCAAACAAACAACTTAACTGCTGAAGGTGAAAATATCAACCTAACTGCAACCAATGAAATTGATACCACAGGAGGTATTATTAACACATCTTCAGCCACCAGTAACGCCGGAAATATTACAATAATTGCCCCAGGAAAAGTCACTACTAGGGAGATAAACGCCAATTCTCAAAACAACAACGGTGGTAACATTTCTCTACAAAGTATTAGCGGCGAAGTCACCACCGGCAATATTTCAGCCACCGGCATTAATGGAGGACAAATTAATATTGTTTCAGCAACCAGTGCAACCCTTGGCAACCTAAATGTTAGCAGCATTGATCAAAATTTAGAAAACCTAAACTCCAGCGGCGGAAATATTACTATTAGCGCCAATTCTCAGATTTTTGTTGATACAATAAACGCCCAAGGCAACATTGGTGGAAACATTGTAATTGGCACCAGCGACTTATTTCGTGCCGGTGGAACATTTCAAGATAAAAATAACATTTCTGCCAGTATTTCTGCCGCAGGAACTACAAATCAAGGAACAATTACAATCCGTCATAACGGCGGATGTGGGGAAATTAATTGCACTCCTATAGCGCCTTTTTCTATTGGTTTAAATGCCCAAAATGGAACTATAGCAGCAATAACAACCAGCCCTCAAAATACCATCCTACCGATACAAATTTTTAATGAAACTTATAACCAAGGCAATATTGCAATTATTACCGCCACCCCCCCACAACCAGAACCAGAAGTGACTCCACCTCCCTCACCCTCCCCCACAACAAATCCATTAAATAACGTTTTAAATATAGCTAATCAATTTAAAATAGACTTTGAAGGAAACCCGATTCCTCTTTATAAAAATATCGATTTATCAAACCTTGATAACTTTTTAATTAGCGGGAGACGCAATTTTGAAGAAAATTCAATTCTACGAACAAGTGTACTACGTTTGGAAATTGAAAACTTACTTGAGCAAAATCAACCAGAAGACGCAGTTTTATTACTTGAAAAACTACGTCGCCAAGAATTTGAACAACATTTTAATCGCTTATTTGAACAAAGCTTTAATGTCGAAACTATCAACGGAGTTCGCGATAAACTACGAGAATTAGCAGCACAAACCGGCACAAAACCAGCAATTATTTACTCGTTTGTTGGAACCAAACAATTAGAATTAATTGCTGTAACTTTTAACGGTAACGTTTATCATCAAAGCGTGCCCGAAGCCAATCAAAAAGCCCTTTTTCAAGCCGCAGACAACTTTCGCACTCAAATTTCTAACCAACTGCAACTAAAAACCCAGAATTATTTACCCAGCAGCCAACAACTTTATCGCTGGTTAATGGCACCCCTTGAACCGGCATTACAAAGCCAACAAATTGACACATTATTACTATCAATGGATGGTAAATTGCGTTCTTTGCCGGTTGCCGCACTCCACGATAATCAACAATTTTTAATAGAGAAGTATCGTCTAAGTTTAGTACCTAGTTTAAACTTAACAAATACCCGAATTACTGATATCAAATCAAGCCCAGTTTTAGCAATGGGGGCATCAAAATTTCAAAACTTATCCCAGTTGCCGGCAGTACCCGTAGAATTATCAACTATTGCCAATCAACTGCGAAACGGCAAAGAATTTATTAATGAAAACTTCACCTTAGAAAACTTAGATAGTCAACATGAAACCGGCAATTATGGCATTATTCACTTAGCAACTCATGGAGAATTTGAACCCGGAGAACCCAAAAACTCCTATATTCAACTTTGGGATACCCAACTTAGTTTAGATCGTTTGCGGCAATTACAGTTAAATAGTCCGTCGGTAAATTTATTAGTATTAAGCGCTTGTCGTACCGCCTTGGGAGACGAAAAAGCCGAATTGGGTTTTGCCGGTTTAGCAGTGCAAAGTGGCGTTAATAGTGCATTAGCAAGCCTATGGTATGTTTCTGATGCCGGCACCTTAGCACTCATGCTTGAATTTTATCATCAACTCAATCAAAATTCCATCAAATCTGAAGCACTACGTCAAGCACAATTAAATTTAATTAGAGGTAATATTCGTATCGAAAATGGCCGGTTATTGATTCCAGGCTTGCCTAATTCAGTTACATTACCTCCAGAATTAAATCAGCTAGAAAATCTCGATTTTAGTCATCCTTTTTTTTGGTCAGCTTTTACGCTAATTGGTAGTCCTTGGTAATGCCAAAATGCTAATTAAAAATTGTGGAAATCTGACAATATTATAGAGGCAGGTTTCCCTATTTTTTATTGCCAAAACAACACCACAAACCCAACAACACCAAAACCACCGCCAAACCCACCGCAGTCAGCGCCACCGGCATCATTGCCATTTGACGAACCGCAATGCCAACAAAAGCCCAAACAAACACCAAATTAAATACAATATCCTTGCGCTTAAAAGTCACAAAACCGCCCAAAATAGTCGCCACAACCAACATAATAATAGTCCAAACTTGCGGCGCAATTCCCCAACCATTCCATCCCGCTGCATAAAGCGCCGAAGCCACATTTACAATCGTAGCAACACTAATCCAACCTAAATAAATACTAATAGGATTATAAACCAACCATTTCTGTTTATTTCCCACTCGTTCCTTACCAATTTTAAGTGTTTTATAAAGCCCAATCAAACACCCCAAAATCACCAACATTGCCGGCACAGAAAGCGTAAAAAAACCATACTGAAACAAAAATACCCAAGCAATTTGAGCAACACTCGCAATAGCAATTAAATAACCACCACGAAACAACAGAGAATTATTTTGTTGTGCTGGCAAAACTTGATACACCCCAAAAGCAATCAAACCCAAATAAATTAAACCCCAAATAGAAAAAGCATAATTCGCAGGAATAAACAAAACATCCCTAAAAGTCGTATTAGCAATTTGCCCAATCGTCACCCCATTAGGAGGAGCAATATTCGCATAAACATTCATTAAAAAAGCAGTCAAAATCGCTAAAAGATTAACCCATCGACGCATAATTTCCCCATTAAAACCTCCAGAAACACTTTTCATAAAAATTTCCCTATTTTTCCATAAAAAAACAGTTTTCAAAAACCGATTTTTGAAAAAACCGGCTTTTTTAGCTTAACCAAAACTACCTCCATATTCTCATTACCGGCCCCCTTTTAACTTCCATCTTTAGGGAGAATAATTCACACTAAAATAAAACCCATTATCCTGAGCATTATTTCCCCGATCATCTAAATCAACCAAAGGTAAAGCATAATCAAGCCGCACAAACATCCCCGGAAATACCTCCCACAGCACCCCCATGCCAGCCCCCGCAATAAACTTTTGCGAAGGCAAAGTATTAGGATTACCACCCACATTTTTGATCGCACCTAAATCCACAAAAGGCGCAATTTGTAAAATCGGTGCTCCACTGGTTTCATCTCGCTGTATTGTAATGCGATTTTCCGCCGACAAACGAAACCCAATATCTCCAGAACGAACATTTTGTCGATAGCCTCGCACCGACAAACCACCACCAATTACAAACTGTTGAGACGGCAACAAACTATCACGAGAAAGCTGAATATCTCCTTGCAAAATTAACAAATTATTTTCATTTAAACGCTGCACCCTTTGTAGTTGCCCAGTCCAACTTATAAAACGACTATCAGGCACCGGCTCATCATTTAAAGTAGCATTTAACAAACCAGCCCCAAAATTAAATTGAGAACGCAACGCCCAAGCCCCAGAAATATCTCGACGTAGATAATCTTGACCAAACTTAAAAATACTTGTTCGCGTAACTCCATCCTCATCGGGCCCACTACCAAAAGGAAACCCTTCACCGAGTAAAAAAGTCTGACTTTTCTGATGACTAAACCCCACAGACAAAGCAAATTCTTCTATCGGCGAACGCACCAAAGGTTGACGATAACTTATTTCATAAAGTTCAGAATTACCTTGAATATCAAACTCTCGAAACTCCTCTTGAACTACAGCATTATTATTTGGTGCAACCCGAAACTGTAGCGTGCCATTCATAGCATTAACCGGCACCCGATAACTAAAATCATAAACATTCGACTCCCCAAAAGCCCGATAATAAGAAACCGAAGCCTCATCACCAATGCCCGTAACATTCCTATAAAGCAAACTCGCCCCCATTCGTTCTGAACCCACAGAAGGGGGCGAATAATTATCAACACCAAAATTTGCAACCAGTGCCTTAGCCTCCGTCACCCGCACCGTTAAAATACTTTCCCCGACATTTTCACCGGCCCGCAAACTTGCTTCCACATTTTCAAAAAGCGGATCAATTCTTAATAGCCGCAACTGATTTTCTAAAGCCGCCGTTGACAGAGGACTATCAGCCCCCAACATCAAACGCGAACGGATATAATTAGGATTTAAACGTTGCGTTCCCTCCACATCTATCCGCGCTAAACTACCTTCAATAACCCGAATTTTTACTACCCCATTAGTGATAGTTTGTGCATCCAAAACAGCACGAGACGTAATATAACCTTGTTCTAAATAAAGTTGAGTAATAGCATCAGCAACCTTTCGTAATTCATCAAGCGTCAACGCCCTACCTTCCACCGCCCCCGTAATCGGATCTAATTCTTTCTGTCCAAAAATACTACTACCAATCACTTCAATTTTTTTAATTTCCACCCGCTGTACATCCCCTGAAGGTGGCGTTAATACCGGCGGTGGTGTTTCTAGGGGCGGTTGAGGTTCAGAAGGTTGAGAAGGTTCAGGAAGCGGTTGTGGGAAGCGGTCTCGGTTTGGATCTGGGTTAGGATTTATAGGTGGGGCCGGTGGCGTTTGTTGAGCAATATAATCACTTTTATTACTTAAATTTTCTCCTAATTTTTGATTAATATTTTCCTGAAAATTACCTATTTTTGAGGTAGTTATTAGCAACTTATAATTTTCACCCTCCGTATTTACCACCGCCGCCTTAACACCAATGTCAGTTATAAAAACTCCACTATTTACTGACATAACACAACCAAAAATCCCAAGTTTTGAACGCCACTGCATTTAAATTTATTCCCCTTTTTTTTAAAAAAATTATTTCATAAATATCCGAAAAAATCTCAGTTTGTTATAAAATTTTAAACTCCAAAAATTGCCTCCTTACAAACATCAGGGTGCGTTAAACAACGCACCCCAAAAACTCAACTACTTATTTTGACCCTATCCCTAACTTAATCAGGAATTAAATTTCTATTTTTTCCCAATTAATTAGATGCCGTATAATTAATAAACTCTTCGTTCACCAAATTACCAAGTTCCACAGTATTGAGGAGTCTTTCCCACTCTTTTTCAATATCAGTTTTGCCGGGGTTCTTGCTTCGTAATTCTGCAATAGTAGCAAGAGCATCATACCACATTCCCTCCCGCTCAAATAATCCCGGTAACTTTTCAGGACTATTTTTAGCCGCAGCTTGGATCTCTTGTAAGACAGAACTCCTTAAATTTTGTCGTTGAACCCATCCACCCCTAATAACACTAGCTTCTTTTGCATTTGGTTTACAAACCAAAGAAAACGACCAATAATAACTTTTTCCTACTTCCAAACCAGCCATTTTTTCCGGTAAACTTACCTTAATAATACCGGCCTTGCCTGTTAGATTAAAATTAGTTTTATAAACTTCCTTTTCCTCAGCTTTAGGATTATTTTCATCGGGATATTCCGAGATACTAAACTCCATCGGCAAAGAAATTTCTTTCGGCACATACAAATAAAAAGAAGGCTGTCCAGAAGAAGTTAACCCCGCATCACTTTGAGGACTAAGGGCTGTCATATCTTCAGAACCATTCGGGCAAGGCCCACGAACCCCACCACCTTCTTGCCGACCCCCCGGTAGCCCTCGGTTTGGAGGATTAAAAGCACTCCAACTACCCCCAAATTGTTGACTAATTAAAGAAGATTGTTGTGCCACCACGACCGTTGAAAAACCTGTGCTGACACTCACTCCAACACAAACGGCCAACGACACAGGAATAAATTGCAAAAGAGATTTCGTCCTAGCCATAATTAAATACCAGCCTTTAGCGGAATCGTAATAATTTGGAAAAGTCGCGGCATTCCAGAAAATGATTTTACCGAACCATTGCAATAAACTACCTCAATAGTAGCTCGGTTTCCCGAACGGTCAAGTCCAAATTTTTAGCTTGCACACCGTCCACACCCTCACCCCGACTAAGCAAACTGTCTGCAACCGGCAAAAGTTGTCCCGCAGATATGCAATAATTTTTACTTATTGACAATCTTATCGTTGCAAAACCACTAAAAAATTTTAAAGCCTTAAGTGAAACAATGTCAGTAACAACCGCCACTCCACATATTGGCAAAGAAGCTATTATAACTAGAGAGTTGTTAACCCGACCTTTTAGACGGTTCAACTAAAATAAGCAGGAAAAGTTCATGTTTATGAACCAAAACCAAAAATAACGCTGTTTTATTCCATGACTTATTTTTAACCCTCATCCATCAGGTTCAAATGGCTTATTTTTCATCGAAACAAAACCCTCCTTTTGGCACTATTAGACCCTATGGCGCCTATGCACTCCAAGGCATCGCTTTTTATGGAGATAATTTAATTGCTATCGACTCGGTTCGTGGCTATCTCTTAGAAATTGATATAACCAACGAAAACACAACAATTTTAAACCCCTATGATGCCGCAAATTTTACCGATGTCACCGGCATTGCTATCTGGGAAGATACCCTTTGGTACACCCGCGATGAACAAGTATTTTTTGCTAAATTATCGGACTTAAAACCTCAATTTTTTGCTAATTTACCCTACCGTGCAGATGGGATAGCAATATGGGAATCTACCGTTTATGTTACCTGTCAAAGAGCAGGTTATATCTTCATTTTTAACGCTAAAAACGGCAACCAAATCACAAAATTTTACGCCCCTGGAATTGGAAAAGAAAACATCACAGTTCGAGGAGAAGAGTTGTGGGTAAGTGACGAAACAGAGCAAACAGTTTACTGTATGGATCGCGCCACTGGTGAAATTATTTTCAGCGTTTTAACACCCTTTGTTTCGCCCACCGGCCTCGCATTTTATCCTAACCACCAAAAGCATGAAAATCTACTTTATGTAGCCTATGCTGGAGAAGAAGCTTATATCCGAGATGATCCAAATTCCCCTGATCCTCACCAGCTTACTTTCCGCGACCGCACATTTATTCACCCCCTTTATTGTCATTACGACAAAATCAATAAAGTTGCTCTTTCCAATGGATATTTAATTGAAGTATCCTATGTGGAAGAACTATCGCCCCTCGAAGAAGTTGACCTCGAAAATTTAGAATGGCGGATCGCCCTTCCTTCTAATACTTTGCGACAAAAAGTTAAGTATATTGAACCGGTGGGGATGCCTTTTACTGAAGAAATACACGATGGCGAAAAAATTGCAGTCTTTAAGTTTAAAAACTTGAAAGCAAAGGAAGCGCGTTTATTTGGTTGGAAAGCATTGTTAGAAGTTCATAGTATTAAATATAATCTGACCCCCCGCGATGTCGAAAATTCTCCCTCTTTACCTTCTAATTTTAATCGGTATTTGGTAGATAATGATAATTTAGCAATGGATACCGAAACTGTGCGCCGCGCCAGCGTCGAAGCAATCAAAAAAGAAACTAATTTGTTGCGGAAAGTTTTAAGTATTCGAGATTACGTCTATGACCGGCTTTCCTATGGCATTAAACCTCACATAGATACCCCCGATGTTGCTTTAGAAAGAGGGGTGGGTTCCTGTGGAGAATATGTGGGAATTTTACTAGCTTTAATGCGTTTAAATGGCATTGCCTGTCGGACAATTGGTAGATATAAATGTCCTCCCTATGCGGATAGATTTTTTGTGCCATTAATGCCCGATTATAATCATGTTTGGATAGAATTTTATTTGCCTGATTTTGGTTGGATACCAATGGAATCAAACCCTGATGATATTCAAGAAGGAGGGCCTTATCCTTTGCGATTTTTTATGGGTTTATCCTGGTATCATATTGAAATTGGCAAAGGCTTAAAGTTTGCTAGTTTATCTGTAGATGGGGCGCCGGTGGATAAAGAAAATGTGTCTATTGGCGAACTAGCAATTAATCACGTCCGCTTTAAAATTTTGGAAGAAATACCGCCGGTGTAGGTTGAACAGTAACCGCATACTATCCAAAAGCAGAGGGGCTAAGCTTTCCGATCAAAAACCCCTCTCAAAAAGCTGGTGAGATAATAGGGTAAATTTTTAATATAATTGTGAAGAGTGGGCAAAACATTAGCCTCCACAAATAAACAATAACTACTCTAACTTTCACCGGCAAACAATCAACAACTTACAAACACTATGGAGACTACTGCTTTTTCTGTTTTGGTTTATTTAGCTTTAGGTTTAATGATGATCGTCACCGGCGGAGTTGCTTATTTAACTGCTGCGGAATGGACAGATCGTCGGCGTCAAATGAAAGAGAAAAAAGAACGTCGTAAAGCCTAATTTTAAAGCCCGGTTTTGTTAATAAAACCGGGCTTTTTCTTGTTTCTAAGTTTTTAAAAACTAAGGAAAAGTACAAAAGTAAATTGGGTTGCACTTTGGTTTAACCCAACTCAAAGGCTGTTAAAAGACTCTCGATAAGTCGTTTTAGGCTGGCGCTGTTGAACCGGCCATAGTATCAGCAAAAGTGGTAATAAAGTCACTTTCACCGAAGTTTTCGGCTTGTACACCTACCACTGTTGCTAATAGTTCATTTCTAAACTGAGGTTCCGCAGGTTGGTTATTTTTTCCACCACCAGAAAGAGTAGTTTCAATGGGAATTTTCACATAAATTTCGGAAGCCCCTTCATTGCCTTGTTGGAAAACTAAATTTTCAAAGGTCAAAGTTCCTAAATAGAAAAAGTCAGACCCCCTCAAGAAATCTTCCACTCGATCTACACCGCCAACTTGTAGGGCAATAGTATCACTTCCATCACCACCAATAATAGTATCATTTCCTAAATCGCCAAAAATTGTATCATTTCCCGATTCTCCAAAAATACTATCATTGCCCTGACCACCATAAAAAGCATCCCCCGAAGAACCACCCCGCAAAGTATCATCTCCTAAGTTGCCATAAAGAGTATCACCACCGCCAACTCCGGCAACAGAATCATTACTTAAACTGGCAACAATTGTATCATCAATATAATTGCCATAAATCAAATCATTGCCATCTCCCCCATACAAATTATCCTTATTTGAACCACCAATAACCGTATCATTTCCTTGACCGGCACTTAAAGTATCATCGCCTAATTCACCAAACAAAAGATCGGCATCTTGCCCACCAAAACCTTGATCATTTCCATCGGCACCAAACAAAGTATCATTGCCAACATTGCCATTAAAAAGGTCATTTCCAACACCACCATTAATTAAATCACCATCTTTTCCGCCAAACAAAAAGTCATCTTCTCCACCACCTAAAATTGTATCAATTCCAAGATTTCCAAACAAAGTATCACTGCCAGCCGAACCATCCAAAGAATCATTTCCCCCGCCGGCAATTGCATAATCATCCCCACTTCCTCCCATCATTGTATCCGCACCGGCACCGGCTAAAAGCGTATCGTTTCCATCATCTCCTTGTAAATAATTTACACCGCCTTCTCCTGCATCCATATAATCATTTCCGCTACCGCCAAGCAAGTTATCATCACCGCTTTTAGTAAGCAAAAAATCATCACCACTATCGCCTGACAAAACATTATTTCCCTCCCCACCATCGAGATAATCGTTATCTTGTCCACCGGCTAAATAATCATTTCCAGCTTGACCTAAAATTGTATCTAAACCTAAATCACCTTCTAGTCGGTCATCGCCATCGCCACCATCAATAAAATCATTATCTAACCCTCCAAAAGTCGTATCATTTCCGTTACTACCATAAATCGAATCATTGCCTCTTTCGCCATTTAAAACATCGTTATCTTGACCACCTAAAATAAGATCATTTCCTAAATCTCCAAAAATAACATCATTGCCTTGGTTGCCACCTAAAGTATCATCTCCCGGTTGACCATCAATAAAATCATCTCCTGGCAAAGCAAGGATATAATCATTAACTGTATTGCCTACCAAGGTATCATTTAATTGTCCGCCAACAATGGTATTAGCGCCTTCCGTACCTGTTAGAGAATTGGGGTCTTCAAGGTTGCCAGGAATAACAGTGCCGGTGTCAGAAACAGCACGTTTTGCAACTACAACTGTCCAATAATAACTACGATTAAAATTGCCGGTATCGTTGGGAAGTAAATAAAATCCTACACCAATATTATCAACATCAGATTTAAGTAAATTCGTACCTTCCGCATTACTAAACCAATAATTTACAACTTCTTGTGGGGTGGTTTGACCGGCAGCAATATTTTGTGCGTAAGTGGTAAAATTGTAGCCAACACTTGTAATTCTACTGGCCGGTGTAGAACCGTTCGAGCCATTCTGAGCAAAAAAGTCATTCAGCGCCATATCAGTGCTTTGTAGTTGCGCTGCATTACCAAGTTGGGTATCGATACTTAAAGGCAACAGACCGGCACGACTGCGCTGTAAATTAATTAAACCGACAATTTCGGTGGTTAATTCTAGGTTAGCCATATTAAACTCCTCATTAGTTCAGTTTTCTATCATAACTTGCGACTTTATAGCGTAGCTTAAGGTGCCGGAAAATAGCTTATTTTTGTTTAAAGTTTGTAATGCCGGCATTAAAACCTAAACCAGCCGAAAATCATCTTTTCTAAGGGGTCAGTTTTCCAGCAAACGTTCAGAAGGATATATAGATTTTCATAAAAAAGCACCTAAATTTTCATGAAATTACTTCAGATTTTTAATAAAGTTATATCTATGATAGAAAAACCTTGAAATATTACCCAATTTTCCAATACCTATTAAAAATCATTTTTCCACACACCGGCCACCCGCACACATTAAAAGTATTCCCTAACTCAAATCAGCAAGACAAGCAATAACCTGAATAAACAGCGCCATAAACACAAAAAAATCCCCATCCAAACCTAACCCTACACATTAATTTGTCCTTAAAAACTGATAAAATAACCCCAAACTCTACCCCAAACCAAAATGTTAAAACAACCCCAAAAATTCTGGACACCCGAACTGTGGGCAACTTGGAAACCCTTTGGACTAGGTGAACAATACCCTAATAATTATTGGGAAGTTTTCCGCGCCATCTTTGAAAATTTTGACGAATTTCCCTACGCTTGGAAAATCTTAAATGAAGGAGTTTGTGACGGTTGCGCTTTGGGGACAACTGGCATGAAAGATTGGACAACAAATGGTATCCATGTTTGTAATGTTAGGCTGAGGTTACTAAGATTAAATACCATGCCAGCCCTCGATACAATCTTATTAGAAAATATATCAGCCTTAAAACAAAAAAATAGTAAAGAATTACGAGATTTAGGACGATTACCCTATCCTATGATTCGTCAAAAAGGAGAAGCCGTTTTTCGTCGAATAAGTTGGAATGAAGCATTAGATTTAATTGCAAATTATATTCATAAAAGTAATGAAAATAGGTGTCGCAACTCCTTAACTGCGGCTATTTTCACCCAACCCCAGAGGGAGGAGCAACCACAGGAGGATTGCCTTTCTGGTATCGTCCGAGACAACGTACCGGCCGCCATTTCTCTGCAAACCCAAGAAGACAGAATTGGATTTTATCTCACTAGTCGCGGAATTCCTAATGAAACCTATTATGCAGTACAAAAAGCCGTACGCGCAATGGGTACAAATTCCATAGATAATGCAGCAAGAATTTGTCACTCTCCTAGCACAGCCGGTTTAAAATCAGCCTTGGGAGTTGCAGCTACAACTTGTTCTTATAAAGATTGGATAGGCACAGATTTATTAGTATTTATTGGTTCCAATGTTGCCAACAATCAGCCGGTGACAGTTAAGTATTTACATTGGGCAAAAAAAGCCGGTACAAAAATCGTCGTTATTAACAGCTATAAAGAACCAGGAATGGAAAGATATTGGGTTCCTTCCATTCCCGAAAGTGCATTGTTTGGCACCAAATTTGCCGAGCGATTTTTCCTCGTAAATGTTGGGGGAGATCAGGCATTTATTAACGGCACACTTAAGCACTTGATAGCAAATAATTGGCTTGATGAAAATTTTATCCAAAATTATACGAGTAATTTTGAAGCATTGAAAGCCGAATTAGAACGTCAAACTTGGGAAGAATTAGAACAAAATTCTGGCAGTAACCGTGAGGAAATGTTGGAGTTTGCCAAGATGGTTGGCGAGGCAAAAAATGCTGTATTTGTCTGGAGTATGGGAATTACGCAACATCAATGCGGTGAAGACAATGTGAGGAGTATTATAAATCTCGCTCTCACAAAAGGCTTTATCGGGCGGGAAGGCTGCGGGTTAATGCCAATTCGCGGGCATTCTGGGGTGCAAGGCGGTGCGGAAATGGGTGCTTATGCGACGGCGTTTCCGGGCGGTAAAGCTATTAATTGTGAGAATGCAAAGGAATTGAGCAAAATTTGGGGCTTTGAAGTGCCGGCAACTCAGGGAATGATCGCTTCAGAAATGATTGATAAAGCCTATGAAAATAAGCTGGATGTGTTATTTTCTATTGGCGGAAATTGGCAGGAAGTTATGCCCGATCCTGAGTATGTAGAAGAAGCTTTAGGGCGGGTTCCTTTGCGGGTGCATTGTGATATTGTGTTGACAAGTCAGATGTTAATTGAACCGGCAGAAACGGTGGTTTTATTACCGGCTACCACTCGTTATGAAATTCCGGGTGGTGTGACTTCAACGAGTACGGAACGACGGATTATTTTTAGTCCCGAAATTGAAGGGCGAAGAATAGGCGAAGCGCGTCCAGAATGGGAGATGATGTTAGATTTAGCACGTCGTGTTCGTCCAGATATTGCGGATAAGTTGCAGTTTGAAAATACGGCTGCAATGCGAGAGGAAATTGCAAAAGTAGTGCCCTTTTATGATGGTATTCAGGATTTGAAAAAAGCAGGAGATCAGTTTCAATATGGGGGTGAACATTTGTGTGCGGGGTGGAAGTTTCCGACAGAGGATGGGAAGGCACATTTTACGGCTTTTTCTTTGCCGGTGATGGCGGAGTTGCCGGTGGGTATGTTTCGGGTGACAACGCGACGCGGAAAGCAGTTTAATAGTATGGTTCAAGAAAAGAAAGATGCCATCACCGGCGCCTATCGGGAGGCGATTTATATGTGTGGGAAAGATGCGGATAAGTTAGGGTTAAATGAGGGGGATGCGGTAATTTTAAAAAATGAGTTTGGGGAATATTGCGGGAAGGTTTATATGGCGGAAGTTTTACCGGGTAATTTACAGGTACATTGGCCGGAAGGTAATGTTTTATTAGACCGGCATAAGCGTTCTCCCCAAGTGGGAATTCCTGATTATAATGCGTTGGTAAGGTTGGAGAAAATTGGGGGTTAAGCCTCTTTCGCCACCAGCATCGCTACCGGTTTTAACCGGTGTCTACACGAATAAGAAAACCCCCGGAGGGGGTTAAAAAATTGGATTTTTTGCCCGATACCAACTAAACACAATTCTCACCAATAACCTCAAACCCCGGAGGGGGTTTTATTTTAGTAGACACCGGTTAAAACCGGTGGCGGCGCGGGTGGCGTTGGAACTCTGAACAGTATTTATAAACAAGCACAATTGGAGGAAAATAACTAATGCTTTATGCAGTGGTGATCGAAAAAGCTGAAGGTAATTATTCAGCTTATGTACCTGATTTACCGGGGTGTATTGCAGTGCGTGATACGCTAGAAGAAATCGAGCAAGCAATTCGAGAAGCAATTGAATTTCATTTAGAAGGAATGCAGTTAAATGGGGAACCAATTATGCAACTTTTGACGCTTTGTGAATATGTAGAAGTTTAGTTTATAGCCGGCATCCAAACGTAAAGAAAGCCAATTTTTAACTCCCTGAAAAGGTTAAGAAACTGGCCTTCTCTCTTTATCGTAAACTTAACTTTCCACCCAAACATGAAATAATGGGAAAGGATAAACCTCTTTTTACCATGAAAAAAACCACCGGCACCAACATTAACAACAAAATAAAAACGCCTATTTGGGTAGTCGAAAACAACCACATCCACCCCCGCCAAGACTATCTTACCACCGAGGAACCCTTAGAAATTCGCCTCATCGCCGGTGGAGTACGTCGCACTATCGCAATCACGATGCGAACACCCGGAAACGATTTTGAACTAGCCACCGGCTTCCTCTACAGCGAAGGAATCATCACCCAGCGGCAAGATATCCGTCGTATCACTCATTGTATAGACCCAGAAGCGGACCCCAACAACCGCTATAATATCGTCAACGTCGAATTAGCCTCAGAATTATTGCCCGAAATCACTTCTTTAGAACGGCATTTTTACACCACAAGCGCCTGCGGAGTGTGCGGAAAAACCAGCTTAGAATCATTACATTTGCGCGGATGTTCCGCAATTGAAAAAACGCAAATAATCTCAAGTGAAACTATCTGTAACTTACCCGAAAAACTACGAAAAGCTCAAAAAGTTTTCTCAACAACCGGCGGACTTCATGCAGCCGCCGTGTTTAATTTTGATGGCGAATTAATTAGCTTACGCGAAGATGTAGGCCGGCATAATGCCCTTGATAAACTCATAGGAACCGCCCTTTTAAACGAAACCTTACCCTTAAATAACCATATCATTTTAGTTAGTGGACGCTCAAGTTTTGAAATATTACAAAAATGCTTAGTTGCCGGTGTTCCTGTTGTCTGTGCTGTATCTGCACCCAGCAGTTTAGCCGTGCAACTAGCCGAGGAATTTGGTATTACTTTAATTGGGTTTTTACGAGGTCAAAAATTTAATATTTACTCAGCCTTGGAACGCATTACGACAACAAAAAATTAACAATTATAACCATTGTTTCGGATAAGATTTTCGCGCCACAAAATTATTAAAAAGCACCGTACAAATTACCAAAATAATCGACCCCAACAACACCGGCCTCAACAAAAAATCCCAAGACGCCTTACTCATCACCGCAACTAAAGCCACCGCACCGGCCGCTGGATGCAAAGTTTTAGTGATTTGCATAACCGCAATTGCTGTAGCAACCGCCGCCGGCATAACCCAGCCTTGAGATCCAAACAAATGAAAAAAAGTTAATCCAATCAAAGCCCCTAAAAAATTGCCACAAATAATATTGCGCGGTTGAGCAAGGGGACTTTCAGGAATTGCAAAAGCCAGCACACAAGTCGCCCCAAAAGGCGCCACAATCAAAGGATAATTAAAAATACCTGAAATATTTTCTAGCGTTGAAATACCTAAAAAACTTCCACAAAAAGACAACCAAATATGACCATACCGACTTGAAAAAAATTCAGCCTTATTAATATTATTTTTGAATCGTCTTAAAGCCAGGTACAACTTTTTTGAATTAACAAAATTAGATAAATAAAACTTATTAAAGTTTCTTTGGTAGCGCTTGGTTTTCATAGCTTAATTTTTTATTGATAAATTAATCTTTCATCATCACAAAAAAATTTTTATAGCCGACTTTTAGCGCATTTCTTTACAAACACTAAGCGAACCGGCTCAATTTTTTTTCCTGAATATAGAATATAGCCAAATGTTAAAAATCTGTAAATTTTGCTACAAAAAATACGCAAAAATAACTTATGTTACCTATAAAATTTTCTTATCTATCAGCCATCAAAAACGTCAAAGTCAAGCAGTTTTAACTACTTGACTCTATCTAAAAGCAAAATATTTTAATTAAAACCTCTAAGGCATTTTCCCCTACCAAAAAAATCGTAGATACACCCTAAACCATCAAGGAAAAACTAAACTCTAATTACCCACCGGCACATTTTTAAAAGCCGCAGTTTCCGGCACATAAATATCCAAAACCGTCACACTTTCCGGCACCCTTAACCACACATAAGCATCCGCAGAAGCACCAGAACGAATTTGAGACAAAGGAACAGAACCCGTCGAACGTTTCACAACATCAACAGCATTAAAAGTTTCGGTAGTTAAAGGATTTCTAGCCGTTGAATTTCCCACCCCAATAATATCACCACCGGCCACATCTTCAGCAACTCGGCGAATCCGCATTTGCACATTCACAACATCACGATTACCCGTTTCTGGATCTAGAATTCGCTTCACAGAAATTAACTCAACTTTAGCCTTTTTTCCAAACGCATTTTCAACAAAATCTCCAGGCTTAATAGAAGTTGTTGTTTTAACTATAGTTGTCGTTTTTGTTTGATTCACCGGCGCATTACTAACAGTCTCCGCAACAGCAACCGGCACATTTTTAAAAGCCCCACCATTTTCTACAAAAACATCAATTTTATCCACAGCAGCCGGCACTTTTAACACCGTATAACCATTCACCGAATCACCGCGCCGCATATTCAACAAAGACACACTCTTAGAATTTGGATTAACGGGAGAAACCGAAGAATAAACATCATAAGTAACCGGATGCCGCCCCGTCACCTCCTGAAAATTAATCACACTATTTCCTGTTAAAGTATCCGCCAAACGAGTTAAGCGCATTTCCAACTCTACCTCATCAGGAACGCCCGCAACTCGTCTCACAGAAAGCAACTCCAACCGAGCATCATTTCCCGCCGCCGGTATCACAAACTCACCGGTTTTAACCTCTTCCTTTGGCGGTGTTGATGGTGTCACAACCCCATTATTTACCGACGTACTTTGTTGCGCCAAAGGATTATTAACATTACCCGATTGCAGCATCCGATAATACCAATAACCACCCGCCGCCAACAACAGCGCCAGCGTCGTAGCAATTCCCGCCAAAAAACTATTCAAAGAACCACCGCGCCGCCGAATTTCTGGTGGTGCACTTGCTTTTTCTACTGCATTTCGATTGCCAGTTTTCATCACATAACCTCCAACCAACAAACCTAAACAAAAACTTTAACCAACCCCATCCCAAAAATCCTCCCCCAAAAGACACAAACTACGACAGAAAGGCATCATACACCTCAGCAATTCCTAGCGCTCTCAACTACAAAAAATACCGAAAGCTGTCAAAATCACCGAAATTAAAACAAGACAAGTAGATACAAAAAAGCACAATGAACCTCAAAAAACCCCTAACAGCCCTCCTCCTTGCCTTCAGCACCCAAACCCCCCTCTACGCCCAAACAGCCCCCGTAAAACCCCCACAAATCGCCCAAAACGCAACAATTTGCCCCGCCCAACTACCCAAAGCTATTGACAACATAACCAACCGGCCTGAATTTCGCCGTGCAAGCTGGGGTATTTCCATCGAACCCCTAGCTACCAACACCCCGCTTTACCACCGGCAAGCTGAAAAATACTTTATCCCCGCCTCCAACGCAAAACTCCTCACCACCGCCGCCGCCCTCGTTAAACTTGGCCCTGATTATCGCATTCGCACCTCTGTTTACGCGAATCCTGTCAACGGTGATAGCGTGCCAATTTTGCGGGTGGTGGGACGTGGCGACCCCAGCCTTACCAAAGCTCAATTACAATCTTTGGCAAAACAATTAAAAAACTGGGGCATTCGGAATGTTAATCAATTGGTGATTGATGATGGTTTTTTTCGGGGAGATTTAGTTAATAAAAATTGGGAAGTTGAGGATATTCAGGCCGGTTATGGTGCCCCTGTTAATAGTTTAATTCTCAATCAAAATGCTGTAGCTTTTACGTTGTCTCCCCAACAAATCGGCAAACCCCTATCTGTTAAATGGGATGATGTGGAAGAGGGGGCAAGTTGGGAAGTTGAAAATGAATCAATGACGGTGAATCAAAATGAACCGGAATATATCGATGTGGGACGCGATTTACAAAAGCCTGTTTTGTACGTCAGTGGTCAATTACGGGCCGGTTCTGAACCGGAACCAACTTCGGTAGCTATCACCGAACCAACTAATAATTTTCTAAAGCAATTTCGTCAAGTTTTAGCAGCGGAAGGCATTGTTGTCAAGAGTACAAAAGTTACTAAAGATGGCACCCCAAATTCTGATGAGGTGGAGTTGGCAATGGTTCAATCTCCACCCTTAATTGATTTAATTAAACACACCAATGTGGAAAGTGATAATCTTTATGCAGAGGTGCTTTTACGGTTGTTGGGGACAGTTTCTGATAATACAAAATCAGCACAAGTTCAGACAGCTAATGAGGGTTTGGATGTCATTAAAAAGGCTCTTACGGAATTAGGGCTAGACGCGAGTTCTTATAAACCGGCCGATGGTTCTGGGTTATCGCGGCAAAATTTAACAAGCCCTGAAGCTTTGGTGAATTTGTTGCGTGTAATGGCATCTACGCCAGTGGCTGATATCTATCGCAATTCGTTGCCGGTGGCGGGGGTAAATGGCACCCTGACTAACCGTTTTCGTAATACCCCAGCCCAGGGAATTGTGCAGGCAAAAACCGGCTCTCTTACAGGAGTTGCGTCACTTTCTGGTTATATCAATAACCGCAATTATGAACCCTTGGTTTTCAGTATTATTGTGAATCAATCGGATTTAACTTCTTCTACAATTCGCCGCAGTATTGATGATATTGTCGTGCTTTTGTCTCGCTTGCGCCGCTGTTAATTAAGTTTTTAAAAACCCGGTCTCTTTAGGAAACCGGGTTTTTGAAATTTAATAACCCGGTTCTTCTTCGTACTCGCGGGTTTTAGTTCGTTCGGGAATGTTCACACGGGGTGCTTTATAGGGCTTTGGTGACTCATCATCAGCCCAAGCATCCGCCTCTATATCATCTTCATAATCATCATCATCATAGTCCTCGTCGTAAGCAGGCTCTTGATAACGCTGTTTACGCGGCGGAGCGTAACTATCATTGTACGTTTGGCTAGGAGGTTCACTCCAGTTTTCTTCTTCTTCCAGGTCGTCTGGTTCGTAATACATGGCCTTGGCCGGCGGTTGTTGCCGAATTGGTGCCCGCATCCGTTCCGCTTCTTCTTGTTCCCAGTCATCCGCATCCCATTGGGCCACCGGCTCACTACGACGGACGGGTTCAGCTTTGATGGGAACACCGGTACCTAATTGATTTTCTGGACGCGCCACCGGCGGATAATAGACTTCTTCCTCTTCGCGTTCCCAAGGCGGTTGTCCAATACCCAAGCGTTCCAGCACACCTACAGTTAACTGAATTAAACGCTCTTCTGCTCCTTCAAAGACGATCAAGCGGTTTGGGCCGCTGCTGACAATTTCTTCAATGGGTAACTCATAGGTACTCACAACTTGGTCAGGAATGAGGGGAATACCGAACGATGCAATAATCAACGATAGAACAGTACCGGTTTCTTGGTTGAATTTAAAGCCGCGTACTTTTCCCAGCATCTCGCCGGTTTCCGTAATCACTTCACTGCCAATTAAGGCACTATAGGCATCAACATCGATATCCTCAATTACATCTTCATCCTCTACCAGAATCACATCCCCAATTTGGATGATACTGGTCAACAGCATAAAACGTGGCATCCCGGCTATCGAGAGCAGGTTGTCTCTCAGTCCGAGTGCCACCACTTCCCGGCGGTCGATGTCTACCAAAAGCTCTTTAACCACCCCCAGTCGTTTGCCGGTGTCGCGGGTGATCACTTGGGTGTTTAACAAATCTGAGCGTAGCCGTATTTGTTCAGATGTCATTCTTAGAGAAGTCCTGCTCTCGAAACCTAAATTATTATGTTTGTCATGGGTTAGGGCAACCCCACAGGTATCGCCCTTACTTTATCATTTGTCAATAGCCAAAATTTTTCTGAGCTATGACACTTGACTCTTTGGGTACTACTTTATATAAAATTACCCGTTATTGATTGCTTGACTGCTGTAAATTCAATCCTATCACTTGCGTATAGGCGCCTCTGGCTTGGGTAACGCCAATCGTGCGTTGGGAGGATTCAATCATAGGCCGGCGTAGACTCACGACAATAAACTGGGCTTGTTCTGCCTGTTGTTTAATCATTCTAGCTAATCGCTCCACGTTTGCCCCATCCAAAAACATATCAACTTCATCAAAGGCATAAAATGGCGAAGGACGATAACGCTGTAATGCAAAAATAAAGCTTAGAGCAGTGAGAGATTTTTCACCACCAGACATGGAAGCTAAGCGCTGTACCGGCTTTCCTTTAGGATGGGCTACCAAATTCAAACCACTGCTAAAGGGATCTTCCGCATCATCTAGTTGCAAATATCCATCGCCATCAGATAATTCTGCAAAGATAGATTGAAAGTTTAAGTTAACAGCATCAAAGGCTTCTTTAAAAGCTTGTAATCTTAGAGTTGTAAAGTTTTCAATCCTCAAGAGTAATTCGGTTCTTTCGCCTTCTAAGGTTGTTAATTTTTGAATTAATTCATCAAGTCTAGCTTGGGTGCGGTCATATTCTTCTAAAGCCAGCATATTCACCGGCTCCATCGCTTGTAAGCGTTTCTGCAAAGATTTTACTTCTTTTTCTAACTCTTCTAGGTTAATATTTTCTGGAACCGTCGGCATCGGGTCTGGCAATTCAATTTGTTTTGCTTCTAAGTTTTGCTGTAAGGTTTCCAATTGTTGTTGGCGTTCTTGTTGAAGATTTTGCATTTTTTCCCTTTGCCATTCCAGTTGTTGTCTGGCATTACGGCGTTGGTTTAAATGCGTTTCTGCTTGGTCACGGGCAATTTTTTCTTGTCCTAGTTTTTGCTCTAATTTTGCTAGGCTAATTTTATTTTCATTAATTTGGGCGACTATTGTAGTCAAATTTTCTCTGAGGGTAGATAACTGTGTGTTGACGGTAGATAGCTGGGTTTGATACTCGGCCAAACGTTGCCGGCTTTCAGTGATTTTTTCTTCTGTTCTTTGACGCTGTACTTCTAGTTCTTGCAGTTTTTGTTCGGCTGAACGCAAGGCTTTATCGCAGTCGGCTAGGCGTGTTTCTTCCGCGCGAATCAAAATTTGAATTTGTTGCCATTCACTATGAGTCTGCGACTGTTCTAAGTCTGCTAAGGCAAAGCGGTTTTGTTGAAGTTGGGCTTCGGTAGCGGGTAATTCTACTTCTAAAATTCCTAGACGATGTTCGGCTTCGGCTAATTCTTGGGAAGCTTTTAAAAGTTGATTCCGCAGTTGTTCTTGTTGATTTTGAGCAGTTTTAATTTCTGTTTCAATTTGTTCGCCGTTGCGCTGATTTTCCCGTTGTTGTTGTTTTGCTTCCAGCAATTCTTGATTTTTTTGTTTAACAACATTACTGGCTTGAACAATCATCCGATTACATTGTTCTAAAATTAATTCAATTTCTTGTAATCGAGTGCGTAAATTGGGTATTTCTGCTGATTCTGTGTTGGTGCCGGTGCCAAAATGTAAACGAGAATTAGATCCGGGTACACTTCCTCCCGTCATGGCGCCGGTGGTTTCTAATAAATCGCCATCTAGGGTAACAATGCGATACTGTCCCATATATCGGCGAGCATTATTAATATTATCAAAAACAGCAGTATTTCCAAAAATATAGGCAAAAATATCCTGATATTTGGCCTCGGTTTCAATTAAACGAACGGCATACTCAATAAAGCCTTGGGTTCCTGCCGGTGCCGGCAAATTATAACGGGAAGGTCGTATTTTATTCAAGGGTAAAAATGTCGCCCGACCGGCCCTTTTTTGCTTTAAAATTTCAATAGCTTGGGCTGCAACGCTATCATCTTCAACTACTAAATTTCCTAATCTTCCCCCCGCCGCAATTTCCAAGGCCAACCGATAGCGTTGTTCAACTCTTCCTAATTGTGCAACTAAGCCGCATACTCCTTTTATCCCGGCTTGAACAATAACCTGGGTTGCGCCGGTGCCGGAGGCTTCCTGCATGGCTTGGGCTTGGGCTTCTAATTTATCTAATTGTCTCTGTTTTTCTCGCTGTTCATTTAGGAGGCGTTTTTGTGTTTCCTGTTGAGTTTGCAATTCCCTTTCGGCTTCAGCGAGAGACTGACTGAGTAACTCAACTTCTGAAGTGGCAAAAGAGCGATTATCGGCGCTTTCGCTTCGCTGTTGTTGTTTTTTAGCGATTTCTGCGTCTAATTGCTGTAAAGTTTGGGATTTTTCTTGAATTTGGCTATCCAACGCATTAACTCTTTCCCTCAGTCGCGCTTGTTCGGTACGCTGGGGGTTAAGAATATTTTGCAGATTTTCAATTTGACGATGCAACTCTGTTTGCTGCTGTACCCAAGCCTCAGAAGCGTCGGCTGTCTCAGAGGATTGTTGCTTTAATTTGGTGATAGTTTCCTGTACTTCTTCTTTGGCCGCTTGCTTAAGGCTAACTTCAACACTTTGCACAGCAATGGCTTGGGTGGTTTGAGTCAAAGTTTGCTCATATTCCTTGACTTTTTGTTGATTTTGTGATATTGCATTTTCTACTTCTCGCTGTTGAGTTTCCAGTTCACCGGCCCGACTTTGCAATTGCCGGTTTTCTGCTTCCTGCGTAGCGAGGGTTGTTTGTACAGCGATCAGTTCCTCTTCTCCCATCGCTTTCACGGCAGCATTCAGCCGGTCTAGTTCGGCATTTGCTTGCAAAATTTCGCCGTTGAGTGCGGTTAGTTGCTGATTAATATCAGCAGTAGTTCGTTCGCCGGTTTCAATATGTTCGCGCAGTTGGCTTATTTGCTGTTGCAATTGCCGGTAAACTAAAACAACTTGCCACTGTTCTTTTTGCAGAAACTCAATGCGGAGTTTTTGATATTTTTCTGCCTTGGCGCGGTCTGCTGTCAGCCGGTCGCGTTGAGCAATTAACTCTCTTTCCACAATACGCGATTTTTCTTCGCGGTCTTTAACTTCATCGAGTTTATTTCTGGCTTGGACAATTTTGCGGTCAAAAGCCGCCACCCCAGCCAACTCATCAATAATTTCTCGACGTTCGCGGGGGTTCATGGTGATAATGCTGGTAACGTCGCCTTGCAAAACCACGTTGTAGCCTTCTGGATAAATGCGAAGCCGGTTTAGTTGTTCGTGTAACTCTGTCAGCGTACAAGGCGAACCATTGGCGTAATAGGTTGAGGTGTAGGTGCCCTGTTTTGTTACCCGCAGTTTTCTTGTCACACTCCACTCGGTAAGAGATTGGTTATTGTCAGAGTTGCCATCATGTCCCTTAGAAGGATCTTCTCCCCAAAATTCTTGGGCCTCTTCAGTAGTTGCAAGAATATCAGGAGAATCTGATAAATCAAACGTTACAGTAACGCTGGCTTCTATTGTACCCCGTGAGTTTTGTTGATTATTCACTAAATCAGGTAAACGTTCAGCCCGCATTCCTTTGGACGAAGAAAGGCCCAAAGCAAAGAGTAAAGCATCCAGAATATTTGATTTACCTGAACCATTTGGGCCAGAAATAACGGTAAATACCGGCAGTAACGGCACGCTCGTTGTGCCGCCAAATGACTTAAAGTTGGTAAGTTCGACGCGCTTAATATGAACCATGTAAAGCTGACTGGCCTGACTTTTGCAGAAATGATGAGGTTATTACTTAGTTTAGCGGTCTATTGAGGTTATCACGGTCTTTCATCGCTAAGATGCAGGGCTTAACCAAGGATGAGAGGGGGTTTGAGTTGGAAATAATTATAATTTAAGCGGTTTGTTTTGGATTAAATAGGTTTTTTATATGCAGATATTAGACACCGCTGTGATGAATTAATTTTGATTGCTTATGAATCTTTTGAGAGTGAATAATATTAACACTACATTCTTAATTTGCCGGTTACAACAACTTCTTTTTCTTAAATAAAAAAGATGCGGGTTTTCGCATCTCTTTAAATGTTATTTGTTTTTAAACCGTAGATTAACGCAACCTAAAGCAGATGGTTTACAATTTTGTCCCACACTCAGGACAGAAATTACTACTCGATACATTCTTTGCACCACAGCCGGTACAATAAATAATCTCCGCAGCCTTCTCTAACTTGTCGCGTTCAGGCAAACCCAACATTTGAGCATTACTCTTTCCAGGCGCCACCATTGGATAGCAGTTTTCATCCCGCTTCACAAAAACATTCAAAAGCACCGGCCCGTCGTGCGCCAGCATTTCTGTCAACGCATCCTTCAACTGATCACGATGATTTACCACCATCCCCTTAATGCCATAAGCCTCAGCCAGCTTCACAAAATCCGGCATTCCAGGCTGCATATTTGATGACGAATAACGCTCATGGTAGAACGTTTGCTGCCATTGGCGCACCATCCCTTGCCAGCCATTATTTACGATGATGGTCTTGACATTTATGCCATATTGTGCTAATGTTCCGAGTTCCTGAATATTCATCTGCACACTGGCATCACCAGAAATACAAATAACCTCCTCATCCGGCACCGCAACTTTCACGCCCATAGCCGCCGGCACACCAAAACCCATCGTACCAAGACCGGCACTCGAAATCCACTTGCGCGGGCCATTCTTCAAAAACTGCGCCGCCCACATTTGATGCTGGCCCACATCCGTCGTGTAATAGGCATTCGGTGCCATTTCCCCAATCAGAGAAATCACCTCTTGCGGTGCAATCACATCCTCATAATGCGGAACCACCAACGGATAATCCTTGCGCCAGCCATTAATCCGCTCAAGCCATACCCGCGTTTGTTCTGGGTCTGCCGGCTCGTTAATTTCCCGAATTCTCCGCAACAAGTCCATCAAAACCTGGCGGACATCCCCGACAATTGGCACATCCGGGGCGCGATTTTTGCCAACCTCAGCAGGGTCAATATCAATGTGGATTACTTTAGCCCGCGAAGCAAACTCATCTAGCTTGCCGGTAACACGGTCATCAAACCGCGCCCCCACCGCAATCAGCAAATCACACTCACTTACCGCATAGTTAGCATAAGCCGTGCCGTGCATTCCCAACATTCCAACAGATAACGGGTGATTTTCATCAAAAACCCCCTTACCCATCAAAGTTGTCGTCACCGGCACACGATAATATTCTGCTAACTCCTGAATCTCTGCATGAGCAGAAGCAGCAATGGCACCACCGCCCACATAAAGCAGAGGTCGTCTCGCTTCCCTAATTAAAGTAATCGCTTGATTTACCTGACGCGGATTGCCCTTTACGGTTGGCCGGTAGCCCGGAATCTTTACCGCGCCAGGTTCCACCGGCAAATAATCAAACTCCTCAAGCGCCACATCCTTCGGCACATCAATCAAAACCGGCCCAGGACGCCCAGTGCTGGCAATATGAAACGCCTCTGCCGTAATCCGCACAATATCACGCACATCGCGCACAACGTAGGAATGCTTAACAATGGGCAGAGTAATACCATAAATATCCGTTTCTTGAAACGCATCAGTGCCAATAGCCGGACGCGAAACTTGGCCGGTGATCACCACCATCGGGATAGAATCCATGTGAGCATTGGCAATACCCGTTACCAGGTTTGTCGCACCGGGCCCAGATGTACCAAAACATACACCCACTTGGCCGGTGGCGCGAGCATAACCATCAGCCGCATGAGCAGCACCTTGTTCATGTCTAACTAAAATATGCTGAATATCACCATCAGCCTCAAACTTATATAGTTCATCATAAATTGGCAAAATTGCCCCACCGGGATAGCCAAAAATATGTTTGACTCCGTGACGCTTCAATGTATCAATCAACGCATAACCACCACTTCTGCGGGTGGGAGTTGCTCTTAATTCTTTATTTTCTGGCTTACTTTGCGACAGCACCGGGGAAACCTCGCAGTTATCTCAATTACATTAATGTCTCTATTTTAATTCTATGTCCCATGTCTGATGACAGTTAAAAATTTTTAATGTTGTTTTTGCATGACAGTGCCGGCAACTATTGCATCATTGTCATGTTCGGCTGCTTGGCTAGTTTTCGCAGATGTCGTTAATTGTTGCCGTTATTGAGTTTTATTTTGGCAAAAACTTAGGAAACAAAAATCGGTTTTTTTGAAGTTTATATTTGGTAAGTTAATAAAACTATGCTAGGGAAATTTGTTTTAGTTAGAGGACTGTAAAAACCGGCCGGTGACAAAATTTTTTACGCCCCAATTATTCTTGAGACTGGTTCTTCAGCAGCTTAAATTTAATTTAAAATCAAATATTAACCTTCAATTTAGCTATAGAAAACGGTTTAAAAAATAACCGATTAATAGAAATGTAAAAAATCAAAAATCGCAGGAAAGTGGGGGAGATACCCCCGTGTTTTCCCAAGCCAGCCCTAAACAAATGACAAAATTAAATAACATCCTCCAAAACCTTGCGAGTGCTCAACCAAGCCCAAATCCCCGCAATCGCGACAACCAAACTCATCAATAGCATAACCGTCCGTAAACCCACCACATCCGTAAGCGGGCCGACAATCGCTAGAGGCAAACTCAACGCAATATTCACCACATTATTTTGAAAGCCAAAAACCTTACCCCGCATAGATTCAGGAGTTTGCTGCTGAATCAAAGTTTGCATAGGAACCCCTATCAGCGAACCACCCAAACCCAACACACCACTCAAAGTTAAAGCCAGCCAGCGATCTTGAGTATAAGTAAAAACTCCTAACACAAAAGCCATCATCAAAAACCCAATTAAAGGCAAAGGTTTATGATGAAAACGTTCGCCCCAATGACCTAAAATTCCAGCCCCAAAAACCATCCCAATACCGGCAGCCGCCAGCAAAAAACCAAATTGATTTTCTCTTAAACCAATATCCTTTGCTAAATTAATAGTCAAAATAGTTAAAGCTGCAAAAACCGAATAAAGCACCGTTAATTGCAGCATAGCATTACTAACCAAACGATTCTTTTTAAGATATCGCAAACCTTCCTTAAAATCATGCCAAGGATTTACTTTTGCCAAAGCATCCTCACTTGGTTTTTCCTTAACCGGCAACCAATAAAACATCGCCGATGCAGACAAATAAAGAATAGCCACCGTAATTTCTTGACTGTAATTACCGGCAATAGTTTTAACCAAACTAAACAAAGGTTCACCAACCGCAAAACCCACAATCAAAGAACCCAGCATCGTTGTTGTAAAAAGGGCATTGGCAGTCATTAAACCTTGTTTAGGAACCACCAGGGAAATTGCCGCTAATTCTGCCGGTGCAAAAAATTGAGTTAGTATCGATTCCAAAATAGCAATCGCCAACAAAAAAATAAAATCTTTAGGAAGGAAAGGAATACAGAGAATTAATAGACCCCGCAGAAAATTAGAAAAAAATAAAATTTTCTTTTTAGAAAAGCGATCAACAAAAATCCCAGCCGCCGAACCAAAGATAATAGCCGGCAAAGTATTTGCAACCATTACCGCCGAATTCATTGAATTTGCAAAAAACGTTGGAGGTCGATAATCAACAACCAAAGTAATCAACAAAACTAAAAAAACTTTATCAGCAATTTGCGACAAAATTTGTCCGCACCAAAGTATCAAAAAAGGTTTATTTTTGAATAAAGCGTTAAAGCCGCTACCAGAAGGAGGAGGGCTGCTGCTGACTGGAAGCATAAGAAGAACTTGGCCTTTTGTAAGATTAAAAACAATTATTCATCCTCGTTTGTGGGCAAGAGGAAAGCACCATGACGCTCTAATAGACTAACTAAAAATAGTGCCGCTGTTGTAGGGCGGGGTGGGTAAGAATCAAAAGTGGCTATATTATGCCACCAACCTTTTACAGCTTGTGGCATACTCCACAGTTGGAGATGAGACACCGGCCCAACGGCATAAAAACTCTCATTGCCACTACCTAGTAAAGCAGAACTCCAGTGGGTAAAGTAATCGTGACTGAGACGATAAATAGGAAAATCCCCCACCAGAGGCACTCCCCAACCATCCAAGCCAAAAAACGCCGCCACCTTACCCCCTCGTTGTTGCCAACCCCAAGCCGCCCCTATCGCACCGGCCACCCCAGCACTAAAACCAATAAAAATCACCGCCGGCCCTTCCTTAGAAGATATGGGGGCCACAGAAGCCTCTAAAAACTGGAGAACGTGAAAAGCCGACCAAACCGGCCCCCAGCTATGGGGAAAAACAATGACATTGGGCGCTACGCCCGCTTTGGACACCGATGGAAACACTTGTCTAACAAACCTGTCTGTGAGTTCAGGCCGGTGTTCACCCCCACAGATCAAACAAATAACAGCAGAAGACATTTGTTTTTATACCAGAAAACAAGGTTTTTTTTGAGAAGATAACTTTTTATTTGCATAATACTTGTTATCCCTAAAGCGAATCATTCTTTGGACACAGGAGTTATAATATGACGCAAATTTATAATCAAACGATAAGATACTTCTTTAAATGGTCGGCTCTTAAAGCCTTACCACCTTAGCGTCCACATTCACTGCTCAAAATATAACAAAAAATGTCATCTGTGCCGCAATTAAAACCGTCCTCCAACTCCATATCTGGAAAAAATATCCAGCAAGTTCTGCTAATGATAGCGAAGCACAAACCTTTTAAAATAACTCGCAAGCAATGGTTCGCATCTCAGTATTTAAATGTGAGCATCATTATTAGTGTCGGCACTCTCGTCTCAGCCATAGTATTTTTTAGCCTCCGTCAGTGGCAAATTACAAAACTACAAGCTCAATTACAACAACAGGTAGACTTAGTAACAAGCTACTTGCAAAAAAATACTAATAGCAACTTTGAAGCCCTCGTAAGTGTAAATGATTTTTATAGCGCCTCAACAGCAGAAGTTTCTAGGCAAGAATTTACCAACTTAACAAAGCGACTTTTACTTCGCCATCCCAGTATAGAAATATTAGGCTGGACACCCCGCATTTCCAACCCTGCTCGCTCGGCATTTGAAGCCGCCATCAGAAATGAAGGTTATAACAATTATCAAATTTCTGAGCAAAGAAAACCAGGAACAATAGTAAGAGCTTCTGTCCGTTCCGAATATTTTCCCATCACCTATATTGAACCATTTAATCAGTATGGATTTGCCTTCGGCTTTGATTTGGCTAGTGAAGAAAAACGACGCTCTACCTTAGAAATAGCAAGGGATAAGGCAAGTTTATCAACTACGGAAAAGCTAGAATTTGTTAACAATAAATTTGGTTTTTTAATCGCTATTCCTGTTTATCAAAAAAACCAACCCTATAACACGTTAGAAGCTCGTCGAGATAACTTAAAAGGTTTTGTTGTTGGCCTTTTTCTTTTACAAGATTTTATTAAAAGTATTTTAGAAAACGGAGATACCCAGAATATTAACCTTGTTTTTTTTGATAAAACATCCGAATCAAAGGATGGATTTTTGGCATTTTATGATTCTAATTCTTCAAAGGTTTTTACTGAAAAGAATACAAAACAAACAAACATTTTTTATCCAAAATGGTTGTGTCCTCAAAATAATTGTATTCGTCAGTTTAAGGTAGGTAATCGGGTATGGTCAATAGAATTTTTACCTACTTCTGAATATTTTAAAGAAGATAACTTTTGGCTTTCTTGGATGTTTTTGACCGGCGGTTTTGCCCTCACCGGCTCCTTAGCAGTTTATGCTGTAAGATACCAAGAGCACTCTTCAAGAATTGAACAACTAGTCAAAGAACTTAGTCAAGCTAATTTTGAAATTCGCTCACTCAGTCGTATTAGCGACACCTTACAAGCTTGTCTAAGTACAGAAGAAGCTTACCGAGTAATTCCCCGCTTGGTGCAAAAATTATTTCCCTTGCACTCCGGCATTATTTATACCATTGCCCCTTCGGGAAATATTGTCGAAGCCGCCACAAGTTGGGGCAATAACTTATCTAGTCAATTAATATTTACTCCCCATGATTGTTGGGGAATTCGCTGTGGTAGACCGCATTTATTTGAAAATACTTATAGTGGTTTAGCTTGTTCTCATTTTACCCAACCGGTAGCCGAGGAATGTTATTGTGTACCCATGATGGCCCAAGGCGAAACCCTTGGCTTGTTTTATTTGCAAGCCCCAGAAAGAGGAAAATTTACCGAAGCAAAACAACAACTTGCCGTCACCGTAGCTGAACATATTGCCTTAGCTTTGGCTAATTTACGACTGCGAGAAACTTTAAAAAATCAAAGTATCCGCGATCCACTAACCGGCTTATTTAATCGCCGTTATTTAGAAGAATGTCTCGACCGCGAACTACTGAGGGGTGAAAGGCAAAAGCATTCAGTGGGCGTGATTATGATTGATATTGACCATTTTAAAAAATTAAATGATACCTTTGGTCACGAGGCTGGGGATACGGTGCTGCAAGAATTGGCGGTATTTTTACAAGGTTCAATTCGTGGTTCTGATATTGCCTGCCGGTATGGGGGAGAAGAATTTACCCTAATTTTACCAGAGGCAACTTTGGAAGTAACAAAACAACGGGCTGAACAATTACGAGAGGGTGCGAAACATTTGCACGTCCATTATCGCAAGCAGGCCGTTAGCAGAATTACTTTATCTTTAGGAGTGGCATCTTTTCCCGAACAGGGTTCTAATGCCAGTTCTGTTTTGCGAGCCGCTGATGAGGCTTTATATAAAGCAAAAAATGCTGGACGGGATCGTGTACAAGTTGCTTCTTAACTACGCTTACAGGCTTCTTTTGAAGATATAATAGGTATTGTAGATAACATCTATACCAATTTTAAGGGTTTATTATTAAGCTTTTTTTTATATTTTGAACCGAAGGAAGAGGTTAATTAAGCAGTAGGAGAGGGGTTTTGAGTTTCTCCTTTTTACGGAGTAAATAACAGCCTCTTTATCGATCTGCTTTGCTTTTGTCTTGGCTGGTAAACCAGGTTAACTATGAAGCAACAAAGGGCTTTGAGGGGTTTGGCAATTGTTGGAAAAATGGCAATGGGGCAGAGGTTGATTTGGCGGGTACTTCCTTTATTAGTGGGAGTTGGGGTTTTTAGTGCATCTGTGGGTTTAGGATGTGCCATAAAGCAACAGGAGTTTGCTCAAATAAAACAGACTACTTCTACTGAAGTGGCGGTACTAGCAAGCGAACTAAACGAGAAAATGCAGCAGCGTGTTTTGGCGCTGGTACGGATGGCGCAGCAATGGGAAAAAACACCAGAGGTTGCTCAACAAAATTGGCCCATTGATGCCAAACTTTATTTAGAATACTTTGGGGGTTCTGATTCAATTTGGCGTGTTGATTCTTTTTTCAATTTATTGGCTGAAGATCCGAAAACTAGCGGAAAATCTGCCACGAATCTCAGACTTTTGTTGCAAAAACATGGTGCAGAATGTTTAAAAGCCGATTCGGCAGAAGCTAAAGTTTCTCCAGTTATGGAATTGGGAGATTTTGGTAAACATTTTTTTATTTGTGTGCCAGCTTTTGAAGAGAAAAAAATTAAAGGTTTTATTGTTGGCGTTTTTCGAGTTCCAGATTTTTTTAATAAAATTTTATCTCCGAGCAGAATTAGCAGTTATGCCCGGATTATTTATGATGGAAATCAGGAAATTTATAGAGAAAATATAGATGAAAAAGTAAAAAATGTAGAGTTAGTTGAAAAAACAAATATTAACTTTTTTCCCGTCAAGTGGCGTTTAGAAGCATGGCCAACCGAGGAAGCATTAATTGCTCAAAAAAGTCAGTTAGCTATAGTTGTCTGGGGAGTAGGCACTTTTATGAGTTTAATGGCAGCAACGACGGTTCACTTAATACAAAAATCAAAATTTCGGGCTTGGGCAGTTGAAGTCATTAATCAACAATTACAAGAAGAAATTTTTCAAAGACATAAAGTGGAAAAATCCCTCCGCGAAAGTGAATCAATGTTGAGGAGTTTTTATGATAGTGCTCCGATGATGATGGGAGTGGTAGAAGTTGTGGGGGGAGATATTCTACATATTTCTGATAATGCCACCACAGCAGAATTTTTTGGGACAACTACTGAAGCAATGCGCTTGAAATTAGCAAGTCAAATGGGGATACCTTGGGACAGTATAAAAATATGGGTTAGTTATTATCTTGAAAGTCAAAAAAAATCTGGGCCGGTGCGCTTTGAATATTTCCACGATAACGAGGCCGGTAGACGCTGGCTTTCTGTGACAGTTTGCCCGATTTTTAAAGAAGTCGATAGTCGGGTTCAGTTTTCTTATATCGTTGAAGATGTGACCGAACAGATTCAAATGGCTGAAGTTATCAAAGAAAGTCAAAACCGTTTATCTTTGATTTATAACAGCGTTTCGGATTTAATTTTTTTGATAAAGGTTGAAGAAAATCAAACCTATGAATGTGTGTCTGTGAATAAGGCTTATTTAGAAGTTACAGGACTAAAAGAAGAGGAATTAATAGGTAAAAAAATAGAAGAAATTATCAAACCAGAATCCTTGAATTTTATTTTAAGCAAATATCAAAAAGTGGTGAAAACAGCCCAGCCTTTGCAATATGAAGAAACTACGGAAATGCCAAAAGGATATTTTATCTTTGAAACCACTCTAACTCCTATTTTAAATGCAGAAGGAATTTGTACTCATTTACTCGGAGCAAGTCACGATATCACCCGACGTAAGTTAATAGAAGAAAAACTGCGCCTTTCTGAAGAAAGATGGCAGTTAGCAGTAAGAGGAAATAATGATGGAATTTGGGATTGGAATATTAAAAATAATGAGGTTTTTTTCTCGTCTCGTTGTAAGGAAATGCTTGGTTATAAGGATAAAGAAGTTGCAAATACTGTCGAGGAATGGGTAAAACTAGTCCACCCCCAAGATATTGCTAATGTCAAAAAATTGATTGACGAACATTTTGCAAAAAAATCTCCTTTTTATATTTCTGAACACCGGCTTTTATGTAAAGATTCAACTTATAAATGGATTCTTGACCGAGGACAGGCAGTTTGGGATCAAAACGGTATTGCTGTTAGAATGGTGGGGTCTCAGACGGATATTACAGACCGTAAACAAACTGAAGATTATTTAAAAGTAAGCCAAGAAATATATCGCCGATTGGTGGAATTTTGCCCGGATGGTATCTATGTTTGTAAAAAACAAATTATTCATTTTGTTAATCGTGCAGCAGTGAAGATTTTGGGCTGTGAGAGTGAGAAAGATTTGGTAGGCAAATCTATTTTGAATTTCATTCACCCCGATTATCAATTAATTGCCCAACAGAAACTACAAAGCCTTGAAAACTTTCTGCAAAATACGCCCATTTTATTAGAAAAATACCTTCGTTTAGATGGTCAAGTAATTGATGTTGAAGTAACAGCAACTTCCATTGAAATTAATGGGGAATTAGCATCGTTAGTTTTTTTAAGAGATATTACCGAACGTCAGCAGACAATGATTGCTTTGCGAGAAAGTGAGCGGTTTATTCAGCGCCTTGCTGATTCGACACCAAATATTTTATATTTGTATGATATTTTGGAAAACAAAAATCTTTATATTAATCGGGAAGTATTGGGTAGTTTGGGCTATAGTCCCCAAGAAATTAAAGAAATGAATGGAGTGTTTTTATATTCTTTTATGCACCCAGAAGATTTGGAAAAAGTTCCAGATTATTTAAAACAATTGGCCGAAGCTAGAGAAGGAGAAATTTTTAATTTTGAATATCGAATTAAACATCAAAGTGGCGAATGGCGAAGGTTTTTGAGCAGAGATACGGTGTTTACAAAAACAGTAGAGGGCAAAGCTAAAGAAATTTTAGGAACAGCCACAGATATTACAGAGCGTAAGCAAGTAGAGGAACAATGGCTAGAAATGAATCAGCAGCTTACCAGTTGGGTAAATGAATTGGAAGAACGTAATGATGAAATTACGCTGTTGAGTCATACCAGCGATTTACTGCAAGCTTGTTTGACTTTAGAAGAAGCTTATTCTGTGATTTCACAAATGATGCCGGTGTTATTTCCTAATAGCAGCGGTGGTATTTTTAAAATTAGTGAATCAAGAAATTTGGTTGAAGCAGAAACACTTTGGGGAAATATGCAGACAACTCACACAATTTTTGCGCCCCATGATTGTATGGCATTGCGGCGAGGTCAGCCTCATTTGGTGGAAGACCACCGGAAAAATTTTGTCTGCAAACATTTATTAGAACCTACACCACTAGCAAGTTTTTGTATTCCGATGATGGCTGCCGGTGAAGCTACTGGAGTTATTTATTTTAGTTACCAAGAAAAAGGGCAATTAACTAAGGCAAAACAACAACTTGCTGTGACAGTGGCACGACAAGTTAGTATGGCACTAGCCAATTTAAAATTACACGAAACTTTACAACATCAAAGTATCCGTGATCCCTTAACCGGCTTGTTTAACCGCCGTTATTTAGAAGAATCCTTAGAAAGAGAAATTCACCGCGCAATTCGTTCCGGTCAACAAGTTAGTGTGATTATGCTAGATGTTGATCATTTCAAACAATTTAATGACACTTTTGGCCACGATGCCGGTGATGCTGTCTTGCGAGAACTAGGACTATTTTTGCAGTCATCAATTCGCTCTACAGATATTGCTTGCCGGTATGGAGGTGAAGAATTTACTCTGATTTTACCAGAGTCTTCTTTGGCTTCAACTCGGCAGCGAGCCGAAAGTTTGCGCCAAGGTGTAAAAAACCTTCAAGTACAATACCGGCGTCAGTTGCTAGAACGCATTTCTTTGTCTTTAGGAGTGGCTTCTTTTCCCGATCATGGTACTCATGGTGAGTTATTGATTCGCGCCGCTGATGCTGCACTTTATCGAGCTAAAAAACAAGGGCGCGATTGTACGGTTACAGCATCTTAATGGTGTGTTGAGGTTTAGAAATTTTGGGCAATTAAACCAGCTAAAATTTTTACTCAAGACAGTTTAGACTGGCCTCCTAGGGGTTATTTTTCTAAGCCCAGTTGCAATTAGCATTTATGATTATTAGCAAGATAGTTCTTTCTGCGGAACTGGCCCAGCGGCATAAAAACTCTAGCAACAAAAAAACCAATGACTTTAATTTTAATTGTGGATGATGCGGTGATTACGCGAACTATTATCCGCAAAATTGTCCAAGGACAAGGTTATTCAACATTAGAGGCAGATAATGGTCAAAAAGCCGTAGAAATGGCGCTTCTTCACCAACCAGATTGTATTTTGCTAGATTTATTACTACCGCAACTGAATGGCTGGCAAGTTATTCAGGCTTTAAATGAAAAAGGCTCAAAGATTCCTGTAATCTTTATTACTGCTGATACTCAAGACACTACCCGTGATAAGTGTTTGGGTCTAGGTGCCCTAGAAGTCATCAATAAGCCTCCAAAACTATCCGAACTTCAACAAGCCATAGAAAAAGCTTTGTCTTTAAACAAGGAGGCAAACTGATGAATTTAACAGTCTATGAAGTTGAAGCTTTGGCAGAGATAGTTAATATTGGAGTTGGTAAAGCCGCAAGTGTTTTAAATGAAGTCATAAATTCTCACATTTGCTTACAAATTCCCTATATTACTGTTCTCTCGCCTACACAGGCTGTAGAGGCTCTTTCCTATCGCCTAGGAGATGAGTATCTTTCTTCTGTGCAGCTTGGTTTTAGTGGCACTTTAAGCGGTAATGCTCAATTGATTTTTCCCACCGATAGCGCCTCTAAACTTGTTGCGGCTATTATGAATGAAGATTTAGGCAACGATGACCTAGATTCTCTCAAAATAGGAGCAATCACTGAGGTGGGTAATATTTTTATTAGCGGGGTGATGGGGGCAATAAGTAATCTTCTCAAACAGGATTTTAATTATTCATTGCCTGCTTATTTTGAGGGAATTGTGCCGCAGTTGTTAAATGAAAATGGCTATGATAATTTAGCCACAATTTTGTTAGCGCAGGCTCGTTTTACTGTGGAACAATTACAAATCGAAGGGGATATAGTTTTAATTTTTAAAGTGGGTTCTTTTGAAGCTTTGCTTTTAGCAATAAAACAGGTGTATGGGGAGGCATGAACGAAGAAATTAATAGTGTTAAAGATAAGTTTGAAATTCTCGATCAAATACCAGTGGGCGCTTGTGTTCTGCGGGAAGATTTGATTGTAGTTTTTTGGAATAAGTGTTTGGAAGACTGGACAAAAATTAAAAAAAATCAAATTTTAGGAATTACCATTTGTGAGTTTTTCCCTCATTTAAATTCGCCTAAATATCTTAGCCGGTTAAAACAAGTTTTTGAAGGAGGCCCCCCGACAATTTTCTCTTCTCAACTTCATAAACATATTCTTCCCTCCACTTTACCCAATGAAAAATTACGCATTCAACATACAACTGTGACGGCGGTACGTCGATTAACTGATAGCGGTTTTTATGCTCTTTTGGTGGTAGAAGATGTCACGGATCTCACAAATCGTATTCACGATTATCGCAAAGTGCGAGACCGGGCACTGGTAGAAATTGAAGAACGGAAACAAGCACAACAAAATTTATATGAAAAAACAAAAGAACTCGAAGAGCGCAATTTTGAATTAACACAACTAAGTGAAATGAGTGAATCACTCCAAGCTTGTCTTAGTGTTGAAGAAGCTTATAAAGTTGTTGCTAATTATACCCAATCTCTTTTTCCTAACTTAAGTGGTAGTCTTTTTGTCCTAAACCAAGATAAAAAAATCCTCGAAGCTGTAGCAACTTGGGGCAGTATTTTAATGAGTGAAATGGTATTTCCGGCCCATCAATGTTGGGCATTGCAGCGAGGAAAACCACTGGTTGTTTTGAATTCTGAACCCTGTGTGATTTGTAGCCATTTTAATCAACCACCGGCTCAATATTGCTGTATTCCTTTATTGGCCCAAGGAGAAGTTTTAGGAATTTTATATTTTATCTCTCAAGAAACTGGTTTTTTAACCGCAGCAAAACAATTACTCGCCCTAACCGTAACTGAGCATATTTCTTTATCTTTAGCTAACTTAAAACTACGAGAAACACTACAAAATCAAAGTATTCGAGACCCCCTCACTGGCTTATATAATAGACGTTATATGGAAGAATTTTTAAGTCAAGAACTTTTGAGGGCGCTTCGGGCAAAAAAAAATCTATCTATTATCATGCTTGATGTCGATCATTTTAAAATTTTTAACGATACTTTTGGTCACGAAGCCGGTGATTTAGTCTTGCAAGAATTAGGAATATTTTTAAAAAAATATATCCGAGGTTCCGATATTCCTTGCCGGTATGGAGGGGAAGAATTAACCTTAATTTTACCCGATGCACCTTTAGAAGTTGCAAGGCAACGCGCCGAACATTTACGCGAAGGTGTTAAACATTTAAATGTTAAACAACGCGGTCAATTTTTAGGTTCTATTACCCTGTCTTTAGGTGTCGCTTGTTTTCCTGAACACGGAGAAACCGCTTCTGCTGTATTAGGTGCCGCCGATGCAGCCCTTTATCAGGCCAAAAAAGAGGGCCGTGATAAAGTCGTTGTGTATTCCTGTAACGATAAAGCCATCCCCCCCCCAGGGATGCTAAAATAAATTTTACAGACACACTTTGTTGGCAAAGGATGAAGCAAACACTTTCCCAAATGCCTCTAGTTGTGTGTCTGGGCGATACACTTACTGGAGAATATTCAAGTGGTTGCAACTCCTGAAAAATTACATACACATTCGCATTCAGAAGCCACCGGCAATGACCGTGTTGCTGTTTTGCTGATGGGCTATGGTGAGGTAGAATCTTACGAAGATTTCGCCAACTATAATGAACAAGCTTTAAATTTATTGACGGCAAAATTTGCGCCGGTGCCAAGTTGGATTTATCCGCCTTTGGCCCGTCTTTTGGCAATGTTTGACCGGCACGAATGGGGACACACTCATCACGATTTTATTTCTCCCCACAATGCGATTTTTGAAAAACAACGGGCCGGTATTGAACATCACCTCCAACACCGTTGGGGCGATAAAATTAAAGTCTTTAAAGCTTTTAACTTCTGTGCTCCTTTTTTACCCCACCAAGTTTTAGCAGAAATTAAGGCCGAAGGTTTTGACAAAATTCTGATTTATCCTTTGTTAGTTGTTGATTCAATTTTTACCAGTGGTATTGCTGTTGAGCAAGTTAATAATGCTTTGGCTCAGGCGGAAGGTGAGGAACACTGGGTGAAAGGTCAGCGCTATATTCCTTCATTTTATAATGAGCCTGGTTATCTCGATTTGTTGGCTCGAATGGTGGAAGAAAAAGTAGCTACTGATTTGGCAGATAAATATTTGCCTTCCCAAGTTGGTATTGTTTTAATGAATCATGGTTGTCCTCATAAAGCTAAGGGTTATACTTCGGGGATTCTGGAAAGTGAGGCTCTTTATGAACGAGTCCGCGAACGTTTAATTAATAAGTTTCCTTTAATTTCTGTGGGTTGGTTGAACCATGATACGCCTTTGATTGAATGGACTCAACCAGATGTCAAACAAGCAGCAAGCAATTTGATTTATTTGGGTGCAAAAGCCATTGTCATGATGCCGATTGGTTTTGCCACCGAAAATCACGAGACGCTGTTGGATGTGGAACATATTATTGAAGGTCTCCAGCGTCGTTCTTCGGATGTAAGTTTTGTGCAAATGCCTTGTGTAAATGATCGAGATGATTTTTTAGCAATGGCGGCAGAATGGGCTAATCCACAGATTGAGGCGTTGTTTGCTGAACAAGCCCTTGCAGTTAATTTGCAAGCGAAAGTTCATAGCCATTCTCATCATGATCATGGTCATCATCATGAGCATGGTGGACATCACCATCATCATTAATGTTGGCTATTTCAAGAATTTTTATGGGCAAATTTTTTGTAATTTTGCCTGAAAAATTTAAGGTAAGCAAAGCAGTTGCTTTAACCTGTTTTTGACAAAAAATGAAAACCCGCTTGCTTTAACCTATTTTTGCCTACAATAAAAATGTTAATTTGGACGCTAATTTCTTCGTTCAACTTACAAAAAAAAAGGGCGGAAGTAGGGTTAAAATAGGCGGTTTTTTTATCGGGGGTCGAATTTTGAGGTTTTAAATGTTTCTAATAACAAATCTGTAAAACACTGCTACACATACCCCCTATATTCCCCGCTTCTTGGGGTACTTTAAAAGGGTGGGGCTTCCTTGAACTGTAGTAAAAATTATGGAAATTGGTATAAAAACTATTTTGGCAAAGTCAGTACGACTTGTTATAAGCCTGGGATTTTAAAAAGCAATAAAAATTGAAAAATGAAAGCCTTGTGGGAAAAGAGTTTAGAAACATCAAGCCGACAATAACAGCTATAAAAAAACCTAACTACAATTCATAATGATTCCGCTAAGAGAGTTTTTGGGTATAAAAAGAAAACGGATATCCCCCCCACACCTACTAAGGGGATCAGTCAAAATAGGAATTAGACAGACCTCAACGGCGGGCGAAACACTGGCCGGTGCGTTGGATAATCAAATAGGGCGGTATTAAGAATGAAAGGTGACTGGATAAAAGCTTGGAGAACTCCACCTCAAGCCTTGGAAAAATCAAAACCAGGGCAAGGGAAGTCCAAAACGGCACAAAGGCTAGGAAACGTAGCTGTCGGCTGGCTGATGTTGCAAAGTGTGTTGTTAACACCGGCCTTTGCAACTGGAGAGAAATTAACGAAAACCTATAGTGAACTGCTGCAACAAATAGAAGCAGGACAGGTATCAAAAATCATTATTGATCCGGCACAGCAAACAGCGAAAGTCACTCTCAAAGACAGTAAACGCAGCGAGTATGAAGTGACGCTGTTTGAGAACTATCCAGAAATTTATCAAAAAGTCCTCAATAGCAATAAACAAGGGGAAAAAATCCAACTGGATATTCAGCCAACAGCGGATCATAGTGCGGCGATGGGGTTGGTGGCAAATTTACTTTTAATATTGTTGGTGATTGGTGGGTTGATGATGCTTTTGCGTCGGTCAACTCAAGCCGGTGGCCAAGCGATGAATTTTGGTAAGTCGCGGGCGCGTTTTAGTATGGAAGCGAAAACCGGCATTATGTTTGATGATGTGGCCGGTATTGAAGAAGCCAAAGAAGAATTACAAGAAGTTGTTACTTTCTTAAAAAAACCAGAAAAGTTTACCGCTGTTGGGGCGCGCATTCCTAAAGGCGTGTTACTGATCGGGCCGCCGGGGACGGGCAAAACCTTGCTGGCTAAGGCTATTGCTGGGGAAGCCGGTGTGCCGTTTTTTAGTATGTCTGGTTCGGAATTTGTCGAGATGTTTGTGGGTGTTGGCGCATCTCGTGTGCGGGACTTGTTCCGCAAAGCAAAAGAAAATGCTCCGTGTTTGGTGTTTATTGATGAAATTGACGCGGTGGGCCGACAGCGGGGCGCGGGAATTGGCGGCGGTAATGATGAACGCGAACAAACTCTCAACCAGTTACTTACAGAAATGGATGGGTTTGAGGGAAACAGCGGCGTGATTATTATTGCGGCAACAAACCGGTCTGATGTGCTGGATACTGCTTTGTTGCGTCCGGGCCGGTTTGACCGTCAGGTGATGGTTGATTTACCTGGATATAACGGACGTCTGGGGATTTTGCAAGTTCATGCCCGCAATAAGAAGCTTTCTTCAGATGTTTCTTTGGAAACAATTGCCCGCCGGACTCCTGGTTTTTCTGGGGCTGATTTGGCAAATTTGATGAACGAGGCAGCGATTTTAACGGCCCGCCGGCGTAAAGATTCGATTGGCGATCAAGAAATAGATGATGCCATTGACCGGATCACTATTGGCCTAAGTTTGACACCGCTATTAGATAGCAAGAAAAAACGTTTAATTGCATATCATGAAATTGGTCATGCTTTGTTATCAACGCTTTTAAAGAATGCTGATCCATTAAATAAGGTGACTATTATTCCTCGCTCTGGGGGTACCGGCGGATTTTCTCAGCAGGTGTTTAACGAGGAAATGGTGGATAGTGGTCTTTATACTCGCGCTTGGATGCTTGATAGAATCACGATTGCCCTCGGCGGACGGGCGGCCGAAGCGGAAGTTTTTGGCGAAACGGAAATAACGACGGGTGCGGCGTCGGATATTCGTTATGTGGCTGATACGGCGCGGGATATGGTCGCACGTTGGGGGATGTCGAAGCTGGGGCCAATGGCGCTAGAAGGCTCTGGTGGTGAGGTGTTTTTGGGTCGAGATTGGATGGCTCGTTCGGAGTGCTCTGAAGAGGTTTCTAGCGAAATTGACCGCTGTGTAAGGTCTATGGTTTTTGAAAGCTATGAGACGGCTCGGCGGTTGATTGGGGAAAATCGCCAGTTGGTAGACCGGCTGGTGGATATTTTGCTTGACCAAGAAACGATTGAGGGTGAGCAATTCCGAGAAATTGTGTCTCAATACACAAAATTGCCCGACCATCAAAAAACCTCTAGTTAAGGCTGTCGGATGTGGTGGCCCTATTTGTTCGGGCCCCTAAATGGGGAGGCTGGGGGTGAGATGCCCCTGTCCTCTTTTAATATCCTTGGGGTTGTTGGGAGTAGTTGGTGGTTTGCTGCCCGTACATGGCGCGGAGGACTATGGCGGGGTCTACCCATTGGTTGGAGTATCTTAAACCCCAGTGCAGGTGGGGGCCGCTTGTTCGTCCGCTCATGCCGACTCGACCGATGCGGGTGCCGGCGTTGACTTGCTGGCCTTCCCATATTTGAATGCCGCCGGTGCGGTCGATCAGGTATTTGCGACCGGATGCTTTGCCTACTGCTCCTTCCATGTGACAGTAAACGTGTTCCCAGGTGCCGGATTGAATGACGAGGCCGGTGCCGCAACGGGAGTCATCAATGACTTCTACTATTTGACCAGACCACCAGTTACGAATGTAGCTACCTTGGGGTGCAGCCAGGTCTAGGCCATAATGAAATCCGCTGGAACGGGGGCCAAAGACTGAGGTGTATTCTTGGAAGTTTTCAACGGGAAATGATGCTCCTTGCCATGTACTGCCGGTGGCTATTTGATTGGGGTCTGTTGCTTGTGCGGTAACAACTTCGGGCCGCGTGGCGATGGCAATGACTGCGATTAAGCTGAGACCGGCTAGTAAGATTGTCCTTCCCAGACGTGATTTTGAAGTTAACAATTGAAGGGGTTTTTGAAGTTGTCCGTTTTTGCGTCCTAGGGAGGCATCAATTATCTGTCCGATTTTTAAGATCAAAAAACCCATTTGCTTGATCATGTATGAGGCTCCTCAACCGCCAGATTATATAAAATGTTGTTTGTTTTAGAGAATTTTTTGCTCAGCGCGGCAGAAGTTGTTTCACTTAATTTTTAAAGTGTTCTGCAACAGAGCTAGCCAAGGTTTCCTGGCTCTATGCACCCAATCAGGAAAACCATTAAAGCACACTTTTAGGTGATTTTGTTATCGGTTAATTGGGGATGTTGACAATGGTTAGGGTTATAAAGCAGACGGACTTATCTTTAGGTGAAATTTCTCAATTTTGTTTACAATCGTTGTTACTTTTGCTAATTAGCTTACTGCCATATTTCCCATGTTTGAAGAAATTTTTCCGTTTAGAATAGCACTGGATGCGACTACAATTGCTGGGGCCGGTTTGTGGACTCTGGCTCTTTATTTGGGTTTTTCGCCTTTGAGTGAGTGGGTGATTTTGCAATTAACTCGCTGGTTTAATTTTGCCGAAAGATTCCTTTATATTTCTGAAAAAGAGTTTATCCAAACAAAGAAAGGTCGAGAAGCCCAAAATACTTTTTATGCTTCTTTGTTTAGTGTTGTGCCTTTTTTTGTCATTGGTTCTTTATGCAACTATGGTGTTGAGTGGGCTTTGGATCGTTCCTGGGCTATTAGTGTGGGAATGATTGCTTGTATCGGTTGTGGTGTGTACGAATTGGGGCGCAGAGATGGTCAATATTAGGGTTTTGTGTTTTGGAATTTTCTGTTTACCCAATGGGTTTTTTTAAATGCAGAGTTTTGCTGTCGGTGAGTGCGGAGGAGACAGAGGGTATTTATAAATCATCTGTGTTTCTCTGCTCCTTTTTCGGAGTTGAAAAAAGCTTGTATATTTAATTAAATGCTTTATATAAAATTGCTATTTTTGTCATTTTTTAGTTAATTCTTGGATTTGTTTTTGCCATTGTTTGAGTTGTTTTTCTCTTTGTTTTAGTTCTGGGCCGGTGGGTAGTTGAAGGCCGGTTGTTTGGCTATACCGGCCTGTGTTTCTGGGTAAGCCTTTGAAGTATTCTGTGTTGTCGTTGGGGTGGATGTTTTTTTGCTGTAAGAAGTTTTGATAAAAGAATTGCCATAGATCAACTCGGTCGTGTATTTCGGTTTCTAAGCTGCGAATTCTTTTTAAGGTTAAACCGCTACTTTGAAATAATAATCGTTCGTTTTGTGGGGTACGGGGTAGCCAGTGGGCTTCGTTGGTTTGATCGCGTAAAATTTCAATTACAATGCTTTTTTCAAAGGCAAATATAAAAGCTTCTGTGGGTTCATTTTTTTTGAAAGTATCAACTTTTTGCTGTAGTTGATAGCCAAGGGTGTCGATGGAGGTTTGGGGTAATAAAAAACGAATTTTTTGGATACGTTCGCTGTAGTTTGCCCAAAAATCGCGTTTTTCTTCGAGTTTTTGCCTGTCGTAATCTTCGAGGCGTAACATTCGCGCTAGGAGGTTTATCAGTTGTTCAAATTTGCTGTAGTTGATGGCACTAATGCACTTGTTTAAAATAGTTTTAGCGCTGGGAGAAAGTTGATTTTGGTTAAAATTTTCTTGGATAAATTCGAGAACTTGAGGCATTTTTATAGCGACATCGGGAGATATTTTTGTGAGTAGTTCTTCGGTGGCGATAATTTGCTGTTGGGGAAACATTTCTTGTAGGCAATTTAATAACCATTCGGCTTCTTTTTTGTTGGGGTTGCTGCCTGGGGGAAAGATGCCGGCAAGATAGTTATAGGCGTTTTGAATGGGGGATAACCAAGGGGGTATTCCTGCTTTTTGGCTGAGTTGTTGGGGGGTTATGGCGTATTGCCAGCTAAGTTTAGCGAGGTTTTTTGACGCGTCTGGATGGGGGAGTGTGTTGATAATTTGGACGGCGTAGGTGTCGTTGCCTTTGGCGTTGTTGGCAAAGGTGGGGAAGGTTTCTATTAATGAGGGGGGGAGTGAGGTTTGGTTGTTGGTTTGATGGAGGGATAATCGCCAAATTAAGGGGTTTTTGATGGCGGGGTTTTTGATGGCTTCTTGCCAGATTGTTTCTGCGGTTGGGATGGCTAAATCGGGGTTTTGTTTATCCCATTGGGGTTTTGTGTATAGGCAATAAATCCATTCTAGGGGGGTAATTTTTTCGGTTTGGAGGTTTTGAATATCTCCCATTATTTCTTCGGTTTTTCGGGGTTTTTGAGGCTTGTTTGGGGTAGGTATTTTGTTGAGGTTGATGGGGGGAAGGGTGGCGATTTTTTGGAGTTTGATTGGTTGAGGTTTTGGGGGTGTTGAGGGTAGGTTTATTTGTTTCATTTTTCTGATTTAAAATTTATAATTTTGCTATGATATACTTAAATGGTAGTTTTTATTAAATTTACTTTCAATGATTGCCCATCAAACTTTAACTCCAGCAGAAATCGAAACAATTTTTCAAGAATTAGTTAATCAATGGCAAGAAGAAACAAGAGGAATTTCAGCTTCTACGGAATTGATTATACACCCTGCTTATCAACAAATTATCGGCATGGGTAGGGATGTAATTCCTTTATTATTAAGAGAATTAGAACGAAAATCTGGACGGTGGTTTTGGGCTTTAAAATCAATTACTAGGCAAGATCCTGTGCCGGTGGAATTAAGGGGAAAAACACAAGCAATGATTGATATTTGGTTAGAATGGGGGCGTAAAAACGGTTATCAATGGTAAATAATGCTTGGCAAAAACAAGTTAAAAAATGGATAGAAACAGATTATCCTCAACTAAAATCTACAGGTTATCAAGTGACAAGTCCTGATACAATTGATTATAATTGTGTAGCTTGGGCTATGGGAGAAACTGATAGTTGGTGGTGGCCAAATCCTAAATCAGAAAGCTATTGGCCACCTAATGCACCTCGTCAAGAAACTTTAGAAGCTTTTATTCAAACTTTTAGTGAGTTGGGTTATCAACTATGTGCAGATGGTGATTTAGAAAAGGATTTTCAGAAAATAGCAATTTATGTTTTAAATGATAAACCGACTCATGTTGCTAGACAATTAGATAACGGAAAATGGACAAGTAAATTAGGTTCAAATGAAGATATTATTCATCATTATTTAGAAGGCTTAGAGGGAGAAAAATATGGAAAAGTTGTAACTATAATGAAAAGAGGAATTAATTAAGCATTTATAGTAATCAGATGCACTTAATCGATGCGCCCCTTTCAAGTTTTGGAGAAATTTATTAGGGATTTATTGGTTGATTTGGGGACTCATTTGTTAGGAATTGTTGCCGAAATTGGAAGCGAAAAACGACTTTTCTATCTTTGGGGTCGTCGGTGGTTTGGTTGGCGTCTATTTCGCCTCTTCCTGAGACGAGAATTTTTTGTTTGAGGCGGGTTTTTGTGGGGAAGTTGATGTCTTTGGAGTCGATATAATTGGAGACTGCTAAGGCGCGGCGGAGGCTGAGGTTGAGGTTGTTTTGTGGGGTGCCGGTGGAACTGGTGTGTCCTTCAATGACGATGCGGGTAATTTGTTTTTCAAATTTTTCGTTTGAGAAGACAATTTGACTGTAAAGGGGGATAAATGCTTGGAGAAATTGTTTGCCGGCGGGTTTGATTTCGGCGCTGTTTTCGTCAAATAAAATTTTGTCTCTAACGCTAACGTCGCCGGTTTCTGGATCGACTGTAAATATTTCTTCGGTGCCGAGTTTTCCTTCGAGGGTGGTGGCGATGGTTTGGGGGAGTGCTTGAAAGGCTTTACGATAGTCTTGCAGTTCTTTTTCTAGTTGGGTAACTTGATTAATTTTAGTTTCGAGTTGTTTGAGGTATTGTTGAAGTTGAACTTGCACGAGGATAAACATGAGGGCGAAAAACATGAGAAGTCCTGACATTAAATCGCCTATGGAAAGTAAAACTCCTGAGTTTTCATCGTCTTGGGAGGGGTTTTGTTGCTCAAAGTTTGGAAAATCATTCATATTATTTGTTAGGTAAAATTTGGGATTAAGGGCGGATAAATTTGTTTAGTTCTTCTACTAATAAATGTACTGTTGTTGAGGGATTGTTTTGTTCTGGGTTGGGCGGATCGTATTCTTCTAAAAGGCGTTTGGCGTTGCGAATGGCTTCGGGTTGTCGGCTTTCTAGTTTTTCATACATATAGGGGTTGTTTTTTTCATATTTTTCCCCCATAGTATGGGTTAACTTTTTACTATAATCTTTGCGACTAATGGCTGTGTCGTGATAATTATAGTGCAGTAAATACCAAAGCTCGAATGCTTCATTAGAATAGGCGATTTGTATCTTTTCTTTTTTCCCAAGGCTGAGAGCGTTATTGAAGTCTTGGGCGAGAAATGAATCGCGATCAAAGACACACCAAACTTGGTCATAGTCTCCATCTTTATCTCTTAACTCTATGGCTTTTTTGACTAAACCTATGGTGTTATCTCCTTCTCCGTAAATGTCGATGACTTCTTTGGGTACTCGAAAGCTTTTGAAATAGTTTGGTTCGGTTTTTTCTCCTTCACAAACAATTAAAAAACGCTCAAAAGTTTCTCGTGTCTCAACTTTTCTTTCTGAATACCGACGCTCAGACCTCCCTAATGAGCGCGGTTGCTTTTTAGATGGTTGCTTTTTGCTCATTGGGTTTACCTATTAATTGCCGTAAATCACCAATAAAAGGGATGGCTCCATACCGGCCTCGAATATAATCTGATTCAAAAGAATCCTCATTTTTTAGTTTATATTCCACCAAAGAAAATAGGTGGGTAGCGCCTTGTTTGTCTTTTTCTGTAAACCATATTTGATCTTTTCTAAATATTTTGTTGGTGAGGATGTTTGTGTCGTGGGTGATAAAAATGAGTTGGGCGTTTTTGGGATTGGTTTCATTAGAGTTAAATAGGCTAATAATTGCGGAAGTAATCAGGGGATGGAGTTTGGAGTCTAACTCATCTATTAATAATATTTCGCCATTTTTTAATGTTTCAAAAATTGGGCCGGCTAAAGCAAATAATTTTTTTGTTCCTTCTGATTCGCTGTCAATATCAAAAACTTCTAAGCCGGTGGGTTTGCCTTCAGAATCATACTTTTTATGAACGGTTTTAATTGCTTTTTGGGTAGTTGATTTTGATCGCAGAATAAGAGTTCTTAGTTCTTCGGGAATACTGTGTAATAAATCTTCGGTTAAGTTGATATTATTGATTTGGATATCTTCTATCCCCACATCGAGTTTTTTAACAAATTCAAGGATATCTTGCTTGTGTTGGTTATTCTCAAAAGACTCAATGGTATATCGGTTATATAATTCATGGTGCAGTCCTGATATTAAGTTCAAATTTTGGCTGAACCACAGCATAATTTTTTGGGCAATTTTGCCATTAAATTGTGCGACTACTGAAAGAAACAAAGCATTTTTTCTAGTTTTTTCAATTAGTTCTTTCCCTTCTTTGAAACCTGTTAAAACATTAAAATTACTTAAGTTGCGTTCAAATAATTTTGTTTCTTTTGTTTTTGAAAACCTGAATAACCACTCTGAAACAACGCGTTCAGTGTCTACTTCAAAGCCGTATCGGTAGGTTTTTCTATCTATGATAAAAATAATTTCAAAAAAAGACGCTTCTGTTTCTGTTTCGGTACTTAATCTAAATTTTTGTACATCTATTTTTTCGGTAACTTGAGTTTCTTTGGAGGAGTTGAGGACAAACCATTTCATAAATCCCATAGCAGCGGCGAGGTTGCTTTTGCCGCTGGCATTTGCTCCATAAATGGCGGCGCTTTTGAGCAGGCTAAAATCTTCATCAATTTTAAAGACGTTGTGAGCGTCAATTTCGGTTTCTTTGGCAGAAACTTTTGCGGCTACCATGCTGAAAGTGGCTTTATCTTTGAAGGACAAATAGTTTCCAACGCTGAATTCAATTAACATAAAGCGTTTTTTAAATTAGAAAGATCAGTATTTGTAAAATTTTTACAAATAATGTGATTCTAGCACACTATTTTACAGTTTTTGTTCCTATGTTATCGGCGGCAGCTACTAAGTATTGGGCGACTTGCATTAAACCGGCAGAGGTTTCTTGTAAGCCTTCACATACTTGCGCCATCGATTGATCGGCTTGTTCAAAAAATTGAGTTTGGGAGTTGTTTGTTTGCTCTAAATAGTTAATTAATTGCTGATTGCCTAGTTCTAATGCTTGGTTAAATTGATCAACAAAATTTTGATAAACGCTTTCTATTTGGCGGGTTTGCTGTTGGTTGCTTTGCAAGGCTTGCTGCAATTCTGTAACCAAATTGTTGTAGGCGTTTTCTACTTGTTTGGCTTCGTCGCCGATGGTGTGGGTTAATTTTTGTAGTTGTTCTAATCTTTCACTAGAGGTTAAACCAAGTTGGTTTGCCATGTTGCAGACATTTTCGGTAGTTTTTTGAATTTCTGCCATGCTTTGATTGATTTGTTCTGCTAAAAGTCGGCGTTTTTGGGCTTCTTCTTGAAAGACGTTTTGTAAGTCGGTTACAACTTCGGCTAAACCTGTTCTTTGTTGTCCTAATGTTGATTCAAGGAGGTTGTTTTGTTCGTTAAAAAAATGAGTGAGGGAGTCTTGATAGCTGAGGCGAAAATGTTCTAATTCTTGTTGAACTGTGAGGCGGGTATTTTGAATCATTCCGTCTACGTTTTGCAGGCTGAAAATAAGGTTTTCTCTGGCATCTAGCATGAGTTTTGATGCTTCTTGTCCGACGGTTTGAATGGTGGTTGATTGGTTTTGAAAAGCGCTGTGGGCTGCTTTTAATATGTTGACCATTCTTTCTTGTACGTTTTGCAGTCTTTCTTGTTCTAGTTCTGATTGAGTTTGCAGGGCACTTTGCAAGTCTTCGCGGATACCTCGGAAGGTGGCGGCGGCTTCTTCGGCATTTTCTTTAAAGGCGCTTCTTTGGGCTTTCATTCCTTCGAGACTTTCGTTAACACCGGCCTGTATTTCGCCGGCCATTTCTTGCAATACTCCGTGTGTTTCGGTTTGAAATTGACTGAGTATTTGTTGAAGGCTACCGGCAAATTCTTGAAGTTTGCCCAAGGTGTCTTGTTGGAAGTTTTGGATGGTGAGAATTGATGAGGCTAGGCTTGAAGAAATACCGCCTAATTCGTTTTTTAATTCGCGGACTGCTTCGGATGCTTGTTGTGTTAATTGGGCGGTTTCATCCAGTCGTAATAAGATTGGATCTATGGCACCGGCCCGCAGTTCTGTAATGACATTGGTTAATAATTCTTGTCCTTGATCGGCTTTAATTTCTCGCAGTAAACTGAGTTCTTGACGGATTTCTTGAAACACCGGCAATAATACCATTCCCACTTGTTGACCGATGATTTCAGGATTAATTCTTGTTTGAGAAGCTACAATTTCACTAAAGCCAGTTTTCATAGTTTGTGCGGCTTTAATTAGCGCACCGGCTGCTTCTTGATTTGAGTCGGAACTAAACCGCGAAAAAAGGCGTTGCGGGTTTTCTAAAAAGGCAATTTGGTTAAGTTTGTTTCGCAGTTTTTCTCTATTTTGTTTGCGTTGTTTTTCTCCCCAAGCTAACAATAACATAAACACACTTGAACTTCCTAAACCCAGCAGAGAGGTAAGAAAGGCAAGTTTCATTCCTTCGAGTAATTGAGTGCTGGATTTTAATAACTGTTGGGGGTCGCTAATGGCAGAAATTTCGATTTCTTGCAGTCCTAAAAAAATGCCTGCGAAGGTTCCCAAAACCCCTAATGCTGTTAGCAAAGTAGGTGCAAAAGTCATGGGGGAACGGGGGAGGTTATTTAAGGCATTTGGATATTGATATAAAACAAAATTATTGGCTTCAATTTTGGGTTCAAAGCTATCGTTATTTGCTACACCGGCCAAATGTTTAATCATCCATCGCAGGCTGTGTTCTCCTGTTTCTTGCCGGGTAATGTAGCCGACATCTTCTGGAGAGTGATTATGTCGTTCTAAGTAATTACTTAAAACGCTAATAGCCGTCTTAATTTCTCGCAAAGAATCGTGGTCATTACCAACAAAATTTATCTCCATTAAAACCGCCGCTATTGCTAGGCTAATTTGTGTTAAAATAAACCCGTTATTAACAACATCAATTAGTTTAATCATACTTCTCCTTTAGAGCAGTTTAAAAAATCGGATCTTTAGCGGTTTCTTTGGAGATTGGCTTTGCTCAACTATTTACATCTTTTTATTTATCTTTTTCTAGCAATTGCCAAAGTTGAATTTGATAACACAGATGCTTTTCATAAAGTTGTTTAGCTTCTAATCCTTCAATAACAAGTTTTTTAATCCAGCGCTTATAGATCCACCGTAAAACCTGATATAAAGGTGGAACTGCAATAGATATAAGATCGGCAACATATTTAATTGTGCTTAAGCCCCACGTCCGAAAACTATCTATATATAAGTCAATTGTAGGGGCAATTTCTGCGGAAATATCTTCAGATTTTATTAAAGTAAACCCCGCTTCCATTAATGCTGTATGAAGCTCTTCAACCACATGACAATTAGAGAAAATTCCTTCTTTGTATGTAGGATCAGAACGCATCATATCTGCAAGTAATACATAACCGCCGGTATTTAGCAACTTAGCTGAACATTGGGCAATATCATTAGCTGCCATATATTGACTGCTTTCACTTAAAAGAATGAGATCATAAGTATTATTTCCCTTAAAATCTTCAAATTTTGTGAGGTGAAATTTTGCTTGCTGATGGGTATTTTCTAAAAATTTTTCTTGCTGAAAGGGATCGGGTGCTAACCCTTCGACTTTGAAACCCTGTTTTAATAGGTAAGCAGCATTTCCTCCTATACCACATCCAACATCAAGGACTGTATTTATTTGGGGAGGAATGAAACTAAAAAGTTTTTCTGCATAGGCTTGCTGAGCTTTTCTAAACTGCGGTAATGTTAATTCTTCTGAGGAAACAGGTAAGGGATGCCAATAACCATAATGAAGATAGGGAGAATTGGTGAGTCCTAAATAGTAATTAAGGGCAGCATTTTGATAGCGAGTTACTTGAGAAAATTGATTTGAGTTGGTGTTAGACATGGGGTAAATTGTAGAATTCCTAGAGTCGAAGAGTGGAGAGTTAAGGTAAGTTGTTTGTTTTTTTACTTGGTATGGAATCACCAAATAAAGTGATATTTGGTTGGGTTAATAGTAGATATTTAGTGGAACATTTTATTTGATAAGTAAAGTGTTGCATTGGTAGGTAGGATTTTTTTTGTTTTAATGTTAAATTAGCATATCACTTGCGGTGACATTTTTAATCAAGAGTTTTTTAAATACTATTTTGAATTTCTTGATGGACTATTTCGGTTAGTTTTTCGGCGGCACCTGGTTTACCCCGTACGGATCTGAGATTTTCCCGCATAGTGGCGAGTTTTTCTGGATTGTTGAGATAATCTAGGGCAATTTCGGCGACGGTTTTAGGTTCTAAGTTACCGACTAATTCGGGGATAATTTCTTTTTTTGCCCAAATATTTGGCCAGGCAAATAAACGTTTTTTTCGTAATACTATGACGTTGATAAGTTTGGCAAAACCGGCTCCAATTCCAGGCAAATTTGCCAAAATTCCGGGTAAACCATCCCAGGCTCTCATAGCATCTAATTGTTGGGTGGGTAATAAGACTATCATGGGGACAGCAAGGGAGCCTAATTCAGCGGTATTTGCGCCTACTGTTGTTAGACAAAGGCTGCATTTTGCGAGCAAATCGTAGGCGGGAGATTGGGTATAAAGTTCAATTTCTAGGCCGGTGGATGTAATTAGTTTGGTTGTGGGTTCTTTGACTAATTGGGCTGAACCCCATTGTAATTTATTGATGAGAGGGTTTTGATTGGGATCGGCAAATTTGGCAATAGTTTTTAAGTCTAAAGTTGGGGCAACTGGTATTACAAATTTTGTGTTAGGCTTGGCTTGAAAAATTGCTTCGGCTATGGCTAAGGTTAGGGGTACACCTTGTGCTAATTTTGCAGGTTTGGAACCTGGCAAAAGTCCGATAAGTTCGGCTGGATATTTTTCGATTTCTGGGAGGCTAAAATTACTTGCTTCTGCCATTAAATCTCCCACCACAGTAAATTTATGGGCGTATTTTTTAGGGGATTTTTCAATAATTTGAGGCTGCATGACAGCAAAGGAGTTAATTTGGCTGTACCACCTTGCATCCCATTCTGCATAAACAACGGTGCGATAGTTTAATCTTTTGCCAATAATTACGGGAAAAATTTGGTCGCCTCCGAGAAAAATGATGACGCCTTTTTTTCTCCAATCCCAATTTTCAGCGGTTTTTCCGAAAAGCAAAAATTGGCTAAAATATTGGGCTTCTTGAACACGATTTATTTCGGGATATAAACGAGCAATTTCTGCTTCTTTGCCGGTGGCGTGGGGGCAGGGGGATAGTATTACCGAAATCCTAATTTGTGAAGAGTCTTGACCTAATTTTTCTCGAAGTTGCTTTACTACCGGCCTTACCCAAGTTGTAATTTCTCCGGGGCCGTTAGAAAGTATTAAAATATCAATGGGCTGCACTGTGTTGCTTTTTTGTTAACTACGGTTGTAGTAAAACAATACAGTTTTTGTGTGATAAGTCAAGGCCGGCAGGATGAAGAAAAGTATTTTTTTCTATTTGATTGCATTGAAGGCCGACTTTTTGATAAGTTAATTTTGAGAGTAAAAGTAGAGAAAAAATCATGACTGATCCAGAACAAAATACACCTAATTCTGAAGCTTCATCTCAAGAGTTAATGTTTGCTTTGCGGCGGAAACAAGGAAGTTGGGTAGAATGGGGGCAAGCTTGTCAAACTTTGCAAAAAATGGGGCATAAACCGCAAGATATTTTTGAAGAAACCGGTTTTGAACCAGTACACCAAAATCAAGTAATTGTGGGTTCACAAGTTTATAATTCAATGCTGGCAGCGGGAATTTCTGAGCCGGTACAATCTCATTTTCAACAAAAAGGTAGTGATATTTTATATGAGTTGCGAATTTTGACGCAAACAGAACGAGCAACGGCGGCTACATTTATTGTGGAAAAACAGCTAGATGTTGATGCTGCAAAGGAAGTTGCAAAGGCATTAAAAGACTTTTCTCGGATGCGAGAATTGCCAAAAGGTTTTAGCAATAATCCGGGGGATGCGTTGGCTTATCAATGTTGGAAATTTGCGCGGCAAAAATCTGATTTTCAAGAAAGATCCCGATTAATTGCTGAGGGGTTAAAATTTGCTACTTCGGTGGAGGCTAGAAAGCAAATTGAAAAGTTGTTAACGGATTTTACGGTAGTAGCGCAGCAGCCGATTCCTGTGATGCCGGTTTATCGTTTTGAGTCTTCTGAAGAATTACCTCGTGTGTTGCCTGTTTGCGGCAGTTTACCCCTTGCTGCGGAGGTTTTTAAAGCTGTACCGCCGGTGCAAGAAAAAGGCGCTTTTCAAATGATTAATTCTACCGGAAATCAAACTTGGGTAGCGATACCGGGTTGGCAAGTTATTTGCAATGCAAAAGATCCTGTGGTGGTGGTGGGAAATAGTCAAGAGTTACCAACTCCGCTTTCTGGCAAAGCGGAAGAAGTTTTAATTGTTGTTGATCGTCAAGAGAAAGAATGGGATAGTTTAAGCTATTTTATGTTAGAAGTTGGCGGTAATTTGCAGCTACAATGGTTTCCAGAACTGCCCGAAGTTAATATTCTTGGAAAAGTCGTTTTAATCATGCGTCCCAAAAATATTTTTGATGAAAATTATACTAATGAGCCTTGGCAAATTGATGAATAATTAATTTTTGAAGGTTGGGTTTTTTAACCCAGCCTAAGATTTACACCTATATAGCTGGTAGGGAACTTCTACACTATGATAATGCTGCCGGTCAATTGTGCAAGTTGGTTGCGGTTGTAAATCGGAAAGCAATAAGGTTTGAGGATAGTCTTTTGGTTCCAATTCTGGAACAATTATCCACAAATTTAATGGTAATGCTGGTAGTTGTTTGAGTTTAGATAAACTCTGCCAAAATATTTGATAAGCGGCGGCTGGTGCGGTTTCCTTATCAACAGATTTTCTTGGCAAAAATCCAAAGAAATTTTCTGGTGTTTTATCACCCCAAAGTTGCTCAATTGCTAAACTAAAACTTAAACCAAGTGCTACGTCTTGATAGTCTTGATATGCCATTATAGTTACTTTCGGTGTTGCGGGTTCTAAGTTAATAATATCTTGGGCAAGTTGGCGGGGATAAAAAGGTTTTTTAAAAGCAAAATCGGTAATTACAAAATAACTGCTAATTATACCAATTCCAATAACTATTAAAGCGATTTTTTGAGGACTTTGTTTATTTTGAGGTAGTTGTTTTAAAGATAAGCAACCTCCTACAAGAGTGCATATTGCAGGATAATAAACAAAGTTATATCTAGGTGCAACAGTGATGTCTTTTTGCAGTATATAAACAATGAACAAAAAAGTTATTATTATCCAAAAAATGAAGCTTATTAAAGTTTTAGTTGGCAGTTGAGTTTGGGAATTTTTCCAAAGTTCTGTGACAGATAAAAACATAGTTTTTCCTAACCAAAGACAATAGAAAACAATTACTATGGCACAAGGAATTATTAACCAAATCGGCTGTCTTTCTACCGGCAAAACAATAGCCATCACAAACCAACTAGCTAAGGTTTGATAGAAAGGTGCAATATTTTGGGGCGCTGGTATCCAACTGCTATCAGGACGGCTAAAATGCAACAAAAATACCGGCATCCAAGGCAAAAAAAGAAAAGTAGGTAAAAGACAAAAATATAGGAGACGATTGCTTATTAATGATTTGAAAAAAGAAAAAAATGTTGATTTATTAAAAGTTTTATAAAAAGTTAAAATCTGAGCCAAAAAAGCTAATATAAAAAAATAATGAATATAAAAACCCAAGGTATTAACAAACGCCCAAATTGCCCCCACCCAAAAGCGTAGAGGACGTTGATTTTCGTAATCTTTTTGAATAACAATAAGACATAAAAGCGAAAAGGAAATTAATAAAATTGGCAATGTATAGTGACGGGCTTCTTGAGAAAGATAAACCCCAAAGGGAGAAACTGCTGCGAAAAACGCCGCCAATAAACCAGCTTTTGGCGAAAAAGCAATGCGACTCAAACAATAAATAACGGGAATTAAAATAACCCCAAAAAAAGCCGGTAAAAATCGTAATTGCCATACCCACAAAGAAGATGGCGGTAAGAGATTTTTACCCACCAAACTTAGCCAATAATGAATTAGGCAAAAAAACAGTGGTGGGTGTGTTGATTGCCTAACTAAATTATTAGCAATTTGGCTGCAACTTGATGCAGGGTTGAACTTAAAAATTTCTTGCAATTGATCCACTGAAAACAGCGTATCTAAAGGTATATCTTGATAGCTGCGTCCAACACTGAATAAAGCCGTTATCGCTTCATCCAACCATATCGCTTTGTAGTCTAAAAAAGCAAAGCGCAGGATTGTACCAAGGACAATTGCCCCACCTAGAGAAAGATAATGTTTATATTTTTCCATGCTGTTATTCAAGCATGGAAGCGGCCAAAAAGTCTATGCCAGTAGTAAAAAGGTTTAGACAGGATGTAATTAAATTAGTGATTTGTTCGGGAATTTTTCTTTTTACTAAAAACCCATCCCAACCCTAGCAAACTTAGACCCAAAACCGTGTTAGGTTCAGGAACAGAAGTAGAAGGACGTAACCAATAACTAACGATGCCACTACCTCCTATATTAGGATTGGGACCGGTTGATCTATCCCACCCCATTAAGTAATTAAAGCCTGATGAACTGCTAAGCGTCCACCAACCATTTTCTACACCTTCCATATCAAAAGCAGAGAAAGTAGAAAAAGAAAAACCTTCGACAGGACCTCCCCTGGCAATTCTATAAACCCCGCCATTTTGTTCATCAATAATAGTTTCCGCACCTGGAATGAATAAAGGATAACTATAGGGCCCTATACGCCCATCGTATTGTAAATCAGATTCAGTGTAGGTTTTTGGAGCAAAAGCATTTTGATAGTTTGTATCAATAAAGTCAAAGCTAAAGTCTGTGATGGGGAAATAGGGTATCGAAGTAATCGTTGCTCTAGCCATGTCATCGTAACTGAAATAGCCTTTATACTTAGATGTGCCGGTATCAACTAAGAAATCATAGGTAATGGTTTCTGCCGTAGCAGCTTCAATTTTGATTGCAGTTCCAAATAAGGTAACTACCGCGATAGAAAAAGCTAATTTATCTAAATTTTTAATCGTCATATTACCCTCCTTTTTTGGACAAAAATTTGATGTTAAAAACATTCAATTTTAAGTTTTTAGCAAGTCTTTATTAGCAATCCTGGGAATTTATGAAGATTCGCTAAATTTGGATTTACCAACAAAACAAGCTCTACCAAAATAACCTAACAATCTCAGCTTTTTTGGTCAATATGTCCACTTTTTCCGTAGAATTGTGGAGTTGCTTAAGAGTAATCATAGGAAAATTTTTAAAGATTGTGTAAACCTTAAGGCAGATTTACGGAAATTTACGGATTTTTCATAGATTTAAGCCAAGTTGTACAGAATCTTTAAAATAAAAAATGCCGGTCGGTTGCTGTTAACCGATGTCGGCAATAATGATTATTTAGGAATCTACTTTTTGGTTAAAACCGGCTGTTTGGTTAATTTAAAATTTTAACTGGCATCAGAACGATTTGCCGGTGGTAGAGATTTATTTTTTCTTAATTTTTTTACTCCATAAAACACCGCCCCAGCCAAAGCAAAATACGGGCTAAATGCCAAAAGCCAAAGCATCAAAGCCAGAAAACCTTGTGTAACTTCGCTGACAGAATGAGTTGCTTTACCCCACGTTTCTTGCATTCTAATACCCACAGAAGGTTGACTTTCTGGAGACGCAGAAACAGCAGCTTCAAGGGTCAAATTAATACTAGAAAAAGCCACTTGATTGCGAAGAGTTTTTTGTTGAGCATCCAGCCTTTCAATATCACTACGAATATTATTTAACTGCTGAGAAACTTTCAAAATATCACCAACCGAACCAGAACGATCCATGATTTTTAATGTCATTTCTTCAGACTTTCTCAAATTTCGTAGCCGCGCATCAATATCAACAAGTTGCTGAGAAACATCTTCCGCCGTAATCGTTCTATTTTGAACACTTCCCAATTTACTAAGTTGCTCAAGTGTAGATTCTAGCTTATTTTGAGGCACTCGAATTTCTAAGGTGGCCGTACGGCGAACACTAGGATTTTCAGGTTTATTATCCTGTAATCCCATTAAATCTCCTTGTTGTTTTGCAACTAAGCTGGAAACTTCCTTTAAACTTTTATCAATGGAATTTACTACCACATTTAAAGACGCTTTTTTAATTAATTGAGGCAAATTTCGTGGTTTGTCGGCCGGTGCAGCTTCCTTATTTGCTTGAGGTTCAACCACCATATTTTGAGCAGTTTGGGGTGCAGCGCCACCCATCGGTGCACTTTGCATATTCGGTTGCATTGATTTTTCAATAGGTGCACCACAACTTGTCAACACCCCAGCAGAAAACAACCCCAGCAAACTCAACCACAAAATTTTGTTTTTTGAAACAAAATAAGACGAATTATTAAGCTTTTCTTGGGTATCCATAACAGTTTTTTCCTTTTAAAATTAAACACTGTTGTCTTGCTCTAAGCTAACCTTCCCATCTACAAAAAGCTTTTTCGGATACAAAAATTGAAACACATTGCCATAAATAACCTCTTTTCTATGGCCTCATGGCGATATACACTCAAAATAATCTCCTATAAAAAATCAAGATTCACTCCACTCTCTACCCCATAAAAACCGGCCCATATCCAAAAAAATTAACTTACCTTCCACACTATGACCAATATTTCAGAAATTCCCCAAACCCCTCAACTTCCCCGCGAAGAAACCATCAACGAAATCCAAGAAAAACTACGTTCTGGACAAAAAAAAATGGCAAGCTGGGAAAGCGGGCCCCTGGCAGTTTCAGCAGTTCCAGGTGCCGGTAAATCAACCGGAATGGCTGCCGCTGCTGCGATCACCATTGCAAGGCAACAATTACACGCCCGCCGGCAGCTTATTGTAGTCACATTTACCCGCGCCGCCGCCGCTAATATTAAAGATAAAATAGCCGAAAATTTAAAAAAATTAGGATTACCTAAAATTGGCTTTATGGTGCAAACATTGCACGGTTTAGCCCTCAATATAGCCACCCGTTACCCAGAATTATCTAGTTTAAATTTAGACACCGCAACTCTGATTACACCAACTCAAAATAATCGCATTATTAGTGCTTCAGTAGAACAGTGGATTGCAGCCAATCCAACCCGATATCAACGATTATTAGAAGGCAATCATTTTGACGGCGAAGAAACCGAAAAACTACGCAGGCAATCTATTCTCCGTACAGAAATTTTAGCAACCTTAGCCACTACTGTAATTAAAGAAGCAAAATCCTCTGGATTATTGCCAGAAGATTTAGAAATTCTAAGTAAACAAACTACAAATGAATATGACATTTTAGGCATAGCCGCCGGCCTGTATAAAAACTATCAAGATTTACTGCAATTACGAGGTTTAATAGACTACGATGATATGATATTAGCCGCCTTGCGAGTTTTAGAAAATAAAAGTGCTTGTCAGTCCCTACAAAATCAAATTTTTGCTGTGTTTGAAGACGAAGCTCAAGACTCATCTCCTCTGCAAACTAAACTATTAGAAATTTTAGCCACTCAACCGGCATCTCTAAACAACGTAGGTATCAAAAACTTGGTTAGAGTTGGAGATCCAAATCAAGCTATTAACTCAACTTTTACCCCCGCTGATCCTATCTATTTTCGTAAGTTTTGTACTGAGTTATCTACACAAAATCGCCTCGTACAAATGGATGAATCAGGCCGCAGTGCACCCATTATTATTAACGCAGCCAACTTTGTTTTAGATTGGGTAAACCATTCTAAATTGGCGGGTACAGAAAAGCCCTTTCAATTCCAAACTATTAAGCCTGTTCCTGTAGGGGATCCCCAAGGAAATCCTCCACCAGAAAACCTTGGTTTAGAAATACATAGCCCTAAAGATATTTATGATACAGTCGAATTAATTGCTAAGCAAACTATTGAATTATTTAATAAATATCCCAATCATTCCGCAGCAGTATTAGTCCGAGAAAATAAGCAAGGAGAATGGTTAGCCAATGAAATTAAACGCTCCTATAGTAATCAGCTAAAAGTTTATGAAGTTAGCCAAGAAGAAAGACGCTCTCATGTGCCAATGGAAATGTTAGCAATGTTGCAATTTTTAGAAAGACCCCACTCTCCAGATTTTTTAAAAGCAGCTTTACGGGTATTAGTAAATAGAAAATTAATTGAAACTCAAGACCTCGATGCCCTGGCAAGTATGCCTGAAAATTTTCTGTATCCGGGCCCCTTAGAAAAACCTCAAAAAAACCCAGTTATTCAAGCTCGCCGGTTGTGTTGCAGCTTGTTGCGTTCTCGTATGGAATTACCCATCTATAACCTTATTCCTTTTTTATCTTTATCTCTTAAATACAATCAATCAGAATTAGCTACTGCTGATAAATTAGCAGAAAGAATTGCTCAACAAACCGCCGGAGAAAAATCTCTTAATTCTACAATTATGGCCTTAAGCGAAATTGTTAGTGCCGAAAAATTTGAGCCGGTGGAAACAGAAAATATGGAATCTATTTACACCAAAGCAAATCAATTAACTATTATCACCATGCACAAAGCAAAGGGGTTAGATTGGGATTATGTTTTTCTGCCTTTTTTGCATGAACAAACTATTCCAGGTATTTTAAAAGTTTTACCTTCAGCTAACTTTTTAGGAGAAATTTCTTTAGCTGAAGTTGCTAGATCACAAATTCGTTCAGCTTTGCACGGCGAACCAATTCCTAATGTAATTGAAGCTTGGAAAAAAGCCGGTTATTTAAAAACGGCTGAAGAGTTTCGTTTACTTTATGTTGCCATGACAAGAGCCAAAAGATTATTATGGATTTCTGCCGAACAAAACGCCCCTTTCACTTGGAATAAACCGCAAAATATGCAGCTTCAAAAACCTTGTCCGGTTGTACCACAGCTTAAACAAAAATTTTCTTAATTTGTCGAATTTTCTGGTTATTATTAACCCTTATTTAACATTAACCTAGCAACCAAAGAGCCAAGCAAACTCAAGATTTAGTGCTTAAATGAATTTCTATATTTTATAAGAATTCTACTTTCAATTTATTTAAATACAACCTCTTACTCTCTTTTCTAAAGTAGAGATCCTGTGCTTACTTTCCCAATTTCCGAAAAAAATATCCTATCGACAGGACTAAATATTATCCTTCTCCAGAAAGATTTTTTGTAACAAGACCCATGATAACATTCACAAACAAGAAGCCAAAACTCCAGATATCCTGCCAATTGTTAATAGCAAAATTCTAACTTTTCCACGTCTTAAAAGGAGAAACTCTTGTGAAAATTGGTGCAAATTATTTGGGTCATGGAACCTGTGCATTTACTGCTTGGGCACCCGCTCACCAAACATTATCTGTGCAAATTGTATCGCCACAAAAACGCATTATTCCAATGGAAAAAGCCGAACTAGGCTATTTTAAAACCGTTGCCGAAGACGTTCCACCTAACAGTATTTATTTCTACAAAATAGCTGATTCCGATTATCCAGATCCCGCCTCCCACTACCAACCTCAAGGCGTACATGGCCCTTCCCAAGTCATCGATCACAGCAGCTTTAAATGGACAGACGAGCAGTGGTCTGGCATTCCCTTAGAAGAAATGATTATATATGAACTGCACGTTGGAACCTTCACAAAAAATCGCACATTTGAAGGTATTATACCAAGGCTACGAGACTTGCGAGACTTAGGCGTAAATACCATCGAAATTATGCCGGTCGCTCAATTTCCGGGGGATCATAACTGGGGATACGATGGTACCTATCCCTTTGCTGTCCAAAATTCCTACGGCGGGCCCGACAGCTTTAAAAAATTGATTGATGCAGCTCACAAAGAAGGCATCAGCGTTATACTTGATGTTGTGTATAATCACTTCGGCCCCGAAGGCAACTATATTAGTCAATACGGCCCCTACTTCACCGAAGCCTACAAAACACCTTGGGGAAGTGCCATAAACTTCGATCATATACACAACTACGGCGTGAGAAATTACTTTATTCAAAACGCCCTCTACTGGCTGGAAAACTATCACCTTGACGGCTTAAGATTAGATGCCATTCATGCCATTTATGACCTTGGTGCAAAACACATTCTCCAAGAAATCGCCGACGAAGTAGCCGAACTTTCAAAAACCCTAGGTCGTAAGCTTTATTTAATAGCAGAAAGCGACTTAAACGATGTCCGAGTTATTAGAGAAAAACAACTGGGAGGCTATGGTTTAGACTCGCAATGGAATGACGATTTTCACCACGTTTTACATACCTTATTAACCGGCGAACAACGCGGTTATTACCAAGATTATAGCCATTGCGGACAACTAGCAAAAGCCTACAAAGAAAGCTTTGTTTATTCTTGGCACTATTCCCCCAGCCGCAAACGACTTCATGGCAGCGATGCCAGCGACCGGCCAGCCCATCAATTTGTTGTTTGCACCCAAAATCACGACCAAGTAGGCAATCGAATGTTAGGCGAAAGATTGTCCCATTTAGTAGACTTTGAAGCCATGAAACTTGCGGCCGGTGCTCTACTCCTTTCCCCTTACGTTCCCCTCCTATTTATGGGCGAAGAATACGGCGAAACTTCCCCTTTTCTATACTTCGTCAGCCATTCTGATCCCGAATTAGTTGAAGCAGTGCGCCAGGGACGGAAAAAAGAATTTGCTGACTTTCATGACGAAATAGATAGTGACGCAGAATATTTCGATCCCGTCAGTCTAAAAACCGTAGAAAAATCAACCTTAAAATGGGAACTTCGCAACCAAGAAAAACACAAAAAAATTCTCGAACTGTACAAATATCTAATTCAATTACGTTCCACTATTCCCGCCCTCAAAAATCTCAGCAAAGAAACCTTAGAAGCCTCCGCATTAGATGATGAAAAACTAGTCTTTTTGCATCGTTGGCATCAAGAAAGTCACATCTTTGTTGTAATGAACTTCAATGATAAGGATGTCAATTTTAAACCAAGTCTTAGCAGCGGTACTTGGAGCAAGCTTTTAGATTCTTCTGAGGAAAAATGGATGGGTTCCGGTTCCACGATGCCCAACCAATTAATAAATGATCAACAAGTAACCATCAAACCCCACAGTTTTGTTGTTTATCAACAATATCAACCATCACAAATCAACTGATTTATAGGGACATACCAGCCCAGGTTTGTCCCTATATCTTTATAAAAAGACTCGAATTAAAAGAAAATAAAATTATTATCAATACCTCTTATACAACTTAATTTATATTTGATAAATTTGCATTTAAAAAAAATAATTCCAAATACACACAACACCAGGATTAATTAATTGTTTAAATCGCATTTACCCTAAATATCAATATAAAAACTACTACTTTTAAAAAACCTCTAAACAACAACATTTTTAACCTCAACTAATCTTAAACCTCAACATCTAACTGACCATTTCCATCATCCTCAAACCTCTTCCCAAAAATAATTAAATCTCGCTCAATACCATCTAACTCCGCCACCCCAGGAAACAAACCCCACCGCTTAAAACCAAACCGCTCAAACAAACGTAAACTAGGCTCATTATGCCCAAAAATAAACGCCAACAAAGTCTTAAACCCCAAACTCGAACATCGTTCAATCGCCAAACCCAAAAGCTGCTGGCCAACCCCACAACGCTGATGATCAGGCGCAACATAAACACTTAACTCCGCCGTCCTAGAATAAGCAGCCCTGCCATAAAAAGCCTGAAAACTTAACCAACCAACCACCCAACCATCAATTTCAGCAACCCAAACTGGATAACGATCAGCCGTGTGTTGATGAAACCAACACAAACGATTTTCCACATCAACTTCCGTTAAATCTCCCGTCGCCATTCGCCCCGGAATTGCCGCATTATAAATCGCCACAATAGCAGGCAAATCACTCTCCATAGCATCTCTAATATTCAACTCACTCACACCAAATCTCCCATAAACACAATAAAAAAAACTAGCAAAACTTAGAAACCTAAACTAAAAAAAATCAAAAAACTAAATAATAATTCTACAATTTTATACCTCAAAAAACTATCACACAAAACCTCCAAATCACCGGCCCCATCCAAAAAACAATCCTCACCCACTGGCACAAAATCAACTCCATCAACTTCTAACACTATATCCACACCAAATCTACACTTCATCCAACGGCCATAACCTCTCTTCCCCATCCTCCCATCGCTTGCTTTTTCTAGCCCTAGATTTTAAACCCATAGTCATCCTATTTTCACAAAAACCTAGACAACCATAGCCCAATGAGACTAGATTTGTATGGAAACACCTAATGGGCCCGAACTCCCAACCCAAGCCAACACCAAACCGGCCCCAAAAAATTGTCTACCCAACAACATCAACCCAGTAACCAGACTAAACTTATACCAAACCCCCTACGCACCCCCCAACAAAATTGCAATCTTCTTACATCCAGCCCAAAAGCACAAAACCCAGCAAAAGTCCCATCCTTAAACCCCACCGATAAAACCTCAGCGAAGAAAACACACATTTTTCAAAAAAACCAAAGCCAAAAAAACATCCAACAAAAAGCTTAGAAACAATACAAACATCACCGGAGAGCACCAGATGTTCAACGCCATAGAAATAATGATCGACTCGTTCGTAAATCAACTTAAATCAGGATACCATCGCACCTACGGCGGCTATAACCCAAGCTACAAAGACATCATAGCCTGGGCCGGCAACATGGCTCTCGAAAACATTGCCAACAGTGACGCCCTTTATAGAAACGTCGAACAAACCATATTAGTTACCCTCGTTGGCCAAGAAATCCTGCGAGGAAAACACATCAGAGAAGGTGGCGTTTCTTGTGAAGATTGGCTGCACTTTATCACATCCCTCCTCTGCCATAACATCGGTTACATCAAAGGCGTTTGCCGGTGTGATCGCAACGGCTACTACGCCACCGGCACCGGCGGAAACACCATCCCCCTCCCCGAAGGCGCCACCGACGCCAGCCTTACCCCGTATCGCGTTGATCGCGCCAAACTCTTTGTAGACGAACGCTTTGGCGGCCATAAAATAATCGATGTAGAACAAATCAAACGCAACATCGAAGCCACCCGTTTTCCCCTCCATCCCGAAGCCCAAGAAAGCGACAGCGTAAACTACCCAGGCTTAGTTCGCGCCGCCTCCCTCATCGGACAAATAGCCGATCCCCGCTACCTCAAAAAAATCGGCGCCATCTATTACGAATTTGAAGAAATTGGCCTCAATCAACAACTTGGCTACAGCAACCCAGGAGACCTCCGCAAAAACTATCCCAAACTCTTCTGGAACACCGCTTATCCCTACATTGGCGATGCCCTAAAATATTTATCCCTCACCCAACAAGGAAAACAAATAATCGCCAACCTTCAAGCCAACGTCTTTGTTATTGAACACGAAAAACTAGCCACAGAAAACGACGACGAACCTCAACTCGTCCGCGCTAACAACGGCGCAGCCTGAAGCAACTTTTGCGTATAGGGATGCTGCGGATTGCCAAAAATCTCACGGGTGGCGTTAATTTCCACAATTTGACCGCCATTCATCACCGCAATGCGGTCACACAAAAACCTCGCCACCCAGAGGTCATGGGTAATAAACAAATAAGTTAACTCAAACTCCCGCTTTAACGACTGCATCAAATCCAAAACCTGAGACTGCACACTCGCATCCAGCATACTCACCGGCTCATCACAAATCACCAACTGTGGATGCGTAATCAGCGCCCTCGCTATCGCTACCCGTTGTTGTTGTCCACCAGACAATTCCGACGGATATCTGTCATAAAATTCGGCTCCTGTCAACCCAACCCGCTCCAACATTTCCAGCACTTGTTTTTTCGCCTCCCCTGGCGTGGCCATTTTATGAATCAACAGGGGATCAGCAATACTCCGCCCCACCGTCATCATCGGATTTAAACAAGCATGGGGATCTTGAAACACCATCTGCATAAACCGGCGCATTTTTCGCACCGAACTTTTATCTAACTCGGTTAAATTTTTCCCCAAAAACTCAACCCTCCCAGAAGTCGGTTTAATTAACTGTAAAATTGTCCGAGAAAGCGTACTTTTTCCACAGCCCGACTCCCCCACCAAACCCAAAATTTCCCCAGGGTAAAGTTCCAAATTTACCCCATCCACCGCCTTAATTGTTTGGTTTTCTTTCCGCAAAAAAATCCGCTCAATCAAATTACCTTCCAAAGCGTAATGTTGCTTCAAATCTACAACCTTTAATAAGGGAGAACTCATCTCCTGCTTAATCTGAGGCTGGTTCGGCAAATTTTCATTTAATTCTTTTACCCCTCCATCAATTGCTTGAATATGCAAAGCAGCCTTTAACAAAGACTGCGTATATTCATGCTGGGGATGAGCTAAAACATCCTTAGCCCCACCCATTTCTACAATTTTGCCCCCATACATCACAGCAATTTGATCGCAATATTCCCCAATCATTGCTAAATCATGGGAAATCATCAATAAACCTAAATTACGTTCATTACACAATCTCGTTAATTCTTGGCAAATTTCCGCTGAAACCGTAACATCTAAACTCGTAGTTGGTTCATCCGCAACAATCATTTTCGGTTCCAACAAAAGCGCCAAAGCAATCGCCACCCTTTGCCGCATTCCACCACTAAATTCATGGGGATACTGCCCCCAACGGGAAGCAGGAATTCTCACTGCTTCTAACGTTTGAATTGCTTTTTCTTTGGCTTGTTTTTTAGTTAATTGCGGTTGGTGACATTGCAAAGTTTCCAAACAATGATCCCCAATAGTCATTAACGGATCTAAGCGCGTCATCGGATCTTGAAAAACCAACGCCACCGCCTCACCGCGAAACTTGCGTAACTGAGTCGGTGAAAAATCAAACACCGGCTCCCCATTAAACAAAATTCGTCCTTCAATTCGCGTTGCCGGTGGTAACAAACGCATCGCCGCCCTACCCAAAGTAGACTTGCCACAACCCGACTCACCCACCAAACCTAAACGCTGCCCCGCTTGCAAACTCAGAGAAACTCCATCAACAGCCCAACCGGCACCGGCACCCCGCCCTTGAGCATATCCCACCCGCAGATTTTCTATCACAAATAAATCAACACTCATAATCACCCAAACTTATAATCAATAAAATTATCAAATAACCAGACAAAAAACCAACTATTTCTTTTACACTTATCCCCACTTGCCATAACAACAACCAGTAATAAAATACAGAGAAAACCCCTTAAACAATTTTTTTTGAAAAACCAGAAAAAAAACCTCCACAATTTCCAGAGCATCGTCATAAAAAGCAAACTTCTGATTAAATTCTTTAAAAAAATACCAATTCAGTATAAATTTACCTTTCCTAGACAACATTTTGTAAAAATCACACAACTGCCGACTCAAAGACAGTAAATCTTTCACCCCATCAAAACAAAAAATAATAGTATCAAAACATTCTTCCCTCAGCACCTCATCGCAACAAAATACCTTATCCTGTAAACCCAAAAGACAAACTTTCCTCTGCCAAAAATCACCTAAAAAATCTGGAATTGGAAAAACAGACATCAGCTTTTCTCTCAATATCAAAAAACATTATTTAGCCAAAGCTAAAACCACAGACCAGACAACGAGCACCACAATCATATCACGGCCAGAATTTTGTTTTAATAAAGTCCGTCAGCCTACAACCAGTCATCTACTCTTGGAGACTCAAAACCGCTTCACAATATCTTTCCAGCAGAGTAATTCGCTCTTTCACCCCCGCTAACCGACTTACAACAGTCCCCTGCGAGCGAGAAACCGCCAAAAACATCAGATCCGTTGTCAATAACCGCAATTCTTTGTGGATCTCAGTTTGATAAGCACGCACCTTTCCTCTACAACTTTCCGACAACTCATCAACCGGCAACCCCAAAATTTCCACCCCAAAGAATTGTTGCACAGCTTGGAGGGCTTGTTTAATCAGCAAAGCATCTTCAGTTTCCAAACTTTGCCTCATCGCCCAGAGGAGAGCCGTAAATTTTTGGTAGCGTTGACAATAAACATCTTTCAGCATAATTTCAATAAATTTGTCTATATTGTAAGAAAGTCATTTTTAAATCTTGATAAAGCTTATAGGATTTTTTGAGCAATCCCATTGCTTTATGCGAACATAGCTCTAACTTCCCAGCAACGCCTTTACAAAAGGCAACTCTCTTTTTTTACGCCAGTAACGAAACCAGACATATTCTCCTTCAAAAAATGTCTGTATCCTTGGCTACATAAATGACGTAAGATTGGATATCCCATCCCCTTCTTACCCCTTTCACTATTGTTACTCTTTAAGCACGAACCAACCCTATGAACACCGCTGTAACTCATTGTCCCATTGAATTTAATGTCGAGCTACCAGACTGGTTGCAGTCCTGTCTCCTATCCGAAAGCCGATCAAACACAGAAGTCTCCCCCACCGACAACTCCCTTATCTGTAGAGCCTTTGAGTTTGGCTACCAGCTACACGAAGGGCAATGTCGCAAGTCGGGGGAACCTTATATCTGTCATCCTATTGCCGTTGCAGGATTATTACGCGATCTGGGGGGAAGCCCTGCCATGATCGCTGCGGGTTTTTTGCATGATGTAGTAGAAGATACCGAAGTAACTCTTGAAGAAATCGAACAACTTTTTGGTGTCGAAGTCCGCCATCTTGTCGAAGGAGTAACAAAACTTTCTAAGTTTACTTTTTCTAGCAAAACTGAGCGTCAAGCCGAAAATTTTAGACGAATGTTTTTAGCAATGGCTAAAGATATCCGCGTCATTGTTGTGAAATTGGCTGACCGGCTTCACAACATGAGAACTCTTGAACATTTAGCCGATGAAAAACGCCGCAGCATTGCCCTCGAAACCCGCGAAATATTTGCTCCCCTTGCAAACCGTTTAGGTATCGGTCGTTTTAAATGGGAGTTAGAAGATTTATCTTTTAAATATCTTGAACCCGAACAATATCGCAGAACTCAAGAATTAGTTGCGGAAAAAAGAACAGACCGCCAAGCACGATTAAATGAAGTCACAGATATTTTGCGCTACCGTTTAGAAGAAACGGGGATCAATTGCATTGAACTCAGTGGCCGGCCAAAGCATTTGTATGGAATTTACCAAAAAATGCAGCGTCAGCAAAAAGAATTTCATCAAGTTTATGATGTTTCGGCGATTCGGATTTTGGTAGAAACCAAAGATGAATGTTATCGAGCTTTAGCTATTGTCCACGATGAATTTAGACCGATCCCTGGCCGGTTTAAAGATTACATTGGCTTGCCAAAACCAAACCGCTATCAGTCTTTACACACCGGTGTTATTGGTAGCAGTGGCCACCCCATAGAAGTGCAAATTCGTACTCTGGCAATGCACCATGTCGCAGAATACGGGATCGCTGCTCACTGGAAATATAAAGAAACAGGCTCAAATTCTACTCTGGTAAAACCAGAAGATGAAAAGTTTACTTGGTTGCGCCAACTTTTGGAATGGCAAAATGACCTCAAAGATGCTCAAGAATATCTTGAAAGTGTTAAAGATAATTTGTTTGAGGATGATGTTTATGTGTTTACACCAAAAGGAGATGTTTTTTCTTTAGCCCAAGGTGCAACGCCGGTGGATTTTGCTTATCGTATTCATACAGAAGTTGGTAATACTTGCACCGGCGCCCGTGTTAATGCCCGCATGGTGACATTAGATACGGTACTCAAAAATGGCGATATTGTTGAAATATTGACACAAAAAAACGGCCATCCTAGTTTAGATTGGTTGAATTTTGTTGTCAGTGCCGGTGCGCGCAATCGTATTCGTCAATGGTACAAGCGATCCCACCGCGATGAAAATATTGCTCGCGGTCGTGAGTTGCTAGAAAAAGCTTTAGGCAAAAGCAGTTTTGAAAGTCTCTGCAAGTCGGAACCAATGCAGGCTTTGGCACAGCGATGTAACTATCACAGTGTTGAGGATTTGTTGGCCGGTTTGGGCTATGGTGAAGTGACTTTAAATTTGGTGGTTAATCGTTTACGCGATGCTGTCAAGGGCAAGCAACCCATTGCCACCGATGTCGAAATTTTACCGCCTTCCACAGTTTCCCAAAAAGCTCTCCGCGAAAGTGTGCCGGCTTTTCGCACTAATAAGTCTCCCATTATTGGCGTTGAAGGCTTGCTTCATCATTTGGCAGGATGTTGTCATCCGATCCCCGGTGAACCCATTATGGGCATTGTCACTCGCAGTAGTCGAGGGATTTCTATTCACCGCCAAAGTTGTCGGAATTTAGAAACGGTGGATGCTGATCGTTTGGTGCCGGTGAGTTGGAATACAGCCTCGGAAACCCAACGTCCCCAAACTTACCCCATTGATGTTCAAATCGAAGCCCTTGATCGTGTTGGCGTGCTTAATGATATCTTGTCTCGTCTTAAGGATGACAACATTAACGTCCGTAGTGCAATGGTTAAAACTTATCCGGGCTTGCCGGCTCTCATTAATCTTTGCATTGATGTCAGAGATTTGACTCAATTAGAGCGCACTTTCTCGCAAATTAAAAAAATGAGCGACATTTTAAATATCCGTCGCGTCAATGAATCTGAACGCTCATAGTCATTTTTTACTGTAATCAATGCTACAAAAGAACGCCATCGGGACAACCAGCAGTTTCAACAAGTCTGCCGGTGTCCCCACATCTTTTGGCGTGTATTCAAACGGAGTTTAAAAAACATCTTTATTGCTTATAAAGCTAGTTTATGCTTTGTTTGGGCTTGAAATTTGTTTAATTCTCGTTACTCAAGCTAAGTTGATCATAAGCGATTAAACGAACCTGATCGGGATATTGCTAATCAATTGTCACCCAAGGACGGCTTATTGATTAGCGTGAGGCTGCTGACACGGAATGTCAATTATAAATTCAGTTCCTTGGCCAGGAACAGAGTGACACTGAATCTTACCCTTATGTTTTTCAACGATAATTTGACGACTAATAGAAAGTCCTAAACCAGTTCCTTTGCCAATCGCTTTAGTAGTAAAAAATGGTTCAAATAGCTTATTTGCAACCTCTGGCTCAAATCCTGGCCCATTATCAGCGATGCGGATCTTGACCCAATTATCGGCAGTGATATCAGTAGAAATCTCTAAAGTCGCAGGTGGCTTGCATTGTTTTAAAGCACATTCTTCTAAAGCATCAATAGAATTACTAAAGATATTCATAAATACCTGGTTCAACTGACTAGGATAGCATTCTACAACTGGGATTTTTCTAAAATTCCGAATGATTTTAATTTCAGGATGATCGGCGCTGGGTTTGAGACGATGTTGCAAGATCAGCAGAGTGCTTTCAATACCTGCGTGAATATCAACTGCTTTAAATCCAGTTTCATCTGTTCGGGAAAAATTACGCAGGGATAGTACAATTTCGCGAATGCGATCTATGCCAACTTGCATTGATTCTTGGATTTTAGTTAAGTCTTCTTGTAAGTATTCTGGCTCGATTTCTTCAGCTTTGGCTTGAATTTCAGCCACAGGATGAGGATAGTGTTTTTGATATAGTTGGACAAAATCAAGTAAATCTTGGGTATAGTTTTTTAAATGGGAGAGATTACCATAAATAAAACTAACTGGGTTGTTAATTTCATGGGCAACACCTGCTAGAAGTTGGCCTAGAGAAGACATTTTTTCATTATGGACTAGCTGCACTTGAGTAGACTTGAGCTCTTCAAGCGCTTGGGTAAGTTCAGCCGTTCTTTCTGTTACTTTTTGTTCTAACGTTTTTCTCAGATTTTGCAGTTGCAGGTGTATTCTAATGCGAGCTAGAACTTCTTCGTGCTGAATTGGCTTGGTAATGTAGTCTACTGCGCCCAAATTTAACCCTTTAACTTTATCAACAGTATCAGCAAGAGCAGTCATAAAGATGACTGGAATTTCTTGGGTTTCTGGGTCAGCTTTCAGACGACGACAGGTTTCAAATCCGTCAATTCCTGGCATCATTACATCTAATAAAATCAGGTCGGGGACGTAGGATTGCAGCCTTTGCAGAGCGTTTTCACCGCTTTTGGCGATAGCTACTCGGTAACCTGTTTCGCTCAATAAATCGAACAAAACCTGAATATTTGTCGGGTTGTCATCAACTACTAAAATTGTGCCTTGGGGTGGTGTTTGTTCATTCATAATTTAGCTGGCTCAATATGCTGTTTTACTAGGTCTAAAATGGCGGCATCATCGAATTGCTGGCTGAGTTCCAGCAGTTTATTCGCAAAAGAAACATATTTTGGATCAAGCAGCTTTAACCGATTTGCTTCTTGCTGGATATCGTTAATAAAACCTCCTTGGGCAGCTTTATATAAAGTAGTTAATTCTGATGAAGGTGGTGCAATTAATTCCTGTGGTTCTACTGACACAGGTAATTGTTGTATGACTTCTTTTGTTTCGTAGACCCAAGTGATCTGCAATAATCGTTGCAACAGCCCTAACAAGCCTTCAAATTCAATTGGTTTCGGAAAGAAACTATCGCATCCAGCATCAATACTTTCTTGGCGATCAACATGAGATAAGCTAGCAGGAGAAGCAATGATGGGAAGTGTCGTTAAGTCTGGTAACTGGCGCAAGCGACGAGTCATTTCTAAACCATCCATCATAGGCATCAATACATCAGTAATAATCAAATCTGGGCGGATACGAATAACGGTATCAAAGCCTTCTTGTCCGTTTTCAGCTTCCAAAACTTTGAATCCTAAAGGTTCTAACAAATTGACGACTACTGAGCGATTTTCTGGATGATCATCAATAACCAGAATTTTGCGTCTTTCCCCTTGGTAGCCAATTACTTTGACGGTAGCAGTTTCTATCTGACTACTCCAATCTGAGGCCGCAGGTAAGTCAAGGTCAAACCAGAACAAAGTACCTTTACCTATAGTGCTATTGACGCGAATTTTACTGCCCATTTTTTCAATAATTTGCTGGCTGATTGCTAATCCTAATCCTGTTCCTTCAGCATTGCGATCTCGTTTTCCAGCTTGTTCAAATGGTAGAAAGATTGAGTCTAATTTCTGGGTAGAAATTCCAATGCCTGTATCTTCAATTTGAAAGCGAATTTTATAGATAGGAATTGCTTGTTTCGCCTCTTTAATGTCTGATTGCTGATCTAATACTTCGATCTTAAAGGTAACGCTGCCGAAATCTGTAAACTTGATTGCATTGCTGAGTAAGTTGAGCAACACTTGCCGCAGGCGCTTATCGTCAGCATAAATTGCTATGGGCAGTTGACCTGAAGGTTGATATTTAAATGCCACACCTTTTTGTTCTGCTTTGATACGGCACATTTCGGCGGTAGTAGCTAGGAAATTAGCAAAATGGAAATCTTGCGGATAAAGTTCCATTTTCTGAGATTCCAGTTTAGCTAGATCCAGCACATCATTGATTAGCGTTAGCAAGTGAGAACCGCACTGATGAATAATGTTTAAGCCTTTAAGTTGTTTGGGTGTAATTTCTGGATCGCGTTGGAGAATTTGAGCATAACCAAGAATGCCATTTAAGGGAGTTCTTAGCTCGTGGTTCATATTAGCTAGAAACTCTGTTTTAGTGCGGTTAGCAACTTCGGCTGCTTCTTTAGCAATGTTGATTTCGTTAACTTTGGTTTCTAATTCGCCATTTAATTGTTGAAGTTTAACTTCCGCCTGACTGCGTTCCATCGCTTCATTGCGAATTAGCTTATACAGCCAAATGATAATACTCAAATTAAGTATAATTCCAGTTAAAAATGTTACAATTCCCTGAGTGGCATTTATAGCAGCGAATTGCTGTTTAAGCCGGATATTGCCCTGCTCTCTGGCTACCATCTTGCGGACAAGCCACTGTATATGATCGGTATCAATTTTTTGGGCATTAATAATTGCAGCTACATTCTGGGGATTTTTTTGATATAGCTCAATTCCTTGCTTCAGTAGGTTTAAGCGAGCATTGGCTAACAATTTTAACTTTTGCAGATTTAATGCTTGCGGCGAATCACCCGCAAATAGTTTTTCTAACCGCCGCAATTCCTGATCAACGCTTAATAAACCGATCCCGTACCGATCAAAAGCCGTTTTATTATTCTCTAATAATAAATAACTCTGCTGTCCGAGTTCGGCCTCTTTTAAGTTATCTTTTAGCAGTTCAAGACTTTTGATAATTGCTAAATGGTGGGCGATTTGGTGATTTGTTTCTAGGTTTTGTTTTGCACTCCAAAATGCTACGCCACTAACGGTTAAAGATAGGAATGTTGCTACTCCTAATCCTCCCGCAACTCTTTGTAAATATTTTTTGTCTTGACTCATCAGTATCTCCTCAACAGTGAAGGAAAATTAAATTGATGTTTGGTCATCGCAGCAGCTTAATTCCATAGTGTTCAAAGACAGCCACCGCTTGTGGGCTAGTTAAAAAATTGAGGAATGCAGATGCTTCTGGAATTTCAGTAGACCTCTTGAGAATTGCACCTACAGCAGTTATAGATCGATAAGAGTCTGCACTCGCAACTGCGGCTACTTTAACGGCTGATGATAACTTAGCTTCTGGCAAAAAAGTGATACCAGCATCTACTTCATTATTTTCAACGGCTCTTAAAACTTCTCGGACATCAAGATTTGCCCAAACTGCTTTGGGCTGCACTTGTTTATAAATTCCTAGATTTGTAAGAATTTCTTTAGAATAATTGCCAATAGCAGTACGACTGGTGCCAATGGCAATCTTTTGCACGCGCTCGCTAGTTAAATCTTTAAAATCATTAATGGATAGTTTTGAGGTAGCTGGCACAATTAGCACCACATCTGTAGTTACTAAATTTCTGCGGCTTTCAGGCACAATTAGTCCATCTGCCTGCAATTTATCCATTGGCCCTACAGCAGCCAGCAGTAAAAGATCAAAAGGTTCTCCCCGTTTGATTGCACTTTGCAAAGTACCCCCACCAGCAAACGTGTAGTTAACTACAACGTTTGGTTTTTCCTTTTGATAAATATCATTAATCTCTTCCAATGAGCCTCTCACCATTCCCGCCGCCCCCACATTCAACGAGATTAATTGAGATGGTGGCGGAGAACAGCTTGCCATCCATAAACATAAAACGAACGTTCCAATTGACAGCAGGAGATAATATAGCTTTTTCATATATTTACAATTGTCACTCGATTATAAATATGTATTAATAACAACTAGACCCAGTTCTCGATCCGCGATTAAGAGACCTGGCTCCCATCTGATATGTTTAATTTTATCAAAAATAGGGTAAAGCCAAAAAGCAATACCTTCTCTGTCTTGGTCTTTAAAGGCTTCACAGATAGCCTCCCAAACTTTTTTCTCTCGTACTTCTCCCAGCTTATCAGACAATTGAGTTGCAATAAATCAAACTAGCATTCTTACCTACCTCTCAGAAGTTTATAGCTATTGTTATTTGTATGATTCCCACCGGGGTCTGACTAATTCTTATTTACTCCTAACTTTGTAAATTGTTTACAAATCCCACTCTCAGAAACATCCCTCAAGCAGTTTTAGAAACAGCTAGAGATGCTATTGTGTTCGACACTATGACCTACAACTTCCTTCAGCTTAACCACTAAGAAATGCTCTCGTTACTTGCCGGGGGCTTGATTCCCTACTTACAACAAGTCCGCGCCGGAAAAACAAATCCTTTCCCCTATCCCGATGAACTGCTACACGGTTTCAACGAGCTGCTTATTGCCTCTACCGTGTAGGAAGTGGAACGAAGCAAGCTTCCTAAAAGCATTCCTAAATTTGTGGAACAGTGGGCAACCTTACCTTTGACAGCTTGGCCTTTAAGGGTGGAAACTATTTACACTTTTGGGCTTGATGACTTTCTGATTGAACCGGATGCTGGGGCTTACCCTACCCAACTATGTGAGAAGTGGGCGCGACGGCGAGGGGGCTAATTTACTGGGGAAGCTGAAAGAGTGTAACTACTACTTATTTCTTTATAATTTTTCGGCCCAATTTCCAAACTTGAGTTACATCCTTCTAAATGGATAAAAAATTGTGATATATATAACTTAAATTTTTTCTAAAAAAACTTTTTGCGAAGATAGCTCAGCCAAAGCCAAGTGAGAAAACAACCGATAAAATAATGGGGAAAATCAGCCCACACAAAAGTCGTGCCTAGCAACAACTTTCCGGCCACAGTAGCTCGAAATGATTGTAAAAAAGCCGGTTTCCATAATTGCAGAAATTCTATAAAACAAGTCACACAAAACACACCAGCAGAAACTTTTAGCGGTGATAAGAAAGGCCAAATAAAAACCACACCACAAATCCAAAAAATCTCGTAAAAAATATCGCCCGCAAAACCATTAACCCAATAATAACCCGGCCCTTGGTATAACTTACTACCCAAACCCAAGAAACTCACAATAACCATTGTGCAGAGCAAAAGGATACGATAAACAAGTATTTGCTTATATTTAAAACCATTTTTCATTATTCATTACTTATACTTTTAAATAAATGACACCGGCCCAAAAACTTGTAAACATTTCCACCATCCAAAAGCCTACCCCTTTCCCTGACAACCAAACTCTACCCAGAAACTTAAAAATAAGACCAAAACCTATGTTTTTCAGGAAGTACAGCCTCTAACCCCCTCGTTTTTCACCTTAGCAGACAAAACCAAAGAAAGAGACAGATCCAGGCTCCCTTAAAAAAGTGTAAAGAAATGTTATCTTTTTATTAATCTTTAAAACGATCCTTAAAAGTCCAGCCGCAAAACCCATAACAGAAACACCAATGAAACAGTTTTTTCCCCAAAGATTCCTGGTAACCATTGCCGCGCTGTTCGCAGCCATCTCGTTTTGGGCCATTGCCCCCGCAGCGCAAGCCTACGACAACCCCGAACTCCTGCCAGACTATCAAACCCCAGTAATTGACCTAGCCAAATCACTAACAGAAAATCAAGAAAAAGCCCTTATCAAAAACTTAGAAGAGTTTGAAGCCCAAACCGGCTATAAATTAAGAGTCTTAACACAATATGACCGCACCCCAGGCTACGCCGTTAAAAAATACTGGGGACTTAACGATAAAAGCGTCTTAATCGTAGCCGACTCACGAGGCGGCAATTTATTAAACTTTAACGTCGGCGATGGCCTTTATTCCCTGCTTCCCCGTACCTTCTGGGTAGAATTGCAAACCCGCTTCGGCAATCAATTCTTTGTGCGGGAAGAAGGCGAAGACCAAGCAATTATACAATCTATACAGTCCATTACCGGTTGTTTGCGCCAAGGCGGTTGTAAAGTTGTCCCTGGCCTACCGAGAGAGCAGTGGATTCTTACATTAGTTACCTCAGTCATCGGCGGTTTGGTTTTAGGCTTTGCAGCCCAACCCCGCGACGGAAAGACCTTTGCATGGCAGTGGGCGCTTATCTTTTCGCCACTGTGGGGCATATTGTTTATTGCCTTTGGCATTGGGCCGGTCATCAGCCGTACTTCCGAGTGGTTACCGCTTTTCCGAAATGTCATCGGTTTTGTGCTTGGAATTCTTGTCGCCTACCTAACTCCTCTTCTCAGTCAATCTTCCGCCTCAGAAACTTAAGGGTTATCAGTCATTGGTCATTAACCATTAAAAAATTCGATTAATAATCCATCAAAATAATTGACCAATGACTACTAACAACCTGATAAGCTGAAATCTAAAAGCCAAAAGCGGAAAGCTATCATGGAATGGCACCTTACAGATGCTCAAAGTTTAGGAATAATTGACCGCGAAATTGGAGATTATGCTTTCTCACCGGCAGAATATGAAATTGTCCGCCGCGTTATTTACGCAACCGCAGACTTTGAATACAAATCCTTAATTCGTTTCTCTGATCAAGCCTTACAAGCCGGTGCCGCAGCCCTAGCTGCGCGTACCACGATTGTTGTCGATGTTCCGATGGTACAAGTCGGCATTGCCCCTCAAATTCAAAGCACATTTGCCAATCCTGTTTATTGTAGCGTTGAAGCCATCGTGCGGCCTCAAAAAGAAAAAAGTCGCTCCGCTTGGGGGATTGAAACACTCGCCCGTCGCTATCCTGAAGCAATTTTTGTAGTCGGACAGTCGCAAACTGCTTTAACAACACTAGTCGAATTAATTGAACTTGAGGAAATTCGACCGGCCCTTGTAATTGGTACTCCGTCAGGATTTGTCGATGTCGATGTTGCCAAAGATCGCTTAAATGATTCTTTGGTTCCTCATATTCGTATCGAAGGGCGCAAAGGTAGTGCAGTAGTTGCTGTTGCTGTGGTCAGTGGCCTAGTAGACCTGGCATGGCAAGCCTACGGACAAGAACCCACAGGAGGTTTATAAACCTAAAGTTCCACTTTTTATAGCATTTTTCAGAACACTCGCAGGCCAAACAACCCCTTTACTAAAAAAACGGGGTTTTTAAAAACCTTTCCTGTACTTCAAATAACTGAAAACTGCTATAGATCGACCAATTTACAATAAAAAAAGGCGTGTGAACTGACTATCAATCATCACATAAAGCTTTTTTTAACCATAAAACTATCACTTTTACCTAAACACACCTGGTTTTTTAGACACCAGGTTTTTTTTTACTTTCCCCCAACAAACCCTGACAGTAACGTTATGCACTGCAATTCCGGATCTCAGCCTAATTTTTTAGTATTTGAGAGTCATTGTTTTGATTTTTGTTTATGATGGGGAGATTAGTGTTGAGGGGTCACACCCCTCACCCCCAGGTCAAACCAATCAAAGCCAAAAAGCCTTGGAGCAAAAGCCTCCAAGAATTTGACTGAATAAAAAAGAACAATGGCGGTAAATAGCGCACAGGGACAAAAAAATATGGCTGGAAATAGCGCACACGTCAAACGGTTGCTGCAAACAAAACAATGTCAGGGAGGCGATTTGAGTGAAGCAAACCTAACTCAATTAAACTTGAGTGGAGTAGACCTCAGCGGTGCAAAATTAATGTTTGCCAACCTGCATGGCACTAATCTAAACAGTGCTAACTTAAGTGGGGCAGACATGAGTTTTGCTAATTTAGTTGCCGTTGAACTCATCAACGCGGACATGAGAGGCGTAGACGGCAAAGGAATGAACCTACTTGATGCCAAACTCAACAATGCCAACCTTAGCGGTGCCGACTTGGGATTTGCAAACTTTGTCAACTGCAATTTACAAGATGCAAACCTCTGTGGTGCAGACTTGGATGGAGCCAACTTAATAGGAGCCAAACTTAACAACGCGAACCTCAGTGGGGCAGATATTGGTGGCGCTAACTTAGGACACGCAGAATTAATCGCAGCTAACTTATCAAATGCAGATTTAAGTGACGCTCGCTTAGTAGGAGCAGACTTAAGTGATGCCAACCTCAGCGGCGCTAACCTTAGTTGCGCCAATCTACTCAACGCGAACCTCAGCGGAGCCAACCTCATCGGGGCAGATATCAGCGGTGCAAACCTTGCCAATGCAAAGCTGGATGGTGCAATCGGATTTTATATTGAAAGTCAGGGCGGGAGCCATCGAGCAGAAGTACATACACCAAGCAACTCCTATTCCCCTCCCCCCTACGTCAACTTTCACGCCCCCAGCCGTTACAACACAAACGCCTCAGTTTTGGGTTTACCCCACCCCGGATTGCCTTAAACTTCAAAGCAGCAAAAATAAATAGGCAAAAGACAAATGACAAATCTTTTGCCTTTTATCTTTTGAGTTGTGTGTCATTTTTTAATGGTGGAAAGCTAAGAGACTAGCCTTAATTACCAGCAAAAGCAGTTCTAATAAACTCTTGAACAATCACACTTAACAATAGCGAGAAATATCTTCCCCACGCTCATCTGCAAGGTAAGATAACGCCCTGAAACGCAATCCCACCAATTGATCATAAAGTGGGTTGAGTTTGCACATAGGCGGAATGTGGACGATTTTATGCCCAAATAGTTTAACATCTCGCTCAAATGGACACTGGGGGGGAATCATTTTGCACAAAAACCGAGCTATTCTTGGATCGTGAATTTCTAATTGATCCATCCAATCGCGTACTGGATGCAGCAAATCCAAACGGAGTTTTTTCTGGGCCGCTGAAACACCTACTCCATGCTGTGTTGGGCTGCTGTCCCACAATCTATGTCGTAATACCTCAATTCCCTCAATTTTTTGCCCCAAGGCTTCACAAAATTGCTGTAACTTTTCGTCTTCGCTGCTAGAATACACCCCGTCGGCGATGGCTACCATTACGGCAGTTCTTAAAAAATTTTCCCCCAAGGCTGAATCTTTGCCGAAAACAGCAGCTAATTCTTCTGGGGAAACCGGATCAAGGGAACCTAACTCAACACAGGGGGCTAATTCACTTTGTGTTAAATCGGCAATAAGATCCTGTTCTTCTTGATCAAAATGCCCGTCTGCCCAGGCTATGGTCAACAGTCCTCGCAACCACGCAGAAATTTGTTCGTTTGTCAATGGAGATTTTAGATCAGTTGTCATAGTTTTTATATCGGAAGTCCTATTTAAGTTGATTTTAGCTTTGTCTTCCTGCTGGGGTCATCTGATTTAAGCTTTTCTATGAAATTAACTCCGTTCTTATCAATGATTTCTATTGTCTTCATTAAAAAACTCAAAACCTTACATAAAAGTTTAGAAATCTATGATTTTAGATAGTTTTAAAAAAACTTAAATTATTCCCTTCCATAAATTGATTAAAATTTCGGCTTTGTTAAAACCATATAAATATATCCCTATCAAACTGTGTTTTATTAACAACGAAAATCGTGATAAAGTTTAAAAATATTAAAGCAATTTAATATTACAAATCTCCCCACTCAAAAATAGAAAAATTAAGACTAAAAAAGTTGTAATCCATGTCTTTACAAGAACTTGTATTATTTTTTATTTCAGTAATTGTTAGTGCAGCAGGGCAATTTTTGCTAAAAGCCGGAGCCTTGAAACTGGCCGGTTTAAGTACAGACAATCCCTGGGGAATAATGTGGCTAATTTTAAGCACAAAAGAAATTATAGCCGGCCTAACTTGTTACGCTTTGGGCGTTGTATTTTATATTTTGCTGTTATCGCGTGTTAATCTCAGTATTGCAGGCCCAGCCTTAGCAATTGTTTATGTATTTTCCGTTTTATTAGGATATTTTGTTTTTAAAGAACCCATTCCCCTGAGAAGAATAATAGGTTTAGGATTCATAGTTGCCGGTGTAATACTAGTTGTTTGGCAAAAAAAATAAACAAATAAAAAAACCCTCAGCGACCTCTGTGGAACCTCCGAGACCTCTGTGTGAAAAAAACCTCCCTCTCCCATCCAAAAGAAAAAAACTATAAACGCCGGTAAAGAAGCCAGCGTAACTGCACCGGCGGTAAACCATCACTAATAGGGAAAAGATCCCGACCCGTCGCCCATTGTTCAAACCAGCCGGTCGGTGGCCAAGCCTGAGCCGGCAAATTTTGACGCTCAAACTCATAAGCCGACTGATCCGAAACCAACTCAAAAGGCAAATCTTTCAGCGCCGCCATCAATTCAGAGCGAGTAAAAACAGAACACCACATCACCTGAGACATTTCCCTTACAACCTGAGTAGGTTCGTATCCTTCGACCGGCAAAAAAGTATTAAACAACAACAAACCACCCGGACGTAAAACCTCAGACATTTTTTGTAAAAACTGTTGTAACTGTGGAAAAACACGAAAGTGAGAAACCACCTCCACAACAATTGCCAACTTAAAATGAGCCTGGGGTAGCACAAGATTTTCATCCAAAACATTACCTTGAGTCACTATCACCGGCAAACCTTCAGCCTGAGTAGTCACCGCCATTTGCTGCACAAAAGCCGGAACCGGTTCAAGCGCCTGTACCGTATAACCCAAGCGTGCCAGAGGAAAAGTATTGCGACCGGTACCAGCCCCCACATCCAAAATTGCAACCGTACTAGGATCTTGTCCCAACTGTTCCACCGTACTCATCACCTTAGCATCAGGATGGGAACCAAAAAGAGGTGGTTGGCGCAATTGCGTCCATTTTTTATACTCATCTTCGAGGGTAGAAATTATCGTAGAAATGCCCAGCCCTAGACGATTTGTGGGGATAGAAGGAAATTTATCAGTTTCAAACTTTATAAGCAAACGACTATGAGGAGAAACTTCAAAACCACTCTTAAGTTTTGTTGCTAAAAGCTCTCTTAGACGAGCCAATTCTTGACTTGACCAAGGTTTACCCAAAATCCTAAATAAAATCTCCAGCCGATGTAGATACTCATCTGTAAGGGAAGGTACACAAGGCCAAGAAATTTCTCCCTTTCCAACAGTCCAACTATCTAAGCGATTTGCAATTAAACCTTGTAAGCGATTAGGTTCAGTAACAATAGGTAAAGATTGACTTGGTAGAGGAGATTCTTGAGCACTCATAGAAAAAATTTCAAATAGATTATTGGGGAAAATTTTAGATATAAAAAAACCTATGGGTTAAAAACAATTATCTGTTTTGGCCCCTTAAAAAACAACTATATCAACAAAAAGTCAACATTTAAGAAGAAACGGATCTCCAGAACTTTGTAAAAAGAAACAGAGACCCGCACCTTAAGAAATAACTTTGAAATAATATCAACTGCTACCCGTAAAGGTAACTTCAGGAAATTTAGCCTGAGCTTCTGAGAGAGGACGGCGCCGGCCCTCTTCTTGCCAATAGTTAATAACTTCTGTCGCCTTATTTAACAGAGCTACGCGATCACCTTCAGAAATCCAGTGTTTGGCTTCCAATTCAGTTTTTAGCTGATCCCAAGCATCATTGCGAGGCCAGAAAAAATAAGATGTCAAAGGGCTAGTACCTTTGCCTACCACTTGGTCAACAGCAAGGGCCACATTTTCTTCCAGCCAGAGAACCTTTAGAATGAACTTCGACAAACAAACCTCCAGGGCAAACCCAGGATTCAGGTTACAAATTTTACAGTCTTATATTCTAACCCACCCCAGTACACTTGCCAAATTAAAAATTCCAATTTGCTATTTATCAGCGGCTAGAAACTGCTAAAATCCTCAACTTGACGAGAAAAAATACCCAGCCTAGCAAAAAAAACCGTGAGTAGCCCCACAAAACAAATTAATCCCAAAGCCCTAGCTATTTTTGACATAGACGGCGTAGTAAGAGATGTCAGCAGTTCCTACAGACGAGCTATCGCCGATACCGTTGAACATTTCACAAAAGGTCAGTATCGGCCCACCGGCCCAGACATTGATAATTTGAAATCTGAGGGAATTTGGAACAACGACTGGAAAGCTTCCTTTGAAATGATTCGTCGGTATTTTGCCAGCATTTCACAACAGTTTAGCCATCAATACGAAGACATTGTTTCTTATTTCCAAACTTGCTATCTGGGAACAGATTTTAATTCATGGAATGGGTATATTTGTCAAGAGCAATTGTTGGTTAATATTAACTATTTTCAAGAATTAACAGAAAGCGGCATAGGTTGGGGATTTTTTAGCGGCGCACCAACAGCGGAAGCTAAGTATGTATTAAACCGGCTTTTAATAGAAAATCCAATTTTAGTAGCGATGGAAGACGCGCCGGATAAACCTAACGCCACCGGTTTATTTAAGACAATTTTACAGTTAAGCGAAGACTTAATACCCGTAGTTTATGCTGGGGATACCGTCGCCGATATGATGACAGTAAAAAATGCCAGAGAACAATATCCAGATCGCCGGTGGGTTGCAGTTGGAATTTTACCACCGCACGTTCAACAAACCACCCAGCAAATAGAATCTTATAGCGAAACTTTAAAAAATGCCGGTGCTGAAGTTGTCTTGAAAAATATACAAGAATTAACAGCAAATTTAATTGAACAACTTAGTGGAGAAAAATAAACTTTTGGAAAAGTAATAAAAAACAAAAGGATGACAGAAAGTAACAGTTTTCAACTCATGTAGAGGCAAACCTGTTGCACTTGCCATCCTTGTGCTTGGGAGGTTATTGCAAATGCAGGAACTTATCAAGAGCATTAACCATAGCCGGCGGCCATCGGCGTACAGTTGTCACCCAATTGATATCTTTATAACGGCTATCTAAACCGATAACAGAAACCCAATTACTCTCAGCTTCACCGCGTTGACCTTGTTCCCAAAGAACAGCAGTAAGGGCTGCTCTGGCATCAGCAAACTTGGGATATTTTCTAACAATATTTCGGAGGTTACGGAGAGCCTCTTTAGTTTGACCGAGTTGATATAAAATTAGGGAATAATTAGCACGAGCAAAGGCAAAATTAGGCATTATATCTGCTGCATGATAGTAGTCTTCGAGGGCCGGTTCCCACAAACCCAGACCGGCTTCTGCATTGCCGCGATTATTATAAGCACCGGCATCACCAGGGTTTAACTCCAGGAGGTGATTGTAATCAGCAATAGCTTCATCAAACCGGCCCATAACTTCCAGAACTGCACCACGATTAAGATAAGGATCAGTTTGTTCTGGAGCAATTTCAATAGATTTAGAATAATCAGCTATAGCTTCTTCAAATTTATTTTGACCGACTTTTGTATTGCCAAGATTACTCCAGACTGCCGGATTTTCTGGGTATTGTTCTAATAACTCTTTCCAGTATTGTTCGGCGGTGGAATAGTCGCCTTTATCACTAGCTTGATAGGCTTGAGTGATGATTTCTTCAGCGGATAAACCAGAATTTGTGTCAGCAATTGCAGGGGAAGCAAAGCAGATAAAAAGTGTTAAAAATAGCAGGATAATTTTGCGAAACATGGGCGTAAGGAAATGGGAGACAAGTTTTTTTTGGAGTTTAACCCAAAAATGATAACTGATGAGCCGGTGGATCGTAACCGAGATGTTTCCAAGCAGCAGCAGTAGCGACTCGTCCTCGGTGGGTACGGTTGAGGTAGCCAATTTGTAAGAGATAGGGTTCGTAAACTTCTTCAATAGTTTGAGTATCCTCGCCGGTGGAAGCCGCCAGAGTTTCTAAACCCACCGGCCCGCCGGAGAAATTTTCGATGATAGCGCTGAGAATGCGCCGGTCTGTCCAATCAAGCCCAGAGGGGTCTACATTGTAGACTTGTAAAGCTTCCGAGGCGATTTCTTGGTTAATAGTGCCGCTATTTTTAACTTCGGTATAGTCGCGGACGCGTTTGAGGAGACGGTTAGCGATGCGGGGAGTACCGCGTGACCGGCGGGCAATTTCCAGAGCACCCTCTGGAGTGATGGGGGTTTTGAGAATTTCGGCGGTACGTTGAACAATTTGGCTAAGTTCTTCAGGTTCGTAATATTGGAGACGTTGGATAATCCCAAAACGGTCACGCAGAGGCGAGGTGAGGGCCCCAACGCGCGTGGTGGCACCGACGAGGGTAAAACGTTGGAGGGGGATGCTGCGGGTGCGGGCACTTTGGCCTTTGCCGGTGGTGATGTCGAGGCGGAAGTCTTCCATTGCAGGGTACAGGATTTCTTCGCTCATTTTGCTAAGGCGGTGAATTTCGTCGATAAAGAGGATGTCTCCGGCTTGGAGGTTGACAAGGAGGCCGGCGATGTCGCGGGGTCGTTCGAGGGCCGGTGCGGTGGTTATTTTGCAGGCCACTTTCATTTCCGAGGCGAGGATGAGGGCCATTGTGGTTTTACCAAGGCCAGGGGGGCCGTAAAGCAGGAGGTGATCAAGGCTTTCGCGGCGGGATTTGGCGGCGCCGATGGCAATGCTGAGGACTTGTTTGAGGTCTTTTTGGCCGATGTAAGTTTCGAGGGTTTGGGGTCTGAGTTTTTCTTCTTGTTTTTTAGTTTCTTCTGGGCCGGTGGGTTCGGGCTGTAGTAGGGAGGGTTCGGCGTTGTAGGGGGCCGGTGTTTCTTTGGCTTTTTTGGGTTCTTTTGGTTCTTTTGGTTCTTTTGGTTGTTTGTTGGATGAGACGATGGCCATGATCGGATTTGTCCTGTGTGGTTAGTTATAAATTATGGGGGATTAAAACTCTGCTTTAGGGATAGTGTGGGTTTTGTGTAGGGCTATGGCCCTAAACCGTGTTGTCGGAGTACCGGCCCCAGATGGAATGCGGGCCCCTGGCCAGGAAAAGAAAGAGAAGACTTATGATGTTTCTGTAGTTGAGCGTAACTTTTTTCTGGAATCGTGGAAATTGTTGGAAAGGAGGTTTTTTGAGGCTATGACTGATTTGTTGTTAGTACCGGAAAATATTTCGTTTGAGAAGGCGATTGAGATAACCCAATCATTGCTGGCCCAGATGGTGTCGGGGGGGTTACCACCGGCCTCTGTTAAGTCGGTGATTTCTGATTTGGTGAAAACTGCCAATGGGGCTAGGGGGTTTTTTGTTACTTATTTAACTGATGAGGGGCCGGTTGCAGATAATCCTTCGGCTGAGGTGGTAGAAGCTTTGGCTTCTTCGGAGGATATTGTTGCGCCATTGCTGGTGAAAAATGTAGCGATGTCGGCGGGGATGGCGGTAGCCCACAGGCGTTCTGGGGATGAAATAATGGCAGCGTCTTCGCGACGGGTGACTCGCCGGTCTATTGATTTGCTAAACCGGCTGCAAATGTCTCAAGCAACGCTTATGGCGCGGGAGTTGGCTGCGAGTTCTCGATCTGGGGTTGGGGAATGGGAGAATTTTTTAAAGCGGTGGGGTTATGATTCTGAGCAACGGTTGGCTATTGAGGAGGCTTTGCAAGGGGTGGTTAAGGAAAAGGAAAAATAGCACTATAAGTTGAAAATTTCTGCATAAAATCTTAATGTATGGGGACGGTGAGCCGACGATGTTGCTGTCCTATGTGATCACAAAGGAGGAATAAAAGTTTTTAGCTTGCGGTAATGAGGATGATTTGCTGTTAAATCTAATAGGTGATGTAGGGTTTGGGTTGCGCTATTGAGTGGTGAGGAGTTTATTTTGTTAAAGACGATGAAAGGAGTGGTTCTTTTTGCCGGTCGGGGTAAAAGAAGTTTTTTTGTTAATTCGCGTTGGTGGATGCAGCTTCAATTGTTAAAAAGTCTTGTCCACCGAGATTTGGAGGCTAGATATAAGGGGTCAATTTTGGGTAATTTGTGGCCGTTGATTAGTCAGTTGTCACAATTGCTGGTTTATACTTATGTTTTTGCAATTGTTTTGCAGGTCAAGTTGAATTTACAAGGGTTGCCACAAAATAATTTTACGTTTGGAATGTGGTTGTTTGCTGGGTTGCTTCCTTGGATGACTTTTAGTAATGGTTTTCAGCAGGCAACAAATGCGGTGATTTGTCAGCCAAATTTGGTAAAAAAGGTGGTTTTTCCTCTGCCACTTTTGCCTTTGGTGCCGGTTTTGTCGGGGTTTCTTGAGAGTACGTTGGGTTTGATGGCGCTAATTTTGTTGGTGGCGATGATGGCGCATACTGTACACGCAACTCTTTGGTTATTGCCTTTGGTTTGGTTGCCACAGTTGTTGTTTACTGCGGGTTTGGCTTATTGGGGCGCGGGGTTGACGGTGTTTTTGCGTGATATTCCCCAAACTATTGCTGTAGTGTTGAATTTTTGGCTTTATTTAACTCCTATTTGTTATCCGGCGACGGTTATTCCTCAGCCTTGGCAAGGGTTGGTTTTTTGGTTAAACCCGATGGCTGCTATTGTGGAAGTTTACCGGGATTTGGTGTTAGTTGGTGAAGTGCAACATTTGGGGGAATGGATGACGGCAATGCTGGTTTCTTTAATTGTTTTTTATGGGGGTTTATGGGTTTATCGCAAGTTGCGACCGGCTTTTGCAGATGTTTTGTAGTTGATAAATTCCTGCGGTGGCTATGGGAATGAGGGGGGCGAAAGTAGGGGTTATTTTTAATGTTTAAAATGATAGAAGTTATATGTCTGATATTGCTATTTCTCTGAAGAATGTATCGAAGTGTTTTAGGCTTTACCGGCATCCTGTTGATCGGCTAAAGGAGGTTTTTTTTCCGCTAAAAAGTCGTGCAGATGAGTTTTGGGCATTACGAGATATTAGTTTGGAGATTCCCAAGGGTCAAACTTTGGGTATTGTAGGGCGTAATGGTTCGGGAAAAAGTACGCTTTTACAAATTATTGTGGGGACGTTACGGGCGACTTCTGGGGAGGTGAAGGTTAATGGTCGAATTTCGGCTTTGTTGGAGTTGGGAAGTGGTTTTAATCCTGAGTTTACGGGCCGGCAAAATGTGTTTTTTAATGGGCAACTTTTGGGTTTAAAGCAAGAGGAAATTGAGCGAAAGTTTGATGAGATTGCGGCTTTTGCTGATATTGGGGAGTTTTTGGATCAGCCGGTGAAAACTTATTCTAGTGGGATGTTTGTTCGGCTGGCTTTTGCAGTTTCAACTAGTGTGGAACCGGATATTTTAGTGGTGGATGAGGCGCTTTCTGTTGGGGATGAGGCTTTTCAAAGAAAGTGTTTTGCTCGTTTACACGCAATACAAGATCGGGGGGGAACAGTTTTATTTGTTTCTCATGCGGCGGCTTCGGTTATTGAGTTATGTAATTCGGCAATTTTGATGGATAAGAGTGAGCTTTTGTTGGCGGGTAAGCCTAAGTTGGTGATAGATAAATATCATAAGTTGATTTATGCTCCTCCTGATAAAGAGGCTGCTTTGAAGGAGGAGTTTCGGGCTTTGAATGGTAAGGAAGATGAGCCGGTTGTACAGAAAAAGTTGGCTGTAACGGTTGCTAATGATGAGAAGCATTTACGCGAGTATTATGATCCAGAAATGGTGCCGGCAAATACTATTTCTTATGTGCCAAGGGGTGCAAAAATTAGTAGTCCTGTTATTACAAGTTTGGATGGTCGGCGCGTTAATTATTTAGTGGGTAGAAATAGTTATATTTATAGTTATACGGTGAGTTTTTATAAGCCTGCTTCTAAAGTTCGTTTTGGAATGTTGATTAAGACTGTTACGGGTTTGGAGTTGGGGGGAGTTTCTTTTTCTAGTGCCGGTCATTCTATTGAGGAAGTTGAGGCTAATACGACTTTGGTTGTTAAGTTTAAGTTTAAGTGTTTGTTGAATCCGGGGGTGTATTTTTTGAATGCTGGTGTTTCGGGAGTTGTGGATGGAGGTTTTACTTATTTAGATCGTTGTGTTGATGCGGCGATGTTTCGGGTTCAGCCTCAAATTAATTCTTATGCTAGTGCTTTGGTTGATTTGTTGATTGAGCCAAGTGTTATTGAGGTTGAAGGGGAAAAAAGTAAGGTTTTAAGAGGAGGTTTTGGGGATGTAAATTAGGTTGTTTTAAGGGTTATAAAACGGGTTTTGGGGGGTGAGAAATTTATTCAAGTATTAGTTGTTATTTTGGAGGTTTTTTTGATGAATAATGACGAATTGATTGGGCGAAAGTTAGAAATTATTGAAAAGTTTGGTGAATGGACAAATCATAATATTTGTTTGGGTTCCGATTTGTACACTATTGGGAAGGAAAAAATTACAGGTTCGGAGGTAAAGTTACGGCGAATTGTCCAAATGGTGGCAGATATTTCTCGGCAACCTTTTAAGAATTTAAGGGTGCTTGATTTGGCTTGTTTAGAGGGGCTTTATGGTTTAGAATTGGCTCTCCAAGGGGCTGAGGTGGTGGGGATTGAAGGAAGAGAAGCGAATGTGGAAAAGGCGCGTTTTGTGAAGGATGTTTTGGGTGTAGATAATATTACTTTTGTTCAGGATGATATTAGAAATTTGACGAAAGAAAAGTATGGGGTTTTTGATGTGGTTTTGTGCATTGGGATTTTTTATCATTTGGATGCGCCGGATGTTTTTGAGTTTATGAAAAGTATTAGTGAGGTTTGTAAGGGTTTTGCAATTGTGGATACTCACGTTAGTTTCACTGCGGAAAGTTGTTGTAATTATGGGGGTAAAGAGTATTGGGGAAGGTTTTATAAGGAACATGATCCTGAGACGAGTTTGGAGGAGAGAATGAAGGTTTTGTGGTCTTCTTTGGATAATGTTAATAGTTTTTGGTTAACTCGTCCTTCTTTTTATAATTTGTTGGGAGATGTTGGTTTTTCTTCGGTTTATGAGTGTCATTTTCCTGCGGTAGAAAAGTATGAGAAAATGCGGTTGAAAAAAGAAAATGATCGCAGTACATTTGTGGCAATTAAGGGTGAACCTGTTAAGTTTTTTTCTTCGCCAAAAATGGAGGGTTTAGGAAAAAAAGTTTGTGGGGAATTTGACCAATTAATTCAGGAGAGTTAAGATTATGTCGCAACCTTTAATTATTACAGGTATGCACCGTTCGGGAACTTCTCTTTTAGCTTCTTTTGTGCAAGCTTTGGGGGTAAATATTGGGGTTAATTTGTATGAGGCTGATGTTTTTAATGTTAAGGGATATTTTGAGGATGTAGATTTTTTGGAGTTTCAAAGAGGGGTTTTACAAAAAAGTTGCCGGTGTGATGATAGGGGTTGGATTGATTGGGGTTGGACGGAAAATGAGAGTTTAAATAAAGAAATTTTTTATGAATATGTGGAAGATGCAAAAACTTTAATTGCGTCGCGGAATGAAAGTTTAAGTTTTTGGGGTTGGAAGGATCCTCGTACTTGTTTGATGTTGGATTTTTGGCAGGGTTTGTTACCAAATGCTCGGTATTTATTGGTTTATCGTTTTCCTTGGGATGTGGCGGATTCAATTTTACGATTGAATGCGGATATTTTTAATGAGCATCCTGATTATCCTTTGCGGGTTTGGGCTTTTTATAATCGTAATCTTTTAGATTTTTATAGACGACATCCTGAACAGTGTATTTTGGTTAATATTAATAGTTTGTTGTCGGAAACAGAGGTGTTAAGGATGCTTTTGGAAACCAAGTTAAATTTAAATATAACAAGTTCGGTAAATTCTGAAAAGTTGGCTCAACTTTATGATGGGAAGTTGTTTAATAGTTTGGGTAATAATCATCCAGTTGTGGAAATTTTAAGGAGACTTGCGCCGGAGTATTTGGAGTTGTTGGCGGAGTTGGATAGCTTGGCGGATATACCTAGTAGCTTTTTGTTGGGAGATGTTGGGGGGTTGAATTTGCCGGTGGAAGGTTTACCTTTGATGCTGCATCAGCAAGTTTTAAATTCTCAACGACAAGGGCAAAATTTTTCGCAACAATTGCAAGAAAAAAATCAAGAAATTGAGCGTTTACAGGAGGAAATTAAGGCTACAAAAATGTCTAAAGGTTGGAAGTTTTTTGAAGGTTTATCTAAGTTTAAAAGATTTGTTGCCGCTTCAAGGGTATAATAGTTGGGTTAGGAGGAGGGACTGATTTAAAATGCCGGTAGCTGAAGATATTACTGATAGTGATGTTATTGTTTCGGTGGTGATTCCTTGTTATAACCAAGGTGAGTATATTCTTGATGCGCTTTCTAGTGTGCAAAGTTGCAGTGAGCCGGTTTATGAGGTAATTATTGTTAATGATGGCTCGACTGAACCGCTAACTTTGAAGGTTTTAAGTTATTTAAAAGAAAAAGGTTATGTTGTAATTGAGCAGGATAATCAAGGCTTAGCAGCAGCCCGAAATAATGGAATTAAAGTGGCAAAAGGTAGGTATATTTTACCTTTGGATGCTGATAACAAAATTAGGTCTAATTACATTCCAAAAGGAATAGAAATTCTCGATAACTACCCGGAAGTAGGTGTGGTTTATGGGAATGCAGAGTTGTTTGGTGATAAAACAGGTGTTTGGGAGTTTCCTGATTTTGATGTGAATAGGATTATAATGGGGAATTTTATTGATGCTTGTGCGGTAATTCGCAAAAGTTTGTGGGAAAATTGCGGTGGTTATGATAGCCAAATTCCTGAAAAGTTGGGTTATGAAGATTGGGATTTGTGGTTAGGTGCAACGGAGAAAGGTTGGCAGTTTTATCACGTTTCTGAAGTGCTTTTTGATTATCGCTTTCGGGAAAATTCGATGGTAAGCCAGTGTAATATTCCTGAAAATCGTCGCCAGTTAATTCGCTATATTTATTCTAAACATATTGGTTTGTTTGCAACAAACTTTATTAATGTAGCGGCTGAAAAAGAGTATGCTTTTTTGAGCCAGCAAGCCTATATTGAAGGTTGGAAGATAAGATGCGATAATTTAGAAAAAGATAAGTCAGAGTTGATAGAAGTTCAAACTAAGTTACAAGAAGAGAATTCACAAAAAATTCAAGAATTACAACTTCAAAATCAACAAAAAGAAACGAAATTGCAAGCAGAGTTAGAAGGGTATCAAAGAAGTTTAGAAGAAAAGCAATTAGAAGTTTCCGAAGTCAAAAATATTTTGCAAGAAACTCAAAAAAATTATCAACAAACCCAGGTTGAATATGCTCGAATTCAGGAAGAATTCCAAAAATTAAACCATGATTTACAGCAAATGCGTTCGCAACTTCAGGAAACTAAAACAAGGTTGGAAGGGACAGAATTAGAACTTGCACACAAAAAAGCTGAAGCTGAGCAGTCAAAAAACCTTATAATTGCCATGCAAACCAGCAAGTTTTGGAAACTGCGAAGCTCTTGGTTTAAAGTTAAAAAAATGATAGGGGTTGATAGTGATGCCTAGTTTATTTGATGATGAGCGGTTTTTACCGTTAGAAAGTCGTACGCAAAAACGTTTAGCACGTTCGCAATTTCAATTGCAACACGCAGAGGCAGAAATTAATGGTTTGCGATATCATTTACGACAAGCACAATTGCAGGTAGAAGAAACTCGTAGGATCGCTGAGCAGTCTCAGGCGCTGGTGGCTGCAATGGAGACTAGCAAGTTTTGGAAATTGCGGGGTTTATGGTTTAAAGTTAAGGGAAAATTGAAGGGTGTTTTGAGACTACAATCTGAGAAAAAGTCTCAAAAGTTAATAGGAAATGCTGGGTTGTTAGAAAAAGCGCCGCTAATTAGTGAAGCTTTGATAAAATTGGAAAGTGGTAAAATTAAATCGGCAGCTTATCAAGATTCTGTACCAGAAAGTAGAGTAAATCAAGCATTAATATCTCATACAAAAACAGCTGATATTATTGTTTGTGTTCATAATTCTTTAGAGGATGTTAAATGTTGTTTGGATTCGGTAGTTCGTTATACTCGGATGCCCTATAGTTTAATTTTGGTAGATGATGGTAGTGGAGAAGAAACAAAAGAATATTTAAAACATTTTGCTGAGTATCAAGGTGCAACTTTAATCCGCAATGAAGCAGCTAAAGGTTATACTTTTGCTGCTAATCAAGGACTACACAAATCTTCTTCAAATTATGCAATTTTATTGAATAGTGATACGATAGTAACGCCTTACTGGCTAGACAGGATTATTGCTTGCGGGGAATCTGATTCGCAAATTGGAATTGTTGGGCCTCTTTCTAATTCTGCAACTTGGCAATCGATTCCTGAGTTATTTAATGATCGGGGAGATGATTGGGCAGAGAATCCTCTTCCTCAAGGCATAAGTGTTGAAGAAATGAGCGAAGTTGTGGCCGAATATTCGGGTATTTTATATCCGAGAATTACCTTTTTAAATGGTTTTTGTTTGGCTATAAAACGCGAAGTAATTGAGCAAGTTGGTTACTTTGACGAGGTGGCTTTTGGGGCTGGTTATGGCGAGGAAAATGATTATTGTTTGCGAACAAGAAAGGCTGGTTGGCAATTGGCAATAGCAGATGATGCGTATGTTTATCATCACGGTTCCCGTAGTTATAATCACGAACGTCGTAAGAAATTATGTGATAAAGCTAATTTAGCTTTGGCTGAAAAGCATGGGGTCGAAATTATTAGTGAAGGAGTGGAAGTATGCAGATTTGACCCTGTTTTACAGGGGATAAGATCGCGTTGTCAAGTGATGTTGGAAAGGCGCAAATATATTGAGGAAGGTAAAAAACTTTGGGAAGGAAAACGAGTGTTTTTTATTCTTCCTATTGCGGGAGTTGGTGGTGGAGGGAATATTGTTCTCCATGAAGCCGAAGCAATGATAAAGATGGGGGTAGATGTCAGAATTGTTAATTTGGCTCCTTTTAAAGAAGGTTTTGAAAAAGGTTATCCTGAAAATAAAGTGCCAGTAATTTATGTAGAAAAAGAGACAAATATTCCTTGGCTATTTCCAAGCTGTGATGCGATTTTAGGGACTTTTTATGCTTCAGTTTTTTGGCTAAATTCTATTACTCCAGACGTTAATATTCCTATTCGAGGTTACTATATTCAAGACTTTGAACCATACTTTTTTACCCATGAAATGAATGGGTTTATAGATGCTTGGTTGTCTTACACTTTGTATCCTGATTTAGTGCGAATTTGCAAAACTGAATGGGATCGAGAAATGGTGCAACAACAAGTGGGAGTTGATAGTTTTGTGGGGGGTGCTACGGTAAATATTGATACTTACCGTCCCCGTTGTCAAAAGTTAATAAATACCTCGAAACAGCCGGTGCGAATTCTGGCAATGATTCGTCCTACTTCTCCACGCCGGGCACCAAAATTAACCATGGAAATTTTGCGAGAAATTGACCGTCGTTATGGTGATAGGGTAGAAATTTTAATCTTTGGCTGTCATTCAAAAGAACTGGATATTTTTGAATTACCACAAGATTTTAGTTTTCAAAATTTGGAGGTTTTAAACCGTTCCCAAGTTGCTTGGATAATGAATCAAATTGATATTTTTGTTGACTATTCCGTGTTTCAAGCCCAGGGTTTGACTGCTATGGAAGCGATGTGTAGCGGATGTGCAATAATTGTGCCGCAACGCGGAGGTACGGTTGAATTTGTGAAGCATGAAGAAAATGGGTTAATTGTTGATAGCAGTTCGCCAGAAGCTTGTCTGGAAGCCCTAGAAAGGTTAATTATTGATGAAAATTTACGGGCAAAAATTCAGCGTCAAGCTATTAAAGATGTCTGTGAATTCTATCCTGAAAAAGGAGCATTTTACACCTTAAAATCATTGTTTTATGCAGATAAAATAAGGGGGCATGAAAATGATTAAGGTTCATATTCTTTACGAACATGGGGAAGATTTTACTCCCTATTGTTGTTCACAAATTCGTTTGCTACGTCCTCTAGCTCACCCATTAAATGACAAAATAGAAGTGAGTTGGGGACGCAGTTATGAGCCGGCGGATGTGGTTATTGTTGATCGTTGCTGGAAACCAGGCGTTTCTGTGGAAATAGCACAGGAATTAGTGGAAAAAATTAAAGCTAATCAAGGTTGTTTAATTTATTCGATTGATGACAATCTTTTAGATTTAAAAACAGAGGGAATAATTCCCACCGGCTTGTCACAAGAGCAGTTAATGGTAGTACGTTATTTTCTCAGGAAAGCCGATGGTGTGATTGTTTCTACAGAAAAGTTAAAAGAGCGTTTTTTGCGGTTTAATTCTAATATTTTTGTGATCCCAAATACCTTGGATGAGCAGTTATTAGAAGGTGTAAATATACCTCCTAAACCTTTATCTAACTCGCGTAAAGTAGTTGGCTACATGGGAACTTACACCCATGATGCTGATATGATGATGGTGTTGCAACCATTGCGAGAAATACTTCGTAAATATGATAATAAGGTGGAGTTACAGTTAGTTGGAGGTATTTCTGATATTGCAGTTTTGCACTCATTGGAAGGCTTGCCGGTGCGCGTTTTAGAAGTAGGATCAAAAAATAGTCCATATCCAGATTTTATGCCTTGGATGGTTAAAAATATTAAGTGGGATTTGGCAATTGCACCTCTAGAAGATAATGTTTTTACCTGTTCTAAATCTGATATTAAATTTCTTGATTACAGTGCTTTAGGAATTGCCGGTATTTATAGTAAAGTTTTGCCTTATAAAAACACGGTACGTCATTTAGAAACAGGCTATTTAGCTGAAAATAATAACGAATCTTGGCGAGAAGCTTTGGAACTTTTATTATTTGATGATCCGCTGAGACAAAAATTAGCAACTCAGGCGCAAAACTATGTTTTTTCTGAGCGAATACTACAGCAGACTGCAACTAAGTGGCAAGAGACAATTATTTCTGTTATAACTACTGCCAATAGCATAAAATAGCAAATTTTTTGAATTTATCTAAAATTTATGAATAAGCTAAAAACAGAACCTAGCGAGATTTTAACAAACACCCAAACAAATTTAGGGCCAGTTTTGCAGGGTGATAAATTTCGCCAAAAATTTTATTCAAAAAGTAATTATTTATCGAGTATTTATTTATGGGTAGCCACCTATTGTAAGCAAATTAAAACAGTAATTAAATTAGAAATAATTGACTGTGAAACTCAGCAAATCTTAAGAGAAACCACCTTAAAAACGGATAATTTTATAGATAACAAATGGCAAATATTTGAATTTGAACCTATCTTAAACAGTCAAAATAAAACCTTTGAATTTTGCTTTCAAACCTTTAGCACTCACCAAGAACAAGCAATTACATTATGGACAAATAACCAAATTTCAGGCATTTGTCAAAAAAACGCCCAGCCGCTAAATGAATCGATTTGTTTTAGGTGCGAATATAGTAATAATTTAAACTTAGAAGTAGAAAAAGAAATTGCCAAAACTTTAAAAGACTATTTTGAAGGCAAAAATTTTTGGGGTGATAGCAATGAATTAGTTAACAATTTAATGTCAGTGAGCAATTATTTAACACCCTTTGAATCTTTACTATCAGTCATTCCAACTTCTTTGTTTACTGAATCTTCTAAAATATTAATATCTGGTATGGCTGTTGGAAGTGAAATGATAGCTGCTAAAAATTATGGATTTGGAGAAGTTTACGGAGTAGAAGTTGAGCCTTTATATGTCGAAATTTGTGAAAAAAGATTTACTCAACTTGAAAAAATGTACCCCTCTTTATACGACGGGCTAAATCTTCCCTACGCTGACAACACTTTTGATGTAATTATTTCTAGTCATATTATTGAACATACAGAAAGCCCTTTTAAATATCTCAAAGAAAATTTGAGAGTGTTAAAAACCGGAGGTTACTTGTTTTTAGAATATCCCACTAGGTATCATAATAAAGAATTGCATACTAATTTACCTTCCTTGGAATGGCTACCAATTTTGTTAAGATATCTGCTTATAAAAAGCTTGACATCCAAACTCTCGCCTCTCGCAGAAAATGTAAAAAACCGTTATCAAATAATTTTGAAAACCCAGCTTAAACCTATAAGTTTTTGGCAAATTCAAGCCTGGCTAAGACAAAGCAATTATCACCCCCGCTTAATTTACCAATCAAAACCCTATCCTGGTATTGTTAGATGTATTTTTCAAAAGTAAAATCTTAAAAGTTATTAGTTATTTTCTAAAGATTTATTGGAGAAAACCCTTGTCTTATTTAAAGTTTATAGCCAAATCTGCCCTTAAAGTTGTTCTCAAACCCGAAAAAATCAAAATAGGAATTACCAAAATTTACCGCGCATGGCAAGCAGGAGGAGTTAAAGAAATTGCCAAAAAAACCCGCGAGTATATTCAAACAAAAACCCTTCCTGCTAATCCTATTGTTGATAACACTTATAACAATATCTGGCTACAAGCGAAACAGAAATTTGAACAAGAATCAACCCCTCAAATTATTCAACGCATCCAAAAATTACCCCGCTATCCTTTAATTTCTATTTTAATTCCCGTTTATAACACCTCAGAAAACTGGCTAAAAGAAGCCATAGAATCGGTTTTAGCACAGCTTTATCCCCATTGGGAACTGTGTATTGCTGATGATGCCTCAACTGCACCTCATGTCAAAAAAATCCTTCAACAATATAGTCGCAAAGACTCTCGAATTAAACTTGTTTTCCTAGAAAAAAATAGCGGCATTTCTGTAGCCTCAAATAACGCCCTCAAAATAGCCACCGGCGAGTTTATTATCTTAATGGATCACGACGACTTGTTACAAAAACAAGCCTTATATCGTGTCGCAGAATCAATATTAGAAGACTCCCCCGATTTTCTTTATTCTGATGAAGCTTTAATGACAGAAAATGGAGAAATTAGAGACTTTGTTTTTCGGCCTCAATTTTCCTTAGAATTTTTGCGTTCTCATCCTTACATCGTTCACCTTGTGGGGTTCAAAACCGAACTATTAAAAAACCTTGGCGGCTTTCGCAATGAATTAACAATATCCCAAGATTATGACCTCATTTTACGAGTCTGCGAACAAGCAAAATGTATCGTCCATATCCCCGAAATCCTTTACTGCTGGCGACTACATCAAACAAGTACCGGCCATCAAAAACAAGATCAAGTTATGGAAACTTCTAAAAGCATCATTTCCCAACACCTAAAACGGTGTAATGAACAAGGAATTGTTGGCGAAATGTGCTTTAACTTTTTCCAGGTTCGCTACAACTTAGAACCCAATCAAAAAATCGCCATCATCATTCCTACAAAAAACTGTGGTTCCTTAGTAAAACAGTGCATAGAAAGTATTGAAGCCACCGTAACTGATATTAATTTTGATATTATTTTAATTGACCACGCCTCCGATGAAATTGAATCTATAGAATATTTTCAATCTATCCAAAACTCTCATAAAGTCTTGCGTTATGAAGGAAATTTTAACTTTTCTGCTATTAATAACTGGGCAATTTCTCAAATAAAAAAAGAAGATTATACCCACTACCTTTTTTGCAATAACGATATAGAAGCCATTGAAAAAGGCTGGTTAAATCGCCTCCTCGAACTCGTCCAAAAACCAGATATTGCCATTGCCGGCCCCAAATTAGTTTACCCCGACCGCAACACCATTCAACACGCCGGTGTCGGAATTGGCATCAACATATATGCCGAACACTACGGTAAATTTCTTCCCAATAAATCACCTAACGGAAACTTTGAACATGGCTATTACGGCACATTTCTTATTAACAAAGAAGTCTCCGCCGTCACCGCTGCTTGTATGTTAATGAGAAAAGATGCCTTTGAAAAAATAGGTGGTTTTGACGAAAATTTTGCTGTTGGTTTTGGCGATGTTGATTTATGTTTGCGAACACGACAAGCCGGTTATCGAATTATTTTTTGTTCTCAATCTCTTCTCATTCATCATGAATCTTATACCAGAGGCAAAACCCTTGATGGAATAGACAAACATCCTCAAGATACAGCCTTATTTATAGAAAAATGGCAACCAATAATCGAAACTGGTGACCCCTATTTTCACCCCAATTTTTCCCATTTCAGCACATCGTGGGAAATTAAAAAACCCTTAGAAATTAAACTAGATATTAATCGGCGAGTTTATAAAAAATAGAGGAGTCTGTATGTCTAATATTTTTGACAAAATACCCCATCTCTCTAGGCGTACCTACGCAGTATTAAAAGAAAAAGGCCCCCGAATTGTAGGGGCAAAAATTTTAAGAAAACTATCTTTCAAACTAGAACCCGAAGCCCTCATCAGTCAAAATCAAAACATATTTAACCGTAGTTTATATGACGAATGGCGTAGCCGTCATTTTCCCAGACTTGCTGACTTAAACCAAATGTCAGAAACCCTTAAAATTTTTCAAAATCGGCCCCTCATTAGCATCATCATGCCGGTTTATAACACCCCCGAAACTTACCTCCGTCAAGCCATAGAATCCGTTATAAATCAAATTTATCCTCATTGGGAATTGTGCATTGCCGATGACAACTCAACAGAACCATATATCAAAGATATATTAACAGAATATACGCAAAAAAATAATCAAATTAAAGTAAATTTTAGGCAAAAAAACGGCCATATTGCCAAAGCATCTAACACAGCCCTAGAACTAGCAACAGGCGAATTTATTGCACTTTTAGATCACGACGACTTGCTTACCCCAGATGCCTTATATCAAGCTGCATTACTTTTAAATCAGCATCCCGACGCTGATATGATTTATTCCGATGAAGACAAAATTGATGAAAATAATACCCTCAAAGATCCCTTTTTCAAACCAGATTGGTGTCCCGATTCTTTTCTTTCCAGAATGTACACTTGTCACCTAGGAATTTATCGACATTCTCTTATCAAAGAAATCGGAGGATTTCGGGCCGGTTATGAAGGTAGCCAAGACTACGACCTAGTATTAAGACTAACCGAAAAAACAGACAAAATCTATCATATACCCAAAATTTTATATCACTGGCGAATTCATCCTCAATCCACCGCCACCGGCACCGGCAATGTCAAACTATATGCCTATCAAGCCGCAGAAAAAGCCATTACAGAAGCCTTACAAAGACGCGGAGAAAAAGGAAAAGTAAGCGGTGTAAAATACTACTTAGGTCATTACATTATCCGCTACCAAATCGATGAATATAAACCCGTTAGCATCATCATACCCACAAAAGATCAACATCAACTTTTAAACCAATGCCTAACATCAATATTCACCAAAACTCTTTACCCAAACTATGAAGTAATCCTCATCGACAACAATAGTGAACAACCCGAAACCATCGAACTTATTAACCTTTGGCAAAATAAAGAACCAGACAGATTTAAGTCTTACCGCTTAGATATTCCCTTCAACTTTTCCAAAATTAATAACTACGCAGTCAGCAAAGCAAAAGGCGATTATTTACTGTTTTTAAACAACGATACAGAAGTTATCACACCAGACTGGATAAACGCCCTAGTAGAACAAGTCCAAAGACCAAAAATAGGAGCCGCCGGCGCACTTTTACTATACGAAAATGATACAATTCAACACGCTGGTATCATCATGGGAATAGGAGGAGTAGCCGGTCATAGTCATCGACATTTTCCAGCCAACACACCAGGCTATATTTGTCAAGTAAAAACTATCAACAATTACCTCGCAGTTACCGGCGCTTGTTTAATGTGTCGGCGCCAAGTTTTTGAAAGCATAGGAGGATTTAACGAAGACCTAGCAGTAGCCTATAACGACGTAGACTTATGCTTAAAAATGATAGAAAAAGGCTATAGAAATATTTATCTTCCCCACGTCATTTTGTACCATTACGAATCAAAAACAAGAGGCTACGAAGACACACCAGAAAAAGAAGCCAGAAGACAAAAAGAAGCCAATATACTCAAAAGTAGATGGCTAAAATTTTTGCAAAATGACCCCTGCTATAACCCCCATTTAACTAAAAATAGAGAAGACTACAGCATAAACCTATGAACCCTGATTTTCTTATAATTGGTGCTCAAAAAAGCGGCACCACATCCCTCTATAACTACCTCATCCAACACCCTCAAATCCTACCGGCATCCCAAAAAGAAATACACTACTTTGACCTAAACTATAACCAAGGAATCAACTGGTATAAAGCCCAATTTCCCCAAAAAATTAGTCAAAACATCATCACCGGCGAATCTAGCCCTTACTACCTATTTCACCCTTGCGTTCCCCAACGAGTACACGAACATTTTCCCCAAATAAAACTTATTATCCTTCTTCGAGAACCCGTAGCCAGAACCTGGTCTCATTACCATCACGAAGTACGCTTAAAATTTGAAAAATTGAGTTTTGAAGAAGCCATTGCCAACGAAACAGAACGACTAAAAGGAGAAACCGAAAAACTTTTAGCAGACGATAACTATTATAGCTTTAATCACCAACATTATAGTTATTTGGCAAGAGGAATATACCATCAACAAATAAAAAAATGGCAGCAATATTTTCCTAAAAACCAAATATTAATACTAAAAAGTGAAGACTTTTATAACAACCCAGAAAAAATACTCAATCAAACCTTAGAATTTCTCCAACTTGATCCCCATCCCATCAAAAACTATTCCAAATATAATGCTGGTGAATACCCAGAAATTTCCGAAACAACCAAACAATACTTAATAAACTATTTTCAACCCCACAATCAAAAACTATCCCAAGACTTAGGAATAACTTTTTGGTAAAATTTTAAAACCCTAAACAAACCCTACTTAAAACCAAAAAATGAAAGCCTTATTCCTCCATCCCAACTTCCCAGCCCAATACAGACACATCATTACAGCCCTTGGTAGCGATCCCAATAATGAAATTATCTTTGGCACAAAAAATGAACGCCCCGAATGGGTAATTCCTGGTGTCAAAAAAGTCCTATTTTCACCTAGTAGAGAACCCCGCATTGAAACCCATCATTATGTACGCCCCCTCGAAAGTGCTGTCCTTCAAGGACAAGCCGTATTTCGCATAGCAGAACAACTAAAAAGCGAAGGATTTATCCCTGATATAATTTGCGGACACTCCGGTTGGGGACCCACACTTTTTACAAAAGACGTATTTCCAAACACACCCCTTTTCTGTTACTTTGAATGGTTTTATAATGCACGCGGTTCCGACGCCGACTTTGACCCAGCCGACCCCCTAAACGCCGACGACTACCCCCGAATTCGTATTAAAAACGCGCCCATATTACAAGACCTTTACTCCTGCGATTGGGGAATTTCTCCTACCAAATGGCAACACTCCCAATTTCCCAAAGAATTCCAATCAAAAATATCCGTACTCCACGATGGAGTTGATACCGACTACTTCAAACCAAACCCAGGCGCAAAACTTGTATTACCAAACCTTGACCTATCAGGAATAGACGAAATTGTTACCTATGTAGGACGAGGAATGGAACCCTATAGAGGCTTTCCAGAATTCATAGAATCCATCGCCTACATTCAAGAACGGCGGCCCAATTGTCACGTCGTAATTGTTGGTTCAGAACGTGTTTGTTATGGCAAATCTCTACCAAATGGACAAAGCTATAAAGACTATATGCTCAAAAAAGTACCCCTCGATTTATCGAGAGTGCACTTCGTTGGGCCCCTCCCCTACGGACTTTATTTAAAAGTAATTCAAGCCTCCACAGCCCACATCTATTTGACCCGTCCTTTCGTACTATCTTGGTCAATGATAGAATCGATGTCCACCGGCTGTTTAATCATCGGTTCAAACACCGCCCCTGTAAAAGAAGTTATCCGCGACGGCGAAAACGGTTTACTTGTTGATTTCTTCTCCCCCAAACAAATAGCAGACCGTGTTAATGAAGTCATGGAACATCCAACCCGCATGGCAGAAATACGCGCTAAAGCCCGTCAAACAGCCCTTGAACGCTACTCCCTAGCCGACATTATCCCCCGCCAAATTCAACTTATAAAAGACATCGCCAGCCGCAAAATACCCCCTCAAAAAATCGAAAATTTATCCCCACAAAAACCCTCCAAAAATTTTAAAGGATTTGCACCTCAAAAACGTTTGTAGGGTGGCATATTCATCAGCCCACCCTACTTTTTAATTCCTTTTAACCTTTTTTAAGCAATTCCTCAAAAATTGCCAATAAATCCCCAGCAAACTTTTGAGGATTCCACACCGGCGCCAAACAATTCGCCTGCTTAGACTTGATCAACTTCTCCTTAACAGAATTTCGCAAACTCTCATCTTTTCCAAACTTAACCCCCCATTCCACATACTCATCAACAGAAGAGGCAATTCCCGAATCAATTCCTAAATTTTTTAACAAAGAAAAACCCATCCGAGACATACCACCCTCACCCCTCAGCGTCACCACCGGCACATTAAACCACAAAGCCTCCAAATTATGAGTACCGCCATTATAAGGATAAGAATCTAACACCACATCCGCACCCTTATAAATATCTCGGTGTTCTTCTTCCGACTTCGCCATATCCACAAACTTAAGCCGGTGAAAACCCACATCCTCCGCCTCACAAACCTCCTGATATAACCCACGAATCACCTCAGAATCGCCCACACCTTTTTGCACTAAAACACTTTCAGGAACCTGCTTAATAATTTTAACTTGAGCGTTAATTATTTCTTTATTTAACTTGCGGGCCGGTGTCACAGATAAATAAACAACTTGATCCAAACCAACCCGCAAAGCCTTACGAACCCCCTCACCATTCAACCTCGTACTTTTAAAACCAGAAACCGCCACCCACACATCAGGCATCCTCACCAACTGCTCAGTATAATATTCCTCAACCCCCGCAGGATGGGTAAAATCATCACATAAAAAATAATTTTCTTTGGAAATAAAAGGCGGTTCAAAACCTAACCAAGAAACGCAAATACCGGCCGGTTTCCGATACATAATTTCCGCATTACCTCGAACCGTCAAAGAATCTAAATCCACCAAAACATCCAACTCATCCCTCAAAATTTTCTGGAAAATATCCTCATCAACTTCTCCCGCCGCCACAAAAATATTTTTATTACTTTCATAATATTGATGAGCAAGTTCTTTGAATTGATCCGTTATTTCATCACCTTTTAACCCCCCCGGCACATACAAATAAACCTCCGCCAACTTAGAAAACTCCTGCAAAACATCCAAACAACACCAGCCTACCGAATGCCGGCAAAAATTCTTCGACAAAAACCCAACCTTTAACTTTTGTTTTGGCCAGTCTAATTCCTCAGTCGCCTCACCAGACATTAACCAAACTTCATCATTCCCCATCAAAGAAACTGCATCCCCTGTTTTTTTAGCATTCACCTTCTCCTCAATAAATCGGCCATAAAAACTACCCAACGACTTAAAAAGCCCCGTATTTTGCCGCAAATTATCCCGCAAACTAAGCACCCCAAAAATCAATCCCCCATAAAGAATAGCCATTTCCTCTACTGTTAAATTTTGAGCATTTTGTCCAAATTTTGCTTCCAATTGAACCATTTTTTCTTTTGCCACTTCCGTTGAACCAGAATTCAAATTTGTAAGCATCAAAACCGTCTGAGCAATAACTTTACCAACTTCCCCACACCTCTCCACATATTGCTCTCCTAAACCTCTTACAAAAGCAAAGGCGCTACTTTCTTCAACAACCACCATCAACAAATCATACAAACTTTGATGAGCAAACATCAAATTAGGGTTTAATTCAATAGCCTTTAATAAACTATTAAAAGCCTCCAGAAAATCACTCTTAGTAAACTGATCTTGACGCTGCCCTTCGCAGAGAATAGCAGAACCTAAATTACACAAAGCCTCTGCCCAATTAGGATTAAGTTTAACAGCACTTCTAAAATAGCGGATTGCCTCCTTAAACTCACCCGCAGCAAAAAGAGTATTTCCCTGTTTAAAAACAAAATCTGCACCAGCCAACTCCGGCTGTATTTGCACCGCTTTTTGTAAATAAACATTCGCCTCAGAAACATTACCTTGATTATGCAAAATCTTGCCCAAATTCCAATAAACCCCAGCCAAACTAGGTTTAAGAGCAATCGCCTTGCGGTAACAACCAATCGCCTCATCCAACCGGCCTAATTTATAAAAAACCGTCCCCAAATTTGCGTGAACCTCCGCAAAATCAGCATTAAACTCAATAGCTTTTTGATAAGCTCGAAGCGAAGCTTCTAGTTTTCCTTGAACTTGCAACACATTACCCAGAGTTTTATAAGCCTGGGCAAAATCCGGTCGAAGTTTAAGCACTTGCTGACAAATAGCAATTGCCTCTGGCAACTTACCTTGAAGTTGATAAACTTCCGCAATGCCATTAAGTGCCTCAACACAAGCCGGTTCAATAGAAAGCGCTTCCTTATAGCGACTAAGCGCCTCCGTTAACTGACCGGCCTGCTGAAGTTGATAGCCGGTTTTGCAGAGAATATTAACAGAAGATGAATTCATCAAAAAACCTCATAATAATCAAAAAAACAATTCACAACACTAAATTTCCCAAAACACTACGACAAAAAAAGTCTGTAGATAAATACTGGGCAATTGTTCGCCAAACTAGACTACAGCCAAAAGCCAGTCAAAAAAAAGTCTCTGGTTCCTGATTCACAAAATATAGCCATGAAGAGATGGCCACCAGGCAGTAGAAGTAATTTTGGAATGTTATACTCAAAAGCCTATGCTTACACTCAAATAAAATGTTTAAAAAACTTTTGAGGAAAGCATCCTTCTACTAAGCATTGATTGCAAAAGCAGGCGTTAAGGTTTAAATTGAAAAAAATAGGGGAACAGGAAAATCGCTAGGAGGGTCAAAAAATAGGGATTTACTCAAAGCCGCTGAGTAATATAAATGATAAAATCCGCAAACAATCAACCGTTTTCAATAGTGACAGGCTAGACATCAACCTGTAAACTAAGATAGACTTGCTGCGGACTGATAGAATAGAGCACTGCCAACCAAACGTCAAGAGTTGAAGGCGTTACCCAAATTGGCAAACATAGCAAGCAACTACGACGAGCAACAACAGAGGAGCAAAAAAAGAAAATGGTAAGAATCTTAAACGACGAATCCAACGTCGCCCAACTATTAGACGGCCCTGATGTGGTGATTGCCCTTGGTGGAAATGACCTAGTACAAAGTTTTACCGGTGGCGGCAGTCTAATTTTTGGCAACCTTGACAGAGACTACTTGATTGGTCAAGGTATCAATGACACCATACACGGCGGAAAAGATAACGATACACTTCAAAGCACCAAAGGTAGAAGCCTTCTCTTAGGCGGCCAAGACAACGATACTATTCAAGGTCTTAATGTAGGATCAGATACACTCTTCGGCAACGCAGGCGAAGATAGCATTGTAGCAGGAGCTCCCGTAGGAGGAACATCCTCGCCACTAGACCCTATTTTAAACCCTGGTGGTGGAGTAACAGCCGCCAACGGAAACAACCTAGTCGGCGGTGGCCAAGGCGACGATACTATCGTTGGTGGTGGCAGCAAAGACTCTTTGTTCGGCGACCTCGGAAACGACAGCATCACAGCAAAGGCAAGCTCGATCAGCAACTACTTAGTTGGCGGTGGTGGTGCTGACACTATCGAGGGAGGTGGTCCACGAGACACCCTGGTGGGCGATGCGGATGTGGATGCAACGACTGCCGGCAACGATATACTCACCGCAGGTCCCAACGCTGATAGAGTCATGATGTTTGGTAACGGAGGCAATGACTCGCTGAGCGGTACCGGCGATCTATCTAGCCTCTATGGTGGTCAAGGTAATGACACCCTCTCGGTGAGCGGTGGCGCTAACGGTGAAAACTACCTGGCTGGTCAGTTGGGTAATGACAGCCTAGTAGCAAGCAGTGATACCGATACCCTTGATGGTGGTGCCGGCAACGACGTCCTCGACCTCAACAGCAAGGCAGCGACAGTTATTGCCGGTGAGGGTAATGACACGATCCTAGGCAGTGCCGGTGGCGCAACTCTTCTGGGTGGAGCCGGTAACGATAGCCTATTTGGCTCAACCGCCAACAGTGATGTGCTCTTCGGCGAGGCCGGTGATGATACATTGATCAACACCTTTAATGGAGAGGGTGGTGACGGTAATGACATCGTTAGCGCCACAACACTAAGTGATGATGTTGCCGGTGGTAGCGGTAATGACTTTATCGTTGGCTTTGCCGGTAACGACACGATAAACGGTAACTCTGGCAACGACCGGATCTACGGTCAAGCTGAAGTAGATTTCCTCACGGGCGGTGATGGTGCAGACTCCTTCTACTACGAAGACCTCACCCAAGGTGCCATCGCTGAAGTCATCACCGACTTTGTAAGCGGTTCCGACAAGATCCTCTTAGCACGCTCAGCATTCGCCGGCCTAGAAAACCCTCTATTCCCCGGTGCAGTAGCATTCACCACCAGCATCGCTGGCGTCAAGGGAGCAACTATTTTATACGATACAAACAGCAAACTGGTGTCCTATGATGCCAACGGAAATACCAACGGTAGCACCGATGCTGTAGCCTTATTCACGCTCCAATCTGGCTCCATCACTGGTTCAGATTTCCAACTCTTTTAATTAACTGTTTGCTCATAAAAGGCTTTGATTTTCCATCAACGCCTTCTTAAATAAAGGGTAAGGGAAAAGAGCTAAATGCCTCTAACCTTTACCCTTTTTAATTTTTCGATTTCTGGATTGCAAACAACAAAACACCTTATTAAGAAACTGGCTTTTGAACAACCACATCCGGCGACAAACCCACCACACCCCCCAATAAACCCAAAAACGCCGACCCAAAATGCTGAATTTCCAGAAAACTCGCGTGTTCAGGAGCCGGCTTATATATCCGAAAACTTCGCATAACTCCTAACGTCGCCGCACTTTCCAAAGGCCCAATAAAACTAGTATCCCGGTCTAAAAAATAAGGCTGATCCACCCAATACTGCATCTGCTCAGCATTCAAAAAATAACAACCCGAATGGGGGTTCAACGCACGACGAAACACCACCGGCATATCCATCACCTTCCCCATTAACTGCGGTTGATCCTGCACATTCTGAAAACGCTCCGTCACACGCGGTAACAAATCCCCATCAATATAAACCTTACTCATCATCCCCACCGGCGATACCTCATAACGATTGGGCTGCAACAAATTCAAATTACCCACCTGCTTGCTAAACCATCCCAACTTCACAAAAAACCAAGGATCGTGAAGAATTAAATCATCCTCCAAAAAACAAAAATAATCATACCGGCCCAAATTATCTCGTAACACCGCCTGACACTCAAACCCCAACAGCATCGGCTCCACACTTGTGCGATTATGAGTGTATAAGTGAGACTGCAAAGCAACCTGATTTAGCAGATGGTAATTTTGCGTGGTACAGACGATAATATCAATATCGTGAGATTGAGACTGATTTGCCGGCACAGCCAAACGCAAACCAATATCAATCAAACCCTGAGACCGGCCATAAAGTTGATGGAGCGAACTAATACAACCACTAAAAGCCAACAAACGAGGCCGGGGGTCTTTAGCCTGAGAAGCGTGACGGCTACCACCGTTAGGATTAAAAAAATGAGCAATCGTAAAAAGAATACGCATGAGTTCTCAAGATACCTTAATTAAATAACCACCTTAAACAGACCAAAAACCCAAACCAAAAAACAATACCACCCTCCCCTACGTCAAAAAACCCAACAAATATTAGCTATAACTTTACTGGCCACAAAAAACCACACAATTCTAGGTAAATTAACAAACATGGCAGAGCTTTTTCAAATCGGCAACAAAATCATACAAGAGCATGAAATTCCAGCCCTTCTTATGCGCTATCAACTCATGCCCCAACTATTGCGCGGCATCCTCATCGACCAAGCCATCGCAAACATCACTTGTAGTCAAGAAGAAACTCATTCAGCCATCGAAAAATTCTTTGCCTCCCAGCAAATTACCACCCCCCAAGCCAGAGAAGCATGGCTGCAAAGCCAAAACATGACCTTACAGCAAATTGAAGAACTAGCCATCCAACCCCTGCGCCTCGAAAAATTTAAAACAGCCGCCTTTAACCCCAAAGTCGAAACCTACTTTTTCAGCAGAAAAACCCACCTAGACCAAGTAGTGTACTCACTTATACGCACTCAAGACCCCGGACTTGCCCAAGAATTATACTTTCGTATTGAAGAAGGCGAACAAACCTTTGCCGACCTAGCCCGCGAACACTCCCAAGGGCCAGAAGCCCGAACCGGCGGACTCCTTGGCCCCGTTCCCCTCTCCCAACCGCACCCAGCCATTGCGAAACTGCTCTCAGTCAGTCAACCGGGACAACTGTGGACACCGCGACCCCTAGCCGAATGGTTTGTTATTATCCGCCTCGAAAAATTCATCCCCGCACGCCTTGATGACTCCATGCGCCGAATTCTCATTGACGAACTGTTTGAAAACTGGATCAAAGAACAAATTCAACAAGTCAAACTGCGCCCCGCAGTCAATAGCCCAGTCCCCGCAGCCACCTAAAGCAAAAAACCGAGAGGGCCACACAGGAACCTCTCCCCTATAGCTTGGGTACAATACAAGCGGTGTATAAACAGGGGCATCCGAACAAGAATCAATAAAATTTTTAGCATTCTACATAAGCAGCGCTTGCTTAAAGCTAACATCACAGAATCCATGCTCTGAAACTAAAAAGGAAAACTGTATAAAAACAGAAAACCTTTCCGTTGAACGTAAATAAAATAAACGCAACAAGCCCCAAGTTTACAACCGAGCGTATGACCCAACCGATTACCCCCACTCAAATCCCTGCATTTTTAACACAAACAGCGCCCTTTGACCAACTGGGAGTAGACACCCTCCAAGCCATTAGCGCCAAATGTCAATTGTTGCGGTATCGAACCGGCCAGCCAATTTTTGAGCGAGAAAAACTCCCCACCCAAATTGCGATTATTTACCAAGGACAAGCCCGACTCTTGGGCTATGACCAGCGGATGCAAACCCCCGTCAGCATCAAACTCCTTGGCCCTGGAGAACTGCTCGGAGCCGCCGGTCTCGTGCGAGGAGAACCTTGTGAAACCGCCATCGCCTCCACCGAAGTTATCTGTATTTGCCTAAGTGCTGCCGACTTTTTAAGCTATCTGGAAACCGAACCAGCCCTAGAAAGCGCCTTTAAAGACAAACCCTACCAAAGCGAAGTCTTTGAAGTTATCAGCGCTGAACTGCAACGACGAGCAGACGCAAGTATAAATCTGAAAGAAACTGCCAGCAAACTATGGCACGAAGCCATTGCCCTCAACATAAAAACCGGTCAACTTGACCTGGCAAAACTCGATCCAAACCGTCTTTGGCTGATCAGTAGTGGCACCATCGGCGACTATGAAACCGGCAGCCGTCTCCCACTAACCGGCACCGCCCGCACCTTACCCGTCCCAGAGAAAGGGGGAGCCAGACTCATCGGATTACCCCTGAATTTGCAATCTTCCTCAACTTCTGCTGTAACTGTTCTTCAACCAAGCGAAACAGAAACTCAGGTATTAACCCCCATCCAAGACACCCTCCAACTACAACAGTACCAAATCCCCGAAGCGCCTCCTCGACCGCCGGAAGCACCCCGTGATGCCTTTTCTAGTCCGGTTAAATACCCCTTTATTCGTGGGCGTGGCCCCCTCGAAGCACCCCAGGCGTGTTTTCAAATGCTCAGTAAACACACAGGCGCTACCTTCCGTAAAGACATAGTTCGCCGCGTTCTCGAAGGCCAAATAAAAACCAAAGGCCAAATTACTCTGCAAACCTGTGGCGCTATTACCGAAATGATGGGACTGCGCGCCCAACTTGTCCAAATACCCTCTAGCTACATCGGCAGGCTGAAAGGCCCCGCAATGGTACCCTGGTACGACAGCTTTGCCGTCATCTACAGCATCACCGAAAAAGAACTGGTGATGGCCATACCCGAAAGCGGCATTACTCGGAAAAAACCGGCCGAATTTGCTGACGTTGCTGGCGAAGTCACCCAAGTTTTACTTTTAACAGCCCCAGAAAATCAACAGACCAAAGAAAAATTTGGCCTTCAGTGGTTCATTCCCTATGTGGTCAAATATCGCAGCATCCTGATTCAAGTTTTAGTGGCTTCGTTTTTTGTTCAGCTATTTGGCCTCGCTAACCCGATCATCACCCAAGTCATTATTGATAAAGTTCTCGTTCAGCGGAGTATTGATACCCTTGATGTTTTGGGAATATTTTTATTGGGTGTGGGTCTTCTTGAAGCCCTGCTGACTGCTTTGCGTACCTATCTTTTTGTAGACACTACTAACCGCATTGACCTTAGTTTAGGCAGCGAAGTCATTAACCACCTCGTACGTTTGCCTCTCAACTATTTTGATAACCGCCGTGTTGGGGAACTGGCCGGTCGGATGAACGAACTTGAACGCATCCGTCAATTCCTTACCGGCACAGCCCTGACAGTTGTACTTGATGCTGTCTTTTCGGTGGTGTACATCGTTGTAATGTTTGTTTATAGTTGGCTACTGTCTATTGTTGCCCTCTCCACTGTGCCTTTGTTTGCGGCTCTTACATTGATGGTTTCTCCTATTATTCGAGGCCAATTAAGACAACGAGCGGAACGCTACGCTGATGCAGAATCTTATCTGGTGGAAGTTCTCAACGGTATTCAAACTGTCAAAGCCCAAAATATTGAAATGCTTTCGCGCTGGAAGTGGCTAGAACGCTACGCGAGGTATGTAAGCGCTGGTTTTCAATCGGTTTTAACTTCTAGCAATGCCGGCAGTATCAGCGGTTTTTTACAAAAACTTTCTGGTTTACTTATTCTCTGGGTTGGTGCTCACTTGGTTATTCAAAATCAGCTTAGCCTTGGTCAACTTATTGCTTTCCGAATTATTTCCGGTTATGTTACCAGTCCGCTTTTGCGCTTGGTTCAATTGTGGCAAAACTTCCAAGAAACGGCGCTTTCCATTGAACGACTCAGTGATATTCTTGATGCACCTTTGGAAGTGACAGAAGAAAATCGCACTAATATTCCTATTCCAGAAATTGATGGAGGTGTGAAATTTGAAAATATTTCTTTCCGGTTTAAAGAAGCCGGTGCTTTGCAATTAGTGAATATTAACCTTGAATTCATGCCTGGTGAATTTGTGGGAATTGTAGGGCAAAGTGGTTCGGGTAAAAGTACATTGATGAAGCTGCTTCAGCGCCTTTATGAACCTCTTTCTGGGCGTATTCAAGTTGATAGTTATGATATTGCTAAAGTGGAGTTATATTCTCTGCGCCGGCAAATTGGTATGGTCTTACAAGACACGTTGCTTTTTAATGGCACGGTTCAAGAAAATATTGCTCTTAACAACCCAGAAGCGACGACAGAAGAAATTATTGAGGCTGCAAAAACTGCGGTCGCTCACGATTTTATTATGTCTTTGCCCAATGGTTATAACTCTGTTGTGGGTGAGAGGGGTTCTTCGTTATCGGGTGGTCAGCGTCAGCGTATTGCTCTAGCGCGGACGATTTTACAAAATCCTAGATTGTTGATTTTGGATGAGGCGACGAGTGCGCTAGATTACAACACAGAAAGACAGGTGTGCGATAACTTGCAGAAAGCTTTTAAGGATCGGACGGTGTTTTTTATTACTCACCGGCTTAATACCGTCAGAGATGCTGATGTTATTTTAATGATGGATCAGGGTTCGGTGGTTGAACAAGGTAAGCACGATGAATTAATGGCACTTAAAGGTCGTTATTACGCTCTCTATCAACAACAGGAGTCACAATTGTAAATTTTATTAGTCTTTTGTTGGGGCCGGTACGGGGGTACGGTCTAGCTATCAATCATTAGAAACTTCTAAAGGGACTAATGAAAGGACTAATAAAATGGCAAAATTAAGGACTAATAATTTAGGATTTTTAGGAGTTTATAAAACATGAAAAGCGATTCTTTAAATTCAAATTCTTTTTCTGATTCGGTGTACGACCAACCGGTAATTTTAGAAAAACCTGCCTATTGGACACAGATTTTTGTTTGGGCAATTGTTGGTGTTACGGGTTTTGGTTTATTGTGGGCTACGTTTGCAAAAATTGAGCAAGCTATCCCGGCGGCCGGCAAACTTGAACCTCAAGAAGCGCCGAAAGATGTGCGTCCGGCGGCCGGTGGTGTGGTGAGAGAAGTGTTAGTTAAAGAAGGTGAATTAGTTAAACAAGGAGAGGTTTTGCTGACGCTTGATCCTACTTCTTCTCAAGCTGATGTGGAGTCTTTAAGAAATGTAAAAGAATCGCTTTTAAAAGAAAACCAATTTTATGATAAAGCGGTTAATGGGGATAGTGTGGCAGCCGCTAATACAGATTTGGAAACTTTGACGCGGGAAAGGATAGCTTTAATTGCGGATACTGAGGTTTATCAAGCGCTGTTAAATGAGTTTGATTTAGAAAGTGGTGGTGGTGGTAGTGGTTTTAGTCCGACTCAACAGGCGGTTTTTTTGGCAAACCGACGGGAATATTTGGCTATTGTTGAGCAAGAACAAGCACAAATTCGGAATCTTAATGAAAAGCTGAATGAAATTGATGGTCAGTTGGCTGCCGGTGTGGAACGTTTGATTAGAGCACGAGAACAAATGCCAAGGGTGGAAAATCGGCTTGCTTCGGCACAGGCACAGTTAGCTAAAGCAAGAGATAGACTGTTAACTGAGAGACAAGTTTTGACGATTAATGAGCAAATTTTAGGGCAAATTAATCCTTTAGTTGATGAAGGGGCGCTGTCAAAATTACAACAACAACGTCAACAACAAGAAGTTTTGACTAAGCAAGGAAGTGTGATTTCTGCAACAGCAGAATTAGATACTTTGCAGGGAGAAATTGAAGCAAGACAGCGGGAAATTTTGCAAACACAAGATGAAATTACAGCGCGTCAAGCTGAAGTTGATCGTTTACGTTCTCAGCAAGATCAAGTGAGGGCAGAAATTGATGTGGCGAGAAAAGATGCGGATAGTAAGCGGGCAAGTTGGATGAGAAATATGCGTGACAAAGTGCAAACTAATAAGCAAAGAGTTGCACAAGTTGATTCGCAAATTGGTCAAAAGAAACAAGAGAATACTAAGCAAATTTCTCAAATTGAAGGACAGTTAACTAAGGCTCAACAAGCGCTACAATATCAAGAAGTAAAGGCACAAGTGGATGGTTATGTTTTTGATTTGAAAGCTTCGCCTGGTTTTGTTGTGCGGGAAGTTGACCAAAATCCGATGATGAAATTGATTCCTAAAGATAGCCTGATTGCTAAGGTTTATATCAATAATAAAGATATTACTTTGGTGCAGCCTGGGATGGATGTGGAGATTAATGTGGAGGCGTATCCTTCGATGCAGTTTGGGACAATTAAGGGCAAATTAAAATCAATTGGTTCGGATGCTTTGCCACCAACCCAAGAACGTCCTTTTTATGCGTTTCCGGCGGATGTAGAGTTGCCTTTGCAGGCTTTTGAGTTAAATGGTCAAAAATATCCTATTCAGTCGGGGATGGCGGTTCAAGGAACTATTAAAATTGGCAAACGGACTGTTATGGAGATGTTTTTGGATAGCATGAATCGCAAGGTTAAGACTTTGGAAACTGTTAAGTAGTAATGGTTTTTTTGTCAGAGGTTTTTGTCAGATAAAGTCTAAAAAAGGTTTTTAAAAACTCGGTTTCTCAAAAGAACCGGGTTTTTGTTTAATGATGAGTGTAAAAGGTGTCTATTTTGAGATTTTAATTAATTACAGATAACGATTGACAAAGGACAATTGACAAAGGACAATTGATACAGAACTCTTGACACAGAACAAGATGAATATAGTTCAAACAGCGATTCCCGAAGTTTTAATTATTGAGCCAAAAGTTTTTACAGATCCACGAGGTTTTTTTCTGGAAAGCTTTAACCGGCGTACTTTTGCAGAAAAAACAGGTGTTGATTGTGAATTTGTCCAAGATAACCATTCTCGTTCTTCAAAAAATATTCTCAGAGGGCTGCATTATCAAATTCAAGAACCCCAGGGTAAATTAGTACGGGTAGTGGTGGGAGAAATTTTTGATGTGGCTGTTGATATTCGCAAAAATTCTCCTACTTTTGGTCAATGGGTGGGGTATTATTTGAGTGCAGAAAACCATCGTCAATTGTGGATACCGGCCGGTTTTGCTCATGGATTTTTAGCGGTTTCAGAAGTTGCGGAAGTTTTGTATAAAACAACGGAATATTATGCCCCACAATATGATAGGTGCATTCTTTGGAGTGATTCGGATATAGGTATTAAGTGGCCTTTAAATGGCGAAACACCAATATTATCGGCAAAAGATCAAGCGGGTATCGCTTTTAAAAGTGCTGAGGTTTTTCCTTAAACGTAATCAAAACTCACAACGCTTACTTTATTAAGCGTTTCTCTGCGGTTAAAAAATATTTATTTGTAAAAACATCAAAACCGTGAAAATTCTAATCACAGGGACTAATGGCCAACTAGGTCAAGAATTGCATCAGCATCTCAGCGAAAAAAGTTATAGTATCACTGGGCTAAGTCGTGAGAAATTAGATTTAGCAAATCCTGATAATATTCGGCAAGTTTTGCAAGAAATAAAACCAGATTTAATAATTAATAGCGGCGCTTATACAGCAGTTGATAAGGCAGAAAGTGAAGAGGAAGTGGCATTTGCTATTAATGGAAAAGCCCCTGGTATTTTAGCAGAAGAAGTAAAAAAAATAGGGGGTCGGTTGATTCATGTTTCTACCGATTATGTTTTTGATGGGAATGCAAGTCAGCCTTATTTAGAAAGTGAAGAAACTAACCCCCTTGGGGTTTATGGAAAGTCTAAATTAGCGGGAGAAAAAGCTATTCAAGAGGTGGGTGGAGAGTATATAATTTTGCGGACAGCATGGGTTTATGGAGTTGGTGGAAAGGGAAATTTTGTTAAAACTATGTTGCGTTTGGGAGGGGAAAGAGAAGAAATTAAGGTGGTTTGCGATCAAATTGGTAGTCCCACATGGACTGGTGATTTAGCTGAGGCAATAGGTCGCTTAGTGGAATTAAAATGGGAACCAGGAATTTATCATTATACTAATAGCGGTGTTGCTAGTTGGTATGATTTTTCTGTGGCAATTTTTGAAGAGGCAAAACAAAGAAGTTTTCCGATCAAAGTTGAAAGAGTTATTCCTATTACAACATCAGAATACCCAACTCCAGCCCGTCGGCCTGCTTTTTCTGTTCTGTCTTCTAAAAAAATAGCGGCGGTTTTAGGATCTCATCCTCCACACTGGCGACAATCTCTCAGAAAAATGTTAGAAAAAAACCAGTAGTTATATCTTTGTCACCATACCAAATCATCAATGAAAGCTTTAATTCTTTCTGGCGGAAAGGGCACTAGGTTACGTCCTCTAACATATACCGGCGCAAAACAACTAGTGCCGGTTGCAAATAAACCTATTTTGTGGTATGGACTGGAAGATATTATCGGGGCCGGTATTAATGAAATTGGGATTATTATTAGTCCAGAAACCGGCGAAGAAGTGAAGGCCAAAACCGGCAATGGAGAAAAGTTTGGAGTCAAAATCACTTATATTTTGCAAGAAAAACCGGCGGGTTTAGCCCACGCGGTGAAAGTTGCCCAACCATTTTTAGGCGATGATTCATTTATTATGTATTTGGGTGATAACATCATTCAAAGTGAATTGCAAACTTTTTTGGAAACCTTTAAAACCCAGCATTTAGATGCTTTGATTATGTTGCGTAAGGTTTCTAATCCGAGTGCTTTTGGGGTAGCTAAAGTTGATGAAAATGGACAGGTTTTAGAGTTAATTGAAAAACCAAAAAATCCACCTTCTAATTTGGCTTTGGTGGGAATTTATTTCTTTTCTAAAATGATACACGAAGCGATTGATAATATTCAACCTTCGGCGCGGGGAGAATTAGAAATTACGGATGCTATTCAACAATTGTTAGACTGGCAAAAACCTGTCAAAGCTTGCACTCTTGAAGGATGGTGGTTGGATACAGGAAAAAAAGATGATCTCCTAGAAGCAAATAGGATTATTTTAGACACACAAGTTTCGTCATCTATAAAGGGAGAAGTGGACGAAAAAAGCCAAATTATCGGACGAGTTCAAATTGGGGCGGGGACAAAAGTAGTTAATAGTTCGATTCGTGGGCCGGTGATTATTGGGGAAAATTGTTACTTAGAAAATTGTTTTATTGGCCCCTATACCAGTATCGCTGATGAAGTGACTTTAATGGAAGGAGACTTAGAACATAGCGTTGTTTTAAAAGGCGCAAAAATTGCCGGTATCCATCAGCGAATTGTTGATAGTGTGATTGGACAACGAGCTCAGTTAGGGGTTGCAAATATGCGCCCAAAAGCCTTAAGATTTATGATTGGTGACGATTGTCAACTAGAACTCTCATAAATAGGCAAGGCTGAAAGTTGGAACCCCAAGAAATCCCTACTGAACAAATTAAAGAGAAACTGCGTCAGACTTTAGCCGCAGATATGTTTGGGGTTTCCAATCAACACCCGCCGGCTGAAGATGAAGATGAGGATATTGTAATTTTGAAAACTGGCTTTGATATTTACAATATTCCCATCACTTCTTATCAAAAATTTATGCAGCCGGCTATTATTGGTCTCAGAAAGTTTGTTAGAAAGTTGTTGAAGCCGGTTTTGGAAAGACAAGTTATCTACAATTTTACCAATACGCAAATTATTCAATCTTTAAGTAAACAAGTTAAGGATTTAAAGCAAAATCAAATAAAATTAGAAAGCCAAATAAAAGAACTGCAAACTGAATTAGAAAAGCTTAAAAAATAACGTGGTTATAGCCACCGGCATCTATATACTAAACTATGAATTTTCAAAATTTGCCCCTATGTTCATTAATTATTGTCCACTATAACGGCATTAATCGTCTAAAAACTTGCTTAACTTCTCTGCAAAAATTATCTTATCCTAACCTAGAAGTTATTTTAATTGATAACGGATCAACAGATGATTCTGTTGAATTCATTAAGAAAAATTTTCCTGAAATTAAGCTGTTTATTAATACAGAAAATAATTTTGCTAAAGCTTTGAATTTGGGTATAAGTTTGGCAAAGGGAGATTATATTGGGTTTTTAAATAACGACGTTTGCGTAGATTCGCAGTGGTTAAATTTTTTGGTGGAACGTTTAGAAACCAGTCCAGAAATAGGGGCTATAGGCGGTAAAATTTTATTGAAAGATGGCAGAATTAATAGCGTTGGAGTACAAGAACTACCGGATTTTTATTGGCAAGATTTAGGTTTTGGAGAAAAAGATAACGGTCAATATGAACAAGAAATGACTGTGAAAGGCTTATGTTGGGCTGCGGTTTTATTCCGCCGTGAATGTTTGGCAAATGTAGGGACGGTGGATGAAGACTTTGTGATGTATTTTGAAGATGTAGAGTATTGCAAACGTTGTCTAAAAAACAGCTGGAAATTGCTTTATTTACCCCAAGCTATTGTTTATCACGAATTTGGGGCATCTAGTAGAGGAAATAAATTAACCGAGTATTTTTGTAACCGCAATCGTTTTTTATATCTTGCAAAACATGAACCTTATTTTTTAGGTCAAGCCATTAATACCTCCGTATTTTTTATCACCAAACAATATAGTTATTTATTAGAATCTTTATTTTTTGCCATCAAAAAACTCCGAGAAAATCACTCAGAAAAAATTGTTAATGAAGTTTTACCAGCATTGTATGAAAAAATGTCTGTTCTCTATGAAAGTAGTAGAATTAATCGCCTTTTATCTCGCCTTGATGTGATTGCTGGAAAACGTAAACTTTCGATTGGAATTTATGATCATGGTTTGCATTTTATTGGTGGCGGCCAAAAATATATAGCTACATTTGCTGAAGTTTTACAACATCAATTTGACATTACTTTTATTGCTAATAAGCCCGTTAACTTAGCCGATCTACAAAATTGGTATGGTGTAAACCTTTCGGCTTGTTCCCTCAAAATTCTCCCCCTTGCTTATTACGAAAAACGAGGAATGCAAACTATTGATAGCAGTCTTGTCAATGATGAGACAGAAAATCCTTTTGATGTTGTTTCAAAAGAATCTCAAAACTATGATATTTTTATTAATGCTAATCAATTAGAAAAAGTCAAACCTCTTTCTCCGATATCTATTTTTTTATGTCACTTTCCTAATGCTTTTCGTGGTCGTCATTTTGCTGTAGATGATTACACTTTTATACTCACAAATAGCCTATTTACAACCAAATGGCTACAAAAACGCTGGGAAATTGACCCTACTTTTTTGCTTTACCCTCCTGTGGAAATGGAAGGCGAAAAAACTACCAAAGAAAATATCATCTTATCCGTTGCCCAATTTGAGGCCGGTGGGACAAAAAAACAACTCGAAATGATTGAAGCTTTCCGCCATCTAAAAAAACAATATCCTGAACTTATGAAAAGCTGGAAATTAGTTTTAGCCGGTGGAAGCCTCCCTAATAATCCCTATTTAAAAAACGTTCAAAATCAAATTAAACAAGACTATAACTCTATTGAAATTAAACTAAACTCTTCCCGCGAAGAACTCAAAAACCTCTACAGCAAAGCAAGCATTTTTTGGCATCTTTGCGGTTTAGAAGAACTCAACCCCCAGCGATGCGAACATTTTGGAATGGCGACAGTGGAAGCCATGCAAAACTATTGTGTTCCCGTAGTGGCTAATAACGGCGGACATCAAGAAACTGTTATCAACAAAATATCAGGATTTTTAATTAATAACCTTGATGAACTTGGGCAATTTACCTATCAACTTATCAGCAACTCAGAAGTTTTTAAAAACCTCCAAAATGCCGCTTTTCAACGCAGTCAAAATTTTACAAAACCTCAATTTGAGCAAAAAATTAAATGTTTTTTTGATATAATCCAGCAAGAATATACAAACCCAACTCTTCCTAACCCCAGCCACATAAACTAAGTTTAATCAACGTGAACAACAACCTCTTAATTAACCTTTCTTTTCTTATTCCTCAAGCCACCGGCATCTCAACCTATGCAAAAAATATTATCCCTCATCTCCAACAACTAAATCCCACCCTTTTAACTCCCCAAAACCTCCCCCCTTACACAAATTATCCCGTCCCTGCAAATATGACACCGGATCAGGGAAGCAAAGGCCACTTAAGACGGATTTTATGGACACAATTTCAACTTCCTCAACTTTATAAAAACCTTCAATCTAACCTTTTATTTTCTCCCCTTCCTGAAGCCCCAATTTTCACAAAAACTCGTTATATTGTCACAGTCCATGACTTAATTCCTCTCCGTTTTTCTAAACCTTTTTCTCGGCTTACAACCTATTTTCGCTATTACATTCCTCAAGTTTTAAGCCAAGCAGAACATATAATTTGCGACTCAGAATCAACGGCAAAAGATATCAACAAATTCTACAAAATCAGTCTTGACAAAACAACAGTTATCCCCTTAGCTTACGACAGAAATAACTTCCGAGATTTAAACTTACCCACAAGTAACTATTTTTTATACATAGGCCGGCATGACCCCTACAAAAATCTACACCGGCTGATCGAAGCTTTTGCTAATCTTCCCCACCGGCCCGATTATGAACTGTGGATATCTGGCCCAACCGACACCACCTATACCCCCCAACTCCAAGCAAAAATTGTCGAATTAAACTTAACAGAATCAGTTAAATTAATTGGCTACGCCAGTTACGAAAAACTACCAACTTTAATCAATCAAGCTATTGCTTTAGTCTTTCCTTCACTTTGGGAAGGCTTTGGTTTACCCGTCCTTGAAGCAATGGCCTGTGGAACACCAGTCATTACTTCTAATGTTTCCTCTCTCCCAGAAGTCGCCGGTTCTAGCGCTTTGATGGTTAATCCTTATAATACTGCTGAAATAACCGCAGCTATGGATACTGTTGCTAATGATACTCAACAACGATCTTACCTGCGGGAACAGGGCTTAATCCAAGCAAGTCAATTTAGTTGGGAAAAAACTGGTTTAGAAACAGCAAAAATCCTCAAAAAATATTTATAAATTTCTTTACTCTCAGTTCTAGGAAAACTAAACATCCGGTTTTATATTTGCCAGAGAGTAACTTATAAACGAAAATCTCAATACCCGATCACAGGCTTAGGCATCAGCGACTACAAAATTCTGAATAAAAAAATCCAAAATCTGAAATCTAAAATACTATTATTGTGTGTGTGTGTGGAGTGAATCAAAATGGTAGCAATTTCTACTTTGACAAATGGCTGCGGCCCCCTGAACGCATTAGAGAAACCTGTAGTTCATCATTCTCCTTGGAATGCCAGCGGTTTACCTGATAACCCCCTCTTTGGTACCGATGGCATACGCGGTAAAGTCGGCGATATTTTAAACCCCACCCTAGCAATGCAAGTAGGGTTCTGGGCTGGTCAAATTCTTAAAGAACACGCCCACGACAATGGCCCAATGATTTTGGGGCAAGACTCTCGCAACTCCAGCGATATGCTGGCAATGGCCCTTTCTGCCGGTCTCACGGCTGCCGGTGTGGAAGTTTGGAACCTGGGCTTATGTCCTACCCCCTGCGTCGCTAACTTGACAGTCTCATCAAATGCCCTTGGCGGCGTAATGATCTCTGCTTCTCATAACCCGCCCGAAGATAACGGTATTAAGTTTTTTGGCCCCACCGGTACTAAGCTTTCTCAAGACTTACAAAGACAAATAGAAGCCGGTTTGAGAGGTCATATTCTTTCGTTTCCTCAAACAAATTGGGGCCAACATCACCACCGGCCTGAACTTGTAAGCAACTATACGTCCGCCCTCCAAGAACCCTTACTCTCTCGCGTTAACCTCCAAGGAATGCGAATTGTGCTAGACCTCGCCTGGGGGGCCGCAGTTAAAGTTGCACCGGCTACGTTTCAAGCAATGGGTGCTGAGGTTATTTGCCTGCATGACCAACCAGACGGTAACAATATTAATGTCAATTGTGGTTCAACTCATCTAAACGCTCTCCAACAAGCCGTTATAGAACATAATGCGGATATGGGATTTGGCTTTGATGGCGATGCAGACCGTGTTTTGGCGGTTGATAATCAAGGCCGGCCGGTTGATGGCGATTACATTTTATATTTGTGGGGTCAAAGTCTCCGCAAAAAAGGACAACTGCCCCAAGATTTAATTGTGGCAACCGTCATGGCCAATTTAGGGTTCGAGCGAGCTTGGCAAAAACAAGGCGGTAAAATGTTGCGAACCTCTGTAGGTGATCAATATGTCCAAGCAGAAATGCAGCAAACCGGCGCAATGCTTGGAGGCGAACAGTCTGGTCATATTTTATGCTGGCATTATGGCATTACCGGCGATGGGTTGCTGACGGCTTTGCATATTGCAGCCCTAGTACGGCAGGCCGGTCAAAGTCTGGCCGAAATGGTAGATGACAGTTTTCAAACTTATCCCCAACTTTTGCGAAATGTTCGCGTAGAAGACCGGCAGCGTCGGCTTGGCTGGCAAAATTGCCAAGAATTACAAACCGCCATTGAAAAAGCAAAACAAGCAATGGGTGATGGTGGTCGAGTTCTTGTCCGTGCTTCGGGTACTGAACCGCTGATCCGCGTCATGGTAGAAGCTGCCAGCGCAGAGGTTGCTCATTACTGGACAGACTATCTCGTGCGTATCGTTCAACAAAATCTGGCTTAATAAAACTCAAAATCATCGCCAATAACCCTCTGCTATCAGTAAGCTGATAGCGGAGGATTATTTTTTGAAAGTTATGCACAAAATAAAACGAAAAAGTAAGCCAACACCTAAAAGTAAATCTAAAAAATCTAAACAAAAAAATAAAACCCAAGCCATAACTCTAACAAAAAAGGAAAAACAAGCCCTAAAACGACAACAAACTAAAGAACGCAAAGAACTAGTTTCTACCCTTATCCCCACTTTAATTGCCGCTTTTGCTATTGGGGCCGGTATTTCTTTAAAAAATTCTAAGCTGGGTATCGCTGCCGGTGGAGGTTTATTATTATTGATCCTTTCTTTTAAATACCCTCGACAAGCTTTATGGATGTTTTTAATGTATTTGCCTATCAGTGGCACAGTTACTTATGCTATTGGCGGTGGAAATGCTGCATTTCAGTTTGCCAAAGATGCGTTTTATTTTCCCGCACTTTTTTCTTTTGTGCAAAATTTACGCCGAGATAAACTGCCCTTGGTGATGTCAAAAAAATTAATTACTCCCCTCGCTATTCTCCTCGGCGTTTGTCTACTAACTATGCTGTTTGTTAATGGATATCAGCAAATTTTTCCCCAATCAATTCCTATTTTTGATCCCTACGCTACTTCCAGACCAACCGAAAGACCTATTATTATGGGAATTTTAGGGTTAAAAATTTTGCTTGGTTATATTCCTCTTATTACTTGTGGTTACTATCTAATTCGCAGTAAAAAAGAGTTTTTGTTTCTGACTCGGATGCACGTTGTTTTAGCCATTGTTGCCTGTGGTTTAGGGTTGCTTCAGTATTTACTTTTGGCTAAAGGAACTTGTGTCGGTACTCGGATGATGGAAGGCCAAGATTTATATAAACCAAGCCTTTCTGCCCGTTGTTTAGTAGGGGGGTCTGTTGCTTTTAGTTCCTATATGACTCGTTTACCTGGGACTTTTGTTTCGCCTTGGCATTGGGCTTGGTTTTTGATTTCTAATACATTTTTTACCTTTGCTTCTGCTTTTAGTGACCCTTCGTTTCTTTGGCAATTGGCAAGTTTTTCTTCTCTTGCATTAATTCTTATTAATGCAGTGGTTTCGGGGCAACGGATTGCTTTAATTGCTGTGCCTATTATTATTGTGATTTTGCTGATTCTCACCGGCCAGATTGCAAATTTGAAGCGCTTTTTACCTATTGCTAGTGGCATTGGTATTTTGGCAACAATTGGTTTAGTAATGTTTCCTACAGTGGTAGAAGAACGGATAAAAAGTTTAGTTGACCGTTGGAATGCTTCACCGCCAGATCAATTTATTGCTAGTCAAGTTCAGTTTACGGTGGAAGGACAGGCTGGTTTATTGGGGAAAGGTTTGGGAAGGGCTACAAACTCTGCCCGAACCTTGGGACAAACAAAGTTAATAGAAACTTGGTTTCCTAAGTTGCTTTTTGAAATTGGGCCGGTGGGATTAATTGGTTTTTTAATTTTTGTTACGGCTTTAACTTGGGCTTGTTTTAAGGCTTATCGGTCTTTGAAAGAACGACATTTAAGGAGTTTTGGGGCTTGTTTTTGGGTGTTTGTTTTGTTTGTTAGTTATAACCCTTATTGGTATCCTTTAGATACGGATCCGGTGGCTGTTTATTATTGGTTTTTTGCCGGAGTGATTTTAAAGCTACCAGAACTAGACCGACAAGAACAAGAAGAATTGCTTACCTCCTCAGAAAAAAGCTTATTTTTACCTAAAAAGAAACGATTTTCGGGTTAATTTAACCTATCATGAAGCCTATATAAACTGCCTAATAACTATCAAATTCTTACTATATTCCTATTAGCAAACGATGGATAAACCTTTAATTTCTGTGATTATTCCCACTTATCGCCGCGAAGAAGTTTTACGGGATACTATTACGGATGTCCTGGCCCAAACTTATCCCAATTTTGAAGTTTTGGTGGTTGATCAAACGCCGGTACACGAACCAGAAACAGAGAATTTTTTACAGCAACTTACAGATAGCAAAAAAATCCAATGGTTTCGCGTTAAATGGGCTTCTTTGCCTGGGGCAAGAAATTATGCTGTTCGTCGATCATTAGGAGAAATTATTGTTTTTATTGATGATGATGTGCGATTGCCAGCCGGTTTTTTAGCAGCCCATGAATGTTATTATCAAAAACCAAATGTTGGGGCGGTAGCAGGACGAGTGTTTGACCGTATGAAATTATCAGATTCTGGTGGAGATTTAACCATAGATTATTTGCCACCACAAGCAATGGATGCCGGTATTGCTTGGTATTATATTGATTTAGTACATACGGTAAAACCTCAACAAGTTATCTCAGCAAGGGGTTGTAATATGTCCTTTAGAGGGGAGGTTTTTCGTCAGTATAAGTTAAGATTTGATGAAAGATTCAAAGGTAGTGCTGTTCGGGAAGAATCCGATTTTTGTTTGAGATTTAGGCAAACTGGCTATCAAATTTGGTATGACCCTGATGCTTATTTAATTCATTTAGGCGAAGAAGCTGGTGGCTGTCACGATATCAGCACACGTTCTGCTGAATATCAAATTTTTCTTTATCATAATCATTTTTTAATGGGGTTTAAAAATTTAACTTTTTCTCAGGCATTGCGGTTTTTTTATCGTTTATTTGACTGCCAAGTTTTAGGTCATCCCCCTTGTAATAAAAGTGGTTCAATTTTAAAAACTATTGTTCGCTTCACTTTTTATTTTATCGGATTTATTAGCGCCCTCATCACAGTATTTCGCTCACTTTGGGATGATGGGCAAATTTATACACGCCAAGATTTTTAAAAACCAAATTAAACTTCTTCATTAACTATTAATTCACCTTTGTTAAGAATTTTGGCTAAGTCTAAAAACATCATTATTTTATCGCGGTAGGGTGCAGCCCCACGCAGATATTCATCATTATTAGAATGAATTGCAACCGGAATCGGCATTAATTGGGAAGGATGTAAATAAATTACATCAAAAACATTTTCTACCGGAATGGCCGCAACTATCTCATCTTGATGTACAACCATCGCTTTAGATGTGCTGTTTATTGCTTCAATCGGCAAATTTAGTAAACCACGAATATCGATAATTGTAACTATTTCTCCCCGCAAATTCATATTGCCAATAATGTGCGAAGGAGTACAAGGAATCGGAGTAATTTTTCTTAAATCTGTAAACTCACGCACTAATTCTAAATCCACAGCAAAATATTCTCGATTAAAAGTAATCACAGCTACAGCCATCAAACCGGCGAAATCTTGACGATCTCCCTGCTGCATTAAAATCGCTGCGCGTTCTTTAAAAATTATTCGTTCTTCAGGGGTAGCGTTTGGGCAAAATTTCTGAAAATGTGAAACAAATGTGTCCGTTTCTTCATGTTTTATGGAGTTCCCTAGTTCGTCTAAATTTGGTAACTCAACTTTTTCGGAATAATCAACGATGTTTTGATGATTAAGCAACATCACCAGTTTATCGTCAACCTTAGCAATTTTTTCAACAAATTGATGAGAATTTATAGAATTTTTTCGTCCCTTAAATACTTCATTTGTTATTTGTTCTGCTTCAATATCCAACACTTCATAAACTTGATTAACAATAATCCCAACTTTAGACCCCCCCCATTCTATAACAACTACACTATCAGTTATTTGATATTCTCCTGTTGATTGTCCTAACCTCATTTCTAAATCAATCATCGGCAAAATTTCGCCGCGTACATTTACTACCCCCACCACATCTCGGACTGCTTCAGGAATCGGTACTAATTCTGGCAGAAAAAATACTTCTCGAACATAGATAGCCTCAATTCCATAGCTAGAATCGTTTAAATTAAAAATCAAATAAGGTTTAGTTTTTGACATGGTATTTGTTAAAGTTTTTAGTTATCATTTTTTGGTTTTTTCAACATTTCTTCTACATATTTTTGTAGTTCACTTACTTTCATGTGCTTAACATCTTCTAAAAGACTTTCTGACGGTAAAGATTTTAACAAATTTAGTGCATTTGTTCTCATTTTTTGTGCTCTTAACCAATCTTTTTCTCTTTCATATAAAGCCGCTAGTTCTAAATAAGCTAAAATTGAAAAAGGTTCTAAATAAATAATTCTTTTCCAAAACATTTTTGCTTGCTCAATATCACCTTGCTCTTCTGCTAACTGGGCCAATAAATAATAAGGCCCCGTTGAAAGAGCATCTATTGAAATGGCTTGTTCTGTTGCTTCTTTTGCTTGGCGATACTCTCCTAAATTTGCATGGGCTTGGGCCATCAAATAATAGGCTTTAAAATTTTGAGGATCCAAAGACAAAACTTTTTTAATTTTCTCGATTGTTTGAAAATAAGCTTTTACAATAAAAAAGTTTTGAGCTTCTTTTAAAAGATTTTCAGGATTGTTTTCTAAATTTTCAGGTGTTGAAGAGAAAAATTCGGCTTTAGGTGGCGGGGTAGTAATTATTTCTATAGGTATTCCTAAACTCTTAATAGCAGTCAATTTTTCCCAAGGATACTGAATCTGCTTCTCACCTTTATTCAACAATCTTTCTCTGGATTTTTCTACCATAGACTCATAGGATAAATCCTCCCTGGATTTTTGAACAGTTGGAGATTTTTTGAATTCTTCATTAACAAGTATTAAATTAGTATCTATTCGTTGGTAAATTACCGACTCAGGAAATACTCTCGATTGCATTTTATTTAAAATTTGCCCGTGTAATTCCGCATGAGCAGTTAACAAATATCCTCCAACTTTAAGACAATTTTCAAATTTATTTAATACTGCTTGAATAGCTGTTTTAGAAAAATATACAAAGACATTTCGGCAGAGAATTAAATCTATATCATACAAATCATTGGCTGGATTAGGAAAATCATCTTTTACCAAATTTCCATACCGAAAATCCACCATTAAGCGGATATCTTCTTTAATTTTCCATCCCTTTTTGTGCCAATCAAAATACAAGTTTTGCAATGCTGGATCTACCATCCGAAATGACCAATCACTATAGATTCCCCGCTTAGCTTTTTCAATATTAGATTTATTAATATCTGTTCCTAAAATAAAAATTTGCCACTCATTCCAATTGGGAATCATCTTTTGTAACAAAATCGCCAGTGAGTAAGGTTCCTCACCAGTAGAACAACCAGCACTCCAAATTCGCAGCAACCGGCTATTTTTTTGCTTTTCAATCAATTCTGGCAAAATCTGCGTTTCTAGCAGATTCATTTGCCCCCGATCTCGAAAAAAATAACTCTCCCCCGTTGTCACCAACAACGTTAACTCTTTCCACTCACTTTCACTTTCCCAAAAGTTAATTTTTCTTTGATCATCTATATCAGCAACCAGCAAGTCGTAATAACTTTCCGGTTCGCTAAGTTTTAACGCCCTCATTCGCATATCAATTTTAGAACGCAAACCTTCCATGTCTTGCCCTCTAATATGGAGGCCGGTGTTGATACCGATCAACTCGATAAATTTTTGAAGTAAAGAATGCTTCATTCCACCTAACCTATTAAACAGGAATAGAAATTAAAAATTCCGAACCTTTGCCAACTTCCGAAAAACATTGCAACTTACCCCCATGTTTTTCTACCACAATTTGATAGCTAATCGATAAACCCAAACCTGTACCTTTTCCCACCGGCTTTGTTGTAAAAAACGGATCAAACAAACGCCTCTTTACTTCCTCCGTCATCCCAGGGCCATTATCCTTAATTTTCACCCACAAATTCGCCGGTCTTGGGTAAGACTTCAACAAAGTCTCCAGTGGTTGTCCCTCCCCATCCACCAATTCAGTATTAATCATAATTATCCGAGGTTCCGGCTTATTTTCAAGAGTATCAATAGCATTAGAAAGAATATTCATAAATACCTGATTCATCTGACCGGCATAACACTCTATTTTAGGAATATCACCATATTTTTTGATCACCTCAATTCCCGAATTATTACCCTTAGACTTTAAGCGTGAGTGCAAAATTAACAGCGTATTCTCAATCCCCTCATGGATATCCACAAACTTTTTATCAGCCTCATCCAAACGCGAAAAATTGCGAAGAGATAAAACAATTTGGTGAATCCTATCAGCCCCCATTTCCATCGAAGATAAAATTCTTGGCAAATCTTCATTAATAAACTCAATATCTACCTCTTCCAATAGCTCATCCAGTTCTTTAATAGGCTTTGGATACAATTTTTGATACAAATTTAAAACACTTAAAATATCTGCAATATAGCTCTTAGCATAAGTAATATTGCCATAAATAAAATTTACCGGATTATTAATTTCATGCGCCACCCCCGCCACCATCTGCCCCAAAGACGACATTTTTTCACTCTGCACCAATTGTGCTTGCGTTTGCTTCAGATTATGCAAAGCCTCACTTAACTGTTGTGCCTGCGTTTGCGCCGCCAAAGCAGCCGCATGAGTTTGGGCATATAGCTCAGCTTGGTCAATAGCAATTGCCAACTGATTCACCACCGCTTCTAACAGTTCCACCTCACTATCACGCCAAGGCCGAGGCCCGCTGCAATGACTGCAAACCACCGCACCCAACTGACCGGCCCTAGTTTCCAGCGGTAACAATAACTGAGAAGTCATCCCCAAACTCGTCAGCAGCGAGTGAGTATTTTCATCCAACGTCGTCTCTCTTTCCACATCATCCACCCGCATCACCTCCAACTTTTGGATTTTCATAGCCAAAAAATCAATGTGCTGCGGCGGACAGTCGCTTAACAAACTCGGCAGATCCGCATTTCGCGCTTCGTGAGTCACCATTAAACTAGGCGTTTCTGGATGAGGCAGATACCACAAAAAATGACATCTGTCAATTACCAATAAATTACGAATTTCGTGAACAGCCGTTTCCAAAATCGTATTAAGATCCAAAGAATTGCGGATTTGATTTGCCAACCGAAACAACAAACCCTCACGGCGTTTCAGCAAAGCTTCATGGGCCCACGCCCGATCTATAGCAATCGTAATACTATTAGCAACCCACTCCAGCATATTGCGGGCATCATTCGTTAAAGGTATAGGATGATAAAGCCCCAAAACCCCCACCAAACGCTCCTCCACTACGAGAGGATAACCGCTAAAATATCCCATTCCCCGATGACTCCGCCCTTTCTGCTCAGCCTCCTCCTTTGCAATTCCTTCTACTTGCTTAACGCTCACAGTTTTGAGTTTTCCACTAACCAAACGTAACTGCCCACTGAGTGATTGCCGGTTTTCCGCAATAAAATTCACTATTGAATTTTCTCCCAGTTCGTGTTCTGGAGCAGTTGGCTTGCCAGAAATAGCCGATACGGTTAATGCCTGGTTTGGGCTGTGAGATGTCCAAATGCAGACAGTGGTGGCTCCCAAATGCTCAACTACTGCATTTGTGCAGCGTTTAAGGACTTCGGGCAAAGGCCCACCTTGTGCCAGAGCTATCCCTACAGCCCCACCTAAAGCCCACAGATGCTTTTTTTCCTCACTCATGGCCGGTTATTGGTTACCCGTCACATCGCAAAAATAAACATAAAATTTTTCCAATTTTAGATAGTCAGTGTGCTTTCACCGGCCTTTCCACCGCAACCTTACACGGCGTAGTATCAAGACTGACAATTGCTTCTATCTATTCCCCATCAAGGGTATTGCAGCTTTTCAGATTTCAGGTTTTAGGGGCAATACTTGCCAAAATCAATTTTTCAGGATTTTTGTTTTTTTTTGAAAAGGCGACGACACCCGTATTAAAAGTAATTATCCACTCAGGAGTGATTAACATATTTTTTTGTCCATTTTTATCTTTCCGTAAGTGCCAGCATTTTCATGTCAGGATTATAGAAACCAAATTCGTCAGAACCCGATAGCCTAGGTATCCATACCCTCTGGCTCGACTTCTTTACTCCAAACCTTTTTACTTCTTATTTAATAAGATACTTATAAAAAAATCACCACCCTCATAAACTATGCCTGCCACTCTTAATTCACCCTCAACAATTTTAGCAGTAGATGACAGCACTGTAATGTTAGAACTCATCAAACGAACTCTTGAATCTGATTACCGGGTTTTACTTAGCGATAATGCGATTGATGCCCTAGCTATAATTTACCACGAACCTATAAAACTCATATTACTAGATATCACTATGCCCGGAATCGACGGTTTAGAACTATGCCGCACAGTGAGATCTTTACCACAGTTTCAACAACTACCAATCATCATATTAACTGCCAAAGACAAACTTTTTGACAAAGTGCAAGGAAGACTAGCCGGTGCGACAGAATATCTCACAAAACCCTTTGATGAGGAAGAATTACGCAGTGTAGTATATAAATTTTTGGATTTTACAATGCCATAAAAATAAAACTAATGGCTCCACAAATTATTGATTATAAACTTTTCAATTTATAAAGCCTTATAACAAATTTGAAAGCAAATTAAAAGCGAATTAACAAGCTTACCTAACCCATCTTAAAAATTCCCCCATCTAAACACAAACCTTGCTCTATCGACACCCAAAACCACATTTTTTATCGGAGCATAACTTTTGTTAATTAACCTCAGCAAATAGGAATTAGGAATTGGGAATCCTTAATTTTTGAGCAATCCCCAATTCCCCAATCCCAAGCCTAAGCCGGATAAATCCTCAAGCGTCGGTTAGGTTCATCGCCAAAACTAGAAGACTTAAGCCGATAGTGTTCTACCAACTCATGCTGCATCTTGCGGACTTTTGCAGAGCGGGGTAACAACTCCACCGGCTGCCCTTTAGGAATCACAATTTGCTCCACTGCAAGTCTCGCCTCCTCCAGGGCCTCAATCTCATCCTCAGTGCCGGTTCCAGTAAACAAACTCATTTCCGCCTCATCCGGCATTTGAGGATCATCCATCTCCAAAAGCCGGCGTAAAGCTCGCGTAATTTGAGGAATACTGCTCGATTTAATCGTATAAATCGGCAACTGACGTGCCTTAGAAATATGGCGTAACTTCGAGTGATTTTTAACATGAGAGCGCAGAGCCAAAACCGCATCCGCACTATCCATATCCTTAGTCAAAACCACCGGCAAATTCATCACCTGGATCACCTGCTCCAACTGATGCCGGCTCACCGCATAAGGATAAACATGAATCGGTAACTCCTCACCATTCGGGCCAAAATAACGCTCCACACGACCATCACTGACCGGCAAAGGAGGTGCATAAGCATTTCCCGAAGATTCAGCATCAAGCAACTCCTCAAAATACTGAGATTGGGGAGTTTCACGACGTGTTTGCACTCGGTTTTTCACCGGCACCATTTGTCCAGAAGCCCGCCAGCCTGTCGGAACTTCAGCCGCAAGAGGACTAGCCGTAAAAGCCGGGGCCGGTGGCAACTCGCGCGTAATCGTCACCTTACCGGAACTAGATACAGTACGAATTTGTGGAGAAGGCAGCCGGTTTCGCAACAAAGTATCCACCGTTTCCGCCACCTGCTCATGAACCACCCAGCGCTGACGCTCTTGCATTTCCACCGCAATTTCAAACGTTGGGGGAGCCTTCCGTTCCAGCACAGTTTTTTGCGAACCCCGGCGGCGCGCCTCATCATCACCAAGCGTCACCGCTTGGATACCGCCGATCAAATCAGCCAGAGTCGGGTTTTTAATCAAGTTATCAATTTGATTACCATGCGCCGTTCCCACCAGCTGTACACCGCGCTCAGCAATCGTCCGAGCCGCCAAAGCTTCCAACTCGGTACCAATTTCATCAATCACAATGACTTCCGGCATATGGTTTTCCACCGCCTCAATCATCACCTGGTGTTGTAACTCTGGACGAGCAACCTGCATCCGTCGAGAACGACCGATAGCTGGGTGGGGAATATCGCCATCACCGGCAATTTCATTAGAGGTATCAATAATCACCACCCGCTTTTGCAAATCATCTGCCAAAATTCGGGCAATTTCACGCAAAGCAGTAGTTTTTCCTACCCCAGGCCGGCCCAGCATTAAAATTGACTTGCCCGTTTCCACCAAATCGCGGATCATATTAATCGTGCCAAACACAGCCCGTCCAACGCGACAGGTTAACCCAATCACTTCATTTTTGCGGTTGCGGATAGCACTGATCCGGTGCAAAGTTTGCTCAATACCTGCACGATTATCGCCACCAAATTCTCCCAAATGTTTAATCGTATATTGGAGATTTTCGTGGGACACCGGCTTGTCGCAAAGATATTCTGCCCCCGCCAGAAAACGAGCTTCTGGCAGACGACCAAGATCCATCACAACTTCAATAAGACTGCTAATTTGTGGGTGTTGTTGTAATGGTTGGCGGATTGATTCCGGCAAAATATCTAACAGTTGGTTGAGATCATCCGTTACCTGCATTCTTCCATGATCGGCATCTTCCATCACACCCAACGCCACCGTAGGTTGCGATATTTCGCTCATGTTATCGGAGTCACTCTGCTGAGAGGGGGCTACTAACCGATTGGGATTTACCATAGATGGAGGTACTTTAAAAATAGAGCAGTAAAGAATTTGAAACTAACGTCTGGAACCATTCAGTGAAAGTTTATGAAAATTTAGGCTGAATCATGGCGGTTTTTTCCTTTAGGGTTTGCTGAAATTTTAGGGGTATTTTAAGCTCAACCATCAATTTTTGTTTGCCTACTGGTTTTAATCAGAAGCTTTGGCAGCAAACTCACCCAAAGGTGACTGGATGCCTAACATTTTGAGATGTGGGCTTTTAAGCTGCGAAACTAATGAATCTGCATCAGAAACCGCCTCCCAGAGCAAATCTGGCCTGTTTTCCAGACAAGGTTTTGCACTTTCAAAGTTGCTTTGATCAAGTTTTTCGAGTATCGGCGCCAGCAAAACTCTGGCATAACTGCCGTAGGCTACACCGGCAATATAACGCTCACTGTTGCTAACGTGTTTAAGCAACCCAGTAGAGTAGAGTTTTTCCACCGTATGAGCATTTGTACCGCCTGCCAGTTGGACGTATCCAGGTAAACCAGCATCAAGGACTTTTTGACCGAGTTTAACAGCAGCGCGGGTAGTGCCGGTGCCGATATCCCCACTCATCGGGCGTCCATCAGTTTGCCAAATCAGCGGACAAGGTAACGGCCCAATAATATCTTTTAACAAACGCAAATAATCCAGCATTCCTTCACCATCAGGACAGCTTATAGCGATTAGCTTTAATTGCCCAACCCAAGGCTTAATAGCGTTCCAAAGTCTTTGAAAGTCTTCTGTACGCCCGATTTGAGTATGTATTTCGATAGCATCAGGAAGTGCCGAAAACACCACCGGCACAAGGGCACTAGGACTAAAAACATAGGAACGGGTGGAAATTTGGCCAATGGGACACAAAGGCACACACCGTCCGCAGCCGTAACACCGTTCGTCTAAAACGCCTGAGTATGGGGGCAGCTTATCTGAATTATTCTGCCGTTGGTTAAAAACTATAGCGCTTGCCGGACAAATACTTTCACAAGGGCGCTTACAGTCGGCTGGGCAATGCTTAGGATTAAATTCTGCTTTACGAAAATGGGGATCTTCTCCATCATTTAAGCTAACCATCAACCAAGGGTGCGGGTTTGGTTTAAACCCCCGACTTTTTGCCATTTCCGTTAACTGCTTAGCTGTTTCGAGGGCTTCTTTTGCAGCCGCTATTACCGCTGGATCTGCTGCCACGTCGATGCAGTCTGCTCCAGCCAGAGTGTAAGCTAAAGTCAGATTTCTTACAGCGGGAAGGTGCTGGAAACTAGCCCCACAAATGAGCTTGAACCAGTGGCCTTGTTTCAGTGAATTTAACGGCGAGTAAAAGTTGTTCACCCTTATATGCTAATCTGCTAGTTAATAAATTGGTACAAGGTATGGATATTTTTTTCGTCCCATAGCATAGGCTGTGCTGGGATTGTTTGGTAGTTAACAATGCTAGTTCTGCTGCCGATTTTTTGCAAATTTAAAAATATTCATTCCCTTACCCTCTAAACTTACCCTGGCGCAGAAATAACAATTTTTCACCTATTTTTTACCTTTGATATTTTTGATATTTAAAAAATTTTTTAAAAAAATACTTTATCTATATCATTTTTTAAAATTTTGACAGTGTAATTAAGTAAAAAATTAACTACTTCTTTTTTGAAAATACTATCGTTTCAAAAATCAAAAACCCGGCTATCATAACAACCGGGTTTGATAAAATTTAGTCGGCAACGGCATTCATCAAAACTTCTGTAAGTGTCATACCTTCCATATCATCAAGCGTGATGGTATCGACAATATCAAATTTAGCCCCAGCCCCTTGCAATTCATCATCAAGGGCTTTTAAAAAGCGTGTAGCCGTTGCATCACTTCCTACCTGAATCATAGAAATAGCCAACTCTTCATCTCGATCCATTTTTCGAGACGCTTCAATAATCACTTTCATTACAGCACGACGATCATCAGGTTCGCCATCAGTAATAACTAAAATTGTCTCACCATTAGGTTTTGTTTGGCCAGCAGCTTTGCGTTTAAAATAATCATTAGTTGCATCTTCCAAAACAGCAGCTAAATTTGTTGTTCCTGATGGATCATTTTCTTGGAAAATCTGAGCAACTTTGCTAGAAGTGACATTTTCAAATCTGCGAAAACGCCCACTAAAAATATAAAGCGTAATGCCATCCGGGTCAAATTGTTCGCATTTTCTCGCTACGGCTAGTGTAGACTCTTCTGCTGCTTGCCAACGATTTCTACCACCTGGTTGATCGGGGGTAGACATACTGCCACTTTTATCAATTATTAAGGTATAATCGCGGTCTTGCACGAGAGATCCTCCTTCCATGATAAGAAATCCTTGTTAATTTAAACAGGTTATATTTCTAGGGTAACTAAAATTTTTATTTCTGACCAATTTTTTGAGCAATTATCATTTTAGCTGCTTTGTAAAGCGTCTAAATACTCAATAGCTGCTTCAAGTTTGGAAGGATATTTGTAAGCAAATTCCTCAAACCAAAGTCCCTCTTCAGATAGGGGGTCTAAATTTTTTAGCCATTCCTCTGCTTGTTTTGTCAAAGCTTGTTTTTGTTGCAGAAGTATTTGCTGTTCTTTGAGTTTTTGTTGTTTAATTTCTTCTTGTTTCTTAAGTTGTTCTGCTTGTTCTTGTTGTTGATATTCCTGTTTGATATTTTGCAATAACAAATCTGTTTCGCTAATTTTAACTGGATAATTATTTAGCGAGACAGGGGGAATTTGAGGGATAACAGGTTTTTGTTGGTGTGTGGGAATAGCGGGAGGTTTTTCTCCTTTATATTCGGCTTTTAATTCTGCTAGCAGCCGGTCGATGGATTCCATTATTTTGACTCCCTAGAATATTGGTAGTTTTATCCCTAATTCAAAAAGCCACATCCCTGATCCGAAATTTCTATTTAATCTGTAATAGCATTAAGCAAAACTTCAGAAAGTGTCATATCTTCCATATCATCCATTGTCACAGTATCAACGATATCAAACTTAGCACCGGCACTCTGTAAGTCGTCATCCAAGGCTTTTAAAAATTGTTTGGCTGTTGCATCGGTTCCTACTTGAACAAAAGATATGGCTAATTCTTCATCTTTATCCATTTTTCGAGACGCTTCAATAATGACTTTCATTACTGCTTTTCGATCATCAGGTTCGCCATCAGTTACCACTAAAATTGTTTCACCATTTTGTTTTGTTTGACCGGCATTTTTGCGTTGAAAATAATCCTTCAGTGCATCTTCTAGTACAGCCGCTAAATTTGTAGTACCTGATGGTTCATTTTCTTGGAAGAGTTGAGTTACTCGATTGGCGGTAACATTTTCATAGCGTTTAAACCGGCCAGAAAAGAGATAAACTGTTAATCCATCCGGGTCTAATTCTTCACATTTACTGGCTAAAGCAAGGGTTGATTCTTGCATAATTGTCCACCGACTTTTGTTGCCGGCTTGGTCTTTGGTTGCCATGCTGCCGCTTTTGTCAATAATTAAAGTATAATCACGATTTTGTAGCATATCCATTTTTCCTTTTTCTCCAAGATTTATTATCACTTATGTAACCATCAATATCACGAATTGCAATCGGTGCCTACAGGAAGCAAACCCCCGGAGGGGGTTCAAAATTAAAGACAATCTTCATCAATAACCTCAAACCCTGGAGGGGGTTTTTTATTTGTGTAGAGGCCGGTTTTAGCCACCGATTGAAATCGGTACCTACAGGAAGCAAACCCCCGGAGGGGGTTCAAAACTTAACCGAATCTTCACCAAGAACCTCAACCCCCGGAGGGGGTTTTTTAATTGTGTAGACACCGATTTCAATCGGTGGCTTAATAAAGAGGTTCAAAACTAAAGATAATCTTCACCAATAACCTCAACTCCCAGAGGGAGATTTTCATTCTGTAGACACCAATTTCGATGGGTGGCTTAATGATAATAGGTTTGTCCTAATTAAGCCGCTGCTAAAGTATCTTTAAGAGGTTTCCAACTAAATACGCGGTCGCCTCCCATTTCAATGATAACTTTTACTTTGGGCTGAATTTTAGGCAAAGTTGTCAAGTATTCAATTTCTTGACGAGAGAGAATATGACCTTCAAGAATCCACAATACCAAACCTTTTGATTTGGGGGGGAGGTTGGCAAGTTGGGTATCAATGAGGGGTGGGATATAATATACATAACCGACAGCGGCGCCGGTGCTGGTACTTTTTTTGCCCAAGTGAGGCGGGCGAACACCGTGAACGCCGGTGAGATAAGAAGATAAATCGCCTAAACCACGAGCCGATAAGTTATAGGTAGTATAGCCCCTGGCTCGGATGCGGCGTTGATAGCGTCCTTCGTAACCGCCTTCTAGGGGTACATAAACGGCGACTGCGCCGTTGTTTTCCAGATCCCGAATTAATCCGCCGCCGGTGGTGATTAGTGCCATAAGCGTTTTATTTGCCTATCTATAGATTTGTTAAGGGATATTAATATTTTACCCTGAATGGGGGCCGGTTTGATTTTGAAAGATTGAGGACAGTATATTTTTAGCGCAAATATTGTCTAAAAGATAGCTAATCTTCTCATTTTTTGAGATAGCAAGGAATTTCCCAAAGGCAACGAAAGATCAGTTTTGGACTAAAATTAAGGTTATATATCTAGTTTTTTTTGGTCATCGAAACTGTAAATATCGCTCAGGCTGAAATGAATCTATCAGGACTATTGTTGCGTGTGGAATTGGCAGAATAAATCATTATTGCAAACGACGGTATCCCCATAACGAAATTAGTTCCATTTCGTAAGTCATCTAATCGACGAGCTAGTTTAGCTAAAGATCGGGGCAAATTTGTTATACCAGAGAATTTTAATGATCCTTTATCAAGTATTCTAATGCTGGGATGAATAAGATTGTCGAAGTAAAAATAGGTTGGGTAACATTAGCGTCAACCCAACCTAAAAAAAAGGATAATTTCTCACAATTAGCTTTTTTTGAATAATAAGCCAAGTAGTGAAAGTCGTACAACAACAACTCCCCATATAAGAAAAATGCCAATCATTCCAATTCCGGCACCGGCAGCATAAGCATCATTAGTCTCAACCATGCCTGCATCTAATTCACCAACTCCAGAAAATAGGAGGTAGTCACAGAAGATTGTCCACAAAATTACGCTACCTTTGATCATTTTTTCTCCCTCAGTTCCTATAAAACTTGCTACGGGGTTGTTTGTAAATAACCCAAAGTTCAAAGAAGCTTAACTTTTAATTAGTTAGTACCTTAAACCCTTAATACTTATTCCAATTTTCTTTGTAAATGAAAGCTTTTGTCTACCACAAAAAAGTTCAACTTTGCCGGCCCCAATCTCCCCCTTTCCCACTCTAAAATCTAATTTTGTACGAAAATGTATGAAAATGTCGGCAAATGTGCACTATAATACAGCCAATATCCGCACTTCCCCATTCCGATGAATCTCAAAGAAATGTTAACCCTGGCTGATGAAATAATATTCACAAAAAGCGGCCAGCATCTTGATGATTTACAAAAGACAATACTACGAGGTACTCTGCAACGCAAGACGTATAAAGAAATCGCAAAAAATATTGATTGTTCGGAAAGTCGCATCAGGGAAATCGGAGCAGAATTATGGGAAACACTTTCAGAAGAATTAGGAGAAAAAGTTAAGAAAACAAATTTTATAGCAGCAATGGAAAGGCTACAAATCTCTATATCTTCAAAATACTTTGCACCACAGGAATCTTTTCAAATAGGTTACATTAATTATTGTGTAGAAGCAAAACAACCCTCAAATACACAAAACCAAACCCCACCTAATCAACAAACAACAAACCCCCAACAAACTCCAACCTTAAATCACGATTTAAGCGAAATGCCAAACTTAGGCACATTCTATAATCGTACATCCGAACTGCAAATCCTCAAAACATCAATTCTCACAGAAAACGCACAACTTTTAACAATCACCGGCATCATCGGCATAGGCAAAACCGCACTCGCCACCTCTCTAGTACAACAACTAAAAAACAACTTTGAATATGTAATTTGGCGCAGCCTTGAAACCTCACCCACACTTCCACAACTTCAAACCAACCTAATTGAAATATTCACCCAACAATCACACCAAAACACACCCCAACCCCTCATCAAATACCTACAAAAACATCGCTGTCTCATCATCCTAGATGACATCCATCACATCTTCAGCAGTCAACAATTTAGCGGTGAGTATAAACCAGGCTATGAAGATTATCGCAGCTTCTTTAAACAAATCAAAGACCTATCCCATCAAAGCTGCATCCTACTCATCGGTAGGGAAGTACCACGAGAAATTGCTCAACTTAACAACAAAAATACCCCAAACTTAATACTCAGAGGATTAGATATTTCAGCGGGTGCTGAAATAATTAAAGAACAAGGTTTAGAACTTAAAAACAGCAGCGAACTCCTAATTAATTACTGCCAAGGCAACCCTTTCTGGCTAAAAATAGTCGCTAATTTTATGCTAGAATTAGGATTAAGCGTCACTGAGCTATTAGAAAACCCAAGTTTATTTCCACAAGACTTGAAAGACATTTTAAAACAAGAATTTGAGCGCTTATCCGAAATTGAAAAACAAGTTATCTCCCTATTAGTCGCTGAAAATCAGCCTATCACGCTTGTTCAATTGTTAGAAACCGGCAAAATACCATCTTCTGAATTACCCAACGCACTGCTATCTCTAAGTCGGGGTTCCATTATCGAAAAACAACAAAATCTTTACACCCTCACATTGGCACTCCAGCAGTATCTCATAACTGCCATTTAACACCAAAAACTTTAAAGCCCAACCCATCTACAGCAACGCTACAAATTCTTCCACACTAAAACCAATCTCTCGAATAATAGCCCTAAGTGTACCCTTAGCCAACTCCTGATGATCTGGCACAACAATCTGAGCAAAGGGTTCATCTCTTCGCAGAATAATATGACTGCTCTCTCTGCGTTTTTGATAAACACCAATTCTTTCGAGAGCTTTAATACACTCTCTTCCTGAAACACTAGGTAACTTACTCACACCACCACCAAAAACGTCTCAAAATTGTCTTGGGGCACCGGCAAACCATCTTCTTCCAACGCCGCTATGTAGCCTAAAATAGCATCCTTAATATTCGATAAAGCCTCCTCTTTAGTCATTCCCTGACTAATACATCCTTTCAGGCTTGGGCACTCTACAACCCAATAACCATCTTCATCCTTATATAAAATTACTTGCCTAGTGTGCTGATTCATAAATTACAAACTAACAATCCTTCCTAATTTTACAATCACCAGCCCCCACACATACCTGCCCACCCACCCCCACCGGCACCAGCGAAAAAAAAATCTCATTCCCCCTAGACAAACCCACCCAGATAGTTTAGTATCTTAGATTGTCGGCTAAAAACGGCATGGTCAATCTCATCGAGACAGCCACACCTATAACCGCAGACATAAAAAACACCGAGGATAACCCAAGGTTAAAACCACCCAGATCCGCTGACAGAGCGCAAAAAAGCCCTGTAAATGATCTAAACAGTGGGAAAACAGGATGAAAAGGGGCAAAACCCCAGTAATTGCCAAAAGCAACTAAGCGAGAGCATCATCCAAATATAAAAACGGATACTAAGCGGCTTGCCGTTTAAGTCCACCGGGAAAACCTCAATTAAGCCAGACTGACGCTTCTGGCAATTGATAGTTTAAAACCAGGCCGGTTGAAAAGTTGGCAAGCAGCCAATGCAGCGAAACTCCAAAAATAATAGGGGTATGCTGCCGCTTGGCATGACAAAGGTTCACACAAGCTGCGCGTCATTAAATAAGCAGCAATCAGTAAACCAAAATATAGTAGTGCGTACACAAAGGGAGACCACACAACCCGTGACTCTAGGTATAATTGGCACAAAACTTGGCATGACCCAAGTATTCGATGAACAAGGAAAAGCAGTACCCGTAACCGTTGTACAAGCCGGCCCCTGTCCAGTAACCCAAATCAAAACTGAAGAAACAGACGGATATACATCCGTTCAAGTTGGCTTCAAAGAAGTAAAGCCCAAAGCCCTCAACAAACCCCTGCTAGGCCACCTCAAAAAAGCAGGAGTCGAGCAGCCGGTGCGCCACCTCAAAGAATACCGGCTTGAAAACCCCAGTGAATATCAACTGGGACAACAAATCAAAGCAGATATCTTTACCCCAGGGCAACTCGTAGACGTCACCGGCACAAGCATCGGACGCGGCTTCGCCGGCTACCAAAAACGCCACAACTTCAAACGCGGGCCAATGGCACACGGTTCCAAAAACCACCGCCTCCCCGGCTCCACCGGCGCCGGTACAACCCCAGGTCGCGTCTTCCCCGGCAAACGCATGGCCGGTCGCCTCGGTGGCAAACAAGCCACCATCCGCAAACTCACCATCGTCCGCGTTGATGCAGAACGCAACCTGATTTTGATCAAAGGCTCCGTCCCCGGAAAACCCGGTGCACTCCTCAGCATCAAACCTGCCAAAAAAGTAGGCAAATAGGCGAGAAAGAAAGATCAAAAGTTATGCGTCAATTGTCCAACAACAAAAACAATTGACAAATAAAAAAGGACAAAAGACAAAGGACAAACAAAATGGTTAACTGTACAGTACGCAACTGGCAGGGAGAGCAAATCGCCGAGGCGACCCTAGAACTAAAAGTTGCAAAAGAAGAAAACGCCTCACACATCGTCCACCGCGCCCTAGTTCGCCAAACAACCAACCAGCGACAAGGCAACGCCTGCACAAAAACCCGTTCCGAAGTACGCGGCGGCGGACGCAAACCCTGGAGACAAAAAGGAACAGGACGCGCCCGCGCAGGTTCCATTCGCTCACCCCTATGGAGAGGCGGCGGTGTAATCTTTGGCCCCAAACCCAGAGACTTCAACATCGAAATGAACCGCAAAGAACGCAGACTCGCCCTTCGCACAGCCTTAGTCAGCCGTAGCGAAGACCTAATCGTAGTCGAAGACTTTGCTTCAAACCTGCAACAACCCAAAACCAAAGAACTCGTCGCAGCCTTCAGCCGGTGGGGAATCGCCAAAGAAGCCAAAGTTTTAATGATCTTGGCAGAAAAAGACGAAAACATATACCGCTCAGCACGCAACGTCCCCACCATCAAAATGATTCGAGCAGACGGCTTGAACATCTTTGAGATCCTCAACGCCGACAAAATTCTCACCACCCAAGCCGCCCTAGCCAAAATACAGGAGGTGTACAGTGCATAAACTAGACCCCCGTAACCTACCAGACTTAGTGCGCCGGCCTATCGTCACAGAAAAAGCCACAGTCGCCCTAGAGCAAAATAAATACACCTTTGAAGTAGCCCCCAAAGCTACCAAGACAGAAATCAAAGCAGCAATCGAATACCTCTTTGAAGTCAAAGTCATCAAAGTAAACACCCACAAACCCCCACGCAAAAAACGCCGCGTCGGTAAATTTGTAGGCTTCAGACCCCAATACAAACGAGCAATCGTAACCCTCGCAGAAGGCGACTCCATAACCTTATTCCCCGAAGTCTAAAACGTCATTAGGCATTAGTCACAGCTAGAAAATATACGGCAACTGACTTTTGAGCAAAAAGCACACCTAAAAATGACTTTTTGACAAACAGATACCCGAAAAACAATCCTAAAAAAAACTATGGGCATCCGTTCTTACAGACCATACACACCAAGTACCCGTCAACGCAGCGTCTCAGACTTTAACGAGATCACCCGCGACGAACCAGAAAAATCCCTAACCATCTCCGTCCACCGGCTTAAAGGACGCAACAACCGAGGCATCATCACCTGTCGGCACCGGGGTGGCGGACACAAACGCCTCTATCGCATCATCGACTTTCGCCGCGAGAAACTCAACATCCCAGCCAAAGTCGCCACCGTCGAATACGACCCCAACCGTAACGCCCGCATCGCCCTAGTCAACTATCAAGACGGCGAAAAACGTTACATCCTTCATCCCGTAGGGCTAAAAGTCGGAGACACCATCATTTCTGGGCCCGACTCCCCCATCGAAAACGGCAACGCCCTCCCCTTAAGCAACATCCCCCTAGGTACGAGCGTTCACAACGTTGAACTCGTCCCTGGAAAAGGTGGCCAAATGGTAAGAGCAGCCGGTGCCACAGCCCAAGTCGTCGCCAAAGAAGGCAACTTCGTCACCCTCAAACTCCCTTCTGGTGAAGTCCGTCTCATCCGCCGCGAATGCTACGCCACCATCGGACAAGTCGGCAACCTCGACGCCCGCAACATCAGCGTCGGTAAAGCCGGTCGTACCCGCTGGAAAGGCCGTCGTCCCCAAGTACGCGGTAGCGTAATGAACCCCGTAGACCACCCACATGGTGGTGGTGAAGGCCGCGCACCCATCGGTAAACCAGGGCCGGTCACACCCTGGGGTAAACCAGCCCTCGGCAAGAAAACCCGCAAACGCAACAAACAGAGTGACTCCCTCATCGTCCGCCGCCGTCGTAAATCATCTAAACGCGGTCGTGGCGGTCGTGATTCCTAAGAGTTTAATCGTAGAAGCGGGCTTAGCCACACTTTGGCTTCTGCCAACCAAAAGTTAACCCGCCCATACAAAGTTTAGATTTTAAAAATTAAAAACTTAAAATCTAAATTTCCAACTCAAAAATAGGAAAAAAGAAACCTCTTGGTTTCCCAAATTAAATAACTTTAGATTTTAGAATTCTCCAAAATCTCAAAGTCGGACATCGAAAATCCACGCATCCAAAACTTCACTATGAGCCGTTCACTTAAAAAAGGCCCCTTTGTAGCAGACCACCTGCTCAGCAAAGTAGAAGCCCTTAATGACAGAGGCGAAAAACAAGTTATTAAAACTTGGTCAAGAGCATCCACCATCGTCCCCGAAATGGTAGGACACACCATCGCCGTACATAACGGACGCCAGCACGTTCCCGTTTACGTCACCGACCAAATGGTAGGACATAAACTAGGCGAATTTGCCCCCACCCGCACCTTTCGCGGCCACGCCAAAAGCGACAAAAAAGCCGGAAAACGATAACTTGTCAATCGTCATTAGTCATTAGTCATTAGTCCTAGATATCTATCTTTTGACAAATGACAAACAAGGAAAAAACTATGGCAGTTAATACCAAAGAAGAAGCAAAAGCCATCGCCAAGTACATACGGATGTCTCCATCCAAAGTACGGCGTGTACTCGACCAAATTCGCGGACGTTCCTATCGGGAAGCATTAATTATCCTCGAATTCATGCCCTACCGTGCCTGTGACCCCATCCTCGCAGCCCTGCGTAGCGCCGTAGCCAACGCCGAACACAATTTAGGACTAGACCCAGCCACCCTAATTGTCAGTCAAGCCTACGCCGACCAAGGGCCATGCTTAAAACGCTTTCGCCCCCGCGCTCAAGGTCGCGCCTATCAAATTCGTAAACCAACCTGCCACATTACAGTCGCAGTGGCGACCGTAGCAGCAGAATAAACAAGCAATTTCCGCACTATTTTTAAGCGGCAAACTGTGGATTTTGGGTTTTGGATATCTCAATCCATAACTCAAACCAAAATTCTGTAACAGTGCAATCGCGCCACTCAAAAAGGTAAACTATGGGACAAAAAATAAATCCAGTTGGTTTTCGCTTAGGGGTAACACAAGAACACCGCTCACGCTGGTTTGCAGACCCCAACCGATATCCAGAAGTTTTACAAGAAGACTTCAAAATCCGTAAATACGTTCAAAAAAATCTCAACAACGCCGGCATTTCTGAAGTTCGTATCGAACGCAAAGCCGACCAAATTGACCTCGAAGTTCGCACAGCCCGACCAGGCGTTGTCGTAGGACGCGGCGGCCAAGGTATTGAAAACCTGCGTACCGGCCTCTCAGAAATGCTCGGAGCAGCCAACCGCCAAATCCGCATCAACGTCGTTGAAGTCACCCGTCCCGATGCAGACGCTACCCTAATCGCCGAATACATCGCCCAACAACTAGAACGGCGGGTATCCTTCCGGCGCGTCGTCCGCCAAGCCATGCAACGCGCCCAAAAAGCCGGAGCCGAAGGCATTAAAGTTCAAGTCAGCGGACGTTTAAACGGTGCAGAAATTGCCCGTACCGAATGGACCCGCGAAGGCCGAGTACCCCTGCACACCCTGCGGGCCGACATCGACTACTCGTACTGCACCGCTAAAACGGTTTACGGAATTTTGGGCATCAAAGTTTGGGTGTTTAAGGGCGAAATCATCCCTGGACAACAAGAACAGCCCCAAGCCGCAGCCCAACCCACTCGCCGCAAACAACAACGGCGGCGACCAACCTTTGAAGACCGTTCCAACGAAGGTTAGTTTGTATCTTTACCTTGGCGAAGCCATTTTTGATTTTGGATTTTAAATTTTTAAAATCTTTCAAATCTGAAATCTAAAATCTAAAATCTAAAATTCCATTCCAACAAACACCAAATCATGCTAAGTCCTAAAAGAACAAAATTCCGTAAGCAACAGCGCGGACGCATGACCGGAATCGCAACGCGAGGCACTAACATTAACTTCGGGGAATTCGCCCTCCAAGCCCTCGAACCTTGCTGGATTACCTCGCGTCAAATCGAAGCCTCCCGTCGTGCCATGACCCGCTATATCCGCCGGGGTGGCAAAATCTGGATCCGCATCTTCCCAGATAAACCTGTCACCATGCGAGCCGCAGAAACCCGGATGGGTTCCGGTAAAGGTTCTCCCGAATTCTGGGTAGCCGTTGTTAAACCGGGTCGTGTCCTGTTTGAAATTGGTGGAGTAACCGAAGAAATTGCTCGTGAAGCAATGCGTCTAGCGGCTTACAAACTGCCAATCAAAACAAAATTTATCACTCGTGAACAGGAGCAGAGCTAAGAAAATGGCTTTCTCAAAAATTTCAGAATTCCAAAACCTAAGCAACTCGGAAATCGAAGAGCAAATTTTGGCAGCAAAGCGGGAACTCTTCCAATTGCGGATGCAAAAAGCAACCAAACAATTAGAGAAACCCCACTTGTTTAAACATACAAAACACCGGCTGGCTCAACTTCATACCCTTGAAGCTCAAAGAAAACAAAAAGCCGCCCAAGAATCCTAATCACAAAGGAGTAGGTGAGAATGGCAGTAAAAGAACGAGTTGGCTTTGTCGTCAGCGACAAAATGAACAAAACCGTAGTGGTGACTATCGAAAACCGTGCTCCCCACACGAAATACGGCAAAATCATGGTTCGCACCAAACGCTACAAAGTCCACGATGAAGAAAATCAGTGCAAACAAGGTGATCGGGTTCGGATTCAAGAAACCCGCCCTCTAAGCAAAACCAAACGCTGGCAAGTGGTCGAAATTATCAGCACTGGCTCCCAAAGATAAAAAATGAGACTTTTGGGTCTCAAAAAACAGAACTGGAACAATCGCCGTGATTCAACAAGAAACCTATCTCAACGTAGCCGACAATAGCGGAGCCAGAAAACTAATGTGCATCCGCGTTCTGGGAGGCAACCGCACTTACGCCAACGTCGGTGATATTATCGTCGCCGTTGTTAAAGATGCTATCCCCAACATGGGTGTTAAAAAATCTGATGTCGTAAAAGCTGTTGTCGTTCGTACCCGCAAAGGTTTACGTCGTGAAAGCGGAATGACAATTCGCTTTGATGACAACGCCGCCGTAATTATTAACAACGATGGCAACCCCAAGGGAACTCGCGTATTTGGGCCGGTCGCCCGCGAACTACGCGATAAAAACTTCACCAAAATTGTCTCCCTTGCACCAGAGGTGTTGTAATGGCCAAACAAAATACAAGTGATAGCGTTGTCCGCTACAAAATGCACGTTAAAAAGGGTGACACCGTGCAGGTCATCAGCGGCAAAGATAAAGGTAAAGTGGGACAAATTACTAAGGTTTTACCAAAAAAATCTGCTGTTGTGGTCGAAGGGGTTAATGTCAAAACCAAACACGTTAAACCCCAAGCTGAAGGAGAATCAGGGAAAATCGTCAATTTTGAAGCTCCTATCCATAGCTCCAATGTGATGCTTTATTCCACTAAGCAAAAAGTCGCCAGCCGCGTTTCTTACACCGTTACTGAAGACGGTCGTAAACTACGAATGCTCAAAAAAACCGGCGAAATTATTGATTAGTCAAGAGTCATTAGTTAAAAAACTCAAATGACAATTGATAAAGATCCCCCTGACCAAGTCCAGGGAAATAAAGGGAATACAACTCATGCCAGATAGACTCAAAAAACGCTACCAAGAAACAATTGTCCCGAAGTTGATGGAGCAGTTTAATTACACAAACATCCATCAAGTCCCCAAGGTGATTAAAGTCACTGTTAACCGGGGGATGGGAGATGCAGCCCAAAACGCTAAAGCGATGGAAGCATCCTTACAAGAAATTGGCATCATTACTGGCCAAAAACCAGTTGTGACTCGCGCTAAAAAAGCAATTGCCGGTTTCAAAATTCGTCAAGGAATGCCCGTCGGCATTATGGTCACCCTTCGTGGAGACCGAATGTATGACTTTTTAGATCGATTGATTAATCTCTCTCTGCCTCGCATTCGAGACTTTCGCGGTATTAGCCCCAAAAGCTTTGATGGTCGTGGAAACTATACCCTCGGTATCCGAGAACAATTAATTTTTCCCGAAGTTGAATACGACAAGGTAGATCAAATTCGTGGCATGGACATTTCGATAATTACTACAGCAAATACCGACGAAGAGGGCCGCGCCTTGTTAAAGGAAATGGGTATGCCCTTTCGGGCTAGCTGAGCCACACTTATAAGGAGGAAAGATGGCGGCAAACGACACAATTGCAGATATGCTCACGCGCATCCGAAATTCTTGCATGGCGCGGCATGAAACAACAAAAGTACCAGCAACAAAAATGACTCGCAGTATTGCTAAAGTCCTTAAAGATGAAGGCTTTATTGCAGAGTATGAAGAATCTGGTGAAGGAGTTAAAAAAGAATTGGTGATTTCCTTGAAGTACAAAGGAAAAAATCGTCAGCCAATTATTAATGCTCTCAAACGAGTCAGTAAACCAGGATTGCGCGTTTATTCTAATAGCAAAGACTTGCCTAAAGTTTTGGGCGGCATCGGTATTGCCATTATTTCTACTTCTAGTGGAATTATGACAGACCGACAAGCAAGATCGGCCGGCGTGGGTGGCGAAGTGCTTTGTTATGTGTGGTAATCGGTAATCGGTAATCGGGAAAAGGCTTTTACTATATAAAGACAGGAAAAATTTTATATTTCCTCTTTTGAAACAAGAAAATTACCTTTTTACCCCTTACCCTTTACCAATTAACATAAATTCATTACCAATGACGAAAGGAAACATAAACTCATGTCTCGGATCGGAAAGCGCCCCATAACCATCCCATCAAAGGTACAAGTAACCATAGACGGGCAGCAGGTTTCAGTTAAGGGGCCAAAAGGTACTTTAAGCCGGGTTCTGCCTTCCGAAGTAGCTGTAGAACAGGAAGGCGAAACCATATTAGTTAACAGAGTCAACGAATCCCGACCAGCCCGCCAGCGTCACGGCCTCTGCCGTACTTTGGTTTCCAACATGGTAGAAGGAGTATCGACTGGCTTTCAAAAACGCTTAGAAATTCAAGGTGTTGGTTATCGTGCTGCCGTACAAGGAACCAACCTAATCCTTAACGTCGGATATAGCAAGCCAGTTGAAATTCAACCACCCGACGGCATCACGGTCGCGGTTGAAAACAACACCAACGTTATCGTCAGCGGTATCGATAAAGAAATCGTTGGCAACACGGCTGCTCGCATTCGCGCCGTTCGTCCCCCAGAAGTCTACAAAGGCAAAGGCATCCGCTATGCCGGTGAAGTCGTCAGACGCAAGGTTGGTAAGGCAGGAGGCAAAGGTAAGAAATGAAGGCAACACGCAAAGTATCTGTCCAACGTCGCCATCAGCGCGTGCGGCGTAAAGTATTCGGCACCCCCGAACGTCCCCGGTTGGCTGTGTTTCGCTCCAACGAACACATCTATGCTCAAGTTATTGACGACACAACCCATCACACCCTCGCAGCAGCTTCAACGCTTGATCCAGACTTGCGTTCCTCGCTTAGTTCTGGCGGCAACAAGGAAGCATCTACACAGGTTGGCAAGCTGATCGCTGAACGAGCCAAAGCTGCCGGTGTTGAAAAAGTCGTCTTTGACCGGGGTGGCAACCTCTATCACGGTCGTATCCAAGCCCTTGCAGAAGCAGCCCGCGAAGGCGGATTAGAATTCTAAAACCCAAGGGTTTGTCTATTGTCCATTGTCCGTTGTCTATTGTTCGTTGTCCCTTGTCCTCTTTTTCTTGCTTAGCAAGGAAAAACGTCAAGAGTTTATTGTTCCTTGTCTTGTTTTTTAATGACAAATGACTTTTGACAAATGACTTTTGACAAATGACAAATAACAACTGAAAAAAAACTATGGCAGAACAACAGCAACCCTCACGCCGCAGCAGCAGCAAAAAAGCAAACCGTACCCGCGAAAAAGAAACCGAATGGCAAGAGCGGGTTGTACAAATCCGTCGGGTTACCAAAGTCGTTAAAGGTGGTAAAAAACTCAGCTTCCGCGCCATCGTTATCGTCGGCAACGAGCGTGGTCAAGTTGGGGTGGGTGTCGGCAAAGCTGCTGACGTAATCAGCGCCGTTAAGAAAGGCGTTGTAGACGGGAAAAAGCACCTTGTTGAAGTCCCTCTGACTAAATCAAACTCTATCCCTCATCCGATCAATGGAGCCGCCACAGGAGCAAAAGTAATGATGCGTCCCGCCGCTCCAGGTACCGGTGTAATTGCCGGGGGTGCCGTGCGAACTGTTTTAGAACTCGCCGGTGTCCGTAACATTCTCGCCAAACAACTAGGCTCTAATAACCCGTTAAACAACGCTAGAGCAGCTGTTGATGCCCTCTCTACCCTCCGCACTTTCTCCGATGTGGCCGAAGAACGCGGAATACCAGTCGAGCGGCTATTATCATAGGATATGTAATTTGTCAATACTTTTAACCAGGATTGACAATAAAAAAAACGCCAAGGATAGCACACTATGAGATTGCACTCAATTGCCCCAAAACCGGGTTCCAAAAAACGCAAACGCCGCCTGGGCCGGGGTGTTTCAGCAGGCCAAGGTGCCAGTGCCGGTAAAGGGATGCGTGGTCAGAAATCTAGATCCGGCGGCAGCACACGCCCTGGGTTTGAAGGTGGTCAAATGCCCCTTTACCGCCGCTTGCCGAAATTAAAACACTTTACTGTAATTAATCGGCAAGAATACACGATTATTAACGTTTCTAAGTTGGCCTCAATGCCTGCCAACTCTGAAGTTACCCTAGCTTCTCTCAAAGAAGCAGGCATAGTCACCGGCAACAACAAAAATCCTCTGAAAATATTAGGAAATGGCGAGATTAACGTCGCCCTGAATGTCAAAGCGTCAGCTTTTACTGCTTCAGCCCGCACCAAAATAGAAGCTGCTGGTGGAAGTTGCTTTGTCATTACCGGCAGAGAATAAGCAATAGTTAGTCTTTTAAAAAAGACCAACTAGCCAAGAGAAAGTTATTTATCCTCTTTGCAAATTCACTTAATCTGCCAGAAACCACTCCTCAATAGCAAAAATTAGATTTTAGATTTTAGGCTCTAAATTTGTTTTCAAATCTAAAATCTAAAATAGCAAAGATTAGATTTTAGACTCTAAATTTGTTTTCAAATCTGGGCCGCTAAAATCTAAAATCTAAAATTAATAGAGGTACGCCTGCATGGTCGTCAGTCGAGATAAAGCTCCAACCGCTCAAGAAACCTTCATGCAGATGGCTCAAGCGGCTGGCCTCCGAGGCCGGCTACTTGTCACAATTGGTCTTCTGCTTTTAGTGCGCTTGGGAATTTTTTTACCAGTACCAGGGGTAGACCGGGCTGCATTCCAAGCCAATATCCAAAATAGCCCTTTAATTGGCTTTTTGGACTTTTTCTCTGGGGGCGGAATTCGTACCCTGGGAATTTTTGCGTTGGGTATTTTGCCCTACATTAACGCATCGATCATTATCCAACTAATGACTGCTGCAATCCCTCAGCTAGAGGATTTACAGAAAAATGAAGGGGAAGCCGGTCGCCGCAAACTATCTCAATACACCCGATATATAGCGCTAGGCTGGGCAATTATTCAAAGCACCGGCATCGCTTTGTGGATTGCCAATTCCCAAGCAGCCGTAACACCAGGGCCAGTTTTTATTGTTGAAACCGTCCTTGCCCTGACCGCCGGATCTATGTTTGTGATGTGGGTATCGGAACTGATCACAGAACGGGGAATTGGTAACGGTGCCTCTTTGTTAATCTTCCTTAACATTGTGGCCGTCTTACCCCGCTCTTTGGGACAAACCTTTGAACTTGCTCAACAAAATGCTCAAAGCGGTAACCGAGAAGTCGTTGGTGGCGTAATTATCCTGCTGATAGTTTTCTTGATTATGATTGTCGGCATTGTCTTTGTACAAGAAGGCACTCGCCGTATTCCAATCATTTCAGCCCGTCGGCAAGTAGGTCGCAAACTTTTGCGCGAAACAAAAAGCTATCTGCCTTTACGCCTCAACCAAGGGGGCGTTATGCCAATTATTTTTGCTTCGGCCGTCTTAGTTTTACCCTACTCTTTGGCTCAGTTCACCCGCAACCCGATTTTAGTTCAAGTGGCAAGCTACTTAAGCCCCAGCGGTCCTACACCCTGGCTTTATGTAGCTTTTTATTTGACTTTGATTTTGTTTTTCAGCTATTTCTATGCTTCTCTGATTGTGAATCCGGTTGATATGTCCCAAAATTTGAAAAAAATGGGCGCTAGTATCCCCGGTATTCGCCCCGGAAGGGCAACCAGTGAATATGTGGAGAGAGTTTTGAATCGCCTTACATTTTTGGGTGCTATTTTCCTAGGCATGGTGGCAATTGTTCCAACGGCTGTAGAAAGTGCAACTCGTGTACAAACGTTTCAAGGACTGGGTGCAACTTCACTGTTGATATTGGTCGGTGTGGCCATTGATACGGCAAAACAAATTCAGACTTATGTGATTTCTCAGCGCTACGAAGGAATGGTGAAGCAGTAGTGACGCGATTGATTTTTTTAGGCCCACCTGGTGCCGGTAAAGGCACTCAAGCTGTTAAGCTGGCTCAATCTTTTGGCCTTGCTCATATTTCTACCGGCGATATGTTAAGGGCTAATGTAGCCCAAAATACTTCCCTGGGAGAAAAGGCAAAAGGCTATATGGATCGCGGTGAGTTAGTTCCTGATGCCTTGATTTTGGATATGGTACGGGAACGACTTTCGCAGCCAGATACTAAAGCCGGTTGGATTTTAGATGGGTTTCCTCGCAATGTTAATCAGGCTGGGTTTCTTGATGAATTATTGCTTGAAATAAATCAAGGTTGTGACCGTGTGGTGAATTTGGATGTAGCCGATGAGGTTTTGATTGCTCGTCTCGTTTTACGAGGTCAACAACAAGGCCGCAGCGATGATAACGAAGAGACTATTCGCCGACGTTTGGTAGTTTATCGAAATCAAACTGCTCCACTTATTGATTACTACACTGAGCGTCAGCAGTTGGTTGTTGTTAATGGTGACCAACCTATGGATGAAGTGACCGCTCAACTGCATAAATTTATTCAAGACTAATTTATTAGTTTTTGACTTTTTGATATTGCTTTTTTGGTTACTTCATGATGCTTCATCTTTAGCCGTCGCTGCGCTTTAGCCTTTGAGTTTGCTGATCCCAACCCCTAGGCGGGTAGTTCCTTGCAAAAATCCACCTCTCAGCTTTGATTAACAATGTCATTGTTTTAGCCGAGTTGGGGCAACCCTAGGTGGTTGTCTCAACCTTTGTGGGGCAAACCCTTTGCTAAGATATGTAAAGCCGGACAGGTTTTAAAAGTTATCCTTTGTGGTGGCTGATAGTCTGTGCTTCTATAGAGTTCTGTTGAGTTGAGGAAAGTATCACTTGTCTAAGCAAGATTTGATTGAAATGGAAGGAACGGTCACCGAATCATTGCCAAATGCAATGTTTAGGGTAGACCTAGACAATGGTTTTAACGTTTTGGCTCATATTTCGGGGAAAATCCGGCGTAATTACATCAAAATTTTGCCAGGAGACCGAGTAAAAGTCGAGCTAACTCCCTATGACTTGACTAAGGGTAGAATTACTTACCGGCTTCGCAAGAAATAGGTTTACATAAAACGTTTAAAACTCAGTAGAAAAAATCAGACTGAGTTTTTTGCAAATTCTGCAAAAATTGTTATAATATTACGTTTGTAGTGCTGCCAAAAAAGGCATGAAAGTTAGAGCATCTGTCAAAAAAATCTGTGAAAAATGCCGTGTCATCCGCCGGCGCGGTCGGGTGATGGTTATTTGTTCTAACCCGAAACACAAACAACGTCAAGGTTAGTTAAAACTCCAACGGTTCGCTCGCCAGATGCCAGTTTCTGGCATCTGTTTCAATTCAAGAAAAGCCAAAACCAGAAAAAACTAGGGGGAAACAATAGTGGCACGGATTGCCGGGGTAGACCTACCACGCGATAAGCGCGTCGAAATTGGTCTGACCTACATCTATGGAATCGGACTGTCATTGTCCAAGAGAATTTTAGCAAGCACAGGGGTAAATCCAGACACCCGCGTTAAGGATCTCACTGATGCAGATTTGGCCGCCTTACGGGAGGCTGTTGAAAGCGACTATCAGGTAGAAGGCGACTTGCGCCGCTGGGAGTCGATGAACATTAAACGGCTGATGGATATCGGCACCTATCGGGGACGGAGACATCGTTTGGGATTACCCGTACGAGGTCAAAGAACTCGGACAAATGCTCGCACCCGTCGAGGTGTGAGAAGAACCGTTGCTGGTAAGAAAAAAGCCGCAGCCAAGAAATAATTGAGCGGATATTCAAGGTTAAAATTCACCTCTCTCAAAGTCTCATAAACGCAATATGGCGCGACAAACACCCAAAAAATCGACGAGTAAGAAACAAAAACGGAATGTACCAAATGGTATGGCGTACATTCAGTCTACCTTTAACAACACGATTGTTACTATTACCGACCAAAACGGTGAGGTAATTTCGTGGGCAAGTGCTGGTTCTTCTGGGTTCAAAGGAGCGAAAAAAGGTACGCCTTTTGCCGCTCAAACCGCAGCAGAAAGTGCCGGTCGCCGTGCGAATGACCAAGGAATGCGCCAGGTAGAAGTTATGGTCACAGGGCCAGGAGCAGGCCGGGAAACAGCAATCCGGGCGTTGCAAGGGGCCGGTTTGGAAATTACGCTGATTCGGGATATTACCCCTATTCCTCATAACGGTTGCCGTCCGCCTAAGCGGCGGCGCGTTTAGACAACAGACGCGAACTGTTTAGGCGGCTCTACATGAGTTTCGCTTGTATCGAGTCAGTATGTTAGCGCATGGGAGGCTATCAAAAGCCTTTCTTTGCATCAAGGATAAGGGAGGGAGAGCCGTGGCGCAGTTTCAGATTGAGTGTGTAGAATCCATTACCGAAAGAAACCAGGGGCAATACGGAAAATTTGTTATCGAGCCTCTGGATCGGGGCCAGGGAACGACAGTAGGCAATGCCCTGCGGCGCGTTCTGCTGTCTAACTTGGAAGGTGCAGCGGTGACGGCGGTTCGGATTGCCGGTGTTACTCACGAGTTTGCCACTATTTCGGGGGTACGCGAAGATGTCCTAGAGATTCTTCTGAATATGAAGGAGATCGTTTTAAGGAGTAGTTCTTCACAGCCCCAAATTGGCCGCTTTGTAGCAGATGGGCCCACAACCGTTGCAGCCGCTCAGTTTGATTTGCCGCCTGAAGTCCAGGTGGTCGATCCAAGCCAGTATGTTGCTACTCTCGCGGAAGGTAGCCGACTGGAAATGGAATTCCGGATCGAAAAAGGTCGGGGATATCGAGCTATTGACAAAAGCCGTGATGATAGCGGAGCTATTGACTTTTTGCAAATTGATGCAATTTTTATGCCAGTTCGCAAAGTCAACTACAGTGTAGAAGATGCCCGCATAGGTGGTTCTATTGAAAAAGACCGCTTAATTATGGATATCTGGACAAATGGCAGCATTTCACCGCAAGAAGCGATCTCGCAAGCCGCTAATATCTTGGTAGATTTGTTCAGCCCGCTTAAGGATATCAATCTCGAAACTCTCGATAAATCAGACGACTATAGCGAAGATCCTACCAGTCAAATACCGATTGAAGAATTACAGCTTTCTGTACGAGCTTATAACTGCCTCAAACGAGCGCAAATTAACTCTGTTGCCGATTTGCTGGACTACACTCAAGAAGATTTACTGGAGATCAAAAACTTTGGTCTCAAGTCCGCAGAAGAAGTGATTGAAGCTTTGCAAAAGCGTTTGGGAATTACTCTTCCCAAAGAAAAATCCGCTAAACAAGGTTAACAAGTGTGAAGTGTAAATTTCCCACAGCACTACCCTTAAAAAATTTAGGCTTCCTCTTTTTTTCGTAAGTTTGTTCGTTGTTCATTTTTTTTTGACTCAATTATGCGTCACGGTTGTAGAATTCACCAACTAAGTAAACCCGCAGATCAGCGTAAAGCTTTAGTAAGAGCGCTGACTACTGAATTGATTCGTCATGGTCGGATCACGACTACTAAAGCTCGTGCTCGTGCAGTTCGCGAAGAAGCTGACCGGATCATCACCTTGGCCAAACTAGGTACTCTGGCTGCTCGTCGTAGAGCGATTGGTTTTATCTACGATAAACAACTTGTTCATGCCCTTTTTGAGCAGGTTGGGGAACGCTATGGAAACCGGAATGGTGGCTATACGAGAATTTTACGCACCATGCCTAGACGGGGTGATAATGCCGAAATGGCAATTATTGAACTGCTCTAAACAAAAGTCGTATTTTTGCGGTAACGGATTTTTTCTGAAGCTGTTACCCGAAACACCGGCAAAATAACATGGACAGCGGAACAGAAAGAGCGAACTCGAAGCGCATTGCTCTGGTACTTCAATATCAAGGAACTGATTTTTTTGGCTGGCAGCGCCAAGCTAATAATCAGCGGACTGTGCAAGAAGAAATTGAAAAAGTCTTGCAAGTCATTGAGAACCGACCGGTGACTCTCCACGCTGCCGGTCGCACAGATACTGGGGTTCATGCAGCTGCACAAGTGGCTCACTTTGATACCACCGGCCCTATCCCTGGTCATCGCTGGGCGGCCGTTCTCAATAACCGTCTGCCAAAGGATATTTTAGTCCGAGCCTCCGCTGAGGTTAATCCAGAATGGCACGCTCGTTTCTCGGCAATTTCCCGCCGCTACCGTTATAGCCTCTATACAGACCCTCAACCTAATTTGTTTGTGAAGCCCTGGACTTGGCACTATTATCACGCACCTCTGGATGAAAACCTCATCCAAAGGGCGTTGAACGAACTTTTAGGCCATCACCACTTGGCGGCTTTTCACCGGGCCGGCAGTAAACGCAAACACTCTTGGGTTGAAGTTCAAGAAGCGATATCCTACAGAGAAGGGCCATTTGTTCATATTGAAGTACAGGCTAATGGTTTTCTGTATGGAATGATGCGCTTGCTGGTGGGGATGTTAGTTCAAGTAGGCCGCAAAGAGCGAAGTTTAGAAAATTTTCGTGATTTGTGGATGGCTGAACGCCGAGAAGAAGTAAAATACGCTGCTCCTGCGTGCGGTTTATGTTTGCTGAGAGTCACTTATCCAGACTTTCCTTTCTCGTCTGAAATCTGGTACGACTCGATGCCTAAATTTACTATTGGTAAAGGGTAATTATCTATCTATTATCCATTACCGATTACCCAACAAGGAAACCCGACAAATGACCTCAAATAAAACTTTCCTACCTTCTCAAAGTACCCTTGAACAAAAGTGGTACATTGTCGATGCTGCCGACCAGCGTTTGGGGCGGCTGGCTTCGGAAATTGCTATGATTTTGCGGGGCAAAAATAAACCCACCTTTACTCCCCACATGGATGTGGGCGATTTTGTGATTGTGGTTAATGCGGAAAAAATCGATGTAACCGGCAAAAAACGTTCTCAAAAACTCTATCGTCGTAACTCTGGCAGACCGGGTGGGATGAAAACCGAAACTTTCTCTCAACTACAGGCGCGTATCCCAGAGCGCATTATTGAAGCGGCTGTTAAGGGGATGTTACCTAAAAATAGCTTGGGTCGCCAACTGTTCACGAAATTGAAAGTCTATAAAGGCCCCAACCACCCCCACAATGCCCAACAACCTGAAACTTTGACAATTAATACAATTCCTGGAGGTCAAGACTAATGCAGGCAAAAGATCAAAGCGGACGCGCTGTTTACTGGGGAACTGGTCGTCGGAAGTCTTCTATTGCTTCTGTGCGTCTGGTTCCAGGTACCGGCAAGCTAATTATTAATGGCCGTGATGGCGATTTATATTTGCAATTTAATGCCGGTTATATTTCTAGTGCTAAAGCTCCTTTGGAAACTTTGGGCTTGGAAGCTGAATATGACATTTTGGTGAAAGCTATAGGTGGTGGTTTAACCGGCCAAGCTGAATCAATTCGTTTGGGTGTGGCTCGTGCTTTGTGCCAGCTTGACCCCGATAACAGATCACCTTTGAAAACCGAAGGTTATTTGACCCGTGACCCCCGTGCTAAAGAGCGGAGAAAATACGGTTTACGGAAGGCTCGTAAGGCTCCTCAATACTCGAAACGTTAAGACGTTTTTTTTGGGAAGTTTTGGTATGATTGCCCCAAATGGATGACCCTATAAGTCTGGGGCGACAAAATAGTAGTAGGATTTGCACGAGAACAGAGTAAAAAACAATGCCTAAATCTGATATTCACCCGAAGTGGTACCCGGAAGCTAAAGTTTATTGCAATGGTGAGCTAGTGATGACGGTTGGCTCTACCAAACCTGAGATTAGTGTTGATGTTTGGTCTGGTAATCATCCTTTTTATACCGGCACTCAGAAAATTATTGATACTGAGGGTCGTGTGGAACGTTTCCGCCGTAAGTATGGTATGGGTGGTGCCGGCGGCGCTAAGAAAAAGTAGCGTTTCTCTCAGCTCGTCGAGCAAGGCCGCAAGGGGTTTTTCAGCCACGCGGCCTATTTTGGTTTAGTTGTGGATATTTGTTTTTTAATGTCTGTGGGTTTTTTATTTAACCGCAGATGCACGCAGATCAAGTGTATGGGTTGTCTGTGTGTTGAATGGTTTTTTTGATGTTTTTAGATTTTTTAGAGAAGAGCGAGGGCTGAGAGAAATGGCTGAAGCTTATTTGTTGGAAAAGTTACGCTCTGTGGAGCAGACTTTTAATGAGTTGACGAGGCGGATGGCTGACCCGGATATTGCGACAGATCCGGGGGAGTTCCAGCGGGTGGCGAAGGCTCGTTCTTCGCTGGAGGCTGTGGTGAATGCTTATGATGAGTGGAAGATTGCGACTGAGCAGTTGATCGGTGCTAAGCAGGTTTTGAAGGAGTCGGCTTCTGACCCTGAGTTTCAAGAAATGGCTGCTTTGGAAGTGCAAGAGTTAGAGGAGCAAATTCAGGATTTGGAGCGCCGGTTGAAGGTGCTTTTGCTGCCTAAAGATCCTAATGATGAGAAGAATATTATGCTAGAAATTCGCGCCGGTACTGGTGGGGATGAGGCTAGTATTTGGGCTGGCGACTTAGTGCGGATGTATTCTCGTTATGCTGAGGGTCAAAATTGGCGGGTGAAGTTGGTTAGTGAGTCTCCGGCTGAGATGGGCGGTTTTAAGGAGGCTGTGCTGGAAATTCAAGGGGATAGTGTGTACAGTAAGCTGAAGTTTGAGGCTGGTGTGCATCGCGTGCAGCGGGTGCCGGCTACGGAGGCTGGGGGACGGGTTCATACGTCTACGGCTACGGTGGCGGTGATGCCGGAGGTTGATGATGTTGAGATCCATATTGACCCGAAGGATATTGAGATGTCTACGGCTCGAAGTGGTGGGGCCGGTGGTCAAAATGTGAACAAGGTTGAGACTGCTGCTGATTTATTTCACAAGCCGACGGGTATTCGGATTTTTTGTACTGAGGAGCGTTCTCAACTTCAAAACAAGGAGCGGGCTATGCAGATTTTGCGAGCTAAGCTTTATGAAATGAAGTTGCGTGAGCAACAAGAAGCGATTACTTCAATGCGTCGTTCTCAGGTGGGTACGGGTTCTCGCTCGGAAAAGATTCGTACTTATAATTACAAGGATAATCGGGTAACTGATCACCGACTTGGTGAGAATTTTACGCTGACTCCGGCTCTGGAGGGTGATATTGACCATATTATCCAGTCTTGTATTACTCAAGATCAGCAGGAGCAGTTGGAGGCTTTGGCTGCTTCTACTTCTGGGGCTGCGGTCTAATGCTGGTTGGCTTTTATACGAGAAACCGGGTAACTTTGACGAAACCCGGTTTTTAATGTTTTGTTACTTATTTTATTTTGTGATAGTTCTTCCTTATCCATTTTAGTATATCATACTGGCAAGCTTGTTGTCAAGCTATTTTTGACAGAAAGTAGGGTTTTTTTGATTGGCAAAATTTGAAAGTAGGGTTTTTTTGATTCACAAAATTTGAGGAGAGAAACCGGCTTTTTCAAAGGTTTACTTACAAGTAAAAAAGCCGGTTGTTGAGATTAAACTGTAATAGCGGTTTGAGTGATATCGTTTTCCACAACTAACTGCAAACTGCCTTTAGTGTAGGTGGTTTCAGTTGCACCAACGCTGCTGGTGAAACCAAAGCCGGTTAAATTGGCAGTGATAATATCTCCGGTATCACCACGCACTGTTAAACGGTTGAAACCACCATTCGCGCGAGTTTCTTCAACTAAATTCAACAGAGAACCATGACTTAAAGTTAGGGTGTTATTGCCGGTGCCGGTTAAATCGATAGTTTCAAAAGAGACGATTTTGGTGTTATCGGGCGTGCCGGTGAGGTCTAAAGTTATGCCGGTGCCTGCTAACAGCAAAGTATCATTTCCTAAACCACCATCTAAGCGGCGGAAATTAGCATTGTTGATACTGATAGAATCATCTCCTGCACCACCATACATCAGGATATTGTTGAAACCCCCATCGCTGAGAATATCATCGCCTGCTGCACCAACTAAAGCTTGATTAACGGAGGTGCCGGTGAGCGTATCCCCAAGATCGGTACCGAGAGAAGTGACGGCGCCGGTGAAGTCTCCACCAAAAATGACGTAAGACTTGCCGGCATTCTCAACAGAAGCAGGATCAGCATGGCGAGCACCAACCATTAAATCAGCCAAACCATCACCGTTGATATCGCCTGCACTGGTGACACTGCCGCCGCTATTGTCAAAAGCCGCCTCACCATTGATGATAAAACCACCAGTACCCAGAGAACTTAAATTAATTGCATTAGTGTCTGTTTTGCCAAACACCAGGTATGACTTGCCGACATCAAAACCAGAAGCAGTATCAGCTTGGAGAGAACCAACAATTAAATCAGCCAAACCATCACCGTTGACATCTCCTGCACTGCTGACAGAATACCCGCTAAAGCCACCAGCCGCCTCACCATTGAGGATAAAACCACCAGTACCTAGAGAACTTAAATTAATTGCATTAGTGTCTGTTTTGCCAAACACCACGTAAGACTTGCCGGCACCACTACCAGAAGCAGGAGAAGCAAAGGGAGAACCAACAATTAAATCAGCCAAACCATCACCGTTGACATCTCCTGCACTGCTGACACTCCGGCCGCTATTGTCAAAAGCCGCCTCACCATTGATGATAAAACCACCAGTACCCAGAGAGCTTAAATTAATTGCATTAGTGTCTGCTTTACCAAACACCAGGTATGACTTGCCGGCACGATCAAGAAGAGCAGGATCAGCAAAGGGAGAACCAACAATTAAATCAGCCAAACCATCACCGTTGACATCGCCTGCATTACTGACAGAAAAGCCGCTATAGTCATCAGTCGCCTTACCATTGATGATAAAACCACTAGTACCGAGTGAATTTAAATTAATTGCATTCGTGTCTGTTTTGCCAAACACCAGGTATGACTTGCCGGCACGATCAAGAAGAGCAGGATCAGCAAAGGGAGAACCAACAATTAAATCAGCCAAACCATCACCGTTGACATCTCCTGCACTACTGACTGATGTGCCGCTATTGTCACGCTCTGCCTCACCAGTGATAGTAAAACCGGCGGTACCGAGAGAGCTTAAATTAATTGCATTCGTGTCTGTTTTGCCAAACACAACGTAAGACTTGCCGGCATAAGTACCAGAAGCAGGATCAGCAAGGGGAGAAGCAACAATTAAATCAGCCAAACCATCGCCGTTGACATCACCTGCAGTGCTGACACTGCCGCCGCTCCTGTCAAAAGCCCCCTCGCCATTAATGATAAAACCACCAGTACCGAGAGAACTGAAATTAATGGACGTAGTGTCTGTTTTGCCAAACACCAGGTATGACTTGCCGACAGCATTACCAGAAGCACCAACAATTAAATCAGCCAAACCATCACCGTTGACATCTCCTGCACTGCTGACAGACACGCCGCTATTGTCACTAGCCGCCTCGCCATTAAGTACAAAACCCTTCGCCCCAACCGGCAAATTCGTCCCCGATACAATATTACTCAAATTCACCGCATTAACAGAAGTAATATTTAGACTTGCCTTTGCCGAAGCACTCCCCCCATTTCCATCGGATACTGTGTAAGTAAAAGACGCGCTACCTGTAGCTGTGGGATTAAATTTTATTACCCCATTTGTCAGAGATACACTGCCATTTGTGGGATTAGAAACACTTATTACCGTTAAGGTATTGTTTTCTAGGTCGGTATCATTTGCCACTAAAGTTGAGGCTTGAATTAAAATTCCTGTTTTCAACAAAACTGTGGCATCTGGTAGGGGATCATCCACAGCCACCACCGACCCATCATTAACACCATTAACAGTCAAACTTGCCGTAGTTGTAGTGTTACTAAATGCCGTTATTCCACCATTTAAGGAAATATCAGCTACACCTCCATCTATCCCACTCGTAGTATCCCAAGCACGGAAAGTAATATTTCCCGAACTGCCGTTATAATTAGCATTCGGAACAAATCGAATTTTATTAGTAGCAGAAGCCGTTAATAGTCGTGCCGTTGTAGAAATAGCTACAATGCTTCCGGTAGTACCTGAAAAATCATTCCAGCTAGTACCACTATCAATGCTGTATTGCCATTTTCCATTAGTATTATCAACTCCCGTTACAGCAATACCCTTAACAGCACCAACATCAACATCATTAATAAGTGATGTTATGCCATTAATATCAACTGCATCCCCGTTATTTGTTGTGGCATCTTCATCAATAGCAGTGAGGGTGATTGGAGTTGCTGTTAAAATTGGGGCATCATTGACATTAGCTACCACAATATCAAAATTGCTTGATACTGAAGCATTACTGGTGTCTGTTGCTGTGACTTTTACAATTAATGTGCCGAGATTTTCATTAGCTGGAGTTCCACTAAATGTCTGAGAAGCTGCATTAAATTGTAGCCACGAAGGTAATGCTGTTCCATCTGCAAGAGTTGCACTATAAGTTAGGGTGTCTCCTTCATCGATATCTGTAAAAGTGCCGGCTGGAATGACAAAATTAAATGCTGTATTTTGGGTGGCTGTTTGAGATGTAATAGTGCCGGCAGTTGGTGTGTTTTTTTCGGGTGTTGGTGCCGGTGTTGGTGTGGGATCTGGTGCCGGTGTTGGTGTGAGATCTGGTGTCGGTGTTGGTGTTGGTGCCGGTGTCGGTGTTGAAGTTGCTAAGCCAACAAAATCACTACGCTCAATGGTAGCCGATCCTATGCCCCGTAAAATTGCTAAATACTGGTTTGTGGCTGTTTCTTGAATAATGCTAAATCCAGCATACTCGCCAGTGCCGGCAAAAATGTTTAATTGCTCAAATGTTAATCCACCAAGGATTTCAATTTTATCAGTACCTTTAACAAAGTCTGTGATATAATCCTGTTCCTCTATTGAAGCTCCGCCTGTTGATAAGATTCCTGAGATATCTTTGCGTAAACCAATTACAAATGTATCATTCCCCTCTGCGCCGGTAAGGGTATCTGCCCCTAAGTCGCCAACAAGCCGGTCATCTCCCATATCTCCTGATAAGATATCGTTACCGACTCCACCGTGTATGGTGTCGTTGCCTTTTCCGCCGGCTAGGGTATCCGAACCGGTGTTTCCGAAAAGCTGATCTTCTCCACTGTTACCAAAAATTAAATCATCACCGGCACCCCCCATCAAGACATCAGATCCGTTACTGTCATTATTGCTGCCGTCAGAAGATCCACCCAAGAGGGTATCGTTGCCTAGTTCACCTTTAACTGTATCATTACCTAAATCTCCAGAGACTTGATCATCCTCAGCGCCTCCTTGTAATAGGTCTTTTCCCTTTCCTCCTCGTAGGGTATCGTTGCCGGTGTTGCCAAATACTAGGTCATTGTCTGCATTTCCAAACAATAGATCGTCATTGGCTAAGCCGAGTAAGATATCGTTGCCACTTTCTCCAATAAGAATATTTGCATCTATTTTTCCAGTTAAAATATCGTTATTGTGGCTGCTTTGTTGTGACATGAGCTTTGGTAGATTAAATTTTAAGGTACCCCTGTAATTTATATTGATCAAGCAGTACGGCCGTAAGTTCCCACGTCAAGCTGAATATTGCCGATTTTTTCTGCCTTTAGAAACATTATCTTTCAGTCTTTAGGGAGGTGATAAGAGATGTCGTAAATGTAAATTTTTTTCGTAAAAATAGTAAATTTAGGTGGAAATAACTATTGACAAAAATTAAAAAAATAGACTAAACAAATAAAAAATTGCCATCAACAATAAGCAAAGGAAAAAGACAAAACTATTTAATTGTTTAAACCGGCCCCGGATTTTAAAGAGGAAAGGGGTTGACACCGATGCTATCGTCATGATGTCATTGATTCGATAAGTAAGAACTACGCAATAAACTAACAAAAACGCCGGCAGACTGTAGGTGTTCAGAATTTAGGGCCGGTGAAATCAATGGAAATGGAGATAACAGGAAAAACCTGTATGGAGACAACATTTTTATGCAAACCGGCCTAGAAAATGTAAAGGTGAAGTTATTTTAAATCAAGCAAACCAGTTTCTTTGAGTTTGGGGTTAAAGCGTATTTCTGTTTGCAACCCTCTGCTTTGTAGGCTGGTGAGGATGTCATTTTCGACGCGACGGGCTGCTTTTTTGAGAATTTTTGTTTGTTCTAGTTCTTGACCGGCTGCTTTTTCTAAGGCTTGTTTTTCTTCGCTGGTAAGTTGAGTTTTAATGTCGATGGGTTGTGTCCAGTTGGGTTCGTCTGGGCCATTTCCGGGTGGGGTGGTGCCGGTTTCTGCTATCCATGCGTTGCGGATGTTTTCTAGTTGGGTACGGCTAGGCCGGTCGGTTGTTTGGATTTTTAGCCAGTGACATTTGTCGGTTTGCCTCACTAAGTGCTGCTTGATGCTGAGATATATGTCGCGAGAATAACCTATATATTGCAGAATTTGGTTTTGGTCAAATATTGCGTAAATTCCAGCTTTTCCTTGGTATTCTTCGGGAATTTGGCCGTTGGTATTTATATATAATGTAAAATTTAGGGCGGATAAGGGGTTTATTTCAGAAGACATTTATCTCACTTTTTATATTTAAGAGTTGGATTGGTCTGTTGTTTTATCCTAGGGGTTTTTGGGGTGGCAATTAGATTAAGAATTTTTAATTGAATTTTAGACAGTTGTGAGGGTGTCTCTTTGGGTGGAAAAGGGATGATTAACGACTAAGGGCGCATCATCTATATTAAAGCTTTATAATAGATATTTTGAAAAGAGATTTTTCGATTTGGAATAAATGTAAATAGTTGGGGTATCGGCTAATAGTAAACAAAGTAAGGGTGGGTTCACCGATGTTCTCCCACCAAACCAATTCCTGTTGGTTTTTACTAACAACATTAATTCCTGTTATGGGGTGAATCTAAATCAATAAAAGGCCCTTTTGGAATAATACCAGAAGGATTTACATTCGGATGACTGGTGTAATAATGAATCTTGATATGCTCCATATTACAAGTTTCTTTGACACCGGGCTGTTGATACAAGTCCTTAAGATAATTCCACAAATTCGGATAATCCCAAAGATGGCGGAGGTTACACTTAAAATGAACATAATAAACGGCATCAAAACGCAGCAATGTTGTAAACATACACCAGTCCGCCTCTGTAATTACATTACCACATAAATAACGCTGATTTCCTAACACTTCTTCCCAATAATTAAAAGCATCAAATAAAGCGGTAACTGCTTCCTCATAAGCAGTTTGGGTTGTGGCAAAACCGGCCCGATAAACACCATTATTAATCGGCTGATAAATTTGCTCAATTGTCTGGTCAATTTTATCTCGTAAATCATCCGGGTAAAAACTAATTGAATTTTTGGCTATTTCCTGAAAGCCGATATCAAACATCCGCATAATTTCGCGGGATTCATTATTAACAATGGTATTATTTTTTTTATCCCAAAGCACCGGCACAGTCACGCGTCCTGTAAAATTTTCATCAGCTTTTACATAAACTTCTCGCAAAAATTGGGCATGATTTATGCTATCGGGAATGCACCCAAGAAACTCGGAAAAACTCCACCCTTCATCTCCCATGTGGGGGTCAACAATTGACAGAGAAATGGCATCTTCTAACCCTTTTAATTTTCGCATAATTAACGTACGATGAGCCCAAGGACAGGCTAACGAAACATAGAGATGATAACGTCCTGATTCTGGTATGGCTTGATTACGAAAAGTGGTAGCCGGTCTTACAAAACTGCCTTTCTCATCTTCTTGTTCGCGTTTTGTTAACCATTTTCCATTTACTAACATTCCTAAACCCATAGTTTTTTCTCCTAATTATTTGCATTGATTAAAGTAGAAATAAATCTTTTGTAACCAATGAGGGTTTTATTATTAAACCACATCATATAATAAGGAACCGAAGATGCTTAATGAGATGGCTACAAAAGTTTCTGTATTTTTTATACTAGCAAAAAAATATATTGCTTGTTATTTTATGATATAAGAAAAAGTTGTGCTTAAATTTTTGTGAGGAAATAAACTGATGAGTTATCTGAAAACGACTGCTGAATTTTATGCCGAAGTTGCCGAAACTCCAGAGGTGGGGCTGTGTTGTGTGCAAAGTACACCTATGGTGCTTCCCGGGCTAAATATTCCTCAACAAATGCAGGATATGAATTATGGTTGTGGTACTACTGTTCACCCCGCCGAACTTATGGGCAACCCTAGGGTTTTATATGTTGGTGTGGGTGGGGGTTTAGAAGCCTTACAATTTGCTTATTTTAGCCGCCAAAAAGGGGGAATAATTGCTGTAGAACCCGTTCCGTCTATGCGGGAAGCTGCTAGGAAAAACTTAGAAATTGCGGCCCAAAAAAATAGCTGGTTTGATCCAAGTTTTGTGGAAATTAAAGAAGGAGATGCCTTTAGTTTGCCGGTGGCTGACGCTTCTGTGGATGTGGTAGCGCAAAATTGTTTATTTAATATTTTTGAACCAGAAGATTTAACAAAAGCATTACAAGAAGTTTATCGAGTTTTAAAACCTGGTGGTAGGTTATTAATGAGTGACCCTATTGCTACTCGTTCTATCCCTGAAAATTTACAAAAAGATGAACGTTTAAGGGCTATGTGTTTGTCAGGGGCGTTGACTTATGATGAGTATATTGGACGTATTATTGGAGTAGGTTTTGGACAAGTAGAAATTCGCGCCAAACGTCCTTATAGGCTTCTGGACAAGCAAACGTATCAAATTGAAAATAACTTGCTTTTAGAAAGTTTAGATAGTGTTTCCTTTAAAGTACCAATTCCCCCCGATGGCGCTTGTGTATTCACCGGCAAAACAGCTATTTATACCGGCACTCAAGATTATTTTGATGACAAAAAAGGTCATGTTCTCCAACGCGGTATTCCCGCTGCCGTTTGTGATAAAACCGCCAATAATTTAGCAAAAGATAGACCAGAAGAAATCTTAATTACTGATTCAACCTGGCATTATGTGGGTGGTGGGTGTTGTTGATAAAAAAATACTAAACAACTCCAAATTAGACTAGCGCTAAAACTAAACTAAAAAACGTATAACTTTAGCGCTAAACCAAACTTTAATTTTCCTTATCAAATTTGAGTTTTTCAACAGTAGATAGCCGCCAATAAATCATTAACTTTTTTGTTAGATTTATGGAATTTGCTATAAGCTGAACATTAGGAAATTTGGCTTAAAAAACCACCTTACCAATTTTAAATATAAAATATCAGTCGCAATCCTGATAAAATTTACCGCATGATTCCACAACCCGCACTTCCCCAAATCCCCTCCTGTACCTGGAACCGGCCCCTCGGCAAAGGCTGGGAAAAACCCTACACAGTTCGCTATTCTAGTAACCTAGATGATGGCCCCTGGCATGGGATGCCCCTAGGAGGGTTTGGTGCCGGTTGTATAGGCCGGTCGTCCAGAGGCGACTTTAATTTATGGCATTTAGACGGTGGCGAACATACATTCAAAACCCTACCAGCCTGCCAATTTAGCATTTTTGAAGAAACAGCCGGTCAAAAACAAGCTTACGCCCTCTCCACCCAACCACCAGAAGACGACACCCTGGAAAGTTGGAACTGGTATCCAGCCACTACAGACGACGGCAAAACCACCGGTACCTACCACGCCCTTTATCCCCGTAGTTGGTTTGTCTACGAAAACATCTTTAAAACTGAATTAACCTGCGAACAATTTTCTCCCATTTGGCCAGATAAATATCAAGAAAATAGCTACCCCATCGCCATTTTTGAATGGACAGCCCACAACCCCACCGACCAACCAATCACCCTCAGCATTATGCTGACATGGCAAAATACCGTTGGCTGGTGGACAAACCTAATTAAAACGCCTCAAGTTTGCGTCCGAGATGATGGTAGCCCAGTTTACGAATATCAACCAAGTTGGGGACAAAGTACCGGCAACTTTAACGAATGGCGAGAAGACTTCCACCGAGTCGGCTGTCTAATGAACCGCGTTAGCATCCACGACGACATCCAAGAAGGCGACGGACAGCTTTGCATCGCCACCATCACAAACCCCGGAGTCGAAGTTTATTATCACACCCGCTGGAACCCGGCCGGTGATGGTTCAGAAATTTGGAATAGCTTTGCAACCGACGGTACTCTACCAGACAAACAAGACGAAACCCGCGCCGACCCCAGCGAACAGATCGCCTGTGCGTTAACCATTCGCCTTACCCTCCGTCCAGGGAAAACTCGCAAAATTCCCTTTATTTTAGCTTGGGACTTACCTGTAACTGAATTTGGGGCCGGTAACTGGCGCTATCGTCGCTATACAGACTTTTTCGGCCGCGATGGCAAAAATACTTGGTCAATGGTTCGGACTGCTTTAAAACTTTCGGATGTCTGGAAAGAAAACATCGAAGCTTGGCAAAACCAAATCATTAATCAGCCCGACCTGCCCGACTGGTTTAAAATGGCTTTATTTAACGAACTCTACGCCCTCACCGGCGGCGGAACCCTCTGGACAGCAGCAGACGAACGCGACCCTAAAGGTCAATTTGCAGTTCTCGAATGTATCGACTATCGCTGGTATGAAAGCCTCGATGTCAGACTGTATGGTTCTTTTGCCCTGCTGATGCTGTGGCCAGAATTAGAAAAATCGGTTATCTCTGCTTTTGCTCGCGCGATTCCCCATAATAATGCAACAGAACGCCTTATTGGCTATAACAAATCTACCGGTTTAAGGAAAATCAAAGGAGCAACTCCACACGATTTAGGCGCACCAAATGAGCATCCTTTTGAAGAAACCAACTATACTAGCTATCAAGATTGCAACCTTTGGAAAGATTTACCCTGTGATTTTGTGTTGCAAGTTTATCGTGACTATCTTTTTACCGGCAGTAACGATATTGAATTTTTATCTGAATGTTGGCCAGCTATTACCCAAACTCTCGCTTACTTAAAAACCTTTGATATTGATAATGATGGTATCCCTGAAAATAGTGGTGCCCCAGATCAGACCTTTGATGATTGGCGTTTAAGTGGTATTAGCGCTTATTGCGGTGGTTTATGGATCGCAGCATTGCAAGCCGCCATTGAAATTGGCAAAATTTTGTTGTTGAAAAAATCGGCAGAACTTTCTGATAGTAATATTGCCGAAACTATGGAAATATATCAGTCTTGGTTAGCCCAAGCAAAACCGCTTTATCAAGAGAAACTTTGGAACGGCAAATATTATAATCTTGACACAGAAAGCAACTCAGAAGTTGTGATGGCTGACCAAATGTGCGGGCAATTTTACGCGCAATTATTGGGGCTAGAAGATGTGGTGCCCCGTGAGTGTGCAGAAAGTGCTTTGCAAACAGTTTATGAGGCTTGTTTTTTAAAATTTAATGAAGGTAAATTTGGGGCTGCAAATGGTGTCAAAATTGATGGCCGGCCGGTGAATCCTGATGCAACTCATCCCCTGGAAGTTTGGACGGGGATAAATTTTGGTTTGGCTGCTTTTATGGTGCAAATGGGGATGAAAGATGAAGCTTTTAAACTTACGGAGGTGGTGGTAAAACAAGTGTATGAAAATGGGCTGCAATTCCGTACACCAGAAGCTATTACGGCTGCCGGTACTTTTCGGGCTTCTCATTATTTGCGGGCAATGGCAATTTGGGCAATTTATGGCGTTTTAATTAAAGGTGGTAAGTTGAGTTTAACCCAATAAAAACCTAATACAAGTAACAATTAGGTTGCTTTGAATTTGACAAAGTTCTAAACAGTTTCGCAAGGCAATAACCGGCCATGAAAAATTATCAAATTTAAAGAAAGTTTAGCAAAAATTAAAGACAAAAAATTTGATAATTCCCATAACCCCGGCCTAGAAACTTAGGCCGAATTTTTATTAAAAATTTTTCCTAACCGGCAGCATAAATCGACAAAATTAACCAGCCTCATCAAATCTTACCAACCGCACCGGCCTCATCCCTATACCACAAAAAATCTATTTCTTTAGAAAGATGACAAAAAACCTAACATTCTCTGTCACAATCGGATCAGAAAAAAACTCACCGGCTGTTTCGGGCCCTGGTGCATCCAAAAAACCCTACTTCCCCTGTACCTCCGCCCCAAAATCCGTAGAAAAGCCGGCCAAAAACACCCCTATTTTCTGCAAAACCAGGAACGCCAGCCCAAATGTTCAAAATCTACCCCAACGCCAGCCCCCCCCAAAGGAGAACCTCAGAAAAACACTCCAAAAACAATAAAACTAAAAAACATAACCCTGGCCGGTTGTCCGTATCCCACCGTACACCTATCCACATCGCCATCGGCGCATTCCTAATCAACGGCCTATTTTTAGCAATATTACTCCACAACCTATTCCTAGCAATACCAGCCTACAGCACAGAAAAATCACCCCTTACAAAAACAACCCTCATAGCCAACGAAAACCAAGACGAAACACAACTTTCCCCCTTCGATAAAACAACTCAAAACACCGAAAAAATACCAGGACTTTTCACCCTTTATAACAACAAAGAAACCGGCGAAATCTTAGCAGAAATTACCCCCGAACAACTCGAAAAAAACTTTCTCTGTACCATCACCCTAGAATCTGGCATAGGTGAACGAGGAATCTATAGCGGAATGCCTTTAGGCGACTACTTATTTTACTTCCGCCGCATCAACAAAAACCTACAATTTGTAGTTCGTAACGTCAACTTTCGCAGCAACCCAGACGATCCTCAACGCCGATCCTTAGAACGTTCCTTTAGCGACTCCGTACTCTCAGCCCTTCCAATAAAAAGCATCCATCCCGAACGCAAAACCCTACTTGTTGACTTAAGCGACTTATTACTAAAAGACTTTCCAGGGCTTTCTTCCCTATTTCAAAGCGTTCTTGGTACATCCTATCAACTAGACCCAAATAAATCCTACTTTGGAAACGCAAAAGCATTTCCTCTCAACCTAGAAATCGAATCTGTCTACAGTTTTAACGCCGACAATAGTAGCGAAAAAACCGCATATTTACCAACCTTACCCGATAGCCGCGCCTTCACCCTCAGAACCCACTACAGCTTTTCACAAATACAAGAAAACAACAACTACCTGCCCCGTTTCGCCGACGAAAGAGTAGGCTATTTCAACACAGTTTATAAAGACTTCTCCAGCACAAACACCCAAGACCCTTTTGTTCGCTATATCAACCGTTGGAACCTCGAAAAACAAGACCCCAAAGCCCTCCTATCGCCCCCCAAAAAACCTATTACCTTTTGGATAGATAACGCCGTTCCCCTTCAATACCGCGACGCCATTAAACAAGGCGTTTTAATGTGGAATAAAGCCTATGAAAAAGCCGGTTTTTTAAACGCCATCGAAGTTAAACAAATGCCCGATGACGCTGACTGGAACCCCTCGGATGTTCGTTACAACACCATTCGCTGGATGAACTCCCTAGACGGCGCTTTTGCCCTTGGGCCATCCCGCGTTAACCCCCTCACCGGCGAAATTCTCGACGCCGATATCATCGTTGATGCTAACTTTGTTCGTTCCATAAAAAGAGAATTTAGTAACCTTGTTGAACAAAACCAAGGTAATACATCTCTCTTCTCTCAAATTGCCGGTAATTCAGATTTTTGTAATTACAGCAGTTATGCTCGTTATCTACCACAAAAAGATGGCAAAAATCAACCTCTTAATTCCAAACTAAACCAAACAATGCACCGCTATGATTTATGCTTTGGACTCCAAGCAGCCGATCAATTTGCCGTCGGTGCCACAGCCATGTCATTGCTCAATAATATCACACCCGATAGCCCCGAAATGAAAGAATATGTGCATCAATTTGTGCGTTCTTTAATTGCTCACGAAATTGGTCACACTCTCGGACTACGGCATAATTTTCATGCTAGCACTTTATTAAAACCTGAAGAATTAAATAACCAAGAAACTACTCAGGAAAAAGGCTTAGTTTCCTCAGTAATGGATTATTTTCCAGTTAATTTAGCCCCCATTGGTCAGTCCCAAGGAGACTATTATACATCCACTATTGGAATGTATGACGAGTGGGCAATTATGTATGGTTATCAACAATTCCCCGCCAAAACTACCCAAGAAGAAAAACCTTATTTAGAAAAAATTGCCCAACTTTCTGCCCAACCAGAATTAGCTTATGCCACCGATGAAGATGTATGGATAGATGATATTAACCCCTACGCCCAAAGCTTTGATTTAAGTTCAGATGTTGTGCAATATGCTCAACTTCAAATGGATAATGCCCGTGCAATGTGGGCAAAAATGGAAAAAAATTATCCTGCTAAACCTGAAAGTTTTAGCGAATTGCGAGATGGATTTAATGCCGTTTTTAGCTATTATTTACAACAGGCATTTTTGGTAACTCAATATGTTGGCGGACAATCTTTTACACGCAATCACCAAGACGATCCAGCCCGTCGCCCTCCCTTTGTGCCGGTACCCGTAGCAAAACAACGTCAAGCGTTGGCTACCTTACAAACCTATGTTTTTAATGATGATGTATTTAGTTTTTCGCCAAATTTGTTAAATAATTTGGCGCCTTCTCGGTGGGTACATTGGGGAAATTCCACACCATCCCGATTAGATTATCCTATCTACGAACAAATCTCTTTTTTACAAAGGTTAGTGTTGCACGCTTTAATGTCTCCTAATCGTTTAGCGCGCTTACGAGATGCCGAATTAAAAGGTCAACCCGGTCAAATTTTGAGCTTACCAGAAGTATTTGATACCCTCCACACCGGCATTTGGACTGAAGTGATATCTGGGAAGCCGGTTTCTATTTCCAGTTTGCGACGTTCTTTACAACGAGAATATCTCGATATTTTGGCATCAATGGTGCTCAATCAAACTCAATCTCCAGAGGATGCTCGTACCTTAGCACGATTTAAATTACGTCAGTTGAGAGATGTTCTGACTACCGCAATGTCAAAAGGAGGAAATTTTGATTCCTATACTCAAGCACATTTAGAAGAAACCCGCGACCGCATTACTAAAGTTTTAGATGCACCAATAGGAGTTAGCTAAAAGTATGGGCATTTAAGAAAATCTAAAATGTGCAAATAAACTGTATGGCGGGCAAAATACCCGCCATCCTAACCAAGTTAGAAATTATAGCCAATACCCACTTGACCTTCTAAAGTCACATCACTTAAAAACAATAAATTTGCCATACCAGTGAGTGTTAATTGACGAGTTATCAGATAATCTACACCGCCGGTAAGCATAAAATTAAAATCTGCTTCGCCATCATCCACCGTAATTGCTGCACCCAAACCGGCAAAAGGTGATAAACGTTCTGTCGGATCATCCACATCAAAAACAGGCATTCTTGGTTCAATAGTCACCGGCACACGAATATCTAACTGACTACCAAACCCAATACTAGGACGAATCGATAAACTGCCCATCGGATCATCCGCAGGAAATTGTAACAATTGAAATTTGCTAAACACCGTAAAATCTAGGACATCTCTACCGGCACCAAAACTAAAACCAGCCCCCACAAAATTTGAACCAGGGACGCGAACTGGACGCCGAATTTGGGCAATTTCGTAACTTGTAGTATTAGGAACACCGGCTTGCAGTTCTTGATTTTCAGTCGTATTTAGGGTTAAATCAGCGGCAGAGGTAGAGAGTTGTGGACGATTTGCAAGTTCTTCTCCCGTCAGAGTTAGGGGCTGTGGATTAGCATTCGTAGTCCAAGCTGGCGGTATAGATTTAATCGGAGATAAAGTAAGCGCTGTTTTTTCACTTAAAATACTTTCTTCTGAGGCCAGCGAATCTCGAAACATTTCTTCTTGAGAACTGGAATTTCCTAAAGGCAGTGTTTCAGCCAAGGCCGGCAAATTGCTAGACAAAAAGCCCAAAGCACTCAAACTTAATAATAAAGGCAAACCCTTAGTTAAAGATATGGTCACGGTCCCTCCTCTGTACTGATTGATGGCTCAATACTATGCACTTCTAATTTATATCTAATTGGCATTTTATTTTGTCTAAATCCATCTTGCGATAGATTTTGTCTTAGCCAACTAAATAATAATTCACTTGGGGATATTGTTAACCAACTCTGCGGAAAAATTGCAGGACTGGCTATGGGACAAGAGAGACGGGATGCCGGTTTGGAACACAAGATTTGTTTATCGATCTTGGCCCTTTAGCTATTTTTTTTTAAACCGGCCTAATCTCCTCCCGCCAAAAAACCTTAGCAAAACCCAGCTTTTTTTTTAACTCCTAGTCCCTAATTGCCATTCTTCAATTCTCAACATTTAACTTTGTGGTTCAGGAATTGTAATATCAATTAAATTCACCTTTTTACCACTTCCTAAACTACTTAAAGCCGGTTGAATTTGGCTGCTATTTCCTACCACCAAAGTCACCATAGTTTCCGGTTTTAAGTAAGTTTGGGCAACACGAAGAACATCCTCTGCTGTAGTTGCTTCCACACCACGCCGATATTGAAAGATAAAATCGTTGGGATACCCATAATACTCATAGCGCATTAAACGCGACAGAGTGCGGACTGGTTCAGCAAAGTTGAAAATAAAAGAATTCAGAGTTGATTCTTTTGCAAAAGCCAATTCTTCGGGTGAAACCATCTCAGTACGGAGGCGTTTAATTTCATTAAAAATGCCTTGAATAAAAGGCACAGTTGCTTCAGAACGAGTTTGACCCCCGGCTATAAACATCCCCGGATAATCATAACGAGGACTCCACACACCATACACAGAATAAGCTAAACCTTGGCGGGAACGAACTTCATTAAACAACCGACCACCAAAGCCATTAAGCAAATCATTAAGAACAGTTAAAGCCGGATAATCTGGACTATTTAACTGACCGCCTAACTGGCCTAAAAGCACCGAACTTTGAGTTAATTGAGGTTGATCTACAAAAAATATCCCACTATTATTAGCCTGAGAAACGGTAGGCAAAGGTGGAACCTTAAAACTTTCATCAACCGGCCAATCACCAAATTTTTCGGCAATTAACTTTCGCATAGATGCGGAATCAAAATCTCCAACAATTCCCAAAATCATATTATTGGGATGGAAATATTGCCGGTGAAAACTCACCAAATCTTCACGACTAACATTAGCAAGAGTAGCATATTCAGCAGTGCGAGAATAGGGGCTATTTTTGCCGTAAATAAGCTTAGCAAATTCCCTACTGGCAATATCATTAGGGTCATCATTTCTGCGGGCAATTCCTCCTTGGCGTTGTTTCTTTGCCAAATCAACCTTATCAGCAGCAAAAACCGGCATTCTGACGACTTCTGCAAACAACTCAAAAACCTCAGAAACATCCTCAGTTAAAGCACTAAAACTAGCACTTCCGGCATCAGTAGAAATCCCAGTTTCTACCGAAGCAGCCTTTTGTTCTAAAATCTCATTAAGCTGATCCGCAGTATGTTTAGTTGTGCCACCAGTTCGCATCACCTCACCAGTAATATCAGCTAAACCAACCTTATCTGCCGGTTCAAAACGTTCGCCGGTGCGAAATAAAGCAGTCCCACTCACCAGAGGTAATTCCCGGTCTTCCATCAAAAACACCGTCATCCCGTTATCAAGCTGATAGCGAGTATAATCTGGTAAATTAATTTCTGGCAGAGGCGGAAACTGCAATTCAGTGTAGTGTTTTGCGTCCGTTCCATTGCCATGAGTATTGCCAAAAGCAGGAGAAGGCGTATGTCCGACCAAAAAACTAAACACTAAAACCGCAACAGTTAACAACACAAAACGTTGTTTTTTTCTATAAAACCAATGACTCATTTTCTCTCCTTTCATACCCTACGCCAAAAATCCTCATCGCTCAACTTACGAATTAATTTGCAATTCAATTAAAACTCTAAGACCGAGGTAAAAGCTTACCAATTGTGCGATTTTGCTCAGTAAAAGTAGCCTTAGCAACCCGTTGAATATCGGCCGGTGTCACCTTAGCAATAGTATCCAACTCCTTAAACAAATTGCGCCAAGAACCAGTTTTAACCTCATATTCTAAAAGCAATTCTGCCATTCCCTCATTAGAATCAAGAGAACGCAATAAATTAGCCCTTGAAAGAGTTTTAACTCGGTCTAATTCCGTTGCAGAAACCGGCACATTTTTCAAACTTTCAATTTCCGTATGCAAAGCTTCTTGCACCTCATCAACCGTATGTCCCGGTGCAGTTAAAGCATAAAAAAGCATTAAATTCGGAAACTTATCCCCAGGAAAACCACTAAAACCTTGAGCATTTAACGCCAATTGTTTTTGTTCCACCAAAGACTTATAAAGCCTGGAAGTTCTACCATCACTTAACAACGAAGCAATCATTTGATAAACCACATGATCCGGGTGATTCATGGCCGGTCGATGGTATCCTTCCAAATACCAAGGCTGACTTTGTAACTGTACAGTAACTTGGCGAGTTTCTGTTTGGGGAGGTTCTACACTTTGGACATCTGGTGGTGCAGCTTTAGCTTGATAACGACCAAAATAAATCTCTGCTAAACGTTTAACTTCCGCAGGATCCACATCCCCCACAACCGCCATAGTTAAATTACTAGGGCCATAATAAGTATCAAAGAAATCTTGCACATCTTGACGACTCAGATTACGAATATCCTCGTCATAACCAATTACCGGCCGTTTGTACGGATGAACATCATAGGCTGCATCCAAAAAAACCTCAATCATTTTACCAATTGGGGAGTTATCAGTACGCAAGCGACGTTCTTCTAAAATCACCTGTTTTTCTTTATAAAATTCCCGAAAAACCGGCTCTAAAAAACGCTCTGACTCCAGCGACATCCATAGTTCTAATTTATTAGAAGGAAAGCTATAAAAATAGCGCGTCGCATCCGTAGAAGTATTGGCATTTAATCCCACACCCCCAGAACGTTCAACAATTCTTCCTAGTTCATTTTGAACAGCAAATTTAGCAGCTTCGGCTTCGATTTTGTTAAATTCAGCTTGTAATTTCGCTACTTCTGAATCATTTTTCGCAGCTTTAGCCGCCTTAATTTTTGTGTAGAGTTGGTCAAGTTGATTTAGTAACGGTTCCTCGGCTGCAAAATCACGGGTTCCAATGCGACGAGTACCCTTAAAGGCGAGGTGTTCAAGAAAATGTGCAATGCCGGTTTTGCCGTCGGGTTCATTGGCCCCGCCCACATTAGCATAGGTGAGAAACGAAACCACAGGAGCCTGATGTCGTTCGAGAACGATAAATTTCATACCATTCTCAAGCTGGAACTCGCTAACTCGATTAATAACCCGATCCAAATACGGTTGGATCGACTGAGCGAGTTGTTGAGATTTGGTAATGCCGGCAGTCGCAGATAACGGTAATCCTGACCATAGCATTACTAAAACCAAAAGTATCCTTCCCAAACGCCGCCATTCCGAAAAAAGTGACTGACGATAGGGTTTTGTAGGTATCAGACCCGAAAAAACAAAACGAAGACTCATAAAATACAACAAAGTGGCGTGCTATTTCAAAACAATCGCAGGTTAGGTTAGGTGCTAAAGAAGGCTCAAAGTTAACGAACTGTGAAAGTTTTCGATTTTTCCCTTCAGAGCGTAGGACAATAGCCTTACAAATTCTAATGTTAAGTATTAATTGATTGCTATGCGAATATTTAACCGGCCTCCCCAATCGGAGGCTCAAACCCGGACTCGGATTTTGCAGGCAGCACAGCGTTTATTTGCTCATAAGGGCTACGATGGCACCACTACGCGCGATTTAGCAAATGCTGCCGGTGTTGCTGAAGGTACTTTGTTTCGTCATTTTGCTACCAAAAAAGCAATTCTGGTAGAAGTGGCAACTCAAGGATGGGTAGAATTGTTAACCGACCTGCTAACTGAGTTAAGCGAAATGGGCAGTTATAAAGCGGTGGCCCAAGTAATGCGACGGCGTATGTTGCGACTACACGAAAATGCAGACATGATGCGTGTCTGTTTTTTAGAAGCCCAATTTCATCCAGACCTGCGTGAGCAAATTCAGCAGGAGGTTATTAGCAAAATGACGGATGTAGCAGAGGCTTTTTTTCAAACAGCAATGGATCGAGGTGTTTATCGTCAGATGAACCCGCGTGTCGTCGCTCAGGTGTTTTTGGGGATGTTTGCAGTGGCCGGTTTTAGTCAAGATACCATGCTTGAGGGTGGTGGTTCTCCTCAAGCAATGTTGGAAATGGCCGAGGGTTTGGCAGATATTTTTTTAAATGGGGTTTTACAAAAAGACGAACAATGATATCCGTATTATTTTTAAATCTGGGTGACTGGCTTCTTAACCAGCCCCCAGCAGAATTTTTATCTGTTTTATCTTTGTAAAAATTGTGCTTGTTGAATCCACCTCTGCACCATGTCCACAGAAGGGCATAAGTCTCGCCTTTGCATTGTGGCAACTTGTAAACGCATAACTTGGTGGTATAGTCGCTGAATTGGAATTTGGGCAAGTTGGTTAACGGAAACTACTCCTGCATGAAGCAATAGTCCGCAATATTGGCATCCTACCGATGGTAAGCGAGCTAAATCTGCTAAGGCTACCCATTTATTAACATATTGAATCGAGATTTGCAACTGATTTGCTAGGGCTTGTCTGTGGTTTAGTGTGTCGGCTTTTTTGAGTAGTTCGCCGGTGTTTGTTATGCCAACTGTGTTCAGTTGTTTTCTATCTTGTTCGCTTAATCCTGGTAGCTGGTCGAGGGGCCATTCACAATTTTGGATACTGTTTCGATAGGTTTTTTGATTGGTTTCCATAGTTTTTTTGCTCAGTTATTTTCACGCGCTTGCCCCCCTCCAAAAGCAAGTATTGTATGGTGTGGCGAGATACTGACTATTTTATAAATTAGTTTTGTATCTACCTTTATTTATCTTATCTTAATGAGTTGTGGAGGTGGATCAAGATAATAATAATGATGACGATAGAAAAGTCTCAAGGTAAGGATGATAATTTTTTTTCTTCAGATATAATTAATAGAACCGCTTAGGTTTTTTATTGGTTATCTTTGCTTTTGACGTAAAAAAATAACAGGAGGTTTCAACGATGGAAGTTTTAAAAAATATGGCAGTTGTTTTGCGGGAACGTCGTCAAAAATTAGCTAATTTAGTTGATTTTCCGGTAATTTTGTGGTCTTCAGGTAGTTGTTCACGAAATTATCCTGCTAATGTTTTTCGGTTTCGGGCTAGTAGTCATTTTCTTTATTTTGCCGGTTTGCCTTTAGAAAATGCGGCTATAAAATTAGATGGGGGCCGGTTAGAATTATTTATTGATGAAGCAACTCCAGAAAGTTCTCTCTGGCATGGCGAAACACCAAAACGTCAAGAATTAGCAGATTTAATAGGTGCTGATGGGGCTTTTCCTTTGGCAGAATTAAGCTCAAAATCTGCGGGGGCTGCTACAATTTCGGTTCAAAATTTGACAATTCAAAATCAACAAGCGGAGATTTTAAATCGGCCTATTTTTCCAGCTAAATCTCCTCAAGGCATTGATTTAAAATTAAGCAAAGCAATTATATCTCTTCGTTTATATCATGATGAGTTGGCAATTTCTGAGCTACGAAAAGCTGCTAAAGTAACAGTAAATGCCCATAAAGCCGGTATGCAATCAACTTTTTCGGCAAAATTTGAGTCTCAAATTCGGGCAGCTATGGAAGCCGTTATTATGGCTGAAAATATGACAACTTCTTATAACAGCATTGTTTCTGTACATGGGGAAGTGTTGCATAATGAAACTTATTCTAACCCGATAAAATCTGGAGATTTATTATTAGCTGATGTTGGTGCAGAAACTCCTCTAGGTTGGGCCGGCGATGTAACTCGTACTTGGCCGGTTTCGGGCAGATTTTCTCCTACCCAAAGAGATATTTATGACATAGTTTTAGCAGCCCATGATGCTTGTATCAAACAAATGCGTCCGGGCGTAGAATACAAAGATATTCATTTATTAGCTTGTAAAATAATTGCCGAGGGATTAGTATCCTGTGGCATTTTAAAAGGAAACCCAGAAAACTTAGTAGAAATGGATGCCCATGCCTTATTTTTTCCGCACGGAATTGGGCATTTAATAGGCTTAGACGTGCATGATATGGAAGATTTGGGAGATTTGGCCGGCTACGAAGAATCCCGCACAAGAAGCCCGCGTTTTGGCTTAAGTTATTTGCGATTAAATCGCTGTTTAAAAGCAGGAATGATGACTTCTATTGAACCTGGATTTTATCAAGTACCGGCCCTTTTAAAAGACCCCCAAAACCAGAAAAAATATGCAGATGTGGTGAATTGGGATAAATTATCCTTGTTTGCCGATGTACGGGGAATTAGAATTGAAGACGATGTTTTAGTCACCGAAACCGGCGTAGAAGTTTTGACCGCAGAATTGCCTTCACGGGTAGAACAAATTGAAGAATTAGTAACTAACCACCACCAACAATAGTAACAACCTCCAACCGATCATCTTGTTTCATCAAAGTTGTTTCCCAAAATTGCCGGTGTAAAATTTCTCCATTATATTCAACAGCAACCAAACGAGGATTTAAACCTAACTTTTCTAAAAAAGCCGGCAGAGTAATATCAGCCTCACAGCTTTTTTGTTCCCCATTAACCTGTAACTTAATTTCTCCCATATTCTCCTGAAAAATTAACAACAAACCATCAATGATAGCAAATTCTATCTACCACAAAACAAACCAAGCATCAATCATAATTCAGCGTTAATTGGCCGGTTTAAAATAACACCAATACTATCAAACCCAATAGAAAAGACAAAAACTAATCCGAACTTTTCAAAGCCCGCATAGTTTGAAAACGAGTAAGCTGAGAAATAAAATACTGAGCAACCAAAGTAGGCTGTTCCGCTTGCATAATAGCCCGAACCACAGCCACCCGTTGAGCCCCAGCCCCCAAAACATCATTTAAATTAGTCATATCAATACCCCCAATAGCAAACCAGGGAATCGGGCAATTTTGGGCAGCATAACTGACATACTCAAAACCAGTAGCCGACTTACCTTCCTTAGTAGGAGTTTCAAAAACCGGCCCAACCCCAACATAATCAGCCCCCTCATCAATAGCCCGTTGTAACTCCTCAGAATTAGTAGTAGAACGACCAATCACACGAGCAGGGCCAAGCATTTGACGAGCCATTGCAATAGGCACATCCTGTTGACCCAAATGTACCCCATCCGCATCCGCAGCCAAAGCCAAATCTACCCGGTCATTCATAATAAACAATGCCCCGTAACGGTGACACAACTTACACAAAGTCCTGGCATTGCGTAGGCGTTCCCAATCCTCGGATTCTTTATCACGATACTGCACTAAAGTCAACCCCCCTTGAAGAGCCGCCTCAACAATCGTAAATAAATGCTCAGTTCCAGAAGTCACCAAATATAAAGCAGAACGCTGCAAAAGCTGATGACGAGGGTAAGCCATCAAACCACTTTCGAGGGTATAAACCCGATAACGCATCTGCTTAAAAATCGAACCCATCTGAGGATGATAAAGCTTGCCATACTCTTCAAGCACCCGCAGAGCCTCCTCCACGCGGCTAAAATTGGCCCGCAAAAGCTCGCTAATACTGGCACGACGCTCTTCTTGAGGATGAGAAAGAGCCGTACCAACATCCCCCACAGTATCCCGCGCCGCCCGCAATTCTGCTGAGTGCCACCTAGCTAACTCTTGGCGCATTTCCTTGCATTCAGCAGCAAAAGAAGCATTATTTAAACCAAACCGGCACCACTCCTCCAGAATACGCAAACCTTCCCTAGCCCGGTCAAGATTAGCATCCAAAATCCGAAAAACTGCATTGTGAGCATCACCGCTACCAAAACCTTCTACCATTCTTAAGGCCCCCATAATCGATTAAATTTATTGTTGGCTGCCGGCCCGTCGTGTTGATAACATTTTTCCTAAAAATTGTCCCATGACTGGTAATAAGTGGAACAGGACTTTATACTTTGGAACTTATCATCCCAGATCCGACAAAATAAAAAGCAACCATTCATGCGGTATCAGCCATCGTACCAGACGGCAGAAAATATTTCAGTAAAATAGACCGGGTGCAATTTTATCAACAAACAACAAAATTTAACCCACCTTGGAGGCAAGTCGTGACGTTACCTTCTGATCCGAGTCACCAAAATCAGAGGCCCGCCCTGGCGGTTTCCTCTAACAAAATCAATGTTTTGGGAATCTGCCTAGTAGCCAGCGCCGGCCTGTGGATTAGTTACACCCCAATGGCAACCGCCCTTGAGCTTCCCACAGCCCCCACTACCATTGCTCAAACATCCAACAACACCGTAGTTTATGTTAACTCCAGCAGTGGGGATGATAACGGTGGAAACGGCAGCCAAAATTCTCCGTTTAAAACAATTACGCGGGCCCTGCGCCTAGCCGTACCCAACAGCGTCATCGTCTTAGCCCCCGGCACCTATAGTGCTCAAAGCGGCGAAACGTTCCCTATTTTTATGAAACCTGGAGTTATTCTGCAAGGAGACCCGGCTAATAAAGGACGTAATACTCAAATTATTGGCGGTGGTGGCTACGTTAGCCCTACGGTGGGTAGCCAAAGCATAACCATTTTAGGAGCAGATGAAGCCGGTATCACCGGCCTGACGATTAGCAACCCAACGGCGCGAGGCTACGCTGTTTGGGTAGAATCGAGCAGCCCCGTCATAGCAGATAATACTTTCACCGGCAGCAGTCACGATGGAGTTTCTGTCAATGGCAATAGTTCGCCGGTGATTCGCAATAACCAATTTCGTCAAAACGGTGCAAACGGTGTCACGGTTTTTGGGACTTCTAGCCCTGAAATCAGCGATAATATTTTTGAAAATACCGGCTATGGTGTTAACATTGGCGGCAACAGTTCCCCTACTCTCACCGGCAATCGAATTTTTCGCAACCGTTCTGGCGTGATTGTTCAAAATAAAGCCAGGCCGGTGCTACGAAATAATTATATTGAGGGCAATATTCAAGATGGAATAGTTGCCCTTGGTCAATCGCAGCCGAATTTAGGCACGTCTACGGAGGCGGGGCGGAATGTCCTTCGCAACAACGGGCAACTAGATATAAATGCTGAAAAAGCCAGCGAAATTATTCCTGCTTTTGGTAATCAAATTACGGGTACTCGGACTGCCGGTCGCCTTGATTTGTCGGGTAGAGTTAACGTTAGTGCGCCGCCTGTTGTGTCTCGCCCCAATCGACCTTTGGCTTCTGCGCCACCGGCCACAACTATTAATAATAATTTTCCTCCCAGCCGTCCGGCACCTCCCAGCCGTCCGGCACCTCCTGGCCCTCGTCCCTACCAGCCGGTATCAGCCCAAACAGTTATTGATATCCCTGTTCCTCCACCGGCTACTGCGGCTGTTCCCCAAAATGCGGCGATTTCTCGGCCTTCTACTTTGCCTGGTTTTGAGGCACCTCCAGGCGGTGGGGTTGGTAGCCCTGGGGTGTTGCCGGTGCCTAGTGCTAATATTCCTTTGGGTAGTGGTGGTGCTCTCAATCCCCAGACCGCAGCGGCCGGTAATGGTACTCTCCGCTATCGGGTAATTGTGGATGTCACCAGTGACCGTGAACAAGGTCGCGTTCGAGCCGTCGTTCCCCAAGCCTTCCGAACTTTTTTAAATGGTCGAGTTGTTATGCAGGCCGGTGTTTTTAGTTCTATTAACAATGCTCAAGAATTAATTCAAAAGTTGGAAAGCAGCGGTTTTAGGGCTCGGATGGAAGAGTTGCAGTAAAGGTTCTTTTGTTTAGGGCGGGAAAATTATTTGTACCGCCCATAATTTCCCCCTTTTTTCCCAACAAAATTATTAGGATTTTCTTAGGAAGTTGTAGTTGCTAACTTCTCTAGCCACCGGCAAATTTAAAACCCTATTTTTTTTCTACCAATTTTCAGAATCTTCAATTTCTCCTACTACCCATTCAAAGGTTTCTAATAAAGCATTAAACGCCTCTTCATCTTGCAGAGTAGATAATCGTAAAGAAGGCAATCTTCTCTCATGGGAATCAGCCGGAAGCGAAAGCCCAATAGAACTTAAACGAGTTCTTAATTGTTGCCATTTTTCTTGATAGTTAAAAGGGCGTTGTGAGGCATAAACGCTGGAAGAAATTTCTAGTTGACCAGAAATATCAACTGTAAATAACTCGGAACCGGATTTTTGTTTAACTTTCGCCGCAAAACCTCCGTAGGTATCGCCGGTTCCCCACTGTACGCTTAACAGCGGTTCTTGAGTTTTAACCCAAGCGTGAAGTTTTCGGGCAATTTTAGCTTCTTCTCGACCTTGCCGCAGGCCAAATTCTTCAAAAAATGATTGTTCATCCCAACGGCGACGTTCACGGGTAGCGCTAGATTTTTTGTGCTGGGCTTCCGCAGTTTGACCAATAATTCTGGGTACTAATGTTTTTAAACCTTCTTCGCTTACATATTGTTTAATTTCAACGGCTACAACTTCACTGGGATCCATTTGTTCATTCAAAAATTCTACAACTCGCTGCATTTCTGCCGGTATTTCATCGGCGATAAATACTAAGCGAACTTTGCCTGCTTGCAAATTTGTTTTAACTTTTTGCCAAAATTTCTCCTCGTCTGCATCAGCCCCTAAAAATTCCTCAAAAACTTGTTCGGGATCGCGTCCTTGGTCTCGACAGTTGGCTTCAAATTGTACAACAATTGATTCTATGGGCCAGTAAATTACGGCATTTGCTGCATAATCTAACATTTGCCCGATGATTTCTCTACGAATTCGAGAATCACTACTACGTTTGACTTCTACCAGCGTTGGAATTGCATCTTGGTCAAGAAATAATCTATCCTGGGACCAACGGCCATTGCCTTCTTCTTCTAAAGGAATTGCCATATCTCGGACTATTACTAACCACCGCCGGCTAGTCCCTTTATCTATTTGGTTCCCCGCCATCAAATCGGGATATTTTTCTAAAAGTTCTTGCAGCCTGTCTTCTGAGTCATAGGCTTGTTCTTTCATTTCTACAAGCCGGTCATCATCTTGAATGAGATAAATACCTCCACCCATTGAAATCTCCCTATTTTTGCTGATTGGGGCCAATGCACCCTATTTTTTACTATATTTTTTGAGTTGTTCCTAAAATCTCTATCTTTTGCTTGATAGATAGATTTTGGGTATTTTTTCTTACCTTTTTACCGTCAGAAAATTTATTGCTAAGCTTGTTTATCTCCTAATATTTTTCTTTGATTGCTATTTTTTTATTGTCTTCCAAAGAGTTGTTTTTTTGTTAGTTTAATCTTATCAGATTTTTCTGAACTGCGGAGGATTTTTTGGAAAATTTATTTAATTTTTTAAGTATTCAATTTATTATCCTTAAAATTTGTAATTTATTAGCCGTGATCCATTAAAACCCAGCAAAGTACCTAGCTGTATCAAACTCCTAGGGGACAAAAAACTATAGCTTTACCCAAGAATCGAAAAATTAATATAACTAATTCAACGATTTTTTACAACCACCTTACAACCCTCACAAAGAAGGTGAGCTTATAAACAAAATCGATAAATCAATCATAAAGAGTGGACTTTAATCTATTTCTGTTGAGGTGTTGGCATTTGTCAAGGGCAAAAATAACTCTTGACAAATGACACCAAACAGTAACTAGTTAAAAAATTTTCTGCGGATTAAAAACTGCCACTAAAAACCTGAATTGCTGGCCCCGTCATATAAATACGGTTATTAGCAGCCCTCCATTCAATTTGCAGACAACCGCCTGGGAGTTCTACCGTAGCCTCGCGGTCACACCGGCCGGTCAAAACCGCAGCAACCAAAGAAGCACAAGCACCTGTCCCACAGGCAAGAGTAACACCGGCCCCACGTTCCCACACCCGCATTTTCACGGAATCTCGTGTGAGCACCTGAATAAATTCCGTGTTTGTACGCTTGGGAAAAACGCCATGATGTTCAAAAACCGGCCCAATTTTTTCTAAATCTATTGCGGCTACATCCTCAACAAAAGTCACACAGTGAGGATTACCCATACTGACACAAGTAACTTGCCAATTTTGGCCAGCGACTTCCAAAGATTCCTCAATCACCTTTTCACCAGCGCCACACAACGTCGTGGGTATTTCTTCTGCAAGCAAACGAGGTTCGCCCATATCCACCGTAACTTGACCATCCGAGCGTAACTGAGGCATAATCACACCGGCACCCGTATCAATACGATACTCTTTTTCCCCCTCTATCCCTTCCAATTGAGCTAAAAACTTCGCCAAACAGCGAATACCATTACCGCACATTTCTGGTTCAGAACCATCCGAGTTAAAAATCCGCATTGTATAATCAGTGTCGCTGCCGCCTGGGAGAGCAAAAATCACCCCATCAGCCCCAATACCAAAATGCCGGTCGCATAATTCTACCGCCTGGGCAGGAGTTAGCACAGGAGAAGAAGAAGCCCGATTATCAATCAAAATAAAGTCATTGCCCAAACCGTGATACTTTGTAAAATTTATACCCATTAGTCAGCTTTCTCCTTAAGCGTAATTAGTGAGGCATCAGAGTTTCTTTTGTGCTGTTGCAAAATTATGGGATGGTAGACTACGCTGCCGTAACCCTATGAGGAGGGCAACCACAGGGGAATTGCCCCCACATTAAAAGGCAACCACAGGGAAATTGTCCCTACATTTTTATTTTTTTGATGATGGGCGGCTCTTTTTTTAAGGTACAACCTTAGAGGGTTCAACCCAATCCCTAGCGGAATCTCCGCTTTAAAAAATGCAAGCGGTCACAAAAATTTAACCAAGAAACAACCAATTATGGCTAACTTTAACACCAACCTGCCCAGCATTCGCATTGTTCAGAACTTTATTAAAGACAAACAAGTTCTTGAAATTAAACTCCTCACCGGCGATATCATCACAGGCGAAGCAAGATGGCAAGATGATGACTGTATCGCCGTTGCGGACACCAGCAACCAACAAACGATAGTCTGGCGCAATGCCATCGCCTATATGAAAGCTAACACTTAAAAAGTGAATTAAAGGTTCATACTAAATCCGATTTAAATAAGTAACTTATCTGGGTTCATCTTTGTTTATCTACGGTTTTTAAAACCCTGATCGACAAATGGAGAATGTTCACCAAAAAGCCCCTAAATAAATCGGATTTGGTATTAGTATTTAAAAGTTAGGAAGTAGATGTAAAAAAGCATTCAAAACCCTAACTACTCACTTGTTGATTCAAACTCATAACCCAAAAAAGTTTAAAACAAATGACCAACAACTAAAAATCAAAACTAATCACCTCGCAATAGCTGATCCACCGGCAAATATTCTTTTAAAGCTTCGCTAACTGATGCCGTAATAGCTGGTACCGGCAACCTTAACAAAGTAGAACCGGGCTGGACTAATTCCCCCAACAAATTTAGACCATGATCACTACCACAAATCAGAATTCGGTCGCCTGGATTTAAACTCATATCGCCTTGGGGAAAGCGAAAAAACTTGCCTTCTCGACGAATAGCATGAATTTGTATTCCAAATTGCCGGCGGACATCCAACTCCGAGAGTGTTTTGCCCAATACTGGACTGTCGAAGGGAACAATCAACCACTGACAAGATGTACTTTCTAAAGGTACTGCAACTTGACCTTTAGCCAATTGATCAAAAGCAGCAATTTCCTCTGGTTCACCTACCAATAAAAGCCGGTCATCTGGATATAAAGAAGTGTGTAAATCAGGATAATCAATTTCCTCGCCAGAAGCACGACGAATTGCCATTAAACTGACCCCAGAAAGCAGACGTAAACCGGTTTCTTCTAAAGTCATTCCTGTTAAAGGAGAAGCCGATGGCAAAGCATACCATTTACTATTAAGAGCAGAGGCTGCTACTTGTAACTCTCGTGAAACTTGTTCTGCCGGTTTTTCTGGTCGAAAATCAAGATAATGACTGTTACGAATTTGCCCAACTTCCCTTTGAATAATGGCGACTGGCAAACCCATTCCTGCTAGTAAATGAGCAGATAATTCTAAACTTGCTTCAAATTCTGGTTGTACTACTTCTTTTGCCCCAAGTTGATAAAGTAACTCAATTTCTTTATCTTGTTGTGCTCGCACTACCACATCTAATTCTGGTGCTAATTCTAAGGAACGTTTGAGGCACAAACGGCTACTCATAGGGTCGGGTAATGCTATAGCCATCCCCCTTGCGCCCTCGGTACCGGCGGCTTCTAAAACGTGCAAAGAAGCGGCATTTCCATAGACATAAGGAATACCAGCTTCGCGTAATTTTTGAATTCTTCTTTCTGATTGATCAATTACTACCACCGGCAAATTATGTTCCTGTACAAGGCGGACGATATTTTTGCCAACTCGTCCATAACCCACAACTACCACATGATTTTTACTTGGTGCATTTTCAGAAATTTCTACTTTGACATCTCCTTTTTCTATGTAAGATTTTAACCAAGGTAATTCGAGTAATTTTGGTACAATTCCCAGTAGGAATGGTGTTAATACTAATGTCACCGCCGTTGTGCCTAGAATCAGCAAATAAACTTGGCGAGAAACCAAACCCATTACCTGGCCGGCGGATGCTAAAACAAAAGAAAATTCACCTATTTGCGCTAAGCCTAAACCGGCAATGATAGCAGTTTTTAACGAATAACCAAATCCCCGGACTATGGGGGTGATAATTAAAAATTTTCCTAAAAAAACTATGGTAACTAACCCTAAAATTAGCTCAGTATTCTTCCAAAGAAATAAGGGGTCAATTAACATCCCTACAGATACAAAAAAGAGAGCAGCAAAGATATCCCGAATTGGTTCTACATAAGTTAAAGTTTGGTCGGCATATTCAACTTCAGAAATCATTAAACCGGCCACAAAGGCACCCATTTCGATAGAAAAACCAAGTTTATTTGTGAGTAAAGCAATGCCCAAACATAAAGCAACAACGCCGAGTAAAAATAACTCTTTGCTTTCGGTTTTGGCGAGAAAGCGTAGCAAACCAGGTACAACCCAAATGCCGGCAGCAACGGCACCGGCAGCAAATAAACTAATTCGTAGTAAGGCCCAACCAATGGCTATACCAATGACTTCTGGGGGTTGGTCGAGGGCCGGTAAAACAGCCAACATTAGACCCAAGGCCAAATCTTGAACCACCAAAATCCCCAACATAACTTGACCGTGAGGCGTTGAGGTTTCGTTGCGTTCCATGAGGCATTTTAGGACAACAGCGGTGGAAGAAAGCGACAGGATTGCCCCTAAAAAGATGCCTTGAGGGGGAGACTCGACAGCCCCAATGAGGAGAGATACAAAGGTTGTGAAGGCGATGGTGAGGGTAATTTGGAGTGTACCCCCGCCTAAGCTGATGCCTTGAACTTTTTTGAGTTCAGCAAAGGAAAATTCGACTCCGAGGGCAAAGAGTAAAAAGGCGACGCCAAATTGGGCGAGGGTTTCTACTTGGATGAGTTCTTTGATTAAACCGAGGCCGGTGGGCCCAACGATGACCCCGCCGACTAAGTAACCAAGGAGAGGGGGTTGTTTTAAGAGGGAGGCTAGGATGCCGCCACCGGCAGCCGCAGCGAGGACGGTTACTAAATCGAGAATTAAGCGAAAATCTTCTTGCACTGGCTTTTATGAGAAAAAATATTACTGTCTGTAAACTTAGGATAAAAATTTTTTCGGCTTATGGGGAGGCTTGGAGTAATTTAAAATCAAGTTTTGGTGTGGAGGGGCGATTTAAAAAGACGATCCGGCTTTGGCCGGTTTGTAGGGGAAATAGGTTTTGGTTCTTTTGATTTGGGTTTTGGGGAAGTTTTGGCTGACTTGGCTTTGAGTCTGGGGCTTATAAATTTTTTGCTTGGGCGACTATGGTTGACTTGGCTTTGAGTCTGGGGTTTATAAGTGTTCAGCTTGGACGACACAACCGGCCCTCTCTTCATGTACGCTTGTTTAGAGAGAGGTTTTTGAGGTAAATGTCTCTTAAAGGCTGATTTCTGTTGTGTACAATTAGTCGAGTTGGTTTTGGTGTTTGTCAAAAAGCGGTTTCAGTTTACATGAGAGCCGCAAGTGGCTTGTGAAAATAGCTCATAACGATTTTTGGAATTGATAGGCATGACTGAAAAAACTTTATCTTTAAATGCTGGTAGCTTTGGGTTTAAAGAAAAACTAGAAAAAAAAGCGGTTGAAGCGGTTGTTGGTTTGTTGGGGAGTTTGATGGCTGTCGGGTCTGTTTGGGCGATGCCGGTGAATGCGCTACAGGTTCAAATCAAACCGGCCAATGCTCAAGTGGGTGATACGCTGTCTGTAATGATTCAAATGGATAACGCTTCATCAGAGCCGCCTCAAGTTTCTCTCAAGGGCAAAACTTACCCGGTTTATTCGACCGGTTCAAATCGGTTCCGGGCTTTGCTTCCTTCTACTCCCCTTGATAAGCCTGGTTCTTGGCAAATTCAGGTGAAGGGAGAGGGTGTCACAAGAAATTTGGCTGTTTCTATGGGGGGACGGGACTTTCCTACCCAGTCAATTTGGTTGCCGCCAGGCCAAGATGGTAATGTGAGTGATTATGAGTTTGATTTGGTGGATGCGTTTAAAAAGTTGCAAACTCCTCAAAAGTTCTGGAATGGCCCGTTTTTGCGGCCTAATGAGGGCGAAGTAACAACAATTTACGGGGTGCGGCGTTACTATAATGGTGAGTTTGCTGAGGATTATTATCATCGTGGGGTAGATTATGCTGGCCCTTATGGGTCTTCGGTGATTGCGCCGGCGGCTGGAAGGGTGGCGTTAATTGGCCGGGAATCTCAAGGTTTTAAGGTTCATGGCAATATCATTGGTATTGATCATGGTCAAGGCGTGACTAGTGTTTTTTTACATTTAAGCCGCATTGATGTGAAAGAAGGTGATATGGTGAAGGCCGGTCAACGGATCGGGGCTTTGGGTTCGACCGGCGCTTCTACCGGCCCTCATTTACACTGGGGTTTATATGTTCACGGGTTGTCTGTTGATCCGGTTCCCTGGCGGACTCAGGGATTTGATTAAGATTTTGTTGGCGAATTGGGATTGTTAAATCTACATTTAAGGCAAGATTATTCCTAGGATTGCCGTTCTAAAATATTGCCGGGGAGCTTAAAAAGTTTATGAGTATTGAGAGAATTGTTGAACAAGCATTGCAAGATGGTTATCTAACGCCGGCAATGGAGGCGGAAGTTGGCCGCATCTGCAATACGGCGTCTGAGTTGTCTATTGAAGAGTATATGGCTCTTGATCGGCTTATGGGGGCGCTTTTGACTGGTGAGGTGGTGGTTTTACCTCGCAAGCAGTTTATTAATGTGATGGAAGAGTTGGTGCTTTCTGAGGCGATAGCGCGGGTGGCAGAGATTGAGGCGACAAGTGAGCGTACTCTGGATGTGGGGGATATTGCAGCCTATGCGCTGAACCGGCTTCCTCCTCTCTACGCTACGACTGAAGAGGGGGCAAATTTTCAGCGTTCTAGGGCTAAAGAACATCTCCAGGATTTGATTGCTCAACAGGTCAATGATGCCATTTCTCGTAATATTGATCAACCTGACTTTTTCCCAGAAAGGCAAGTTTTGGGCAAGTCTTCAGGAAATGAAGTGCTTTCTCAGGTGAGTCAGTTACTTGAAACTTATGCTCAAAATTTTGAACCCAAACCTAGACGATAATTACCGATTGTAAGCCGATTTATTAGTTATAGGTTTTAGGCAAAAAACCCTGTTTCTTAAAGTAGCTGAGAAACCGGGTTTTTTATATTTAATTTGCCTTGAATAAAAAGGAAAAATGAGGTTTAATACCAAACCTATAAAACTACTTGTAAGGGCACTCCCCCCTGCGTAAGTCTTGTTATAGAAACCCTAGAAGGATAGTAAAAAGTGCCACGCATCTTTGATAACATCGACCTTTCCCTATTACCCACACTCCGAGAAACACTCAAAGTTTCCTACCGGGCAGATTTTTGTGTTGGTTACTTTAACCTTAGAGGTTGGCAAAAAATTGATGATTTGATTGAGCAGTATATCGGAAATGAGGGCGCTTGCTGTCGTTTGCTTGTGGGGATGCAAAGTCTGCCTAGAGATGAAGTTCACGCCGCTTTTAGCCTTGGGAGTAAAGATTTTCGTATTGATAATAGCGCCATTCTACGATTCAAAAAACGAATAGCAGCAGAATTCCGCCAACAATTAATTATCGGTGCACCTACGAATCAAGATGAAGCTGCACTGAGACGTTTAAGTGCTCAACTGAAAACAAAAAAATTAATTATCAAATTATTTTTACGTCACCCCCTGCACGCCAAATTATACCTCGTTCATCGCAATGACCCCAACACGCCCACAGTAGGATTTTTGGGCAGTAGCAACTTAACTTTATCAGGCTTAGATAAACAAGGGGAATTGAACATTGATGTTTTAGACAATGATGCTTGTAATAAATTGCAAAAATGGTTTGATGACCGTTGGCAAGAATACGGTTGTATAGATATTTCTAAATAACTAGCACAAATCATTGATGAAAGTTGGGCAAGAGAAGAACTTATACCCCCGTACCACATCTATTTAAAAATTGCTTATCACCTTTCTCACGAGGCTATTGCCGGCCTTTCTGAATTTCGCATACCTCGTGAATTTAATAATTTATTTGAATTCCAAAAAGCAGCAGTACAATTAGCTGCTCGTCATGTTACCAGACGCGGCGGCGTGTTGGTAGGGGATGTAGTGGGGTTAGGAAAAACCTTAGTAGGAACTGCCCTTGCCAAAATTTTACAGGAAGATTGTTTATTGGAAACGTTAATTATCTGCCCCAAAAATTTAACTAAAATGTGGCAAGAATATGTAGATAATTATCGGCTTTATGCCAAGGTTTTACCAATTAGTAAAGTTCAAACACAGTTACCAGAATTACGCCGATATCGCCTTGTTTTAATTGATGAAAGTCATAATTTACGAAATAGAGAAGGTAAAAGATATCGAGCTATTCAAGAATATATTGCTGCCAATGAAAGTAAATGTATTTTGTTATCTGCTACTCCTTATAATAAAACTTATTTAGACCTTTCTTCTCAACTGCGTTTATTTGTTCCTGAAGACGAAGATTTAGGATTTAGACCCGAAGCTTTGATTACAGAATTGGGTGGGGTTTCTAAGGGAGAATTGGAGTTTATCAGACGGCATCAATGTTCTGTACGTTCTTTAGCTGCTTTTGAAAAAAGCGAACATCCCGATGATTGGCGAGAATTAATGAAGCGCTATATGGTGAGGAGAACTCGCAGTTTTATTAAAGATAATTATGCTGAAACTGACCCAACAAATCGGAAGTATTTACAATTTCCTGATGGGGGTCGTTCGTATTTTCCAGACCGGCTACCTCGGACAGTTAAATTTAATTTAGAAAGTTCTAGTACAGACCCTTACGCACATCTTTATTCTCAATCTGTAGTAGAAGTTATTAATGCTCTTAGTCTACCGCGTTATGGTTTAGGGAATTATATTCTTTCTAAACATAAACAATCTCTGACGGAAGCAGAACAACGGCAGTTAAATTTGCTTTCTCGTGCCGGTAAAAGGTTAATGGGATTTTCGCGGACTAATTTGTTCAAACGTTTAGAAAGTAGCGGTATTGCTTTTATTCAATCGCTGGAACGCCACATTTTACGAAATTTTATCTATTTATATGCGATTGAAAATAAACTGAATATTCCCATTGGTACTCAGGAAGCAGATTTATTAGATACTCGCAATAATGATGAGGATAGCGATTCTGTGGCTGCGACTTTATTTGATGCGGAAATAGAAGAATCAGAAGCAACTCTTTTCGATTTAGAAGAGCAATTATTACAAACAGAAAAGAGTTTTCGTAAACAAGCAGAGTTAGTTTATAAAGAGTATGAAAGCCGGTATCAACGGCGCTTTAAATGGCTACGTTCTACACTTTTTGATACAAAAAAGCTAAAACAAGATTTGTTGACAGATGCTCAAATATTGATTAATATTCTGCAAAAATGTGGGGAGTGGAATACTCAGAAAGATGAAAAATTAGCAGCTTTAGTTCAACTGCTAACCGAAACTCACCCCAATGATAAGGTACTGATTTTTAGCCAGTTTGCTGATACAGTCCGCTACCTGGCTGATAACTTAAAAGCAAGAAACATTGCCAAAGTAGGAGGGGTAACGGGTCAAGATAAAGACCCAACGGAACTAGCAGGAAAATTTAGCCCTTTTAGTAATGGAAAAGGCGATAAAGTATCAGCTGAAAAGGAATTGCGGGTTTTAATTGCTACGGATGTTTTGAGTGAAGGACATAACTTACAAGACTGCGCCATTATTGTTAATTATGATTTACCTTGGGCAATTATTCGGTTAATTCAAAGGGCGGGAAGAGTTGACAGAATAGGACAAAAAGCAGAGAAAATTCTTTGTTATTCTTTCTTGCCGGCGGAGGGAGTGGAACAGATTATTAATTTGCGGGGAAGACTGCGCCAAAGATTATTAGAAAATGCCGAAGTTGTGGGAACTGATGAAATATTTTTTGAAGATGATTCTTCTCAAGTAATTCTTGACCTTTATAACGAGAAAAGTGGGGTTTTAGATGGGGAAGAAGATACAGAAGTAGATTTAACTTCGGAAGCTTTTCAAATTTGGAAAAATGCAACGGATGATAATCCGGCTTTGAAAAAAACCATCGAAGAAATGCCTAGTGTAGTTTATTCTACCCGTTCTCATATACCGCAGCCGGTGCAGCCAGAAGGGGTTTTACTTTATATGAAAACTACTGAAGGAAACGATTCGTTAATTTGGGTTGATCGCAATGGTAATAGTGTGACACAATCTCAATTAGCTATTCTGCGAACGGCGGCTTGTGACGAATCTACACCGGCAATTTCTAAAGATAAACAACACCACGAATTAGTGAAAAAAGGTGCCGAGTTGATAGCAGAAGATGAGAAAAATGCTGGGGGTCAATTGGGCCGGCCTTCTGGGGCAAGATTCCGCACCTATGAACGACTTAAGAGTTATACTCAAGAAATGAAAGGGAGTCTTTTTGTAACAGAAGACCTGCTAAAGGCGATTGATGAAATTTACCGTTTTCCCTTAAGACAATCAGCAATTGATACATTAAATCGTCAATTGAGAAGCGGTATTAGTAATCAACAGTTGGCTGAGTTAGTAGTTGGTTTACGAATGGATAACCGTTTGTGTATTGTTAGTGAAGACGCAGAAAAAAGAGAACCTCAAATTATTTGTTCTTTAGGATTATTTAAATTATAGGATTAATTACACCATGACATCAGCTAAATTGGATTTTAACCATACCCGCGACCTTCTCCAAAATTTTAAGTTTACTGATATTTTTATAGAACAATTAGGTTGGTCTTTTCCAGCTAAAAATAAGGTTGTAAATCTTCAAGTTGAGGGCGAAATTTATCATCAACAAAAGATAGCAGAATTATCGGGGGTCGTTGTTTTTGAAGTTACTGCGGAAAATGGTCTAATTCCTAATGCAAAAATAAGGGCGACTATTCAGAAAGAAATTTCAGAATTAGCTTTAGAAAATTTAGTAATTTTTCTGGATAAAGAACGCACTCAGAGTCTTTGGTATTGGGTAAAACGCGATGAAACTAAGCGCTATTAGATGGCATGATTGCCAATATATCCGGCTTAACAGAAGAAGAATTTGCCCACATTCTCACAACTTTTCCCATCGTTCCTGAACCCATAAAACAAGCAGCCTTGGAAGCGTATAAAACCTTTAAACTATTGTCGATTTAATTACAAAAGGTAATTGGTAAACATTGCGTTACTCTGTTCAAAATTTCTTTTCATCAAGTAATGTAGGTTGGGTAGAGGAACGAAACCCAACAGAGGCTTTGATGGGTTAGGCTACGCCAACTGTCACGGTAAGCTTACCCTCTAACCATCCTACAAATAATTAAGTGCGTCTACTTATAGCCATACTTTGTAAAGCTAATTGCACCCGCCGACTGTAAATTTTGCTTGAGTTTTATAGTATCACCGGCTTTGATATTAACTCCGCCGTTAGCGGTAGTTGGGGTGTCACTTGGAAATTACTTGTTATTGCCGGTATTCGAGGCTGGTTGATCAGCAATTGTGGGAAAGACAGCTTGATTTTCTTGCATTATTCTAATCAAAAACCGTAAAGCTTCATTAACTGCATCAGCAGTAGGAAACATCTCTGCAACATCAGGTTCTAAACGCACAGTTGTTTGAGAAAAACTCTTTCTCCCAGAACCTAATTTTCTCACTCGCAGACTTTTTAGATCATACTCTGACCGAAGTTCATCTTCCATCTCTGATTTATCCATCTTCATAAGCTTCTCTCTCAGTTCTTGTTACTTCTCTAGCACTAATAAGACGAATCAAGTTTTCTCTCTCTGTGTAGGAAACAATTAATAATCGCCCTTCGTTTGACTCTCCAACAATAAGGTATCGTTCCTCATCTTCAGAGTGATCTGGATCGTAGAATTCCACATAGAGAGGATCATTGAAAACGGTTTTGGCTTCCTCAAATGAAATCTTGTGCTTTGACAGGTTTCTTATTGCTTTGTTTTCGTCCCACTCAAAGTTCATCAATTGATTTTATCATTTATTAGATTTCGATTTTCTTTTAACTCCCTGAATTCATCTTTTTTTGCTTTTTACTCATTTTTTCGTATTTCATACTTAAACTATCTCGCTTTACAATCTTTCAAACATTTTATATTCTATCTCTTGCCAGACGAGATGGCAAATTTCCAGCCGACAATTATGCAAATAAAACTTATATAAATTAAAAACCTTATAAAATTTTGTTAAACCGGCACCAAAACCGGCTAGGATGAAAGATTTGCAGAGAAAAATAGACCCTCGCACCCAAAGGAGACCCCCATCATGGCCAGAATGTATTACGACGCCGATGCCAATTTAGACTTATTAGCAAACAAAACCGTCGCCATTATTGGCTATGGTTCCCAAGGGCACGCCCACGCCCTTAACCTCAAAGATAGCGGCGTCAATGTCGTTGTGGGGCTTTATCCAGGGAGTAAGTCGGCCCAAAAAGCTGAAGCTGCCGGTTTGAAAGTTCACACAGTTGCAGAAGCAGCAGCAGCGGCAGATTTAATAATGATTCTGTTACCGGATGAAGTGCAGAAAACTGTCTACAAAAATGAAATTGAACCGCATTTAACCGAAGGCAAAATTTTAGCATTTGCTCATGGTTTTAACATCCACTTTGGTCAAGTTGTACCCCCCGCCAACGTAGATGTTATTATGGTTGCACCAAAAGGCCCTGGTCATTTAGTCCGCCGCACTTACGAACAAGGTCAAGGCGTACCTTGTTTATTCGCAGTTTATCAAGACGCCACCGGCCAAGCCCGCGACCGCGCAATGGCTTATGCTAAAGGTGTTGGTGGTACACGCGCCGGTATTTTAGAAACCAGTTTCCGTGAAGAAACCGAAACTGATTTGTTTGGCGAACAAGTTGTTTTGTGTGGCGGTTTAAGTGCCATGATCAAAGCCGGTTTTGAAACCTTAGTTGCAGCCGGTTATCAACCAGAATTAGCTTATTTTGAATGCCTCCACGAAGTTAAATTAATTGTCGATCTTATCGTCGAAGGCGGTTTAGCAAAAATGCGTGATAGCATTTCCAACACCGCAGAATATGGCGACTTAACTCGTGGCCCCCGCATTGTAACAGATGAAACTCGCGCCGAAATGCGGAAAATTTTACAAGAAATACAATCTGGTCAATTTGCCCGCGAATTTGTGTTAGAAAATCAAGCCGGAAAGCCTGGTTTTACTGCGATGCGTCGTCAAGAAGCTGAACACCCCATTGAAGAAGTTGGCAAAGATTTACGCGCTATGTTTAGCTGGTTAAAACAAGACTAAAATTTAGGGGGGCTGTGCTCACCGGCCAACCCCCCTACTATCTCGATTCTTAATACCTCATCACTGGGCCGGTTGTCCTTTGTCTTCTTTATCAATTGCTTCTTGGGTGCGTTTATTTTGGTCTTTTTTTGCCCATTTTGGCACCAAACCGGCCCCAAAATTTGAAATAGCTGTGCGAGTCTGGTAGCTAGTAGTTTTCATTGGTTGGGGTAGGGGGGCAATTTGGTCGCCAAAGGCAACATAAACAGCCCCTAAGATAATCACACTGACAAAAATAAGATTTTTCATGGTAGCGGTAGTACGTTGCTATTTAGGGTAATTCCATTGCGGAAATGTTATATGGCTGAATCATACCACAGCCGTTTTTTATTTACCTTACTAGATTTTATGAAAGTTTGATATATGCTTAATTTTTTGACAACATCGGTTTCTTTGATTAAAAGTTTAACTGTTTTTTTTGTAATGCTTGGATTAAGTTCTTGTTTTCAACCAACGCCGGTGGCTTTTAATTCGCCTCTTTCTCCTCCCAAGCCGGCTGTTAGAACAAATAATAATTTATTGCCATTTTTCGATAGCCAAAATAACCCCGTACGAGTTAAGTTTCCCACAGGTACTTCTGTAGATGTAACTCCCCCACCACCAGTTTTAAATCAGTTTGATCAAGCAGTTTTACAAAGTTGTGGAAATTTTGGTAGTAGAGTTTCTCCAGCTAGTTTTAAGGCATTATTAAAGCAACATCCTACTGTTTTACAACGAGTGAAACAAGGGGCCGGTGGAAATATTTTACAAGGCCGATATTTGGATGAGCAATTTTTGGAAGATTTAACAAATATTTGGTTTAAAAAAGCCGGTTTTGAACACATTTTTTGCGGCGAAATTGAACGGGATAATAATATTGGTGGTTTGCATTATGTGGGTCGGTATTTACAATTACAAAATCAAGGAATTGCTGGCCGGTTGCCAAAAAATGAAAAAAGCGAGGAAATAGTCCCAGGGGTTGTTTATACGGTTGGAGTTGAAGCAAAACAAGGCAAAAATGTCTTTCGCAGTACCCGAAAAGGTTATCCTTATGTTAGTGATGCAGCCGAACTTTTAACCGCTATTACCACAGCTTATAAAACCGCGAAAAGTTCTAATGCACAATGTCTTTATTTTGTAAAAGATCAAAATACCGGCAAGTCTTATCAAGCGGTTTTTGTGATGAAAGATAATGCTATTGTGACGTTTTATCCTGATGCTACACCCAATATGAAAAGTTGCAGTAAATAAATTAATTTAAAGTAGTTTTAACCTCCTAAAGGTTTTTAAAAACCTCAGTTTTTCTGCATCCTAGATAGCTTACTTATTTCAACAAAATTTAGTTTTTATTGAAAATCTACATATAAAAAAAGTCCCCCAAAAGGGAACTTATTAATACTATCAAAGATATTTTTTGTTCTGGCTATTTAATAAAATTAGGGCGTTTTGTATGAAAAGATGTAGCCTTTTCTAGTTGGGCAGCAACCGCAAGTAAAATACCTTCAGATGCCGGCTTTCCTACTAACTGAACACCCACCGGCACACCATTTTCATCAAACCCAGCCGGCACAGAAATTGCAGGCAAACCACTTGCATTAAACGGCGGACAAGGCGCTATCCAATTAGTAATTTTTTGCAAAGTTTCTTCCGGCGATAAATGCGCCCATTCCCCAATACGAATAGCAGGATGTAAATTCACCGGCAGCACCAAAATATCAAACTCATCAAAAAATGCCACAATACGCCTCGAAATCATTTGCATCTGGGCAACAGCTTGTAAATAAATTCCTGCACTTTGGCCGGTTTCTAATAACCAGCGGTTCATAGGTTCCAGCAGTTCTGGCGGAATATTAAACGTAGCCACAGCAGCTTGCCAAATAACTTGAAAAGGTTCAATTAATCCATTAAAATCAGGACATCTTTCTTCAAAATTATGACCGAATTTTTCCAAGTTTTTAACTGTTTCTAACACAACTTTTTCACAAGTTGGATGGGCTTCGCCTAAAGGTGGTAATGCTGTAGTAAAAGCAATTTTCAAAGAAGGTAATTTTTGGTTAGTTGCAGTTAAAAAAGCCGTGTCCGGCTGCGGCAACCAATAAGGATCTCCCGTAACATAACCACTCACCACATCCAAAAAAGCCGCCGCATCTTCAACGGTACGGGCTAACACACCGTTGCTGGCAATGCCATTTAACCAGTCGCCAACGGGCGCCGAGGTGATACGTCCACGGGCCGGTTTAAGCCCCACCACGCCACAACAGCTTGCTGGGCCACGAACAGACCCACCACCATCAGAACCCTGAGAAATAGCGCATAAACCGGCTGCTAAGGCCGCTGCTGCCCCACCGCTAGAACCGCCTGGAGTGTAGTTCAAGTTCCAAGGGTTGCGGGTAGGGGCAAAGCCTGCCGGTTCGGTGTAGGGAAGCGAACCAAGTTGGGAGGTAGCAGTTTTGCCAAGAATGGTAAAGCCAGCTTGTTGAATTTTTGTCACAATACCGCTGTCAAAGCCGGCCGGTTGGTTTTGCAATGCAGCCACACCATAGCTACAAGGTAAGCCATTGACAGGGTTCAGGTCTTTGATAGAAATTGGTACGCCAAAAAACGGCGGTAGTTCCGTAGAGTTTTTGATCAGTTGTTCGGTTTTGGCTTTGGCATCACTAAGGGCGTAGTCTGCTGCAACATGATAATAACTTGTCAGTTGGGAGTCAAATTTTTCTATACGTTCCAGATACAGTTTTGTGAGTTCTAAAGGAGAAATTTCTTTTGTCTTAATTAGTTTTGCTTGTTGAAGGGCAGGAGTAAAGGCTAGTTCTTCAGAATTCATATTATTTTGTTTAGCTTTACTGGTGGGGTAAAGTTGTTAGAGGTTGTGTTTTCTTATTTTTGTCTTATGTTTTCCTAAAAAGGTCTTTGGGATAGCCGCTTGTTAAAGTGTCCTTTTTTCAGGTTACTCAAGTTTAATTTTTAGGGTTTTTCTTGCTGTTAAATTTGATATCAAATTAGATTTTTCCCCAATAATTTACGGCTTGGTTTTTATGAAGAAAACTAAGGAACCCGCTTAATATTAAAAACGGGTTCCTCTCGAAGTTGCATTTTACTTTATCATTCTTTGATATTCAAAGATTTAGAAAAGTTTGAATTTGAGTTTAGCAAAAGTTCAAAAAAGCCTTTATTAATGACTTTTTTCCTTTTAAACTTTGCTACGATCCGTTAAAATTTCGTAGCCTTTTTCTGTGACTAAAACTGTATGTTCAAACTGTGCAGACAGTGATTTATCCTTGGTTACAGCCGTCCATCTATCTGCTAAAACTTTGGTAAACCGAGAACCGGCATTCAAAATTGGTTCAATTGCTAAAGTCATGCCTGCCCGCAGCTTTACATTAGGCATTTCATGGGTGCGAAAGTTAAAAACTGATGGTTCTTCATGCAGGTTTCTCCCCACACCATGACCAGTAAAATCTTCCACAACGGTAAAGCCATTTGCTTTAACATGATCTTCAATGGCACCGGCAATATCTAAGAGAAAATTACCGGCTTTTACTTGTTCAATTCCTTTAAAAAGGGCTTCTTCGGCAACTCGAATTAATTTTGCTGCTTCTGGGGTGACTTCTCCAACCGCAATGGTGATGCAGGAGTCGCCATGAAAACCATTCCAAATAGCGCCGGTGTCTACTTTTAATACATCGCCGTTGCGAATTACTTTTTTGCGGCTGGGGATGCCATGTACAACTTCGTTATTAATGCTCGAACAAATTGAAGCGGGGAAGCCATGATAACCTTTAAAACTGGGGGTGGCGTCCATTTCTCGAATGCGCTTTTCTGCGTACACATCTAAGTCAGCAGTCGTCATTCCTGGCTGTACCATCTCGGAAATTTCTTTTAAGACTGTGGCGACAATCTTGCCAGACTGCCGCATAATTTCTATTTCCCGTTCCGATTTAATTTCTATGCCCCGCCGTGATTTTTTGATCGTCGGTTCTTGGGCTCTTTGGGGTAGGAGGTTGGTGAGAATGTTCATTGTATGGTTGGTCTACATCAAGAGGTGTTTACGCGGACTATGTGAGCATCTGGATGCGGTTTTAGCTTGGTCTGGGGTGTGGAATATTTCAGTGATCTTTAATTAAGTTAACAGATTGTTGTTCTTCGTTTTCTCTTCTGGGCCTGTCTGTGCCAATTTGTGGGCCGGTACATTGTCTCGGTATTGGGGCCGGTATTGGGGCCGGCTAGGGCTGTAATTCTTATGCCGTCAGGATTAGAGGTTTTTTGTTCTTTTTTCAAAAAAATCTTTCTCAAACTACTTGCAATCTCAAAAAGCCTGTGCTAAATTTAATTACTGTGGAAAGCGCGGGTCGATGCCCGAGTGGCTAATGGGGGTGGACTGTAAATCCACTGGCTACGCCTACGCTAGTTCGAATCTAGCTCGGCCCACTTTCCACTTTTTAATGCCTTTGTAGCTCAGTGGTAGAGCACACCCTTGGTAAGGGTGAGGTCACGAGTTCAATCCTCGTCAAAGGCTTTTTAAGTTAAATAAATCCCTATCTTAATAAATACACCAAATAGTCGGTTTTTATAAAAAAATATTTATCCGATAAAAAAAGCAGGTTTTTGTACAATTGTCAAGATAGAAATAATTTAATTACCGCAATTAAACAGCTTACAAGATAACAGTAAAGGGTGAAAAACAAGGAAATTTAGCCCCACCTTCTCACCCTTCACTGCTATCTCATCACAACTTACCAGCCTTTTTCAGCTTGGCTTAAAACGTAAGTAGCAACATTCTCAATGTCAGTAGCGCTCAGACGGCCACCAAAAGCAGGCATAGCATTTTTACCCTTGGTAACTTGAGTCACAATAGCCTCTAAAGAATTCATGCTGTACTTATCCAAAGCATCCTTCTTAAGAGTCTTTTGGGCCATGACCACGTTATTACCGCCGGCATGACAAGCCATACAATTATTGCTAAACACCTTTGCACCAGCAGCAGCATCCCCAGCAAGGGCGGGAGAGCTAAAGAAAAACGTCACAGCGGCCAAAGCCAACAAAACAACAGATAAAACTTTCTTCAAGGTAGTTCTCCTCATCTAAACACACGAAGTTTTCGTCAAACTTCATTTTATCTTGCCCAGTCAACACCAAACGCAAAAGGTGACTGAACGAACCCTCAAAAATGCCGGTTTCCTATTCAAAGCGAGCAGTTGCCCATCCGCGAGCCACCTCAGCAGCCCTTAAAACAAAAGCTGCAAGATTTTCCGTCGGTTCTTGAGGAAGCCAACTATCCGGTACTTCCCGGCATAAAACTGCCTCTTCCGTACCGTCATAAGTCATAGGATGGCGCATAAAAGCCACCATACCCTCCAGAGTATCGCGGGGAGGAGTTGCCCCCTTTAGCTTACTCAAAGACAAAGAAACAATCGGATTAGGAAGTGTAGCACCGCCCACATGACAATTAATGCAGTTTGTTTTAAACAAGCGCTTGCCGTCAGATAACTGCTCAGGCGTAAAGGTTTTGGTATCACCGGCAGCATTGAGCGGAATTTCCACCGGCTGAGACGCCTTAAGATACTGCAACACATAAGGATCAATCTTGGTAGCCGCAGTAGCCGGCATTGTTAGCGCCATCCAAATTAAACAAACCGCAAAAAAGCCTTGCAAGACGGTAATTGAAAACAAACGACGCAGCATTAGTGACCCTTTGGTTAAAAAAGTAAAAAGTAAAAAGTCAAGAGGTAGCAACAAAATTTTACCTTTTACTTTTTACTGATTATGGGCAAGACATTAGTTATAAACCTTGCCGCCGCCCCACATTTTGCCAAGAATATTAGGCTGAACGAGAATATGGCCAGCAATAGTGTACAAATCATCCTCCGAGAGATTTCTCATCTGAGGATAAAGATCGGCACTTTCGATGCTGGGGTGAAATTCAGAAATATCAACAAACCCGTCATAGCTGGTCGGGTTTTTCATATAATCCACCAACCCCTCAATATTATCTCGGCGGGGTAGAGCACCCGCTAGAGATTCTGGGCCTAAATTCACGTTCGGGTTCGTTCTGGTTTTGCCGCCGACATGGCATTGAGCACAAGCGTTAATAAATAACCGCTTGCCCTTTTCCAAATCTTTAACCGACACCACAACCGTTTTCCCGCTTTCATCGAGGGCGACGGTACGACTTGCTTGATCTAGCTCAACCGCAAAGGCTTGGCTAACAAACATTTGAAACGTGAAGAATACAGTGGCTACAGCCAGCCAAATGTATCTTTTCAGCATGGTTTTCCTCAACAAATCCCCTTGAAGTGTGGACACTCAACACAGCTATGGCTACATGGTTTGATGTTTGAGCGCATCTCCCTTAAGGAATAGATACAGACCTAGGCGATATTTATTTCCCCTTACTCCCCTGCCGAGACACGCAGAATTTCAGCAATGATGGCTTTGGCATCTTCCAACGCCAGACGAGTTTGAGGGGTTTTATAAGTTATGCCTAGCTTGTCGCAGAGACGGCAAACGTCCTCAACTGGAAAGTTATAGTCTTCTGCGATTTCAGCAATTGACAAGTCTGCAAATCCCATAACGGTGATGTTTTGCCCAAAAATTGAAGCCTGTCGCCAAGTTAATATCAATATCATCTCACCGAGCGGTACTTTTCTTTCAGATTAAGTACCCTTAAGACAAAAACCTTTCTCCCCTTTATCTTTGAGGTATTTTTAGGAAAATCGTTGATCCCTTAAGGCTTTCAGCTTTTTATTTGTAGCGGCATTTACATAAAAATTTACAATATTGCCCACATCTGCACATGAGGGCCGGCCCCAGAAACGAGATGATGGGTCGGCCCCTACAGCGATGTCGGTTCCTTTATCAGCGTCATTTACTTTTAATCAGGGAGAATAGCGCTGACGGGTACGGATGCTGCCACAACATTATGAGAAAGGGGGACAGCGGCGGGGGCGTGTAAGCGAATTAACTGGGCCAAGGTACTTTTAAGATGAGTTCGGGGTACAATCACATCCACAAACCCATGTTTGAGTAAATCTTCGGCGCTTTGAAAATCTTCTGGGAGTTTTTCGCGTAAAGTTTGTTCAATTACCCGGCGACCGGCAAAGCCAATGGTTGCTTTAGGTTCAGCAATAATAATATCTCCCAACATGGCAAAAGAAGCCGTAACCCCGCCGGTGGTGGGATTAGTCAAAATGGGGATATAAAGCAATTTTGCTTCGCGGTGGCGTTGCAGGGCCCCGGAAATTTTGGCCATTTGCATCAAACTCAACATTCCTTCTTGCATCCGGGCACCGCCAGAGGCGCAGACGATGATGGCTGGGATGCGGTTTTTGGTAGCGTGTTCAATTAACCGGGTGAGTTTTTCTCCTACCACAGAGCCCATACTTCCCCCCATAAAGCGGAAGTCCATCACACCAAGGGCGATGGGTAAGCCTTCTAGTAAGCCGGTGCCGGTTTGTACGCCGTCATTTAAACGAGTTTTTTCTTGGTATTCTCGAAGCCGGTCGCCGTAGGATTTTCGGTCATAAAACTTTAGTGGATCTGTGGGACGCAGTTGTTCATCGAGGGGTGTCCAGGTGCTGGAGTCAATTAACTGACGGATGCGTTCCTCACTGTAAACTCGGATATGATGCCCGCATTCTAAACAAACTTTTTGGTTAGCTCGCAGGTCTTTGGTGTAGGTCAAGACTCCGCATTTTTCGCATTTATTCCACAAGCCATCTGCAATTTCACGCTCTTGCGTGCTTTGGCTCATGGGGCCGGTTTTCCGCCGGTTTGCAAACCAATCAAATAATGACATTAAACCTCTACCTACTTGATGCCGATTAGTGCCTGCCGATGGGTGCTTTTAAACTTACTATTCTATTACAGGTTGGGGTCTTGTTCTTGGGCTTCGCTGGGGCTAAGTATTAAAAGGGCTGTTTGCTGATGTTGTTGGGGAACTTGCAAAACGGCTGGACTTCCCATCCCCAGGTAAGAACCTACGCCTATGTCTAGGATGCGGTTGGGTATTTTATGGGCAGATAAAATTTCTCCTAAAAATTCTGCTTCCCACCGGCTGCTGGTTGTTTTTATATTTGTCCAATTCACTTTAAAACTGATACCTAAAAATGTGTTTCCCATGAAAGCTTTATTTTGAAGTTGCACTAAATAAGTGAAAATTCAAAAATTTAATACAGAGGAAAGAATATTTTCAGGTAGGCGTTTAGCAAAGGTTCTCCCCAAATGGCGGTTATACCGGCACCGAGAGCAAGAAATGGCCCAAAAGGCATGGGTTTATTACGTTCTAGCCATCCCAGGGCAATACCGGTACTGCCGGCTAGGGCTCCGATGCTACAGGCAAGAAAGCCCGCTACCAGTAAATATTTCCATCCCAACCAAGCCCCCATCATAGCGGCAAGTTTAGCATCACCGGCCCCCATTGCAGTGCGTCCAAAGGCAAGTGAGCCGGTGATACTGATGATATCTAAAAGCCATATTCCTAAAACCATGCCAAAAATACCAAACATGATTTGAGGGATAAGGTTATTGTTATATATGCCGAGAATTATTTGAAAAATTAAGCCTACCACTAACCCGGACTGGGTGAGGGGATTTGGCAATGTCATAGTGTCAAAATCGATTAAAGATAGGGCAAGTAACCAGCTAAAAAATGCCCAATAGCCAAGGGTTTGTAGTTGGATACCAAAGTGGGAATAAACGAGTAAAAATAATAGGGCGCCGGTAGCTTCGATCAGGGGATAACGTTTAGAAATAGGGCTTTTGCAGTGGGCACATTTGCCTTTGAGACGTAACCAACCAAAGACGGGGATGTTTTCTGTGGCTTTAAGACGGCTGAGACAGTGAGGACAACGGGAAGGAGGCCAAAGGAGAGATAGACCGGCCGGTATGCGGTAGACGACAACATTAATAAAGCTACCGATGGATGCGCCGAGAAAGACGACAAATAGGCCGGTGATCGCGTAGATCAGGGTATCGATCATAGGAGTGGCTGATTAGTCATTACTTATTGCTTTCTGACTATAGAATAGTCACGAATGACTAATGCAGTTCTGATTCCATTTGGTCAAAGGCTATGAAACATTCATCGGGTAATAAGACCGGCTTGCGGAAAAATATTACTTGTCCGCGATAGGTAAGCCGACTGATAGCGACGCCCAGAGGTCGCTGGATGTGGTCGGGGTTGACTTGCTGGTAGGCGCGATAAATTTTTCGGGCTGCTTTGAGGAGAGAGGGATCTAGCAGCTTGGGGATGTCTGGGTTTTCGATGTTCAGTTCTAACAGTTGTGGAGCGTACACGGTGCCTACCCCTATGGTTTTTTGTCTATTAGGGTTTCTATCTGTGACTATAACAATCAGGGAGGCCGGTTGTGTTAGGGGTCTATCCCCCTTTGGAGGGAGTTTTGGCGGGGAGTTTATAATTCAGGAACTTGTATTTCCAAGGTAATGCCGGCGTAGTGTCTCGTTATGACTTCTGGTGAACTGCCAACCCACTTAGCTACTTGGGGTACTGTTACACCGGCTTCTAAACAGTGGGTGATAAAAGTATGTCGGGTATTGTATTGAGGGCGATACTCGCTAACTAAACCTTCTTTGACTAAACGAGTAATAATTCCATCTATATAATTTCCATGCCGGTTTTTATAGCCTTTCCATGCCCTGCTTAAAAAGTTATGAGCATCAATTTCTTTGCCTTCAGGGCTGGGAAATACTAAAGATTCTGGATAATAATTCCTGGGTTGAATTGATTGCAAAAACTGCTGTAATTGATGGTTGCAAGGAAAAACTCGACTTTTTTTTGTTTTTGTATTTTTTCGGTTTCCGCTTACATAGGACTCGCAGAAGCTTATTTTTTTAAAGTCGTGGCTAATGTGTTTCCACTGCAAGGCGATGGCTTCTCCTGTGCGGCAGCCGGTTAAAAATAAAAATTTGACGTAAGCTGCATAATGCCTGTAATAAATATCATTTTCAAAAGCGTCAATGATTGCTTCTTTTTCTTCTTTAGTAAATGGTTTAATATCTTCTAACTGTTTTGGTGTGGCTTTGATTTCACCGGCTAATCCTAAAAAGGGATTGTTGCAAATATACCCGCTTTTTACAGACCAATCACAACAGCTACTAATGTTGTTGAGGTATTTTTTTGCTGTGTCTGGTTTGAAGTTTTTTATAAAATACTCCTGAATTTCTAAGGCATCCTCCAGAGATTGAGTAGGTAGTTTTTTTAGGTGAGAAGTAATAGCTTTATATGTATTTTTCAGTGTACTAATTGCAACGGTTGCAGTTTTTTTGTCTACATAATTTGCCCATAATTCACTTAGTGTTTTTGGTGGAGGCGTGCCGGGGGGCAGATCAGATAACTGTTGCCTAACTGAAGATTGTATTAATTCTTGATGTGGTGTCATGGCTTGATTTGGATGATTAACCAGACTGGCTTTTTTTTTGTATCCTAGTAAAGTTCTTATCTCACCGGCCATCAAAATTTCAGCGCTTGCAAAGACACTGCTTAGAAACGCTGAAATTTAGCTGATTTTTTATAAAATGGGCGATACAGGATTTGAACCTGTGACCTTCTCCGTGTGAAGGAGACGCGCTACCACTGTGCTAATCGCCCGCAGATAGCTAATATAACATCTTCCTTAATAAAAAATCAACTATTAACTAGAAAAAATTTTACTCATCTTGTGGGTACTCCTCCCAGAGACGAGAGTTTTGGCGCAGACTTTGGTAATTTCCATTGCCTAAAATTAAGTGGTCGAGGAGAGGTATGCTGAGGACTTGAGCAGCAGCTAAAAGTTTACGAGTAAGGCTAATATCTTCATCGCTGGGTTCAACGTTGCCGGTGGGGTGATTGTGGGCGACAATTAAACGAGTAGCACCAGCTCGAATTACTTCTCGAAAAATTTCGCGGGGATGAGCAAGAGTTTCGGTGGCTGTGCCAACGGTGATAACTTTATTGGCAATCAGCCGGTTTTTGACGTCTAACATTAATACAGCAAAACGTTCTTGGGCTTGCCACATTAGGTCATGGCTGAGGGCGGCGGCGGCGAGGTCGGGGTTTTCGATGATAGCTGCTTCCGAAGGACGTGTAGCAAAGACTCTTTTACCTAGTTCCACAGCGGCTAGTATGGTGGTGGCTTTGGCCGGCCCGATGCCGTGTATTTGCGTTAATTCTTGGACACTAATATCTCGTAAAACTGCTAAAGGATCTCTTTGGTGTTCGTTAAGTTTTTGCAAGATATACTGTCCAAGTCCGATAGCAGAAAGTTTACCGGCACCTTGACCAGTACCTAATAATATGGCGAGTAATTCGGCGGTGGATAGGCTTTTTGGCCCGTAACTCATCAGCCGTTCGCGGGGTCGTTCGTTTTCGGGGATGTCAATAATTCTGAGGCTGTAGGTCATGGATGCACCGGCATATCCTGACTTTTTTGAAAATTTTATCTTATTTAACCAGCATTTTTTGGTTTTTGTCTATTTTTTTGAGATGGGCTAATCGGCCGGTTTTGGACACTGTTATAGAATAAAGATTAAGCTATGGTGGCTTGTATTGAAAGCTTAAAAAACGAGTTTGAGCTTTGTATATTGGTTTGCAGACATAGCTTGTAAGTAATATTTTTGAGTTTGGGATGGGGTGTAGATGAATGGTGTTTTTGAAGAGAACTATGGGGTGCCAAAAATTCCTAGTTTTTTGAATTTACGAGGATATCAAAAACAAGCAATTACGAATTGGTTTGCGGCCCAAGGACGCGGTACTTTGAAAATGGCAACCGGTAGCGGAAAAACTATTACTGCTTTAGCTTTGGTTGCAGAACTTTATAAAAAAATTAATTTACAAGTTTTGTTGGTGGTGTGTCCTTACCGGCATTTAGTATCACAATGGGCGAGGGAGTGTGAGAAATTTAATTTGAGGCCGGTTTTGGCGTTTGAGTCGGTTAATAATTGGCAGGGCGAACTTTCCAGGCAGCTTTATCTTGTGTTGAGTGGCCATCAAAAGTTTTTAACATTAATTACTACAAATGCGACATTAATTTCTGAGTCTTTTCAATCACAAATACGGTTTTTTCCTCCAAAAAGTTTGATTGTTGGTGATGAGGCGCATAACTTGGGTTCGCCGAGGATGGGTGAGTGTTTACCGCGTAATTTTGGCTTACGTTTGGGTCTTTCTGCGACTCCTGAACGTTATTTTGATGAAGAGGGAACTGAGGCGATATTTGAGTATTTTGGGCCGGTTTTAGCCCCAGAATTAACTTTAGGTGATGCTATTGAGCAAGGGGCGTTAGTTCGTTATCATTATTATCCGATTTTGGTTTATTTAACTGAAGCAGAAACTGAGGCTTATATACGTTTAACTACTAAGATAGGTTGGGCTTTGATGGAACGTGGGGAAGATTTTAGTGATGATGAAATGGTGACTTCGCTTTTGATGCGGCGTTCTCGGATTATTGCTTCGGCTGCTAATAAGTTAAATGCTTTGCGGAAAGTAATGTTAAACCGGCTTCATACAAGCCATACTCTTTTTTATTGTGGAGATGGTTCTATTGAGGGGGCTATTAGTCAGAAAAGTAGCCGTCAATTAGCTGCTGTTTCAAAACTTTTGGGGTCGGAGTTGGGTTATAGGGTTAATACTTATACGGCGATGACTCCGTTAAAAGAAAGGGAAAAATTACGTCGGCAATTTGAATGTGGAGAGTTACAAGGTTTAGTGGCAATTCGCTGTTTAGATGAGGGGGTTGATATTCCTGCTATTCAATCGGCTGTTATTTTAGCAAGTAGTACAAATCCTCGGCAGTTTATTCAGCGTCGTGGTCGCATTTTACGGCCTTATCCTGGCAAGATTCGCGCTACTTTGTTTGATATGATTGTTAAGCCTCCTGATTTGGGTCGGGAGACTTTGGATGTGGAACGAAATTTGTTACGAAAAGAGTTAAAGCGGTTTCTTGAATTTGCGGATCTGGCAGATAATTCGGGTCAGGCGAGAATGGTTTTGTTGGGGCTTCAAAGACAATATGATTTGTTGGATCTTTAAAATTTAGATTTAAAAAAATCAGGCTGATAATTTTTTTAAATGTTGTTGATGGGCCTGTTATTTGCGTGGTAAACTTGGGAATAAAAGGAATAAGTTTTTATTTTTTTGGAGAGAATAAAACAGATGAGTGAAGATTCGATGCAGGATATACAAGAACCTATTACAAGGGCGCCGGTAGAGGTAAGAGAAATTATTGAGAGGGTGTTGGAAATAGAAAAGGAAAAGCTTTATTTAAGGAATCCTCGGATTAATGATGATATTTTGAAGATTGTTAAGGAAGTTATTCAATAATGAAACTTATTTCAATTGTTTTTTGTAATTTTCGGCAGTTTTATGGAAAAACGCCTGAGATTTTTTTGGCGAGTGGGGAGAGAAATACAACTATTTTTCATGGCAATAATGGGGCGGGGAAAACTACGTTAATGAATGGGTTTACATGGGTTCTTTATGAGAAGTTTACGGCGGCTTTTGCGGCGGAAGAACAGTTAGTTAATAAACGGGCTTTAGCGGAGGCTGAAGTGGGTAAGGGTGTGGCTTGTTGGGTGGAGGTGTTGTTTGAACATGATCATAAACTTTATAAAAATCAGCGTATTTGTAGAGCTTATAAAGATGAAAATGGGGTAATTGAAAGGGGAAAAAGTGAGTTGCGAATGTTGATAGGTGGAGATGGGGGCCGGTGGATAGTTCCACCGCAACCGGCTGAGGATATTATTGGTAGAATTTTGCCAGAAAGTTTGCATAAATATTTCTTTTTTGATGGGGAGAGAATTGAGCAAATTGTGAGGTTTGAAAAAAAGGGAGAAATTGCGGAGGCGACTAAGGAATTATTGGGGGTGGAGGTTTTAAATCGGTCGATTCGTCATTTGGGGGAGGCGAAGAAATCTTTGGAAAATGATTTAAAGGGGTTTGGAGATTATGAAACGAAAAAGTTGTTAAGAGATAAAGAAAATTTTGAGCAGGAAGTTGAACGTTTGATGCAAAGACAAGGAGAAATTCACCAGGAATTAGAAGACCAAGGGGAGATTAAAAAGACGATTAGTGGCCGGCGTTTGGAGTTGGAAGGTGCGGATAAGTTACAACAATTACGCAATCAGTTGGAGGGGCAAAAAAGCTCTTTGCAAGGGCAAATTAGTTTGGGAAATAATGCTATTAAACGGGCAATTTCTGGGCGTGGTTATGCGGTTTGGTTGGGGGATATAACGGGACATTTTCGGAGTTTGGTGGCGGGTTTGCGGGCTAGTGGTGAGTTGCCGACGGGGATTAAGCAACAGTTTGTTTTTGATTTGTTGGAGAGGGGTAAGTGTATTTGTGGGGCACCGTTAAATGAGGGTTCGCATGGTCGTGATTTGGTGGAGGAATGGATGGAAAGGGCGAGTGGAGAACAGGTGGAGGAGGCGGCTATTCGGTTGGGAGTTTTGGTGGATGATATTGATAGGAAAGGGGTTGATTTTTGGGGAGAATTTGACCGGCAACAAGTGATGATTAATGAGTGCCGGTTGCAGCTTTCTTCTGTGGAAAATCAGCTGGATGATGCGAAGAATAATTTAAGAAATTTTCCTGATGAAGATGTATCTTCTTTGCAGCGTCGGTTGGATGATATTGACCGAAGGGTGAATGAGTTAAATAAGGAGTTGGGGTCAAATGAACAGCAAATTAATACTTTAAACGGGGAAATTATCCGGTTAGCAAAGGAAATTGATAAGCAAAAGATGCAGGAAATGCGGCAGGTTTTGGCGCAGCGAAGAATTACGGCAACGCAAGATGCAATTGATCGGCTTGTGGAGGTTAAAAATCGTCTTGACCGGCAGTTTCGGGTACATTTGGAGTTGCGGGTTCAGGATATTTTTAGGGGGATTTCTTTTACGTCTTATTTGCCAAGATTAAATGAGAAGTATGAGTTAACTTTGGTAGAAAATATTGGGGGTATTGAGTGGCCGGTGGCTGCTTCGACGGGAGAGAATCAAGTTTTGTGTTTGTCTTTTATTGGGGCGATTGTTGATAGGGTTAGGGAGTGGAGTAAGCGTAATACTTTGATGGGCCCGGATAGTAGTACGTTTCCAATTGTGATGGATTCTCCGTTTGGTAGTTTGGATGAAATTTCGCGGCGTCGGGTGGCGAGTTGTTTGCCAAAATTGGCTAATCAATTGGTGGTTTTGGCAACAAAAACTCAATGGCGTGGAGAAGTTTCTGAAGAAATGGCAAGTTGTATTGGGCGCGAGTATGTGTTGGTTTATTATTCTTCAAAAGCGAATTGTGAGGAGGATTTTATTGATATTAATGGGGTACGTTATGCTTTGGTTCGGCAAAGTTCAAATGAGTTTGATTATACGGAGATTGTTGAGGTGGAACGTGGGGGTGGTTTAGGTTTTTAGATTTTGATAAGGCTTTTTCAAAAAGTAGGTTTTATCATTTCCCCGGTTTTTACAGCTACATTGCTATAATTTTTTTAGGGTAGTTTTGAGGGAGTTTAGGTTTATGATAATTACAAAGCAAATTATCGAGACTGATGGTTGGGTGAAGGGTAGCTGGGAGGAGTTTTTGGCGTTGGCAAATCAGTCACAAAATGAGAAGGCTAAGTTTTATTATCATCAAGGATATATGAGGGTTGAAATGTCACCAGTTGGTTTTCGTCACGGTCGCCAAAATGCTTTAATTTCTAAAATAATTAATATTTTTACAGCTTTAAAGGATATTCCGGTTGTTGAAGCTACGAATGCCAGTTTTAGAAAGTCGGGTTTGGATGAATTTCAACCGGATTCGGCTTTTTATATTGGGTGGGATTTAAAGATACCACCGGAAACAAATTCTCCTGTAGATTTGAATGAATATAATTCTCCTACTTTAGTAATAGAAATTGCCTCTAGTTCATTAAATGATGATTTGGGTTATAAACGGTTACTTTATGAACGGGCTAATGTCTTAGAATATTGGGTGGTTAATGCTACAGAACGAAAAATAATTGCTTTTGCTATTTCGGAGGGTCGCAGTGGGCAAATTGAAGAGTCTCAAGTTTTACCTGGGTTATCAATAGCTATTGTTGAGGAAGCTTTGCAGCGCAGTGTAAATCAAAAAGATTCACAAGTTATGCGATGGTTGATGCAAACTTTTAGTTAGATTTCAGTTGGGTTTTTGAGGTAAAATATGGGTGCAAGTCGAATTAGAATTGCTAAAAATAAGGCGGATTTAGTTAAGGCTTTGGTGGATGGTGAGGAAACCACCGGCCCGTTTCAAACCTATGCGGATGTGATAGTTTTTGCGGCTAGTTTAGGGGCCCGAAGAAAAAAACGTTTGCCTTTAGGAGAAGTGGCAAAGGAACCGGCCCCAATTGATATTAATATTTTTATTAATCGTGGTTATGATTGTGTTATTAAGTTGTTGGCTGTTACGGAAGTAAAAGACTTGAAAATTTTATCGCCGGTTGATATTAAAGCTGAGGAAATACGGGTGCAAATCTTTGAGGAATTTGCTAATGGAGGGTTGGAACTTCTGCGAGAAGAGTTTCGAGGGGCGGTGGATTATACGGAGAGGCTTTTGTTAGTTTTGGTGGAGGAAAGACAAAGGGATAATCTGCCGGTGGAGGAGTTTGATTTAAGCCGGTTTTTGTCGTAATTGGGTTATGTAATAGGGGCCGGTACCGGGGGGAACAGCCCCTACATTTATGATAAAATGGGGGGCAAACCAACTGTTTTTGGTTGGACAAATTTGCCTTCAAAATTAATAGCTTTGTCTTCAATTGTTCGGGCTTCTGCTAATTCTAAACGTAGTTCAGCGCGTTCTAAATCATCCTGTATTCCTCCTAAAATATAAATTAATAATTTCGTGGCTAATTCTTTTCCTGAAACCAGGATGCGTTTTTTGTTGGGATCGTAGAGAACTCCATACCATAAAGATTGCGGAAATTCCATGTTACTAAAACCTCCATCTATATCAAAACGGCGTAGTTTTTTAAATACTTCATTGGGTGAATGATGCTTTTTAAAAATTAAAATTCCCAATGCTTGGGCAAGGGCTACTTGTCCTATCGGACGAAATAAAATATTACCTTCCCCTCCGTCTTTTTCAAAGCTAAACCGGCGCATTTGAGGTGTTTCGTTTCCTTCTTCGAGTTTTTGATAGCTGAATAATTCGGAAAGATTATCAAATAAAATGTTAAATTCTTTGATGCCTTCTTCTAATTCTTCGTTGTCGGGACGGAGGGGAATTAAACCTTTTTTGTCTATGGGTTTCCAATGGGGAAATTTATGGTTTAAATAGCGTTCTGACATTTCTTTTAAAGCTTGGAGAGTTGTTAATACTGTAGATTTGGCGGCGACGGTGGCGCTGTCCCAATTTACGCGGGCATTTCTATCTTTTTTAGCTTTAAATAAAGGGTGGCTGACTGCTATTTTGCGGGCAATTATTGAAAAGCCGTCATCTTCGTTTAAAAGGGCAAGTTGTCCTTGACTTAAATTGACTGCCATTAAGTTAACATGAACGAAGATTGAACGTATTCTGCGAGTTGCTTCTTCGCGGGTTTCTCCTTTGGTGACGGCGGGTATAAATTCTATGCCAATTTTTTCTTTAGCTAGGTTTTGTAATTGGTTGTAGGTAAGCTGATATTTTTCTAAGAGTTGATCGGTGGTTAATGGGCTTCCTATGGGCTTTCTAAATTTGTTATAAGGTTGTAATTTGCCGGTTTTTATAAGAGTCATTAAGCCTTGAATACCCATGAGTCGATGTTGTCCATCTAAGGCATAAATTGTGATGTCGTCGGAGATGTCTAAAAGGCCAATAGTGTTGTCTTTATCGAGGGAAATAAAGTTTGTTGCGGATTGGGTAGCGCGTTCATTTTCGTCCCATTGTGGTGCAGTCATATCATCTACCCAGAGGGGGTTTTGGACGACTAAAACTGCTGGGAATTTGTGGTTTTTTCGGCCGATTAAATATTGAGCAAGAGAGGCTTGACGTGACCAATCTAGGGGACGTTGAAAGAGGTCGTCGGCGGTTTCTTCGTCTCGGATTATATTATCGGTTGTAGGGTCATATTTTTGGCGGAAAAGGGGTAGTTGAGAGGCAAATCTTACTCTGCTTTCTAGCCATTCTAAGCTTACAGAACCTATGTAAGCTTCGGTGTTTCCCATTTGGGTTTTTTGGACTAGTATTTGATTTCTTTTTGATAGTTGATTGTCTAGTAATACTGCTAAATTTTGTGTTTCTTCTGTTTGTTTTTTTTGAATATGGGAGTTAATTTCTCCAGCGGGCTCAGGGGTGTTAAGTGTCATGTTTTTAAGTTTTGTGAAACTTAGGCGAGTTTTTTAAAACTTATCGGTTATGCTAGTCTGGTGTCAAGGTTGGGTTTTCAATTCTTTACAAGGGTTGTGCCGGTCGCCCTATGGCCAATCACCGGCCTGTCAATATCAGGAGTGAATTTATTTATATGAAAAAATACCGGACTTTTTGCCGGTTATTTAAAGAGATTAAAATTGGTTTTTTTAGTTAGTTTTTAAGAAATTTTTGTTGATAATAATAGAGGGATAATGAGAGTAAATATGTTTTATGATATGAATTTATGGCAAAAGTCGTGTCAGAGTTTGGGGTTTTTACTGGGGTATGTTGGCCGGTGTTTGGGGATTGTTTGAGGGGGCCAATGGATTTTTAAGAGTAATTTCATCGACCCTTATTGTTATTAAAATTTAAACCCACCCTAAATGTTCTTTTACTTTATTTACTGCCATCTTAATAGCAATGGCATTTGCTAAAATTTTATAAGATTTTCCCGAATTTTTTGCGGTGAGGTTTGACACAATAACATTTTCTTTCCAAAGTTCACTTGAACGTGTCCAATCAATCTTAGCAATTTGAGAGACTTGCTGGTGAAAAAACTCATTACTGTCTGGATCAAAAATACAATGTAGCAATCGGCCTAAAATTTCCAGTCCTACGCTTCTCCCTAAAATACAGTTTTCTTTGAATTCAAAAATTTGATCTATTGTCAGATCATCCACGCTAGTTTCCGAAATAAAACGAGTATGTTTGCATTCTGAGAAAAATTGATTGAGACAACTAACTAAGGGTTGTGCTAATTCCTCAACATCACAATCTTCAAGATTATCATTTGGATTATCAGCAAAAACGCAACTGACGAATCTCGTTATATAATTCATCGTATATATTAGTTTTTTCTTCGTATTAGGGTTTTTTCCAACCTTGTCAGTTTTTGCGTGAAATATCGGTACTTGTTGAATTAAAGCTTTCGCAATCCCACTTGATCCTTCAAATTCATAGGACGAAAGTAACGATTTATCTAGTGGTTTAGTTTGAGCCATATCTTTAAAATCTATCTGACATTGCTGAAAATCAGCCTCTAAAACAAGCGTTAAAGGAAAATCATTATCAGCAATTAATTCACCATCAGCACTTTGAATAAGTTTATCAATAGCAAATTTACGATGTTGTCCATCAGTAATATCAAACTTAACACTACGAGGAATGACTACAAAGCAAATTCCTCTTCCCAAATCAATAATTTCAATCTTGTCAGGAGCGACATTTGCTGTTAGTGTTCCCAGAATCCAGGCTTTACCTTTACTAATGCGTTTAAGAAGATAGTCTGTGATTTCTTCTGCATGACCCGGTGCTTCAGGACGATTTTTTCCAGAATCAGGATCGTTATCAAGGGCCGGTTTTGCCAATAGAAGCGTAGGTAAATCGCCCGCTGGAACATTGATTTGCACCATCTTGCGCTTACCTTGATGCAAAATCAGCCCTGGATAGCATTTTTCTCGATGATATTTGGCATAGTAAGGCCCAAGCACCTCATCAAGTGGCTGGTTTGGTTCAGTTAGATATCTTTTCTCTTCAAACATAAGGCAGAAAATCTGGTATGATGTTGAATTTGGACAACTTTAAAAACTTGTTAGTGCTTAAGGAGCCTCTGTAAATCTCTGAAGTCTTCACTCACAGGAATCTGAAATGATGTCACTTAGTTTTAACCAACTTCTGCTATTACCTAGTTCAGCTAGTTCTTAGCAGCAGTTTGTACTTGGTGACAACGTTTCAAAATATAGAATAAAAACTTATAAAGTAATCATAACAAATATCAGGAGGTGCGGACTATAAACTATCTTTTTCAAGAAAGCTAACGCTCAAAAACCTACATTTTTTTACTGATATAGGTATATATTTTCAAAGTTACCATAAATTTTACCAATAAGCAAGATAGGAGTTTTTAAAAGTGCCAGAAATTAAACAAATATCCTTATTTCCTACGCGCACTGTCGCCGAATTAGTGGAAGACATAGAAATTCTATGTCAAGAAATACAAGACTTATATTGCTTAGATGATATACCCTGGATTTTAGGCTATAGTGGCGGTAAAGATAGCTCAGCAGTATTACAATTAATCTGGAATTCTATAGCTGGTCTGCCACTAGAAAAACGTACTAAAAACATTAATGTAATTACAACAGACACCCTCGTAGAAAACCCGATTGTGTCCGCTTGGGTTCGCAAATCCTTAGAACTTATGAAAACTGCTGCTCAAGAACAAAAAATGCCAATACAAGCACATTTGCTCCAACCAGAACTTACAGAAACATTTTGGGTGGGTTTGATAGGCAAAGGCTATCCCGCACCTAGAGGTAAATTCCGCTGGTGTACTGAACGTCTCAAAATCAATCCGTCTAATAATTTTATTCGCAATGTTATCAGAAGTCATGGGGAAACTATTCTTGTTTTAGGTACTCGTAAAGCTGAGAGTACAAAACGCGCCCACCGAATGAAAAAAATGGAAGCCAAACGGCTACGAGAGCATCTAAGCCCTAATGGAAACTTGCCCAATTCTCTTGTTTATAGTCCAATTGAAGATTGGCGAGATGATGAAGTGTGGTTGTATTTGATGCAGTGGGAAAATCCCTGGAAACATAGTAATAAAGACTTATTTGCTATGTATCGGGGTGCAACAGCAGATAATGAATGTCCCCTAGTTGTTGATACCTCGACCCCTAGCTGTGGTAGTTCTCGTTTTGGATGTTGGGTTTGCACAATGGTTAGTCAAGATAAATCACTGACAGCTATGATTCAGAATGACGAACAAAAACAGTGGATGCAACCTTTGCTAGAGTTTCGTATTGAATTAGATGTTGAAGATAGCCGCGATAGACGTGATTTTAGACGCCGGACTGGTAATGTTCAACTTTATGAGCGCAATTTAGAGGGTAAATTGTCAATTGAACCAATACCCGGCCCATATACCAAAGAATCAAGGGAATATTGGTTAACAAAACTCCTGCAAGCTCAAAAACAAATCCAAGAAACAGCCCCAGAAGAAATGCGCGATATCACCCTAATAACCCAAGAAGAATTAAGCGAAATAAGACGCATTTGGCTAGAAGAAAAACACGAATTTGACGACAGCCTACCCCGCATCTATCAAGAAGTAACCGGCCAACCATTTCAAGACACCAGAACCGGCGCCGGCAACCCACTCCTAGGCACCGATGAATGGGCTGTATTAACCGAAATATGCGAAGAAGATCCAATGCACCTTGAACTAATGACAAGACTCCTAGATACCGAACGTCAATACTTCACAAAACCCAGACCCACCGGCATCTACAGCGACCTCGAAAAATGCTTTGAAACTAGTTCCAGAAACAAAGACCAAGCTATCGACAATGCCCACTACAAATTCAACATCAAACACGTCGTCAAAGAAATTACAGAAAAGCCCGATGACCTCGAAAAACTCCGCGAAGTTATCGCCACCCCCGAAGGCGAATCTCAAAAACTAACTATCAAATTAAATAAAGCCAAAGAAGCTGATACAAACGAAGCAAAACAACTTAGTTGGGGTGATTTAAAATTTGGTCAGACAGAGACAACCGATGACACAGAAACTAATTGATTTAAATTGGCTAAATTAGGTAATTTTTAACCAAATTTTTTCCTATAGACATTCTTAAAGCTTCAGTGTTTTCGCCGTCGCCTTGTCGCGGCGGTACACTGTCTTTATCCTTACCATTATCAGTCCACATTTACTATTTCAACTATGCAATTCTTAGAACTTACTCTCCAAAACTTCGGCCCCTATCAAGGAAAACAAATTATTGATCTTAATCCACAAAATAACGAAAACAAAGGCCCTATTGTGCTTTTTGGCGGCATGAATGGCGGCGGAAAAACAACACTTATGGATGCTATTCGTCTCGCCCTTTATGGCATTCGCGCCCAATGTTCTACAAGGGGAAATCTCAGTTATAGTGATTTTTTAATTCAAAGCATTAACCGGCATAAAACCGCAGAAGGTGCCCGCATCGAACTTGCTTTTCAACACATCCAAAATAATGAAATAAAAAAAGTTAAAATCGTCCGCTATTGGTATCCCATTCTTAAAGATGGAAAAGACACATTAGGTATTTTAATTTATAGCGATTTTCTGGGTGACTGGGAGAAAGACGATGCCCTCACAGAAACCTGGGATGAATACATCGAAACCCTGTTACCTCTAGGCATATCAAACCTGTTTTTATTCGACGGTGAACAAGTCAAAGAACTTGCAGAAATGGAAACTCCACCCGAAACAGTCACCGGCGCCATTAAATCTCTATTAGGCTTAGAACTCGCCGAAAAACTTGGCGTACACCTCGAAATATTACTAAATAGAAAACGCAAACAAGTTGCAGATGCCGAACAAAAAATTACCCTCGACAAAATTGAAGAAAAACTTAAAGAACTTAACAGTCAAAAACAATCAGTTAAAGAGGAATTAAATACCCATAAAACTAACTTAGAACGCGCAGAATCTAAACAACAAAAAGCCAGCCAAAAATTCCTTACTGAAGGCGGAAAAATTGCCGCTGAACGCAGCCACATTGAACAAAAACATAGAACCCTCATACAACAAGCAGAAACCATTAGACAAGCAATGGCTGAAGAAGCGGCCGGTGTTCTTCCCCTCGCCCTCATTACTCCTCTGTTAAAAAATGCTCAAACTCAAGCCCAAAAAGAAACTACACAAATAAGCGCAAAAATCGCCCTAGAAGCGATGAATCAAAGAAATAAGCGACTACTAAATTACCTTAATGAAATAACATTAAAACCCCAACAAATTGATAAAATTCAAAGCTTTTTAGACGAAGAAAATCAAACCCTAGAAGAACAAGCAAAAAGCACAGAAAAACCCTGGTTAAATGCAGACGAAGAAACGCAAAATCAAATGGAAATTTTGCTTAAATACGATATTAAAAACAGCCAAAACAGCGCAATTGAGAAATTAGAACAACTCAAAAAAATAGAAATAGAAATAGATAACACCGACCGAACTCTAGCCGCCGCTGCTTCCCCAGAAGCCTACGAAAAATTAGAAAACAACCTGCAAGAAGCCCAAAAAGAAGTAGCCCGCCAAAAAGTTAACTATGAAAACGCAAACCGGCAACTAGAAGAAATACAAAAACAAATTATTAAAATCCAAAAAGACTTGCAAGACTATAGTGACCAACACATTGCTAACAGAAACAACCAACACATCATTTCAGCTATTGGAAGAGTGCAAAATACCCTAAACGAATTCAAACAAAAAATTACCCTCAAAAAACTTAATAAACTAGAAACAGAAACAACCGAATGCTTTCGTTATTTACTCCACAAAAATGACCTAGTACATAGAGTTGTAATAGACACCAATACCTTTAGTTTATCTCTTTATGACCCCCAAGGTAAATCGGTACCCAAACACCGCATATCTGCCGGCGAAAAACAACTTTTAGCTATTGCTTTTTTATGGGGACTAGCAAGAGTATCTGGGCGACAATTACCCATCGCTATAGATACACCATTGGGAAGACTAGACTCTTCTCACCGCTACAACCTAGTAGAAAAATACTTTCCTTCTGCATCCCATCAAGTCATACTACTTTCCACCGACACAGAAATAGGAGAAAATGAAATCAAAAAACTGAGAGAACAAGAAACAATAGCCCAAGAATACCTTTTAAAATATGACCCAACTAACCAGCAAACAGTAATAAAAAAAGGATATTTTTGGTAAAATCAAAGCCAACGTTTACATTAAAATCACAAAAAAACTCTTAAAAAAATGGAACCACCAGTCGAAAGAATCCGCCTGTCTCAAACAGCAAGAGACCAATTATTAAAACTCAAAAGAAACACAAAAATAGACCAATGGAATATTTTATGCCGGTGGGCATTTTGCCGTTCTTTAGCAGAACCCAGCATACCCTCCCCTGTACCGATACCGGCAGACAGCAACCTAGAATTAACCTGGAAAATTTTTGGAGGTGAAATGTCCGATATCTTAACCATCGCCCTTAAACAACGCTGTCACCAAGACAAATTAGGAACTGATAAAGAAACCCTCGCTACTCAATTTCGCCTCCACTTACATCGAGGAATAGGTTACTTGGCGGGCGAACAAAAACTAAAAAAAATTGAAGATTTAATTCAATTAACCTTAGAGTAATAGGTAATTATTCTCTAATTATTGGTCATTAGTTTTTTTAAAAACTCGTGACCAATGAAAAAACATTCATATCTTGTCAAATATAAAGAAATCTTAAATAAAAACATCTAAAATTTAAACTTTTGGTAAAAATTTGCTCAGACCGGCCCAGTCCAACAACCAAAATTAAATAACCCTAAATAATTAAACTAAAACATTCAGACTCCTTTATAGTCTTCCTAACAACGTTAATATGTATTTATCTTGACTTCCTTAATAAAACAACAAAAACTTTTGTGGACACTTGGATAATTCGGTGTTTACAATGTGGTAGAGACGTTCTCAACAACGACTCTAGCAATTGGGTCAAAATCACCGACCCCACAAAGTCAACAAACACAACTCCGATTAAGAAAAACTGTTAAATCCTTCAAGGATTAGCTTTTAGAACTTTAACGACAAACACAGTCTGGTGATTCCACCTGGAATATTAAGACTTGTGAAAAATCAAAAACCAAAATAGCCACTTCAGGAGAATGCAAAAATGGTAGTCGGTACAAAACCAGGAATTGACCAACAAAAAGAAACCGATTTCTTAGGAATAAAAGGAATAGATCACATCGAATATTACGCAAGTAATGCCTTTCAAACCGCCCATTTTTTCCGTACAGCCTTTGGCTTTAAACCCATTGCCTATGCCGGTTTTGAAACAAAAGTTCGCGATCATGTTTCCTACGTTGTCAGACAAAGAAACGTCCGATTTGTATTTTCTTCTTCTTTTGATCCTAACAGTTTAATTTCCAAACATATAGCAGAACATGGCGACGGAGTAAAAGACATCGCCTTCAAAGTAGATGATGCAGAAAAAGCCTTTAATGAAGCCGTTAAAAGAGGTGCACAACCGGTCTTAGAACCAACAGTAATGGAAGACGAAAACGGCCAAACCATCAAAGCCACCATCGGCATTTGTGGAGACTTCGTACACTCATTCATACAAAGAGATAACTACGAAGGGTCATTTTTACCAGGCTACGAACCCATCAAAAATCCTCCCCTTACCCTATCCACCGGCCTGCTATCTGTAGACCACATGGTACTATGTGTACCCAGCGGAGAAATTCAAAAATGGGTAGATCATTATTGCCAAGTTTTAGGCTTTATCAACTCCTACAATCTTGACGTCAACACCCACGTCAGCGGAATGCACTATTCCATTGTGCAGAACAAAGTAGGTTCCATAAAACTTGCAATTGTTGAACCAATTTCTGGTACCCAAAAATCTCAAATTCAAGAATTTTTAAACTATCATCACGGCCCAGGAATTCAACACGTTGCCCTCCTCACAAACGACATGGTACAAACCATCCAATCCTTACGAGGAAACGGCATAGAATTTCTGCGTACCCCCGACACCTATTATGATGTCATAGAAGACCGAATTGGAGACGTAGACGAAGATTTTTCCACCCTCCGAGACTTGGGAATTTTAATAGACCGAGACCCTCAAGGATACCTAATGCAAATCTTCACCAAACCTATCCAAAGCCGGCCTACTCTTTTCCTAGAAATTATTCAAAGAAACGGTACTCAACTATTCGGACACGGCAACATTGAAGCCCTCTTTAAAGCCGTAGAACGCGAACAAGGACTACGCGGAAACTTGTAATTAGCAATTAGTACAAAGTCCTTAATTATTGGTAATGGGAACTTTTAAAAAACCCATTACCAACCAGCAAAAACTCATCCTATTTATCTGTGTTTTTCTGCGGTTTTTAAAAATTACCAATCAAAAAAAAATAAGCACTACCATGACAGCCATAACCCCAAAAACAGCAGCCGCCGAATACTGGGCGCAACAACTGATCGGCCCCCTGCCCGTATTACAATTACCAACAGACCAGCCTAGAACTGCCAATCAAAGCTATCAAAGTGCAACCCATTCTTTTGCCATTCCCGAACTACTAAGCACCGGCCTTCAAAACCTCAGCGAACAAGAACAAACCGATTTATTTACCATCCTGCTAACAGCCTTTAAAATTCTCGTTTATCGCTACACAAACACCGAAGACATAATCACCGGTACCAGTAATGGTAAAAACATCCTAGTTTTAAGAACAAATCTCTCAGGAAACCCCACATTTTTAGAACTACTCAAGAAAGTAGAAAAAACCTTTAATGAGTCATTAAACTACAAAGACTATCCCTTTGAAAACCTGCTGCAAGAGCAAAATTTAACCGCCACTTCTATCTTTCAAGTAGCTTGTACAAAAAGCATCCTATCTCCCGAATTTCCTAAAGTAGATTTGCATCTTTCTTTTAGCCATCTCAACGCAGAAATTGAAGGCATAATCGATTATAACAGCGAACTTTTTAACAGTGAAACAATCGACAGAATCACCGGCCATTATCAAACCATACTAGAAGACATATTAGCCAACCGCAACGAACCAATCAACAGTTATCAAATTCTCACAGAAGCCGAAATAATTCAAATTACGCAAGAATGGAATAATCTAAGCGCAGACTACCCCAAAGATAAATGCTTACATCAATTAATTGAAGAACAAGTCGAACGGACTCCCGAAGCCATAGCCGTTAAATTTAACGACCAAAGCCTAACCTACCGGCAACTTAATAACCAAGCAAATCAACTCGCCCACTATCTGCAAAAATTAGGTATTGGCCCAGAAATTAGAGTGGGAGTATGTGCGGATCGTTCCCTAGAAATAGTAATTGCATTTATCGCCATATTTAAAGCAGGAGGCGTGTACGTTCCCCTCGATCCAACTTATCCAAAAGACCGGCTTGCTTACATGATAGAAGACTCTAATGTGCCGGTTTTGTTAACCCAAACTTCCCTAATTTCCCAACTGCCAACAACCAACTCTCAACTTATTTGCCTAGACGAATTACAAGACATTATATCCCCAGAAAGCCAAGAGAATTTAATAACAACAACAACCCCAAGTAACGCCGCCTATCTTCTTTACACATCGGGCACCACCGGCAAACCAAAAGCCGTTGTAGCCGAACACAAAAATTTAATGAATTATATTTTGGCAGCCCAGGATAAATTCAAATTTGAATCCTCAGATGTGATGCCATGTATTGCCCGATTTTCCTTTAGTATTTCCTTGCTAGAAATATTAGGGCCCTGGATGGGTGGGGGAACTTCTGTTGTTATTTCCCGCGAAAATGTTTTAGATATGAACCGGCTGGTACAAGGTTTTAATTCCCTAACCAACGTTCATTTAACCCCCAGCTTAATGCGGAAAGCAATTGATTATATCAACGCCCAAAATTTACCCGCAGAAAACTTTACAAATATTCGGCGGGTTTTCATGGGAGGCGATACCGTTGCCCCAGACTTAATTGAAGATGTAAAACCCATCTTTAAAAACGCCCAAATTTATATACTTTACGGATGCAGTGAAACCACAACTTTGTGTTCAAATTATCCGGTTTCCAGAGAAATTAAAGCCACTAAAAATATCATTGGTAGTGCTTTTAATAACGTGCGAATTCGCATTTATGACCCTTATCAAAACCTCGTTCCCATAGGAGTTCCTGGGGAGATATATGTGGGTGGTGCGAGTATTACACGCGGCTATGCAAACCGAGAGGACTTAACGCGAGAAAAATATGTAGTCATAGATGGGGAAAGGTTTTATAAAACAGGTGATGTTGGGCGGTTTTTAAAGGATGGAAAAGTTGAATTATTAGGAAGAACAGATTTTCAAGTATCTTTGCGGGGGTTCCGTATTGAAGTTGCAGAAATTGAATCTATCCTAAGACAACACCCACAAATCCATGATTCGATAGTTACTGCCAGAGAAGATATTCCCGGTGATAAACGCTTAGTTGCTTATATTGTTTTAGAAGGAAAAACGAAACCAAAAACTCAAGAATTGCGGGAATATTTGGCAGAGAAATTGCCAGATTATATGATACCTACGGTGTTTATGGTTTTGGAAGCTTTGCCGGTGACACCGAATGGTAAACAAGACAGAAAATCTCTACCGGCACCACCTTTAGAACAAGAAAGAGATGCCGAAAACGAGTATATACAGCCTCGTGATGAAGTAGAAACCAAACTTGCCAAAATTTGGGGAAATGTTCTTAATATTAACGCTATTGGTGTTAAGGATAACTTTTTTGGCATTGGCGGCAACTCTTTGCAAGCAGTCACAATTTTTTCGGACATTCAAAAGAGTTTTGGAAAAAGCTTACCTTTGGCAACTCTTCTCAGTGCACCCACCATTGAACAAATTGCAAATATCTTGCGAAATGAGCAAGAAAATATTACTTGGTCTTCTTTAGTTCCCATTCAACCAAAAGGTTCTAAACCGCCGTTATTTTGCGTTCATGCGGCTGCTGGGAATGTTTTGTTTTATAGAGATTTAGCACGGCTTCTTGGCGAAGATCAGCCTGTGTACGGATTGCAAGCACAAGGATTAGATGGAGTGAAATTTCCTCTAACTTCTGTAGAAGAAATGGCAGCTTACTATCTCGAAGAAATACGGAATCTACAAATTAAAGGGCCTTATCATTTAGCAGGATATTCGTTTGGTGGGGCAGTAGCTTTTGAGATAGCCCGACAACTACAAGCCGATGGAGAAACAGTGGGTTTACTCGGTTTATTAGATAGTCCATCCCCAGAATTATTGCGACAAGGTGATAATAATTTAGTCTCTGGTGAGCGTTTGTCAAGCCACTGGAGCAATTTAAGCCAACTGGGAATGAAAGAAAAATTCAATTATGTTGTCGATAAACTGCAATGGAAAGTCAAAAAATATAAGCGGAAACTGTTGTACAAAGTTTCTAAAATGTACCGAAAAATGGGGCGTAAATTACCAGAAATGGTAAAAAATCAATTACTAACAGAAGCCCATCGCCAAGCAGCTGCAAAATACAATCCACCGGCCTATCAAGGAACAGCAATTTTATTTCGTGCCAGTATTCAGCCTGTGAAATATTACAATAAAGCCGATATGGGTTGGACAGAATTTGTCGGCGATGGTTTAGAAATTCACGAAGTCCCTGGAAAACACGATACTTTGGGTACGGATGGTGTCATGAGTCTACCAAATGTCGAGGTACTCGCCAGAAAATTAAAAGCTTGTTTAGAGAAAGTTAATACTTAATCATTAGTGGTAAGCTGTTGAGAGTTTATGGCTCATTATTTAGAGTTTAATTGTTTTTATAAAACGATAAAGAGCCATGAACTCTTAAATTTCAAAATTCAACAATAAACAATGAAAAATAAGCTAGTTAAATTGTTAAGGTCGCCAACCCTAAAAGTAATGATATTAACCTTTGTGGGAATGTTATTGGGGTTAATTTCTGATATTTTGATTGCGGCAAAACTTGGTACTAGCATAACTGCTGATGCTTTAATAATTGCCTTGAGTTTGCCTCGCATTAGCGATATTGTTTGGCGGGAGGGAACTCGTTTTAGCTTAGTACCGCTATTTTTGGAGTACAAAGATAAAGCCAACGAACAAGAATATAGTCGCTTTGTTAGTGGAATTGTAAATTTGTCGTTGCTGATTGGTTTACTGATAGCTTTGGTATTAGCAATTTTTGCCCCAATCATTGTTATTGGACTTGCGCCTGGATTTTCTAGTGAAGGTAGAAGCGAAGCTGCTTTTTTACTACAAGTCTCAGCCCCTATGGCACTTTTTGCACCACCTATCGCCGTTTTAAGTGTGGTTTTAAATAGCCAAAAACGCTTTGGTGTAGTAGCTTTGAGAAATGCAGCTGCACCGGCCGTTGTAGTCGCTGCTATCGCTTTTTCATGGAATTTTAATAACATTTCTCTGTGGGTTGCTTTGGCTTATAGTGTTGGGTTTGCCGCTTTTTTCGTGATGGTGTTTATTGATGCCTTCAAAGCCGGTCATCAACATCAATGGAAAGCTTGGGTTTCTAAAGAAGATTTTTCGGGTTTGTGGGAAGCAGGCTTTTTACCTACGTTCGGTTTTATTCTCAGACAAGCAGCTAATTTAATTCGCAGTCAATTATTACCATCTTTGGTCGGTACTGGCGGAGTTTCAATGTTATATTTTGCGATGCGAGTTGTTTCTGCTTCTCAAACTTTGTTGGGGATAAGTATTGCTACTACCAGTCTACCGGCAATGACAGAAGATGACTTAGCCGGGAAAAAATCTCGTTTGGGTTCGGCTTTAAGGCGCAATCTTAAATCAGCTTTATTGATAACAATACCGGCCACTGTTTTTATCGCCTTATTCAATCAACAAATTATTGAAGGATTGTATGGACGTGGTTCCTTCGGAGAAACTTCTATACAACAAACTTCCGATGTATTTTTGTGGTTCGGGATGGGGTTAGTATTTGCTTGTATAATTCCGTTATTGGAGGGCGGGCTATATGCTCAAAGAAAGTATCTTTTATTATTTTACACAATGGTGTCTATGTCCTTTTTAGGAGTGTTTATGAGTTGGTTGTTTTTGCAATGGCAAGGTTTGGCTGGCATTGCAATGGGTGCTAGTTTAATGTTGGTTATTAATGTCGGCGTGATTCTGTATTTTTTAGAACAGACCGGCGTTTCTTTGTTTGCTAAATTTAATACAAAATAAATAAATTTTGGGAATTGAAAACAGAAATTATTTTTTCACTTTGTTGCCAATTCCCTACTTTTTATTTTACCATTCCAGAAATTTCCTCAGCATAAGCTTTTGCTGTAGCTTCCCAGGTTAGCAAATTTTGGTTGACGACAGGCGAAATTTGCTTTTGTAATTGTTGTAACAGCAGTGCTGCACCACTTTTAGGATTTTGGGAATCTACCGGAATTATTGCCTCTCCACCAGCTTCTATTCCGGCTTCGTTGCTTTGACTAACAACCACCCAGCGTCCAAAAGATGCCGCTTCTGCAATGGGAAAACCAAAGCCTTCTTGATCAGATAAAAATACAATTGCGGAGGCTTTGCGATACCATTCTGCTAATTCGTTATCGGGGATATGACCGTGATAAGTTACCCAAGGTAATGATTCAATTGATTTCAAAAATGCCTCCCCCGCAGATTTTGTTGTAGTATTCATTCCTCCGACTAAATGTAATTCCCAAGCTTCTCCACTACTCTCTCGCAATGCTGAGGCTAAAGCGACGGCTTCAGGAAGACGTTTAGCCACAGGATCAATACGCCCAACTGATAACAAAAAGGGGGCGGTCGGCATCTGCACCGGCACAGATTTTAAATTCACCAACGGGGAGTCCACACCATTGGGAATCGCTTTTAATTTCTCTTTTAAATTTGATTGAGGACGAAAATATAATAAATCTTTTTCTGTGGCTTTACTAACTGCAATAATTTTGCGACTAAACCGAATCGAAGCATCAAGATAAATCGCAGATCGTAAGGTAGTTTTTAGCCTATCTCCATATTTATTAGCATTTTTCCATTCATTAACATCGTGGATAACCGCAAGGGTAGGAGGATGCCAAGGCAGTACAATAGGATTAGATAACCAGGCAACTGTTTTGACGTTTTCTTTGTTGCAATAAGTCGTGAAACTTGTCGTCACCCAAGCGTAGCGTTTGATTGGTGAATAATCAAGAAAAGGCACAATTTTTGTGTATTTTTCTAACTTTTGTAAAGCCGGAGTTTTGTCAAATGCGTTGGGTGAAGCAAATATTTTTACCGGAATATTTAGACTGGTCAATTCCTCCAGTAAAGGTGGCAACAATCTTTCCAGATATTGCCCAATTCCTAAACGCGGCCCTAGATAATGTGCGATTAAACCAACTGTCATAATTTTGGAGAAAAAGTAAGTGGTAATAGGTGTTTCGATGTTCGTTCTAAGACATCTTGATATTTTTGCTTGCGATACAATAGCCGATGTTGGAAGAAAAATTTAAAAAACAAAGGACAAAGGTTTTATGAATTATAGCATCCCCAAAGCTATCGGTCATGCAAAAGCATGGTATCACGCTACCAAAAAAAGCGGACAATTGCCTTATGCGATTATTTTAGGCTTTAGCATATACACACCCTTTGAAGATTTTATTCTCAAATTGACACTGATGCCAAAGCCAGTTTTGACAATTTTGGGCTTGGTTCCAGAATTGGCTCTTTATATTTTGATGGGAAAAGTTTTTTATGACCGCATACAAGCCGGTAAAAAAATCCGAATCACGCCTATAGATCCTTTAGTTATTGCTTTATTTATTTCCATAACTATTTCAATTATAGTTAATAAAGCAAGCATTCCTGGCAGTATTAAAAATATTCGTGCAGTTTGGCGCTACTTAGCAGTTTATTATACCGTTGCTAATATTGACATTTCCATTGCTCAACTTCAGCAACTTTTAAATGTTGTTAGAATATCGGGGCTTATTCAAGCTTTGGTTGCTTCCTTACAATTCTTTTTACCTTCTAAAGTTAGTCAAATTCTGTTTGCTCCTAAAGGCTCCAATGCTGCTCAAGGCGCTTTAGATCATAAAGGAGCTAATTTCGGTACTTTTGGAGATAATGCGATTTTAGCTGGATTTTTATTAGTCATTACAATCGTTTGGCTAGTTTATGTATTGGCTCCCTCGCCGTTTGTTTTCAATGTAAAAGATGCCGCTAGTATGTTAGCTATTTATTTTGGAATATTTGCTTCCAAAAAACGGGCTACCTTAATGATTCTACTAATTGTACCGATTCTTGTTTTAATTTACTTTAAAAGATTCAGAAGCGTTTTAACTATTATTTGGAGTGGACTTGCATTAGTAATGCTAGCTGCTTTTATCCTGCCTTTGTTGAATTTTGAAACTAGCTATGTGGGAGGAAAATTTAGTGGAAGTGAAGAATCATTTGATATAACTTCTTATTTTTTAACTATTTTTTCCCCTGAATATTGGCAACATACGGCAGAAGCTTCACGAGGGTGGATGATTATAACAATTTGTCGTAGCATTGTTATGAGTGGTAGTATTTTTGGGTTTGGGCCAGAGCTAGGTTCAGTAAGGAGAAAAATTCAACCACTGCTAAGCGAACCTGAAGATCAAGTTTTGTTAGAAAATAATTTATTTGTGTATGAAGATCCTTACTGGTTTGGGGTTTTAGGATTTATCGGTTTTCCAGGGCTGTTACTTTATTGGATGATTCTTTTGCGGATTTTTCAGTATGCTAATGTATTGATTCGGATGACTTCTTGCAAAGAATATCAAAATCTAGGTGTCATCGTAAAAACGTTGACACAGGTGGCATTTTTCTATGGATTTATTGAACGTATCTTTAAGTTAAGACCGTTTGCTTTTTATTTTTGGCTACTGGCAGGATTAGCGGTTAATGCTTATTATGTTGAAAGAAAAAAAAGGTTAAAAGGCAGCGAAAATTAGTAAATGACCATTATAGCTCTTAGCTATAATTTAGGATAGAATAGGCGAGACTTGATTCGCAAAGCAATTTTTACATACTGGGGATTTATGAAAAAATTTGACAATTTGTATAAAACTGCTTCATCCCTTGTTCTCTCTGTATTATTTTTGTTAGTTGTAAACGCTTGTCAAAGAGAAAATGACAACAATTTTATTAGCCAAAACTCTAATCAAAATGTGGTAAACCCTTCTCTTTCTTTGGAGACAAAAAGACCGCTTTCTCCCAAATTTATGTGTTTTAATGTTAACTCAGTACGCATTGAATCTTGGCAAGATAAAGATTTAGTCAAAAACGTTAGTTTACTAAACCCTAGGATGTTGCGATTACCAGGGGGAGAAGTGGCAAATTATTGGGATTGGCAACGCGGAGGCTTGATTGAGGATACAAGCAATTTACCCGGAGGTTTGCCGCAGTTTTTAAGATATCAAGCGCGCAAAAATACCTCCAGTAAACTTGAAGATTTTAAAACAGCATTAGACTCAACAGGTACTAGTTCTTTATTTGTATTAAATATGCTCACATCAGACCTAAAATCACAAATACAAATGTTAGAAAAAGCAAAAAAGATAGGCATACCTGTTGAGTATATTGAGTTGGGCAACGAATTTTATTTTAATATTAAAAACTATAATACTGTTTTTCCAACCCCTCGATCCTATGCACAAACAGCAAATCAATGGATTACAGCGATCAAGCAAAAATTTCCTGATGTGAAAACCGCTGTAGTTGGAGCAATTCCTATTCCGCAAAGATCAGGTCGATTACAAAATTGGAATAAAGCTATTTTAAGCCCAGTTTTACAAAATGCTGAGGCGATAACCCTGCATTTGTACTGGGAAAATGGATTAAATTCTTCATCCTCTACACCATTTATTAACGAAGAAATTCCTATTGTGTTAGGCGAACCATTCCGCAACTGGCAAAGCCTACAAACTGATCCAAACTTTCAAAATATCCAAAACAAAAAAATCTGGATTACCGAATATAACTTAAGAGAAACCAAACCAGATAATCACAATCAAGAACAGCCAAAGGTGGCGGGTACTTGGGCACATGGACTTTATAGCGCAGCAATGAGCATGGTTTTTTTAGAAGATTCTAGGATAGAACTAATTTGCAATCATCTTTTAGCTGGACATCCCCACTTTGCAGCGGTTATAAACAAAAAAGCCCAAGGAATACCTACTTCTTTTAATTTATCAGCAGCAGGCTCGGCTTTAAGTTTATTAGGCGATGCCACTGAAGAAATGACCTCTGCCCAAAAAATCAATTTTTCAGAAAAGTACCTATTAAAAGGCAAAAATAACTTTGAATATTCGTCCTTATATGGGTGGGTATTCAGCAATGCGAAAAGCCAAAAAGGCATCATCTTAAATTTATCGCCTCAACCCTTAAAAATTGATGTTAGTCCCTTGTTTACTCAACCAATGAATTATGAACAAATTTCTGGTAATCCTCTGAGTTCAAATGTAAACGCTGATATACTTATGGACAATAAAGGTGCAGTTTCAGGAACTCTTAGCCTTCCCCCCTACTCGATTACGAAATTCAGTCCTTAGAAACCAAAAAATATATAAAAATTTAAAAAAATATCATTAAAATCTACCGTTTTCAAAAAAAAGCGGTTAAGGTAGCCAAAGAACAAATAAGTATCAGAAGGTGCTGTCAATGTATGAACGAAAACGTCGGCTCATTTTTGTAGTCGGCAACAGTCGCAGCGGCACAACCATGATGGGGCGCATCATGGGGAAACATCCGCAAGTTTTTACGTTTGATGAACTGCATTTTTTTGAGCAGTTATGGGCGCCCGAAGACCGAGATCGTACCGTCGAAAGCAACAAAGCAGAACAACTAGCATCTCGCTTGCTTTGTATTCAAAGAGATGGCTATCTACGTCAAGGAGATTGTAGCCGATTTTTGCCAGAAGCTAAAGAATTACTAACGGCAACTGGGTCGCAAAACCTAACTTCAGCAGATATATTTGATGCTTTCCTATATTGGGAAGCAGCAAAATATAATAAAACGATTCCTTGTGACCAAACCCCACGAAATGTTTTTTATATTGGGGAAATTTTGGACCTCTATCCAGAAGCACGAATTATTAACATGATTCGAGACCCCCGTGACGTCTTATTATCGCAAAAACGGAAGTGGATGCGGCGGTTTTTGGGAGCAAAAAATATTCCCTTGCAAGAGGCATTTCGAGCAAGGATGAATTATCATCCCATTACCATTACTAAACTTTGGAATGCCTCGATCCGTTCTGCTAAAAAATTTGCCGATGATCCCCGCGTCTTTTCCGTTCGTTTTGAAGATTTGCTAAGCGATCCCGATAGCATTGTTCAAAAAGTTTGCGAATTTATTGAAATTCCCTTTGATAAAAATTTGTTGGATGTTCCGCAGGTGGGTTCTTCTAGCGGACTTGACAAACCTGAACAAAAAGGTATTAACAAAGAAAGAGCCGGTAGCTGGCAAAAAGGCGGTTTAACTTCCACAGAAATTTTTTTATGCCAGTGGGTTGCAAAAACTACAATGGAACAGCACGGTTATGAGCCGATGGCTATTAATCCCAACCCTCTAACGGTCGGTTCTAGCGTAATTTCTTTGCCGGTGCAAATTGCCTTGGCATTACTGCTAAACCTTAAACGGATGCGGAACATTACAGAAACAATCAGGAGACGTTTAACATGATTGCTCAAATGGACAATTTGTACATCAAAACTCGCCCGACAAAAGCAGTCAGCCGTTTGCTTAGCTATAGCTTATTTGAAGGCCGGCCTGTTACTACAAAAGGTCAATGGATAAATCCTTTAGTATTCACCTTATTTGCCCTAGAAAAACGTATTCCCCAACTCAAAAAAATTGAGAAACCAATTTTTATTATAGGGACTGGACGCAGTGGAACCACAATTTTAGGAATAGTGCTTTCCATGCACCGAGAAGTTGGTTTTCTCAATGAACCAAAAGCACTTTGGCACGCCATTTACCCCGATGAAGATTTAGTAGGAAGCTACAGTAGGGAAGAAGCCCATTACCGGCTAACAGAAGCCGATGTAACCCCAGAAATTCGCCTCAACGCTCATCGTCTTTTTGGTGCTTATCTCACCGCTGTTGGCTCAAAAAGAGTTGTGGATAAATACCCCGAATTAATCTTTCGTACCTCCTTTGTAAGCGGCATTTTTCCCGATGCCAAATTTATCTTTTTAGTTCGCAATGGTTGGGACACTTGCCGGTCAATTCAAACTTGGTCAAAACGCCTAGGCGTTCAATCTCAGGGAGAGATCCATGACTGGTGGGGAGTCAATAATCGTAAATGGGACTTACTTGTAAAACAAGTCATTAATCAAGATCCAGAATTTCAAAACGTTGCTTCAGAAATTGCTAATTTTACCGAACACACCGACATGGCAGCCGTTGAGTGGGTTGTAACCATGCGAGAAGGAATGCAATTAATGAAACAAAATCCTAACAATCTTTATATGCTGCGTTATGAAGACCTTGCCTCGTCTCCTCAAACTAGCTTAAAAGAACTGCTAGAATTTTGCGAATTGCCTCCCGACGATACGTTTTTAGACTATGCCTGTCAAACCCTCTCACCGGCACCGGCCAAAAAAAGCTTCCCCCTCAACCCCGCCATTGTTCCCCTCTTTGAAAAAACCATGCAAGAGTTAGATTATACCCTCTAACTTTTTTGCCAGTTTTCCTCAGCTTTGCGGGCAGCTAATAAGGTACTCAAAGCATTAATAACATGATTACTTTCCCGCAACGCTCTCTCTGTTTCTTCCCCAAAAACAGCGCTGGTTTTCTCAAATTCTTGTAGCAAACCAGCGCGATTTTTTTCCATAACTAATTCCGCAAGTCGATCAATAGTATTAGCCAAATTCTTAATCGCTAAACATCGCTCATCCGTCGCCAACATAATATCAACATACAGCGAAGCATCCTGAGCAAAAAGTCGGCTTACCATATCAATACCTAAACGATAAATTGGGCTTGAAAACTCCAAACTTCGCGCAATATCAAACGCCTCTCCTGCCAAAAATACCCCTAAACTAAATGTGGAAAAATGCCGAATTGCTTGCACTGCAACCATCATTTGATCGTGTTCTTCCGCACTACAAACAATCAACTTACTCCCTTCATTTTTAATAAAATCTAAAAGCCATTGAAACGCCTCTTGGTCTCGCCCCGGACAAGCGACCACCGTTTGAGATAAAAACGAATTAACCCCCGGCCCAAACATCGGATGAAGACCAACCACCGGCCCAGAATGAGCCTCTAGCATTGCCTTTAAAAAGGGAGTTTTAATGCTAGTAATATCTGCCAAAACTGTCTTTTTAGAAATAAACTGTGCTGCTTTTTGGATAATATCAATTGTTCGTTCAATGGGAACGCAGACTAATACTAAATCAGCCTCTCCTAACAAAGTATCTGCCCTTTCCCAGTCCTGACTTCCCAAACTTTTAACATGATGACCAGCAGCGGTTAATTGTTGACCAAAAAATTGACCCATCATGCCCTTGCCACCAATTATTGTAATATTTTGGGTCATTACATTTGGGCTTGGGATAGCAGCAGTAACACTCGCAGCTGCACAGGTTGTAATTAAATTTTCCCATATAAACTCTGGCACACCAGCCTCTTTTAGAAATGGTTTTAAAGAAGATATTTGTTCCTTTAAACTTGAGTTTTTTGTAGAATTTGCCAACAAAGATATTCTTTCGCCCAAAAGTTTGATTAATTGCAAATCGATTTGTTCAAGTGTTGTTTCGGTCATTGCTTTTATCACCAACATTATTAATTTTTATTAATAATAGTCTATTATGCTTTCTACCCTACTAGCGACATCAAACAAAATCCTACCTGCCTCTTGTGGCAAAGCCCACGCAACCACCTTATACCCCCAGACTGGGCGCTTTGTAAATTTTTGTAGATTTGTCCACCAGCATTGATTTTTACCCTTACCATCAAAAAAATACCTATTTAATAACTTTTCGTAATTGCTATCGCACACATTCAAACCCACCTAATCTCCCATCCTAAATACCTATGAAACATACCCTTGGAACACCCCCCAACGCCTGGAAAGTTGATGAAAAAATAGCCGATCTCACCCGACCCGCTTTACCCCAAAAATCCGTAACATTAGTAACAGAAACCAAAACCCTAAAAATCGATTTAACCAAAACCGCCATTTTGGTAATAGATATGCAAAACGATTTCTGTCACCCCGATGGCTGGTTAGCCCATATAGGCGTAGACGTTTCCCCCGCCCGCACACCTATTCAACCCTTGCAAAACTTATTACCATCCCTGCGAAAAATAGGAATACCCGTTCTTTGGGTTAACTGGGGTAATCGACCGGATCTTTTAAACATCAGCCCCGCCACCCTCCACGTTTATAACCCCACCGGCACAGCCATCGGACTCGGCAACCCCTTACCCAGCAACGGTGCAAAGGTTTTAGAAGACGGCAGCTGGGCAGCCGCAGTCGTAGACGAACTCGAACCAAACCCCCAAGATATCCGAATAAATAAATATCGTATGAGCGGATTTTGGGATACACCCCTCGACAGCATTTTGCGAAACTTAGGAAAAACCACCTTATTTTTTGCCGGAGTTAATGCCGATCAATGCGTTATGGCAACCCTGCAAGATGCCAATTTTTTAGGTTATGATTGCCTATTAGTAAAAGATTGCACCGCCACAACTTCCCCAGAATTTTGCTGGCAAGCAACCCTTTATAACATTAATCAATGTTTCGGATTTGTTACAGATTCCCAAGCCATTTTTGAAGCAATATCATAAGATATTTGCTATTAGTTAGACTTACTCTTCTCCCCCACAAGAGGAAACCTCGATGGACGCTGAAAGCTGCGTAATTCCAATTGTTAAATCCCCCAAAGATTACCAAGCATTTCGCATCAGCCCTCACGACACAAACCGGCTGGCAATTGTTTTTGAACCCTCCTCTGCTAATATGTCTGTAACATTTTGTGTCGAAATCTTTGATGTGGGCGGAAAAACCCCTCCAAACCGGCATCAATACGCCGTCGAAATGTTTTTTATCCTCAAAGGAGAAGGGCGAGTACATTGTGATGGAAAAAGCGTTTCTATCCGCGCAGGAGACAGCATCTTAGTACCTCCCACCGGCATTCATGTTATTGAAAACATCGGCAATACAAGACTTTATGCGTTGTGTGTAATGGTGCCCAACGAAGACTTTGCCGAATTAATTCATAGCGGCGAACAAGTAGAATTAGACGAAGAAGACTTAGCCGTTTTATCTCAAACAACCCCCAAAACTTTCGCCCTTGGAATTTAGCTTATTTTTTTCCTTCCTAGTCGGGCTAAAAGCCTCTATAAAAACATGGAAAATATAAACATCAAAACCAAAGAATACCAAGTCACAGAAAAACAATTTTTCAAAATTATATCTACTTTATATTACAAACGCAGTAAAGTATCCCTAGGAATATTTGCTTTAATATTGCTATTAAATTTAGTTCAACTATATTCACAACCTTTAATTGTTGTCCTCCCACCAATAATAATTTTGGGAATCATTTTTTCTATTCTTTACTTTCTGACCCCCTTTTTAGCCTACAAAACAGCAGCCCAAAACAAATATGTATTTCAACAAACCAGAGTAGAAATTGAAACAAACTTTTTTACCTTCTTCTACGATGATGGAAGCCTCTTTAAATACAGAATTTCCAATTTTTACAAAGCGGAAAATGCCGGAGAATTTTACTTTTTATACGTCACAAAAGCCTCCATTTATTACATCCCCAAAGCAGCCTTTTACACAGAAGCCGATCTTCAACTCTTTGAACTAATGCTAAAAAGCAAAAAACTCCTCGCCTAACCCCAACCCATGAACCCAAAAAAGACAAACGAATACATCGAACAAATGTCAATTATCCTCGACTTACCCCTGCAAAGCGAACACAAAATTGGCGTTATTCAAAACTTTGAAACCATCATCAAAATTGCCCAACTTGTAACCGAATATCCCTTACCAGAAACCATCGAACCGGCCCCAAAATTTGAACCATGACTTTTGATTTTACCACCGCCGACGCCCTCACTACCGCCGAAGCCATCCGCAGCCAAAAAATCACCGCCATCCAAACTGTAAATGCCGCCTTAAAACGCATTGCAGAACGTGACAAAACCCTCAATTGTTTTACCTACATTGCCACAGAAACTGCCCTTAAAGAAGCCGCTGAAATTGATAAAAAAATAGCAAACAAAGAAGAAACCGGCCCCCTTTCTGGAGTACCTTTTGCCGTCAAAAACTTATTTGATATCAAAAATATTCCCACATTAGCCGGTTCAAAAATTAATCAACAAAACCCCCCCGCCAACCAAGACGCCACCGCCATTACTCGCCTCAAAGCAGCCGGTGCCATCCTTGTTGGTGCCCTAAACATGGACGAATACGCCTACGGTTTCGTCACCGAAAACGAGCACTACGGCGCAACCCATAACCCCCACGACATCACACGAGTAGCAGGTGGATCTTCGGGAGGTTCCGCCGCCGCCGTCGCCGCCGGCTTAGTACCCATCACATTAGGTTCCGATACCAACGGCTCAATCCGTGTCCCCGCCTCATTTTGCGGAATTTATGGCCTTAAACCCACCTATGGCAGACTATCCCGCAGCGGCGTTTTCCTATTCTCAAATAGCCTCGATCATATCGGCCCATTTGCCCGTTCTGTCCGCGATATTTCCGCAATTTTTGATATTTTGCAAGGTCAAGATAGCACAGATCCAATTTGTACAAACCGCACTCCAGAACCTACTTTACCACAATTAAATTTAGGCATAGAAAACTTAAAAATAGCAGTTGCAGGTAACTATTTTAACCAAAGTGGAGAACCCGAAATTTTTGCAGCAGTCGAAAAAATAGCAAACGCCCTAAACGTAAAGCAAACTATCAGCATTCCCGAAGCACACCGGGCCCGCGCCGCCGCTTTTATTATCACCGCTTGTGAGGGTAGTAACCTACATTTTCACAACCTAAAAACTCGTCCCCAAGACTTTGATTTTGCCACCCGTGACCGATTTTTAGCCGGCGCTTTTATCCCCTCTGGTTGGTATCTACAAGCCCAACGTTTTCGCCGTTGGTTTCAAACTCAAGTGCGAGAAATTTTCCAAAATGTTGATATTATTCTCGCGCCTACAACGCCTTGCCCTGCGCCAAAAATAGGGCAAACAACAATGATTTTAGATGGCGAAGAAATGCTAATTAGACCTCATTTAGGACTCTATACACAGCCCCTTTCTTTTATTGGTTTGCCGGTTTTATCGGTGCCGGTGCAACGTCAAAACGCCCTACCATTAGGAGTACAAATTATTGCAGCCCCCTACAATGAAGCCTTAATTTTACGAGTTGCAGCCGTGTTAGAAAACATGGGAATTATATCAGCGCCGGTTGTTTAAATTAATTAGAAAACAACACGTTTGACAATAAAAACAGTTTTTAAAAACAAAAAAATAGGACTTTACGGCCCCTTAAAATCAAATAATTTCCAACTCAACACCATAGGTTTTAACCAAACTACAAGTATCGTGATCCACAACATTTGTATCACTTAACTCTAAATTATAAAAATCTACAAAATCATCATCAAAATAAGGGCCGGCGTGCCAAGTTCCCACATTTAATTTAATAAAACAATTCCCCGGAATTTTAAACACCACAATATCCTCTAATTTTGGACAAGAAAAATCAGCCGGTGGTGCCACCCCCATAAACCACTCTTTCCCCTCCAAAGAACCCAAACACTGAGTACATTGCAAATGCCTAGTAATACCGGCAAACCTCCGTCCTTTATTCATCAAACGCATAATATAAAAACGCGGAATACCCCGATTTAAAACTAACTGAGCATCCTCAAAATCAAACGCCTTACCATCAGAACTCGGAAAAATTACCTGTCCGTAAGCCTTAAAATTTTCCCCAGTAATTAAACTTGCTTTTAATTGTTTTAGCTGTTTTGATACTGGACTATTCACCTTGACTTCTCTCCTGGTGTAGCGTGGAGCCAAACCCTCCCTCATCAACAACCTGGTCTACCAAAGAATCACTATCCTCTATGATTTTACTATTATTTTTGTGCAAAGAACGCTCCCAACAAAACAGCGCAATACCAGTAAAACTCAACAAAGTAAAAGCAAGTGCTCCTAAAACCGGCATCTTCTTATCAGGACCACTTGATTCTGTCGGCAAATTTGGATCCGCAATCAATTGCACTACAGGATAAGAAGTAGCTACTTCCGGCTTACTAAAATTTAACTGAGCCATAGTAGACGTAAAATAATTATCAGCAACCTTTGCATTTCGCTCCAAATCATTCAGCTTAAATTTTTCTTGAATCAACAATTTTACCTGAGAATCAAGCTGAGTAATTTGCTCATCCAGACTTTTCAATTTTGCCGCATAACCTTTTTGATCTGCCTGTAATGTCACAAGTTCTTGAAACAAAGTTTCTCGTGTGCCACCCGTACTATTAAGACTGCCATTAAACTGTTGTAAAGTCTCTTCCCCCACCTCTTTTCCTAACACCGCACTTGCCCGCGCCTGCAAAGCATACTTAGCCGTTATAAGCTTAGCTTCAGCATTATCTATTTGGGGAGAACCGGGGCGCCACTGCGCTAACAAACTCGATAAATTTGCACTTGCTGTACTATAATCTGCCCATTGTTTCAAGAAAATTTCATCAGCTTGCAGAGTAATAATATCCGAGGCTTCCTGAACAGAAATATTTAAACTTGAACCCAATTGTTGTAAACGAGAACTTGTCTGCTGCAAAGAAGCTAAAGTCAATTCACGCTCTTTTTTCAACGACTCCAAACTACCAGCAAACTCCGCAATTTGTTCAGACCGGCGCAGCGGAGATTGGCTAACATATTGTGCTAACTCTTTATTAGCTGCCTCTAACTTTTCTTGAGAATCCTTCAGCATTTGTTGATTTTCAGACTGCTGACGCTGAAATTCTTTCTCCCCCATTTCCTCACGCAAACTATCAATTTGTTGCACAAAAGCCTTATAAAGCGCTTGTGCCTTTCTCTGCGCCTCCGCCGGGCTTGAACCATCAATTTTAAAAGACATCAACGTATCATTTTTATTCGTCCCCACCAGCGGCGTACCAAAATCTTCTACCGACATTTGCACTGATGCTGCCGCCGCCGATAAAACCGTCCGACTGTTAGCAATAAATATATAATTTTGTCGAGGATCAACCCGCACCAAAGTTTGATAGGGAGATTGATTTGAACCTTCAACCTGCGAGTTAGTATCCGAAACATTCACATTTGCACTTGAACTTGCGGCTGGTAAAAAAATCGTCCATTCGCTCGTATAAGTTGACGGCGTTAACTTAATATAAGCAATTGCAGCCGCCCAAATTGCCCCATTAAGAAGCAACCCTAATGTAATTAAAATACGCCCTAAATTGCTTTTCTTTGGACTCGTAGCAGCCAACGGAGCCGGTACGGATGTTGATGGTAATAAAGAATCTGTCATTGCTCTCTGTAGATGTTTGAGAGAAGTTTATAAAAAGCAAAAAAACTTTATCTAAAAAAAAATAAATTTTTAACTTACTTCAATCGCTATCATAACAGCCCCCTCCTTGCTTTGTCATCAGAACAGGACACCTTGACTGAAGGAGAATAGAAGTATCACTCATTCATCCCTCAATCAAAGTATCTTCACTTAAGAAACCGGCACCTCCTCCTCAGAAGCCCGCACCTCAGCCACCACCGGCAACTCACTACTAAACGTCAAACCATCACCCAAACAATCCACCACAATCGTATCCCCAGCCACAAAAACATTTTCTAGCAACTTTGTAGCAATCGGATTTTCAATCTCGCGCTGGATAGCCCGCTTAAGAGGACGCGCCCCATAAACCGGATCAAAACCGGCAGCAGCCAAATGATCTTGCGCCGCAGATGTTAACAACAAACTAATTTTTTGCTCTGCCAACAAACGCTCAACACGCTTAAGTTGTACCACAACAATTTGTCGTAACTCCTTGCGAGAAAGCGCATGAAACAAAATAATATCATCCACCCGATTAAGAAACTCTGGGCGAAAATGACCACGCAAAGAGTGCATCACCCGCTTTTCCATTTCCTCATACTTAGAATCATCGCCAGCCACATCCAAAATATGATCACTACCGATATTACTCGTCATCACAATCACCGTATTTCGGAAGTCTACCAAACGGCCTTGTGAGTCAGTAATTCTCCCCTCATCCAACACCTGCAATAAAATATTAAAAACATCAGGGTGAGCCTTTTCAACCTCATCAAAAAGCACCACCGAATAAGGATGCCGGCGCACCGCCTCCGAAAGCTGACCCCCCTCCTCATAACCAACATACCCAGGAGGAGCCCCAACCAACCGAGAAACCGAATGTTTCTCCATATATTCCGACATATCAAGTCGGACAAGCGCATCTTCTGTATCAAACAAACAATGCGCCAAAGCCCGCACCAACTCGGTTTTACCCACACCCGTTGGGCCCATAAACAAAAACGAACCAATCGGACGCCCCGGATCTTTCATTCCCGCCCGTGCCCGCCGAATCGCTGCCGAAACGGCCGAAACCGCCTCATCTTGACCGATAACTCGCTGATGTAATTGAGCCTCTAATTGTAATAACTTCTGCCGCTCAGATTCCATCAAACGCGTAACAGGAATACCAGTCCATTTTGCAACAATTTCCGCAATATCACCCTCGGTAACTTGCTCTCGTAAAAGCGTTGAACCTTGCGACTGCAACTTTAATAATTCTGCCTCTTTTGCCTCCCTTTCTCTCTGCACTTTTTCCATACGACCATACTTTAATTGCGCCGCCGTATTCAAGTCATAATTTCGTTCAGCGCGGTCTATTTTTTTCCGTAATTCGTTTTCTTCTTCCTTAAGAGTATTAATGCCTTCAAGTAACTGCTTTTCCCCTTGCCATTGAGCACTAAGCCGCTGCTGTTTAACTTTGAGATCCCCCATTTCTCTTTCAATGCGTTCGAGACGTTCCGCAGCCGCCTTATTTTGTTCTGCTTCCAGAGAAAGCTTTTCCATTTGTAACTGCATCAAACGCCGGTCTGCGGTTTCCAATTCGGCCGGTTTTGAAGTAATTTCCATCTTCAACTTCGCCGCCGCCTCATCCACCAAATCAATCGCTTTATCTGGCAAAAAACGATCCGCAATATAACGTTCCGACAACATCGCCGCCGCCACCAAAGCCGAATCGAGAATTTTTACCCCATGATGCACTTCATAACGCTCTTTTAAACCGCGTAAAATTGAAATAGTATCCTCTACATTTGGTTGGTCAACAAATACCTGTTGAAACCGGCGATCCAAAGCCGCATCTTTTTCAATAAACTTGCGATATTCATCTAAAGTTGTCGCCCCAATACAACGCAACTCACCCCGCGCCAACATTGGTTTTAACAAATTCCCAGCATCCATTGAACCCTGAGAATTAGAGCCGGTGCCAACCACCGTATGCAACTCATCAATAAACAACACAACTTGCCCATCACTTCCCATCACCTCGCGCAACACAGCCCGCAAGCGTTCTTCAAATTCTCCGCGATACTTTGCCCCCGCAATTAAACTGCCCATATCCAAAGAAATTAAGCGGCGATTTTTTAGCGATTCTGGCACATCACCATTCACAATTCTTTGCGCCAAAGCTTCAGCAATTGCCGTCTTACCAACCCCCGGTTCCCCAATCAAAACCGGGTTATTTTTTGACCGGCGCGAAAGCACTTGAATTACCCTGCGGATTTGGTCATCTCTACCAATTACCGGGTCAAGTTTACCGGCCTTTGCTTGTTCAGTTAAATCGCGTCCATACTTTTCTAATGCCCCATAACTATTTTCTGGATTTGGATCTTGAACTTTTGCAGAACCGCGCAAAGCCCTAATAGCAATTTCTAAAGATTGCCGGTCACAATTTAAGATCCGAAACGTTCTTTTACCAATTCTTTCATCTTCACATAAAGCTAAAACGATATGTTCAATTGATATAAAATCATCTTCAAAGCCTTGGCGGAATTCCTCAGCTTTATCCAACATTAAATCTAAACCACGACCTAGATAAAGTTGATCAATTTTGCCTTGTTTTGCCTGTCTCTGAGTAAAAGTTTTTAACTGCTGCAAAAGTTGGTCAGGCATCACACCGGCTTTTGTTAAAATTTTAGCCGCAAGACCGTCTTGTTGTTCCAGCGTTGCTATTGCCAAATGTTCCACTTCAAGGTTTTGATTTTGGAACCGGCGCGCAATATCTTGGGATTTAACAATAGCGTCCCAGGCTTTATCAGTAAATTTAGTTGAATCAGTTGGTTGCACAGTAGATCCTCTTCCTCCAAGGGCTTCTTAGGTTTAAACCTTTAACATAGTCCCACAACTATGATAATCCTTTGCCAAGAGTTTGAATTATTATACGACACCCAACCTAACTGGGCTTTGTGTATAATACATAATGTTTAACCTTAAAGTATGCTAAGTCGATGTTTTCTATACAATTTTAAGTATTTTTGATAGAAAATAAGTATAAAGTTTTCAATTTTTGCTAATTATAACTAAAGCCTTGTACCATCTCTGCTTCACAAAACCAGCCGTTTAGCCCTATCAAGCCAAAATCTAAAAATATAAAATCATCCCTAGCAATTTTAATTAAAAAGAAAACACAGTCCGCAAACCAACCTGCCAACTCGTCCCATTCTCACTTTCATTATCCGCATTATTCACCAACACAAACACCGGAGACAAACTTATATTATCGCTAATCAATAAATTATAAAAAGCCTCAAAATTTGTCTGGGTGGCATCCCCTACCTCATCCGTCACATAAGGCTGACCTATGGCAATCCCCGCCAGCATACCAGGCACCGGCGTATTGCGAAAATTCACTCCCACAGCCCATGTCCAAGGCGACGCATTTAACTCTCTTCCCAACACCGAATTAAACCCGCTATAGTCTCCAAACCCCACACGCCCAAACACCCCAATTTTTGGACTATACGCCCACTCCCCATTAATTCCAAATGCCTTAATATCCGTTTGATTAATTCTCGCAGAGGTATATTGCAAACGCACAGCCATATCCCTATTAGGCACATACTCTAACTCAACACTGGCTTGGTTACGGTCTTCAAAAAAACCACCGTTTTGCGGATCCCCCGCATCTGCTGCAACATAAACCGCATTTAAACTAAACGGAGTACCTTTAATTTGCCAATTTACAGCCACTCCAGCCCCACCCTCGCGATCAACTTGATTTTGGACAATCAGCGGATTATTCACAAAAAAACTAGAATTAAAATTCACCGCCTCATCATTAGCAAACCGGTTACGGTCAATAAAATCACGCGGCGACATTTTAGCACCAACCGTTACCGTAGCACTTGACAAAAAAGGCAAAGTGTAGTATAGCTTTCTCAAACGAACTTGCGAATCAACCTCAACATAATCTAAACCTCCCCCGCCAGCCAACACACCGGCACTACCCAGCAAATTCACACCATCCTCATTTTGAAGCGCACTAATCGTATCGCTTTGATCATTACCCATTTCCAACTGCGTCGTTAAAAAACCAGTTTCAGGACGCCAAGCCGTAAGCAAATTCAACCGTACACGAGACACAAACGTAGCATCCGAGTGATTACCCGTTGTCGCAGCCAAAATAAACTGGCCGTTCATTTTTGTAGTCGCAGAAAAACGATTATCTTCTAACGTTTTTGCACGAACCTCCAAACTCTCCATCCGTAAGCCCAACTGTGCCAAAGCCCCCGCCAACTGCCCTTGCAAACGTTGCAGCGTCACCAAATCTTGCTCTAAACCTTCAATATCTTGACCCTGTAAAGGTTGTATTTTTTCCAAAACCTCCGCTAACGCTGCCGCAAACTCATAGCGCGTCATCGCCCTATTGCCACGAAACAAGCCATCAGAATAGGCCAGCCGAATCCCATAGCGCTCTATCAGCGATTTTAAAGCCTGATAAGCCCAATCACTAGGCAACACATCCGACAACTCCTCAACCGATGTTACTTGGGCCATACCCTCAGATTCCAATGAGGCGGTATCCAACACAGCCTCACTGTCACCGGCAAAGCCATCACCAGACGCAACTGGATAGCCGTACAGACTACTTTCAACCGGCACAGCAACCACAGGCAACCCAAAACCAAAAAACATCAAAAACCCCAAACCCCAGCCCTGCCAAATAAAAAACTTCACAACCTCAGACCTCTCAACACACCTAAAAAAATCTACTCAAAACCCGGCTTGGCAAAAACCGGGCTTTTACCTACAGGTTTTTGGGCCTTTTACTTAGCAGCAACAGCCTCACTTGCTTGTTTTTCCCCAACTGAGCCTTGAGTGCCAAGCTGAATCAACTCCACCTTATACCCATCGGGGTCTTCCACAAAAGCGATCACTGTAGAACCATGTTTCATTGGGCCAGGTTCCCGCGAAACTTTCCCACCCTTGGCTTTAATTTGCTCACAAGTCCCATAAATATCATCTACGCCGATAGCTATGTGACCGTAGGCATCTCCAAGATTGTAGTTTTCCTTTCCCCAATTGTAGGTCAGTTCAAGAACCGTATTATCAGACTCGTCGCCATAGCCAATAAACGCCAATGTAAACTCACCGCCTGGATAATCTTTTTGACGTAACAACTTCATACCCAAGAGGTTGCAGTAAAAATCTAGGGATTTTTCTAAATTACCCACTCTCAACATTGTGTGCAGTAATCGCATTGCGTTCTCCATTCCAGTTGTTTCCTTATTTATTCTAAGGTCTGTGGATGGAAGCAAAATAGTATCGTTGGGTTGACGGAGTTTCTTTGAGCAAGCGATGGAAATTTGATCGAAATGATTAATTTTTGTACTGAATGCAGCTTTAAAAGATATGCTTACGATTGGTGATTTTTGTAGGCGAGGCCACCCTAAGCGATTGGTGCTGAAATATGGTCTCGCCAGACAACACTCTTATTGACATTTGGAACTGTTCACTATGAACGATACTTCAATTTTTTCTATTAAAGCGCGTGAAATTTTAGACTCTCGCGGACGTCCGACAGTTGAAGCGGAAGTTTATCTCGAAGGCGGTGCTATGGGTTTGGCTCAAGTGCCCAGTGGTGCTTCTACGGGGACGTTTGAAGCCCACGAACTCCGCGATGGCGATAAAAGTCGCTATGGTGGTAAAGGTGTGAGCCGAGCAGTTGACAATATCGAAAATAAAATTGCACCTACTCTAATAGAAAAAGACGCTTTGGATCAAGGCGGTATTGATGCTGCAATGATTCATTTAGATGGCTCTGCCAATAAGTCAAATTTAGGGGCAAATGCGATTTTAGCTGTGTCTTTGGCGACGGCAAAAGCTGCTGCGGAGGCTTTACAAATTCCGCTTTATCGTTATTTGGGTGGGCCGCTTTCTAATTTGTTGCCGGTGCCTTTGATGAATGTGATCAATGGCGGTGCCCATGCTTCAAATAATGTGGATTTTCAAGAGTTTATGATTGTGCCGATAGGTGCAAGTTCTTTTAAGGAGGCTTTGCGTTGGGGGGCTGAGGTTTTTGCTTGTCTGAGCAAGGTTTTGGATGATAAGGGATTGCTGACTGGTGTGGGGGATGAAGGTGGTTTTGCGCCAAATTTAGGCTCGAATCAGGAAGCTTTGGAGTTGCTGATGGCTGCGATTCAAAAGGCCGGTTATAAGCCTGGTTCTGAGGTGGCTTTGGCGTTGGATGTGGCGGCTAGTGAGTTTTATAAGGATGGCAAGTATGTCTATGATGGTACTGCTAAGGAGCCGTCGGAATTTATCGATTATATGGCGAGGTTGGTTAGCGAATATCCTATTGTTTCTATTGAGGATGGTTTGCATGAGGAAGATTGGAATAGTTGGCAGTTGTTAACTGAAAAAATTGGCGACCGGGTACAATTGGTGGGTGATGATTTGTTTGTTACAAATATTACTCGTTTGCAAAAGGGTATTGAGTTGAAGGCGGCTAATTCGATTTTGATTAAGTTAAATCAAATTGGTTCTTTGACGGAGACTTTGCAGGCAATTGATTTAGGATGTCGCAATGGTTTCCGTTCTATTATTAGTCATCGTTCTGGTGAAACGGAGGATACTACTATTGCTGATTTGGCTGTGGCTACTCGTGCCGGTCAAATTAAAACTGGTTCGCTTTGTCGTAGTGAACGAGTGGCAAAATATAACCGTTTGTTGAGAATTGAAGATGATTTAGGCGAACGGGCTATTTATGCTGGGGCTGCCGGTTTGGGCCCAAAGATTTGTAAGTAATTTGTTGTAATTGGTAAGGGGTAATGAGGATTTTTATTACCTTTTACCTTTTACCTTTTACCTTTTACTTTTTTGTTGGGTTTTTTGTGGGCCGGTGGTGTTAAGAGGAAAGCCGGTTAATAGAAGCGGAAAGACGTTAAAAAAGCTTCAATATAGTTTGGATAAGGTGCAGATTTTAGGATGAAAAAGTGGGAAGAGTGGGATGAAATGTGCCGGTGATGAGGCAGATTCTAGGGTTGAAAAGATTGAAGAAATCAAGAAAAGTTTGGATAAAACTTTGGGGGTTTGTATGTTCGTAGAAAATGAGGATGGGGTGTTTTTGCCGGTCTAGGAGTTGCCGGTAAATTTTGTGTTCTGTGAGGGTGCGAGGTTTGCCTTCAGTTGATTTGGGGTAGTGGTGTTTTTTGACGAAAGGCGCTAAGATAACAATATAATTATCAGGATAAAAAATAGGTAGAAACTATGTCAACAGTTTATCGGTTGAAAGCTAGTGAACTAGATAGTAATTTTTTAGAAGAAATTAAAGCTGCTTTTGGAGATAAAGAGATTGAAATCATTGTTTCACAATTTGATGAAACTGAATATCTCCTCCAATCAGAAGTTAACAAAACTCAACTTTTAAAAGCTATTAAAAATGTTAAAAAAAAGCAAAATTTAGTTGAAGTTAACTTACAGGATTTATAATGAGCAGAAAAATTATTTTTGAATCTTCTGCTTTTGAAGATTTTACTGAGTGGGTAAAATTAGACAAAAAAATTTATCGCAAAATTGTTGAACTGATTAAAGATATAGACCGATCACCGTTTGAAGGACTGGGAAAACCTGAACCTTTGAAATACGAGTTAAGTGGTTTTTGCTCAAGACGCATTGATAACGAACATCGTTTAGTTTACCAAGTTACAGATGAAGCAATTATAATTGTGGCTTGTAAATATCATTACAGTGAATAGTAGTAGATAGTGAAAATTTTATACTTTCATCCATTCATCTAGCCAAGTTTACTCTATTTTGTTACAGGTTATATTTCTAAAATAGTGATTTCTAGCCAATCAATAATAGTTTAAATTAGGTACAAGTCTTGGGGTGAGAAAATGGGAATCGTGGGATGAAGTGTGCCGGGGATGAGATAGATTCTAGGGTTGAAGTGTGTGAGAAAAACCTTGAAAAGTTTGGCTAAAACTTTGGGGTTTCGTATCTTCATAGAAAATTATGTCATAATTAATTAGAGAATGATAAGAGCATATATTCAAAGGATTAATCAGGACTATGGCAAGTATTACGATTCAAGTTGATGAAGATATTAAGAAGGCGTTTGAAGGGTCTAATTCTGAGACTCAAAAACAGTTAAGCCACATTGTTCAATTGTTTTTGAGAAGAAATTTACCAAATAAAAGTTTAACTGAAGTTATGGCAGAAATCTCTGACAAAGCACAACAGCGAGGCTTAACCCCAGAGATTTTAGAATAAATTTTAGCGGATGATAATGACGAATAGATTTGTCGTAGATACGAATGTTTTAATCAGTGCTTTACTGTTTAAAAATTCAGTCCCATTTCGGGCGATTGAATTGGCAGAAAAACAAGGAATAATTTTATATCCTGAAGCGACTTTAAATGAATTAGAGCAAGTTTTGAATCGGAAAAAGTTTAATAAGTATCTTTCTTTAGAAGAGAGATAGATATTTTTACTTAAATTTATCAGCGCCTCCGAGTTAGTCTCTATTACAGAAAAAATTGCCGTTAGTCGAGATGAAAAAGATAATAAGTTTTTAGAGTTGGCTGTTAGTGGTAATGCCAATGTAATTGTTTCGGGTGATTTAGATTTATTGGTATTAAATCCTTTTCAATCAGTAGAAATTGTTACTCCTGATATGTTTATTGATAGGTTTAGTTAATTGTAAGTTTAGATGATTTAAATTAGGTGGAGTTATTGGGGATAAAATGTAGAAATAGTGGGATGGGGTGTGCCGGTGATAACGGAAATTGTAGCCTCGAAATGAGTGAGACAACCCTGGAAAAGTTGGGCTAAAACTTTGAGTGTTCGGATGTTCGTAGAAAGTGAGGATGGGGTATTTTTGCCAGTTTAGGAGTTGCCGGTATATTTTGAGTTCTGTGAGGGTGATCTTTGTACCTTCTGTGGATTTGGGAGAGTGGTGTTTTTTTACCAGTTGCTTCCTCAATGTCGGCGGTAGGGCAATTTGTTACCATTAATTGAAGTTTTTCCCTCTTAGTCCAAACCATGACATTAAGTGTGGGCTATGTATCGGTTTCTAAGGTTCAAGAAGGCCAAGTTTTTATGGTAAAAAATGACTCTGCTCATGAGCGTTTAATACAAGTTGCTAAGCAGGCTCTTAATCGAGAATGGATAGATCAATATCTGGATCTAGTGAAAGAACTAATTGAGTTTACAGAACTTGAGAATGATGATCCTCGCCTTGTTCTATCTCTCACACCACACAAAAATTTCCCTGTAACTATTAATGGTAGATATGTTCTTGAAGGTTTCCGTAAACGTAAGCCCTTAGTGGGTTTTATCTTTCCTTATGATTTTGAACAACTTCCTGATTTGCTTACTCTGGCTTTCCCTCCAGAGTTTTCATCCCAGCAATATAGTCCTCATTCTGGAGAAACAGCAGAGCAAGCTCCCTACTTCCTTGGGTTTGAAGGATTGCCTAAAGAGTTGTTAACTATAGAACAAAAGCTGGCTTGGAAAAGAGCAATTTTATCTGAAGTTAAGCGTTGTAAAGGATCGCCTTATAAGAAATTTCATGAGTCAATCGTCTATGAGGCTGCTGTTAATCCGAATTATAGAGCTTCATTACTCAATGAGGCATTTCCAGATCAACATCAGCTAGGCTGGGTTGTTTCTAATGCAGCGGAAGGATTATCTACTGAGATTCTTTACGAGAAAATTTTCAGTGAATTGGTTTATGATCGGGACGAGCGTAGCCCTCCTGATAATCGAAGACGAGCGCAGTTCAAGATTGGCTGGGAAAACGCGACTTTAAAGCGAAAACCCTATACTGACAAAACTCTAAATGCAATTCTTACATGGAACAATTTAGGTTATCGTTTTGGGATAAAGTTAGGACATCAATCTGAGTCAGAGATTAACAAAGTCTATGACTTTCTTTCTCAAGGATATTCGATCAAAGGTACTGAATTAAACGCGGCAAGCGCTGCCAGAATTTTTCCTGATGAAGTGACAGAAGAAACATTTCGAGAAGGTGCAGTGCGTCAAGTCTCGGTTAATGCCTATGAACGAGATCCCAAAGCTCGTCAAAAATGTATTGAATATTATGGTTTAGATTGCTCGGTTTGTAGTTTCAACTTTAGCAAAGTCTTTGGGCAACTAGGCGAAGGTTTTATTCATGTCCATCATCTGCGCCCTATTTCAGAAATTCGATCAGAGTATGAGGTTGACCCGATAAAGGATTTACGTCCTGTTTGCCCAAATTGTCATGCTATGATTCATCGCCATTCTCCACCGCTTAGTATTGAAGAGATCAAGATGTTGTTGGCGAAATTACCTACAAGCCAGGGTCTACGGGATTGATATCTTCGGTGGGAGGATGACAACCCCGTAATTCCTCTTCTGCACGAGTTGCCAACATAGTTCACCGATTCAAATCAAGGGCTTGCACTGTTGCTCGACTGATCGCGGCTCACCCCATTACTTCCACACCATTCCAAGCAAAATGAGCATTCCATCTCTGTTGACGAGGATTAAAAATATAGACAACCTCACCCGTTTTTGCAACAAAGCAGTACCGGCAGTAAAATTGCAACTTGATTCGGTGTTTATTGATATTGCTGAATATCCCAAAAATTTCACTTTAGAAAAAACGCCAAACTATCAACTGGCAGAATATGCGGTTTATTGTACAGAAAAAACAAATACCGATTTAAAAGTTCGTTTCATTGCTAAAATCAGCGAAACTGTAGACAAAGATGACATTTCTGCAATGACACCGGCAGATATAAAAAACCGGCTTTTTCCTTCCCTTGTGGATGCTGTCAACTTTTTGGCAAAATATACTAACCTTAAGGCTGCATCCCAAATTGCCTTAATTTAACGCCGGTTTATTTTGTCTTTCTTTTTAAGCTTGTAATTGAGGTTTTAACTTCCTATGAAAGCAGTATGGTTAGAAAATAAGCAATTATCCCTTAAAGATAATCTCCCCATCCCTCAACCTCCCGAAGGAGAAGCCTTAATTAAAGTATTGCAAGCAGGAATTTGTAATACTGATTTGGAACTTCTGAGAGGATATTACCCCTACACCGGCATTTTAGGACATGAATTTGTGGGAAGGGTAGAAAAAGGCCCAGAAAATCTCATTAACCGCGCTGTTGTTGGCGAAATAAATGCTGCTTGTGGAGAATGCCGATTTTGTAAAAGCGGACAACCAACGCACTGCGAAAATCGCACAGTTTTAGGTATTGTTAATCGTCATGGTGCCTTTGCTGAATATTTAACTTTGCCAGTCAAAAATTTATATTTGGTTCCAGAAAATGTTAGTCTGGATGAGGCTACTTTTACTGAGCCGGTGGCGGCGGCGCTAGAAATTCAAGAACAAGTTAAAATTACTCCCAATCAAAAAATTTTAGTTGTAGGCGATGGAAAATTAGGGCAGTTGGTAGCGCAAACTTTAGCTTTAACCGGCTGTGATTTATTAGTAATAGGCAGACATTCGGATAAGCTGGCAAATTTAGAATCTCGTGGCATAAAAGTAGGTTTTAAAGATGTTTTAAAAGAGCGTAGTTTTGATATTGCTGTCGAATGCACCGGCAACCCAGAAGGCTTTTCAATTGCCCGCAGTGCCTTACGTCCGCGTGGAATTTTGGTCTTAAAAAGTACCTACGCAGCTAACTTAAATTTAGATATTTCTTCGATAGTTGTAGATGAAATTACGCTGATTGGTTCTCGTTGCGGCCCCTTCCAAAAAGCTATTGATTTATTATCACAAAAAACTATCGATGTCAATAGTTTAATTCAACATCGTTATCCTTTAGAGGAGGCAATGTCGGCTTTTGAATCTGCGGGAAAACGAGGCGTTTTAAAGGTGTTATTAGAAATGGAATAACACAAAATTTAATTGATGTTATCTCTTAATTAACCGACCACAAAATTCAGCGATTTATTATTAATTAACCAAAACTAATATTAAATAGTCAACTTTACTAACCCGCGAAGGGGGTTTTATTCGTGTTTACATCCGATTTTAATCGGTGGTTAATAAATTGATATTAATTAAAATCGAGTTGGGGGCCGGTAATCTAAACAAGCAATCGCGTCCTCCGTACCGGCAGCCGTTGGACGGACAGGACATTTAAGCCGGTGATCGTTGGTAAAAAACACACAATTCGAGCAAGGAATCTGGTGCATTTGCTTAGCGCGAGCAAACCCATCTCTCAGAGCACTCCAGAGGCTCAAGCCTACCATCAAAACAATCGCCCAAGCCGAAACAAAACAGATCGGCACCAAAAACGGTTCAATAGCGCGAATTAAAGGATATAGGAGTTGAAACACAGGATTTATCTTAAGGAAAAATCAAGATATTTAGGCAAGATAAACATTGATTATAGTATTAGCTTGGACAACAGTTTGTAATTTTTTGTAACAAACCGCCAAAAACCTATCGGAGAACCGGGGTTTTATGGCATGATGCCTTGAGAGAATATTTTTTTCTGCAATTGAGAAGTACAGGAAAGCAGTTATGGCACTCCGCTTAGGTGATACCGTCCCCAACTTTACACAAGCCTCCTCTAAGGGCGAAATCAACTTTTATGACTGGGCTGGTGATAGCTGGGTTGTATTATTTTCGCATCCCAAAGACTACACGCCGGTTTGCACCACCGAACTCGGCGCTGTAGCTCGCCTCAAATCGGAATTTGAGAAACGCAACGTCAAACCACTTGCCCTCAGCGTCGATGATGTAGAATCTCATCAGGGTTGGATTAAAGACATTGAAGAAACGCAAAACGTCGCCTTAAATTATCCGATTTTGGCCGATCCAGATCGTAAAGTTTCTGACCTTTACGACATGATCCATCCTAACTCTTTAAATAACCTAACAATTCGGTCAGTTTTCATTATTGATCCAGAGAAAAAACTCCGCCTTACCTTCACTTATCCTGCGAGCACCGGCCGTAATTTTGATGAATTATTACGCGTAATTGACTCATTGCAACTAACAGATAAATACAGCGTTGCAACACCGGCAAATTGGACAGATGGCGAAGATTGCGTCATTGTTCCTTCCATTCAAGACCCTCAAGAATTGCAAGAAAAATTCCCCAAAGGATACAATGCAGTTAAACCCTATTTGCGCCTAACACCTCAACCTAACAAATAAAAGCTCATACACTTTAAAAATAGGCTGGGTTCTGCCCAGCTTTTTTTGTTATAATTTTTCAAAGAATTGAGGTCAAATTTATGCTCTCATCAATGAATATCAAAAACGGATTTATCGACACCATTGGCAACACCCCACTAATACGCTTAAATAGCTTTAGTGAAGAAACAGGTTGCGAAATTTTAGGCAAAGCAGAATTTCTTAACCCCGGAGGCTCAGTCAAAGATCGGGCTGCATTATATATTATTAAAGATGCAGAAGAAAAAGGCTTACTTAAACCAGGTGGAACAGTGGTAGAAGGAACCGCAGGCAACACCGGCATCGGTTTAGCACACATTTGTAATGCCAAAGGCTATAAATGTTTAATCGTTATTCCAGACACTCAATCCCAAGAAAAAATTGATGCCTTAAAAACCCTTGGTGCCGAAGTCAGAACTGTGCCGGCAGTCCCCTATAAAGACCCAAATAACTATGTAAAACTCTCAGGAAGATTAGCAGCAGAAATGGAAAATGCCATCTGGGCAAATCAATTTGATAATTTGGCAAACCGCATCGCCCATTATGAAACCACCGGCCCGGAAATGTGGGAACAAACTGGCGGAAAAATTGATGCTTGGGTAGCAGCCACCGGCACCGGCGGAACCTACGCAGGAGTTGCAATGTATTTAAAAGAAAAAAATCCCAATATAAAAGTAGTAGTTGCAGATCCAATGGGAAGCGGTTTATATAGTTACGTTAAAACCGGCGAAATTACCATCGAAGGAAGCTCAATAACCGAAGGTATTGGTAATAGCCGTATTACCGGCAATATGGAAAATGTACCCATAGACGATGCTATTCAAATTGATGACAAAGAAGCCGTTAGAGTCATTTATCAACTATTAGAAAAAGACGGATTATTTATGGGAGGTTCCGTTGGAATAAACGTCGGCGCTGCTGTCGCCCTCGCAAAACAAATGGGTGCCGGTCATACCATTGTTACCGTATTATGTGATGGCGGCGCAAGATATCAATCCCGCCTTTATAATAAAGAATGGCTGGCTTCAAAAGGCTTAGGAATTGCGGGTTAAAACTTCATAATCAGCTAAAAATTAATTCAGAGAAAGTTCGTTACCGCGTTGTTTTAACAGCCAATTAAAAAATAAGGTGGGCTTTGCCCACCACAAACTTTAATAAACTTCATCGTGGGTGCCAATATCAATCAGCAAAATTTCTTCTTCCCCAGTTTCTTGATTTTCAACAAACTTAAAAACAAGCCGACAATCATAATCTACTGTACAAGACCAAGCACCGGCTAACTCACCTTTAAGTTTATGAGTTCGCAACAAAGGATTAAATGGATCAGCAGCTAAAAGATATAATTTTTGTTCAATTCTCTGCTGTAATAATGGTTGTTTTTTAATTGTTACCCTTAATGCTCTTTGAAACGAAGAAGAAGTTATTAAATTCATTCTTTAAACTCAGCCATCAACTCATCAACAGTTACACGCTTTGCTTTTCCCTGCTTATATTCTTCTTCGGCTTGGGTAATATTTACAGCAATTTCTGTTCGGCGTTGCTCAGACCGGCGCCTTTGCAGCACCTCAATTAGTGCATCCTGATCTTCAGCTGAAAAGCTTTCGACAATTTCTAAAACTTCATCAAATTTATAAGCTTTCATCATAAACCTAACCTCTGTTTTTATAGCTTTGCCCACCATTATAAACCGATGGGCAAAACAACAATATAAACCGCTATTTAGGAACACCGGCCGTTAAAATTTCATGCCCAGAATTCGTTACCAAAACATCATCTTCGATGCGAATTCCTATACCTCGCCAACGTTCATCAAGTTCTGGTTGACCCTCCACCGGCTTAATATTTCCGCCAAAATAAAGCCCCGGTTCCACAGTCAAAACTTGCCCAGCTTGCAAAATTTGCGACTGTTCCCCAAACTGATAAACCCCCACATCATGCACATCTAAACCTAACCAATGACCAGTCCTGTGCATATAATAAGGCTTATATTTCTCCTCCTTAATAATCTCCTCAATATCCCCCACCAAAATGCCTAAATCAATCAAACCTTCTACCAAAACTCGCACCGCCGTGTCGTGAATTTTACTCCACTCATTGCCCGGTTGCACTTGTTCAATAGCCTTTAATTGTGCCGTCAAAACAATATCATAAATCGCTTTTTGTTCCGCAGTAAAAGTGCCGGTTACAGGAAAAGTCCGCGTGATATCGCCATTGTAATAACCATAAGAACCACCCGCATCAATCAACAACAAATCATTTTCTTGTAATTGCCGATTATTTTCAATGTAGTGCAAAATACAAGCATTGGGCCCCGATGCCACAATTGACGGATAAGCCGGCCCATTTCCACCGCGTAAGCGAAAAAGTCGCTCCATTTCCGCTTGAATTTCATACTCAAAAACCCCCGGTTTTGCCATTTCCTGCGCCAACAAATGCGCCTCCACAGAAATAGCTGCCGCTTTCCGCATTAACTCTAATTCTGTCTCGGTTTTAATTAAACGCATTGCGTGTAAAATGGGGCCGGTTTCTTCAATTGCAGTAGGCCCAATTCCGCGTTTAGGATAAGTTCGCATTAACTGTTGCCAATGTTTCAAAACCGTCTCATTAAACGCCTTATCGCGCCCCAAATGATAATAAATACGGTCGGCTTTTTCTAAATACTTCGGCAACTTTTCATCTAACTCATTAATTGGAAAAGCTTCATCAGCGCCGTAAAGTTCCTTTGCACCTTCAACCCCCGCCCGATATCCCGTCCAAACTTCTTTTTCAGGTTCTTTTGGTTGCACAAATAAAACAAATTTATGCTCATCGTGATGTGGTGCCAAAACAGCAACCGCCGAGGGTTCATTAAAGCCGGTTAAATAGAAAAAATCACTATCTTGACGAAAAGCATACTCCACATCATTGTGCATTACTGCCATAGGCGCACTGCGAAAAATTGCCGTACCATTGCCAATTTTTGCCATTAACTTTTCGCGTCGTTGCCGGTATTCTGCTTGCATTGTCTTTTAACTTTCTAAACTTCTTAACTATTCTAAACTGTCAATTATTCCAGACTCTATTTGAGATTGCTATTAAGCCAAAAACCCGATTTTTCTAACAAACCAGGTTTTTGCATTACCACAGTCCCAACAAAACCTCTATTAATTAATCTAAACCCATCCCCGGCCAATGTCGCAGCAACTCAGCAACCGACCAAGCCTGAGCAAAAGTCCCTTGAGGAAAATGCGGCGCATCCCCATCAAAAATCTCCGAAACATTATTTATACAAACCTCTTCACAAAAATGATGTAACATTGTATCCCAATCCACCGGCACCTCTACATCCGGGTAAAAACGCACCCAACCCCTCACAAAAGCACCCATCAACCAACTCCAAACAGTCCCCTGATGATACGCCCGGTCTCTACCATACCGGCCCCCCTCATAACGCCCCTTGTACCCCCCATCGTCCCTATCTAAACTCCGCAAACCATAGGGAGTCAACAACCTCTCCCGCGCCAACGCCATCACTCTCTCCCCCTGTTCCTGGGAAAACGCACAATGGGACAAAGACAACGCCAAAACCGCATTCGGACGTATTCTTCCATCCCTAACCCCCTCCGGGTCTATCACATCATATAAATAACCCTTCTTAGCATTCCAAAATTTTTGCAAAGAAACCTTGACAACTTCTGCTTGATGTGCATACCTAACCGCCTGATTTTGATACTTCACCTGAAACTCACCAGCCTCAAGGCCCAACCGGCCAGCCCAAACAGCCCCCCAACGCAAAAGCGAATACCACAAAGCATTAATCTCCACCGGCTTACCTCGGCGGGGAGTCACCGGCACCCCATCAAGTACCACATCCATCCACGTTAGCGCCACCCCAGGCGCATCCCACATCACCAACCCATCAGCCGCATCCACACCAATACTATATAAACTCCCCGCACTAAAGCCCTTATAAATTTGCCTTACTACCGAATATTGCTCTCGCAAAAACTCCCAATCCTGTGTTACAGACCAATAAATACCCAAAATTTCTACCCACCACAAAGCCGCATCAATACTATTATAAAAAGGCTGACTTCCCCCATCAGGAAACGCATTCGGAATTAACCCATGCTGACAATACTTTCCAAAAGTTCTTAGCAAACCTTTAGCAAGCTCAAAACGCCCTGTCACCAAAGCTAAACCAGGCAAAGCAATTAAAGTATCTCTTCCCCAATCATTAAACCAAGGATACCCCGCAATCACCGTAGGCCCATCAATTGAAGCCCGATAAACAATAAATTGATCACTTGCTTTCAACAAACTATTTTTGATTTTTTCCTCTTTTGTACTACCCCCATATCCTAAGCTTTTAAAAACTTCAAAATAGCGTTTTTCTTCTTTAGATAACGCCTCCTCAAAATAATTACTAAAAATATACTTTTCTCCCTTCTGTTCCCCTACAGATGCCTCTAAAACCACACCATCAAAGGGTTGTAAAAAAACAGTTAAATACCCAGAACTATATAAATCTTCTGCATCATTTAAACCACGTTTATTTTCTTCAGGATAAAAATAATTCCAATACCAAAAATCCTCAGCCTCATACTTTCCCGAACTCCAGCGTAAGCGCCACTCCGTCAGGGCTTGCTCATTATAAAATGCTTGTAAAATAACCTCATTTTCACTGATATTTTGGGAGAATTTTAAATTATCTCCGCCCGTTTGTTGATGATGAAAATCTCGATGGGCAATCAAAGGACGGAGTTTTAAAATTGCCGGTGCAATCCCTTGATACTGATATTCAATTAAAATATTGTGAGAAACTTTTTCTAAACCCTGATGAGGCATCAATAACCGGCGTCTAAGCTGCCAGTCTCCCTCGCCCCAAGTCCAAGTAGGCGTCGGTTCCCGTTCAAACGAGCGCAGCAATTGAAAACCGGCCGGTGCAATTGTTCCATCTTGCCAGAAATTAGTCCCCAACTGCCAAACTTGACCGGCCACTTCCAAAGAAGCCTCCAAATGCGACAAAAGTAAGGTACGCCGGCAAGGAGGATCAAGAGCCGCAACTAACCAACCATGATAAGTCCTCGTGCGAGCATCGCATACCGTTCCACAGGCAAAGCTGCCTAAACCATTTGTAAGCAACCATTCTCGCGTATCTAAAGTATCCATGTTTTTTTCATTAGCAAGGCTTGTGCTGCTTTCTTTGTAACACTCTTGGCAGAAGCTACAAAGTCGGTTGCTATAGTTAAATTTTTTGCCATCACTGCTGAGTTTGTCACTTTGATGAGTAGCAACAACCACACCACAACGCCTAAGATGAATAAAGCATAGCCTCACACCGGCTCCCCAACCTGTACAATCATGGAAAATTTTCCACTGGTCTGCTTGTTCTTAACAGCAAACTGGGCCATAAACCCAGACTTTTTGACTGCCTTGGGGCAACCTGGCGGTTTGATATCAAAAAAAAACCAATGAACACAGACTAAGAAAATATTTTAAAATTTTTGTTCAGGTTTAAATTAAGTAAAAATCTCCTATTTTACCCCTAAAATTTCTGGTATTAGTTGTATGAAACATCTCGATAAAATTTTTAGCCAATGGCGGAATTTCTTAACAATTATCCTTGCTTCTTTTTTGCTTTCTGGCTGTGTAGATTATGATATAGCCATCAATTTTGAAAGCCAAACACACGGAGAAATTGTCCAACATATTCAGTTAGGGCAACAGTTGACAAGTTTTAGCAGCACTACAGTTCAAGAATGGTTGGATAGTATTAAACAACGAGCTAATCAGTTAGGGGGAAGAACCAAACAACTCAAAGAAGGAGAAGTTTTGGTCACAATACCATTTAATAATGGGGCTGAACTCGAAGAAAAATTTAACGACTTTTTTAACCCCCTAGACGAGCAAAAATCTCGGCCCGTTCCAGACCTTCCAGACATTAAATCTCATTTAAGTGTCACCCAAAGTAATTGGATTTTTGCTATTAGAAATCGTTTAGTTTATGACTTAGATTTAAGTTCGCTGAGTGTACTTTCTTCCAATGGTAATGTTTTATTAAGTCCGGGGTCTATTTTAGACTTAGACTTTAGTTTAAACACACCTTGGGGGGCTACTAAAATAGAAACTGATCTACCTTCTATTGCTACCCAAAAACAAGATTCTCAGTTTAGTTGGAAAATAAAATCCGGCCAAATTAATCACTTAGAAACAGTTTTTTGGGTGCCCAGTCCTATTGGTATTGGTGCATTAGTCATTATTTTATTAGTTGCTCTTGGCGGGTTTTTAAAATATCGACTATTACCGGCCCTTGGTATCGGTAAAAATCAAGCAGCAGCTTGAAAGCAAGTTTTGGAAAGAGAAATGTGTTGTTAAAGTTCAATAATTTTTCACAAAAAACGAATGACAAGTTCACTTTCCCAACAATCAGTAAAATTACACAGTCAAGGAGCCTCAGCCCCAGAACTGGGTATAGCGATGCTAATGGAAATGGCAGAACAGGGAGAAATTGACCCCTGGGATGTGCAAGTTATAGATGTAATTGACCGCTTTTTAAGCACCCTTAGCGCTGTTCCCATTCCTGGTACCTCCTCTGGGACACCGGCAACCTTGGTAGAGCGAGAAGCCGCTCTCTCCCAGTCTGGGCAAGCATTTCTCTACGCCTCAATGCTGGTTTTGCTGAAAGCAGACACCCTGGCTCGGCTGCAAGAAGAAAACGAAGAAACGCAACTGCCAGAAGAAGAGGCTTTGATGCTCGAAGGAGAGGGTCTAACTTCTGTGAGAAATGCCGTGCAACTAGACCGCTGTATCCGTCGGCGTGCGGTTGCTCAACCACCCCAAAAACGCCGAGTCACCCTGCAAGAACTTATTGAACAATTGCAGGTAATGGCAACGGAAATTCAAGACCGTCCTCGCCGGCCTAGAACAAAAAAACACCGGCCCAAAAACAGCGCCCAAGCAGCCCGTGCCATTGCCGGTTTAGCCCACCAAGAAAACCTTACCGAAGTCGCCGCCATCCTAGAAAAATTTTTAGCCCACCGATGGCCAGAAATTTCTCAAAACCAAGAATGGATAGATTTAAATGAGTTGCTTTCATTTTGGGAACCCATAGTGCCGCCCGAACACCATCACCCCCAAGAACCCCACAGTGAGCGGGTCGCAGTTTTCTGGGCTTTGCTGCTATTGTCTTCGCAATCAAAAGTAGAATTGCTACAAGAAGAATTTTACCAAGACCTGAAAATTCGAGCCATCAACGAAACTACACCACCATCAGAGCCGGTGGAAGAAAACATTTCCCCAAAATAAAGCTACAAATATTTGCTGAAAATTCCGATACAAAAACCACCACGCGCTATAAAAACTAAAATCCACCTCCTAAGAATTAAAATCCGATGTCGGAAATGTTAAACTCAATCACCAGCCAGTCAAGTTACTACAATGTCTGGTAATGCAGGCATTTGTATAGACTGACTCTATCGTTGCCAAGCGAAAACTTATAATTGATTCGCGCTCATGTGTAGAGAAATATATTTATGAAAGCCATGATTCTCGCAGCAGGTAAAGGAACGCGTATTCGTCCTATTACCTATACCATCCCAAAACCGATGATTCCTATTCTACAAAAACCAGTAATGGAATTTTTGGTGGAAGTTCTGCGCCAACATGGTTTTGACGAAATTATGGTCAACGTCAGCCACTTGGCAAAAGAAATTGAAGACTATTTTCGAGACGGACAGCGTTTTGGAGTTCAAATTGCCTATTCTTTTGAAGGTCGAATAGTTGAAGGCGAATTGATGGGTGAGGCGCTGGGTTCTGCCGGTGGAATGCGCCGAATTCAAGACTTTTCTCCTTTTTTTGATGATACCTTTGTGGTATTGTGCGGTGATGCTTTAATTGATTTGGATTTAACCGAGGCGGTTAGGTGGCATAGAGAAAAAGGTTCTATTGCTACGGTAATTATGAAATCGGTTCCGCGTGAGGAAGTTTCAAGTTATGGTGTGGTTGTAACAGACGAAAATAACCGCATTATTGCCTTCCAAGAAAAACCTCCCGTTGAAGAGGCTTTAAGTACGAATATCAACACCGGCATTTATATTTTTGAGCCAGAAGTTTTGAAATATATTCCTTCTGGTAGAGAATACGATATTGGTAGCCAATTATTTCCTCATTTGGTAGAAATTGGCGCTCCGTTTTACGGTATTGCAATGGATTTTCAGTGGGTAGATATTGGAAAAGTACCCGACTATTGGCGAGCAATACGGGGCGTGATGTCAGGAGAAGTGAAAAATGTAAGAATACCTGGAATTGAAGTGAGACCAGGAGTTTACACCGGCCTTAATGTAGCAGTAAATTGGGATAAAGTTGATATTCAAGGGCCGGTTTATATTGGCGGAATGACTCGCATTGAAGATGGTGCAAAAATTGTTGGCCCTACAGCTATTGGCCCTAATTGTTGCGTTTGCCGGGGCGCAACGGTAGAAAATAGTGTCATTTTTGAATACTCTCGTTTGGGACAAGGTGCGCGGTTGGTTGATAAGTTAGTATTCGGACGTTATTGTATCGACAAAACCGGTGAGCGAATTGATTTAGAAGCAGCCGCCCTCGATTGGCTGATTACGGATACTCGTAAAACCTTACCCAACTCGCCGCCGATGGAACACCAAGCCATTGCTGAATTATTAGGCGTTGACGAACTTTGAAAAAATTTAGCTCTCCTAGTTTTGTTTTGATAGGAGTTTTGAGAGTTTCCCCCCATTTCCGAGCACTGTAGAAAATGGGGGGATATTTTTTTTAACTTGACAGATATGTGTATCCCGTCAAACCGCGTGCATAATTTTGCAGTAATAACTGCGATTCTTCAATGGTAATGCGTTTATCTTGCAATGCTTGTTCTGTTTGTTGGCGGATACTTTCGATTAAATCTTCTGGGTCATATTCCACATAGGCCAGAACTTCCGTCATGGTATCTCCCTTCACAACGTGTTCAATTTGATATCCTGTGGGTGTGAGTTTTATATGTACCGTATTAGTATCTCCAAAAAGATTATGTAAATTGCCCATAATCTCTTGATAAGCACCTCCTAAAAACATTCCCAAATAATAGGATTCATTGGGTTTAATGGAGTGAAGTTCTAAGACCGGCTTTGTAGATTGTAAATCAATAAACTTGTCAATTTTTCCATCACTATCACAAGTTAAATCGGCCAAAGTTACCCGTTCATTAGGTTCTTCATCAAGGCGATGAATGGGCATAATAGGGAATAATTGATCAATAGCCCAACTATCAGGAGCCGACTGAAAAACAGACAAATTGATGTAATAAATTGAAGCCATTGTGCGCTCTAAATCTTCCAATTCATCGGGTATATAGTTTTGGAGACGCAAAATTTCTCGAATTTTTTGACAACAAGCCCAATAAATACTTTCTGCTTTTGCTCGTTCTGGCAAACTTAAATAGCCAAAATTAAACAAACTAATTGCTTCTTCCTTAAACTGAATTGCATCGTGATAGGCTTCTTGATAGTTTAACAATGCAATTGATTGATAGGTTTCGTAGAGGTTGCGTAAAATTAAATGCTCTTTTTCTGTTACCTCTGGGGGTGTGCCGGTGCTAACATCACTAACGCCTAAGACATCAAAAACTAACACCGATTGATGAGAAGCAATTGCTCGACCACTTTCACTAATTAAAGTAGGCACCGGCATTGAACGTTCTTCACAAGCTTCTTTCACTTCCGCGACAATATCATTCGCGTAGTTTTGCATATTATAATTTTTAGAAGCATGGTATTTGCTTTTAGAGCCGTCGTAATCTACTCCTAAACCACCACCCACATCCAGATATTTCATATTTGCGCCCAGCTTCAACAGTTCTACATATATTTGACTAGCTTCCCGGATGGCATCTTTAATAACACTAATCGAAGAAATTTGTGAGCCAATATGAAAATGTAAAAGCTGTAAAGAATTCAGCAAACCGGCTTCGGTTAATTTTTCAACCGCCGCCAACATTTCAGGAATAGTTAAACCAAACTTTGCGCGGTCGCCGGTAGAACAACCCCAACGACCACTACCTTTTGTACTGAGTTTAGCGCGTACCCCAACTATTGGCGCAATGCCCAACTTACGAGAGGCATCAATAACCATTTGTACTTCTTCAACTTGCTCAATTACAATAATTGAAGTTTGTCCTAACCGGCTAGCTAAAATAGCTGTTTCGACATATTCACGATCTTTATAGCCATTGCAAATTAAAAGTGCCCCCGGCGTTGTGAGAGTAGCTAAAGCAATCATCAATTCTGGTTTAGAACCGGCCTCTAAACCAAATTGATGGGGGGAACCAAACCTGACCAAATCTTCAACTAGATGCCGGTGTTGGTTGCATTTGACCGGAAACACACCCCGATAAACTCCTCCATAGTTATAGCGAGCAATAGCCCGCGCAAAACAAGCATTTAAGCGTTCAATACGGTCTTCTAAAATATCAGAAAACCGAATCAGCAAAGGCAAACCCAAATTTCGCCGCCGCAAAGCTTCAATCAGTTCGTGTAAATCTAGGGAACCTCCACGATCTCCCTTCGGCGAAACTGTAACGTGACCTAAAGCATTGATAGAGTAATAAGGTTCTCCCCAGCCTTTAATGCGGTAGAGTTCCTCGCTCTGCTCAATTGTCCAGGGTTTTTCTACGCGAGTCATCGTTTGACCCTTTTTGAGTGCAGCACGTTGAAGTGAATTGTTTGAATTAGCTGATAAGGCAAGGGCCTCGTTTTCAGAAGTGTTAGACTCTAAACCCATCCTCTTTGTTATCTCCCCATTTGAGCAATATTCAAGCTCTGACAGTTTATCTTATCCAGTTTCAGGGGTGTAAATTTACTTCTCTTGTGGCCGGCCTAGAAAAACGCTGGGGAGAAAAGCCGACAAGCCGCAGGTAGTAAACCCACTTTAAATACAAATTATTGTGTTTTCTGTGATTGATAACCCTCTTAGCAAGGCAAAATGATATAAGAAAAACCTTTGATCCTAGGTTCAATGTCTTCTTCTGTCCGTTCAGTCGTGCGCGAGTAGATAGATGAGCCCCTATCAAAAACCCAGGCTTTGTCTAAAATTGTGGCGATATCCTGTAAAGCCAGTCTCCGCTGCTACCAGAAGTAAGTGTTTGATCCTAGTAGGTAACAAATTTTAAAATTTGATAAGAAATCCTATTTTTTTGGCAACTCTATTTTTAGATAAAATCTCTGGCGCTGATATTACTTTATTTTTCGCAAATTGACCAACTTAGTAAATAAACCCTTTCCTGAAATGACTTATCTATCTCTACCTGGACAAATTGTTGTTCATTTAACTTGGCCTTATGTATTGTCTGTAGTACAAGTAATACAAACAACTCTAACTTGTAATAATTCTCGGCTACGAGGGCTTTTACTGTTGGGAAAAAATAAAAAACTTTGTGAAACAATAAAAAATGTTTGGCAAGAAATAGCTTTATTAGAAGAACAGGAAAATCAATGTTGGGTTCAACATGAACCGACTGGTAAAATTTCTAGTTTTAGTTCTGGTTCCAGTTTGATGTTCGGTTGTGGAGAACCAAAATTAACAGCGCTTTATTCTCATCCAGAAGGTAGAAATTTACTGACTCCTGACCCAGAAATTATTTCGTTTTCTGAAGTAGAAACAAGTTTATTAGTGTTGAGTTCTCACTTAAATGTCTGGGTTCAATTACAACCTGTTAATGATGCTTGTTTGTCGGGTTCTATAGTTTCTATGATGCCGCCTACACCGGCTTCTTTGTGGCGCTTAGTTTTTGTTTCTCAATCTCAATTAATTGCCGAAGTTTTGCACACAGAAGTGGTGAGAAATGCTTTACCCAATTGTTCGCACCTCCAAGCTTCTGAGGTGGGTAATAATGAAGGTATTTTACGACGTTTATGCTTACAATTAGCTAAAATTGCTTCTAGGGCTAGTGATGAGGCTTTGTTTTCTAAAGAATTCAATTACTCTAATGAAAGTATTGTTAGGGGCAATAATTCCAGAAGCCCTAATTTATCAACATTTAGAGTTATTAATGAACCAGAAACCTCAACTTCGCAACCTTCTAATTTAATGTTATTGCCTAGCCTTAATAGTTTACCAAAAGATTATCTCCAACATTTATTTTGCGATGCTCCTATTGGGATGATTTATGAAAGTTTGGATGGGGGAATTTTGAATGCAAATCCGGCTTTTTGTCGTTGGATTGGCTATACAGAAACTCAACTTCGTCATTTAGACCGGCGTTCTATTTGCCACCCCGAAGATTTTGCGGCTGAATTGCGCCTCATTCAACAAATGTGCAATGGTGGTTCTAAACAAATTAAGTTTCGCAAACGTTATCTACGTCGGGATGGTTCTTTTTTTGCGGCTGAAGTTTCTTTATCTTTGATTGGAGATGATACTGAAGAAAGTTATCTGTTGAGTTTTATTAAGGATTTGAGTGAGCAAGAAGTTGCAGAAACGCAAATTCAGCAGCGACACAGAAGGGAAAGCTTTTTAAGTGAAATTGCCAGTATTTGCCGGTCTAAAAATGATTTAGATGAGGTTTTAAGAAAAACGGTAAAACGATTGAGAGAGATGCTTGAAACAGATCGAGTTTTAGTTTGCCGGTTGGATTATGAAGAGGAATTTATTTTTAAGAATCAAAGGATGAGTTGCGTTGCAGAAGATGTGAATATTCTTTACCCTAAAATTCAAGGGCAATCTTTTTCGGATGATTGTATTCCGCCTCCTTATCTCAATGCTTATCGTTTGGGACGTTTGTGGTTAGCTAATGATGTTCAATCGGTGGAGATTTCCGAGTGCCACCGACATTTTTTACAGGAAATGCACGTCCGCAGTATGATGGTTACGGGGATTATTTCTAATAGCAAAGGTCTTTTCAATGACAAAGGTGTTGGTGATGACTATAAACCTTTATGGGGTTTGCTGATAGTTCACCAATGTCAGACTCCGCGCCGGTGGACAGAACAAGAACAGCAACTTTTACAAGAGGTAGCTACTCAAATTTCTATTGCGATTGAACAAACAAGTCAGTTAAGTCAATTACAAGCTCATACTCGTTATTTAGAAGACAATATATTTCAGCGAACTCAAACTTTAGAAAGGTTGCTTAAGTTTGAAGAATTTATACTTAAGTTAACTCGAAAACTGAGAAACTGTTTTGATGAAAATGGAGTTATTAAGGCAGTTTTAAGCGGTTTGAGTAAAACTTTAAATTCGGAAATTTGTTATGGTGCTTTGTTGGAAGTTAAAGATAAGTTGTTTGAAATTAAATACGAAGATTGGGCTAATAAAAAAGGTGCTAATTCGGTGATTTTTTACTGGCCGGTGGATGCAATTAAGCAGCTTGCGGAAGGTGAAATTTTATTGCTTGATCGGCCTACATCTTCGGATAATATTTCTGAGTTAATTTGCCCTATTTTAGATAGCGATGGTTTAATGGGGGTAATTTGTCTTTGTTTGGGTGTAGAGAGAGTTTTCTTGCCTGAAGAAATTCATTTAGTAGAACAAGTGGCTGCCCAATCTGCTGTAGCTATTCGCCGTGCTTGTTTATTTAAACAAGAATTTTCTGCCCGGCAAAGTGCGGAGTATTTCCAGTTATTTATGGAACAGTCTACTGATATTTTTGTGGAGTATGATTTTCAAGGACGTTATCTTTCTATTAATCCGGCCGGTGCGGCTTTATTAGGTTATAGCAGGAATGAAATAATCGGGAAAACTAATAATGATTTAAAAGTCTCTGATGCTTCGGCAATTGAGGAGTTATTAACTCAAGTTTATAGCACCGGCGAAAAGGTTATTGCTAATCATGATTTTTGTTTGCCCAGCGGCGAAATACGGTCTTTTGAAACAGTTTACGCGCCGCTTTTGGATGCCGGCGGAGGAGTGCAGCGGGTGATAGGTATTGGCAGAGATGTGACGGAGGTACGGGCTTCTTGGGGATTGCTTCAACAACAAAATCAACAACTTGCAGAAATTAACCGCCTCAAAGAAGAGTTTATTGCTAATACTTCCCATGAGTTACGCACGCCTTTGACAGCAATTTTAGGATTTTCAAGTGTGTTATTAGAGCAGTCTTTTGGTTTACTTAATCCTAAACAAAAGCTTTATATTGACCGTATTCATAGTAGTGGTCAGCATTTGTTGGATTTAATTAATGATATTTTAGATTTGTCTCGCATTGAAGCTGACCGGCTTGAATTAGATTTGCAGGTGGTGTTTATTGAGGATATTTGTGAAGGGGTGACAAGTTTAATTCAAGAACGGGTTACGGCGCAAGGTTTAGGTTTAGAGTTGGAAGTTGACCCAGATTTAGAGTTTATGGTTACTGATTCTCGCCGGCTTAAACAAATGCTGTTAAATTTGTTAGTTAATGCTACGAAGTTTACGCCTGAAGGTTCGGTGGGTTTAAAAATTTATCGCTCTCGTGGGGTGAATAATTCGGAGTGGATTAATTTTATGGTTTGGGATACGGGGATTGGTATTGAACCGGCTAACCAGCGCCGTTTGTTTTCTCCGTTTTCTCAAATTGATTCTTCTTTGTCTCGCAAATATCAGGGGACTGGTTTGGGCTTGGTTATTACTCGCAAGTTAGCTGAGTTGCAAGGTGGTTCTATTTCTGTTGAGTCTGAGGCTGGGAAGGGTTCTCGTTTTACGATTTCTCTTCCTTTGAATTTATCGATTGGTGATTAGTAATTGTGGGGGCAACCGGCCCCATTTTTGGGTTTTAAAAGGGGCAACCACAGGGGGATTGCCTCTACAAATTATTAAATATACTATCTTTTTGTTGGTACTTTTTTATATAAATTTTTGGTAAATTGCTTTTTAGAAGTCTTCAAGACGGATGTTATATCAACCCGATATTTTGATTTTTGACGTATTGTTTAATCACAGGTTGTAGAGTTAAATATGATGACTTTTCGAGTAAATTTCGTCTTGTTAAAGATTGTATGGCTTTTAAGAATTCTTGATCGGGTAAAAGTTCTGGGGGTTTTTGGTTAATTGTTACAGGTTCATTTTGGTTGGCTAACCACTGAAGGATGATTTTTTCGGATTCTGATAAGCGTTGATAATGTTGTTTAAGGATGGGTTCTAAGTCTCCTAAAAAGAAACAAGGATAGGAGAGAAATTCTTGGACGCTACCGTTAAATAAGTCGAGAATAGTGGAGGCGATGATATTAAGCCAGGAAGGATTGCCGGTGTATAGTTGGATTAGTTCCCTCCATTTTTTCTGGTCTTTGAGTTTTCTGGCGCTGAGTATTTGGTTAGCTAATTTATCTAAACCCGGAATTTGTAGAGTTTTACAGTAGGGGTTTTCGGTTTCTAGGGTAGCAATTTCTAGGGGTTGTTCCCAGCTAAGAAGTAGTAGACAACTTTGATGGGAGTGTTGCCCAATTTCATTAATGAGTTGACCGTAGTTTTGATATTCTGCGCGGTAATTGCCGACTAATTCACCAGGGGTTAAGGTTTCTTGAAAGTCGTCAAGAATGATTAAGCAACGGTGGTTTTTTAGATGGTCTAAAAGCGAGTGACGAGAGTTTAAGTAGTTGATTATGGATGGGTTTTGGCTAGGAGAAGTTGGGGCGATAAATTCGATGATGTTGCTTTGGAGGGCGTTGAGGTTGGGAAATTTTCGATGACTACGCCACAGGATGCGATCAAAGTTGTCTTTGATATGTTCTACCAGTTGTCTTGCGAGGGCGGTTTTCCCAATTCCCGATAGGCCGGTTAGGGTAACAATGCGGCTATTTTCTGCGAGTATCCATTGTGTGAGGGTAGCCAGTTGTTCGGTGCGGTTTTGGAGATTAGGATATTCTGGCGCTTGGCTGAGATCGTGGAGGGGTTGAGATTTTTTGTTGGTGGTGGTGGAATTTGTAGTAGGGGGGGAGGTATGTGATCGTTTTTTTGTTTTGTCATCAGAGTGCCAACTTTCTCCACATACAGTGATGCTTCTCCCGACCAATTGACTATTTACAAAATTATTACTAATATTAGACTTGGAAATATAAAATCTTTCCATTGTAGCGCGGAAGTTTTTTTTATTAACTTCTTCGTCTAATTCTTCTGATATCAGTTCCCATAAATTGCCCGCCACTCTTTTGACATTAGCTTCAGTACAGTGATAGTCATCCGCGATTTTTTTGTATTTTTGACTATCCCAAACCTCTGCTAATATTGCCTGTTGCAGACTATTTAAATGCGAGCCCGTTTTTGTCAAAGTTAAATCATCGACCCATTTGAGGACTTCTTGGACATTCATAGGCGATACATATACTAATTTTAGGGGATTATACTATTTTTTGCACCCTTTTACTATCTAGTGCGACTAAATTATACTTTTTTATACCAATGGGGGCGAAAGAGAAAGGTTCCGAAGGGGCGATCAAAGCATCTTCTAGTTATTTTTACTGAATTTTGCAACTTTTTGCTACCTATTGCAATTTTTTGCTACTTAAATATACTTTTTGCGACCCATCATGGTTTAGGAATGTCGGTTAAAGTCTATACCATAATAGACTTTTTATTACTTTATTAATCAGCAGAAATATTTAATAATAAAGTATAAATTTATCTGAAATTTTATAGGGTTTTTCATAGATACAATTTATCTGAATTATATGAGAAGCACTATCACCTTAGAAAAATATAATTATTAACGCGGCAGGCCGTATTATCACTATGGAACAGTGGATTAACTTTGATCAGTCGCTCAATCAACGCTTGAACCGTGAGGCTTTAGATCAACAACAAAGCAAAGCTAAAAACTTTTCTCTTGAAGGCCATGCTTTAGTTCGAGGTGTAGCAGGTTCTGGCAAGTCACTGGTCTTGAGAAATCGAGTTGAACAACTCATTGATAAGGGCTATGACAATATTTTAGTGCTGTGCTATAACCGCTTTATGAACGGTTGGATTGACTCAAAACTAAGTGAAAAAAGGTTGAATTTAGATATAACCTGTAAAACCTTCCACAGTTGGGCATATCGAATTGGATATGATTATAAATGGGACGATCATCCGAATTCCCGACAAAAAATTATCAACTTAGTCGAAGAAAACTCAAAACATCGCTATCAAGCAATTTTAATTGACGAAGCGCAGGACTTTTACGACGAATGGTTTAAAGCAATGCTGAAAGCGGTGAATCCTGACACGAATTCTATTTTCTTCGTCTACGATAACACTCAATCAGTTTATGGGCAACCTCATCGGCTTAAAGACAGTTGGACATGGAAATCTCTTGGGTTTACAATTCCTGGTGGTCGTTCTCAAATATTTGAGCTTAACTATCGAAACACCCCGGAAATATTGGAATTAGCTTGGCAATTTATTTTACCTTATTTGTCTAATGCTAAGATGAAAATTTCCAAGCGGGCTGAGGCGGGAGGAAACATTGGTCACATAGTCGAACCTGTAAAAAAAACTGCCCGCAGTTCTTCGATTAAACCAATACTGGTTAAAGCTGCTCTGTCTGCAAGTATTATAGCTAATCAAATTAAGTTGGCATTAAATAGCCATCCAGAATCTTCAGTTGGCGTTTTTCTACATCCCAATGAGGATAAAAGTTTTAAGAAAAACATTAGTGATTATTTGTGGGATCTAAATATCGCTAATCATGCACCAATGGGTTCAACAGAACGAAATAGTAACGTTGTTGATCGCCCATTTGTCATCATTGATTCCTGGAATGCTCTTAAAGGAGTTGAATTTGATGCAGTGATCATTGCCGGGATAGATAAGGTAAAAGATTTACCAGACCCCGATGAAGATTTCAAAGAAAAAGCTGGGTTATATACAGCAATGACACGGGCAAGAGATCATCTGATTATGTTATATGATAATGAAACTCCAGTAGTCAAGCAGATTGAAGAAATTATAGCTTCCCCAGATGTTTTATCTTTCGATATAGATATGAGGCAATCAGCTTAATTTCTTTAGTCTAGTAGGTTGGGTTTCTTCGCCTCAACCCAACCACCACAAATATTTGCCTGTCTAACAACTCAGCGCAGTAAATATTACAACAATTTCCTGTGGCATCCGAAAACCATAGCGGATACTCCTTTTGCCTGAAAAATTTTTCTGAGCCTGCTATACTGAACTTAAAAAAGTGATGAAGCTAAATTTATGAAAATTAAAGCCATTATTCATCCAGCAGAAGAAGGGGGCTATTGGGCGGAAATCCCAGTCCTTCCCGGCTGCATTACCGAAGGCGATACCTTAGAAGAAGTCACGACTAATTTACAAGAAGCAGTTGAGGGTTGGCTTAGTGTTGCTAATAATAACCTGAAAAAAACAGAGCCGACAGACAAAATTGTGGAAATAGCTGTATGAAGTCTATTTCTGGAAAACAACTTTGCAAAATTGTCGAAAAGAATGGCTGGATTTTACAGAGAATTACAGGAAGTCACTATATTTACGAGAATCCCCAAGAAGAAAAAATTATCTCCATTCCTGTCCATCGGAATCAGGACTTGAAAATTGGCACTTTAAAGGCATTGATGAAAATAGCCAATCTCACAGAGGAAGACTTATGAAAAAAAAGTGAGATATCCCCTGAGACTAATACTAATTTCAAAAATTATTGCTACAATTTTCAAAAATTATTGCTACAATTTCTAGGTTAATTTGGGGGCAAGCATTGCTCTTTACTGTTGCATCTTTAATGAGAAACGGTATAATAACCCTGCTTTCTTTTAGTAATTCTGCATATTTACCAAGATTTCCCTACACACCACTCTTGTTTCAGCTTGTCTGAAAGACTTGGGTTTCACCACAATTTCCACATCCCTACCCAACGCATTTAAAAAACGAAACAACCGATTAGTGGAAAAACCCGATAGCTTCCCATTCACTAATGCTGACACTTTAGGCTGGTCAATTCCTAACATTTGTGCCGCCTCAGTTTGAGTCATATTTTCAGCAGCAATAATACCACTAATTTTCCGGGCAATTTCTGCCTTGAGCAGTAATTCATCAGAATTTTCTAACTTTAAATCTGCAAATACATTACCACTGCCTGCTTGTACTTTAATAGGTTCATTCATAATTTCTTCTACTGATTATTGTAATTTTCTGAATAGTGTTCTTTAGCACGTTTAAACCTTGCCTCGATTAACTCAATATCCTGCTTAGGCGTGGCAATTCCTTTTTTTGACTTCTTTTGAAAAGCGTGTAGGACATAGACGACACCAGCTAACTTTAAAGTGTAAACCGCTCGATAAGTGTCTCCATCAAAATCTTCGACAACCTCAAGCACCCCGCCCCCCTTAAAGCCTTTGAGTGGTTTTGCAGATGGGTGCTTTTCACCACTTTGAGCCAGATATAGCGCATAACCAACACCTTGCCGAACCTCCTCCGGGAACTCCTTTAAATCCTCAAGGGAACTGCCAACCCACTCAACAGGTTTTAGTAATGCACTCATGCCTCAATTATGCTAGTTTTGGCATATCATGTCAATCCCTGAACCCTGCTAGAGAAACAATTAAAAACATTTTTAAACCGAACCTCTCACAACAACCTCCCGACGCTGCTGCACCATTTCTTGATAAAGCCTTTCCAACTGCGTAATATTACTACTGAGCGTATAACGTTCAATCACCCGCTGACGAGCCTTTTGACCAAGAATCGTAGTAAACTCTGGTTGCTCTTCCAACATCGGTAAAAGCGTCCGCAACTGGCCGGTAACACCCTCCGTTTTCAGAACCACACCGGCACCAGAAGAAAGCACCTCCCCATCAGCCCCCGCATCCGTAGCCAAACAAGCCAAACCACAACCCATCCCTTCCAACAAAGAAAGCGATAAACCCTCAACCAAAGAAGGCAAAATAAACACATCAGAACCGCGCAAAACCTCAATGCGGCGGTCTTCATCCCCTATAAAACCAAGCCAAATAATCCCATGTTCCTCATTATAAGAAGACTTCAACGAAGGAGCTAAAGGCCCATCACCCATAATAACCAGCCGAGAAGTAGAAGCCATCTCCGACTTTTTCCAAGCCTTCAAAAGAGACTCCACATTCTTTTCAATAGCAATTCTCCCCTGATAAACAAAAACCCTTTCCGCCCCAATTTCTTGCTTAAAATTTGAATACCCCGGACAATATTTGGAAGCATCAACCCCATTAGGAATAACCGCCAACTTTTGCGTCGGCACTCCCAACTTAATCAACAAATCTTTTTGAATTTCTGAAAAAACAATAGTACAATCATAATTAGCCAAAAAAGGCGCATATAACTGATACATTAACTGTTGAGTTCCCGAAGTTATATTACGAGGTTTCCGGTCAAAAGGAGGATGAAAAGTAGCAATTAAAGGTAAATCTAAATCTTCGCAAATTTCCGGCAAAACAAAATCCAAAGGCGAAAGCGTTAAAGAAGCATGAACCAAATCAGGTTTTAGCTTTCGCAGAGACTCACTTAAAACCTTACTAGACCGTAAAGTTGGAATAGTATAAATCGTAGACTTAAACAAACAAGGCAAAGAAACCTCACTACTTAACCAACCATTCGTATCCGAAGCATTAGCCGGAATAAAAGGCTTTGTTGCTGTTTGTCGAGAAAAACTACTCATCATACTAGATGAACGTAAAGACGGAAAAAAATTTTCCGGGTCAAAAGCTTCTTCAAAATGAAAAAAACTAACTTCGTGATTTCGGTCTAACAACAAATTCGTAATTTCACGAGAGTAAGTAACATTACCGCAAAACGGAGATTTTTTTCCAAGCCAAGCGATGTGCATTAGGGTATAAAAATAGAATAAGAGTGGAACTTTGAGCAAACAGACAAAAGTAGATCAAGATTAGCCATCGATTAAAACCGATGACTGTTAACCGATAGGTAATTTTAACTTTCCCCTAGAGATTTGGTTAACATTTTGTCTCTAATGAGGAAAAAATAGCAACTCATGGCCAATTTGTCACGATTCATGAGTTGGGGAATTTCCGTACCGAGAAATATACCAACTTAAAACCCCACCGCCAAGCGCCAAAACCGCCAGCCCTAAAAACACAACCTTAAGACCAAAAAACGTTTCAGCCACACCGGCCAAAGCCAAAGGTAAACTCAAAGCAATATTAATGGCATTATTTTGTAAACCAAAAACCTTACCGCGCATCTCTTCTGGCGTATCCGCTTGGACAGTTGTTTGCATAGGAACACCAACAATAGCCCCAAAAGCACCCAAAAGACCCACCAAAAGCAAAGCAGGCACTACTTGTTGAGCAAAAAGCGATAAACCCACCAAAGAAGCAGCCATGCCAACAGAACCCACCAAACTTAATTGCAGGTGAGAAAACCGGCTACCAAAATAGCCTAAAGCAGTGCTACCAGCAGCCATACCAACACCACCGGCAGCCATCAAAAAGCCAAACTGAGAAGCCTTCAGCCCTGGAATCACTTCTGCCATCCGAACCGCTAAAACCGCCAAAGCTGCAAAAATTGAAAATAAAATCACCAATTGAATTAAAGCATTGCGGACACGGATATTAGCTTTTAGATAACGCAAACCGTCGCGGATATCTTCAAAAACGTGAGGAGTTTCACCAGAAACAGGAGTAATATTTTCGCCAGTTTTTAATACCAACAAAAGCAAACCTGCAATACAATAACTCCCGCCCACAACAATTTCTTTACCAATTGACAGATGACCTAAAAAGCTGTCAGCAAGAGCCAGTAAAGGTTCCCCCACAGCAAAACCAACAATGACACTCGCCATCATTGTTGTAGTGTAGAGAGAATTTGCTGCCAAAAGTTGACGACGTTCAACTATTAAAGGAATTGCTGATTGTTCGGCCGGTGCAAAAAATTGCGTGAGAGTAGAAACCAAAAAAGTCACTACCAACATCGCACAGAAACCTAAAGGCAAAGCACCCAATTGTTTGCCATCGCACAACCACAAAAGAACTGGCAAAGAAAGAACTAAAAAACCACGCAATAAATTAGTAGCTACCAAAACAGCTTTTTTATGCCATCGGTCTACAAACGCACCGGCCAGAGAACCAAGCAAAACTGCCGGTATAGTAAAAGCAATCATTATTGCTGATACCCAAGAACTTATGGTTTGACCAGAAGCTTGAAACCGCGTTGCAATCAAGGCAATCATTAAAACAAGATAAACCTTATCCGCCAATTGAGAAAAAACTTGTCCACTCCAAAGCGCCAAAAAATTCCGGTTTTTCAAAACCGGCCCAAAACCTTCTTCTGTAGGGGTTGGAGGTTCTTCTGTGGGGGGTTCTTTTCCGTTTGGTGTCCCGCCGTTGTCTGACAGACTAGATTCTGAGGTAGGCGACTCAAAAGCATGACTAGAAGGTTCTGCGTGAGAACCTGAGCCATTACTAGGCGGCCGGTAGGGAGAAATACTATGAGTCCCTTTATTAGGGTGGTGGCTAATGGGGGAAGCCTCCAGAGACGAGTGTTTTAGCGGTGTGAGATGGGTTTTTATTTCCGTTTCAGATAGTAGCATCATAACTGCACCGGGGAAGAAGGCAGGGAAGAAAAATAAGTATCAATGAGGGCGGCTGATCGAATTGACCGCTCTAGGTGATATTCAGCATAGTGGCGCAAAATGCGCTCAACTGCTACCCATGACTTTTGAATATCGGCAGCCTCAGCAGCGGTTAGGGTCTGAGGAATACCATTTAAGTCTGGTTGAGTTAGTTGTTGTAACAAAGCAAGTTGATAGGGATCTAGTTTGGTATCTATTCTTAGGGGTTTTTCGGGCGCGTAGGTGCGCTCAATGCCGAGATTTTGGCTAGGGTTCGTTTGTTGGGGTTTTTGAGAAATGGAGTTTAATTGCTCAATTTCTTTAAGGTTAAGACAGCCACCGGCAATTATACTGAAACCGGTTAAAAACGAGGGATTCTCGAAATCGGGAATCAACGACTGTTGGCTGACACAACAAGAGTGAACCTGGGGAGCGATGCCATCAAGGGCCAAGAGGTGATATACTCCGTGAGAAAGCATGGCGAGGAGACGCGAGTGGATGTGGAAACCACTTAGTTCCTCAATTCGGCTTAGGTGTTCACAAAGCAAGCTAAAGAGTTCCTCTTGGGGGTGTTCACTGATTCCAAAGCTTAGGGCTATTTCAGCAAGATATTGTGCCGAGGCTAGTTTACCTAAGTTTTTACTCAACCCTGGGTAGGATTCTACGGTTTCGGCTTGGGTAATTGTATCCAAGGATCGGCCTTTGTGTAGAAGCAAATGGTTGATGGCAAAGATCCCACTCCGTCCCGATAGGGTAGATTTTTGTTTTCTCGCGCCCGGCGCAACCGCTCGAATTAAACCATGTTCTTTTGTTAAAATTGTAAGCAGCCGGTCGGATTCTCCTAGGGGTGAGCTTTTGAGGTTGATTCCTGTGGCTGTGTAGGTTAGAGGCATTATTAAGATTGAGGATTTTCGAGAGGAAAAGGTGGGATTTTTAGATTAAACGATTTTCGAGAGGGGGAGGGGCGATTTTTGGGTTGGATAGCAGGTTTGATGTCTTTATTAATTCCTGAAATTTTGGGAGTTGGCCATCAAAAGTTGCTACCACTCTTGTCTATTTACTGGTTATCTTCTAGGTTATCGCGCTGGCGAAGTAGATCGATGCTGCGGGAAGTACCTAGACGGGTGGCACCGGCAACGATTAAATCAAGGGCTTCTTGATGGGTACGGATACCTCCGGCTGCTTTGATGCCGACTTTGCCCCGTGTCAGTTGTTTAAGGAGTCGGACGTCGTTGATGTTTGCGCCACCATACCAGCCGGTGCCGGTTTTGAGGTAGGCGACACCGGCATCCATACAAAGTTCGGCGGCGAGTTGTTTTTCTTCGTCGTTGAGGAGGTTGGTTTCAAGGATCGCTTTGACAGGAATGCCGGTGTCGCATATCTCCGCAATTTCACGGTGTACTTCGTTGGTTTTGCCTGCCTTAAGCAAACCAAGGTTAATTACAACGTCGAGTTCGTTAGCTCCATTTTCGATAGCTTGTTGAGCTTCGTAGAGTTTGGTCGCACTGTTGGTTGCGCCGGTGGGAAAGGCAATCACAGTACAGACTTTGGGCCGTTTGTTGTGTAAGAGGTTGGCGGCTATCCTTACATAGGCAGGATAAACGCACACGGTTGCAAAGTTAAAACGATCTGCTTCTTCACACCATTTTTCTACAAGGGGCGGGGTGGCTGTATGGTTGAGTAGGGCGTGATCAATATAGGGTGCGATGTCAAGGTCTGACGTTTGTTGTTCTGCCATCGTGGTATTCTGCCTGCGAGGTCTTGTTAATTTTTATCAGAAAATAAAGGATCTTTAAATAAGGATGTACTGTGAAGGAATTCGTAGGTAATACCTCTAAGAGGTGGCCCAAATCCAGCTTTAAGAAAGAAAATTTACCTAAATGGGGAGTTTAGCCAGGTTGGGAAAAAAGCTGTTTTTGCTGAAATCTATACCCAGAAGGGGATGAGGGAGACGGAGGAAAAGGTTTAAGTAAAATGGATTTGGTAGGGTTCCGTAGGATTACTGATATTTTTTTTCTGGTTGAGGCCGGTTTAACTTTATATTTCCTTTAATTATTTTTTTGGATAAGGTCAAGTTTGCGTATTTACCCCGTTGACATATTTAAAGTTTGTGTAAAGTTATGATTTTTTGCGGATAAGCAGTTTAGAGTAGATACAAGTCAGTCAACCAGCCTGCCCAAAGATAGAACTAAGGGATATACAAAGCGGAAAATTGACTTAAACCCCCAGCTATACATTCTAATAAAGTGAGGATTTAGTTATGGTATCTCTACTTCTTGGTTCTTTGGGTGCTATCTACTTGGTTTCTGCTCCTTGTTTCTTTAAAAATTGGTTGTCTTTCTTCGAGAAAGAAGCTCATACTTTGACTGCTGAAGAAAAGCAATTATCGATGGCTACCTTGGTGACTGCTAGTGTATTGTGGCCGGTGGTGGTTCCTCTTGCTTATATGGAAAAAGTTTCCAAAGCAAAAATCGATGTGGCTACTGAAAATCCGAAAATGGTCTCAAATAAAAGCGTATCAACTGCTCAGATTGAAAGCCTTTGTTAAAAAGTATTATACTGAGCGTTGCTTTCAAGGGATTTTTTGAAGTTGTTTTGAAAGATTAAGAAAACAACTAGAAAATCAAGAGAATTTTTTTAAAATTTGTTTTGTTTTGAGATTTTAAGAAAAGAATATTAGGCATGATGATGCTTATTATTAATTTAAGGTGATGTTTTTCTCAAGATGAAATAAATTAGTTGAACTATAGTCAAGCAACGCTTCCAGATTTTTCAGTTAATAAAAGAATTTATCCAATCAAATAAAATATTAGATAATTTCGTATATATATAGTTGTGATTTAGCTTTAAAACGCAACTACATACATACGAAAAATTTTTTTAACCAAAACCTTTACCGCGTAAAGATTTTGACCATATTGTTAATTGACCTTCGTTTCCACCGGCTGCAAGTTGGTTTCCTTGTTTATCCCACTTTAAACAAGTAAAGGAATTTTCTCCTTCTAAAATTTGACCAATTTGTTTAGCTTTTTCCCAGATGCAAACGAGTCCATCTTCCGCAGCAGACGCAAGTAAAAATGTGTCTGGTTGAAAGTTAATAGATGAGATAAAACCTTGATGTATATCTAGTAACCAAGCTTCCCATCCTATGGATTCGTCTTCTTGTTTTTCCCATACAGAAACACTAAAAGCGCTTGCTGCTGCTAGTAAAGGGGCACCTGTGGGGCTGTTTTTGCTAGACCAAGCGAGGGAACGCAATTTGCCTGTAAATCCTCGCATTACCCAGGGATGGGGATTTCCCCACTCTAGGAGAGTGAGGGTGTTGTCTTGGTTTGCTGCGGCTAAATATTGCCCGTTTGGCGACCAAGCGATGAGGTTTGTGGCTGATGGAATGCTAAGGATATAAGGTTCATCGTCGTAGTCTTTTGCATTCCAAATTTTTGTGCCTTGATATCCACAAATGGCGATATAGTCTTGTTTGGGATGCCATGCGATATCAAGGACAGTGGAAGATTGAAAGTTAAGGGTGGTAATGAGGGATGTTTGGCCAGATTTTAGGGTATTTTCAACATCTAATATGGGGACTTGGCGGCCGGTACTAAAGGCGAGGTGGTTACGTTTGGGACTCCAGGCAAGCCGGTCGATCCAGGCGGGGGAATAGTTGATGGAATGGGGAGGATTTTCTAGGTCAGCCGGTGAAGAAATGCGCCAAATTTTGAGGTTTCCTTGTTGACCGGCAGCGGCTAAGTATTTGCCATCAAAAGAGAATTCAAGGCAATCTATGGATTCACCGGTGGAGGTTTGGAGGGTAAAAAGTTTGTTGTTTTGCCAAACAATTATTTCTCCGTTGCCGGTGCTTGCGGCCAATTTTTTCCCATCAAAAGACCAGGCAATTGCGGTGATAAAATCTGATAAGTTGCCTTGCCATTTTTTTTCTACTAATTGTTTTGGTGTGCCTTTTAAGCCAAACACTTGCGGAAATCCTCTTTGAGTTGTTTTTCGTCTAAGTTGCGGCCAATAAATACGAGTTGGTTTTGGCGGTTTTCTGTTGGCAACCAGGGCCGGTCTCCGGTGCCTTCAAAGATCATGTGTACGCCTTGGAAAACGTATCTTTGATTTTCACCGGCAATGTTTAATATGCCTTTCATTCTAAATATATCTGGGCCTTTTGTTTGCAATAATTCGCCTAACCAAGCGTTTAGTTTTTCTCCGTTTACTGCCCCATCTTCGAGGATGGCGACGGAGTAGATGGTTTCATCATGTTTGTGGTCGTGATGTTCGTGGTCGTGATGTTCGTGGTCGTGATGTTCGTGGTCGTGATGTTCGTGGTTGTGGTCGTTTTCATGTAAAAAGTCTGGTTCAATTTCGAGGACGTGTTTTAAATCAAAAGCTTTTACTCCTAACAGAGAATCTATGGCTATTTCTGCTTTTTGGGTGTGATAAATTTTGGCAATAGCATTTATGCTACGAATGCGTTTTTCAAGTTCTTGCAATTGTTGGGGGGTGACTAAATCAGTTTTGTTTAGTAAAATGATGTCGCCAAAGGCTATTTGTTCTTTTGCTTCGTCACTATCCCAATGTTGCAAAATATGTTTGGCATCAACTACGGTTACAACGGCATCTAAATTTGTGAGAGTACGGACATCTTCATCCATGAAAAAAGTTTGAATCACCGGCCCTGGATCGGCGAGTCCTGTAGTTTCAATAACTAGATGATCGAATTTATTTCGGCGTTTCATTAAGTTACCAATAATGCGTATTAAGTCGCCGCGAACGGTGCAACAAATGCAGCCGTTATTCATTTCAAATATTTCTTCATCAAGGGAGTTGACAACGAGTTGATTATCGATGCCTACTTCGCCAAATTCGTTGATAATAACGGCGACTTTTTTGCCGTGTTCGTGGGTGAGAATGCGGTTAAGGAGGGTGGTTTTTCCTGCGCCCAGATAGCCGGTGAGGACTGTTACCGGCACTGAATTGTTGATTGTTGTTGCTTGTACCATTTTTGTCTCAGATTTTTGTTATTCTTTTTCTTGTTATACAGGGTTGCTGAAATAACGACAACTACTGATTTTTTTTTAGATTATGGTTCGATTACTAGGGGAACGGGCAAGACAGGCGTTGAGATGGCTGTGTATTTCGTCTGCATCTAAGTTTTTTCCAATAAAGATTATTTGATTGCGTTTTTCTCCTGTCCATTTGTCTTCTTGAAGGTCAAAACGTTTGCCACTTAGTTGAAAAATTTGTCGGAGGGGGCTTTCGATAAACCATAATAAGCCTTTGGCGCGAAAAATGTTTGTGCTTAGTTTTTCTTGCAAAAATTCTTGAAATTTATTTGCATAAAATGGCTGATCGCTTTCAAAAGATACTGCTACAAATTCATCGTTTTCTAAATGGTGGGAATGGTGATGATCGTGGTGGTGATGATCGTGGTTATGGGCGTGTTGATGATTAGAATAAGTTTCAGGTTTAGTCAGTCCGACATCTAAAATTAGGGGCAAGGAAACTATGCCTTGGTTACATTTAAGAATTCTTGCACCAGTTTTGAGAGAGTGGATATATTTTTCAAGAGATTGTATTTTTTCTGGTGGGGCTAAATCAATTTTATTGAGAAGGACTATATCGCCGTAGACAATTTGATTGTAGGCGGCGGAACTGGAATAATGAGTGGGGGTAAAGGTTTCGCAATCAACAACGGTTAAAATCGAATCTAGGCGGGTTAAATCGCGTAAATCTTGACTGAGAAAACTAAGGGCGATGGGGAAAGGGTCGGCTATGCCGGTGGTTTCTACGACTAAATAATCAATTTTATCGGGTCGTTCTAAAACGCGATAAACTGCATCTATTAAACTATCGTTAATGGTGCAACAGATGCAGCCATTTGTTAGTTCCATCATGTCTTCGTCAATGGAGACTAAAAGCTGACTATCAATGTTGATGTCGCCAAATTCATTAACTAAAACTGCTATTTTCAAATCCTTGTTGTTTTTAAGGATATGATTTAGAAGGGTTGTTTTGCCACTTCCCAGAAAGCCGGTAATTATTGTTACGGGCATCCCGCGTTTTGGAATTTCTAAGCCAACCATAAGATTTTAGATTTGATTTCTTAGATTGATTCTTCACCGGCTGAAATTTTTGCTTCAGCGGAGTTCATTAATTCAAAGGTTAAAGCGCGTTCTCTCATTAGTTTAAAGATATTATAAAAACCGTTGGCGCGAGAGGGTGTGAGGCTGACATTAAGGCCGGTTTCTTGAATAAAATCAGGGGTAACTTTTAAGATTTCTGAGGGAGTTAAACCGCTTAAACCTTCTACTAAAAGGGCTACTAATCCTTTTACTAATTGGGAATCAGAATCTCCTTGATAAACTACTTTTCCGTCTTTTAATTCTGCTGTAATATAGACTTGAGAAACGCAACCTTGGACTTTATTTTCGCTTAGTTTTTGTTCTTCTGGAAAAGGCGGTAAACGTTTGGCTAGAGTAATTAGTAATTCGTAGCCTTGTTTGGGGTTTGTATAGCGTTTGAAACGCTGAACGATGCGGGCGAGGGAGTCGGGTAGTTGGCTTGTAGTCATTGAAATAAGCGGCGATTTTCTCTTTGATGGTAGCGAAAATTTAGCCTTAAGTAAAGTAGGTTGGGTTGTAGGGAAAACGGCGCTTTAGGGGTTAAATGAAACCCAACTGTTGTATGGTGGTTGGGTTTTGTTCAATGTTTTGGGTATTGCTAAGGGTTGCGTTAGGCGAGTGAAGCTTAAAACTCAACCTAAATTTAAGACGTTTAAAATGTTAGGTTGAGTTGATTTTGAAGACAAAGAAAGTTATCGCAACATAAGGGCAACTTCTTTAGCAAAATAGGTGAGAATTAAATCTGCACCGGCCCGTTTTATGCTGGTAAGTGTTTCTAAAATTACTTTCTTTTCATCAATCCATCCTAACTGACCGGCGGCTTTAATCATGGCATATTCACCGCTGACATTATAAGCAGCAATAGGGACGTTTGTAGTGTTGCGAAGTAGGTGAATGATATCGAGATAAGCGAGGGCCGGTTTTACCATAATAATATCAGCGCCTTCTGCAATATCTAGGTCTGCTTCAGTGATAGCTTCACGGGCGTTTGCTGCATCCATTTGGTAGGTTTTTTTATCGCCAAATTTTGGTGCAGAATCGAGGGCGTCACGGAAGGGGCCATAATAGGCTGAGGCGTATTTTGCGGAGTAAGCAAGGATGCTGACGTTGGTAAAACCGGCGTTATCTAAACCTTCTCGAATTGCCCCAATTCGCCCATCCATCATATCAGAAGGTGCGACCATATCGGCACCGGCTTCGGCTTGAGAAACGGCTTGTTTTACTAATACTTCGACAGTTTCATCGTTGAGAATTTCGCCGTTTTCGCCAACAATTCCATCATGTCCGTGTGTACTAAAAGGATCGAGGGCGACATCAGTAATAATAACAATTTCTGGGGTTTGTTTTTTTATGGCACGAATTGTGCGTTGAACCAGCCCGTCGGGGTTATAACTTTCGGTACCGGCATTGTCTTTTTTTTCGTTAGCAACGAGGGGAAATAGCGCAATTGCAGGAATTCCTAAAGCATAGGCGTCGGCTATTTCTTTTAATAATAAATCGAGGGTATAACGATAGGAACCGGGCATGGAAGAAATTTCTTGTTTTTGCCCTTCTCCTTCCATCACAAATAGAGGATATATGAGGTCGTTTGCTGTTAGTTGAGTTTCCCTTACCATCCGGCGTAAGGCATCTGTACGGCGCAAACGACGAGGCCGGTGTATCAATCCTGCGTTAACGGAGGGAGATGTATCTGAAGACATAATGTAGTAGTGAAATTTCTGTTTTAAATCCCAAGGCCAATCATACCTTGGGATGGCGACGAGAAAGAAAGGGATGGTAGAAATGTAAAATTTATTTACATTTTGTGTAGCTGGAGGTTGTTTGGTTTTTTATGGGAAGTTTTAGATAACCGCAAATAAACACAAATAGTTTATTTATGAAATGCGGTTAAAGGCAGCCTTTTTTAGACATTTAAAAGACTGTGAATATGATTTTGATCTAGATCCCTTCCGATAAAAACAAGACGAGTTTGGCGGAGTTCACTAGGTTGCCAGGGGCGGTCATAAAAATGTTCAAAACGAGTTCCCACACCTTGTAATACTAATCGCATTGCTTTATTAGGAACAGAAACAAATCCTTTAATACGATAAATTTCTTGGTTTTCGACAATTGCTTGCAGTTTTGTTGTCAAAACTTTGGGGTCAAATTGTTGTTCTGAAATAAAGTTAACTGAATTAATGTTATCGTCGTGGTCGTGTTCTTCTTCTGTGTCGTGGTGAGATGGCCGGTTTTCTAAATTATCTTCAACAGCTGCGTTAAACCCTAGTAAAATATCGGCACTAATTTTGCCGCTTTCACAAGGCACTATTTTAACACCAGGACGAAGTTCATTTTGTAGCCAGTTAGTAATTTTTTCCAGGGTTTGACTGTCTACTAAATCGACTTTAGTTAATAATACTAAATCGGCACAAGCTAGTTGATCTTCAAATAGTTCTTCTATGGGGGTTTCGTGTTCTAAATTAGGGTCACTTTGACGTTGGGAATTTAAGGCGTCTATATCGGGCGCCAAAGTGCCACTGGCGACGGCTTCGCAGTCAACAACGGTAATAACACCGTCTACGGTGGCGCCGGTGCGAATTTCTGGCCAACGGAAAGCTTGGACAAGGGGTTTTGGTAATGCTAACCCGGAAGTTTCTATAACCATACAATCAATTTTTTCGCGCCGTTTGAGTATTTCTTGCATGGTGGGCAGAAATTCTTCTTGAACAGTGCAACAAAGACAGCCGTTTGTGAGTTCAACAATATTACTTGTAGGAGTTTCGTCTTCATCACAAACTTGGCAAGATTTAAGTAAGTCTCCATCAATGCCTATTTCGCCAAATTCATTGACTAAAACGGCAATTTTTCGACCTTGATTATTTTGCAATAAATGACGAATTGTAGTAGTTTTGCCACTACCAAGAAAGCCGGTGATTACAGTAACAGGAATTTTTGCTGACATGATTATCCAAACTTATAAACTACTCATTGTTATGCTTTTTTAAAAAGCAAAAAAATTATTCTGTTTATCGCAGTTAATTGGTGGTTAATTTTTACAAATTTAGCAAAAAAAACACCAATTAATTTTGACTATCAACAGGGGGAATTTTAGCAAGGATACCTTTTTTTAGAGGTTCAGGACGTTCTGACCAAGGTAAATTGCCGTCTGGCTTAGAATAGTATAAACCTGCACATTCTAAGACAGCACCGGCCGTTTCTTTAATCGATAAATCCCCAAAAAGATAAGTGTATTTTCCAGGGGCTGAAAATGATACCGCGCAGGCATGACTACAGGCACTCATGCACTCTACCGGCACAATAGAAAAATCATCTTTCAAATCCCAATTTTGATACTTTTCTGTTAGATTTTCTAGGAATTCTTCACCGCCGCTTTTTCCTTGGCGTTTGCCGTCTTTCCAAACGGATGCACAAGTTTTGCAAATAAATAATGTATGTTGGGGGGGCATATTAGAACAAATTGGAGATGGGGTAATTTAACGTAGAGAAAAAATTGAAAAACCGGCTAGTTTGTGCGGCGCAAGAGAACCGGTAGGGAACTATGATTTTTGCTTGGAAATGTTGGTTTCATCTGTACCTCGCAGATGGGTTTAAAGGTTTATTTGTTGGCCGACGGGCATTCTGACTTACACGATATTTACATATCGGATTACAGTTGCGGGACAGTGCTGGGTTTTCACCAATCTTTCCCCGTCTTTTTAGTGTTTTTTTACTAAAACTGGCTGTTATTTTTAATCTTATATCATTTTGGTTTTTTTGGGAAGTGGGTAGATTTTTTGTTTAATAGTTTATAGGCGTTGAATTAGATTGACCTATATAAAAAGGAGGATATCGGGGAGGTTTTAAGAGGTCTTTTCCTTAAGATTCTTGATCTTCTTCGGGTTGGACATAAGTGTTACGAGAAAGGAATTTTTTTAGAAAAGGAATGATGATTTCTGCGAGTCCTGTTGGGTTTTCTTCGTGTAAGCCTAATGACCCAGGTAACCAGCATTTTTGGGTAGAGGTAAAGCTAACTAATACTTCCATTTCCATGCGAGATTTAGAGGGACTTTCTTCGGGAATAGCGACTAAAACTGGTACGGGTAAGGGCTGAAATAATTCAACAAATTTTGAGCGACTTTTAATTATATCTAAACCCCCAGTAACAAAGGCTGCTGAGGCAAAACGAGCTCCTTTTTTCTGTGTAAGTTTATGCTTTTGTTTAATAAAATCAGGGGTGACCGAGTTGGGGTTAGCAAAGACGTGTCGGCCTATCATTAGGCGAAGAAATGGCGGTAAAGTGTTGAGAAAATAAAGAAACTGTCCAATAATAGGAAGGTAAATAATTTTTTTTATAATGTTAAAAAACCAGCGTTTTTCACCCATCATTGTTGGTAAGGGCCCTCGCCAAGTTGGCGCAACTAAAACAACCCATGACCAAAGTTGAGGTAACTGCATGACGTAACCGGCACCATGACCTGCGGTTATTACAACTATTTGTTCATTAAAATTATCTCTAACAAAGTCTCCTAAAAAGCTTAAATATAGGGCTGGTTCGTAATTAAAAGGCGGACGTTCTGAACTACCAAATCCAGGCCAGTCAACGGCAATAACTTGAAAATGTGGGGCTAAAAGTTCGGCTAGTCCGCGCATTTCTGTGCGGGAAGAAATGCTACTGAAGGCCGGTAGTAATAAGATCGGTGAACCGTAACCAAGGGTTTCGTAAATGACGGAGACGCGACGTTTTTTCCACGTCCATTGATATTCCTGTAGGGTTCCGCCGATGCCTTGATCGGTGCCGGTGGAAAATCCAGAATGTGCTTCTACAGTTGGGGTCATAGCGTTAGGTATTTGAAGGATAATAGGGCTTTTATCAAGTAAGTAAATTGCCTTAGAAAGTGAGTTTCTCAGCTTTATCATACTTGAAGGAGCAAAGACCGCTATATTTAGAATAGCAGTGTTGTTAGTTGGTTTATTTATTTTAACCCCAGAGGTAGGAAGATTAACGCAAATAAATAAAATGGTTTTTTGATGGGGCTGTTACAGATGACCATTGGGAGAAAGTTTGATAGGTGGCCAAGTCTTTTTTTACATTTTTTAGTAGGATGATTTTTTTTAAATTCAATTCACTAAAACAGTCTTTTTCAAAATATCAATAAAGATTTTTATTTACTTTTTAGTCAAAGCACAGATGCAGATAAATAGTGACAGATACATAATAAAATGTTGTTTTATAAAGTTATTTGTAAAGTAGTTGCAAGCTAATTTTGCCAGAAAGATAGTTTATAGCGGGGTTCAATGCAAAAATATCAAAATGAAAGAAATTTTTTATCTATAGTTGACCAAAGTTGAGAGTTTAAAAAATAGATTTTTTACGAATTGACAAAAATGCCAGAAAGTAGTATGAGAAAAATTACCGGAAAATTGACGAATAATACCAATAGTTACCCCCCAAAATAAACTATACATTAGCTACTCAATGCCGAGGTAAAATTAAAGCGTTGAGGCCGTTGTCAAACAAAATTCACTGAAAAAACCTAATTTATTACAGAAAATCCCTAATTTTAGCTGCATTAACAACCTTTAGAAAGGAGAAGTAAAAAACTCAATCAATTAATTAAACTAAACAACCTAAAAATATTGACCGCCTTTATCTGCTATAACTACAAAAAACCTTCACCCAACAAAAAAAAGCCGTGTTAGAAGCCTTTGTTTTTGCAACAATAATGTGCGGATTTTTTGGTATCCTCCTCAAAAAAAACCTAGTGATGAAAATCATTTCTATGGATGTTATGAGTGCAGGAGTAGTCGCCTACTATGTACTAATTGCATCCCGTAATGGTTTATTCACCCCCATTTTGTCAGATGCCAAAAATCTCCCTTTTGCCGATCCAGTCCCCCAAGCAGTTATCTTAACAGCTATCGTGATCGGCCTTTCAATTCAAGCATTAATGCTGGTTGGAGTAATGAAGTTATCAAAGGATAACCCGACCTTAGAAACCCACGAAATTGAAAAAAATAATACCCCATGAATACCCTAACAATCGCCTGGATACTATTCCCGTTTATTGTGGGGTTCGTTATTTATTTGTTCCCCAAACTTGACCGTTTTCTCGCTCTTTTGGCAGCTATTCTTTCCGGCGTTTATGCCTTTTATTTGTTAGTCCAACAGTCACCGCTAAAACTCCAATTAATCGATACCTTTGGTGTCACCCTAGAAGCAGATCAATTAAGCGGTTTCTTTATTTTAACCAACGCTCTTGTCACTGCTGCTGTTATTCTCTACTGTTGGGATACTGCCAAAACTGCTTTTTTTTACGCTCAAGCAATTATCTTACATGGCAGTGTTAATGCTACCTTTATTTGTTCAGATTTTGTTAGTTTATATGTTGCATTGGAAGTAAGCGGTATTGCAGCTTTTCTCTTAGTAGCATATCCCCGCACAGACCGCTCACTTTGGGTTGCTTTGCGTTATCTTTTTACTAGCAACGTTGCCATGCTTTTTTATCTCATTGGCGCGGTGCTTGTTTACCAGGCCCATCATTCTTTTGCTTTTGCCGGTTTGCGGGGCGCACCTCCAGAAGCTCTTGCTTTAATTTTTATGGGATTATTAGTAAAAGGAGGCGTGTTTGTATCAGGTTTATGGCTACCTTTAACGCACTCAGAATCAGAAACGCCGGTGTCAGCGATGTTGTCGGGAGTTGTTGTTAAAACCGGCATTTTTCCCCTTGTTCGCTGTGCATTAGTTATTAGTGAAATTGACCCCATTGTTCGTTTTTTTGGCGTTGCTACCGCGCTTTTTGGAGTCTTTTATGCCGTTTTTGAAAAAGATACCAAACGGATGCTTGCCTTTCACACAGTTTCGCAGTTAGGCTTTGTTCTTGCTGCACCAGAAGTTGGTGGTTTTTATGCACTGACACATGGTTTAGTTAAAGCAGCACTGTTTTTAATTGCCGGTTCTTTACCCAGCCGAAACTTTAAAGAACTGCAACAGACTCCAATAAATACCCCCATCTGGATAGCCTTAGTTATTGCTAGTTTTTCTATCTCTGGCTTTCCTATGTTATCTGGTTTTGGCGCGAAGGTTTTAACAATGAAAAATCTCGTACCTTGGCAAGTAATAGTGATGAATATTTCCGCACTGGGAACAGCGATATCGTTTGCAAAGTTTATATTTTTGCCGCATCAAAAACTAGAAAACGCAGAAAAAATGCGGGACGGTTTCTGGGGGGGCTTGGTTTTATTACTCGGTGGGCTAATCTTAGCAAATGTTATCTATTACGATGCCTACTCCTTAGAAAATATCATCAAACCCTTGGTAACAATTGCTCTGGGATGGTTAGCCTATTATTTTATCTTCAAAAAATCAACTATCAAATTGTCGCGTTTCGGCGAAAAATTTGATGATTTGATAGGTTTTATGAGTTTGATTTTAGTATTTTTATTTTGGATGGGGTTTGCATGGTTGGGCATTTAATTTTTCGATTAACAATTTGGTTTCTCCTCACAGCTAATCTAAGTCTGGAAAATATCATCATCGGTGTTGCTATCGCACTTTTGTTGCCGCGAAGTTATACAGAACCGGAAGTTTTAAAAGATTGGTTTTCGGTACTCGGAAAGATTTTATGGGCGCTTCCCCAAGCATATATTGAGGCATTTGAGCTTATTTTTCGCCCCCATAATGATGAGGATGTAATTTTGGAGAGGGTGACAACACAACGTTCGCGTCGTCTCATTTTCTTGGATATATTTTTGATTACTTTCACGCCCAAAACAATTGTTATAAAATACAACCAAAATGGCTGGTATGAAGTACACCGAGTTGTACGGAGGAAAGAAGCATGAATTTTTTACTAATTGCTATGATTTGCAGTCTGCTTATTCCCATCTATGATGCTTGGCAAAATGATAATATTTGGCAAAAAATGTTAGCTTTTGCTAGTCTCTCTACTAAGGCATCAATAATTATTTTGTTTGTCTCTGTTTTGCGAGATGATTGGATGATTGGCATTGTGGCAGTCATCATTTTGACTGTGGGAAATGCCGGTTTAATGTTATTGTCGCACATCATAAAAAGAATGAGTGAAGCATGATTAATTTTTTGAGTTATGGCTGCATAGTGATAGGAATTTTCTTCTGGTTTTGGGGTACTTCTCATCTACTGAGGGATCGTTCAGTTTTGTTTAAATTGCATAGTCTTTCGGTTTCAGATACTCTTGGATCGATGATTATTATTGTCGGTTTGTTGTTGAAAATTCCGAAGCAATGGCCTTTTCTAATTTTGGCGCTTATTTGTTTGGCGCTTTGGAATACGATGTTAGGTTATGTGTTGGCTTATTGTTCGACTAGGAAAAGTAAATATGACGGATAATTATCTCTATTTCATAACTGCTTTGATGCCGTTGGCTGCTTTTATTTTGGTGATTCAAACTAATCCCTACGATGCTTTGGTGATGCGGGGTATTTTGGGTGGAGTATCGGCAATGTTGTATGCAGTTTTTGGCGCTGCGGATGTTGCGTTGACGGAGGCTTTGGTGGGAACGATGCTATCAGTTACTCTTTATGCGGTGGCGGTTCGTTCTTCCCTGGTGATGCGCTTGGGTGTGCTGAAAGATGATGTAGTTGAGACTGATGTAGAACATCCTTTTAAAAAACTTGTTAATGAGTTACGAGGTATTTTTCGTAAGCATTATATGCGGGTTGAGTTAATTCCTTATACAGATAAAAATGAGTTGGAACAAGCACTGATAGAGAAAGAAGTGCATGGGATTTGTACAAGAGTAGAAGATGGGCATGAAAATCTAGTTTATGACACCGTAGTTCGTCTGCATCGTCTTTATGAAATTATGCAAAATGAAGTTTCTTTGACAACGAATTTAAGTTATAAAAATTCTTCTGATTTAGGAGGTAAGTAGTTATGAAATGGGTGTATATTGCTGCGGGAATAGCGATGTATTTTAAGATGTTTGCACTACCAAATGCAGCACCGGATTTTGGGGGTTCGATAGTGGAAACTTTGATTAACGAAAGTGGGGTTCCTAGTGCGGTGGCGGCTGTTATTTTAAGAAATCGTCTCTATGACACGATTTTTGAAGTGATTGTTTTTACTATTGCGATTATGGGCTGTCAATTTTTGCTGGCAAATGAAAAACCGGTGACTAAAATTATTCAGTTTAGTGATGAAACTTCGATAATTTTGGCGCGTTTGGGGGCTACTATTTCTGCTTTGGTTAGTGTTGAATTGGCAATCCGGGGGCATTTGAGTCCGGGAGGTGGTTTTGCGGCGGGGGTGGCCGGTGGTACTGCTATTGGTTTGGTGGCGCTTACATCTTCTACTGAGTGGATGCAGGGGGTTTATAAGCGTTGGAAAGCGGCAATTTGGGAGAAAATATCGGTGCTTGCTTTTATTGTTTTGTCGGCTTTTACTTTGGCCGGTTATGAATTACCACACGGTCAGTTAGGCGGACTTTTTAGTGGGGGTATTCTTCCGCTTCTTAATGTTTTGGTTGCGGTGAAGGTGGCTTTGGGTTCTTGGGCTGCTGTTTTGATTTTTATTCGTTATCGTGGTTTGTTGTAGTTGATAAGGGGTGGTTGTTTTGGTAAATTTTTGGCCGCTTTGGGATTGAAAAGAGATAAGGAGGAAAATATTACTGTAATTCAGGTGAAACGTTTTACGTTGGATAAATATCACAAATTTGTTGTTAGATTTAAGTCGTGTTTTTCCGCCAAAATTTTAGGGTAAAGTGGGGCAGGTGGGCCGGTGTCTATATTTTTTATTCAAACCCTTGACAAAACCTCACCCATTTAGCTATAATCCTCGGCTAAGGCAGTAGAAAAACAAATTCTAAAGCGTTAAACGCCGGAGTTTGTCTCATGCCCTGAAGTTTCAGGCTACTGCGGTGCGTTGAGATATTATACTCGGAGGCAAAGTGAATAGGTCGTTAGAAATGTGTTGATTTTGGCAGAAGTTTCCTTTTGTTAAATTCAATGCCTTTAAAACTACTCGTAGTGTAAAAGCTAATTGCAGCTTAATATTGGGTAATTTCTCCCGAAATCAATACACTTTTAACGACCTATTCACTTTGCCTCCGAGTATAATATCTCGACGCATAGCAGTAGCCTGAAACTTCAGGGTTTGAGACTGAACCCGAACCAACCACCATAAAAAGTGGGTCTAGTTTTGCTAGATAGGTGATTTGTTTTTTGTCCTGCCGGTTTTATACATTTAAAACTGGAGATTATAAGGATGAAAATCTCAAACGAAGAAACAAGCCGGCAGAAACCCAGAGTTTCTATTTCTTGGGATTATGAAAATGTGCCACAGGTTAACCTAGCTAAAGATTTGTTTCTTGTTGCAAGATCACTAGGCGAAGTCAAAAATGCCAAGGTTTATAGCAAGTGGGAAGCATCACAAAACAAAGTAAAAAATACTTTGGAAGTAAATGGTTTTGAGTGTATTAATGTCCCGCATCGCATCAAAAATGCTGTAGATTTTAAACTGATTTTGGACTGCGGAAGTGACAACTCCGATATCATTATCATTGTTTCAGGTGATTGCTATGTCCAGATTTTACTGGACGATTGTAAACAAAAGAAAAAAGTAATAGTCTTCGCTCGAAAAGGTAGTGTGGACAATACTTTAAAAGAGCGTGCAGATCAATTTCATTTTATCGAGGAGTTGCCTGAGTTATCCCAAAAAATATCTCATTTGAATTCTTCTAACGACCAGTGTAAACTCACTTACAATGAGGCTATCATGTTTTTGATTGAAGCAGTGAAAACTGCGTTAAACAAACGTAAAGGCACAGGACTCGGCTATATTAACATCCTGATGAGTCAGCTATTTCCCAACTATCAAGGAGTTTCTTGTATCTGTAAAACCAAAGGAAAAAGTTTTCCAACCTTTGGTGAGTTTGTTAACGCCGCTATCAAAGATCGTAAAATCCGCATGGAAAATCAACAGTTGTTTTTAATTGACGAAAACCAACCGGCCCAAACCCTTTACCCATTTGCATAACCGCCATTCGCCACCCGTATTCGCCACCGGTTTTAACCGGTGGCTACACGAATAAATAAACCCCCTCCGAGGGTTATAAAACTTCTCTCTATTAGTCAGGATGACTTTATTAGTCCGTAGGACTTGTTTCCTGTAGACACCGATTAAAATCGGTGGCGGCTGTAAAGACCTATTTTAATCGGTGACGGCTTATAAACATCGGTTGTAACTTTTGAAAATTACCATTAACCCGTATTTAATATGCTAAAATAGATTTTTGTAATCCCACCGCTTTTAGCGGTTTTTTTATGACTATAACTATAGACAAATTTGAAAGGGAAAACCCTTCTAAACTGACTCATCAACTAAGTGAAACAACTCAAAAAAACACCGATATGCACAAAATTTTGAATTTCCGAAATCAACAACTTTTACTCCGAGCCCTAACTCATCGCTCCTACGCCAACGAAAATAACGGCGAATGTGAACACAACGAACGCCTAGAATTTTTAGGAGATGCTTTGCTGAATTTTTTAAGCGGAGAATATCTCTACAAAAATCATCCAGAAATGGCAGAAGATCAACTCACCCGCCGGCGAGCCGCACTCGTAGATGAAAAACAACTCGCAAGATTTGCTGAAATAATAGGCATCACCTTCAAAATGCGTCTCTCACAAGGGTTAATTCGAGAAGGAGGCTTTTATAACCCTAATTTACTCAGCAGCACCTTTGAGGCAGTTGTAGGAGCCTACTATCTTGATAACAATTCAAACATTGAAGCAGTCCGTCCTCTTGTGGAAGAGTTATTTAATTCTGTCCCTGAAAATGTGGTAGAAACTCGCTCTATTGTAGATGCAAAAAATCGATTTCAAGAATGGGTACAAGGAAAAATTGACCCAAACCCACCTAAATATGTGACAGTAAATGCCGGCGGACTACCTCACGCCCCCGAATTTTTATCTAAAGTTTATGTCGGGGAAAAACTCTACGGAGAAGGCAAAGGACGCAGTAAAAAAGATGCCGAAAAACGCGCCGCCGAAGATGCTTTAAGCAAGCTAAAAACCCACACACCTTGAGCAAAAAATTCTACCCTTCCACTAACACAACCTAGCAAATAACACCCACAAACCCCAAAACAGCAACCGGCCAACTTATAAAAAGTTAGCCGGCCATTCAAGTTAAATTCCTCAACTTTATGTTTAATTTGAAAAAGCAAACAAGTGTTATTTGCGAACCCTGCGTTTAGTTTTTTCGTGCCAATAAGCAGTGAGTATTTCAGGATCCGGTGGCCCTGCAAGACAAACAACAGTAAGACCTCTTAAATGATCAACAAACTGATAATAAGGGCTGTGTCGCAAGCTGCGGTCATTTAACGTATAAACTAGCGCCCCTCGGCTAAAACCCTTCGTTCCATACATCAAAGCAACTTCAATCATGGCATTGCTAATAGCCCGTTGTTGTTGCCTTCTCTCTAAATGATTAACATCTTTTTTGCGGTGTACAGAGTTGAGATGGCCGATTTCTAGCTTATGACTGTCCTCCTCGACTAAGCGAGAGATTTTTCTGTTGGCATCCATTTTGTTTGACCTCAATTCTTGAATTCATCTGCACAAATGTTCGGTAAGTTGATAACATCATTACAAAAAATAGCCAAAATCCAAGATAATTTAATAGAAGGCGCAAGCGCCACTCCTGTAAACGAATAACCCAATGGTAAAACGTCCAGATTTTTAGATTTTGCGCTACCTTTTGACAATTTAGGGTAGAAATGCCCCTAATATAACCACGACTTCGTTCTAAGAAAGATGGTTTCAGAAAATTTTAACAAAATAATCTGCCTGCCGGCTCGTTATTGAACTTCGTCAACCTTTCTCACAAAGAACATGACTTGGTTATAACAAAAGTTTTCCCTTTATTTAGTAAGAATTCACACCGACACTCGCAGCCATTGTTAAAAATTATTGATATTGTTGCGAAATTTATAGAAATTTAAAGTAAAAATTGATACTTTTTTTTAGACGAGCCAATATAAAGCGCACCAGTGTCAACATTTTGGAATAACCAGAAAAAAACCGAACACCTTTTTGGCCCCTTTCTCCCCGCCCAAATAAGCATCGGTAGCAGTAATTTTAATAAAAACTTGCAACAAATAAAAAAAATTAAACGATTTCTCCCTAGTGAGGCGAGTTGTGATGAGGAAACAAATAAGCAATAGCAGCAATACCCGATAAAGTTAGCGAACTAACAATCAAAAAAGAAAATAATATAGTTGTCATAGCAAAAAACCTTAATTTTTACATTTTTAAATCCACACTTTTTTAACCTAAAATCAACCAAAAACCAGCTACTAACTAACAACAAAACTCCAGACCATTTACAAAAATTAATTCTCTATGGCAATAACCAGTTCTTAGTTTTCTAACAATTAACTTACTAATCTCCAAAATTACCTTTAACTCAAAATTTTGTACCATAAATAAAATTAGAAAGATAAAAAAGAAACTTGACATTTTCAAACTATCAGGCTGGTATGACAAACCTAGCTCACATTTATGTCAATCATTTGTCAAAAATTAAGCCAAAAGCAACCAAAACCGAAACGTCGTTCCCACCCCCACACTGCTTTCCACAAAAATCTCTCCCCCTTGCAACTCCACCAATCGGCGCGAAATTGCCAAACCCAAACCACTACCTCCAGAATGTCTACTTCTAGCACGATCCGCCCGCCAAAACCTCTCAAAAACATGAGGCAGATCCTCCGCAGCAATTCCTGGGCCGGTATCCGTCACAGCCACCCAAACCTTACCCGTCTCCATCCAAGCACGAACAGTAATAGAACCCGTCACCGTATAACGCAAAGCATTGCCCAACAAATTAATTAAAACCTGCTCTGTTCGATCAAGATCCGCCAAAACTAAAGGTAAATTTTGCGGACAATTTAAACTTAAAACCGGCCCCTCTTCTAACAACTGCGATGAAAACTTTTCAATTAATGCCACCAACAAAATACGCAAATTAACCGGCTGTAAATTAATCGCCAAATAACCCGATTCCGCCTTAGAAAGTTCTTGTAAATCATTTACCAACCGCTCCAACCGCTTCGTCTCTTTAATCAAAGTTATATAAACCTCCGGTTCCGCATCAATTCTCCCCTCAGCTAACTCCTCCAAATAACCCCTCATCACCGTCAAAGGCGTTCGCAACTCATGCGTTAAATCTCCCATTAATTGTCTACGCCGGCTTTCCACATCTTCCAAACTCGAAGCCATCCGATTAAAACTCATACCCAACTTATTGAGTTCAGGAATCTCACTCACCGGCATCCTTTCTTCCATCTCCCCCGACGCAAATTTTTGAGTAATTTCTTCCATTTGCATCAACGGCAAAACAATCCGCTGCGCTACCCAATAACTCAAACCACCCGCCGCCGTTGTCCCCACAACAACCGCCCAAAACGTACTCCTATTCCACGCCAATTCAAACCCTTCTAAAATTTGCGTCCTCGCATAACGTAAAGTAAAACCAGGCCCTTCTAACTGTTCTAAATGCCTCACAAAAAACTGCGGTGAAGACACTTTACTAATCGTCACCAAACTACCCACTCCCACTATCATCACAAATAAATGGGATAAAAATAATCGCGGTTGTAGTCCTATCTTTTTCATTTCTCAAAAGTCATTTTTAAATTGCCATTAATCAAGGTCATCACACCTGCAATTTCCCGACATTTCTTATCCTTTGTAAAAACAACTTTCTTTGTTATTAAGTAGAAGCACTTAATTATTTGTAGAATGGGTAGAGGAACGAAACCCATCAAAGGCTCTGTTGGGTTTTGTTCCTCTACCCATCCTACATTACTTAAACCCCGCCATCTTCAAACTTATAACCAACACTAATTACCGTCTTAATAAAAGTTGGATTCCCCGGATCCGGTTCAACCTTTTTTCGCAAACGAGCCACATGAGTATCCACAACCCGCTCATCCCCAAAAAAATCATCCCCCCACAACTTTTCAATTAACTGAGAACGATTCCAAACTCTTCCAGGGTGACTTACAAACGTCGCTAATAAATTAAACTCCAAAGTCGTTAAATCCAGCTTTTCTTCCACATCTAAATTTAGATATCTTGACGCTGTATGCTGGTCTAAATCTACCGTAAAATGTTGCGTACGATAAACTTGACTTTGCCCTCCTTGACGCAAACTTCTCCGCAACAAAGCTCGCACTCTCGCCACCAATTCACGCGGACTAAAAGGTTTCACCATATAGTCATCCGCCCCAGTAGATAAACCAATTACCCGGTCAATTTCCTCCCCTTTTGCTGTTAACATCAAAATATAAGGATCCTTAGCTCCAGGCTTTTGCCGAATCCTAGCACAAACTTCCAAACCATCTAAACCCGGAATCATTAAATCCAAAACAATTAAATCCGGTTGTTGTTCCCGAAACACTTGCAAAGCATTGATACCATCCCGACAATTGCGACAAGCAAAACCCTCAGCTTCTAAAGTATGCTGGATGAGTTTCGCAATTTCTGGCTCGTCTTCAACAATTAAAATATCCATTTTTGATGACTTTATATTTTAGATTTTCCCCCAAAAGCTGACAAAAATATGTCGCCTTTCTCAGAATAATGTCTTTGCATATCCCTTACATTCAGAAATCGCTGAGACATTACTTATTTAATCTATAACTTAACTTGCTAAAATTTGGTAATATTTTTTATTCTCCAGGATTGGAAATGTAATCTTTGGAGACTATCTTTGCCAGTCTTCATCCCATCCCTACCATCTTATCTCCCCATTCCTTGTCCATTACCTCCGCAAATTTGGGTAATCTGGTTGATTTAATTACTCAAGATCATAACTTTTTTTTGCCAATAAGAAACGTTTATTATTTTTAACAAAAGATATGGCTTTTTTATAACAAAATTACCCTAAAAAATAATTTATTTGTCTAAAATCACCCTCAAAAAATGCTTAATATTAATGTTTAGAATAATTAAAAGCTATTTAACTAGATTGACCCACATTTCTTTATTTTCAAATAAATCAACATACGGTAACTTTAAAGGGTTTAGATGCCTTCATTAAAAATTAATTTAAAAAGCCACTGAACCCCACAAAATTTAGGAAAAACATTCCTTGAACTTTCCCAAACCTAATAAAATTTAGTTAAAATAATAACTAAGACTTGAATTGTCTTAATTTTAGTAACTCTTCAGGAGAAGCCACTAATTTAATAGTAGCAGACGTAATTTCTTTCTGAGCATTTAAAAAAAATAACCAGTTTATATTTACACCAAACCAAAGAGTTTCTACCCGCCCAGACACAGAAACTTTCAGTAAATTTTCCTCTTCTAATTTTTCAACACTTCCCTTAACAGGAAAAAGTTTCATATTTTTTGCTTCTGCTTCCAAATACCGGCCAATCGCTTCCTCTCCCACCACCGGCTCTTCAAAAGGCGGATTCAATTCTCCCTCTAGCGCAAACAACTGTGCAGTTTCCATAAAACTACCACTATTCATAGTATCAAAATAGCGTAAAATCACCGGCTCATTAACTCCCTCAATATCAACACTAGTTAACTTAATATCTTCAACTTTGTTACTCATTTTTTTTACTGATTTCATAACAATTAACCCTCGCTAAAAAAGTCTTAATTTCGAGTAAAAAACTAATATTAAATAGCATAAAATCCATAAGTAAAACTTGACAATTATCCAAAAGTAAGATTATATCTAAAATTAACAAACTCTTAATTTATTTCAAAAGTAGTAAGCATTTTAAGCCAACTAGTGCCAAAGAGCCAACAAATTCAACAGCCGCCAATATGCTATGATTTTCTCACCACCGCCTTACATCCAAAAAACCAAAATCTCTAATTCAGCACCTTATAACTTCTAAAACCACTCTATCAAAACAGTGAATTCTCATCCTACCACCGAGCAAATCAAACAAAAAGCCCTAGAAATTGGATTTCATAAAATTGGAATTACTCTCGCCACTCCCCCTAGCCAAAACCTAGAAATTAACCGATTGCAAAACTGGTTAAAAAAAGGCTATCAAGCAGATATGAACTGGATGGAAAACCCAAAACGCCAAGATATCCATCAACTCATGCCCGAAGTAGAATCTGTAATTTGTTTAGCATTAAATTATTACACACCCCATCAACGTATAGTAGACTCCCAAACAGCCAAAATTTCCCGCTACGGATGGGGAAGAGACTATCATAAAATCCTCCACAAAAAACTCAAAAAACTTGCCACTTGGTTACAAGAACAAAACCCAGAAATTCAAGCCAGATATTATGCAGACACCGGCCCCATCCAAGATAAAATATGGGCCCAAAAAGCCGGTCTGGGCTGGATTGCCAAAAACAGCAACCTCATTACAAGAGAATATGGTTCCTGGGTATTTTTAGGAGAAATATTAACCAATCTAAAATTAACCCCAGATCAACCCCATACAGCCCATTGTGGCACTTGTACTCGGTGTATAGAAGCCTGTCCTACCAATGCCATTGTAGAGCCATTTGTAGTAAATGCAAGCCAATGTATTGCCTACCATACCATCGAAAATCGCACCGAAAAAATCCCAGAACAAATCGCCTCAAAAATGCAAGGATGGGTAGCCGGATGTGACATTTGTCAAGACGTTTGTCCTTGGAATATTCGATTTTCTCAACCAACAGATATTAAAGAATTCGCACCTTATCCAGAAAATATAGCTCCCACCCTAGCAGAATTAGCTGAAATTTCCGATCAAGAATGGAGTAAACGTTTTACCGCCTCCGCCCTACGACGAATTAAACCCCAAATGCTGCGGCGAAATGCCAAAGCCAATAGAAAAACCTCCACCTCTAACCTTCCTTCTCCCTAAACAAAGAAAATTTAGAAACTTAGATTTTTCAAAAAATACGATTTATATTATAAATTCAAGAAAAATGGGTGCATTAAAGCCGCTACTCAATTCCGAGGAAAAACTATAAAAGGATAATTGTATGTCTGTTAAATTAATGATTTTTGATTTTGATGGCACCCTCGTAGATAGCTTTGAAACATTCCTAAAAATTGTAGAGCGTTTAGCCCATCAGTTTGCTTATACCGTCCCCACTTCCGAAGAAATTGAACAACTAAAAAACTTATCATCCAGAGAAATTATTAAAGGGTTAAAAGTTGACCTTATAAAAATCCCCTTTTTGCTCAGAAGTGTCAAACTAGAATTTAATAAAGAAATGTCAGAAGTCCAGTTAATTCCGGGAATTCAAGACGCTTTAATAGAATTAAAAAAACAAAACATCCAACTCGGCATCATCACCTCAAATTCCAAACAAAACGTTTTACCCATCTTACAAAAATATAATTTAGACACATTATTTAACTTTATCTATAGCGAAACCAGTTTATTCGGCAAGCACCGAACAATCAACAAATTATTAAAACAACAAAAATATCGACCCGATCAAATAATTTATGTGGGCGATGAAACCAGAGACATAGAAGCAGCAAAAAAAAGCAAAATAAAAGTTATTGCAGTTACCTGGGGATTTAATTCAAAAAAAGCACTTCATGCCCAAAATCCAGATTTTTTAATCGACCAACCCCATAACCTAGCTTTGTGCCTAACTGCCATCAAATAAACCACTCTCCCAGCCAATTCTAAACACTTAAAGGGTGGGGAAAACCCACCCGCAACCTTTAACCAGGCTGACCTTTTTCTAAAGCTTTTTTAACTAAATCATCGCTGACACCTTCGCTAACAGAAGACTCATCGTTAGAAATATCAGCAGCCATAGTCCTAAAGTATTGGGGATCGCCTTTCGTATTAGAAGAATTTACACTAGACGAATTCTGTTCAGATACCCGAAACTTAGGAGAAGTTGCATTTTTTGCCTCCTGAGCACTAGCGCCGCCGCTAAAGGCTTTAGAAGCTTCATAGTCAGCCGTCACATCAATTTCGGGAGCTTTTACTTCACCAGCTTTAATATTTTCTGCCAGTTCTTGCGCTTCATAAGATTGAGATTCATCAACATTAGGAACAATCGGTTCAGCCATAACAATCTCCTGTTCAAAATTTGTTTATTCTTGACCTAAATGCTAACAAACTAACCTCCCTACATTTGTCCCTCTACGGGTAGATCCCCACCAACTTTGACGCGTAACGATAGGAAGACTTTTTAAGCTGTAGTCCACCATACCCATAGTCAATACCTCTTAAATAACCCACTTTTATCATCACTAGCCAAACAGTTTTTAGACATAACAGCACAAAAATTTTTCCAAAATTCCCACTCAAAACCATCTCACCTAAAAAAGCAAATAACTTTTTATATCCCAACTTTTTTTAAAATTAAAAGGGTAGAACCATCCACTCCTATTTATCAATATAAACTCTTTATAAAAACGTATTTATAGAAAAAACACCTAAAACATTTATTAATTATGGGTGGATATTTAGCCAAATATTTGTCACCATTAAAGTTAGATTAGATAAGCTAATCAAAAACCCTTGCATTTTATTTAAACTTGTACTGTGCCCAAGCCTAATTTTTTCCTGTTTTTGTCAATGGCTCTCGCTATCGGGAGTTTTGTCCCGCCTGCTTTCGGACAAGCACTCTTGCCCCACACCCTACAAGTTGATCCGGTACAAATGGAAAAAACCGGCATCAGCGTTGCCGAAGAAGCCCTCCAGTTAGCCCGTTTCCGTCAATATGAACTAGCCATCCCCAGAGCCGAACTGGCTACCCAACTGGCACCCCAAAGCTACCAAACTTGGGCCTTACTCGGAACCCTTTACATTGAAACAAAAGAAGTAGAAAAAGGAATTTCTGCCCTGCAAAAAGCTCGTCAGCTTAACCCAAAAGAAGCGACAATATTATTTTCTCTTGGTTCAGCACGCTTTCAACAAGAAAACTATTCAGCAGCCATTGAAGAATTACAAGCCGGTTTAGACTTAAAACCAAACGTTCCCGGCGCCCTATTTGATTTAGGTAATGCCTATTACAAACTCAACCAATATCAACAAGCCGTTGCCAACTATGAAAAAGCATTTGCCGCCGAGAAAAACTTCTGGCCAGCTATCAACAATATTGGCTTAGTTAAATATGAAAACGGCGATATTGAAGGAGCAATTCAGAGATGGGAAACAGCCGTTTCTATTGATAGCAAAGCCGCCGAACCAATGTTAGCCCTAGGAGTTGCCTTTTACACCAGAGGCGAAAAAGAAAAAGGTTTAGCCACAGCCCAAGCCGCCCTCAAAATCGATGTCCGCTATGCAGATGTAGAATTTCTCAAAGAAAACCTATGGGGAACCCGGTTGCTGGCAGATACCCAAACACTATTACAAACACCACAAATTCAAGCCACCCTTTCCCAACAAAACACCCAACAAAACCCCCAACCAAACCAAAGACAATAACTAATCAATCACGGCAGTAAATTTTGGTGGGCAAAGCCCACCCTACTGCGTAGGTTGACCATTAACTCACTTAATCTTTAGGTAGCAAAGCCATAATTTGAGCCACAAACTCTTGATGATCAACTACCGGCTTAGAAATATAACCATCCGCCCCACTTTGCTCTAAAAATTGCTCACGATCACCGGCCATTGCATGAGCAGTAACCAAAATAATAGGAAGACTTGCAGTGTTAGGATCAGACTTTAACATCTGAGTAATTTTAATACCATCTACCGCTCTTCCTTTGTACACACTCCGAGCCAGAGACACATCCATCAAAATAATATCAGCTTCCCGACGCTTAGCAATTTCCATAACCTCTTCAACATTTTCGGTATGTTTAACAGCTAAACCCCCACGCTTGGTCAATATTTTAGAAAAGACCCGCGCATTCACCTGATCGTCCTCAACAATCAAAACCGTTTTCATTGTAAATTTACTTTTGCTAGATATCCAATTTATAGTTTTTTGGCACTGTCTCCAGATAGCCTTTACATCATCGGCAACCCGACACCCAATGGAGACAAAAAGTTGTCTCTCTAACCTCACCCGCAAGATAGAACTTAACCAGAGAATAGGCTAAAAAAACAGCTTTGGCCTTGAGTAGGTGGGGGGGAAAGACAATCTCGCTTTCATCTAGCATAATATAGCGCCTAGTTCCCACAACAGATACTCAACTAGCAACAAGGGTGCCGATGAGTCTTGTTTTGCGCTATGGATAAGTAAAGGCAAATTGCTTTTTTTTTCAAGGTCGGGCTATTCAAACCAGAGCCAAAGCAGGCCATAAGTCCTTACCTTGAGAAGACCCCTAAACCGTGATGGGTATTTACAATACAATACCAGATCCCGGTTACGATTTTTAGCGCAGCCCTTTAACCACCGCACTTAAGGAAAAAAACTCATGGCCAAACAGTTAAACTTGCTCTCCACAGGACAGGTCATCCCCACCGCCCTGCACACTGAGATGCAACAGTCTTATCTCGAATATGCCATGAGTGTGATCGTGGGGCGAGCCTTACCTGATGTGAGAGATGGCCTCAAACCCGTTCACCGGCGTATTCTCTATGCCATGCACGAACTTGGACTAACTCCCGACCGGCCCTATCGTAAATGTGCCCGTGTCGTAGGCGATGTATTGGGCAAATACCACCCACACGGTGATCAGGCTGTTTACGACGCCCTAGTGCGAATGGTGCAAGATTTTTCTACCCGCTACCCCCTGCTAGATGGTCACGGAAACTTCGGTTCTGTGGATAATGACCCCCCAGCAGCCATGCGCTACACCGAAACCCGCCTCGCCCCTGTTTCTAGCGAAGCAATGCTGACTGAAATTGAATCAGCAACGGTGGATTTTATCGGTAACTTTGATAACTCCCAACAAGAACCAGTTGTGCTGCCGGCCCAGTTGCCGGTGTTGTTACTCAATGGTTGTTCTGGCATTGCTGTCGGGATGGCGACTAATATTCCGCCACATAATTTAAGTGAAGTTGTCGATGGTTTAATTGCCCTTATCGATAACCCAGACTTGACTGATAAAGAGTTATTTAAACTAATTCCAGGGCCAGATTTCCCCACCGGCGGCGAAATTATTGATACAGATGGCATTAAGTCTGCCTACACCACCGGCAAGGGTAGTATTGTGGTGCGCGGAATTACAAAAATTGAGGAAATTCAAGCCAAAGGCAGACACCGGCGCAATGCTATTGTCATTACAGAGTTACCTTTTCAGGTCAACAAGGCTGCTTGGATTGAAAAAATTGCTGAACTCGTCAATGCTGGCAAAATTGAAGGCATTTCTGATATTCGAGATGAAAGTGACCGTGAAGGAATGCGGGTGGTGGTGGAGTTAAAACGGGAGATAGACCCCCAAGTGATTTTGCAACATCTCTACCACCAAACAGCTTTACAAAGCACATTTGGCGCTATTTTATTGGCTTTGGTAGACCAGCAACCGCGTCAGCTTACACTAAGGCAATTGTTGCAACATTTTTTGAATTTTCGAGAGCAAACCCTAACTCGTCGCTATAGCCATGAGTTGCAAAAAACAGAGGATCGTTTACACGTTGTTGAGGGGTTATTGCGTGCTCTTTCTAATTTAGATAGGTTAATCGAAATTTTGCGATCTAGCCCCGATGGCACAACGGCGAAGGCAAGTTTGGAAGCTCGTCTTAATTTAAGTGAGCGTCAAGCTGATGCTATTTTGGCAATGCCTATGCGTCGTCTGACTGGTTTAGAACGACAAAATTTAGAAACCGAATTTAACGAACTCACTCAAAGAAGGCAACAGTTAGATTTGTTGTTGCGTGACCGCAGTGAGTTGCTTAAGGCTTTGAAAAAAGATTTACGTTCCCTGAAGAAAAAGTACGGGGATGAACGCCGGACGCGTATTGTCAAGGTTTCTGCGGTTTCTACTACTCCGTCGGCATCTAGTAAAAAAGGTGCAGCCAGTCAACGCACAGAAGCGGATGTTAAAAAGGGCAAAAAGGCGGTGGTAGTTGAAAATGTGCCCTCGACACCGGTGGAGGAGGCCGTTTTGGAGTTGACTCAACGCGGTTATTTGCGGCGGCTGCCGGTGGAGCAAAACGGGAAGAAAAAAAGCAAAAAACTGGAGGTGCCGGCGGCGGAAGATTTGATTTTGAGTGTTCAGGCAAAAACAAATCAGGATGTTTTGGTTTTAACTCGCACGGGTAAGGCTTTTTCTCTCAAAGTTGGGGATGTGCCGGTGACAACGGGCCGCAATAGTAAGGGCACTCCTCTGGTGACTTTGTTACCGGCTTCTGCTCAAACTGACCCTGATGGCATTGTCGCAACTTTTGTTGTAGAAGATTATCTTGACAAAATGACGGTAATTATGGTAAGCGAACAAGGACGCATTAAACGGATACCGTTATTGGAGTTGGCTGGTCTTTCGGGGCGCGGTTTGGTGGTGATGAAGTTGAAAGAAGATGATTCTTTGGTTTATGCGGAGTTGGCTGGTGCCGGTGGTGAGGTGATTTTAGCGACTTCTGGGGGCCGGTTATTGCGTTTTCCTTTGTCGGAAGAACAGTTGCCGGTGATGGGACGTGCTGCCCAAGGTTTGCAAGGTTTACGGTTGAGTAATGAGCGTTTGGTGGGCTGTGCGGTGGTTTCTCCTGGTTCGGAGTTGTTGTTGGTAACTCAGTTGGGTTATGCCAAGCGAATGCTTTTGAAGTCTATCCGAACGGCAAAACGCGGTGATATTGGTACTCAGGCAATTCGTTTTGGCAGTAAAACTGATTGTTTGGCGGGGATGGTTTTGGTTTCTAGTAGTGAGGTGATGCTATTTTCTTCTTCTGATCGTTTATTGCGTTTGCCGGTGGGTGAAGTTACGCCTGGGGTAAAGGATGATGCGGGTAGCCGGTTGCGTATTTTAAATGCTGGAGAAAAGGTTGTTTCTGTCAGGGCAATTCGGTTGGAATAGTTTTGAGGTTTAAAAGTTTTCGCTGTTTTTAAAAGAGTTGCCTGAAATTTACTCTTAAGCATACAAAGCTCGCTGTTGCGGGCTTTTTTATGTTTATTTTTGGATAAAAACGCTTGATAAATTTGCCTTTTTTTGATTTTAGTCAGCCGATTAACACCAATATATACAAGCAAAAGTATTGCTTTCTTTTCTGAATAATGTTATTTTTTTTAGGCTATTTTCAATCAAAATTACTTAGAGAATTTACTAAAAATCTTAGTTTTTTTTATCGAATTAAGTCCGACTAAAAAAAATAATTAATCTACTTCAAAAAACTAAATTAATTTCTGTCATTCTGTTCGTTTGTGTGCCAGAAAACTACATTATTTTTTTATATTTTGAGTTTTATTATTCCCCTCAACCTAACAAACCACTTCACAAATAAGGCAAAATCAAAACAAACCCCCCATTCTTACCAAAAATCGTGGCCCAAGTAATCCTCGAAAACATCTACAAAAGCTATAGCAAATCGGCTACAAACACCGGCAGCCCCCCACAAGACCCCCAAACCGCCGGAAACACCATCCTACGCCGCATCAATCTCACCATCCAAGACAGCGAATTTATGGTCTTAGTCGGCCCTTCAGGCTGCGGAAAAAGTACCCTTTTACGCCTCATCGCCGGCCTTGAAGCAATCACCGCCGGCAACATCTGGGTAGGAGAACGCCTCATCAACGACCTTCCCCCAAAAGACCGCGACATCGCAATGGTCTTTCAAAACTACGCCCTCTATCCCCATCTTAATGTCTACGACAACATCGCCTTCGGACTCAGACGAACCCAACCAACCAACAACACCGGCAACCCCTATCAAAACCAACTGCAAAAAACCCTAGTCTCCCTAACCCGCAAACTCCCCAAAAAACTCCGGTATTTTTCAGAAACAGAAAAACAAATTTACCAACAAGTTCACAGCGTCGCCCAACTCCTGCAAATAGAAACCCTCCTTGATCGCCTCCCTAAACAACTCTCTGGCGGTCAAAAACAGCGAGTTGCCCTCGGACGGGCCATCGCCCGCAACCCCCAAGTTTTCTTAATGGACGAACCCCTCTCTAACCTGGATGCCAAACTTCGGACAGAAACTCGCGCCCAAATAGTTAAACTCCAACGCCAACTCGGTACAACCACAATTTATGTCACTCATGACCAAATTGAAGCAATGACAATGGGCGACCGCATCGCTATCATGAATGGCGGTCAAATTCAGCAAGTAGCCCCGCCCCTAGAAATTTATAACCGGCCCACCAATCTCTTTGTCGCCCAGTTCATCGGTTCTCCGCCCATGAATTTTGTACCAGTTGAAGTCAAAGCCCCTCTCCAAATTATCCACCCGCAATTTCGCCTCACCCTCCCCGAAGTTTGGGCAAAAACCTTACAACCCTACGACGGCCAAATGCTGACCCTTGGTATTCGTCCCGAACATCTAAATATTGCTGTCCCCGCTATCAAAAATTTGCCAGTACAAATTGACCTCGTAGAAGCCCTCGGCAGCGAAACCTTACTTCATGTATCTCTAACTGAAAGTAATCAAAATAATTTATTACAAGTGAGAATTGAACCAGACCGCAGCTTTCGGGCCGGTGAACAACTCTGGCTTGGAATCATCCCCGAAAAAATCCACCTTTTCGACCCCCAAACCGGCCTCGCCCTCTTCCCCTAGCTTTGTATTATCTTTCTGCTGTTTCCCAACTCACACTTTAAAAAATAACTTATCTACCGACCTCTGCGCTTAAAAAAATAAATTGTTCAACCTCAAATCCAGAAACTTCAGAAAAAAGCCCTTTTTAAATCGTACTTTTAGGGGCAATACTCCTTTGATGGCCCCCTTATCCATCCCAGGGCAGGAAGAGTACGGTTTTCCCTACTACCCAAGACATAACCCTACCGTTGCATCCCCACAAAAAACTTGTTACATTAATTTACATAGATTTACATAACTTTGTAAAAAGTGGTAAAAACGATGGAAAACAAAGAACGCAACGCTTGGCAATTTGGCTTCACAGCCGGCGCTGAAAACTGGAATGGTCGTTTAGCCATGATCGGGTTTGCCACCGCCCTGATTATCGAACTTGTCAGCGGTCAAGGAGTCCTTCACTTCTGGGGCTTGATGTAACTTTAAACCGTTTTTTATCCGCATGAATTCACTCTAACAACTCCTCACTCTCAAAGGAAATTAACTAAATGCAAACCCCAAAAGATAATCCTAACGAATTGAAATTTGGCTTCACTTCCAGTGCAGAAAACCTCAACGGCCGTCTAGCCATGCTAGGTTTTGTTGCCGCCCTAATCACCGAAATGGTTACTGGGCAAGGAATCCTTCACGTTTTTGGCCTAATTTAACTACCAAAAATTAGCTTCAATTAATAACCATTGGCAACCTCAATACTGGGAATTTATACACAAATTCCCAGCTTTTTATTGAAAATTCAAATTTAAATAAGTAGAAGCAGTTAATTATTTGTAGGATGGGTTAAGCGTAAGCGCAACCCATCAAAGCCTCTATTGTGTTGGGTTTCGTTCCTTAACCCAACCTACATTACTTTTTATTGAAAAGTCTAATTTAAATAAACTCAGCTAAGCAAATTTTATAAAAAACCCGGTTCTTTGAAAAAAAAACCGGGTTAACAAAACAGTTTCCTAAGTATTAGCGGATGTACTCTTTTAAAATGCTATTGCGATTTGGATGGCGCAACTTCCGCAACGCTTTAGCCTCAATTTGACGGATGCGTTCACGAGTAACATTGAAAATTTGACCAATTTCTTCAAGGGTCTTCATTCGTCCATCATCCAAACCATAACGCAAACGTAATACATCCCTTTCGCGGGCACTTAGTGTATCAAGCACACTCTCTAAATCTTCCCTTAACAGATTCTTAGCAACTTGATCTTCAGGAGTTTCGCCATCCGACTCAATAAAATCACCCAACCGAGAATCTTCTTCTTTACCAATTGGCGTTTCCAAAGAAATTGGTAATTGAGCAGATTTGGCAATAAAACGCAATTTTTCGATGGTCATTTCCATCCGAGTTGCAATTTCTTCTTCAGTGGGTTTGCGACCCATTTCTTGAGATAAAAGTTTGGTTGTTTTTTTAATGCGAGAAATCGTTTCATAAAGATGAACCGGCAAGCGAATTGTCCGAGACTGATCAGCAATCGCACGAGTAATTGCCTGACGAATCCACCAAGTAGCATAAGTTGAAAATTTGTAACCTTTTTCATGGTCAAATTTTTCTGCCGCCCGAATTAAACCCAAGCTTCCCTCTTGAATTAAATCTTGGAACGACAGACCACGATTCATATATTTTTTGGCAATAGAAACTACCAAACGCAGGTTAGACTGCACCATTTTTTCTTTTGCCCGTCTGCCAATATGTAGACGGCGGCGAAATTCATTAATAGGCATTTTAACTGCTTCTGCCCATTCCACATCCTTTGGAATTCGTTCGAGATTTTCACACAATTGCTCACGAATTCTTTCTAGTTGCAGTAAATCAGCAATTTTACGCGCTAGCTCAATTTCCTCATCCGCCCGTAGTAGCCGAATCCGCCCTATTTCTTGTAAGTAAAGGCGAATAGAATCTTCTGTATAATGTTTCTTTTTAGCCTGAGCTTTGCGCCGGCTGCCCCGACTTTTGCCAGCTTTTGCATCCTCTTCTTCACCAGCAGCATCAAGAAATTCATCTGCATCCGTTACATCTAGCTCTACAAATTCATCCTCAGTTTCTGCTATTAACGAATCATCTACCTCGAATTCATTTTGAACAATAAAATCCAAGTCAGTTTGTTCGGCTACGGGGGGGTTTAGTAAGTTATTAGCTTGCGTCATGCTGCGTTCCTCATGCTCCTTTAAAAAACAATCAATCACTGGATAGCTTGCTCGGTTGAGCCTTATACAGACTAGCCGTTTAGCTGCTCTTTAATCAATAATAACCAGCTTCAAAAATTACCCGCTAGCTAATTTAAAGACAGCTAGCTACGTCGTCACTAATAGTGCGACCATGAAGCTTTTGTATGGGTTGAATCTTGGGTATCGAGAAGACCTCTCCGATTGTAGCCTTTTTTACAAAAATAGCACGCTATTTTTTTGGCTGAATTTTAACTTTGGGAAGTCTTGGTTGCATTGGCTTCAGCTAGACTAACCTTTTCATCTTAGCTTTGGATAACGAAAAACTACAAGATAGTTGGTAATACAAATCTACTACGAGCGTACGATGGCAATATGCGTTGACCTTCGTTAGCGATTTCCACCCTATTCGTTGGAAAGGAAAGGTTTTGCTATTGCCATTTTCTTGATTCAGGGAAGCGAAAATCATTGATGCACCCTTAAAGATCCTTCTGTTTCTAAATTTTGAGATCATGCTGTCTATACATTAAGTCTTTGAGACTTAAACAGCTATTGTCTGGTTTTGCCTGACAAATTAAAGCAGTCGCTTTTTTTGTTTTGAAGATACAAGACCGTCGCCGAGTGAAATGATCGTGATTGTCTTGCAACTACAGTACAGGTAGCAGATTTATTTGCGGGTTGATGCCCTTATTTCACCGCTTCGTACGTTCGGTATCGAAGAAGGTGTGAGTTATCAGGAGCCCCTCTAACCGCATCTCTTATCAAGGCACAGTTTCTTTTTTTGTTCGATGTTGCTTTATTTTCCAACAAATTTCATTAACCAGACATCACATCACTACACTCAGATATTCTAATTAATCCTTTTGATAGATGACAGCCCATGACGCTAAGAAATTTATATTTCCTCATCTACTTTGCCCGGATCGCCACTGCAAATACCTGTTACTTGACTATCAGGTTCGGTTTTTACGCAGACTCTCGTGTTCAGATTTTTTTACGAGCTTAGTTTCTTAATTTGCAGTCAATATGCAATTATCTAAACTAACTCAATGTTAAAGTAACAGTTTTAGAGTTATTCTTTTTTTTTATTTTAAAAGAATTTCAACATTTTTTTTTGTTTGAAATGTTATCTGTTTATTTTGAGTTTTCAAGCTTACAATCAAGCGATATCTTAGCTTTGAAGCTAACAAAGTACCTCAAAAAAAATCAACAAAGCCTCGTTTATAGAGTTTTTTTAGAGATAATTTTTTCTTTCAAAAAGTAGTAAAGCAAAAATCTGGCATAATTTACAGAGATTTATTTCAATGCAAGTCTACAGCAAAATTTTTGAATAAATCACGGCAAAGAAACGGATTTTTAGCAACTATGAGCGATAACATACTTCTATTTTGAGAGTTTTGGGTAGGTCAAAATTAAAAATTTGATAAAGAAGAAGCCACGAGACTTTACCAAAATTTTACAAAACTTTTTAGAACTTTAATCTACCGCCCACCCCAAGCTAGTCGGTTGTTGATAAATTCGCTTGAGAGTATTGATATCTCTAGCTGAAACCGGCGGTGGGTTGGAGACTTGGGAATAGTACAGCGCATCAGTTTCTTGAGGGCTATGACCCCAAATTCCCAAAGCATGACCGAGTTCGTGGCGGGCTGCTGCCTCCACCACCTTCTCGGCCAAGGGACTAATAAAAATTCTCTGGCGATGCCATAAAACCCTAGGTGAATTCAGCGAAACACGAGTGTAATACTCATAGCGCGTTTCCGCAGCACGAGCCCGTTCTAGTTTGCCTTCGGCTGTTCTGCGTAAGGGGGGGCGTCGGCGCAAAATAGTTATGTCTGCTTGTTCGGCAACTTCCACTATTTTTAAAGGCAGATATTTGGCCCACTCTTGGACGGCCGATCTTACAGCCGTTTGCCACCGGCCCGCTGAACCTTCCGAAGAATCCACAAAAACCTTAACTGGAAACTCTGACCAAACTAAATAACCTACTTCCACCGGCTGAACTTGCTCAAAATAATCGCCTTTATTTTCCCCATCTTGCCAAACTTCCAAAACACTTGGCAGAGGATGAACTTTCAGCGTTGGTAACTTTGTCGGCAATAAAAAAGCCCCGGCCGGTGTTGGCTTCAAAAAATCCTTATCCCCAACATTGGGGCCGATTGATTGAATCAACACCAACAACAGCGCCACAAAAAGCGAGACAATTAACCCGCTTGCTCGTTTTCTAATTATCTGCCCCATCTGTTGGCTCAAGAAAAAACTACAGAAAAATTTCCTATTTCCCCAACCAACCGGCACTTAAAATCAAAGTCAAGCCCATAAAAACCGCACACAAAGCCCAAGTAATTCGATTCAGGCTAGTTTCAGCACTCTTGGCACTCGAAAAAAGTTGTGCCTGTCCACCAATACCGCCAATACCATCACCTTTAGGGCTGTGAAGCAAAACAAACACAATCAAACCCAAAGCAGCCAACGCCCAAACAACTTGGAGAATAGTAACAGCCGTCATAATTTTAATCGCATCCACTTTCAAAACAACAAAACAGTTAGGAATGAGGAGAAAAACTCTTTTCCCCTCTCTAATTAGTAATCTTCAGACTGTGTGCCTACAATTTATAAACGAATCCGAACAGGTGTCCGGTTAGGTTTGGCCTCAAAAGAAGCCGGTTGAATCATAGAAACACCAGTCATTTCAGCAGGTTGAGGCAACTTCAACAGTTGTAAAATAGTTGGAGCCACATCCGCCAAACAGCCATCATTTCTGAGGGCCACATCCGCACCATGGCCTGGAATTTTCAATCCTTCGCCTTCTACCAAAATAAAAGGCACAGGATTAGTCGTGTGAGCAGTCCAGGGATTACCCTCTTCATCACACATATATTCAGCATTGCCATGATCCGCAATAATAATCGCCGTACCACCGGCCTTATTCACAGCCTCCAACAGACTACCGAGATGGTGATCAACAGTTTCAATACCCTCAACAGTAGCCTGTAAATTTCCCGTATGGCCGACCATATCAGGATTAGCGTAATTAATCACCACCAGCGAATAAATACGCTTTTCAATAGCTGACTTAGCAACTTCCGTCACCTCAGCCGCAGACATCCGGGGTGCAGAATCATAAGTAGGCACCATAGGAGAAGGAACCAACTCTCGATCTTCACCCTTCAAAGGTTCTTCCAAACCGCCATTAAAGAAATAAGTCACATGAGCATACTTCTCAGTTTCAGCCGTGCGGAACTGTAACAAACCATGATTCGCAATTACTTCACCGAGAATATTGCTGAGGTTTTGCGGCTCAAAAGCCACCAACACCGGCAACTCGCTGTCATACTGCGTAAAAGTCAAGAAAAACAAATCCTCAATTTTGGGTCGAGCAAACCCCTTAAAACTGTCGCTAACAAAAGCCTGACTTAACTGTCGCGCTCGATCTGGACGGAAATTAAAGAAAATCAACCCATCCTTAGATTCAACAGCACCTGGAGCAATGCGTACCGGCATAACAAACTCATCATTTTTGCCCGCTGCATAAGAAGCCTGCAAAGCCTCAACCGCAGATACACCAAGACCAGGGCCATCTTCCACCATCACATCGTAAGCCAACTTGACCCGATCCCAGCGGTTATCGCGATCCATACTGTAGTAACGGCCACAGAGAGTCACAATCCGCCCGACGCCAAAGCGCTGTGTAGCTTCTTCAATTTGGGCAAGAGCTCTTACCCCTTCTGTGGGAGAAGTATCTCGTCCGTCTGTAATTGCGTGAATGCAAACTTCAGTTATATTTTGGGCTTTTGCCAACTTCAGCAAACCGAATAAATGGGCCAGATGCGAGTGCACACCGCCTTCCGAACAAAGACCAACCAGATGTAGCTTACCGCCAGATTGCGATACTTGCTCACAAAGTTTTACCAATGCCGGATTATTCAGCAAAGAGCCATCTTCAACGGCATCAGTGATCCGCATTAATTCTTGTTTGACAACTCGACCGGCCCCAATATTCATGTGGCCCACTTCCGAGTTACCCATTTGACCTTCTGGCAAACCGACAGCTTTTCCAGAAGTACGAATTAAGGTTCTGGGATATGCTTCCCATAGGCTATCCATCACCGGTGTGCGGGCCAGGGCAATTGCATTGCCAGCCGTTTCTTCACGGTAGCCCCACCCGTCTAAAATGACTAGCACCACTGGAGACACAGGTGCTTGCCTCATACTAAGTCACCACGCTTGTTTACCACTTTCGCCACCAATGATAGCATCCCCCCCCTCCTAATCAGTTCAACCATTATAAGAATCTCAATCTCTTGACGCAATAACCAGCCATTGCATTCAATAATAGTAGCGAGAATAATTGCTCGTGTTAGCATTTTGTGGTAAATAGGCTTTTTTAGAATTTAAGCGGTTGGGCACAGGATATGCGTCAAATATTAATCAAAGGGTCATTAGGAATCTTCTTCACAGTGCTGGCTGGCTGCGGTGGAGATGGCAGCGCACCCCCAGCCGCACCTTCTCCCAATGCGGCCACACCGGCAGCCCCAGCAGCCCCAGCAACCCCCGTAGCTGTAGCACCAGCAGCAGCCCCAAAACCAGCAGCTGTTCCAGTAACTTCAACTGCACCAGTGCCTCCAGGTTTAGCACCTTCAACTAATCCAGACCGCAGAGAACAAGCGGTCAAAACGGGACGGACGAATCCCTTTGTGCCGCCAGTGCCGGTGCCGGTGTCGGTGTCGATTCAGCAAGCAACAACGGGAAAAACTAATAGCTCATCATTGCCAAAACTGCCCACCCAAACAGGACAAAGTGTGGCCTCCTTACCAGATTTGCCGGTGGGAATTGGCCCATCTCTCCCTCCCGGAAGCAGAAATACCAAAGCTACATCCGCTTCTCCTGGTGGAAGAGGTGGAACAACTGGGCCGCTGCTTCCTGGTACCCAAGCAGCACAAGTCCCCGGATTGCCTCAGTTACCTCCTGTCATTGGCCCCAAATTGCCCCCCAATGTTAGACCCGCAACAGGCAGACAAACTGCTCAAGCTCCTCAGTCTCCTGGAGTTCAAGTCCCCGGATTGCCTCAGTTACCCCCTGCTATTGGCCCTAATTTGCCGCCGAAGCAAGTAGCTAGAGCTAATACACCCGGTCGCTCTGGAGCAAGTAGCCCGACTGCTTCAGGCAATGGTAGAGGTAATACACCCGGTGGCCCGACTGCTTCAGGCAACGGAGGCAGTGGGCCGGTAGCAGCCAAACCCGCTCCCCCGGCACCCCCCAGTCTACCTAAAGCTGAAGGCCAGCAAGTTCCCTCCCTCCCTACTCTTCCTCCTAGTATTGGCCCTGCACTTCCACCGGCCCCCCCAACTCCTCCCAGCGCAGTTCCTAACTCTCCTCCACCGCCCAACTCTGACCTTGCTAAAGCTGTTGAAGTCACAGGAGTTGTCCAAGTTGGCAATGAAACTCAAATTATTGTCAAAGCTCCTAATGAAGCCACAAGCCGCTACGTTAAAGTAGGGCAACGTTTATCCAATGGAGAAATCCTCGTTAAACGAGTAATAACCGGCTCTGGCAGCGAACCGATAATTATCTTGGAACAAAATGGTGTAGAAGTAGCTAAAGCAGTAGGAGAAAAACCGGCCACAGCAGAAAAATCTTCTCAGCCAACTTCATAATTCCTGGCTAATTGAAAAATATAGTAAGTTTCGGCTTCCAAAAGAACACTCGGCAAATTAACCGTTAAACTTCTTTTGCGAAACCGGAACTAGGCTTATGTATCAAAAATCTGTCCGACCTTGGCAGAACTGATGAAGAAAATACTATTTAATCACTACAGTGCCACTATTTAGACTCAGAGCAAAACGAAACAACTTATGGTGGTTTTAAACCTAAAATAAGAATCTAAGAACTCGCAACAAGCATCTATTGCTTGATATGGCTTGATATAGCTTTGCAACCAACCAGTAAACCACTCAAAAAAGCTATTCAACCCGACCTAACCAAAAGCCGAAAGGTAGCTTACTAGATAATAAACCCTAGCAAAAAAACACTCACGAAACAGAGGATTTATGCAATGAAAAGCAACATTTTTAAAATAGCGATGATGATTGGGCTGGGGGTTTTCTTAGAAATAGGCAGTAATGCCTTACCATCTGTTGCTCAAGAAAAATACGAACCTCCTTCTTGCCAAAACTTTGCAGGCGGTGTTGTTAAATGTAACTACAGTAACGGTGATAACTACGTTGGCAGTTTGGCTAACGGAGTACCCAATGGTCAAGGTGTTTACAATTATGCTGGCTCAAAAGACCGTTACGAAGGTCAATGGAGCAATGGCAGACCCAACGGAAGAGGAATTTACATTTTTGGTGGCTCTAATGCCCGTTTTGATGGCGTTTTCCGTAACGGAAATATTGTGAGTGGTACGGCAATTTTTGACAACGGCGACCGCTATGTAGGGCCATTTAATCTAGTTGAAGAAGTTGGTAGTGGGAAAATCAGCAGTCAACCAGCCGGTAATGGAAGGTTTTTCTTTGCCAATGGCGACCGCTATGAAGGTGAATTTTTTGCCGGTTCTATTTTTGGTCGGGGAGTATTGATCCGCGTCGATGGTACTCGTTGTGAAGCCCAATTTTTTAATAACAGCCTTTATGGCAAAGGTTCCTGTCGATATCGCAACGGCGACCGCTACGAAGGCGAACTACGTCAAGGCCGGCCTCATGGCAAAGGAACTCTTGTTCAGGCCAACGGTAGGAGATTTAGCGGTGAGTTCCGTGATGGTCAGCCCTATGATCCAAAAGCAAAACAGTAGCTATTAGCAACCACTTAAACTGCCTATTAAAATTTAATTTCAAAATTCTATGCCGTTTTATCTATAGGTAATTCGGCTATTTTATTTTTTTCCTTAATTACCAAACTAAGTATCGATTTTTAAACCATCAAAACATCCCTAAAGCAAAAATTCAGCTTAAGATTTCCCACCGCCTGTTTTCAGGAAAGCTAAATTTGAAACAGACAAAAAATAACTCCATCAGCTTTTCGAGGCTTGCTGTATGACCACTGCCGATCAAGCCACTCCCCACAGCTTGCAGTCTGGGTTTAATTTTTCGCCGGACCCCAGCGTAGATGCGGAATTCGTCAAGAAACTAGAATTCATACCTGGCCTTAAAGAACTTGTGATGCTAAGGCAAGTACACGCTTTAGAACACGCCACAGTCTGGGTTCTCAGCGAAACCCAAAACCCCCGCACATCTTCTCGAACTTTGGTCGATAACGAACTCGTCGGGGGGATGTCCACTGAATCAGGCTTTTATCTTTATGGCGACTTCAGCACTATCCAACTGCAACGCGCTGTTAAAACTGCTCTACGGCGTATCATTGGCGGGGAATGGGATCTTGCTGTTCACCCCCGCTGCGGTACTAATGTTTCTGTGGGGATGCTATTAACTGCTGGCTTTGCTTTGGGTATTCATTTAATTTTTCCTAGGGGGCCCATTGAGCAATTAATTGGTTTTGGCCTGGCTGCTAGTACCGCTGCCCAACTAGCCCCGGATTTGGGCCAACTTGCTCAACGGTATGTCACAACTGCTATCCCATTTAATTTGGCTGTGGAAAATATTTCTCAAACCCGCGATATTTGGGGCAGACAGGCTCATTTTGTCCGTATTCGTTGGCAAAATTCTTGATTTGGCCCTCACTTAAAACTGGGTTTTGGCCCTTAATTTCACGGATAGTAACAAAAATTAAAAAACTAAGTGAGCAAACAACTGCTGAGGAATAGTACGCTGAACGCAGATATGTGTGGTTAAAAAACAACACTTAGGGAGAAAAACACATGGTACAACGTGGTTCTAAGGTCCGTATTCTCCGTAAAGAGTCTTATTGGTATCAGGATGTCGGCACTGTAGCATCCCTTGACCAAAGCGGCATTAAATATTCCGTCATCGTTCGTTTTGATAAGGTCAACTACGCCGGCGTTAACACCAATAACTTTTCTCCTAACGAAGTAGTTGAAGTTGAAGCACCCAAGGCCAAAGCCAAAGGTTCTACTCCTGCTGCCTCCGGTGGTAAACAAACAACTCTCGATCCTGCTACCCGTCGCACCGGCCAAGGTACTCAAACCAAGGCTAAAGGCAGCGCTACTCCAGAGTCTGGATCAGACAAAAAGGGTCAGGTGCCTGTCGAAGGCGGTCCCAACCAAGGTACGGAACAGCGTTAAGTCGTGCCAGAACTGCCAGAAGTTGAAACGGTTTGTCGGGGTCTAAATCAATTGACCCAAGGCAAAGTTATTTGGGATGGGGATGTGTTGCGTGAGAGCACTATCGCCCATCCTTTTCCTGTAGAAGTTTTTTTGACTGGTCTCAAAGGTATGAGGATCTGCCGGTGGTACCGCCGGGGTAAGTACCTTTTGGCTGAATTGAAGGCTGAGGTTAGCCAAAAAACGCCGGAAATTACTTTTTTGGAGTCTTCTATCCCTGATGCGGAATCGTCGCTTTTAGGGGTTCATTTACGGATGACTGGGCAGCTTTTAGTTCTGCCTCAAGATACGCCTCTCCAAAAACACACTCGCGTTCGCTTATTTTTGCCGGATGGTCAAGAGTTACGGTTTGTTGACCAGCGCTGTTTTGGCCAAATGTGGTGGGTTCCTCCCCAAGTTGATGCCGGTGCTATTATTTCTGGTCTTGGAAATCTTGGCCCTGAACCTTTTTCTAAAGATTTTTCTTTGGAGTATTTCACAAAAAGATTGCAACGCACTCGACGGCCAATAAAAACTTCTTTACTTGATCAAACTATTGTGGCTGGAGTGGGAAATATTTATGCTGATGAAGCTTTATTTTTAGCAAAAGTTTCTCCGACAAAGATTTGTAGCAACTTAAATGTTAAAGAAGTTGAGCGTTTAAGAATTGCGATTATTGAGGTTTTAGAGAAAGCAATTGCCGCCGGTGGTTCAACTATTCGTAACTATGTTTCGGTGAAAGGTGTTAACGGCAATTATGCGGGAATGGCCTGGGTTTATAATCGCGCCGGTGAACCTTGTCGAGTTTGCAGCACTAAGGTGGATAAAATACGCTTGGCCGGTCGCTCTTGTCATTTTTGTCCTAGTTGTCAAATGTAAAATATTGGGGATACCAATAAGGTTTATTTTTAACAGTAGATGAATGGCCAAGTAGAGAAGTTTGTTTTTAAAGTCGGTGTTGGTATCAATTTTCAAAGGATCAGTTTAGGAGTGTACCCCTAGGGGGCCGGCCCTAGAAAATTGACCAATGACAGTTAAAATTTTTAAAGAAATGTGAATTTATTAAAACCAACCAGCCCAATATGACACCAAAAAAAGACGAAACTCTCAAAAAAGGCGATATGGTGCGTGCAGTTTTAGAAAAACTGCAAAATAGCCTCGAAGCTAAAGCAAGCGATCCTCGTTTTCCTCCTTACCTTTTTGAAACCGATGGTGAAATAGTCGATATGCGAGGCGACTATGCTTTTGTTAAGTTTGGTAAAGTTCCTACGCCCAATATTTGGTTACGTTTGGATCAGCTGGAAAAATCAAAATAGTTGACACCGACAACAGCCCCAGCAACCTTAAGCTGGGGTAGACTTTGGTGAACTTGCCGTGCTAGAAATAAATATAGAAATGTGGGAAGAAATTGGATTAAAAACTAGCCTTCTTGCAAAAAGTAACAACCTATCCTATTCATCTGTGGTTTTTGCTGAGGACAGGTTATTTTTAAAGGGTTTGGCCATATTAAAATTTTGGTGAGTAATGCAGCCCCAAATGCAAGAAGTCTAAAAAAATCCTCTGCCGGTGAGGCGTAAATAAATTTGTGGAGACTTTAAAAAAGCCTTTAACAAATTAAACCTTTCTCGCTTGTTCTTTCCACAGACTTAATCTTGGCCCTAGGGCAACAAGAAATCGCAGAAAGCAACGAGAAAACTTAACTATGAATTCTATATTTTTTCCCCCTACTTGCGTAAGCAGGCGCGTGTCGGTAATTGGTGCTGGTAAAGTTGGTAGTACCCTAGCTCAACGCATTGCTGAAAAAAACCTGGCTGATGTTGTATTGCTAGATATTTTGTCGGGAATGGCAAAAGGTATTGCCCTAGATTTGATGCAAGCTCGCGGTGTAGAAAGCCACGACCGGCAAATTATTGGTACTAATGATTATAAAGATACTGCCGGCTCGGATGTGGTGGTTATAACAGCCGGTTCGCCTAGAAAACCTGGCATGAATCGAGAAGATTTAATAAAAATTAATGCAGGTATTGTTAGAGATGCAGCCAAACAAGCTATCGCTAATTCACCGAATGCTGTTTTAATTGTTGTTACAAATCCTTTGGATGTAATGACTTATTTAGCTTGGGAGGCTAGTGGATTACCAGAACGTCGAGTTATTGGGATGGCCGGTGTTTTAGATGCCAGCCGGTTTAAAACATTTATTGCAATGGAATTAGGAATATCGATGCAAGATATTCAGACGATGGTGCTAGGAGATCATGGTAATTTGATGGTACCTTTACCGCGTTATTGTACTGTTAGCGGCGTACCTATTTCTGAATTAATGAGCCAAGAAACTATTAATCGATTAGTAGAACGTACGCGAAATGGAGGCTCAGAAATTTTAGAATTAATGCAAATTGGTAGTGCTTATTTTGCCCCCGCATCTTCGGCTTCTTTGATGGTTGAAAGTATTTTGCTGAATCAAAAGCGCACAGTGCCGGCAGCCGTTTATGTTAAGGGCGAGTATGGTTTACAAGATGTGTTTTTGGGCGTTCCTTGCCAGTTGGGCTGTCAGGGTGTAGAAAAAGTTGTAGAACTGCCTTTAACCGAAGCAGAACTAAGGGATCTTAAAGCTTCCGCTGAAGCGGTACGCGGGAATATTGAACGAGCTAAATTGATTTTGGCCGGTTAATTTAGAAACGTTGAGTATAGTTATTTTATTAGTTATCTGAAGTCCAGAAAAGGTTTTTAAAAACCCGGTAACTTAGGTGTCACCGGGTTTTAGTTTGGTTATGTTTATATAACAAATGCTGAGTAACTCCACAACCTTGAGTAAGAAAAAGTCCATGACGAAAGTAGAGCACACAATTAACGTAATTGCCTGCCCGTTATCAACTAAAAAGAATTATTATTTAGGCAACAAAAGTAGGTCAGGATAGGTCTGAATAGGTAAGAAGTTTGTACTCAGCCTGGGGTTTAAAGTTAAAGATACTCCTAAGCAATAAATTGATAAGTTTTTAACTAGAAACTTTTACCTCATCTTCATATTGAGGCGTAATGAAAAAAACTAAGACACTTAGAGGTAAAACCAAAGCCAACAGTAGAGCTAGAAAAGCAAAAGAACGCAAAAAAAGACTAGAAGTATAAACAAGCTTACCAGCAGTAGAAACTAAAGCTGGTGTACTAGCTAGTCCGGTCAGCCGACTAGCAAAAAATAGAGGTTTCATAGAAAAATATTTGAGAGCTTCATTCAAAATATTAACTGATTAGATTAAAAAAAACTTCGGTTAATTTTCGGATCTTAACAATTCGAGTAACTCTGTAGTTTTACGGAGAACGGCAAAGGTTGATAGAATAAATGTATTAACTGAAATAAAAACCATGCCTCGGCAATCGAGGAAAAGCGTTTAAAAATAACCCAGAACAAAATATAGGTTTTTTTATAACTATTTTAAGCATCAGGAGCATAGTTTTGACTTTTAACAAGCAACAATAGTAAATAGACATACAAAAAAACAAAGACCTTTTTAATAGGAATGGCTATGGTTCGTGATTCCATTTCACCTCTAAAATCTCTCAATAGTGCAATTGCCGGGGATAACCCCTTTGACCGCTTGGCTGTTGTCCGAGAGTCGGAGATTTGGAGTCCTGGGTTCACAGATGTGCCAACACTAAATCAACACGCCTCCGATGCCGTTTTTCAAATTCTCCAAAATACCGGCAACTTAAAAACACAAACAATCACAATCACCGGCAATAGTGGCACCGGCAAAACTCATTTAATTTCCCGAATTCGCCACCGCCTCCAAACTGAACAAAGCGGTTTATTTGTTTATGTCAATGCCAACTCTTTTAATGAAATTAACCTTTTGCGTGCCCAATTCTTGTATATTTTAATTGACAGTTTACGCCGTCAAGGTAGCTATGGAATAGTGCAATCTCAACAGCTGGCAACTGCAATTATAAACACTGCATTAAAAAATTTAACACCCACAGCTAAAGCCTTTGGACCAACAGAATTACTCAAAAAACTCAGCGGCTACAGCCAAAGTAAAAATCAAGCTTGGATCAACCAATTAACCGAAACTATTTTTAAAACCCGTCCTGATATAGCAGAACCAGATATTGTCAGAGCTCTTGTTTGGAATCTTTGTAATTCTCAAGCACCTTTTGCCCTTAAATGGTTAGCAGGAAAAATGCTTGCACCTTGGAAAGCTGATGAATTAGGCTTACCAAATCATAATAATCCTTTGGTTGAACCCCTAGCCTGGGAAATGGTAATAAAAATTTTAAATATAATGGCAGACTATTATCCCGTAGTAGTTTGTTTTGACGAGCTTGATGCTGGAGAAATGGGAGATAATAGCTTAAAAAGAGAGCGAGTTGTTGCCAGTTTAGTAAAACGTTTGTCTGATAGTTTACAAAGTTTTTCTTTAGTTCATGGCATGGCAATTGTTACGGTGATGAATCCTACTACTTGGACAGAGAAAATTTTAACATTGCCGGCTGGAATTCCAAATTATCTTTCGGGTAAAAGAGAATTAATTCGCTTAACAGAAATAACCGAAGCAGAAATTTTAGAGTTTGTTTCAGAAACCTTACAAGAATTTTATAAAACTAATTTATTAACACCTCCAACCCCGATTTATCCCTTTGATAGCGGTCAGTTTAAAGCCCTAGCAAGAGAAAATATTTCCCTGCGTCAACTGTTAGAATGGTGCGCCCAAAATTTTCGTCCTGCTGAAATAGATCCACTAGAAAAAATAGAAGAAGCTTTTGAAAAAGCAATGAAAGTGGATTTAGGAGAATACTGGGAAGAAAATAAATTAATAGTTGCTACTATTCTCTTTAGTTTGCAATCTTTGATAGGTCAAACAATTAATAATTTTAAGCTAGAAGAAATTAGCGAAGAAATACGCCCAACTTCTACTAATCGAGGCTGTATTCAATTTAAAGTTATTGGAACAAAAGATGGTAAAGTTGTCAAGCTAGGAATAGCCGTCACCCAAGATGAACACCCGCAAAAAGTTGCAGCAGTTTTAAAGCGCTTAACTCAATATAAAAAGTTTAATTTAACTGCCGGCTTTTTAATTCGTTCCGCAGAAAAAGCAATTCCTAATCATTGGCAAGCAAGTAGTTATCTTCATCAGTTCATTAAAGAATTAGGTGGGAAGTGGGCAATATTAAAACCAGAAGAAATTCGACCATTATTAGCTATTTATTTAGTTTATCAAAACTTCCAGCCAGAATACTTTACAAAAACCCAAATCTTTGAATTTATAACTATCAAAAAAATAGTTATAAACAATCCATTAATTCAAGAAATTCTTTCTTTTCCTATCTTTACAAATGAAGAAAATACTATGGGAAATATTACAGAAGTTATTGAAATAGTTTAATAAACTTCCGTATATCCTTATTTCACACATTCCAAAAATACTATGATAAATTAATCTTTAAAACAGCCTATTATTATATAATAAAACTATTACAAAAATTTCTCTCATCAAAAAAACAGACAATTTTTGTATAACTCATACACACTATTTACCACCCAAAATTCATGACAATTCCTTTAATTCAAATCGATGCTTTTACCAACCAACCCTTCACCGGCAACCCAGCAGCAGTTTGCATCCTAAAAGAACCCGCATCTGAAGACTGGATGCAAAACGTCGCAGCCGAAATGAACTTATCAGAAACCGCATTTTTGTACCCCCAAGACGAAGGTTTTAACCTCCGTTGGTTTACCCCCGCCATTGAAGTAGATTTATGTGGTCATGCTACCCTTGCCAGCGCTCATGCCTTGTGGGAATTAGGTTATTTAAAACCCCAAGAAACAGCCAAATTTTACACTCGTAGCGGCTTATTAACCGCAATATTTAAAGACAACTGGATTGAGCTAAACTTCCCCGCAACACCAACACAAACAGCCCCAGCACCGGCCAACTTATCCCAAGCATTAGGCGTAGATTTAAAATCAGTATCTAAAAATCAATTTGACTATTTAGTAACAGTCGATGAAGAAAAAACCCTACGACAAATGCAGCCAGACTTTAACTTACTAAAAACTATTCCCATGCGCGGCATTATTGTCACAAGTTTAGCAGACTCAGAACAATATGATTTTGTCTCCAGATTTTTTGCACCGGCAGCCGGTATCAACGAAGATCCCGTCACCGGTTCAGCCCACTGTTCCTTAGCACCATTTTGGGCAAAACAATTAAATAAAACTAAATTTCTCGCCTATCAAGCTTCAGCACGAGGAGGCATTGTTCGCGTCAGTTTGCAAGAAAATCGCGTTTTTATAGGAGGTCAAGCCGTCACCGTTTTACGAGGTGAATTGACCTAAATGCAAAGCAACTAACTACCAACAAAGCCCGCTTAATGCGGGTTTTTTAATTTTTGCCTATATTATTTAAACACACCTATAAATTCTATCAATTGTTATAGTCATTAATTTTGATGCTCAATGTAAGTCATTTTTCTGGTACTCGCTAAAAATCTGTTTTATGATTATAAAAAATTAGCCAAACAAAGACTTATCTGGAATTTTCCAGATAAACTTATGCTTCAAAAAATTAAAAACCTTTCCTCAATATTTAAAATGTCAGAAACAAAAATAAGCACCGAAATATTTAACGGCTCAGACATTCAAGCCCGAACTCGTTTGCTACTAACCCTATGGGATTTAGGAATACAAGAAGTAAAAAAAAGTGAACTAACAGAAAAACTAAAACGCAAATACGAAAAAGCCTCTCAATATAAAAAAGTCTACGAACAATTAGAACAAGAAGGTGCCACAATCACCGTCCTAAAAAACCGCCGTAAAATTATTTCCCTAACCGATAAAGGCCGACAATTACTGGCCGATAGCATTTATGATCAAGGCTTTGGCTTCGATGGTGCCCAAGTTGGCACTCGCTTGGCTAATGCCCTACTAAAATGGCTTCGCAACTTAAAAGCTGGAATTAGTGAAATCTAGCAATATAAACAAGCCTAGAAAAACAGAAAATTAATCCTAGTTTCCCACCTTCAAAATTGACAAACAATGCCTCTATAGAACTTTTCACAGCACAACACTAAACCAAAAACCCGATTTATTTTATAAACCTGGTTTTTAAAACCCGTTTTCGTATAGTAGATAACTGAAAACCGCTATATTACCCTTGAATTCCACAAAAATCAGTTGAAAAAAGCGCTAAATGACCCGTTCTCTGGCAGAATAACTACCAACATTACAATTAGGAACCCTTCTATGGACAACACAGAAATTACCGCCCAACTATTAGCAGCCAAAAAAGCCAAAAAACTTAGCTTTGCCGACTTAGAAAAAATCTTAGGCCGTGATGAAGTTTGGATCGCAGCCTTATTTTATCGGCAAGCCACAGCCTCCCTTGAAGAAGCCGAAAAAATCTCCGCAGCCCTCGCCCTTGATCCAGAAATTACCAGTGCCCTCACTGAACCTACCGTTAAAGGTTTAGGGCCCCTTGTCCCCACCGATCCTCTCATTTATCGCTTTTACGAAATTATGCAAGTTTATGGAATGCCCCTCAAAGCAATCATCCATGAAAAATTTGGTGACGGCATTATGAGCGCCATTGATTTTACCTTAGACGTTGACAAAGAAGAAGACCCCAAAGGCGACAGAGTAAAAATTACTATGTCTGGTAAATTTCTTCCTTATAAGAAGTGGTAAAACGACATTTATATATCTTTTGGGGGAGGATGACGGGATACTTACCGGCCATCTTCCCCCTCCTTTTTAAGAAACATTAAGTTTATTTACCCTGACATTTTTTTTGGCAAATGGTAAAATAGAATACAGAAATAGAAAATTATTTTTTTGATAGCCATGCACCTCTCAAGCAATTTCGGATCTGGTCGTTCCAATCACAATCAAGATATGAAACTTTCTTATCGCGGAAGCCGTTACTTAGACGAATCTCCAACCCTAGACATGATCGATGGAGATATTGGTGGTAAATATCGCGGACAAGCTTGGACAGTGCGTCAACCCAGACATATCCCCATGCCCCCACCAACACCTGACCTTAAGTATCGTGGAGTTACATACAACAACAATAGTGTTGCTACCGTTACGGCACCTCCCCCCACTCCTGCTTCCCTCTACCGCCACAATATGCGCTCAGAAGTGGCCCAAACTCACCGCGCCCACATTTACCAGCTTTTAGAAAAGCGGATGCAAGCCGCCCAAGCACGGGGAGATGCAGAATTGTTAAAACTTTTAGAAAACGAATCTAAACAATTGGCTTCTTCTCTTTAGTCTTTTCCTCTCTTTCTAAATCAAAATTTTTAGCCCAGTTTCAAAAAAACTGGGTTTTTTTTTAATTTTTAGATGTTAAATTTTAGCTCAGTGGTAATCTAGGGGCTGTGTCCGCCGGCCCCAAACCAACACCAAAATAATTAAGGTACTTCTGAATGATAATTCTCAATATTTTTTTCCCAGTTTTGCCCATCAAACCTGATAACTTCAAATTGATCTATGACATTGTTATCTAAACAACGTACATTAACAGAAAAGCCTTCAGGATGGGAACGGGGCCGGTAAAAAGAATGAATACCGCAAGTCCGACAAAAGGTATGTTTTGCGGTGCCGGTGTTAAAAGTATAAGTTGTTAAAGCTTCTTCTCCTTGCAATAAACTAAAATCAGAAGCCTGAACAATTAAATGTATAAATCCTTTTTTTGTACAGATTGAACAATTACAAATAGTTGCTTGATGTTTATCTACTTTGACCCTAAATCTCACAGCCCCACAATGACAACCACCTTCATAAATTGCCTGTTTATTCATATTTTTTCCTCCACAATCCATTTAAAAAATATCAATTACCAATTATCTATGAATCAAAATAGCCTGTAAACCGGCAGACTTTGCTCCACAATAATCATCCTTAAAACTATCGCCAATATGACAAGCCTCAACTCCCAAACAATTATGTTTTTTTAAAGCTGTCAAAAACACTTTCTCATCAGGTTTAGCCGCTCCCACTTGAGTAGAAATAGTCACAGAAGAAAAATAGCTCGCCAAATTTAACGATTCTAAAACCTGATAAAGCCGAGAATCAAAATTTGACACAACCCCTAACTCAAAGCCAACCTGCCGCCAATTTTCCAAAGCCGGCACCACATCAGGATAGACAAACCAAGGCTCAGCCGTTGCAAAATAATTAAAAAGCTTTTCAAAAAAACCATCAAAATTAGCAAACTTAGAAAAATAACCCGCCCCCTGAAAAGTTGCTTTAGAAACCTCATACCACCATTCAAACTCCCGCTGAGGAATATCATCAAAGTTAACCCCAGGAAAACAAGCCGGTGGCGCTGTCTGAAAACTTTTATAAAAAGCTTTTTCTAGTAAAGATATTTCAGCATTAACTCCAAACTGTAAAGCCACCTGCGCGTACAAAGCGCCGATACTTTCTTTAGCACCAAACAAAGTACCAACCGCATCCAAAAAAATCACCTTTGGTTTTTGTTTTTGCATTCCTCACAACCTTTAACAGCTTTTTTCAAGTTTCATTGTTCAGATGACAACCGTTAGGCATCCTGAACAATGAACCTTAAAATATCATCCTTTAAGTATTAGACAGCAAATCTCGCAGAGGTTGAGCAATCCAATTAAAAGCAACTTTAAGCTGGTGGTCAAAAGTTGGCATTCGATAGAGATAGGCAAGCCGGCGAACCAAAGAAGCAGCAGTACCATCAAGTTTGATGCCCAAACCTGTCAGCGTCGCATTATCAATACCCAAAGTCATCATTTCCCCAGAAGACTGATAACGGAAAGGCAACAAAGGCCGATTTGTCAAAGAGGCCCAAATATTCCAGCCCGCATAATCAGCTTGTTGGAGAGCCACCTGAGCCGTTGCCGGCACCTTAGATCCACTCACATCAACACAATCTGCCAAATCTCCTAGCACAAAAATTTCGGGATGTTCAATAGCTTGCAGCGTCGGACTAACAGTAAATTGACCTCGTGCATTCTGTTTAAGAGGTAAATTTTCCAAAACCGGCACAACCTTAGTTCCAACCGTCCACAAAACCAGATCCGCAGGAATTTCATCCACCACACCGCGATACCCCAGAGAAATCGTATCAGGGCCCACAGCTTCCACACTAGTTTCTAAATCTATCCAAACTTTGCGAGCTTCCAGAGCCGAAGAAGCCGCCTCACGGTTAAACTCCGCACTCGTGCGTAAAATTGTATCACCAAGTTCTACCAATCTCACACGACCGCGACTACCCAAACGGTCAGCCACCTTGCAAGCCAACTCCACCCCACTATAACCGGCCCCAACAATCACAACCCTGATTTTATCTTTCTCTGACTGTTCCAAAACCCGTAAACGTTCTTGGAGACGATAAGCATCCGTTACCGTACGGAAAGGCAGAGCGTATAAATCACAACCAGGTACCTTATCAAGAGGAGTTTCACCCCCCATAGCCAAAACAAGCCGGTCGTAGTTAACAGAAGAGCCATTATCTAGGAGAACCTGGCGCGAATCAATATTGATATCAGAAACCGAAGCTTGAATAAAACGCACGCCGGTATTAGAAAGTAACTCCTCAAACGGAGGAGCAATCTCCCAAGTTTGTAACTCACCAGAAACCAACTCATACAGCAGGGGAGAAAACAAAAAACGGTCATTGCGGTCAACTAAAACAATTTCCGGTTTGTGGAGAGCCTTAGTAGGAAACTCACTCAAGCGCAAAGCCGTGTAAAGACCTCCAAAGCCTCCACCAAGAATACAAATGCGTGCCGGTTGTTCAGTCCTCATGGATTCGGTTTAGCGCTATGCTCGTGACAACACCTTCCATTTTAGATTTTAGAAATTAGATTTTAGATAGTAAAAGCAAACAACCAGAAAGTTTAGACAAACAGCAAAACACCCAAACAGATAAACCCCTAAGCATTGACATTGATAGATTTACGCAGCAAAAACCGCCTAGGCTGACCCAAAAGCCAACAAAAGCCACCAGCATCAATACCCACAAGACGATAGCCCACCTTAAAATAAAGACGGCGGGCATGGTGGTTATTTTCCAAAACGTGTAAATACACAGAAGAATAACCCCACTGAACAGCCACCCTCTCACAAGCAGCCAACAACAACTTAGCCACACCCTGCCGACGATAGACAGGGCTAACAGCCAAATTAGAGACATAGGGGTATTGAGAGCCAAACTCCGCCAACCCAGGCCCTCCAGAGCCTTGAGAAAGAGGAGAAGGCAAACCCATAAAAGAAAAAGAAGGCCGCAAAGACATTTCCACCGTACCCGCCACCAGAGGTTGGTTATCTGGAGAAGCGTCCATAGCAGCTAAAGCCACAAAACAAACATAAGAACTGCGACGCTCACGGAGGCGGTGGCGTAAATCTTCATAAATTCCCATTCGTAAAAACGGGAAAGTCCAACCCATCAAACCCTCACGCGAGTGAAAGCTATCACTCAGCAGATCCGCCATCGCCGGCAGATCAGCAGAAATAGCCTCACGCACAGAAAAAACAGAATATGCCGGCTCAGAGCCAGTTTCAAGAGGCCGACGGTGCATCGGAAAACCAAAGCAAGGATTCACAACAAATGAAAAAACATGGCAACACCGTTAGGGTAGCGTCACCAGAGAAAATTGCAAAAAAAATTAGACCACCCACCCAGATGCTACATCAAAAACAGATTCCAAAAAGAGCAAACACATTCATTACCTCAGCCAAATCAGCGAAAAGAGCCACTTAAAACAACTGTACAGTCAGTAAGAGCATCAGTTGTGATCAAAAGCTGTATTAGGATCGTAAAAAACAGGAGTGCATCAAAAGAAAAAGCACCGCCATAAAAAAATACCAGCACGCCCGTAAGCGTGCATCTCGCAAAATTTGGCCCGGTTAAACGAGCACCGACCCAGCTGCAATTGCCTTAGCTCTGAGTCTGTGGTTATAAACATCCAAGTAAGACAACAGTCTACTAAGGCTGGGCTTACCATCATTAATTATGACCAACAAAAACGCCCGTCTGCCCAAGCCAACTTAAGCGACCTTATCTTAGTAAGTGCGGTGAAAATCTTCCATAGGTAAACTAATTCCCAATAGGGAGTAAGAAGGCCATAAACCTGCATGAGATATTACCGAAGAGATGAGCGCAAAATATACAATTAAAAATCCAACTCCAACGAACAGCCCGGAAGTTTTCTCAAAACCAACCAGAAACATCGAGGGTTTCCTTAGCAAAAGTCGCCAAAAGCGACGCACTATAAGCAGACGGTCTTCGCCCTTACTGCCGGCAGGGAGCAGTGCATGACATCCCAAAAAAACAGCAAAACAAAAATCCTGGTCGTTGATGACGAACCAGACAACCTCGATCTGCTATACCGCACCTTTCACGAGGAGTATAAAGTTTTGAGCGCCTCATCGGGCCCCGAAGCATTAGACATCCTCGCCTCAGAAAGAGATATTGCCGTCATTATCTCCGACCAAAGGATGCCCTTAATGAGTGGCACAGAATTTCTCAGCCTCACCGCCACCCAATATCCCGATGTCATTCGCATTATTCTCACCGGCTACACAGACGTAGAAGACTTAGTAGACGCCATCAACAGCGGCAAAGTCTTCAAATACGTTACAAAACCCTGGGATGCAGAAAGCCTAAAAGTCCTTGTCAGACAGGCCGTAGACACCCACAACGTCCTCAAAACGAGGACAAGAGAACTTTGCCGAACCCTGCGCCAAGAATCTCTCCTTAACGTCGTCACCAACACGATCCGCTCACGCACCAACTATCGGCAGATCCTTCAAACCATCGTCGAAACCGTCGGCCAAATGTTTGAAGTAAGCTGCTGCATTTTGCGTCCCGTCCGAGAAGACCATTTGCAAGAGGAATGGTTCATTTACCAAAAAGACGAAAACGGCAAGAAAAAAGACAACACTGCAAACACCGGCCCCGAAGCCGCCTTTCTTGCTCAAACCGTTTGGGATACCCGCGACGTTGAAGTGATTAACAACGTCGAAACTGACCACCGCTTTACCCACACAGACGAAGCCCGAAACCGCCTGCAAATCTATCAAGCAGCCAATATTTCCTCTACCCTCGTCGTGCCATTGTATTGCCGGCTTGAACTGATGGCCGTCTTAGCTCTCCACCAATACAGCACGCCCCGCAACTGGCAAGACGATGAAGTGCAAATGGTAGTCATGGTAGCCGATCAAGCTGCCCTCGCCCTTGCCCAAGCCAGAGCCTTTGAACTCGCCACAGCCCTTGCTAAACGCGAAGCCCTTATTAATACCATTACCTCAGCTATTCGCTCAACTCTCAACCCTCAAGATATTTTTGGAGCCATTACCCAGCAGCTAGGAGTTGCCCTTCATGCTGACGGTTGTGCCCTTTCGTTGTGGACAGAGCAAGATGAATATGTCCAGTGTGTCGGACTTTATGACGTTCTTCACGATGGCACCGGCTCTAAGAAGGCTGCACCCACACTTCCAACGACCCAAAATACACAAAAAGCTTCTATTGTCAACCCCTCTTTACCTCGATCAGTAGTACCGATTCGGGGCAATCCTGTTTTGTTACAACTCTTAACAACACAACAGCCGGTCGTAGTCAGCGATTTAGAAGCTAAACCAGAACTTAATGTTTTTGACCTGCCCCTGCGGGCACCGGCCAGAGCATTACTCGTAGTACCCTTGGTCACAGACGAACAAATTATTGGTAGTATCTCCCTACGCCAATCCCACAGACCCCGCCAATGGGAACCCTCGGAAATTGAACTGGCCCAAGCCGTAGCCGCCCAAGCAGCCATTGCCGTACAGCAGGCAAGACTTTATCAAAAAACCCGACAGCAAGCCGAACGACTAATCGAACTCGACCGGCTTAAAACCGAATTTTTTCAAAACATCTCCCATGAATTTCGCACCCCTTTAACCCTGATGATCGGCCCCCTAGAAACCGCCGTCAGTCAGCAAACCTCCTTACCTTATGAACAAGCCGATATTGCCCTAAGAAATTCCAGGCGACTATTGCGTTTAGTAAATCAATTACTAGACTTACAACGCATTGATGCCGGTAAAATGCAGCCCACATTTCGCCCTTGTAACTTAGTAGATTTTGTCACCCAAACTGTAGATTCCTTTCGTCCCTATTGCGAAAGAAAAGGCATTCAAGTTCACACTCAACTTTTTGAATGTCCCTCCGTCTACTTAGACCTAGAAAAATTTGACAAGGTACTTTATAACCTGCTGTCAAATGCCATGAAATTTACCCCTAGGGCCGGTGCAATTACTGTTAGCTTAAAACCGGCAGGAGACCACTGTTTACTACAAGTAAAAGACACCGGCATCGGCATTCGTGCCGATCAAATACCTCATTTATTTGAACGCTTCCGTCAAGCAGAAGGTTCAGCAAGCCGGTCCTATGAAGGCAGCGGTTTAGGACTAGCCCTCGTCAAAGAATTAATCGAACTCCACAAAGGCCAAATTAGTGTAGAATCCATCTACGGAAACGGCACCACTTTTACCATCTGGCTACAAATGGGAACCGCTCATTTACCACCAGATCAAATCATCGAAGTCCCCACCGGCTTACTACCTTCTCGTTCCACTATCGAATTAGCCGATATCGAACTAGAACAAGATACCGACCAACTAGCACTTTTAAGTGAAGAATTTACTAATAATTTAGCCGCTCATTCCGAAACTTTTGAGTCTGTAGGTAACAATAAAACCCCTACATCATCACCTCAAGAAACACCTCAACCAATCAATACAAACCACAATATTTTATTTGTTGATGACAACCCCGACCTTAGAAGTTATGTATCTGGAATACTCAAACAACAAGGGTATAATGTCATTTTGGCTCGCAATGGTGCCGAAGGTTTCCGAATTGCTCTTTCTCAACAACCCGATTTAATTATCACAGACTTAATGATGCCCTTAGTATCTGGTTTAGATATGATTCGGATGATCCGAGAAAATGAAACCTTAAAATCAACACCAGTTATATTATTAACAGCAAAAGTCAATGAAGATACCCGTCTTGAAGGCGTAGAAAAAGGAGCCGATGGTTATTTGGCTAAACCATTTAATGACAGAGAACTATTAGCAACTGTCCGAAATTTGCTTGCCCTAAAAGACCAAGAAAGACAAGTAAAAGAACTCAATACCTATCTCACAGAATCCGTATTACGCCGGTTTTTACCACCGCCTTTAGTTACCAAAGCTGCCGCCGGTCAACTATTATTAGATTTGCGTCCAGAACCGCGTTTAATTACAATTTTGTTTAGCGATATTGTCGGCTTTACTCAACTAGCAAATACACTACGCTCTCGTCGTGTGGCAGAAGTTCTAAACGAATATTTAACAGAAATGACACGGGCAATTTTTGAGAATGGCGGCACCGTTGATAAATTTATTGGCGATGCAGTTATGGCATTATTTGGCACACCAGAAGAAGTTAGCTCTAATGAACAAGCACGCAGGGCTGTAGATGCCGCACGCTCTATGCAGCAAGCTTTGGTAAAGTTAAACGAACGCTGGAAAACACAAGGTTTGGTGGGAACACAAGATGTTCCTCCTATTCGCTTTCGCTGTGGTATTCACCAGGGTACGGCGGTTGTGGGGATGTTTGGTGGTAATCAACGTGCTGATTATACTGCCATTGGCCCATCGGTGAATATTGCGGCGCGCTTACAAGAAGCGGCTGATCCGGGTAGTATTTTGGTTTCAGCGGCGGTGGCTGATTATTTAGAGGAAGATGAAATTACAAAGTTTCAGCCTTTGAAGTTAAAGGGTATTGATGAAACAGTTTTAACTTTTGTGGTGAATTCTGTGGAAGAAAATAGCTTGCTTCATGATAGTTAATGAATGGAAATTAGGGATAAAAAGCCAGATAAAGCAATGTATATAAAGGAGATTATTAAGTTGTGATTAGAAAAAATCGCTAAATTATTTTTGATAAATCACTTTTGATGACTAGTGTCAAAAAATACAGAAATTTTGACAAATGATAATTTTCTCTTTTTTTAAAAAATATGGCTTCTAGCTTTCCAACTGAACCGCCTATTAACCCCCAACACAAAGATTCAAAGGTGACTTGGGTTGTGGTATTTTTCGTCTCTGTGACAATTCATCTTTTTGTGTTTTGGTTGGGGCGTTTTGGTATCGTCAGCGTCCGCGCTATGGAACAAGAACAAGATTTAATTCCTATAGATGTAGTGAGTGTCTCTACTGAAGATGCGCCGGAAAAAGAAGTCTCTCCACCTTATGCAGATCAACCGCTGGTTTCTAAGCCGGCTGTTGTACAGGAAACACCGGCACCTTTAACTTCTGGGGAAACGGCGGTTGTGTCTGGAATTCCTCCTAAGTCTGCGGGCGATAATAAAGTTACATCGGCATCTCCTCCAGTCCCAAAACCCACTCCAACACCAACACCAAAACCCACTCCAACACCAACACCAACACCGGCACCAAAACCCACTCCAACACCGGCACCAAAACCCACTCCAACACCGGCACCAAAACCCACTCCAACACCGGCACCAAAACCCACTCCAACAC
>DATNQM010000021.1:0-30409 GCA_036704045.1 Halomicronema sp. | reverse complement strand
CCCCCGCCACTATTCGCCGCGAACTAGAACAACTCGACCGCACTTATTTTAGCCAAAAACTCGCCAGTCGCGGAGTCTTTACCCAAGCAAAAATTAAACAACTTGCTGACACAATGGAAGCCGTACGACGCGAAATTTTATACGTCGTAAGTGCAGCCGAAGAAGAAGAAAAAGCCATAGAAATTCGCGATAAAGTCGAAGATTATCTGCGCTTTACACCAAAACAAAATCTAACCGTCGGGGCCATTGAGCAAAACTTTAAACCACTTTTGCAAGATGCCGATATCAGTTTTGAACAATTGCAAAATCGTCTCAAACAATTTGACCGGCCCACCTTGTTGGAAATTCTTTCAACTCGCCAAGATTTGACAGAAAATGAAGCCGAATCAATTTTGCTTAGCTTGGAAAATTCCCGCAATCTTGTCTTAAATGAGTCGCAAGAATTACAGGAAAAAGCCAACGCTCAACTCGTGGCAGTCCGGCAAAAACTCGAATCTTACTTGCGTTCCACCGGCAAAGCAGAACTCAACCCCGAAGGCATTAAACGCGATTTACAAACCTTGCTCAACGACCCCCAAGCAGGAATGTGGGCATTACGGGCACGTTTTTCTAACTTTGACCGCGATACACTTGTTCAATTGCTATCTCAGCGTCCAGATTTGAGCGAAGATGAAGTAAATAACATTATCGACCGCATCGAATCAAGCTGGAATAATGTAGTTTATGCTCCCAAAGCTGTAGCTGATCAAGCCAAACAACAGTACGACAACATCACGTCTGCCATCGCTGACTATTTGCGAAATACCGGCAAAAATGAACTCAACCCTGAAGGTATTCAACGTGATTTAACTAAACTGCTCACCGATCCAAAAACGGGTGCTTTATCTTTGCGAGATCGTCTCTCTCAAGTTGACCGCGATACGCTTGTAAAATTACTTTCTCAACGGGAAGATATCAGCGAAACTCAAGTCAATGAAATTATAGACTCGGTGCAAGATACCATCGCTAATATTATTCGTGCCCCGCGTCGGGTTGCGAAACGAGTCCAACAACAAGTCCGTGATTTTCAAGGTACTCTTTACGATTATTTGCGTTCCACCGGCAAGGATGAATTAAACCCGGAAGCTATCAAGCGAGATTTACAATTGTTGCTACACGATCCTTCTGTTGGTGCTCAATCTTTGGGCGAACGTTTGTCTCATTTTGACCGTTCAACTTTTGTGGCACTTTTATCGCAACGGGAAGATATTTCTGAGCAAGAAGCAAACCGCATTGCTGATCAAATTTTTGCCGTACGCGATTCTGTGGTGATGCAAATTCAAAAAGTCCAAGACCGTGTTAAATCGGTAATTGATGGAATTTTGGGACGAATTCGTGATTATTTAAATTCTCTTGACCGGCCCGAATTAAATTATGAGGGCATTCGCCGCGATGTGCGGAAGTTGTTTTACGATCCACAGGCCGGTTTTGATTCGTTACGAGATCGTCTCTCTCACTTCAACCGGGATACTTTGGTGGCAATTATGAGTTCCCGCGAAGATATTTCCGAAGCTGATGCTAATCGAATTATTGACCAAATTGAGGGGGCTCGGACGAATGTTTTGCAACGCGCTGAAGGTTTACAAAGATCCGCACAGCAACGTTTAGAAGATTTGAAAATACAAGCCCAAAAGTCTGCGGAAGAAACTCGCAAAGCTGCTGAATCTGCTGCTTGGTGGTTGTTTTTCACGGCTTTAACTTCGGCCATTGCCGGTGCCGGTGCCGGTTTTCTGGCGGTGCTCTAGGGGCTTTTGCTTCAGTTAATTGTTAAGGCTAGTGCTAACTTTTGAAAAACTGCACCTCTAGGCCAACAGAAGGGAGAAATTTAACTCCCTTTTTTTATTCTTTTGCCTATTAAATTTTTGACTTTTTCATCCCAATTCTAGTTTTAAAAATTAACTTATCTACATCCGTGTCTATTTGAGCTAGAAAACAATAATTTATTCAAGGGCCAATCCCGTATTTTTATCAAAACATAAGCATCAAAATCCGATTTAGTATCATCTCTTAAATCTCCCTGGGGCGTGACTCTTCCTTTGCCGGTTGTTAAGCTTTTGTTGACTGTTAAAACTAGATGGACGTATCTACTGAGAGCTATTTTTACCCATATTTCCTTGATTTCTGCCTTTTGGTTTTGCTGAAATCATTCAAGAGAGCGAACATACAAGCTCAACAAGTTATGGTAATCTTGAGATAACTGTCTTGATGATGGTTAATGTTTCTGTCTATTCTTTTTGTGCTTCCCTGTGATCTATGCCAGACGATTCCACCTTTACACGCGGCCAACTTGAGAGAACTCTCTCGCAACGCATCCAGGCTTTGTACCGCACCCAATTGGGACACAAGCCCACGAAAATTGACTGCCAAATTTGTGATGACAAAATTTCTATTGTTTTGGAGGATTCCATTACAAAACCTGAGCAATTGTTAGCAGAAAACGGTCAAGAAGAATTAGCCAAGCAAGTGCGCTCTGAGTTAAATGATATGATTCAAGTCCAACTCAAAGAACTTCTGGAGGAAGTGTTAAAGATTCCCGTACTAGATTTGCTCACCAACGCAAAATTAGATACCGGTCGCACCGGCACTATTGTGGTGTTAGAAAGAGCCCCTCAGTTTCGGGAACGCCCTTCCACAACCCCTGCTAAAAAAGAATCCTCGTGAGATTTAACTGTGCTTTTACAATTGTTTCGAGGTCTTCTAATAAATAGGGCTTGCTTAGATAGCTAACGCAACCGGCTTTTAGAATTCGCAGTTGGTCTTCTTCTTGTGCCAAGGCAGTGACGGCTACGACTGGAATTTTAAGAGTGGTTGGGTTGTTTTTGAGTAGGCCAATCAATTCTAAACCCTTCATATCGGGTAAGAGAATATCTGCCAAAATTAAGTCGGGTTGGTGGTTTTCGGCCAAAAAAAGCGCCGTTTTACCGTCGGCTGCTAAAAGCGACCTGTAGCCAAATAAATCCAAAAATTGAGCCATTAGGTGCAAGTTGTCTTCGTCGTCATCGACAGCCAAAACTAAGGGAACTCTGTCAGGAGATTCCACGCCGGTCTTAAAATGAGGGTTAAATGCCATAGTTGTTTGAGTGCAAATCATTTACGCCCAAGTCCTCCTTTTTCCCAGGAATCTTGACGAGGCACTCTTCAAGCGGCGCTCTGGCGCTTGGAGCAGATTGGCTCATCTAAATCACGCTTTTTGATAGGTCTTGCTGGTGCGAAGTTCTGCCCACAGGAAGACGCTATCTAAGCTTGCTCTCTTGACTTTTATCATTTTTGTCAATACAGACTTTATTAAAATAACATTAAATTACAATTCGTTGCCGATTGCCAGCTAAGAATTTGGGCCTTGATAGCTGTTGAGGTTGGTTGTTAAGTATATGTCTTGATTTTTTGTCTTTTTGGCTGTTGGGGTTTGGCTCAAACAATGTATTTTTGGTGGGTTACTCCTTTAGACTGATTCCTGTTAAGGGGATTTTTGTTTTTAATGGAGTTAACGAATTAATTTATTTTGTCAGGGTTGATTTGATGTTGGGTTTATTTAACTAATTTTTAATGTTTTTAACAAAAAACTATCATTTATTTTCAATGGTTTGCTGTCAGTCTTTTCTTTAAGATTAAAGAGAAAATTGGCGGCTTTTCGCCGGTGAAAATAAACTATTATAGGTTGAGTTAATATGACATTTAACTCTGGGGAAAGTTTGCCAGTTTTTTCAGACATAAATTTAGGCATTGAACCGGAAAAACGCCAAGAAGTAGCGGCTGGACTTTGCAGGGTTTTAGCAGATACTTATACGCTTTATCTTAAGACTAATAATTTTTGCTGGAATGTCAGAGGGCCTTTGTTTTTTGTGCTGCGTCAGTTGTTTGAGCAACAAAATGCACAACTATCAAATGCTCTACAAAAAATTGCTGAGCGTATCCGCACTTTGGGGTTTCCTACACCGGCAAGTTTTGCGGAGTTTTATAGTTTGAGTGTCATCGAAGAAACTGAGGATATACTTTCAGCGGAAAAAATGATTATTTCGGCTTTAGAAGGGCATGAGGCGGTGATACGCACTGTGCGTACAGTGTTGCGTTTGGCTCAGCAAGCTGATGATCAAGTGACTGCTTTTGTGCTGATTCAGCAATTATATATCCATGAAAAAAACCTTTGGATTTTGCGCTCTGTATTAGAAAATTAAGCTTAGAAAAATTGACCTTCATCAGCCATATTTTATCTCACACCATGAGAAAAACTTAAGTTTTTGCATCTCTCTTAGGAGGGTAAAATTTTAAAAAAAGGGATGATTTTTCACGGAATAGTCAAGAGATGTTTTGTGTGGTTATTTCCCTAGGGGGATTTGGAAAAGGGGGTGCAAGGGTTACAAAAGAAATATACCGGCTCTACGTTTAAAAGCCGGTGGAAAGTAAGCAAAACAACTCAGTCTTAACGGCTGATTTGCAAAATTTATTATCCATTATTGTCAAGGTTTAATTAGGTAACAAAGCATGGAAACAACCGAACGTAACACTACCCCTTATCCAAATATTCCGCCGGTGATTGAAACGCATAATAGCGAGTATCACGACAGTGGTATTCCCAGTAGCGTTAATATTGCCGGTCATCCCCTACACCCTGCAATTGTGCTTTTTCCCATTGCTTTTTTAGTGGGTGCTTTTGGTAGTGATGTTGGTTATTGGTTAACTAATGATCCTTTTTGGGCGAGGGCTTCTCTTTGGTTGATAGGTAGTGGTTTTGTGGCCGGTATTGCGGCGGCTATTACAGGATTTTTGGACTTTTTTAAAGTTAAACGAGTTCGCAAACGTAGCGCCGGCTGGCTTCACATGGGTGGTAATGTTTTGGTGATGCTTTTGTCGCTTGTTAATTGGATAATGCGCCTTGACAACCCTGCGGGTTTTATTATGCCTTGGGGTTTAGGAATTTCTTTAGTAGTGGCGACTTTGTTGGGAATTACTGGCTGGTATGGTGGCGAGTTAAGTTTCCGTCACAAAGTTGGTGTAATTGGTACTAGCAGCCACTATGAGTCTTAGTTTTTTACCCGGTTTAGTACATAGGATGAAGTCAAAAATTAAGGTTTTTTTTCATCCTTTATTGGGCATTTTTCAAAAGTTTAGCAATAGCTTGAGGAGGTTTTTATGAATTACCCTGAATTGTTGATGAAGAAAACTATTCGGTTAGTAGCTATTCTTTCGGGGGCTTTGGTTTTGGGGGTGATGGGCAGTTCTTTTGCCGGTGTGGCAGAACAAACGGGAAATTCTCAGCAGGTGAGTCAACAAACAGACCAGCCAGTGGGTATTCCTTTGCCAGAAAACCAACAAGGCGCGATGATGCGGGTGATGCCGGTGAATGGTCAATTGAGTGTAAAACTGATTAATCAAACGGGAGATCCCATTACTTATCAAATTGTTGAAGATACTAAGCCCCGCTTTCTTTCCGTTGATGGTGAAGTGAATTTAACGCAGTTAAAAATGCCGTTGACTTTGACGTTTCATCGTCCCAATGGTGGACTTATTTCTGTAAATTCTCAGGCTATGTCTGACGCCGGAGTTTTGGAGGTGCGGTTAGATAATACAAGTAATTTAAGCGCCGATAAAAACGCTTTGGTTGTGGAAGAAAATGGCTTAGTTTTTGTGTATTAATACTATGCCAGATTTTAGTAAAAACATGAGGTTTTCTATTTTTCAGAAGCCTCATGTTTTGAGAAATGTTGTAAACAAAAAATCTAACTATTTTTAAATTGCGGAGAGCATAATTTATTATGATTGTCAATTTGATAGAGACGGGTTGGGAAATTATTTACCACCGCGCTCATGCTTTGTTGGCTGCTCAATTAGCAGGACAATGGAAGAAAGAAGAATCTCCGCTTCGTTTATATGAAACTGTGGCTGCTATTTCCCACCATGATGATTTAGAAAAGGAATGGGAAGGAAATCATTTGACTTCTGCCGGTGCTCCTTTAGATTTTACTTTGGAGAAAGATTTTCAACTTCCTAAAATGAGAGATTTTACCCAAAATGCTCGCTATCGGGGCCGGTGGGTGGCGTTGTTAATTTCTATGCACATGAGTTTTCTTAATGAAGTTAGGCGCGGAGAGTTAGCAGAATTTGATAGTTTTTTGGATGAGCAATTAGTAAATCAAAAAAAGTGGCGCAAGGAGTTAGGAATTAGTAAGGAAGAAGCGGATAAAGCTTATGCGTTTTTTCGCTGGTGTGATCGGCTTTCTTTAATTCTTTGTCAGCATAAATTACCAGATCGTGAGCGTTGTTTGGAAATTACAACTTGGCCCGATGGCACTCGCTATGAAGTGATGCAGCGTGAAGATAAGACGGTGACGGTAACACCTTGGCCTTTTGAAAAAAAACAGTTTACGGTGAATGTGGAAGCGAGTAATCTTAATCAAATTAAGTTTGATAGTAGTAAGGAACTCACGGAAGCTTTGCTAGTGGCACCTATACAGGTTTTAGAATGGACTTTTATTAAGTAATAGTTTTTTTGAGTAGGGCTAAATAGATTAAGATTTGTAGGCTAAGTTATTAACTTAGTCTATTTTTTTGCATTTGAATGGTATAGTTTTGATGGCAATAAATTACTCGAACAAAAATTATGGATGTCAAAGCAGCAGTTGCCTGGGAAGCCGGTAAACCTTTGAGTATTGAAACGGTGAAATTGGAAGGGCCAAAAGCTGGGGAAGTGTTGGTGGAAATTAAAGCTACTGGCATTTGTCATACGGATGCTTATACGCTTTCTGGAACTGATCCAGAAGGTTTATTTCCTGCAATTTTAGGCCATGAAGGGGCAGGAATTGTTGTGGAAATAGGGGAGGGAGTTAAGAGTGTTAAAGTTGGTGATCATGTTATCCCTCTTTATACTCCTGAATGTCGGGAATGTAAGTTTTGTTTAAGCAGAAAAACTAATCTTTGTCAAGCAATTCGAGAAACTCAAGGGCGTGGGTTAATGCCGGATGGAACAAGTCGGTTTTCTATTGATGGTAAAATGATTCATCATTATATGGGAACTTCGACGTTTGCAAATTATACGGTTTTGCCGGAAATTGCAGTAGCAAAAATTCCCAAAGATGTGCCTTTTGAAAAGGTTTGTTATATCGGTTGTGGGGTGACAACCGGTATTGGGGCGGTGATTTTTACGGCAAAAGTTGAGGCTGGATCTAGTGTGGTTGTTTTTGGTTTGGGGGGTATTGGTTTAAATGTAATTCAAGGGGCAAAAATGGTGGGCGCTGATAAGATTATTGGCGTTGATATTAATCCAAATAAAAAGGCTTTGGCAGAGAAATTTGGGATGACTCATTTTGTCAATCCCCATGAGTTAAATCGAGATTTAGTGCCCTATTTAATTGAGTTGACTGGTGGTGGTGCGGATTATAGTTTTGAGTGTGTTGGTAATGTTAATTTGATGCGTCAGGCTTTGGAATGTTGTCATAAAGGCTGGGGGGTTAGTGTTATTATTGGCGTGGCTGCGGCGGGTCAAGAAATTAGCACTCGTCCTTTTCAATTGGTTACTGGAAGAGTTTGGAAAGGTTCGGCTTTTGGTGGTGCGCGGGGACGAACAGATGTGCCAAAAATTGTAGATTGGTACAGGTCTGGTAAGATTAATATTGATGATTTGATTACTCATGTTTTGCCTTTGGATAAGATTAATGATGGTTTTGATTTGATGAAACGAGGTGATTCTATTCGGACGGTTGTGACTTTTTAGGTAAATAAAAGTAAGGATTTTTTTGTAGTGATAGGGAGGGATTTTTTATGTCAGAATTGGTGCGTTTGATTAGTGAAAGTTTGTGTTTTGGTGGAAAGGTTGGGTTTTATACTCATCAGTCTTCTTCTTGTAATTGTGAGATGCGTTTTTCGGTTTTTGTTCCACCGCAGGCGCTGGAAAGAAGGGTGCCGGTTTTGTATTTTCTGTCGGGTTTAACGGCGACGGAAGAGAATTTTATGATGAAGTCTGGGGTGCAAAAATATGCGGCTGAATATGGTTTGATGATTGTTGCACCGGATACGAGTCCTCGTAATACCGGCACTCCGGGCGAGGATGATGATTGGAATTTGGGAAGTGGGGCAAGTTTTTATGTTGATGCAACACAAGAACCTTGGAAAAAACATTATCAAATGTACAGTTATGTGGTGGAAGAATTGCCTCGAGTTATTGCTAAAAATTTTCCTGCTCAAATAGAAAGGCAAGGCATTTTTGGACATTCTATGGGGGGTCATGGGGCGTTAATTTGTGCGTTGAGAAATCCAGATAAATATAAGTCTGTTTCTGCTTTTGCTCCTATTTCTGCTTTAATGGCTTCTGAGTGGGGACAAAAAATTTTTAGGAGTTATTTAGGGGAAAATCAAGAGGCTTGGTGTAGCTATGATGCTAGTCAGTTGGTGTTAACTAATCGGTATGGGGGAACAATTTTAATTGATCAAGGAACAAAGGATGATTATTTAGATCAGTTATTGCCACAAAAGTTTGAGGAAGCTTGTAAAAAGGCTGAGCAATCTCTGACTTTAAGAATGCAGGAAGGTTATAATCATAATTACTATTTTGTGGCAACTTTTATCGAAGACCACATACGTCATCATGCGGGTATTTTGTGTGGGTGATATGTTATTTTCAATTGGGTGGAGTAGGGGGGGTTAACTACACAAAATGGTGCAAAAAGTAAAGGGGGTAAACAGTAAATTAATGCAGTAATAAAAAGAGGGTTTATGAAAAGTAAATTATTATTTTTATGTGTAGTTTTTGTGGTGGTGATTGGTGTTGGTGGGATTACTAGGGGGCCGGTTTTCGCTCAATCAGGAGTAGATTCGCGGGTTTCAAGATTAGAAGCAGAAGTTACTACCTTGCGAGGGCAAATAAGTCAGTTACAATCACAAGTTACTCGTTTGGGTAATCGCTCTAATTCTGCGGTTTCTGCGCCTCGTGTGGAGGTTTCTGAACCAGAATATAGTGCGCCGAATTCTATTCCGAAATCGATGTTTGATAGGCTGGCTACTTTAGTAATTGAATTGAAAGAAAGAATAGATAAACTTGAGGCGCGGATTGCAGCTTTGGAAGGAAGATGATAAGATTAAGCTATAAAATTGAATAAAATTACGGAGAAAAAAAAGATGAAAAGCCAGTCAGGAACTAGTTGGCAAGTAATAGTTTTGGGAATTTTAGCAACGTTAGTTATTTTTTTTGGGTTGGATTCCTATGTTATTATTAATCCTGGGGAAGCTGCGGTTTTAAGTATTTTAGGCAAAGCCCGTGATGGAGTTTTATTAGAGGGAATTCATGTTAAACCGCCGTTAATTTCTAAAGCGGATGTGTATGATTTAACGGTACAAAAATTTGAAGTACCGGCCCAAAGTTCTACTAAAGATTTACAGGAGTTATCGGCACGTTTTGCGATTAACTTTCGGCTAGATCCTACTCAGGTTGTGGAAATTAGAAGAAAGCAAGGTAGTTTAGCAAATTTGGTTTCAAAAATTATTGCTCCTCAAACACAAGAATCTTTTAAAATTGCAGCAGCTTTGAGAACAGTTGAAGAAGCAATTACAAAAAGAAGTCAACTTAAAGAAGACTTTGATTTGGCTTTGGGTCAACGTTTAGAAAAGTATGGAATTATTGTGTTAGATACGAGTGTTGTAGATTTAGCTTTTTCGCCAGAATTTGCGCGAGCAGTGGAAGAAAAACAAATTGCTGAACAACGGGCACAACGAGCGGTTTATATAGCTCAAGAAGCGGAACAAGAAGCGCAAGCTGATATTAATCGTGCTCAAGGTAGAGCGGAAGCGCAAAGGCTTTTGGCCGAAACTTTAAAAGCCCAAGGGGGACAATTAGTTTTGCAAAAAGAAGCCATTGAAGCTTGGCGAAGTGGTGGTGCTCAAATGCCAAAAGTTTTGGTTATGGGTGGTGATAAAAATAGTATGCCACCGTTTTTATTTAATTTGAGCAATGGTCAAGATGAGGTGGCTAAATAAAATTAATTGGTTGGGTTTGGCAAGCCAATTTACCAAACCAACCTACCATGATTAATGACACTAAATAAGCGATAATAGTTATAGAGTCTGTAGCGTATAGAAACGAAATGAGTATTTTTACCCTCCAATCGGTTAAAAAAGATTTTGGCATCAAAGAAATTTTGAAAGAAGCTAGTTTTAGTTTAGGTGCTACAGATAAAGTAGGCTTAATTGGTACTAATGGTTCAGGAAAATCAACGTTATTAAAAATGATTGCCGGTCTCGAACCTGTGGATAGCGGTCAAATTTTAGTTAATTCTGGTGTGAAAATTGTTTATGTGCCCCAAGACCCTAATTTAGATGAAAATAACACAGTTTTAGAGCAGGTTTTTGCTAATTGTGGTGAGAAAATGACGCTGGTTCGTGAGTATGAAGAACTTAATGATAAACTTGCTCATTCACCAGAAGATAGTATATTAATGTCGCGGCTTTCTAGTGTGATGCAGCGGATGGATGCGGCGAATGGTTGGGAACTAGAAACTAATGCAAAAATTATTCTGACAAAGTTAGGAATTGTCGATTTTGAGGCAAAAATTGGGACGCTTTCGGGGGGTTATCGCAAGCGTATTGCTCTTGCAAGTTCTTTGTTAGCTGATCCCGATGTTTTGTTAATGGATGAACCAACAAACCATTTAGATGCGCTTTCTGTGGAGTGGTTACAAACTTATTTAACTCGGTTTCGTGGGGCGATTTTATTAATTACTCACGACCGTTATTTTTTGGATAAAGTTACTAATCGAATTATTGAAATTGATCGGGGAGATTTTTATAGTTATGATGGTAATTATTCTTACTATTTGGAGAAAAAGGCTTTAGCTGAAGAGTCGGCGGTGAGTACGCAACAAAAATTTAAAGGGGTTTTGCGGCGAGAATTGGAATGGTTAAAACGCGGGCCCAAAGCACGGAGTACGAAACAGAAAGCTCGTATTCAACGCATTGAAGGAATGCAAGAAAAAGAGTTTAAACAAGGGCTTGGAAAGGTGGAAATTTCAACTCCTGGCCGCAGAATTGGTAAGAAAGTTATTGAGTTAGAAAATGTGTCTAAAAGTTATGATGGAAAAATTTTAGTTAAGGATTTTACTTACAATTTTACACCGGAAGATAGGGTGGGAATTATTGGTGGAAATGGTTGCGGAAAATCTACTTTGATGGATATTATCACCGGCAGAGTTGAAGCCGATGCGGGAAAAGTTGAGTTAGGAACTACAATTCATATCGGTTATTTTGACCAGCATTCTGAAGAATTGCTGGCGGGAATGAATGAAAATCAGCGGGTGATTGAATATATTAAGGAAGAGGGAGAATTTGTTAAAACTGCTGACGGAACGCAGATTAGTGCTTCGCAAATGTTGGAGCGTTTTTTGTTTCCTGGAAGTGTGCAATATTCCCCTATTGAAAAACTTTCTGGGGGCGAAAAACGTCGTTTATTTTTGTTGCGGGTGTTGATGGGAGCACCAAATGTTTTAATTTTGGATGAACCAACAAATGATTTAGATGTGCAAACGTTGGCGGTGTTGGAAGAGTATCTGGAAGAGTTTAATGGTTGTGTGATTGTAGTTTCCCATGATCGTTATTTTTTGGATCGTACAGTTGAGACGATTTTTTCGTTTGAAGAAGGGGGAGTAATTCGTCAATATCCTGGGAATTATTCGGTTTATTTAGATTATAAACAAGCGGAAGAAGCGGAAGCTCAACAAACTGCAAGTAAGGAAAAAAAGGAAGAAAAAACAAAGTGGAAATCGGATAATAAATATTCCTATGATAGTGCCGGTAAGCGGAAGCTTTCGTCAAAGGAACGGCGGGAATATGAAATGCTGGAAGGGAAAATTGCCCAGTTAGAAGCAGAAAAAACCGAGGCGGAAAGACAGCTTTATAATCCGCCAGCAGGGGCAATTTCTATGGTTCAAGAATTACATGATAAGGTAGAAAATTTGGCGAAAGAAATTGACAAGGCAACTGAGCGCTGGTTAGAATTAGCTGAAGTTGATTCTTAAGTCATAAAAACCTGGATTAGGGTGGGCGCGCCAATCGGCACTACCCCTACATTAACCGGGTTTTTAAAAACTAAAAACTGCTAATTTTGGAAAATATAACATGACTTTAACCTGTGAAAAACTGCTGCAAAAATATCCGCAAGTTTGGAATCAAGCAACAGTTCATCCGTTTTTGGAACAGTGCAAATTAGGGACAATTAAAGAGGAACAGTTTAATACTTGGTTGGTGCAAGATTATTTGTTTGTCGTGGAATTTACGCGGATGGTGGCGCGGGTTTTAACGGCGGCGCCGGTGCGCGATTTTGATGTGATTTTGGCGGGATTATGTGCTTTAAAAGATGAGTTAAGTTGGTTTAGAGAAAAAGCGGCTGAACGCAATTTAGATTTAACTGTTTACCGCCAGGAAACTTGCATGGAATATTGCACTTATTTGTACAGTTTAAATGGAATGCCCTATGCGTTGCAAGCGACGGCACTTTGGAGCATTGAATATGCTTATAATCAAGGTTGGCAATTGCTGGGGGAAATGCCGGTGCCCTATCAAGAATTTGCTCAAAGATGGGGAAATGCAGGGTTTACGGAATATGTGAAACTGTTGGCAAAACAAGCGGATACGGCGTTGGAAATGTCGTCAGAAAATATCCAAAATCAAGCGGAACAAGTGTTTTTAAATGTGGCAAGGTTAGAAAAGGATTTTTGGCAGATGGCGTTTAATGCCAGTTAATTAAAGTTAGGTGCGTTAGTAGCGCACCTCCCATAATAAGGTTTGAGTTCAATCCCTGGTTTTTTGGGGTTACTTTTTTTAATACAATTCATACTTTAACAAAGTACAAGGAATCGAACCATTAAACACCGGCATTTTTTTTGCAGTCCTTAAACCCACCCGTTTTGCTAACTCCTTATTTCCCGTCAAAATATACGCCGTCCACCCTTTAAAACGCTGCTTAAAAACATCTCCCATCAACTTATAAAAATCTCCCAATTCTTCCGCATCTCCCAACCTTTCCCCATAGGGAGGATTGCAAATAAGAATCCCACTATCCGCCGGCGGTTCTATAAAATAAAGTTCTTTCTCGCTAAACTGAATATCCTTACCTAACCCACAATTCATAGCATTAGTCCGCGCTTGCTTCAATACTTCTCCATCCCTATCACTACCATAAATAGGCGCTTTTAATGCTGGTAAATCTGCCTTTTCTGCCTCCCCTACCACATTCTCCCACAAAGCCTGATCAAAATTTTTCCAACTCATAAACCCAAACTTTTCTCTAAACAAACCAGGGGCAATATTCAAAGCTTTTAACCCCGCCTCCAAAGGCAAAGTACCTGAACCACAAAGCGGATCATAAAACGTCAAATTTCCATCATATTCTGCCATTTCTAAAATAGCAGCCGCCAGCGTTTCTTTTAGCGGTGCTATCCCCATTGCGGGACGATAACCGCGCCGGTGTAAACTTCCCCCAGAACTATCTAAACTTAAAATTGCCTGATTTTCATGGATGTGTAAATTAATTAATAAATCTGGATTTTGGGCATCTACATTTGACCTTTCACCAAATTGATCACGCTGTTGATCAACTATCGCATTTTTGACTTGCAAAGCTGTAAAATGAGTATGATTAAGTTGAGCATTACTGCCAGTGCAATTAACAGCTAAACTTTGCTCAGGCGTGATATATTCTTCCCAGGAAATTTTTTGCACTTCCCGATAAAGCATTTGAGCATTTAAACAGCGAAACTCTCGAATAGGAACCAATACACGAAAAACAATTCTTGACCAAAGATTAACGCGGTAAAGCAACTCTAAATCCCCTGAAAAATACACGCCCGTAAATTCAGGACGAATATCTTTTGCCCCTAATTTTTCTAATTCTTGTGCCGCAATAGCTTCTAAACCGCGCGCAACCGTAGCAAAGTATTGGTTCATTGTTGAGATAGGTAAGCTGATTCATTAAATAAAACAAAATATGTTAAAAATTTTGCTTTTGACAGATTTTGCTTTAATATAGTTTATCAGTGGGTGAGCTCTTTTCATCAAGCAAAACCTAAAAAAAATCGTTCATTATCAAAGGAAGACAACAAAAACATGACTCGCGCAATAATGGAAACAGCCAAGGGAACCATCAATCTCGAATTATTTGATAAAGATGCACCAAACACAGTTAAAAATTTTGTTGATTTGGCAGAAAAAGGGTTTTATGATGGCTTAAATTTCCACCGAGTTATCTCTAATTTTATGATTCAAGGTGGTTGTCCCTTGGGTACAGGAACGGGTGGCCCTGGTTACAAAATTAAATGCGAAATTAATCCCAATAAACACCTCGCCGGCAGCCTATCAATGGCCCATGCTGGACGAGACACCGGCGGCAGTCAATTCTTCATTTGTCACTCTCCCCAACCTCATTTAGATGGTCAACATACCGTTTTTGGAAAAACCGAAGATATGGATGTTGTCAACGCAATTCGTAAAGGCGACAAAATCATTTCTGTCAAAATTGAAAAGTAAGTAATTAAAAACCCGGTTCATCTAATAAACCGGGTTTTTAAAACATAAATTTATGCAAGTTATTACTACACAACAAGCACAACTGATTTCGATTGAATTTTTAGAAAAATCTCCTGAAGAAAGGTTGAAAATTCTCAAAAAATTGGGTTTAAGTCGCTATGAATTTTTAACCAAACTTCCAGTCAGCCCAGTAAATATCACCTGTGTGATGAGATTTTTGGGCAACCCCACCCGCGTTAAATTTCCTAACCTTCAAGGGGCGGAATTGGCCGGTTTAAACTTGCAAGGAGTTAACTTTATTCGGGGAAATTTGACAGATTCAAACTTACAAAATACTTGTTTAATTAACGCTGATTTATTATTTGTTAACTTTACCAATGCCAATTTAACCAATGCAGACTTAACCGGCGCCACCCTCAACGAAACTATCTGGTTAAAGGCCCTTGTAGAAGGCTGTAAACTTAAAAATACCATTGGCTTAACTCTTCAACAACAGCAAGACTTATCTCAGCGTGGAGCAATTTTTTAATTTTAAAACAAACGTATATGAAAAAACAAAATCCCATTCCCCGTATGGGCTTGCGAACCTTACAAAATAACGTCATTCGTATAGGTTCTTTTCCCCGCCACTGGAGTGACTTATATCATTTTCTTATTATCATTTCTTGGCCGAAATTTTTTATAGTTTTGGCCCTCTCTTATTCTATTGTTAATACTTTATTTGCTTTCGCCTACTTAGGCGGCGGCAATTGTATAGAAAATGCTAAAGTAGGCTCATTTCAAGATGCTTTTTTCTTCAGCGTTCAAACAATGGCAACCATCGGCTATGGTTCCATGTATCCCAAAACATTGTACGCTCATGTTCTTGTTACTATAGAAGCCTTTGTGGGATTATTAGGTGTGGCAATGGCAACGGGCATACTATTTGCTAGATTTTCAATTCCCACCGCCAAAGTTTTGTTTTCTCGTGTTGCAATAATTACTGAATATAATGGCATTTCTACATTCATGTTTCGGGCTGCAAACCAGCGGAACAGCTTTATTTTACAATCCCAAATTCGTGTTACTTTACTAAGAAATGAAATTACCAAAGAAGGGTATATTATGCGTCGTTTTTATGACCTTCCTTTGGTTAGAAACGAATCGCCAATTTTTGCTTTAAGTTGGGTTGTTATGCACACAATTGATGAAAATAGTCTTCTTTATAACAGCACTCAAGTTTCTTTAGCCGAAGCAGAAACAGAAATTATCGTCACTTTCACCGGCCTTGATGAATCAGTTTCCCAAAACATTCATACACGCCACTCTTTTAGCTCTGAAGATATCCTTTATAACAAAAGATTTGTTGATATTATAAAACGCTTAGAAAATGGTCAAAGAGTCATAGATTATCGTCGATTCCATGATGTAGAGCCAACTTGATTTATTTTATTGCAAACTTCATCAAGAAAGCCGATTTTTTTTAGAAATCGACTTTCTCAACAATCATAAAAACCGGCATCTAATCCGGCAGATCGGTACTTCCCATCAAATACAAATCACACGCCCGCGCAGCACCACGACCCTCATTAATGGCCCAAACTACCAAACTTTGACCCCTGCGACAGTCTCCCGCCGCAAAAACCCCAGGCAGACTTGTAGCAAACTTACCGTGATCCGCCTTCACATTACTGCGAGGATCGCGTTCCACATTCAGGGCATCAAGCAAAGGCTGTTCCGGGCCCAAGAACCCCATCGCCAGCAACACCAACTGAGCAGGAATCACTTTTTCTGTGCCTGGGATATGCTTAGGAATAAACTGCCCCTTCTCATTTTTCTCCCACTGCACCTCCACCGTGTGGACAGCCTTAACATGGCCGTTTTCGTCCCCTTCAAACTTGGTAGCAGTTGTGATATACACGCGCGGATCATCGCCAAATTTTGCTGCTGCCTCTTCTTGGCCGTAATCCATTTTATATACTTTTGGCCATTCGGGCCAGGGATTATCTGCGGCGCGAGTTTGGGGTGGTTGCGGCATAATTTCTACCTGCGTGACGCTGTTGCAACCGTGACGAATAGATGTCCCAACGCAGTCGGTGCCGGTGTCGCCGCCGCCAATAATCACCACATCTTTGCCTTCAGCCGACAGAGATGTGCTAGTTTTATCAAGGACAGCTTTGGTGTTAGTTGTCAGGAAATCCATTGCAAAATGAATGCCTTTTAACTGGCGGCCTTCTATGGGCAAATCACGCGGTTTTGTCGCGCCGGTTGCTAGTACCACAGCATCAAATTCTGTCATCAAGTTTTCTACGGGAAAGTCTTTACCTACTTCTGTATTGCAGATAAATTTCACACCTTCTTGTTCCAAAACATGAAGCCGGCGCATTACAACTTCTTCTTTATCCAGCTTCATATTCGGAATGCCATACATCAGCAAACCACCAGGCCGGTCGGCTCGTTCAAACACTGTCACCGAATGACCGGCCTTATTTAATTGAGCCGCAGCCGCCAAGCCCGCCGGCCCGGAACCAATAATTGCAACTTTTTTGCCGGTGCGTTTTTTCGGTTGTTCTGGGGTGATCCAGCCTTCATCCCAGCCTTTATCAATGATCGAACATTCGATATTTTTGATCGTCACCGGCGGGTTATGGATACCCAGCACACAAGAACCCTCACAAGGTGCCGGACATACACGACCAGTAAATTCTGGGAAGTTGTTAGTTTTATGTAAACGGTCGAGGGCTTCCTGCCATAAGCCACGATAAACCAAATCATTCCATTCGGGAATCAGGTTATTAACAGGACAACCGCTTGCCATACCGCTAATCAGTGTGCCGGTGTGACAAAAAGGTGTGCCACAATCCATACAACGGGCAGCCTGTGTGCGGAGTTTATCATCAGGCATGGGAAAATGGAATTCATCCCAGTTGCGGATACGGTCAAGCGGTGCTAGTTCTGAAGGTAGTTCGCGGAGAAATTCGATAAAGCCGGTTGGTTTTCCCATAGTCGAGTTTGTCTTAAAATAAATGGGCAAAGCCCGTACAGTTTTTTGTTTGTTGTTAATTTTAGAGTTGCTTTTAGAAAGTTTGTCAAAGTCTACAATTTAATTAACATTTGCTAGTAGCGGTTGTTAGGTAAAATTGTCATTATTCTAGCAGCCAGTCAAATAAATTGCCTGTTGTTAATTGCACTTCGTCAGCAAAACATGGCACCGGTAATAAATCTGCCGGTTCTTCAAAAACCTCTGGTTGTTGTTTTGGTTTAAAAACAAAGATAGATCCCTCTTCAGGATCAATCAGCCATCCCATTTGTGTATCATATTTCAAACAATGGAGAATTTTTTTTGTAACTTTAGTTTGGCTTTGATCGGGCGACAAAATTTCAATCACCCAATCTGGTGCAATTTGAAAGGTATTAACAATTTCCCCCTTTTCATTACGAGGTATTCTTTCGTTAAGATAAACCGACACATCCGGCACAATAGAAACTCCCCCAAACGTGCAGCGGAGTTCAGGAAATGCTCGTGCGATGCGCTTAGGTTTAAGAACTGCATTGATAGCTGTAACAAGTTCACCTTGAATTGCGCTATGTTTTCCTTGTGGCATAGGTTTTTGGATAATTTGTCCCTCGATATACTCACTGGCCGGTTTTGTTTCTTTGAGTTTTAAAAACTCTTCTAAATTCAATATTTTTGATGGCGTTTGTACCATTTTGACACCTCTAGCATTTATTAGAAAAAACAAAGTTTAGTGGGGCTGTTTCAGCGCTTATCAGCGTAAGCAGCAAAAGTAAAACAAGCTTTAATATCTTCTGATGTAAGTTGCGAAAAATTTTCCAAAATCTCAACCTTAGTCATCCCACTTCCTAGATCCTCCAAAATATCATAAACGTTAATTCGCATTCCCCGAATACAAGTTTTCCCACTACGTTGCTGCGGATTTATTGTAATAATATCGTGGTAGGTCATAAGTTATTTGTAATTAAATTATAAACATTATAACTATCCAGTAGGTGGAGTTGATAAAAGCAAAACCCAACAGCCAAAACTTTAGCTGTTGGGTTTCATTCTTCTACCTACCTTTGGGTTAGGTTTCCTACCTCAACTCAACCTACAAAACCTCAACCTCCCCCAATTCTTGAAACATCACGAACATTTTGCTCAAACGCCGCAGTCAACGCCTCATCACCACTCAAACCAGACGCCAACGCACTATTAAGAGCCTGCAACACCCGCTTATAATCACGAGGCATCACCTTAACAAACATCCCTACCATAGCCTCCCAATTCGCCAAAACACGAGCACCCTTAGCACTCTTAGTGTACTCAACGTGCTTCTCAATCATCTGACGAACTGTAGCAATCTCTTCGGGATCTTCGAGTTTTTCGAGATCCGACATCGCCGTATTGCAGCGCGTCGCAAAATCTCCCGCCTCATCAAGGATATAAGCAACACCGCCACTCATCCCCGCCGCGAAATTACGACCAGTCGGGCCCAGCACCACAACCTTACCGCCGGTCATATACTCACAGCCGTGATCACCCACAGCCTCCACAACCGTATTCACCCCAGAGTTGCGAACACAGAAACGTTCACCGGCCATTCCATTAATATATACCTCACCACTCGTAGCCCCATACAAAGCCACATTGCCGATGATAATATTCTCCTCAGCCGCAAACGTAGAAGCCGCCGATGGATAGACAATAATCTTGCCACCACTCAACCCCTTACCCACATAATCATTCGCATCCCCTTCAAGTTCCAGAGTCACACCCTTTGGCACAAACGCCCCAAAACTCTGACCGGCACTACCTTGGAAATGCAAATGCACCGTATCTTCCGGCAAACCATGCCAGTGACGCTTCGTAATTTCATTCCCCAAAATTGTACCTACAACTCGGTTCACATTCTTAATTGGCAGCGTCGCCTTCACTTTTTCACCGCTATCAATAGCCGGCTTACAAAGATCCAACAACACCGTCATATCCAGAGAATTTTCCAAACCGTGCTCTTGAGGAATTTGGCAGAACCGGCCCACCTCTGGCCCAACTTCCGGCTGATAAAGAAGCTTAGAAAGGTCAATATTCTTAGCCTTCCAATGTTCCACAGCCTTCTTACTTTCCAGCACATCCGTCCGGCCTACCATTTCACTCAACGACCGGAAGCCAAGCTGCGCCATAATTTCCCGCAACTCTTCAGCCACAAACCGCATAAAATTCACAGCGTGCTCTGGTTCACCCACAAAACTCTTCCGTAGTTCTGGGTTCTGCGTTGCAATCCCAGCAGGGCAAGTGTTAAGGTGGCACACTCGCATCATAATACAACCAAGCGTCACCAGCGGAGCAGTCGAAAAACCAAACTCTTCTGCACCTAGCAAAGCTGCTATGGCTACATCGCGTCCGGTCTTCAGTTGACCATCAGTTTCCACAGCAATACGCGACCGTAGATTGTTCAAAACCAAAGTTTGATGCGTTTCGGCCAAACCCAACTCCCAAGGCAAACCGGCGTGTTTAATCGAGGTTTGCGGAGATGCGCCGGTGCCACCATCATAACCAGAAATCAGCACCACATCAGCATGAGCCTTTGCCACACCGGCTGCAATAGTCCCCACCCCAACTTCCGACACCAGCTTAACGCTGATTCGGGCCTCGCGGTTAGCATTTTTCAAATCGTGAATTAATTCGGCTAAGTCTTCAATCGAATAGATATCATGGTGCGGTGGCGGAGAAATCAAACCGACCCCAGGCGTAGAGTGACGCACCTTAGCAATCCAAGGATACACCTTTGCCCCTGGCAGTTGTCCGCCTTCACCGGGTTTTGCGCCTTGGGCCATTTTGATTTGAATTTCTTTTGCTTTGGAGAGGTATAAACTTGTTACCCCAAACCGGCCAGACGCGACTTGTTTAATAGCGCTGTTTTTCGAGTCGCCGAATTCATTTGTCCAGGTATAGCGTTCAGCATCTTCGCCACCTTCGCCGGTGTTAGACTTACCACCGAGGCGGTTCATTGCTATAGCGAGGGTTTCGTGGGCTTCTTTGGAAATGGAACCGTAACTCATGGCGCCGGTTTTAAAGCGTTTGACAATGCTATCTATCGGTTCAACTTCCTCAATGGCGATGGGTTGCCGGTCTTTAAATTCCAGTAGTCCGCGTAAAGTGAAGAATTTTTTGCTTTGCTCATTAACGCCTTTAGCATATTGCTTATAGGCATCATAACTGCCGGTTCTCACCGCTTTTTGCAACGCATGGATAGTTTCGGGGCTAAACAAATGCGCCTCGCCATCTTTGCGCCATTGGTATTCGCCACCAACATCGAGGGTATGACCATTGGTGGGCCGGTCGGGGAAAGCGTGGGTATGGCGTAGAATAGCTTCTTGGGTGATCAGTTCAAGATCGGCTCCTTCTATACGCGAAGCTGTCCAGGTAAAGTATTTATCAATCACCGCTTGATTCAAACCGACGGCCTCAAAAATTTGAGCACCGCGATAGCTTTGGATGGTGGAGATCCCAATTTTGGATGCTACTTTAATCACGCCTTTGGTGGCGGATTTGATATAGTTTTTGCAGGCTGTTTTGTAATCAACATTAACCACTAAGCCTTCGGAGATCATGTCGGAAATAGTTTCAAAGGCGAGATAGGGGTTAATAGCGCAGCAACCATAACCAATAAGGGTGGCGAAGTGATGTACTTCTCGCGGTTCGCCTGATTCAAGGATAATGCCAACGCGGGTACGGGTACCTTTGCGGATAAGATGGTGATGCAAACCGGCCACTGCGAGTAAAGCAGGAATGGGTGCGTTATTGGCATCCATGTCTTTATCGGAAAGAATCAGGAGGTTAACCCCCTCTTCGATTGCTTTGTCTGCTTGGGCAAAAATGCTTTCTAAGACCGATTCAAGCCCGTTCACCCCATCTTTGGGGTTAAACAAAATTGGGAAGGTCTGAGACTTAAAGCCTGGTTCGTTGATATATTTAAGTTTCAGCAGTTCTTCATTGCTGAGAATGGGGCTTTTAAGTTCGATGAGATGACAGCTTTCGGGTACAGGTTTAAGCAGGTTACGTTCGGAACCGATAGTTGTGATTGGGGAGGTAACGATTTCTTCGCGGATCGAGTCGATGGGGGGGTTAGTGACTTGAGCGAAGAGTTGTTTAAAGTAATCGTACAATAGTTTGGGCCGGTCGGAGAGCACAGCCAGGGGAGTATCGGCACCCATCGAACCAATAGCTTCAACGCCATCACGGGCCATCGGAGTCAGCAGTAACCGCAACGCCTCGAAGGTATAACCAAAGGCGGTTTGACGTTGAGTGAGGTTGAGGGATTGAGTTTCAGCGGCTTTCGGTGTCTCTGCCCCTACGGTAGATAAATCTAGTTTATGTTGATTGAGCCATTCACGGTAGGGCTGGGCGCTGACAATGTTGTGTTTAATTTCTTCGTCGCTGATGATGCGTCCTTCTGCCATGTTAACAAGGAACATCCGACCCGGTTGTAACCGGCCTTTAAATGCGACTCTTTCTGGTTCAATGGGTAAGACGCCGGCTTCGGATGCCATAATTACCAAATCATCTTTGGTGACGTAGTAGCGAGAGGGGCGTAAGCCGTTGCGGTCTAGGACTGCGCCCATCATGGTACCATCGGTGAAAGCAATAGAGGCGGGGCCGTCCCAAGGTTCCATTAGGCAAGAGTGATATTCGTAGAATGCTTTTTTCTCGTCACTCATCGACTCATGCGCCGCCCAAGGTTCGGGTATCATCATCATCATGGCGTGAGGTAAAGAGCGACCAGCCAAGACGAGCAATTCTAGGGCGTTGTCAAATATTAGCGAGTCGCTACCATCGATGTTGATGACAGGTTTAATTTTTTTGATATCTTCGCCAAAAAGTTCTGATTCAAAAAGCGACTGACGGGCGTGCATCCAGTTGATGTTACCACGCAGGGTATTGATTTCGCCGTTGTGGGCAATGTAGCGGTAAGGGTGCGCGCGTTCCCAGCTGGGGAAAGTGTTGGTACTAAAGCGGGAGTGAACTAAACCGAGGGCGCTTTCCATGTCGGGGTCGCGTAAGTCGGGGTAATATTCGCCTACCTGCACCGGCATCAGCATTCCTTTATAGACCATTGTACGGGCAGAGAGGCTGGAGGGATACCAGTACGGATCGATTTTGGTGTTGCGAATGGCGGTGTGGGAGAGTTTGCGGATGACGTATAATTTCCGTTCAAAGGCTAGGTCGTCTAAGATATCCGGGTTCCTTTGGATGAAGACTTGGCGCATGAAAGGTTCACTAGCTTTAGCGGTATTGCCTAAAGTAGAGTTATCAGTGGGAACATCACGCCAGCCGATGACTTTTTGACCTTCATCTGTAACAATTTTTTCAAAAGCTTCGGCACTTTTTTGGCGTTCAACCGCATTAGGTGAAGTGTAGATCATGCCGACACCGTATTGACCGGCTTCGGGTAAATTAAAGCCTAAAGCAGCGGTAACTTTTTTAAGAAATTTATGGGGTAGTTGAATTAAAATTCCTGCGCCATCGCCGGTGTTTTTTTCGCAACCACAGGCACCGCGATGGTCTAAGTTTAAAAGAATAGTGAGTGCTTGTTCAACAATGGAGTGAGATTTTTGACCTTTTTGATGTACGATAAACCCTACACCGCAAGCATCGTGCTCGAATTGAGGATCGTAGAGTCCCTGAGAAACTGGTAATTGATTTCTATTCATTATTGAGGATGTTGTACAGTCGTGAGTGTGAAAAGATAGAAGTTTGGCAAGACTTAAAAAAATCAACTCTTGCTGGTGAGGAAAAAGGGAAAACGATTGTTTTTACAGTTGTCAGAAAAAGTCACTTAATTTATACAAGGTTTGTAGTTGAGTTTTAGCCCTTTAGTTATATAGTTGGGATTTAGACCCAAAAAACTAAGGGTAAGAGATAGCCTTCTGACTGGCTTTTTCCGCTCAGTTTAATGGAACTATGTAACTTTAATAGACTTTTGGATTTTCATGTTCATTCTCAATGTCAATTGTAACCAAACTTAAAAAAAATAGGGTATTGAGAGATAGATAAGGCATGGGTTGTTAAGATTTTCTGACAACCGGCTTTAAATAGATAGCCTCCAAAAACACATAAAAGTAAAGTAGGAAAGGCACGGAGGTTCTGTTAAAGAAACAACTAACCCTTGCTTGATTGCATTCTCTAATAAGACCGGCCCGCCGCATAAAATATTAAGGAAAATTTTACATCCCAGAAATATGTACAACAATTTCGCGGATGTGACTGTATTGCCGGTGTTCCCAGACATAAATACCCTGCCAAGTCCCCAAAACAAGCTTACCATCCCTAATAGGAATTTGTTCAGAAGTATGAGTTAAAGCAGTCCGAATATGGGCCGGCATATCATCATCTCCTTCGGCATTATGATAGTACCTGCGGCTATCTTCTGGCACTAATTGAGTCAAGAAATTTTCAAGATCCCGTAACACATCAGGATCAGCATTTTCTTGAATAATCAAACTTGCTGAAGTATGACGTAAAAAAACCGTACAAAGTCCAATTTCCACGCCCGACTCTGCCACAACAGACTGAACCTTTGCAGTAATTTTACTCAAAGACTTAGGCTTAGTTTCAAATTTGAGCAACTTTTGATAATGCCGCATAACAAAAACCTAAAAAATAGACCATCTCATCCTACCCTAAAACAAAAACAACCAAAACCAAAAAACATTTTCTCAACATCTAACCATCCCCAACCAATTTTTTTTAGGTAAAACAAGATTTATCTTCTTTAAAACCCAATAGCAAAGCAAAAAAAATAATAACTTATCTAAAGTTTTTTTAAAATCACCTAACAACACTTTTTACTAAAAAAGAGAATTTCCCCAACAGCAATACAAATTTGCGTTTGTCTGCCCTTTTAAAAACTGCCTTTCGGCAAAAACCCCCAAAAAGACAGAGGTAAATTAGCCAAAAGACAGTAAAATAAAAACAAACCTACTAACAAAAAAAACAGTGACAGAAAACACCAAACCTACCCTAATTTTAGTAGACGGACACTCCCTAGCCTTCCGTGCATACCATGCCTTATCCCACACTAAAGAAGGCGGTTTAAAAACCAAAACCGGCATCCCCACAAGCGTTTGTTTTGGCTTTATAAATTCCCTCTTAAATGTAATGACAGCCCACAACCCGCAATACTTAGCAGTAGCCTTTGATTTAGGCTTACCAACCTTTCGCCACGAAGCCGACGATACCTATAAAGCAGACAGGGCAGAAACACCACCAGATTTTATCATTGATTTAAAACATTTACAAGAATTATTAACAGCCTTTAATATCCCCATTATCACTAAAGAAAAATACGAAGCAGACGATATTTTAGGAACCTTAGCAGTAAAGGGAAAACAGGCCGGTTATCGAGTCAAAATTTTGACAGGCGATCAAGATTTATTTCAACTTATTGATCCAGAAAAAAACATTACAGTTTTAAGATTAGGAAGAGATAGTTTTGGTAGATCGGGAAATGGAAAATCCACAGAATATAGCGGGGAAGAAGTCAAAGAAAAATTAAGTATTACGCCTGAACAAGTAGTAGATTATAAAGCCCTATGTGGAGACAAATCAGATAACATACCTGGAGTCAAAGGCATAGGCGAAAAAACCGCAACAACTCTTTTACAAAAATACGGTAATTTAGAAAATATTTATGCCAACATTGAGGAAATAAAAGGCGCAGTAAAAACAAAGCTAGAAACCGGCAAAGCTGATGCCTATCACTCACAAAAAATGGCAAGAATAGTCTTAGATGTTCCTATATCAATAGAAATAGAAGATTGTAAAATGCGAGGATTTAACGAAGAAAAACTTATTGAAAAATTAGAGGAATTAGAATTAAAAACTTTCTTAAAAAAAGTCAAAGAATTACAAAAAAGGTTTGGTGGAGAAATTCTCGAAAAAGAATCTTCAGAACTACAACCAACCTCTAACTTATCTCCATCAAATAATGAAGACGAACAACTATCATTTTGGAGTCCTGAAGAAACCCAAGCTGCAAAAAATGAAGCCCCACTACCAATAAAACCCCGCATTATTCAAACAATAGAACAGCTAAATGAACTTGTAAAGATATTGCAAAAATGCACAGATCCAGAAATGCCGGTGGCGTGGGATACAGAAACCACAGACTTAGAACCTAGAGATGCGAAATTAGTAGGAATTGGCTGTTGTTGGGGTAGCGGTGAGGAAGATGTCGCTTATATCCCCACCGGCCACAAAAAAGGCCAAAACCTTGACATAAACACCGTCTTAAAAACCTTACAACCAATATTAGAAAATGCAGAATACCCCAAAGTATTACAAAATGCAAAATTTGACAGACTGATATTACGATGTCAGGGAGTAAACCTAGCCGGTGTTGTATTTGATACCATGCTGGCAAGTTACATTTTAAACCCAGAAAATAACCACAGTCTCAGCAGTTTATCCCAGAAATATTTAGGCATTCAAGCCACAACCTACGACGAATTAGTAGGCAAAAATAAAACCATAGCAGATATCGAAATACCTGACGTGGCTAACTACTGTGGCATGGATGTATATACAACATTCATGTTAGTAAAAACTTTGAAAAGCGAATTAAATAAAAATGGCGAAAAATTAACCGAACTTTTGTTAAAAGTAGAAGTGCCTTTAGAGCCAGTTTTAGCCCAAATGGAACACACCGGCATCCACATCAATACCAGCTACCTAAAAGAACTTTCACAATACTTAGAGACCGAATTAACCGCCTTAGAGAAAAAAGCCTATGAGGATGCCGGTGAAAAATTTAACTTAGGTTCACCAAAACAATTAAGCACAATTTTATTTGAAAAATTGCAACTCGACACCAAAAAATCCCGCAAAATCAAAACCGGCTTTTCCACAGATGCAGGAGTGTTAGAAAAACTGCAAGGAGATCACCCCCTTATTGATAGCATCCTCGAATATCGAACCCTCGACAAACTCAAAACAACCTACGTTGATGCTTTACCAAAATTAGTACGAAAAGACACCAAAAGAGTACATACAGATTTTAACCAAACCGTCACTACCACCGGCAGATTATCTTCCAGTAATCCTAACCTGCAAAACATCCCCATCCGCACCGAATTTTCCCGAAAAATTCGCAAAGCATTTATTCCTGAAAAAGGCTGGTTAATGGTATCCGCAGACTACTCGCAAATAGAACTGCGAATTTTAGCAGAATTAAGCGGAGAACCGTTATTAATAGAAGCCTACAAAAACAACGAAGATGTGCATACCGTCACCGCCAAATTACTTTTTGAAAAAGACACCATCACCCCCGACGAAAGGCGTGTAGGAAAAACCATTAATTTTGGAGTAATTTATGGCATGGGATCTGGAAAATTTGCCCGTTCCATTGGCAGAACATCCGCCGAAGGAAAAGAATTTATCAAACGTTTTCAACTACGGTATGCCAAAGTATTTGAATATTTAGAAAGAGTGCAAAAACAAGCCATTTCTCAATGGTATGTCGAAACAATTTTAGGCCGGCGCCGGTATTTCAAATTTGAAGAAGGTAGTAGTTTAGGAAGTTTTAAAGGCCGGTCTTGGGATGAAATACCCCTGGAAGAATTGCAAAGGAATACCAGAAATGATGCTGCAAATTTACGCGCAGCTAGTAATGCACCAATTCAAGGTTCAAGTGCTGATATTATCAAAGTTGCAATGATAGAATTGCATGAAATTTTGAAAAACTATCAATCGCGTTTATTGCTGCAAGTGCACGATGAATTAGTGTTAGAAGTGCATCCCAATGAATGGGAAGAATTGCAACCTTTACTGAAAAATACAATGGAAACTGCCATTCAAAAATATCGACCTTTGAGTGTTCCCTTAGTTGTGGATATAAACGTTGGGGAAAATTGGATGGATACAAAGTAGGGTGGGCTGTGCCCACCGGCCTGATAATGGTGGGCACAGCATCGGCCTATTAGTTGACATGAGTTAACTTCGCCAACGCATCCACCGGCAATATAACAGCGTCACCAGCAACCATCCCGATGTACTGCAAAAACAAGGAAGCGCCACAGGATTACCCGGTAAAGGCTGAGAGTTAACTTCAATCAACTGCTTAATATAGGGTTCAACAAAATTACTCGCTAAAGGCTGGGGCTTAACTTCAATCAACCAATTAATATGAGGTTCTACAAAATTGCCGTACAAATTTTCTAAGGCTTCTCTTTGTTTAATTTTATTTTCGATATTTGACATAGCTAATTACCTTGTTTTTAGCCTGGTTTTGAAGTACAAAACCTAGACTATAGGTAGGCTAAAGCTGTGAATTGGAAGCAAAAGTATAAGCAAGTGTAATTAAGTAGAAAATAGTGTAAAGGTATGATTTAACAAGCTTTTATTTGACTTTTTTATTCAAATAAACTAGACTTTAAACAGAATTAACTGAGTCTAGGTCAGGGCAATGAATTGGCAAGACTTTCTCCGAGAACAAGCAAAAAATCACAGTCTTTCAGCAGAAGAGACAGACACTTTATTAAAGAGATTCCCAGAGAAAGACAGTTATATTAAAACTGAAGCCCAATTTGTCACAATAATTAATCAGGGTATTTCTGATAAAAAATATCAAATTGGTGTTGAAGCAATTACCAAACGAATGCAAGAAATTTATAAAAAATTTCAGGCAGATTGTGCGGAACTCCAACAGTCATCGCGTGGGAAGTTAGAAATTTTACGTCGATGGCTAATTGATGAATTTGATAAAGTTAGTATTGGCCTTAAACCCCTCAACCGTTGCATCCTAGGACTCAAAGGCAACTATGAACAAGCGCAACAGAAACTCACCGAAATAACCCAACATCTGCAAAAACTTCTCAACGATAAAACCCTCACCATCACCAAAGTTGAAAAAGGCAGTATTATCCTGATTGTGCAGAGTTCCCAAACCGGCTATGAGCAAATTAAAACGCTGATTGGGAAAAAGATTGAGGATTTTGAAGTGGAATATGCCATTGATGAATGGCAAGATATCTGCCGGCGGATGTTACTCAAGCAGCAACGCTTAACCAGTAATACGGTCGTAGCTCAGGCTTTTGGAAATGGAAATGAAAATCGCAACTTAATCGATGAAGATTTATTTGTCGATTTGGCCTTGGTGAAACCGAAACGGAGTGAGAACGCAAAACACCCCCAAGATATTAACCCAGAAAAAGGTTCCGACTTGTTCACCAGGCAGGAAGAAACTGTGGAGGAAAAGTTTTCTTATGAAAATTTTCTCAAAAAAGTTATTAGTAAAGGCACCGATAAAAGTATTGCCATTATTGGAGAACCGGGGGCGGGGAAAACGACCTTACTCCAGAAATTAGCCTTTTGGTTATTACAAAAAACCGATGATTTAGTAATTTGGGTTGACTTGGCAAAATTGGGCAGTCAACCACTTCACACATATTTAAAAGAAGATTGGCTCAATAAAGCGTTAACTGATTCACCAGAGCAAATCAAAGCAGACTGGAAGCAGAAATTTGAGAAGGGTGGAGTCTGGTTGCTCTTAGATGGCTTTGATGAGATGAGCCAGACTGACCAAAACGCTTTAGAGTTTGAAGGTTGGGTAGCGAATGCCCAAAAGATTATCACCTGTCGCTTGAATTTGTGGCAAGCCAACCCCAGCCAGTTACACGGATTTCAAACCTACCTCACCCAACCGTTCCAGGATGAACAAATGCAGGAGTTTATCCGCCGGTGGTTTCGCGGGTTGGTTGAGGAGGGAGAAGATGTCAAGTTAGCAGAATCCTTGTGCTCAGAGTTGCAAGGGTCGGGGAAGGAACGAATTAAGGATTTATGCCGCAATCCCCTGCGGTTAACTTTGTTATGTGCGACTTGGAAAGTGAATAAGGCGCTACCGGAAACGATGGCGAAGTTGTATGCGGGGTTTGTGGAGGCGATATATAAGTGGAAGAAAAAAGCATTTACTGTGAACAAGGAGGAAAAAAAACAGTTAAATGCAGCTTTGGGAGAGTTGGCGAAGGCATCCCTAGAGGCAGAAACAAGTCGATTTCGCTTAACTCATCGGTTGGTGTGTGAATATTTGGGAGAACCCGATGAGGATTCCCTGTTAGATAAGGCGTTAAGGTTAGGCTGGCTAAATGAGGTGGGGGTGGCGGCGGAAAATCGCAGCGAAAAGGTTTATGGGTTTTATCATGCGACGTTTCAGGAGTATTTTGCGGCGTTGGCGGTGGAGAATTGGGATTATTTTCTGCATCATGTACCGGATGAGCCGAGTTTGGGGATTTATCGGATTTTTGAACCACAGTGGAAGCAGGTAATTTTGTTGTGGTTGGGGCGTGAGGATTTTAAGGCTGAGAAGAAGGAGGGGTTTATTCGGGCGTTGGTTGAGTTTGAGGATGGGTTTACAGAATTAGAACATCATAATGGAAGAGGTTTATATGAAGATCAAGCCTTTTTTCTGGCAGCAGCAGGAATTAATGAATTTAAGGCTTGTTCCCTGGCTACTGAGATTGTGAGGCAGGTAGTTAAATGGGGGTTTGGTTATTTCAATATTGAAAAACAGGAATGGCGAACTTTTTTCCATCCGATTGAAGAAGGGGCGAGAAAGGCGATACCTGAAACTATTCGACGACTGGCGATTTCAGAACTGATTGCAATTATTGAAAATTGCCCAGATGAATTTACCCGGATGCAGGCGGCTGCGAGTTTAGGGAAAATCGACCCAGGAAATCCTCAAGCCTTCGCTGCTTTGGTCAATCTTGTCGAAACTACTGAGGATAAATTTACCCGGTGGCTGGCGGCTGCGAGTTTAGGGAATATCGGACAAGGAAATCCTCAAGCCTTCGCTGCTTTGGTCAATCCTGTCGAAACTACTGAGGATAAATT
>DATNQM010000020.1:0-115525 GCA_036704045.1 Halomicronema sp. | reverse complement strand
CTGACGGGGTGACAAGGAAGCTAGAAGGCAGACTGAATAAAGGTTATAGCTCGTAGTCCCTTCTGAAAAAAAGGCATCTTATGAGGTTTATTTCTCATTAATTCTTCGGCTAAATCCGACCACTGTTCTATTGCAGCTATCCATAAGAGCCCATATTGACCTACCCAAAAGTTACTATGACGTTTGCAGACTCGTCCTACTTCTTGAAGACGATTGATATATTTTTGTTGCCCCAGTTCTTTGATTTTCAAGCCCTGTAAGGCGGTTATAGTATAAGCAATTGCTATTAATAAAACTAGACGTATTAAGCGTTCAACCGAAGCTTTAGAGCCTTCTAAATTATAACCGCCACTCTTACAATCTTTAAACATCGATTCAATTCCACTTCGGGCTTTGTAAGCTGTTAAAGCCTCCGATAAATTCTTCAAATTAGTTAAGATATACCAAGGTTCATCTAGGTTTCTGTTTTTATATTTTCGCTTCCAGTAACAAGCGATTGATAATTTTCCAAAACCTTTATTTTTAGTAACTTTAACTCCTGGGATAAATCTTTTCATTCCTGGCGACAAACCTAGGGACTTTAATTGTTGAAAATCTCCGCTTTTTACCTGAATGTAGGTATCGGATTTTTGACGAAGAGCAAAGGCTACACCTTTCACACTGAGCCATTTAGCCAATTCTACACTATGGAATTCCCTGTCTCCAACTATCACATAATCATAATTTTTTAGCATTCGGATGACAGGACGTAGTAAGGCTTGTTGTTCTAACAAGTTACTACACCCTCGCTTATCTAAAAAATTCCAATAAATCGGCCAAGCTCTTTTAGACCAAATCACACTCACAACAAACAAATTATAGTCTTTCCACTGTGTTCTATCTAAGCTGACAAATAGACGTTTGTTTTTACAAAAGTGCGTTTTTATCAGATGCTCTATTATTGGCAACCAAAGAGTTGCTACACTTAAGTGGGGCAGTTTCAAGAATCTCTGTAAATAACGACGACGGCTTTCATATAGTATTGGTTGTGGAAATAGGGCGGCTAATCTTTCTATCCTGACCTGTTTATGAAATTGTAATAGCCCTACTAATAACTGAAGTGTTAGTAATTGACGGCAATTTAATCTGGTTGCGAGGTGCGTCTGATAAAATTGAGGTAACATTTTTAATTGGGCGGTCTTGTTTACAATTGAGACCGTTCTTTTTTTTACCATACTCGGCTTGAATTCCCAACCCATCGGGCTTTTAGGCTTCTTGTCACCCCGTCAGCATTTTTCCCTTGCTTCAAATATACTCAAAAATTTTTAAAACTAATCTAATTCAAAAAAATATCGTTCCCAAGCTTAGCCAGGGAACGAAAAACAGCCCATCTTTATTTACATTCAAAGCATCGAAAGTTCCCCCACAACCTCCAAACGCTTAAAATCATTCAAACTTATAAACTTCTCTGTCAAAAGTTCAGCAATAGACGGAGAGATCCAACCCAACTGCTTAAGCAACTGAATCGCCACCGCATACTTCGCCCGTTTTGCCCCATCTTTCGCCTTAATTGCCAAACCCATCCCCTCACCAACTCTACCAATACACTGCACCCCCTCAGCACCACTCTTACTAACCAACTCCCCCTCACTTAAACGCATCAACTCCGTATCAAACTCGCCCTCCCCAGCAACCATAACCGGGTGATGAGTCATCGCACGCACAATCCGCTCTAAATCTAAACTATCGCCAGAAGCCAGCTTTGCATAAAGCGTTGCCATTTCCCCCAACTGCATCAAATAGGTAGGAACCCCGCAGTCATCCCGTGCCCCAATAAACTCCGCCGCCGGCATTCGCAACAACTCCGCCACCTTCGACAAAATCAGCTGCTGCACCGGATGAGAGCGCTGTAAATAACTATTCAAAGGCCAATTTCTTTGCCGGCAAACCGCCAACATTCCCGCGTGTTTTCCAGAGCAATTATACTCAAGCCGACTCTTCTTGCCTTCAGGAATAGGACACTGCAAAGCTGTCGGATCAATATCCGCCCTCCAAAGCACATTAAAAGCCTGTCGAGCCTGTATCGTAGTCCCTTTATGAGAGCTACAGATAATCGCCAAATCCTTATCCGTCAAACCAAAACGATCCAGCGTGCCGGTAGTCGTAACAGCCAGAGCTTGGAAAGGTTTCAGAGCCGAGCGGATAAACGCAGCCGTTTCTGCATTTCCCGCCACAGACAAAACCCGTCCTCGGTTGTCACACACAGCCGCTTGGACACAATGCGTCGATTCTATAATCCCTTCTCGCAACAGCCTGACTTCAAGCTGTGCAGATTGCGTTCGTTTTCCCATTGTCATGGGTTAGACTCTACCACTGTAAAAAACAAAAGTAAGCGATTTTAGATTTTATTAAACTTTTTGGTCATTAGCCATTAATACCCCATCAATTACCCCTTAGACATCAACTATAAATCCTATGCAGCCACCAATTCAGCGAGCTTTCACCAGTTTTTGAGAAAACGTCTAGGGTCAATTGTTGATATTTTTTAATAAAAATTCATGACAAATAGCTAATGACCATTGACAAATTTAGCAAAAATTCCAACTCACAACACCAGCCACAACCAAACCCCCCAACACCGCAAAAGTACGTTTTAACCGGCCCAAAATTGGCTCTACTTGGTGCGTCACAACCAGCCGATCTCGCAGCAAAATCTCCGGCGTTTTTTCCCAGCACTGACCATCATACCAGCCAGACTCCTCATAAAACACCGTCGAATTCACCAATCGCCCTCGCACATAAGACCAACCCAGATATAACCTCACCAACACCAAAACCACAAAAAAACAAGCACCGGCAGAACCGCTAAGCAAAAAATGACCCAGATACTTCTTTGGCGTATAGGATGCTGCCGCCATTGGCCCAGAAACCAACCAGCTTAAGCCCCATACCCAACCCAGCGTCTTCAAATAGCCCTCAACGCCACCAATACAACAACTAAAAAACCACGATTCCTTAAGTTGTTGGTACTCATTTAGCGGTTGTTGCTCATCTGGAACTGGGCAGACAGCAATCGAAGTATCCTTCATAAAACTATTCTCCCAGCATTTCTGGTGTAAATGGAATACGTTTTCCCTGACTCCAAAACGCCTCAAGATTGTAAAAATCACGCTCGTTTGGCATCAAAATATGAACAATCACATCACCATAATCCAGCAACACCCAACTACCCTCTGCTTGGCCTTCCATTCGCAGCGGAATTCGATGTAGTTCTGTCTCCACTTTTTGCTGAACAGACAGAGAAATAGCCCTTACCTGAACCCGCGAAAAACCCGTCACCAATACAAAATAGTCTGCCAAGTAAGAAACTTGATCCACTCCCAATAGCAAAATCTCGCCTCCTTTGCGCTCATCCGCAGCCCGTGCCGCAATCAGCGCCAAGTCAAGGCTAGAATCTTGATTTATTGTTGCCATTGTTGAACTCACTTTTGAAGATTCTGTCATTCAAACTCCCATTTTATTATTAATTTTTTTTCTTTCCATAAAAAAATATAACATAGCTCCCCAAACTGGTAGCATTTAAATCTAACAAATACCCAAAATTTTGTCAGATTTACTAACATCAACTAGACAACTTTCAAGCACTTTTCAGTATATCCAAAGGATGCAGCTTACTCGTTGCCAATTGCAAAGCCCAATTGCGTGTTAAAACTGTTCGCGGATGAATAAGCTTGCGAGTTTCTAGCAAAAAACCCATGCTGTAATCACAGGTTCGCCACACACCGGCATACAAATCCGACAGACTCAACTGCCGCAAAGCCAAAAGTTCAGGAGTATCACCACGACTCGCCTCCAAACTATCCGCTAAAAACACCACACAACTAAGCAAACTCATACCCGGACTGCCCAAAGTGTGATAACGAATAGCTTGCAAGATTTCCTCATCGTACACCCCAAACTCATCAGAAGCCACAATCGCGCTCACATCCGCATGGAGCAAATGCGGAGTCGCCTCCTGTACCGAGTCAATTTCCAAGCCTTCAGCCTGTGCCATTGAAAGTAAGCGTTGAGGGTTAAAATGCTTCGCCAAGTCGTGCATTAAACCAGCCATAGCAGCTTTAGCACAATCAACCCCATGAACAGAGGCCAATTGTACAGCCATTTCTTCCACACCTAAAATGTGTTTTAGCCGAGCCGGTGGTACGTTGTCTGCTAACCAGGCTAGAACCCGTTCCCGCATCACTTTGGATAACTCCTTTTGCGAAACCGCGACTGTAGGTAGAGCTTTTTATGAAGCTAAATTTTTTTATGGAAATTTTATTTTAGCTTAATTTTATGGCTGATCCCTAGATCGCCACGACATTTTTGATGATTCCACCTTTTGACAGAAGATAACTTACTCAGGCTTGATTGTCACTCCAGATATTTTTTTAAAAATAAAATTTCCACTTCCAACAGCCACAGAAACCCGGTTCCTTGCTTAAAACCGGCTTTGATAATTTTATCCATCATTCACCAAAAGTAATTTGCTCATTTTTACCTTACAAACCCTATTAAAAACGTCTTTTTGAAGCACTTTCTTTCACGGCAAAAAATAAATCTTCATACCGCCGCAAAGCCCCTTCAAAAGCATAATGACTCATGGCAAACTCTCGTGCTTTTACTCCCAAAGCTTCCACTTTTTCAGGATGTTTATAAAGATCCAAAATACAACTGGCAAGAGCTTCTGGATCTTCAGGAGGCACCATAATTCCCCCCCCACTTTCCATAACCGCACGCGCCGCCGTGCCGGTAGAAGGAACCGAAGCCACAATAGGCCGGCCCGAAGCTAAATGTACCGGAATTTTTGACGGCATATTAAACGAAATCACATTATGTTTTTGCATAACCAAACCCACATCAGCCGCCGCCAACATCTCAGGCAAACGTTCGTGGGGTTCAAAAGGCAACAACATCACATTTGGAGTTTTACACACCTGACAATAATCATCTAACTCGTGAATTGCCGTCGGTTCCCCAACAATTACAAACACAATTTCAGGAATATGACGCAAAAACACCGCCGCCTCTATGGCCGTTTCTAAACGTTGAGTTAAACCAATATTTCCAGAATACAAAACAACAAACTTACCCCTTAAATTATGAGCAGCCCGGAAAGCATTTTCTTTAGGTAAAGGACAAATAAATTTCTCATTTACCCAATTAGGAATCAACACAATTTTTTCTGGTTTTACCCCTTTGGAAATTAAATTATTCACAAAACCTTCTGCTATAACACTAATCGTGTGGGAATTTTGATAAGCAAACTTTTCTAAACCTTCAAACACCCTAATCATCGTTTTATTTTTCAGCAAACCCACATGAACAGCCGCCTCCGGCAAAATATCTTGAACATTTAAAATCACCGGACACCGGCGCAACAATCCCAACAGCGTTGCCGGTAAACAAATTGGTAGGGGTGGAACTGTTGCCAAAACCACATCCGGGGCCCAACTTTTCAGCGCATGAACCATACTCGTGCACACAAAACTCGCATCCAGCAAAATCCTGTCTAACAAACCAGGATGAGGCCCACGAATCCACAGCGTGCTACGCTGAACTGTTACAGAATTAATTACTTCGGTCATATACCATCGGCCTTGATAACCCGGATAAATTCGCCGTTCTGGATAATTGGGCATCCCAGTCACAACGCGAACTTGATGGCCTCGCTGCGCTAAACCTTCGGCGAGTTCCGTCATTAGAGGGGCGATGCCAATGAGTTCCGGGTGGTAATTGTAAGAATAAATAAGAATACGCATCGTCTGTAATTGTTTGCCTGCTTGCGAATGTCGCTTCGCGTCGCCGAAGGCTATCGGCGCGTGATTCACTGAATCTAAAAGCCCTGATCTTAAACTTGAAACCGCTTGATTTCAAATGTACAAAAAAATCTCATTTACTCAGTCTATAGGGGGAATCGACAATTTGGGATAGTGCTTTACCCCTCCCCCAAAAGGTACATTGTGGAAAAAATACCTTGGGTTTAGGGTTTTGGATAATTAGCCTACCCATTTTTGCTTTTAAGCTTAGTAATACACCCAAAATGATAAAAAACCCCTAAGTTTGTGACTTTGCCGGCTAAATATCCCCTAGTTAGCTGCAAGGTTGTTATCAATCGCTACATCGGCCCATAAGTCCTGAAAATATTATGACCTTGAATCCAGGTTCAAGGGCTTAGACAGGGGAATTTCAGGCTGCTTAAAGAACTCGTGTTGTTCTGAGTGCGTTAAGAAAAGTAAGGGTGGAGTTGAGTTGCCTTTTGGCTTTTGTGGTTTGTTTGTCTATCTTATTTTAAGACCGTCAATTTTGTTAATTTCTTATTGGTTATTTAACAAAACCTGGTACTTTGATTGCTTAACTCAGCAAAGCCGCGAGTGTCTTTTCCGCTTGTAACCGACTCAAAACGTCGCACCCATTAACTCCTAGAGGGTTGACTTGGTTGGTTTAATCTATAGATAGTCTACCGGCACCATTGAACTCTTTCTACCTGTGTTGATGTTTCAGCAGCGCCGATGTCCTTAAAGTTGGGCTATATCTTCCGATAGGCAAAGTAGTATTCTCACCCATTTTTGGAGGAAAAACCAAGTGGGCTAACCCCTATGGGCTTCGCTACGCCCTAATTCTTTCAACAACATTAAATATATCCAAAGGAACTGCTACTAGGGGAAGAAAATCGCTATTAATAAAAGCAGGTGTGTTCTGTTTCTGAATGATTTTGATGAATAGTCCAAAGTAAGCCAATTTAAGGAGACCTCTATGATTTCTTTGCGTGTGCGTAAGTTTGTTGCGCCGTTGCTGCTTTCGGTTTTGTTGTTGGTGACAGCCTGTAGTGGGGCCAAAGAACCCAGCCGGTGGGATGGGGCACAGCAGGAAAGTACACAAAAAGGTGCTAAGGTGCAGCCGAATAAGCCTTCAGATCGCTCTGGTGCTGCGGTTCCTGGTGTTCCTAGTAATGTACCCGCTGGTAAAGCTGTTGCCGGTAGTAGTTTTAACAAATACTTCCCCAATTCTGGCAATGGCTATACTCGTGTTTTTAGCCAAGAAAAAAGTGGTTTTGCCGAAGCCAAACTCAACAAAGATGGCAAAAATGTTGCTATGCTTTCTGTCAATGATTTGGCTGCCAACCCCAGCGCTTTGAGTAAGTATCAAAGTAGCAGTAAAACTATTGCTGGATATCCCTCTGCTGTTCAAGGTAACAGTACCAGTGTTTTAGTTGGCGGTCGCTATCAAGTTAAAGTTCAATCCCGCGATACTTCTTTTACTGCAAATGATCGTGAAAATTGGCTACAAAAATTTAACCTTAGTGGCATTTCCACCATCAAAAAATAATTCAAACTTACCATTTACCCAGTTAACTAATCAGCGACTAAGGATTTTTAAATGAGCAAAACGATTTTTGAATTGGTTGATCAACTTCCGAAGGATAACCTGACTGTTAAATCTCTTCGAGCTTTGGATTTTGTAATTCCTGGTGAATGGCAAAATATTGTCGGTTTTACCAATACGATTAAGGATGTCACCGGCGAAACTGATGAGGAACTCATTCAGCAAATTGGTGAACGGGCTATTTGGTTGTTTAATGATAAGTCTCAAGGTTATCAGCGGGCACTATGGTTGTATGAAACTATTAATAGTGCCGGTGGTACTTTAGGGGCTGCTGCTTTGGCTAATAAAATTTCTCAAGATGTTGGTTTTCTTGGGTTTTTAGGAAATATTACTCCCAAACCAGAAAAAGCTCAAACGATTGATTTATCGCTGAAAGTTGTTACGGAATTGTTAGCTTTTTGTCAAATTAATGGCATCCCTGGTGACAGTATTGGCGATTTTGTCATGTCTTTGGCAGATTACGGTGGCGAGTCTTTGATGCGGATGGTGGCGTTGATTTGTTTTGATGGTTTGATTCCGCTTGGCCCTGATTTTATCTTAAAGGCGCAGTCAAATCTTTCTCAGTCTTCTCCTTCTGATTTTCAAGGAAATCCGGTTTTTAAACAAATGGAAAGTATGATTCCGGGGGGAAATACAGCGGGCAAGTTGGGTTTTATTGGAGAAAGTTTTTCTTCTATTTCTGGTTGGATGGGTAATTTTGTTGCCAGTAAGGGTTTAACTCCCCAAAATGTAATGGGTAGTCTGCAAACTGTGGTGGAAGTTTCTGCTGATAAGTTTGATTATGTTGCTGGTTTTCTCGATATGAGTACCAATTACTACTATCACACGGGTGTTCAAACTCTGGCGCGGCGTTTGATTGAACGCGCTTCTGCGGAAATTTAAACTTTACTGCGTTTTTTGCTTCCCCGGCTTAGTCGGATAATTGTCTTAGCAAGGCTCTGCCTTGCTTTTGTTTTTTAAAATGGGTATTATCGGCTAAAATTATAAGGTCAGGAATTACGCCAAGCAACCAAGTTTTTATAAAAATATTTGGTTTTTTAAGAAATATCTACTCACCGAACGAGTTGATTTTCTTATTGGGGTATGTCGTGAAAATATCACTATCTAATATTTAAGATTATATGCAGGTTGGTAATTCTAAAAGTGCCCGATTAATTGAAGTATTTTCGGCGATTCAAGGGGAAGCGTTGAATATTGGAACGCGACAAATTTTTATCCGTTTTGCTATTTGTGATTTACGCTGTAGTTATTGTGATAGTGCTCATACTTGGCAGGTGCCGGTGCAGGTTCGCGTTGAGTGTACACCCGGATTGCGAGATTTTGAATTTCATGCAAATCCTGTGCAAGTATCGGATTTATTAACATGGGTTGAGCGTCAAAATCAGTCGGGTTTACATGATAGCATCAGCTTGACGGGGGGAGAACCTTTGTTGCACGCTGCTTTTTTGAGGGAGTTTTTGCCGGAAGTTAGGGCTTTAACTGGGTTGCCGGTTTATCTGGAAACGGGGGGACACCGGCCACAGGAATTGGCGATGGTGTTGCAAGATTTGGATTCGGTGGGGATGGATATAAAATTGCCGAGTGTGAGTGGTGAAAGTCATTGGGAGGCACACCGGCAGTTTTTGCAGTTGTGTGTGGATGCACAAAAAGAAGTTTTTGTCAAGATTATTATTTCAGAGGGTTCTTTAAGGGAAGAGTTGGAAAAGGCAGGGGAGTTAGTGGGGAAAGTGAGTGAAAAAGTGCCCGTGTATTTGCAGCCGGTGACACCATTGCGGGAAGAAGAAAAAGCGAAAATGAAGGGGCAAGTAAGTGAGAAGTTGTTGTTAGCGCCTTCTCCCGAACAGGTATTAGAATGGCAAGGTTTAATGAAGCGTTATGTAAAGCCGGTGAGGGTGATTCCTCAAACCCATAAAATGCTTAATCAGTTGTAATTTTCTTTATTTTTTTAAAAAATGTCCTTTGTTATTGATCAAAAGTTCTTAAACAAAGGACTAAATGGTAAAAAATAAAAACTAATAAATTGTTTCTGATTGAGTAGTTTCGCGGGGCATTTTAGTTTTGCCTTTGGCTTTTGTGGCGCTGCGTTTTAATGCTTGTAAACGGGCTTCATATTTAGTGCGGAGGCGTTTTTTAGGTGTTAGTTCAATAAGGGTTTTGAGGGCGCTTCCAAGGCTTTTGTAGGCATTGGGGATTGAGTAGCCAAAACGGGTGGCAATAGCGATGGCTTTTTCGTCGGCGTCGATGGCTTCGTTAATGAGTTTGTCACCGTTATTTTTTTGATAAAGCCGGTAGCCTGAGACTCCACATAAGGCTAGGGCTAGGATAAGTAGTAAGGCATCTTGTACCCAAAGTTCACCAACGGCGCCGCCTAAACCAATGGCGAGGGCTGCCATTTCCCAGCCTTCTTTGGAGATGGTGTCGTTTTGAATACGGGCGACTTCGTGCCAAAATAGCAGGTTTCGCTGATCGAGGGCGAGTTGTTCCCAACGGATGAGATCGACTTGGATCTCTACTTGATCTTTGCCTATTTCTTCGGAACGGATGAGGGGTGGGTTAACTTCGGTGGTTTTTTCTACCATAACCCAGCTTTGGAGTTCTGGGGGGAGTAAGCCTTTGAGGCGCCGGAGTTCGTTCATTTCGGCTTTGGCGCTGGAGGTTGCATAGGATGTCATAGTATCTAGCCTCTATAGGTTTTTTTCAAAATATGGCTTTTTTTCTTTTAGATATTGTAGTTGTTCACTGGCTCGGTTGAGGAGTGGGCCGGTGTGGGTTTCCCTCCTTTGAGATGGGGTTTTATAGGAGAGGTAGGTTTGTGAGGGCCAATTTATGGCAGCGAAATTTTTCCTTTTTTAAAAAATACTTTTGTTTTTTAAAGACATAACAATTTCAGAGTAGAAACCAAAGACTAAAAAGCTTACCATTAACACTGGGAAGCTTTTTAATAATCATTCTACTTTTCTGCCAATGTAACCAATAACTATCTGTTGTCGCCCTGAGTCTACATAAAAGTGAAGTCGCCAATCTCCGGGTGTCATGCGAAGATGCCAACTAAAGAGACGATTCTCACCATCTGGACACTTAAAGGTTAGTTGCGCTGCCAACGTTTTCAGCCTAGAATCACTTTCTGGAGTCACCTTGCTTGGAATATTTTTAAAATCGAAATTCCCCGATGTCCAAGCCCTGCTGGCATTATCAAGTTCAAATAATCGCTTTTCAACAGACCGCAACATTGGCTGACCTTCCAAAAGAGATACTACTTGCTTTTCGACAACCTCGCAGAATACCAAGTGGGGAAATAAATCAGATTTACGATTCCACAAATCTAAACCGTCCCGCACCTCCTGTCGGGTAATATTTTGCAACCAATTAGCGTGTTCTTTTACATGGATAATGCGGCTGGCGTGAACAATTTCAACGATGCTATCCTCATCGTCATCCAATTGTATGACTTCTAACTTTAGCCGGTTGCAATCCCAGCATTTTTCAGACAAAAAGCTCACTGGAAGAGCCTCAATTAAGTAAGCAACACCTAGTCCAATTGCTCTTTTTCCTTGAAACAGAAACTCCGAATTACTCTGGTTACTTTCAAGGTCTTGAATTTCGGTATTTGTAATATCGTTAGAAAAGGGTGCTTTAGTTGCGAGAGTTTTAATAAATCTTCTTATTTCTGGATCTACTTCTGTATCATTAAGCCAGCGGCGCAGAGGATAGTCAGAAGCGAGGAGAGTGCTGAGAAAGTCGTATTGAGTGCGAAGAGTTGCCTGTTTTGTACTTTGAGCTTTGGCGGCCCTTACAATTCCGATTAAATCTAACATCCATTGTCGTGCTGTTGCAATATCCTGAGCAGGATTTCTGAGGGACAATTCGTTTAAAACCATCTCCACCATTTCTTATTCTCCAGTCGGTTCTAACAATAAATCCAAACTTTTGTCCCACTCATCGAAAAAGCCCTCCGGCCATTGGTCGATTCGTCCATTTCGATCTATACGCGGCGATACTACTTGAGTCACACCTTTGTTGTTTTTCTCAAAGAAATTTAGCTGGACATCTTGTGGAGAAATCTTTCCTGCATGAACAGCAAGACGAATCCCATTTAACACATGATCGCTATGGGTTTCTATCACAACTTGAACGCCACCACTCGCTGCAAGCGATAGCAATTCACCCATTTTTGCTTGTCCTTGAGGATGAAGATGAGCTTCTGGGTTTTCAATTATTAGGAGTGTTCCCGGTGTCGATGCAAGCACCGCCACAATAATTGGTAAAGTGTAACTAATTCCAAAACCTACATTAGTTGCACGATAAGGGTTGCTAAGCTCGTAAGAGTATTGCACACTCACTAAATCTAAAAGAGAATTATCTATTATTTCTAAGCGGGTACCAGGGCTGATTTCTCCCATCCATGCTTGAACTTGGAACTTCAGTTTAAGTGATGATTCTTTGGGATGCTTCAGGGTATTTAGGGGGATATATTCATCCCTATAAGTAGAAAGGAAATGTGCCGTGTATTCCCCTTTAGTACCAAGTTGGCGTTTTCGTACTTGAAATTCCGACATCTGAAAATATGGGCGGGGGCCGAGCCGTTCTGCCTGAAGATAATAAAATTCATCGCTGAAAAGATTTGATTTATAAATTTCAGAGGTAGTTGATGTTGAAGCAAGATCCAAAACCTTTGCGTCTGGCTTGCCGTAATGAAAACTCCATCTTTCCTGTATTCCATTTTCTGCAACAATATCAAAACCGATTAGGTCTTCTGTTGCTTTCTCGAAAACAGCATCTTTGCCTGTACCTATACAAATCAAATCACCATTAAGAGCCAAACCGGTATTTGGCAACAAGTTCTGTTGGTAAGATTGACGCAAGAGCAGCAATGATTGTAGGGCCGAAGATTTACCCGTACTATTCAGACCGGAAAGCAGGGTCAGTTTTTTAAACTGGAGCGATTGTTCTTCAAAACATTTAAAGTTTTTCAAGTGCAGAGTTTGGATCATTTTAATACCTCTTGAATCAATTTTTCAATGGTACTAAATCTCACATTTACTTTTTCGCTGGCTTGAGAAATAGATTTGAGGAACTCTCCATTATTATCCACTATTATCCACCAGTTCGCCAAATCTATAGATTAGATCATCTTTACGCTTCTTGAGAATGTCGATTTCTGGCTCTTTAAGTTGGCTAAGACTAACTGACCAAGCTTCAAATAAAGCCTGGTTCACAGGAAAGAGTTTAATAGATTTGAGAGAGATTTTACGGAATGCTCGATCTCCAAAAATTTCAAATGCAGCAGTCATTGCTCGCCTAAATTTATCCTCAAGTGTTCTAAGCTCTGGCTCAGACATTTTATTGATTTCAGCCAGAGTTCTGTGAAACAACTCATCTCTACTTTTTGGCTGATTATATTTACAAGAAGGATTAACTGTATAAGCTAAAAATCCTAGTACAAATTCCCGGTCTAGCATTCTTTCTTGTCGAGATTTTCCCAACTTTGTAAGCTTGTTAAATTCATTTAATTTAGCTAAAGAAGCTAATAAAAAAGTTGCTTTTCCTGGATTTAGAGCGTGACGTATTTCTTGAGGTGTTAGCGACATTCCTCCTGTATTAATACGTCTAAAAATATTGTATTTAACTTCGGGGGGGGTTCCTTGTTCAATCAGATAAAGGGTTAGCTGCGTTTCCATAATACGTCTTTGATACTGTCTAGGAATAGCATCATAGGTTTTATCTTCTAACTCTTTAAGATACTGTAAACCTGTTAATTTTAGGCTTTTATCGATGATAAATCTCTTGAGAACAGTCAGGCGTTGCAGACCATCAATCACTAACCATTTATCGTCATTAGTGGCATCCATATAAAAAGCAGGAAGCGGAATCCGAATGAGAATAGATTCAATTAGACGACTCTGAGCGTCATCTTTCCAAATACCAGCCTGTCGCTGAAAATCTGGGGCCAGATCAAGTTCTTTATATTCAATGCGCTTCAGGACTAAATCAATTGTTAATTGACGAGTATCAATACGAATTAGGGTAGGGTCAAATGGTTCATTAATTCCCTCATTATTCACATCACTTTCAATCTCTTCTTCAAAACCTATTTCTTTATCAATAAAGTCCATGTTTATATTGTTTTTCCCTATCACAATCCCTTCTCCTCAACTTTGAAAACTAATTTTTTGCTTTAGGCAAACTATGAGCTAATACAGAGTTTTTGATAATCTAATTATACTCTTATGCTCGCTCCATTTAATCTGATAAATCTCTCAGTAAATCTGCGCTTCTGTGGTTTATAATAAACATTACACCCCCGAATTATAAAACTATATAAAAAAAACAGGGGCGTGGCGCACCACAGCCCCCACAATCATCTAAGTATTAGAAAGTTAAACCTTCGCCTCCTTCACCAACTTATCCCAACCCAAATCCTTCAGCGAATTATTACGACGCAGAGGACGAGTAACCAACTCCAAAATATCCCGCGCATTCGTAAAACCGTGAATTTGAGCAAACGTAAACTCAACAGACCACTTAGTATTAATACCCCGCGCCTCCAAAGGATTCGCGTGAGCCATACCAGTAATAACCAAATCAGGATTCAACTCATAAATACGCTGAACTTGATTATAATTATCCGGCTTTTCCACAATCCTCGGCACCGGCACACCCATCTCCAAACAAGTCTTTTCAAGCAACGCCAACTCAGCCCCTTGATAACGCTTATCCATATACGGAATACCAATCTCAGGGCAAGTCATACCACATCGAATCAAAAACCTTGCCAAAGAAATCTCCAGCAAATTATCGCCCATGAAAAACACAGACTTACCACGAATTAACTGAAGATAATCCTCCAAACTTTCCCAGATTTGCTGTTCGCGTTCCTCCAAACCCTTCGGTTCAACTCCCAAAACAGAACAAATCTTTTCAATCCAAGCACGAGTGCCATCCGGGCCAATCGGAAAAGCCGCCCCAATTAACTTACACTTACGCCGGCGCATAAAAGCACTAGCAGTCCGACTGAGAAAAGGATTAACCCCACAGGCATAATACCCCTCCTCAACCACCGGCAACTCCGTATAACGCTTAGAAGGCATCCACCCTGAAACCTTAATACCTTGCTTCTTCAACTCAAGCGTTAATTGAGTCACCACCGGATCAGGAACCGATCCAAACAACACCAGCGGCGGATGCTTAACAAACTCCGATTCTTCAGCTGCAATTTCCTCTTTTTTCTTGCCAAAATTAAGCAACTTTTGAATTGCATTGCCTTCGTTTTTTTCAACATCCGCCACCGGCGCCTTATCAGGACAACGCGCCACCATAGCAGCTAAAACCGTATCTTCCCCTTGCGTAAAAGCATAATCCAACCCATTAGCACGAGCCGTCACAATTGGAATTCCAATTTCTGCCTCTAATTTTGGCGCCAACCCTTCCAAATCCATCTTAATGATTTCTGTGGTACAAGTGCCGATCCAAACAATCACACTCGGATTGCGATCACGCTTAATTTGTTCACACAAACGTTTCAATTCAGCATAATCATTCAACTGAGCAGAAATATCACCTTCCTCCAACTCAGCCATCGCATAACGGGGCTCCGCAAAAATCATTACCCCCATTGCATTTTGGAGGAAATAGCCACAAGTCTTAGTCCCAATTACTAAGAAAAAGCTATCTTCAATTTTTTGATAAAGCCACGCCACACAACTGATGGGGCAAAAAGTATGGTAATTGCCGGTTTCGCACTCAAAATTTAAGGTTGATTCTGCTTGTGCAAGAGTCATAACGGATTCTTATCTCCTTTTAAGGATAAAAACTTTTTACAAACCTTCTAAAAGGTTTTTCATGTCAGGATCATCATCCGAATCCCAAGCATCTCGCGCCAAAGCATCGAGATCACTTTCATCGAGTTCGTTAGAAGAACCTTCACCTATATCACCAAAATCCATATCTCCCAAATCATCGGAAGCATCTTCATCCAAACCGCCAAAATCCATATCCTCTAAATCATCAGATCCTCCCCCACTCATATCTATTGCCAAATCATCATCAAGATCGCCTAAACCCATATCGTCATCATCGGAGGCCGGTGTTCCAAATGGATCCATTTCTGCGTCTAAATCGCCTAAACCCATATCGTCATCATCGGAGGCCGGTGCTGCAAACGGGTCGGTATCTGAACCAAAGTCTCCCAACTCCATATCATCATCAGAAAGTGTTGTTGCACTTGCAAAATCGTCACTTTCATCTGATAAATCTAACCCCATTTCATCATCATCAGAAAGACCAGTTTCTAAGCCAAAATTATCAGTTTCATCTGATAAATCTAACCCCATTCCATCATCAGAAATGTCGGTTGCTGAGGCAAAATCGTCATTATCATCCGATAAATCTAACCCCATTTCATCATCAGAAATGCCAGCGGTTTCTAAACCAAAACCGTCATTATCATCTGATAATCCCAAGGCCACATCTTCATCATCAGTAACAACACCAGTTAAGCCAAAATCGTCATTATCATCTGATAATTCTAAACCCATCTCATCATTAGAGACCGTGCCAAAATCGTCATTATCATCTGATAAACCTAAGCCCATCTCATCATCAGAAACTGCCGTTGCTGCGGCAAAATCGTCAGTATCATCTGATAAACCAAAAGCACTATCATCATCAGAAACCAAGGGCAAATCAACAGATTCGTCTTCGTTACTATAATCAGACAAAGCCATGCCGGTAAGTTCATCTTCTTCGGTGTCATTGTCCATAAATGCAGCCACACCGGCCACACCGGCAGCCACACCCACCGCTCCAACAGCCGCCGCTATTCCCGCTGGAAATGAAGACCCCCGTTGCTCTTTTTCTTCCTCATCGAAACTCAAAGGCGTGGCGGTTTCTTCACTCATCCCCTGAAAAGCAGCATTATTAGGCATCCCTGGCTCAGCATTAAAAACCCCTGGGGTTGGGGCTTCTTGCACGCTAGGTTTTGCGCCCAGCCCCGGAGAACCGCCCAAAGCAACATCTGGGTCAAAATTCAAACCCAAGACCTCAATAAGGGTGTCAGCGTCAGGATTAAGCCTAGAAAAAGGCAACATCAACTGTGCTAACTTCGGTTCGAGGGCATTCATCGCACCCAGTATGAATTGCGATGTTGGACGTCTGCCACCATCAGGAGTTTTCACCCAGGAAACTTTGAGATGCAAGCTTAACCAATCGTAATTAGCCTGGTAGTATTGCAACCACTTTTGTCTCAAAGCAGTAGTGAAGTCATCAAAAAAAGCCATAGTTCCTATCCCCGCGTTGCTTCAACGTATGATGCTCGTTTTTTTGAGAACAACATTCTCGTACCTGAATCATACTAGCCAATCGAGCAACGCAAGTTTCCTTGATTCGGGTGATTTAAGAATCTTAGTAAGTGTGCTTTGGTGTGTGGTTAGATGGATCGGGAAATCTACCCTAAACCATCATTAGATCCAGTTCTTCTTCTGCGGCTTGAGGTTTGGGGGGGTTGAGATAAAAATCAGACAGCAGACTGAACAATTCCCGGTCTGGTGTATCATTGGGGACAACTCCTTCGGGACGGGCAAGAATTTGGTCGGCAATATTTAGGTAATAGTCACAAACTGCATTAAGCGAGGGGTCTGTCTCTGCCATCTCAAATAAGGTTTTGCCTTTGACGCGAGAGATGCGGATATCTTCAATGAGGGGCAATACTTCTAACACCGGCATCGGTACAGTCTCGATATATTTATCAATCAAGTCTCTTTTGCTGGTACGGTTGCCAATTAAACCGGCCAAACGCAGCGGGTGAGTGCGGGCTTTTTCTCTGACTGATGCGGCAATGCGGTTAGCGGCAAACAAGGCATCAAAGCCGTTATCTGTAACAATCATGCAATAGTCTGCATAATTTAGCGGTGCTGCAAATCCACCACAAACAACGTCTCCTAAGACATCAAATAGGATGACATCGTATTCATCAAAGGCGTTTAATTCTTTGAGCAGTTTTACGGTTTCGCCGACAACATAACCACCACAACCGGCCCCAGCAGGCGGGCCACCGGCCTCTACGCAATCTACGCCACCATAGCCTTTATAAATTACATCTTCTGGCCAGACATCCTCATAGTGGTAATCTTTTTCCTGCAAGGTGTCGATGATGGTGGGAATCAAAAAGCCGGTGAGGGTAAAAGTGCTGTCGTGCTTTGGATCACAGCCAATTTGTAGAACTTTTTTACCTCTTTTTGCCAACGCCGCCGAAATATTACAGCTTGTTGTAGATTTTCCGATGCCGCCTTTTCCGTAAACTGCGAGTTTCACAGCGTTTACTCCCCTTTATGGTTGTTTTTAAAATGTCGTCCGCCTGCCCTCTGAAGTTTTCATCGGTAAGGCGAGGAATTTTTATGTCGTTGTAAGCATTATTGACGAAAAAACTTAAAACATAAATGGCAACAACAGGCTTAAATCGAAGCAAAAACTTTCATAAATATGTTTTTAAGTTTTTTAATAGTTTTTTGACTTGCCAAGCTGTTTAAAAAATTTTAAAAAAATTTTACGATAAGTTTTTATAAAAATGTAAACAAAACACAAAAAAGTCCCAAAAGACAAAACAGGCCCAAAAAAACTCAGACCGGCCAAACGTCTATTGCTAAAAGCGCCATAGAAGCGAAACCGATATACAGAAAGGCTGGAGAGCTATATTAATCTAGGAAAACCTGCAATTGATAGAGGATAAAGCCCTAGACAAGAAGCTTGAAGGATTAAGGAAATACGGTAGTTGCGAAAGTCTGTAAACTCAATTATTAAGAATATTCAAGTTTTAAACAGGCTAACGAGTGGTACTATTCCAAATTCTTATCGAACCATCATCTCCACCGCTGGCTAATATGGGCGTTTTGATGCCAGAAAAAGCTACGGCATAAACCGGCCCCGAATGACCGATGAGAGTATGTAAGCACTGAGGATGCTGAAGATCCCATAGTTTAATGGTGCCATCCTTACTTGCACTAGCTAACATTTGGCTATCGGAACTAAAACAAACTGAATATATATAACAAGTATGTCCAGATAAAGCGGCTATAGATTGAGCTTTACCGGCGGGATTTAGTTGACAAAGTGAGATATTTGTATCCCAACTACCACTGGCAACGAGTTGACGGTTAGGACTAAAGGCTACGGAACGCACCCAGTTAGTATGATTTGTGAGAGTATCCGTGAGAGAAAGCCAGCCCGACGAGATTTGCCAGAGTTTGAGGGTGCGGTCATCGCTGCCGGTAGCCAGAAGTGTGCCATCGGAACTGATGTCAAGACTGCGAACACAACCCGGAGTATTGAGGCTGTAAAGGAGAGTGCCGGTGTTTAATTCCCAAATTTTGATGGTTTTGTCGCGACTACTGCTGATCAGATGTTCGTTATTTGGGGTAATGGCAAGGGAATGGATATAGTTTGTGTGACCTTTGAGAGTATGGATGAGTTTGCCGGTGCCGGTGTGCCAAAGTTTGATGGTGCGATCCCAACTGCCGGAGGCGAGGGTGTAGCCGTCGGAGGAGATGGCGAGACAGTTGACATAGCCTTGATGTCCTCGGAGGGTGTGGATCAGTTGGCCGGTTTTGAAGTTCCAAATTTTGACAGTTTGATCCCAACTACCAGAGGCGAGGATGTAGGCGTGGGGACTAATGACGATGGCGTTGACTTCGTTGTTGTGGCCGGTGAGAATTTGCTGACATTGCCAGGTTCGGGAAATTGTGGGGTTTTTGTTAATAAAATGGGGTGAGGTTTTTTGGTTGGTTTTTTTGTTTAGGTTTGACTGAGTACCGGCAACTTTAATAAGGGCAGGTAGGTTATGAAGATCGTTGATAATTTCTGCGGCATCTTGATAGCGTTCTTTGAGGCTATCTTTGAGCATTTTGTTTAAGATTTTTGCTAAGTTGGGGCTGATTTTTTCGCCTTTTTTGTGTAAATAATCTTCCCAGTTCCATTGGGCTTGCATGGGGTCGTAAAGTTCGTTGAGAGAGTTGCCTGTGAGGAGTTGAATGCAGGTGACTCCGAGGCTGTAAAGATCGCTGGCAGGGTAGGCTTTGCCGCCGCGTATTTGTTCAATGGGTGCGTAGCCTTCTGTGCCGACAAAAGAGCCGGTTTTTGTTGAGTTATGGGGGGTGATTTCTTTGCAAATTCCAAAGTCTATGAGTATTAAATCTCCTCTGGAAATAGGTGCTATTTTTTTTAATGAAGTTCTGCGTAAAATATTGGCTGGTTTGATGTCTCTATGGATAACATTATTTTCGTGAATGAATTGCAATACTGGTAATAAATCTGTTAAGAATAGATATATTTGTTCAGGGTTATAGGAGACGGTTAGTTGTTGGCTTAGGTCTTGACCTTCGATGAGTTCTTGGACAAGATAAAGTTGCCTATTTTCTTCAAAAAAGGCAAGCATTGTGGGAATTTGCGGGTGGTTTCCGAGATGAAATAATTGTCGGGCTTCTCGCTTAAACAGGCGAGTAGCTTTTGCCATTGCTTCGGGGTTATTTTGGATAGGAAGACTGGGGGATAGTTGTTTTATTAGACAGTCTGTGTCTAGGCGGTGGGTATCTTTTGCTAGGAAGGTTTTGCCCATTCCGCCGGCTCCGATGGGTTTGATGGCTTGATATCTGTCTTTTAAGAGCAGTTTTGAGCCGCAATTTTGGCAGTATTTGGTGGCGGGGGGGTTGGCCGGTTTGGGACAGTTTGTATTGAGGCAATAACTCATAAAATGTGCGGTTATTGGCTGTTATTTTTTATGATAACGTTTAGTTTTTTTGTTGAGGTGGGCTGAAGTTTGAGAAATAGGGTAATAAAAAACATTTTAATAGGTTAGCTATAGAAATGGCAGTGTTTTAGAAAATGCACTACTTTTATTTATCTTTGTAAGCTGAGCAAGTCTATATAGTCTGAATATAAAATGATAATATGAAGAAAAGTGATGGGAGAAATTATGAAGATAATTTTGTATTTTTGTTTGAGTTTGATTATTTTTTTCTGTGGTTCTTGTGATTCTTTAAATCGAGAAGGTTTTATGGGATCAGGGAATAATCACTCTCAGGAAATAATTTTAAAAGCGGTTAGTTTTGATGGGGCAAAGGTTGTGATGGGGCAAACTATTTATGTGCCTATTTATTCTCATATTTATTTTGAAAATAATAAAAGTTCTTTGGATTTAACGGCTACTCTTAGTATTCGGAATACTGATTTGAATAATTCTTTGATTTTGACGGCAGTTCGCTATTACGATTCTAAAGGTAGTTTGGTAAGGGAATATTTAAAAGATTCTTCGGAATTGCCTGCCCTTGCTTCTGTGGCTTATATTGTAGAAAGAACCGACTCGGTAGGTGGTTCTGGGGCAAATTTTATTGTGGAATGGGTGGCTGAAAAAACGGTTTCTGAGCCGGTTGTTGAGGCGGTGATGATTAGTGCTGAGAGTGCCCAGGGAATTTCTTTTATTAGTGAGGGTAGAGTGATAAAAAACCAAGTTTTTAATAAATAGGTTTATGTTTTTTAAGAAAAGCAAAAGTAATGTTTTGTTTTAAACTTTATCGGAATGTTGCAAAATACATTGGGCATTTAACAAGACATAATCATCCTGTTGCCAAACTGTACATTCTTTTTTGAGATTCAACAACACCGGCATTTTTCCTGATGCGATAGTTTCTAACGCTTCTGTGGCTGCCGGTTGATATTGTTGAATAAATTTATTATTGGCTTCTTTAAGGGTAAATGAAAGAGGGTCTAGCAACCAAAAATCCACATCATATTTATTGATAAATTTTTTGACTTCTGCCAAATCTAAACTATACTGGGCTTGAATTAAATCTTGGTATCTTTGTCGAAGTTTAAGGTAATATCCAACGTGATAAGGATTGGCGTATTCTTGTCCTGCTAATATTGAACGTCTGCCAAAGGTAGGTAAATTGTTAACTTCATTAGCAAGAGAAACAATTAGGGTATCTTTAGGTTGCTTTTTAACAAATTCATAAAGTGTTGGTAATCCTCCTACGACATAGCCGGTTTTTGGAAAAGCTTTTTGCCAAAACAAATGAGGGTAAAAAATAACTACAGAAGAAAATATTAATAGCCCGCAACTGATTCCAAAAGATATCAAAGATTTTTTGGGATTTTTTGAAACAACTTTGTTTTGTCTCCATTGGAAAAATTTTTCCACTATAATTGTTAGAGAAATTGCTGATGCTATAGACATAACCATAGGCAAAGTATGGAGAGTATAGCGACTAGGAAGATAGAGTTTAAACAGCAAAGCATGAGATAGAAAAAAACAACCAATAGAAACTAAAATTAATTCTGGTAAAATGCGAATATTGCTGCGAATTTTTTTAATAAGTGGAAAGCGTTGTGGAAATTGTAATAAACCTGGAAACAGAAAAGCTGTAATAATAATTGGGGGGTTTAAAGATAGGCGAATTCCACTATGTTGTCCCTGAAGCCAAAATTTTAAAGGATGGGAATCATCAAAAAAAGGTATTCGGCCTTTTGGTAAAAATTCTGGCCAAGTTTTTGCTTGATTGGCGCTAATAGTGGGGCCATATTCTGACTGATTTAAAGCATAGGGAAGTAAGACTAATAGGGCTATACTAATAGCGGCTAAAATTCCCTTTTGATCTCGAAATAAGTGTCCATAATTAGGGGTAGTATTTTGGATACTTTGAAATATTTTTATTGCTAAACGTCCGATTAAAATTCCTGCACATAAAAAGACACCAAGGGGATAAAATAATCCTAGCAACGCAATGGAAATACAAACCGGCACCCAAGCACCGCGTAAAAGATAATATAAAAAAGCTAATATTAGGGGAGAAATAAAGGCCCTAGGGGTGGCTGAAACCAGATCATCTCTTAACCATAGGGTTTGATTAAATAATAAAGAACTTAAAAACGCTGTCACCGGCACAGGAAATATTTCTAAAGTGACAAAAAAACAATAAAAAGTGGTTATTAAACCTAAAATAGCCGGTAAAATTTTACTAAAAAGTAAAGGAGAAATACGACAAATTGACATCAAATGATAAAGGGCTGCATAACCGGCCGGTGTGACTGATTGAAAATAGTTTGCCAACCAATCTCTGGGAAGTAAGCTAGGATCTGAAAACCTCTGCATCCAAAAGATATAAACCCGTGCATCATCTTGGACTACATACTCGTTGCTGAAGGCTTTTTGTAGGGCTATACCTGCATAAATACTAGCGAAAATTAAGCTTAAAAAAAGCCAGAAAATTACTTGTTTTTTCCTGAAATTTTGGTTAAAGTAATTAGTAAAAAAAGTCATAACTTATTGTTGAATGGGTAAAAAAATAAACTTTATTTTTTAAATTCGTTATAAAATTCAGAAAATCCTATAAATTTTCCTTGGGTTTTCAACCACATTAAATAGGTTTCTAACCTGCTTAACATCGCTTCTCCATCAAGTTTTTTTACATAAATTGGTAAGGGATACTTGCTAATATTTGCAAACTCCCAGGGGTGATAGTACAAACTTAAATAGCGGTCATTATTTAACGTAAATTTTGAAGCTAATTTTATCAAAAATAAAGGAAAATTTTTAAAACTTAACCAAAACAACGGAAACCTTATTATCGGAGTAACAGAAACAGGGATATTAAGTAAAGTGTTAGAATAATAAGCTGTTCTCGGTTTAAAAAAATTGTTGTATCTACCTGGTAAATAAGTAGGGTTCATAGAAGAATTGTATTTATATCCAGCTTCTTCAATATAATTGTCATCTAATGGTTTTAAACGCGCCATGCGAAAACCCAATATTTTTTGACCGCTTATTTCTGATAACACTTTGCGAGACTTTTTTAAGTCTTCAATTTCAAAAGAACTATGATAAAAACCATGAGAAGCTATTTCATATTTTTCGGCCATTTTTATCACTAAAGAAGGATATGTCATAGCAAAATTAGCAGTAATAAAAAAAGTTGCTTTAATATCCAATTTTTCTAAAATAGCCAAAACTCCTTTTAATCCTTCTAAAGAAACTTGAAACTTCTCAAAGTCTTCAATTTTTTGGCCATATTCCTCTGGAATATCAAACTCTTCAACATCAAAACTCAACAAAATTGCCTTATTCATACAGTTTTTTCCAATCATTAATCCTAATTTGCAGCAAATTGTAAAACATAAAAATAGAATCTTTTATTAAGTTTACCTTAGATTTTTTTAAAAGGTGACTTTCTGAAATTTTAGCAGGAATTTCTCCAATATAGTAACCATATTTTCGGGCAATATAAATTAACTCTACATCAAAAGCAAAACCGGTTAAAACTTGTTTTTGAAACAATTGTTTAGCAACTTGTAACCGAAAACCTTTTAAGCCTGCTTGCATATCATTAAAGTGTAAATTCAAAATTTTTCGAGAAAGCAGATTAAATATTTTGCCAGAAATTTTACGCAAAATATTTTGATTTTTTACTCCAATATCATCTAAAGGTCTCGAACCAATTACCACATCAAAAATATCTAATTTTTCTGCCAAGTGATTGAGATGTTCTAAAGAATAAGCTAAATCAGCATCTATAAAACAGACATAATCGCCTGTAGAATATTTTACCCCGTAGCGCACCGCATAGCCTTTACCATAATTATTTTCATAAGAAATTAAGGTAATTTGGCTTTGCATTCCTAAAGAATTAATTTTCTGCAAAATAATTTCTTTTGTGCTATCTTCCGAACCATCATTAACAAAAATGAAATCGTATTCAGGATGCAAGAAACAGTATTTTACAACCTCATCAAAGGTTCTTTCAATACATTTTTCTTCATTGTAAACCGGCACAATTGTAGAGACTCTCTTCATTTTCTTAATATTAATCTAAGTAAAACGTTGAAATACACTATGCAATTCTTGGCGTAACTTTAACCATCCAGCTAAAGCCTCTGGGTTAGAGATAGCACCTTTTTTTAACAAAACAATATCATCTGTAAAATTAATAATGCCATAGGTTTTATTTGCTAAAACCTTATCGACAATTGGCCCCATTTCACTCAACCGGCCTCGATCCAAAAGGGCGGCTAATTTTGGCTGTTTTAATTGCCAAAAATCGAGCATAGCATATTCAATATCTATCGCTTTTCCTGCCTCATCTTTGACCTGTAAAAACGGTATCCGCACAATTTTACGCCGCAAAGAAAGATGAGGAACTCCATCAGCACTAGTGCTAATACTGGCATCTTGAGGAATTAATTTCATTACATTTTGTAAGTTAGCAGAATGATCCCACCTTTGATTTACCGGCATATAAACTAAAGGTTGAATTGAAAAGGGTACCATAAAATATAAAGAACGGTGTGGATTGGAAATCACAGTAAAAAACATAGACAAAATAATACATCCAACCCAAAAACGTTGAAAACGAGGACTCAAATATTTTGGCGTTTTTAAGGTGAATTTTTGATAAATATTTTTCCTGTATTTTAAAAAAACTAAAATTAAATTTCGATTAAAGTTGGTTATTTTACCTTTAAAATAACTTTGTCTTGCCCACCATAAAATAGCCCCATAAAACAATCCCGGAACCACACTTAAAGTGTAGCGTGTATTAATAGACAGAGCATCTTTATTCCCTAGTTGTAAAACTAAAACTATTAAAGGAAAAAACGATATCATCCAAGCAGCAGGAGAAACAGCAGGAATAAAGCCCAAGGGTAAAGTTAATCCTAAAACATATCTTAATTGCTGATCAAACTTCTGAAAAATTGCCTGCAAAATTAAATGTGGTTGAGTAATAATGCCCCACAACAACTCCAACGTAGAAGGGTCTTCAGTTTTTACAAATTTCTTAAAATATGTACCCAAATATAACCGCGAATTATCATCAGAAAAAAGAGGCATCAACAAATTTGTTACCCCAACAACATAAGTAAAACTAACAAAACATAAAAACAAACCTGTCACAGGATATCGCCGACTTAATAACAAATAAAAACCTATACCAAAAAGCGTAATACCCGCATCTTCTCTCACCATTAAAAGCAAACCAGAAAGTAGCCAAAAAGCCCACCAACATTGCTTTTCCATCGCCAGCAATAAACCAAAAACAAATAGCGGAATCTGAGATTGTTCATAAAAATTATCAACCGCCGGCCCAATAACAGGATTAGCCCCATAAAAACTTGCAGAAATCAAAACCGATAAACGAGAAGGTAAATAACATCTAGCTAAAAAATATAAAACCACCCCAGCCGCTGTTAACAAAGCCACCTGCAAAAAAATCAACGTTAGCGGCGAAGGAAACAAAAAATAAATTGGCATCCACAACAATAAACTTAAAACAAAATGCTGCCCCAAATGCACATAACTAACCGAAGGAATTTGACCTTCAACAAAAGAAGCATTAGAATTATTAGAAGACAACGAACCCTCAAACAAATCTCCGTGCGTACTATTCCAAAAAAGCTGATTAAATAACCCGTGATCAAAAGACGTATAAAAACTATAATAACGATGCAGCCCCAGACCAAAAGTAATAACAAAAAAAACAACAGCTAGGATGATAACCTTGCCTAATCCTGATTGATTTTGCCAAAAAGCACAAAAAGGTTTTAAAGATAAATATTGTGTCATTGCCAAAGGAGACGCACTTATTAATGGAACTGTGTCTTGATGCAGATACTATAGGGGATCGTTTTATTCATACACCAAAAAGACCCAGTTTGATCACTAGCTCTCTACTTTTATTTTTTGATCGAAGATTTTACCCTTATCAACGCCTTTTAGCGTAGCCGCGTCACGTTTCCTTCTACCACAGGCGCAAGAATATAATATCTTTGATGCCGCCATGACGGGCAATCCCGCAACATAATTCGCAAACACCGATCTAGCAAAAATCCATAACCTCCCTACAATAAAAACAGCAGGTGATTCTCTATAAACACAAAAAATCTCCTGGAAATTGCACTTATATTTCATACAAATAACTATCAGGACAAAAAACTATGCAACCAACCAATCCGAACCAATTTACAGAAAAAGCCTGGGAAGCAATTGTTCGCACTCCCGACATTGCCAAACAATCTCAACACCAACAACTCGAAACGGAACACCTTTTAAAAGCCCTTTTAGAACAACCAGAAGGATTAGTAACAAGCATTTTTAATAAACTTGGTGTTAATGTTCAAAAACTCCGAGATCGCACAGAAGAATTCACCAACCGGCAACCTAAAGTTAGCGGAAGTAGTAACTCAATTTATCTCGGACGTAGCCTAGACACCCTTTTAGATCGCGCTGAAGACTATCGTAAACAATATAGCGATGAATTTATCTCTGTCGAACATTTATTATTAGGATTTGCCAAAGATGACCGCTTTGGTAAATCTCTATTTCAAGAATTTAGACTAGACGAAATTAAACTTAAAAACACCATCGACGAAATTAGAGGCAGCCAAAAAGTGACCGATCAAAATCCCGAAGGCAAATATCAATCCCTAGAAAAATATGGACGCGACCTCACCGAAGCCGCCCGCGAAGGCAAACTAGACCCTGTAATTGGTCGTGATGACGAAATTCGTCGTACCATTCAAATATTATCAAGACGCACAAAAAATAACCCTGTTTTAATCGGTGAACCTGGAGTTGGAAAAACAGCAATTGCCGAAGGATTAGCCCAAAGAATTGTCTCAGGAGATGTGCCACAATCTCTTAAAGATCGCAAACTAATTGCCCTAGATATGGGTTCCTTAATTGCCGGTGCAAAATATCGTGGCGAATTTGAAGAACGCCTTAAAGCCGTACTCAAAGAAGTTACAGACTCCAAAGGACAAATCATACTTTTTATCGATGAAATTCATACCGTTGTAGGGGCCGGTGCAACCCAAGGCGCAATGGATGCCGGCAACCTTTTAAAACCTATGCTGGCGCGCGGAGAATTGCGCTGCATTGGTGCCACAACCCTAGACGAATATCGCAAATACATCGAAAAAGATGCCGCCCTAGAACGACGTTTTCAACAAGTCTACGTTGACCAACCAAACGTCGAAGATACCATCTCAATTTTACGGGGATTAAAAGAACGCTACGAAGTACATCATGGTGTCAAAATTTCCGACAGCGCCTTAGTTGCAGCCGCAACACTATCTACCCGTTACATCAGCGACCGCTTCCTACCAGATAAAGCCATCGACTTAGTAGATGAAGCCGCCGCCCGCCTCAAAATGGAAATCACTTCAAAGCCCGAAGAACTCGATGAAATAGACCGAAAAATATTGCAGTTAGAAATGGAAAAACTTTCTCTACAAAAAGAAAGTAATCCAGCTTCTTTAGAACGCTTAGAACGCCTTGAAAAAGACCTTGCTAACCTCAAAGAAGACCAAAGAGCCCTTAGCGGTCAATGGCAAGCTGAAAAAGATATCATCACCCAAATTCAGACCGTTAAAGAAGATATAGACCGCGTTAATGTTGAAATTCAACAAGCTGAACGTAACTACGATTTAAACCGCGCAGCCGAATTAAAATACGGCAAACTCACTGATTTACACCGACAACTTGAAGCCGCAGAAACCCATCTTGCCCAAGCCCAAAAAACCGGAAAAACCTTACTGCGCGAAGAAGTTACCGAATCTGATATTGCCGAAGTTATTTCTAAATGGACAGGAATTCCTATCAGTAAACTCGTCGAATCAGAAATGCAAAAACTCCTACATTTAGAAGACGAATTACATAAAAGAGTCATCGGACAAGAAGAAGCTGTCACCGCCGTTGCAGATGCCATTCAACGTTCACGGGCCGGCTTATCAGACCCCAACCGGCCGGTAGCAAGTTTCGTATTTCTTGGGCCCACAGGAGTTGGTAAAACCGAACTTGCCAAAGCCCTAGCTGCCTATCTTTTCGACACCGAAGAAGCAATGGTGCGAATTGATATGTCCGAATACATGGAAAAACACGCTGTCTCCCGTTTAATAGGCGCCCCTCCGGGCTATGTTGGCTACGATGAAGGCGGACAATTAACCGAATCAATTCGCCGTCGCCCCTATGCAGTCGTCCTATTTGATGAAATCGAAAAAGCCCATCCCGATGTCTTTAATATCATGCTACAAATCCTTGATGATGGACGAGTTACAGATGCCCAAGGACACACCGTAGACTTCAAAAACACCATCATCATAATGACAAGTAACATCGGTTCTCAATACATCCTAGATGTCGTCGGTGATGATAGCCATTACGAAGAAATGCGAAGTCGAGTTATGGAAGCCATGCGAGGAACTTTCCGCCCCGAATTTCTTAACCGAATTGACGAAAATATCATCTTCCACGCCCTCACAAAAGCCCAACTTCGCGAAATCGTAAAACTACAAATTCAACGCCTAGATAAACGTCTTGCTGAACGGAAAATTACCCTTAAACTAAGCGAAGCAGCCCTCGATTTTCTCGCCGAAGTTGGCTACGATCCCGTCTTCGGTGCACGTCCCCTAAAAAGAGCAATTCAACGCGAATTAGAAACTCAAATAGCCAAAGCTATATTACGAGGAGAATTCTCTAATGGCGACACCATCTTTATTGATATTCAAAACGAACGTCTCGCCTTCAAACGCCTAACTGCTGAACTTCTAACAACTCAAAAAGTCTAATAGCAGCCTCATAACAAAAACCCGGTTTTAAAAAACCGGGTTTTTCCTTTTTAAAAATAACAAATAACAAATAAAAATAGGGCATCTCAGTCGGAAACTGATGCCCTGGCGATGACCACCTTGTTTACTTCGCTTTCATCCCATCTTCCTTTATTAAAAATAAAATAACCTCAGCCCACAGATAGACCCTTCATCATCCCACGAGAGAGATTAACCTCCACAAATTACCCGCCGCATTTGGCGCATATTTGACGGCAAGTCCATCTGTATCGCCTGCTGAATAAAAACACTCGGTACCGGAATTGTCGGAGTAGCTTCTACCCAATAAGTTAACGCCGTCCCCGAACCATAATCTTCTAGTTTTAAATGGGCTGTAAAATCTAAAAAATTCCCCTTTTCTAAACCAAAATGTATCTGCCGATACGGCAATTCTAAAACCTTTAAATAAACTTCAACTTGCACACTTAAAAATAAAAAAGCCTTACTAGCTACTTGATAAATTCGTTTCGTATTTTGATTACCATCCAAAATCTGCGAGTGTGTCAAATCAGGAAAATATTGCACCCACCGAGGATAATCTGTAACTTGATGCCAAACTTCCGCCACCGATAAAGGCAAATACATACAAGCCAAAACCGCACCCCCCCAAGCAGTATGTTCTTTCGTTTTGATTAAAATTTCTCCTCCCAATAACGCCGTTTTTTCTGCATCTTTCCATCCTGTATGGGCCGGAAATTCTCGAAAATTTGATGCCAATGATACAGTCATATACCTTACGTCCTAATAATTTTGTACTCTCTCTTAAAAGTTCACATTACACAACCATTTCTAGTTTTTCTGTTAATTTATTACCCCTTGACGCAATTTACAAAAAAAAGTTCAAAAATCTTAGCAATGTGGTTTTTTTACATTGATAAAAATGCTAAAATTATCAGCAAATAACAACATTTATAAATCTCCACTCTCACAACACCCAGTGACCGAGTGTAAAAACTTTTGAGGAGTTAACATCATGCTTCGTCCCAACTTTGGCACTTTAAATCTTATTTCTGCTATTTTGTTAGGCTTAACTGTACTGCTTTGGGTACTACGAGGTTTTGGCATACTCACCTTCTTTCCTGGATCAATTTTATGGATCTTAATTTTACTCTCTATTTCTATCGTCATTATTAGCAATCTACAAAGCCGCCGAGGTCGATATTAAGACATTTTCAATCTTTTACCTCAAAATCAAAAAAACTTGGCTTTAACAAGGTATTTTCTGCTTTACTGAAGCGAGCAGCAAGTTTCCTTAGACATAAAAACTTTATAGCATTTTCTATCCAAAGAAATACAATAGACTTGGTTTTTATGTTTATCTTCGTTTCATAGCCTCCCCAACCGTCACATTTAACTGTGCTCCCACCAGCATTACCAAAGAACTCAAGTACAACCAAAACATCAAAACAATCACCGCCCCCACAGTGCCATAAGTCCGGTTATAGTTGCCAAAATGTAACACATATTGCCGAAATAAACTAGACAAAATTGCCCAACAAACAGCCGCTAAAATTGCCCCCGGCAGAATTGGTATTTGCTTATCCCGATGGCTTGGCCCAAAGCGATAAATCAAGGCAAAAGCAAGCGCAACAATTACTAAAGCAATAGGCCAAGTAACCCTCTGCCAAATTGCCAGCAATCCTAATTTTAGATTACCACTCTCTTTTGCAACCGTCTCTACAATTAAATCGCTAATAAATACCAAAAAAGAAGCATTAATTAATAGCAAAATTGCAGCAACACTCAACGAAAGCGAAACCAGTTTTGCCTTCCAAAAAGGACGAGCTAGATTGAGTGGTATATTGTGAATACGATCTAATGCTGCCATCGCCGTATTAATCACTCCCGAAAAAGCCCAAAGAGCCCCTATAAAACTTAGAGAAAATAAATTAGGATTTTGCGAGGCGCTGAGTTCATCAATAAAACCACGAACCAAAGAACGCACATCATCCGGTGTCAGCTTGCCAACCTCACGCGCCAACTCATAAATCGTTTCTTGCAAAGGGTGAAACAAACCAATTGCCACCAAAAACGCCAGAATTGCCGGAAACAGAGCTAACATAGCGTTATAAGCCATCTCAGCCGCAAGGCCGGTTAAACGCGCCTCACCCGAACTCTGCACCATTTTCCACAGCGTCTTCCAATTCAAGTAGCGAAAAAAACGAAAAAATCGAGAAAATAACATTTAATTAGTCATTAGTCGTGGGACATTACTCACTGATAAACCCTCAGTGGTGACTCCAGACTAACAATCAGCAATAAACAAATCCCAATAATTTTATGAATAACGATGTAACACAGTGGTTGCAAGAAATTCAAGACCTACAACAACAAGTCGCCGAAAAAGAAAGCTTAATTGAAGAAGCCCACAAAGGTGCTGACCGCTGGCGTGAACTCTACAATAGAGAAGCCCAACAGCGCCGTACTGAAGTCAAACAAGCTCAGCAAATTATTGAAGCCTTAAAAGAAGAAAATCAGCTGATTAAAGAAGGTTCACCCGTAGTTGTAGAAATTCAACAAACCGGCCACGACAGCGCCCTAGAACAAATGGCAGATCAACTCCTAGCCGCCCTCACCAGCGGTAGCGGTGGCCAAAACGCCCTCCGAGCAAAATTACTACAACTGATCAAACAACAAAAAGCCGCCCTAGAAGAAGTCGCTCGTCTCAACAAAGCCCTAGAAATTGAAAAAGCCGCCCACCTCAAAACCCGTGAAAGTTTAACCAACGCCTTAGCAGATGCCGTTGGACAATTTAAAGCCCATCGGGCCAGTCTTATAAACAGCACCACAACCGAAAGCGCCGGCGAGCAAAAAACCACCAGCGCTTATCCGGTTTTACCTAAAAACCCATCGCTTGAGCTACCGCCGTTAAATCAGGAGCAACCCCCGCTTTAAATTGGTTATTGCAGTGATTAATTGCTGCATCGGGGTCTTTTAAACCATTGCCGGTTAAGACACAAACAATCGTTGCACCTTCTGGCACAGTATCTTTAACCTTCAACAAACCGGCCACCGAAGCCGCAGAAGCCGGCTCACAAAAAACTCCTTCCTGACTTGCCAACAGTCGGTAAGCCTCCAAAATTTCCTCATCTGTCACCGCCGCAAACTGCCCTTGGCTTGATTGGGAAGTTGCCACCGCCTTTTGCCAATTAGCCGGGTTGCCAATACGAATTGCCGTTGCAATCGTATCAGGATTCGCTACCACAGACCCATTCACCAAAGGTGCAGCCCCAGCCGCCTGAAAGCCCATCATTCTAGGTAAACGTTGGCATTTGCCGTCTTGGTGATATTGACAAAATCCCATCCAATAGGCGCTGATATTACCGGCATTTCCCACTGGAATACAAAGCCAGTCGGGCGCTTCTCCCAAGACATCGACAATTTCAAAAGCAGCTGTTTTTTGACCTTCAAGCCGGTAAGGGTTAACAGAATTAACCAAGGTGACTGGGTAGTGTTCGGACATTTCACGGACAATTTCTAAAGCCCGGTCAAAATTGCCTTTAATGGAAAGCACTTCTGCCCCATAAACTAATGCCTGCGCTAATTTGCCCAGCGCTACATAGCCATCGGGAATTAAAACAAAGGCGCGCAACCCACCTCGACGAGCATAGGCAGCCGCAGCCGCAGAAGTGTTGCCGGTGCTGGCACAAATCACGGCTTTAGCACCGGCTTCTTTGGCTTTAGATATGGCCATTGTCATCCCCCGGTCTTTAAAACTGCCGGTCGGGTTCAGGCCGTCGTATTTTACATAAACTTTGACTTGTTTACCGATGATTTGGGAAATGGCAGGAACCGGAATCAGCGGTGTATTACCTTCGTGCAATGTCACAACCGGCGTTGTTTCACTCACCGGCAAATAAGGCCGGTAGGCTTCGATAAGTCCGGGCCAGCCTTTATAGGTGGCCGGTGGGTTGCTCATTGGTGAGGCGGGTTTGGCAGGCGAATTAGCAGACAGGCTCAGAGTCACGGTATTTAGAAGTTTAGGATGCAAAAATTATTGATTTTAACCTCTAGTTTACCTTGAACATTCCGATAGCCTGCGTTTGTTGTCAGAATCATCTCTTTTCCCATTACTCCACACAACGAGACAATGACAAAATCTATTCTTTTTCTATCTCTAGTCACTTGCAAAACTGACACATTACCGCAAAAGTGCACTATTGGATGCAAATTAATCTATATTTCAGGTTAAGATATCTCTCAGGTGTGAGTAAGTAATAATGACTAGCCCACTTTCTATGTCAGAGAATACATCCAGTTTGGCCCCCTCCAGCCAAGAATCCCTATCCTCAGCCCCACAAAAGGCTGCTCCTCTATCACTTAGCAAACCTATCCTTACCCAGTGCATGAAATCTCCACTACCCGCTGACCAGCAAGTTAAGTATCTGCACTTACAGGCTGAAATCGATACTCTACTACTTGAGTTGCAAACTCTCAAACAAAAGCGCCAAGAAACTGATCGTCAGCCTGTAGGTGCCGGTCGCTAGTTTCTATTTGAGAGTCCTGGTTCGCCTCATTTTGATAAGATTTTTTTCCAAAAACCCTTTTTCGCTTTTCAACAGCCTGGCCCTGAGAGCCGATGGATAGGCTCTCACCTCCCGCAGGCTAAGGTTTTTATTGGTAATTCCGCCTTGGTAAAAAAACTTTTGCTTAAGGGGTTGCCAAATTTAGGAAGATGCGCTTATAATAAGAAAAGCGACGCGGGATAGAGCAGCCTGGTAGCTCGTCGGGCTCAACGACAAAGTTAACTTTAAAGTTAACGCTGCAATGGGCTGTACACAAGGAAACTCGTGTATGACAACCTTTCAAATTCGGGGAAGCCTGTAAAATGGTAATCCCGAGCCAAGCCCCAGAAACGGGGAAGGTGTAGAGGCTCGATGGAAGGCATCCTAACAGTTAGGCTGAGGATGAAGGGAGAGTCCAGACCCCAAACTGGGATAACAGGCAAGATGCCTGTGCTACAAATTCCAGGCAGCGAAAGCTGTAGTAGGTAAGCATAACCCGAAGGTCAGTGGTTCAAATCCACTTCCCGCTATTACACACAAATACCAAAAAAACCCTGTAATTTTTAAGGTTACAGGGTTTTTTTGTAAGGTAAAAGCCGGTGGATACAAAGCTAAAAGGTGATATTGCAGAGCAAGCCGCCGTGTTGCAGGCGCTTAAGCGTGGTTGGGGAGTTTTAAAGCCGGTGGGAGACAGGCTGGCTTACGATTTAGTTTTTGATGTAGAAAGCATTTTAGTTAAAATACAAGTCAAATATGCGTGGCTGGATGTGCCATCTGGTAACTATGTTACAGACAACCGGCGAACGAAAACAAATCGCCGCCTCATACTTCGAGAAGCTTACAAGCAAACAGACTTTGATTTTGCCTTAGTTTATATCGAGAAACTCGACTTATTTTATGTGTTTCCGGTAGAGATATTCATCGGCTACAAAAGTGAGATCCACCTTGTAGAAACTGAGAAACGCCAGAGAAAACCTCGATCCACCGAATATCGGGACGCTTGGCTGCTAATCTTAGAATGGGTTGAAGAGCGAATTACACACCTCAAAATTAGTGGAATCTTGCCATCTTCTGCAAGCACCGGCCAAACCCCCCAAAAGGTAGAATGAGATTAGCTTAAAAGGAATATGGTAGGCAATACTTGACTCTGTTTTTTCCTTTTGCTCCGTACTCTCCCAAAAAAAATATTAAATTTTGTATTATGGCCATGAAACAACCGATTTTAGTAGGTGGTTTGGGTTTAACTGCTGCTTTGGGGATATTTCAAACCGTCCATCACTCTCTGGTAAATGTGGGAGACTGGACAATGTTAGGGGTATTAGCTGCCGGTGGAATTGCGTGGTGGCTGCAAGAAATGCAAAAACCCTTCTTACCCACCATGACTTCTATTCTTACCAAAGAAGCTTTAGAAGAAGGAATTTTAAAGGCTGAAACTGCTATCTCTGCTTTGGAAGCTGAAACCGAATCTCTCGACTCTAACGCAAAAGCCGCAATTAATCTGGTTTGTGGAAATTTGCGAGAAAAAACGGCTAAACTGGCTACCGAACTCGAACGTACAGAAATTCGCATTGCTGTTGCGGGGGGGAAAGGTAGCGGTAAAAGCACTTTGATAAAATTGTTGCAAGAAAACTGGCAAAAACAACAAGAACAAAAGCTTATTTTTACAGAAATTCCTGCCTTATTCTCAGATATAAATTGCACGTTTCAAGCTGATTTGGTTTTGTTTTTAACTACAGGAGATATTACTGATCCTGAGTTTCAAGTAATCCAGCTATTAAAAAATAGCGGGTTGCGAACTTTGTTGTTATGGAATAAACAAGATTTATGCTTGCCAGAAGAACGGGGTTCTGTTTTGAAGCAACAGCAAATTAGACTGCAAGAAACTCTAAATTTTGAAGATGTAATGGCGATTTCAACGATGCCGGTGCCGGTAAAAGTTCGTCGGTATTTAGAGGATGGTTCTTCCCAAGAATGGATGGAAGAACAAACTCCTCAGATTTCAGGTTTAACCGGCCGACTAAATGAAATTCTCGAAAAAGAAGCACAGCAATTAATTTATAGCGGCACTTTTAATGATATTAATTCTATTAAATGTGAAGCTAAAAATCTATTAAATAAAGTTCGGCAAGAACGGGCTTTGCCAATTATAGAACAATCTCAATGGATTGCGGCGGCGGCGGCTTTTGCTAACCCAGTCCCGGCTTTAGATTTGTTGGCTACGGGCGCAATTACGGCGCAGTTGGTGGTAGATTTAGGGGGAATTTATAAACAACAATTTTCCTTAGATCAAGCTAAAACTGTTGCCGGTACAATGGCTGAGTTTATGTTTAAGTTGGGGTTAGTGGAATTGTCTACCCAGACGGTGACGCATATTCTTAAAAGTAATGCCATTACCTTTGTTGCCGGTGGTGCTGTGCAGGGTGTGAGTGCGGCGTATTTGACACGAATTGCTGGGTTAAGTTTGATTGAGTATTTCCAAGAACAGGAAATTAGTGCGGCGGAGAATCGCGGTTTTAATTTTGAGAAATTAAAGAATACTTTGCAGGGTGTTTTTCAGCAAAATCAACGGAAGGAGTTTTTGCAATCTTTCGTGAGGCAAGGTATTGGGCGTTTGATGCCAGATGCAAAGGTGCCGGTGTAGAAATGAGGGTGGGCAAAGCCCACCTTTTTTGTATTATAAAATGATTGGTTACTATGCCAGAGAGTAGTAAAATCATTTAGTTTGTTAATGTTTATTATGAGTATGAGGACTAAGCATAAAGGTCAAATTTTGCTGTATAGTCCTGCGCCTAATTATCCTCCCAAATCCATCCAAAAATTCCTGATAAAATAAACCCTATAACCCCAATTTCCCAAACCAACCTTGAACACATCCCAACCCAAACCAAACCGAGGCGACAGCCACATAAACAGCGCAAAAGGAAGCCTCCGCCAATCTCTCACCTGGTACTCCCACATTCGCCGGCAACCCCAACTCAGTAAAGACACCCAACTCCAAACCACCCTCCAAAACCAACTTGACACCCTCACCGGCAGCCTAGCGAAACTCGACACCGGCATTATTCGTATCGCCGCCTTTGGCTTAGTTAGTCGCGGCAAATCATCAGTATTAAACGCATTAATAGAGCAAAAAATACTCCAAACCGGCCCCATAAATGGCATCACTCAATGGCCTAGAACCGTCCGCTGGACACCTACATCCAACACTCAAATAATAGTCGAATTAACCGACACCCCCGGCTTAGATGAAGTTCAAGGCGAAAGCCGTGCCCAAATGGCAAAAGAAATCGCCCGACAATCTGATTTAATTTTATTTATAGTGGCCGGTGACATCACTCGCACCGAATATAAAGCCCTATCAGAACTTCGTAAAACCCAAAAACCCCTGATTCTAGTATTTAACAAAATTGATTTATATCCCGAACAAGACCGCAATGCTATCTATCAACAATTGCAAGAACTAGGCAGGGGAGAAACCATTATTTTATCCGATGAAATTGTCATGGTAGCGGCTGAACCTATCCCCCTCCAAGTGCGTGTAGAATGGCCGGATGGAACCATAGGTTACGAATGGGAAACTCCAGAACCGATCATTGATGAACTTAAACTTAAAATACTCGAAATACTCAACAACGAAGGCAAATCTTTACTCGCCTTAAACGCTTTAATTCAAGCCAAAGATGCCCAAATAAATATTGCTCAAAAACTATTACAATCCCGCGAAGAAACTGCCCAAAAACTTATCTGGGATTTCGCCAAATATAAAGCCTTAGCTGTAGGACTAAACCCCATCGCTTTCTTTGATTTATTAGGTGGAATAGCCGCTGATTTAGTTTTAATTCGTTCCTTGGCAAAACTCTATGGTTTACCGATGACCGGCTACGAAGCTAGTAAACTTTGGAAAACTATTTTATTCAGTTCTGGTGGCTTACTTTTAGGCGAATTAGGCAGCGGATTAATATTAGGAATTGGTAAAACTGCCGGTGCCGCAGCCGGTGGTATGGGAGATGGTATGGGAATAGCAACATTTGCCGGTTCTGCTATTGCTCAAGGTTCCTTTGCCGGTTATGGTGCCTATAGCGTTGGGCAAGCAGCAAAAGTATATTTAGAACAAGGTTGTACCTGGGGGCCAATGGGGCCAGATACCATCATTCAAACTATCTTAAATCAAGCAGAACCAGATACAATTATTGCTCGTTTAAAGCAGGAAATATTTAACCGCTAGTGCCTATCTTACTGCACAGATTTTAATTCTTTTTGTGCAGTCTTTGTGATTTCCTTAAACACGGGCACCGGCACACCTCCATCCATTCCTAACCATAACAAATATTCAATATTACCGGCCGGGCCGGTAATAGGAGAAAATGTCAAACCCTGATATTTCCAACCTAAAGTTTTCGCCATTTCTAAAACTTGCTCAATAGCCCACGCTTGATCCTCTGCATCTCTAACTACACCCTTTTTCCCCACCTTTTCTTTCCCCACTTCAAACTGTGGTTTCACCAACAAAATTAACTCTCTTGGCGCTACTAATAACTCTTTCAACGCCGGCAATATTTTTGTTAAAGAAATAAAAGAAACATCGACCACACCTAAGTCTGGTAGAGGTCGTGAAAAGGCCCCATCTCCCCTATTTTCGACCGAAATATCACCATACAAATCAACTTTTGTCAAGTGTCTTAAATTAGTTCTTTCCCGCAAAATCACCCGTTCATCATTGCGAAGACGCCAGTCAACTTGACCATAACCAACATCAACACCATAAACTAATTTTGCACCGGCCTGTAGGAGACAATCAGTAAAACCACCCGTAGAAATACCCCCATCCAAACAAACTCTATCCTGCACCTTAATTGCAAACAAATCTAAAGCCTTCGCCAACTTTTCTCCACCTCTGGAAACAAAGCGCGAACGTTCTTTTATAGAAATTTCTGCCTCCACATCAACCGCAGTACCAGGTTTATCAATTACATTACTATTAACCATCACCTCACCTGCACCAATCAACCGCTGCGCCAACTGTCGAGAGGTACACAAACCACGTTCTACCAATAAACTATCCAATCGTTGCTTTGCCAAGGAAATAACCGCTTAAATTCAAGACTTTTCTTTAAAAAACTTATACCTTTTCAATTTTAAAATAAAATTGCCTCTTCACCGCTGACCATTGAAAAAAATCACATTACTTAACTCAGTACCAGATAAATCAAGCCCAATAACATTAGTAGATTGTAAATTAACCTCCTCAAAAATTGCTCCCTCTAAATTGGCACCGGTCAAATTCGCCCTTTGCAAATTAGCACCCATAAAATCAGCACCTTGAAGATTGGAAAAATACAAAAAAGCCAACCGCAAATCAGCATTTTTTAAAATTGCTTTGCTAAGATTAGCTTTACGAAAATCCGTAGAAACAAGACAACTATCAGAAAGATTAGCACCGGCCAAATTACAACAACGCAAATCCCCCCCACACACATTAGCACCAATCAAATTAGTATCAGCCAAATTAGATCCGTAGAAATTCGCTTCCCGCAAATCAGCCTTAGACAAATCGTAACCTTGCAAATTGAACACAGGTAAAACTGCTTTGTTCAGATCCGGCTGAATTTCGGGAAAATTGCAACGCCATTGATTCCAATAATCTACACCTTGGTTAAGTAAATCCAAAACCTTAAAATTGGCCATAAAAAACTTTAAAAAAAATAAAGATTTTTGGTGAACTACTCAAAAACTTAATTAATTGAGAGCCAAACCTATTTTAAGCAAAAATAGCGTTAAAAGCCATTACCAAAAAGGCATACTACTATTAACAACCTTGGTATTATTGAAAAATAAAAAACCTAGCTTTTTAACTTATAGCACTAATAGAGAAAAATCCATGTCTGGCAAACCCAACAAAAAACATATAACTACCCCCCTTAGCGAAGGAGATTTATTAAACCGAATAACCAACCGTATTCGCCAGTCTTTAGAATTACAAGAAATACTCTCCGCAACCGCAGCCGAAATGCGGTCTTTTTTAGACATAGACCGAGTAAAAGTTTACCGTTTTGAAGAAGACAGCACCGGCATTGTCATCGCCGAATCTATATATAAAAATAAGCTACCAGCCTTATTAGGTCTACATTTTCCTGCCAGCGACATCCCCCCCCACGCCCGCGAAATGTACGTCAAAGCCCGCACCCGCACCATAGTTGATGTCGTTCAACAGCAAATAATCCTCAACCGGCAAGATAGTAAAACAACCGGCGACCTCACCCTAGAAGACTTAAATAAAGAACCCATAGAAGACATTATTCAGCGTCCAGTAGATCCCTGCCATATCCAATATTTAAGAGCAATGGGAGTCCAATCATCTTTAGTAGTGCCGGTGATGCACCAACAACAACTCTGGGGAATACTTGCAGCCCATCACAGTACACCAAAAAGCTTTTCTTCCAAACAACTGCGGATCGTCCAAATGATTGCCAATCAAATGTCAGTGGCAATTTCCCAGTCCGAATTACTCACTCAAGCCCGCGCCCAAGCCCGCCGGGAAGCCTTGATTAATCAAGTTTCTACCCTCTTACACGCCCCTTTAAATATCAAAGAAACCCTCCAAAGCGTACTCGAAAAAATTGTCACAGCAGTCGGTGGCTGCGGAGGAAGACTTTATATTGTTGCTTTAGATAGCAGCGCCACAGCAGAACTTTTTGTTACCGGCTGCCAACCACAACAGCCCCAAAACACCAACTTATCCGACTGGCTAGAACATCACCCCTACTGGCAATCTTTGATGGGTTGGCCGGCCCAATCATTACAAACCACATTAAAAGACAACTACAACAACAGTGAACCGCCTTGGTCGGATTTACTACCTAATCCCCTTGAAGATTTAAACTTTTATCAAAAAGCCACTGCTCCTCTACGCATAGTTAATGATATATACCAAGAACTCCAATTAGTAAAAGTTGCTCAAGCTTTTAACTCAACTCAGATCCGGGGATTATTAGTCATGCCTATGCGCTATGGTCAGTATTCTTTAGGTTGTTTGAGTGTTTTTCGCAATCAAATTGATACAGATATTGTTTGGGCAGGCCGGTTTAATCCCGATCAAAGAAATCAGCGCGTCAGAGACTCCTTTGAAGCATGGCGAGAAACCAAACTAGGTCAAGCTTATCCTTGGAAAAATGAAGAAGTCGAGTTAGTTCAATCCCTCGGTACTCATGTGGCAATGGCAGTCATGCAAAATCGGCTATTTTTGTGGGAACGTGAACACCGGCTTTTAGTTGAAATGCGAAACCAAGAACTCAAAGCCGCCCGCGCCGCCGCTGAACAAGCCAGCCGTCTCAAATCTGATTTTCTTTCTTCTACCAGCCATGAATTACGGACACCTTTAGCCTCAACAATTAATTACTTAAAACTTCTTAAAGAAGAATTTTACGATAATGAAGTAGAGTTAAAAGAATACATTTCTATTGCTTATCAATCGGCCGAAAATTTGGTAGCAATTATTAACGATGTTTTGGATATTGCCAAAATAGAAGCCGGTCGGATGAGCGTCAACTTTGAACCAGTCCACTTACAACCAATGTTTGAAGAACTGCGGCGCTTGTTTTCTGTCGATAGCCGCCGAAAAAATATACCTCTTATTGTTGAATGTGAAGTTGAAACAGTCTGGGCTGATCATGTCAAAATGCGGCAAATTTTGACAAACTTACTTTCTAATGCTTTTAAATTTACAACGGAAGGAGAAATTCGTCTCAAAGCCATTTATCGCCCTTTAGTCTCTTCTTCACATCCTCCAACCAATATAGTCGAAATTTCTGTAGCTGATACCGGCATAGGCATAGAAGCAAATCAACGGGACATGGTTTTTGAACCCTTTGTACAAGCCGATGGCAGCATCAAGCGTCGCTATGGTGGCACCGGTCTTGGTTTAACCGTATGCAAGCGTCTTGTACAACTCATGGAGGGCCAAATTCGCCTCGAAAGTCCTGGCAAAAATCAAGGCACAACTGTCACTTTTTCTTTACCTTGTAAAAAGTAATTCTAAGATTAATAATCTTCGGCTATCTACCTGCTTTTCAACTAAAATATTTACCAAAAATATTTATCAATTTTATAAAGATAGCTGCTGATTTTTTCTTATTAAAGCTAAAATAATAAGTAAGTCAACTTAATTAAATTCTAGGTAATGTAGGTTGGGTTGTAGGGTTCGCCTACTATCACGGTACGCGTAGGGACGCGCAACCTTTGGAACGAAAACCAACACAATAGAGGCTTTGATGGGTTGCGCTTACGCTCGAAGCATCCTACCAGTAGTTAGATGCTTCTACTTAAAGGAAATTAGTACATAATTAACAATTTTTTTGAGGTGTTAATTGAATATTTTATTAGTTGATGATGATTATCTTTTAGCCAAAGGAACAGCCAAATTAATACAGCGTATTGGAGGGCATAATGTAACTATCAGTGACGATCCAGAAGAAATCGTTAAACAATGTGAAGCAGGGATTGTAGACTTGGTATTAATGGATGTCAACTTGCCAGGAGCGTTTTGGCAAGGTCAAGAAATCAGCGGTGCAGACTTGTCTCGCATCCTTAAAACTCGGCTTCCTACAGCCCATATTCCAATTATCATGGTTACAGCCTACGCTATGTTAACCGAACGGCAAACCTTACTTGCTTTGTCTCAAGCCGACGAATTTTGCACTAAACCCATAACAGATTATGAATTTTTGTTAAATTTGATTGAGCGCCTCACCGAAAAAAAAAGCAACCCTAGCTAAAAACAGTTATTTTTCTATAAAGCTTTTATTAAGACTGGTTCTGAAGAGTTATTAACTTATTTATTCATCAGACTGAGAAATAAAACTGATTTTTTTAAGGTTTAGTCTCAATTTGTTTGCTAATCTTTTCTGAAAAAAGCTTTTTTACTTCCCTAGGTGTTTTTTTAGGCTAAATTCCAGAAATATATAAATAAACTTTAGCTGAGGTTGGTTAATTGATTTAAAACAACAATATCCTTGCTTTTGCCAAACCAAAGTAAACAAAAACATTAAAGTGATAACAGAATAAACCCAATACATTAATACTTAAAATTAGAGAAAAACCTAATTTTTACAAAAAATATTCAATAAATGCTTGCTACAAATACAATAAATAGGCTTAGCAATTCTTCAAAATTCAGAGAAGAAAAAAAATGTCAAGTTAAAATGAATACCGAATCTTAAGATTTAAGGGGTGTTCTAAAATTTCTCTTTAAAAGCCCACATAATTGCAAGACTAAGTTTAAAATTTTTTAGTAGGCAACACGGAAAAAGCAAAATGCACAAAATAGCTGTACTAGATGACGATGAAAACTGGTGTTTTACTATTCAGAGATTTTTTAGAAAATCTTATCACGTCTCGGTTTTTGCAGATGTAGAGATTTTTATGAGCCAAGTAGAAAGATTTGATCTAGCAATTATCGATTTTTCAATTCCTAGGGCAGTATTTGAAACAAAAACAAACGGTAGCGAAATTATCAGACATATCAAATCTAAGTTAAAAACCCCACCTATACTAGTATTAGCAAGTGGCTTTATCAGCAGCAGAGATGAACAAGCCGGTTATGAAATTTGCCCAGAGGCAGATAGTTTTTTGGCAAAAGATGCCGGTTTAGACACAATTTTGCAACAAATAAACATCCTCTTAGCAGAAAAAAAACTTCAGGCGCTTGCCCTCAAAGACTAATATTACCGGCATCCGCAGCAAATATTCGGAAGTCGGCTGGTTAATCATCCAGCCGAAACAGTTATGTAGCAAAAATCACAAAATTTTTTATAAGAATGTTTCCTTGAAAAGTTATCAAAAAACGACTAGCTAGAAAAACCCCCTTTGTTCTCTAAAATAGCCCAATAACCTAATCTAAAAACTTCTTGGCTGTGGTAATCTATCCTAAATGCAGCCAAAGCCTCTTTGCGCTTACCGTTGCAAAAAAGGATTACAGCAAGAAATTAACTAAAATTATCACCAAAATTAGATCAAAGGAAGTGGGGATGATCTCAGCAACACTGAAAGGACGCGATTTTTTGAGTTTAGCAGACTTAACACCGGCACAAGTCGCAGAGTTACTACAACTCGCAGCCGATATGAAAAGCGGCAAGGTTAACGTACGGTGTAATAAAATTTTGGGACTATTATTTTACAAAGCCTCTACCCGGACAAGAGTTAGCTTTACAGTAGCAATGTACCAACTTGGCGGACAGGTACTCGACCTCAACCCCAATGTTACCCAAGTTAGTCGCGGCGAACCTCTCATCGATACCGCCAGAGTTTTAGACCGTTATTTAGATGTTTTAGCAATTCGTACTTTTGCCCAAGAAGACTTAGAAACTTTTGCTAATTATGCCCAAATTCCTGTTATTAATGCTTTAACAGATTTAGCTCATCCTTGTCAAGCCCTGGCTGATTTATTAACAGTTCAAGAATGTTTTGGAAACTTAAATAATTTAACTGTTACCTACGTTGGAGACGGCAATAATGTCGCCAATTCTTTAATGTTAGGCTGTGCAATGATGGGAGTAAACATCAGAGTTGCCACCCCGGCAAACTTTGAACAACCCCCAGAAATTATCGAAAAAGCAAAAGCCTACGCCGATGGCAAAAGTGAAGTAACAGTAACAAACGATCCTATCGCAGCAGCCACCGGCGCCCATGCACTTTACACCGACGTCTGGGCAAGCATGGGGCAAGAAGAAGAAGCCAATAGCCGCATTCCAATTTTTCAACCTTATCAACTAAACCAAAAACTCTTAGATGTTGCCGACAAAAACGCCATAGTCTTACATTGCTTACCAGCCCACAGAGGCGAAGAAATAACCGATGAAGTCATAGAAGGTTCGCACTCCCGCGTATGGGATCAAGCCGAAAACCGAATGCACGTTCAAAAAGCCCTATTAGCAACTATTTTAGGCGCAGAATAACCCCTCAACGCAGATAAACCCATCAAAATCTATCGGCGTTTATCTGCCCTTAAAAAATTTAAAACTCCCAAAACACAGAACCCAATATTACTGTAAAATAAAAAAAGCTTTACAAAAATTGACAGCCTTCTCATCTTGGCCTAAAGCCAGATTAGTCGCGGGTACCGGACTACCTCCCCTGCCCCCCAAAGCCTTATAACCTAACAATAAACAGTCCTCAATATGGCTATTTTTCGTCAATATATCGCCCCCCTCCTAATAGTTTTAGTATTCGTATTTGCCCTCGTAGCCGTTGGTATTCGTAGCTTCTTACCGGCAGATATGGCAGCCCCGGCGCCCATAGAAGAAGTTAAACCCCAAACATCTAGCGCATCTCCTCAAAACCTCAAAGCAGAAGCCGGTTTACCAGCCTCAGTTTCCTTCCTTATTCGGGGTTTGCCAGAAGACTCCATACTTTCTGGGCAGTTTAACTAAGCAAAAAAATTCGTGACTATCCCTGGATACAGCCTCCGCACCGGCACTAGCTTAGATCGAGCCTTGGTGGTAAAATTTATGGCAAAAACCTACCGTGAACTTTACCCCCATCAAGACTTATCTCATCTAGCCCAAACCGTTGAGCATTATTTTTCTACTAAAACGCCGGTTTGGTGGGTAGACTGCCAAGAAAATCGGCAAAATAACCCTATTGGCGGCTTGTGGTTAGGAAGTGCTATTGATCAAGTCACCGGCACCCGCATCAGTCATATATTTTTACTTTATGTTGCCCCCCAACACCGCTATCAAGGCATAGGCGGATATCTAATCAAACACGCCGAAAGCTGGGCACAACAACGCGGAGACACACAAATAGGGCTGCAAGTTTTTATCCAAAACCAGCCAGCATTAAACTTATATAGCAAACTTGGCTATAAAACCCAGTCTCTTTGGATGCTCAAACCCTTACCACAAAAAGAAACCTAATCAAAGCTCTATCACACAGAACCATCCTGCGGTAAATTTACAAATATGGATGATTATGATGACTTAAAAACGCTAACGGATGAGGGCGAATTTGAAAGTCCTCTGGATAGTATGGATGAGGTAGAGCCTCCTAAACCAGATCCAGAGGAAATGCTGCCGTTGCTAACATCCTCGCAACCTCAGCAACGGATGTTAGCAGCGCGTGCTTTCTGCGAAGTGCAAGATCAGCGAGCAATACCTCATCTTATTGAACTACTAAAAGACGCTTGTCCTTTGATCAGGGTAAGTGCTGCTTATGGTTTGGGGCGAAACCCCAGCAAGGATGCCGTAGAACCCCTCATAGAACAGCTTAACAGCGATTGGAATGGTTATGTCCGTAAAGGCATTGTCTGGGCCCTAGGAAACTGTGGAGATCGCCGCGCTTTGATACCGCTACTTGATGCCCTAAAAACCGAAATTTCGGCGGTACGTCTCTGGGCTGCGAGTTCTTTAGGTCAAATGGCTGCTGTGGGTTATGATACGGTGATTGCTGCCCTACCACCAATTATTGAAGCTTTGCGCCGCGATCCGGTACCGGCTGTTAGAAGTAATTGCGCTTGGGCTTTGGGGCAGTTATGTCGAGAATTGCCTTCTAATGTGGTTTATGCTACTGCAATTGATGCCTTGATTGAAGCGTTTGCTGAAGATGAGGAAATGGGTGTGCGCGAAGATGCCAAGGCTTCGTTATTAAGAGTTGGTGATCCTCGTGGTTTACAGTTAATTGAAGAGTTAGAACTTGAAGGCTGGATCTAAAGTTTGTTACAGGGCAGGCATAGGAGCACTGCCCTTAAATTAGTAAAATGATTATTGGCAAATTGCTTGACCGGCCAGCCAACCTGTTGTCCAAGCACTTTGAAAATTAAAACCGCCGGTGATACCATCAATATCTAAAATTTCCCCGGCAAAATATAGCCCAGGACAAATTTTACTTTCCATTGTTTTAAAGTCAATTTCTTTTAAATTTACGCCTCCACAAGTTACAAATTCTTCTTTAAAAACACCTTTTCCACTGATTTCATATTTGCCAGCTGTTAATTCTTGAATCAGCAAATTAAGAGATTTATTAGAAACTTCTGCCCAACGTTTATTTTCAGGAATTTCTGCCGCAATAATTAACTTTTCCCAAAGCCTACGGGGAATGGGAAGAGGGCAACTAGATGATACCATTCTTTGAGGTAATTGAGATTTCACTGCCAGCAACATTTCTCGTAATTTTTCTTGCTTATATTGAGGCAACCAATTAATAGTAATGGTTGTTTTATAAGCCTTTTCATATAAAAATCTTGCACCCCAAGCTGATAGTTTTAAAATAGCCGGCCCACTTAACCCCCAGTGGGTAATTAAAACCGGCCCAGTTTGTTCTATTTTGCCTTCATTTAAGCGAATATTTGCATTAGGTACAGAAACACCTGCCAAGTCTTTTATGCGTTCATCTTTAATATTAAATGTAAATAAAGAAGGTACGGGTTTTTCTAAACTATGACCTAATTCTTGGGCCCATTTATAACCGTTTGGGTTGCTGCCGGTGGCTAGTAAAACTCGGTCGGTTTTTATGGTTTTTCCCGATTTTAAATTAATTTCAAAACCTTCGGATAGCCGAGTAATTGAATCAGCAGAAGTGCCGGTGTAGAGTTTAACTCCCGCATTTTCAGCGGCATTTAATAAACAATAAACTATAGTGTTAGAATTATCGGTAGTTGGAAACATTCTCCCATCTTCTTCGGTTTTAAGCTTTACACCTTTTTTCTCAAACCAGTTAACAGTATCACGGGGTTGAAAACGAGTAAAAGCACTTCGTAAAGCTTTGCCACCTCTAGGATAATTTTGCACCAAAGTAGCAGCATCAAAACACGAATGTGTAACATTACAACGCCCACCGCCAGAGATACGAACCTTAGCCAAAGGTTCCCTCGCTGCTTCCAAAATAGTAACTCGACAAGTGGGGTTAGCTTCGGCGGCTGAAACTGCGGCAAAAAAGCCCGCAGCCCCGCCCCCTATGATAATAATATTGGTATTTTCAGAATTCACGATAATAAAGTTATTCAGGATAATAAAGTGAGTGGTGAGTAACAAATAAAAACTTAGTTTATATAAAATAATTACCTAAATTTTATCTTTTAATAACTCAAATTCTTCGCTTAAAAATAACGGCTGATATCCCAATTCAAAAGCTAAAGAACTATTTAAAGAAACATCTGCCGGTCTGGGGGCTGACATTTTAACATCTTGTTGACGACATTGAAAAATTTTGGCATTTTTCAGGTTTAGAGTTTCTATTAAAAGTTTCATAAATTCATAACGAGAAATTCTTTCTTTGCCTCCCAAATGAATAATACCATGAACTTTATCTATCGCCAATAATAAACCCTTAGCTGCACTGGTAGCGCTGGCCGGTGTCCGAAACTCATCAATAAATAAACCCAATTCATTACCGGCCCGTAAAGAGTTTAACATAGGTTGAATAAAACTTTGAGAATGCGGCCCGCCATAGCCAAACATCAAAGGCATTCTGCAAACCGCTGTCTGTGGATAACGTTCTAACATACCTCTTTCTGCCATAACTTTTTGTTCTCCATAAATACTGAGGGGCGAAACCGCATCAGACTCCTTATAAGGTGCATTTAAACCATTAAAAACTAAATCGGTTGAAGTGAAAACACAAGGAATATTATAATCTGCACAAAGACCGGCAATATTCCAAGAAACCGCTACATTTACTTGATAAGATTCTTCAGGATTATTTTGACAAAAATTAGGCTGAGATTGAGCAGCCGTATGAATTACTGCATCAGGTTTAATCTCAGCAAAAAGACGTTTTAATTCCTCATAATTATTTAAGTCTACTTTTTGAGAACTTACACCCAAAATATTAGTAGTATGAGAAAAATAAACTCCGTAAACCTGCCAACTTTCTTGAGCAACCTGGCAAAGATTCCAACCTAAAAAACCACTACTGCCGGTGACAAGTAATTTTTTCATCAAAACTTTATTATCCATTAAAAAAGACCTTAATTATCATTTATTTAGCCCAGACAAACCCTAAATTAACAACAAAATCCGAAGCTAAAAATTATCCTTCCGAGAAGAAAAATCAGCCAGAGAAAATACTTCTTCTGGAGGATAGCTTTTCAATTGACCGGCTTCAAGATAAACATAATCACACATAATATTATCAAATTTAGTCCAACTATTAACATTTAAATCACCCACAATAGCAGCAGTCAAATCTGCCCCCGATAAATTTGCCCCAAGTAACTGAACCCCAGAAAGATTAGCCCCCTTCAAACAAGTATTTTTCAAACTAGATTCATTCAAATTAACTTCTCGTAAATCAGACTTTTCTAAACTTCCACCATTTAAATTCACACCTTTTAAACTCAACCCATAAAAACATTGATTTCGACCATTTCCTGTTACCACCAAATCCCGAAGAACAGAATTTTCTAAAAAAGTACCTTCTACCCTAGCGCGGAAGAGATAAAAACTTTCCCGAAAATAAGTACGCGTTAAAATTGCCTGTCTAAAATCAACACCTCCTAAAAAAGCTTTATGAAAATTAGCATCAGTTAAATCAGCCCTACGAAAACAAGTTCCCACCCTACTTGCAAAAACAACCGCCAAACTTAAAACAAAATTAAACCGCAAATCTCCTGCCCATGCACGCCGACAACTATACCCACAAAAAATTCCAACTCCAATATAAGAAACAAACCCCCAAATTAAAGGAGATAAATCATTGATTCCCACAGACCACATCCCAAAAAGCATCGCAAAAAAACCAAGAAACCAAGGCAAAAATCCTGCACAATTCCCCCCACTTACACCCCCTAACATCAAAGCACATACCCCCAATAAAACCCGAAACCAAACCAAAACAAACAAACCAGCCACCGTCCAACAAGCAACCAAAGAATCACTCCAAGTTAAACTTCCCATCGTTCCCGCCAGAGAAGAAATAACCGCCACAGTTAAAACTCCCCCTTCAAAACTTTTAGAAAAAGTAACCCAGCCAAAAATAGCAAATAAAAACAAAACTGTTATGCTGGCATAAACTCCACTAAAACTACTAAATTGCGGATTAATAACCACCGCAGTAAAAACAGAAAAACAGCCAACAAAAGCCGCCGCAACCCAGACTAACAAAGACAAAAAACCAGCCTTAGTGGGGTCAACACCGGCCTTCGCTTCACTAAAATTAGCATTCTTCAGAATAGCGCCAGTAAAATTGACACTTCGGATATCCGCAGCGCTGAAATTACATCCCGATAAATCTTGACCCTTAAAACTCTTACCCTGTAAATTTTGACCAGAAAAATTTTGTGCCATCCTTAATTAAACCCCTAAAAAATTAACAATAAACTCAAAAAAAGCTACAGCCTAACTTTAATCAGCCAACCTTTCTCCTAAACATTGCCTTAACTACCCCACCAACACAACCCCATTCCGCAAAAAATTATCTAGCCACCGGCACATCCCAAAAAAAACTCAAAATGCTTCAATAGAACAAAAACCTAACTATCCTCCAATGACCAAAAGCGCCCCCATCGCCCACGCCAAAACTGTCCAACGCATCCGCCAACTCTCCCACCTTCTCGACAACGCTATCCCTATCCCCGGTACTCGCTACCGCATAGGAATTGACCCCATCTTAGGACTATTACCAGGCGGCGGCGACATCGCCAGCGGACTCCTCTCTACCTACATCATCTATAGCGCCGCCAAACTGGGAGTCCCCCAAGAAACCCTCCTCAAAATGGTTTCAAACATCCTACTAGACACCATCGCCGGCACAATTCCCGTCGTTGGCGACATCGCAGATGTAGCCTGGAAAGCCAACCTCAAAAACTTAGAAATCCTTGAAACCCACCTCCAACTTCCTCCCAGCAGCACAAAAGCCAACCCCTGGATAGTATTCTTATTGCTGGCCGGTTTAGTCCTAGCAATCATTCTTGTAGCAAGCTTTAGCATCTTCCTCATCACCAGCCTCTTTAGACTAATCACCGGCACCTAAAACTCAAGCACGCCTGCGTCCTCCTCATGGGATAATAGCCACCAAACGCGATAAATAACCTCTTCACAGATCGCCCAAATGTCCTAATGGTTCAATCCTTCGAGTCGCCCGACCATCTAGCCGCCGCCCTCACCGGCTACACTGACATCAACTTTGATATCCCTGACCCAGAAAATGAAGACATCCCCGAACACGAATTTGAGGAACAACTTGACAACGCATGGCGAGTCTGTGACCATTTTGACCTCCAAACCGATATTTGGCGCGGACGCATTCTCAGGGCAATTCGTGACCGGGAAAAACGCGGCGGAGATGGACGCGGTACCGGCTTTTTAAATTGGCTAAAAGAACGCGAAATTAGCAAAAGTCAAGCCTATTCGCTTATTGAACTGGCCAACAGCGCCGATACTCTTCTGTCGGAAGGCAAGCTTGACCCCGCCTCGATAAATCATTTCAGCAAACGTGCTTTTGTTGAAACTGCTAAATCATCTCCTCAAGTTCAGCAACTCATCGCCGAAGCAGCCAAAACCGGCGACCGTATTACCAGACGCGAAGTTCGTCAGCTTACCGACGAATGGACGGCTATGAGTTCTGACCTCCTACCTGAAGAAATTAAGGAAAAAGCAGCCTCTGGTTCGGTTCCTCCCAAGTTTCTCGCCCCTCTTGTCCGAGAAATGGAAAAGTTGCCGGAATCTCACCTTAAGGCTATTCAGCAAGAAGCTACGGATAATCCTGATATTTCTACTGTCCGTCAACTCACCTCGGATGCCCGTAACCTGTCCAAATATCTCCACGCTGCTGCGCTTGTTTCTGCCATTAGTCAGTCTTCGGTTGATATGGAAATGGCCCTTGATGAAGCCCTGCGGGTTGGTTGTCTTAATACGGCTGCTGATCTTGTTAAACAATCTGCCCTTTTAGAACAAACGGTTGCCAAGCTATACACTACTTGGAAAAAGGTATCAAGTCTCACTGACCGTCTTTATGTGGATACTGGCGCTTCTACTCCTCATTTACGTTTATTAATTACCTGTTTAGATCGCCTTGCAGGAGAAGTTATAGAAGTTCCTCTTGGTGATGATGAGAAACGGACAATACGTCTGCGTGTTCTTACGGAGGAATAATTTTTTTGGCAGAAATTTTCCTGAAGTTTGGCAATTTTTTTGCAAAAATTTATTTCTTCAGGGATATTTCAAGGGTTTGTTTGTTTGAGTCTGCTATTATTTGGGAATAATCTTTTTAAGGGGTAAATTATTCCTGAAAAAGCCTTTAAAAAGGTGAATCCCAAATGTGGTAAGTTCAAACAAATTAAAAACAGGGATTGTAATCAGGCATTATTAATTAAACAGTGGAGTGTGGTTAATTTAATAGTTTTGTCTTTCTATTTTAACCTTAATTTCCAGTGTATTCCACCCCTGTTCATTCACTAAAAAGCTATAAATCAAATTGCGTGCCAGCCACAAAAAAAGAGCCCTCAATTCACGGTGCGTCCCGTTATGTATTAGAGGAGCGCACATATAAATGATTCGTGAAGAGCTTATTTTAACCCACGACCATACTCTTAATGCTCAGCTTTTGCGCTGTAGCTTTTTTCAAGAAAATAAAGGTTGGTTGATTGCTCCTCGTGGAGTTCCTTATATAAACTGGCTTTTGGTGCCGGTGCAACATCCCAAAGGCTGGATTTTAGAAGCTCATAGTTCTACTTTTGGTATATGTACAGATTCACAAATTTATGGTTCTCCTGAAGCTGCTATTGAGTCTGGCCCAGAGTTTGTTGCTCGCTGGTTTGCTCAATATTCGTTGTTGGATGCGTCTTAAAATTTGCTCTCAGGTTTAGCCTTTTATTTGCAGGAAGCTAAGTTTAAGTGTTTCTGGGTCAACCTAGGGACTCGCCTATAAGCCTTTGTCTTATTGGTTGTTAAGCTTAGCTTTCTATTTTTTTGTGGTTCTGTTACTAAGCACGGCTATATTTGCACTACCTCATCCAATGAGGTGATCCGAATGGGATTTTAATATTGAGCCGGTTGGGTAATTCTTTATGGGGACGGTGAGGGGTCTAACCCCCTGTACATTGGTAGATAGATAAGGAACTGACACCTACTACCAATTTACAACGGAGACAAGTTATGCTTTCCCACAGCGAAGTTAAACCTTTTAGTCTTGTTACGAATAAACCTCTACTTCAATTACATTCCACCGGCACTGCTGTTATAGAATTGCAAAGTTTGCTTGCTCACTGGGGTACCTATCGTGGCGAAATTAATGGAAAATTTGACCGTTTTGTAGAAGCAGCGGTAAAACGTTTTCAATTTGCGGTGTTTTTACCAGATGATGGTATAGTTGGGCCGCTAACTTGGAAAGCTTTGGAAACGGGTGCCCCAGTGAATGTGCCGATGGTGCGTTTGGGTTCCACCGGCAATGCGGTCAGTACGATACAAGAAGTCCTTAAAGAAGCTGGTTTTTATTATGGACAAGTTGACGGAGTTTTTGGGCCGGTGACAGAAGCATCTGTGCGAAATTTACAGCAAAGTTTTAATCTCATTGTCGATGGGGTTGTTGGGCCCCGCACTTGGTGGGCCTTCAGTCGTATTCCCCGCGCTTATTTGCCTGATGGGGCCGGTTGTTAATTGACTTCTGTTCCCTCTCTCCGTAAAAAGTGAGAGGGATATTTTTATCACACAGATACTTATGGAATTGAAGGCGGCTTTAGAAATTCTTCTCTGAGTGTCCTTCTAACCGCAACCAATTTTATCCCTTCCATTTTACCCTCTCAATTTTTAATGCCGGTTGTAGCAATTCCCCGGATAAACTGACGAGAACCGGCCAAAAATAACAACACCACCGGCACCGTCGCCACCACCACCGCCGCCATCAATAATCCCCAACTATTCGTAAACTGTTCCTGAAAATCTGCCAACGCCAACTGCACTGTTTTTAAAGCAGGCTTCGTCGTAAAAATCAGCGGTTTAAACAAATCATTCCACTCCCCAATAAACGTAAACAAAAACAACGTCACTACCGCAGGCCTTGACAAAGGCAACATCACTCGCCATAAAATTTGCCACCTTGTCGCCCCATCTAAAGCTGCCGCCTCTTCCAATTCCACCGGCACTGTTTGGAAAAACTGCCTCATTAAAAAAATACCAAAACCATTAGCAGCCGTCGGCAAAATTAGCGCTGCATAAGTATTAATTAAATGACCCCATTTCAACACCAAAAAAATAGGAATCACCAACAACTGAAAAGGAATTACCAAAGTCGCCAAAACCACCAACAAAATTGCATTTTTTCCTCTAAACTTTAACCGCGCCAAAGCATAACCTGCCAAAGCCGAAGTCACCACCTGAAACAAAGTCACCATCAACGCCACAAACGTTGAATTGGCAAATGCCAATAAAAAATTCCCTCGTCGCCAAGCCTCCTGATAATTGGCCAAAGTCCACTGTGAAGGCCATAAACTTATCGTGCCGGTGGGAGAAAGTGAGGTTAAAAAAACCACCGCTAACGGCAATAGCACAATCAAAGCACCAATTATCAGCACAAAAAGGCTCACAAAATTTATCAACCTGTCCATCATAAATACATCAGGTCGAACGTCTCCTGATAATTTCACTTTGGGTTGAACCTTGGATGCTTCAATTTCCACCGGATTTTCAGCCATAAATCATTATTGAATAAACTTATTTAAACAATAAGACATTAAAATATAAATTCGCTTGTAGCAACAAAAAGCCATCTAAAAGACAAAAAAAGTGTATTTTAGAACACATAATTTTTATCAAAAATATGGTAATGGAAATCTCCCTTAAAGGCCCGTTGGTGTAACCTTCTCCCTTTGAGGGAAGTAAAGCTTTGTTGAAACTCTGTAAAGTAAACTATAAGCTAATTTACATTTCGTTAACTCAAACGAACAAACCCGCGTAACGAAGCCAGACCCATAACCGCCCAAGTCGATAGTGATGAGGAGAAAAATAACCTATGCCGCAGCTTGAAGCCAGCCCAGTGATTGATTTTCAGAGCGAAACCTATAAAGATGCCTACAGCCGAATTAACGCCATCGTCATTGAAGGCGAACAAGAGGCCAACGAAAACTACATAAAACTCGCCGAACTACTACCAGACCATAAAGATGAGTTAATCAGCTTATCCAAAATGGAAAACCGGCACAAAAAAGGCTTCCAAGCCTGCGGTCGCAACCTAGACGTTACCCCAGACATGGAATTTGCCCGCCAGTTTTTTGCAGACCTACACAAAAACTTTCAAGAAGCAGCCGCCACCGGCAACATTGTCACCTGCTTACTCATACAAGCCCTAATCATTGAATGCTTCGCCATAGCCGCCTACAACATCTACATTCCTGTAGCTGATGACTTCGCTCGCAAAATCACCGAAGGAGTTGTCAAAGACGAGTATATGCACCTAAACTTCGGCGAAAAATGGCTAAAAGAACACTTTGAAGATTCCAAAGCCCAACTCGAAGAAGCCAACCGTAAAAACCTGCCCCTCGTCTGGCGGATGCTCAACGAAGTAGAAAAAGACGCACATATCTTAGGTATGGAAAAAGAAGCCCTCGTCGAGGACTTTATGATTTCCTATGGCGAAGCTTTGGGAAATATTGGCTTTACCCCCCGCGAACTCATGCGTCTGTCTGCTCACGGATTAGCCGCAGCCTAAACCTTGATTAGTAACTAATGATAAGTAATTGACAAGAAACAAAAAACCTTGACATCGGTATTTAGCGGGCTTTGCAGCCCGCGTTTATGCCCACATTCATTACCCAAAATCAACAACCCCATCACTCCATAGGGGTAGGTCATAACCAACCCCTATCTTTCAAAAAACTAAGAATTTTTCCCCAAAAAAAACCTGAGATTGATCAAAATCTGCCCTACAAACCAAAAAGCCGAACAGAGCTAAAAAAAGCAAACCCAAAAGAAATCTCTGAAATAATACTTATTCGGGATTGAAACCAATATACTTAACGATTATTTACCTTTTTTGCGCCCGGATTTACCGGCTACCTAAAACCAGTTCATGTTTGGTCTAATCGGTCATTTAACGAGTTTGGAACACGCCCAGGCAGTGGCAAAAGAACTTGGCTACCCAGAATACGCCGATCAAGGCTTAGATTTCTGGTGTTCTGCTCCACCGCAAATCGTAGACGAAATCACAGTTACCAGCATCACCGGCCAAAAAATCCAAGGTCGGTATGTCGAGTCCTGCTTTTTGCCAGAAATGCTAGCCACCCGACGCATCAAAGCAGCCACCCGAAAAATCCTCAATGCAATGGCCCATGCCCAAAAGAACGGCCTCAAAATCACAGCCCTAGGAGGATTTTCTTCAATTATTTTTGAAAATTTCAAACTCGAACAACAATTCCAGCAGATCCGCAATATCAAACTGGAATTTGAACGTTTTACCACAGGTAATACCCATACGGCCTATATCATTTGCCGGCAAGTCGAACAAGCTTCCCAAAAACTCGGCATTGAGCTTAACAAAGCCACTGTTGCTATTTGTGGTGCTACCGGCGATATCGGTTCTGCGGTGTGCCGATGGCTCGACAAGCGTACCGACGTTGCCGAAATGTTGCTGATAGCCCGTGATTCAGAACGCCTGCTGGCTTTGCAAGAAGAACTCGGCCGGGGTAAAATCCTCTCCCTAGAAGAAGCTCTCCCCCAAGCTGATATCGTTGTCTGGGTTGCCAGTATGCCCAAGGGTGTAGAAATAGACCCCAGCAAATTAAAAAATCCCTGTTTGCTGATCGACGGCGGCTACCCAAAAAACATGGCTACTCAATTTCAACATCCGGGTGTTCACGTCCTCAACGGCGGTATTGTGGAACACTCCCTAGATATTGAATGGAAAATCATGTCTATAGTCAATATGGATGCACCGGCTCGTCAGCTATTTGCCTGTTTTGCCGAATCCATGTTACTTGAATTTGAAAAACTGTACACCAATTTTTCTTGGGGCCGCAATCAAATTACTGTCGAAAAAATGGAGTTAATTGGGCAAATGTCCGTCAAGCACGGGTTTCGTCCTTTGTTATCCTTCTCTTCTTAACAGGTTTTACTAAACCTTTTCACATCAGTTTCCGGGCCCACTGCCCGGATTCTCTGAATCAATTATTTTTGTTTTTTAATTGATTTCATCTTATTTAATTCATTTTTTGCTATCTAATTTTCCAAAGTTTTGAAGCAATTAAAATTCCAAAATTTTTAAGGACAATTCTTAATAATCATCACGTTTAAAATTTTTTCTCCTATTTCATCAGGAATATCCAAAGCGTGCCAAAGTTGGAGCAAAAACTCTTTTTCTTCAGCAACTAAAACTCCATCAGACAAAACAATATCCGCTGCCATAGCAAAGGCTGATTCTCTTAGTTTAGATGTCAAAGCCACTTTAGCAGCAGCAAAAACAGCTTGAGAACTATATTTTTGAGTTAATTTCCAAACTTTATTTAATAAAGCTTCAAATTGGTTACTAGAATAAGATTTAAAAATCCGAAGATGATTTGCAGAAAGTGTCCATTTTTCCTCTTCAGATAAGTTTCCATCGGCTGTCGTTGCTAAAATTGAAATCGCCATCAATGCTTCAGCCGGTTCTAAAACTAAATCACTGACCGAATTTTTTAAACTCTCAAAAATCTTCGCCGTCCCAGGATTTTTTGAATTGTTAATCATAGTTTTTTAAAAATTGTTTTATCTCCAGACTTCGTTACGCATGCTTTTGCCGAACCCCACCCTGAGCCAAGTTAACGAGCAACCGGCCTTATAAAAAATTCCTGCCCTCACTCGAAACGCACTCTTCAGGTGGAGCCTTTTTAAATTTAATTTTCCTCCCAATTGTCCTAGTCGCTAATAATCTACTTTTTTCTTAACGTGATTTTCTAAAACATCCAGAACAGGGTACGATCTCTTAAGAATCTTGTCCATGCTATCCAGATTGCTATCGTGGCCACTCAATCCCGCAGAACATTTCTATTAGATTTTGAAAAGCCCCTAGCGGAACTCGAAACACGCATCGACCAGATCCGCCAACTGGCTGACGAAAACGGCGTAGACGTTTCCGAACAAATACATTTGCTAGAATTACGCTCGACCCAACTGCGTAGCGAAATTTTTAGTAACCTTTCTCCGATGCAGCGCCTGCAAGTGGCTCGCCACCCCCGCCGGCCTAGTACGCTTGATTATATTCAAGCCATCAGCGATGAATGGATAGAACTACACGGTGATCGCGGCGGTTCCGATGATCCAGCTTTAGTGGGCGGAGTTGCTCGTGTGGCCGGCCGGCCGGTGGTAATGCTAGGCCATCAAAAAGGCCGGGATACTAAAGATAATGTCGCCAGAAATTTTGGCATGGCTACTCCCGGCGGCTACCGCAAAGCAATGCGTTTAATGGAACACGCTAATCGCTTTAGTATGCCAATTATCACTTTTATTGACACTCCTGGGGCATGGGCCGGTATTGAAGCAGAACATTTAGGCCAAGGTGAAGCTATTGCTTATAACTTAAGGGAAATGTTCAGTTTAGATGTCCCTATTTTATGCACCGTTATTGGTGAAGGCGGTTCTGGTGGAGCTTTGGGTATTGGGGTTGGCGACCGGCTACTGATGTTTGAACACGCGGTTTATACTGTCGCTACTCCCGAAGCCTGCGCTGCTATTCTCTGGAAAGATGCCGGTAAAGCAGGACTCGCCGCAGAAGCCCTTAAAATTACTTCGTGGGATTTAAAAAATTTGGGTATTCTTGATTGTTTATTACCAGAGCCGGTGGGAGGTACTCATTCTGACCCTCTTAAAGCAGCCGAAATTCTCAAAGACGCCCTGGTTCAAAATTTAGACGAACTTGCTCAATATTCTCCACAGCATAGGCGCGAGCTTCGTTATCAGAAATTTCGTCGCATCGGGATGTTTTTGGAGTCGGTTTAAGCCACTTCCCCAACCATTCATCCAGACCGAACAATGCAAGTCTAAAACAAAATGCTATAATTATCAGGAAAATAATCCGGTTATTTGCCTGATAAAAGCTCTTTAGTGTCAAAAAAGCGCCTACAAAGTGCTTGACAAAAGAAAATTTTGCTGTGATGTCATTATTCCTAAGTGGTATAATTTGCTAAGTTACGAAATGTAATACTTTTTCATAAAAGCCAAGTTCTAGTCTACGACTGGCTAGGTTTTGGCCCTTCACTCATTCTATTTGATGACATTTCCCAATCAAAAACGGGCCCTTATTACGGGTGCAAGCAGTGGTATAGGACAAGCAACAGCCCTAGCCTTTGCAAAAGCTGGAATCAATCTCGCTCTGGTGAGTCGTTCACCAGAAAAATTACAGGAAGTTGCCCAATCGGCCCAGCAAGCCGGTGTAAAAGCAGCAATTTACCCCCTAGACTTAGCAAACCTTGAGTCAGTGCGAGATGGAATTTCTGCCATTGTCGCCCAAGAAGGTATTGATATTTTGGTCAACAATGCCGGTATCGGCTATACCGGCACAACCCTCGAAACTCCCCTCTCTGACTGGCAGCAAGTGATGGATCTCAACCTCACCAGTGTCTTTCAATGTATCCAAGGAGTTTTGCCAACAATGAGGCAAATGCAATCAGGGACAATTATTAATATCGCCTCGATTGCAGCTTACCAACATTTTCCGGGGTGGTGTGCCTACAACGTCAGTAAAGCTGCCTTGGTTGCCCTTTCAAAAACCCTGGCATCTGAGGAACGTGGTAATGGCATTCGCGTAACTGTGGTTTCTCCTGGTGCTGTCAATACACCGATCTGGGATACCCCCACCATGCAAGCAGACTTTGACCGCTCTAAAATGCTGACCCCTGAAATGGTGGCGCAGTCTATTTTATACACGGCTATGTTGCCACAAGCCGCGACGGTTGAAGAATTAACCATCATGCCCAGTGGTGGCTCTTTTTAGATGCTCAATGATCACTAATGTAGTGGTTTAGGAATGCTCTTAACTAACACATTGATCATTTATCAGAGATTGTCCGCTTTGTCAAGATCAAGCCCAACTATAACTAAAATTGCACATGAGTATTGCATCATCAAACAGTTCGACGTTTAATAATATCCTGAACACTAACAACGCCCCAGAAAGTTCCGAGACATCGGCCAATTTAGAGACTCGTCCAGATCGCAACACCGCCAACGGTGGCAGGCAACCCAACCTCCATCCACCCACCGAGGAAGACATCGCTAATATTGCTGAAAATGTGCGGGAAATGTTAGTAGGGTTGGGCGAAGATCCTGACCGTGAAGGACTGCTGAAAACGCCTAAGCGGGTTGCTGAGGCTATGCGTTTTCTAACGAGTGGTTATTCCCAGTCTCTGGAAAAATTGGTTAATGGTGCCATTTTTGATGAAGGTCATAACGAAATGGTACTAGTACGCGATATTAATTTTTTCAGCCTTTGCGAACACCATATGCTTCCGTTCATGGGAAGAGCCCACGTTGCTTATATCCCTAATCAAAAAGTTGTGGGCTTGAGTAAATTAGCCCGTATTGTAGAAATGTATTCTCGCCGGTTGCAGGTGCAAGAACGTCTCACCCGTCAAGTTGCTGAGGCTGTTCAAACTATTTTAGAACCTAAAGGCGTTGCAGTGGTCATGGAAGCAACCCATATGTGTATGGTAATGCGAGGTGTTCAAAAACCCGGTTCTTGGACAGTTACGAGTGCAATGCTGGGTTCATTTCAAGAAGACCAAAAAACCCGCGAAGAATTCCTTAACTTGATCCGTCATCAACCGGCATTCTTTTAAAATTTTCAGATGAGTTGGTTAGGCGGTAATAATTTATAAACTTACCCCTGACTGCTTCAATTTTTCAAACAACTGGGCGACTTTTCTTAAGTCTTTATCGCCCGGAACTTTTTCTACCCCGCTTGAGAGGTCAATACCGTTGGGTTTGGTTTGCTGAAGGGCCACTTCAACGTTATCGGGCGTTAAACCACCGGCCAAAAACCAGGGAAGGTTTGGTGAAAATTTCTTGAGGTTTTGCCAGTCTAGGGTTTTGCCGGTGCCTCCTAACATCTGGGGGTCATAGGCATCCAACAAAAGTGTATCAACTTCCTTTGAATAATTATCAGCTTGCTTTAGGGCTTCTGCTGAGCTTATTCGCAAGGCTTTGATAATTTCGATGTTGGGTAAGATATCTCGCAGAGACCGGCAAAATTCGGGGCTTTCGTCTCCGTGTAGTTGGATAGCGGTCAGGTTTGTTAATTCAACTACTTGACAAATTTCTTTAATAGTGGTATTCGCAAAAACTCCAATTCGGTCAATGGTTAGGAGGGTTGGGTGAGAAGAGATGCGGTTAATTTGTTCGGGAGAAATGTAGCGTTTGGAAGCAGGTACGCAAATAAACCCTAAAGCCGTTGCGCCCATCTGGACAATAGCACACCCCTGCTCTGGTTTAGTGATTCCGCAAATTTTTATCCTAAGCAACGTGATTAAGTCCTTGTTAAGTTTGTAGATTTGTATCTAAAAAACCGATTATTGTTAACTATTGAAACAAAAGATGTCTATTGAGTAAAGGTTTATTGTAAAAAGAACATCAAAGTTTTTTATTGCTTCTTGATCAGGGCAGGAGTTAACAACGTGATTTACCAATCTTTACTGGCTGCTATTCCTTCTACGGTGTCTTGGTCTCCTAGCGTTGCTTTGGTAATGGTTTTGTCAAATTTGTTTGCCATTGCTATCGGACGTCCGGCTATTCAAAAACGCGGTGTAGGGCCCAAATTACCTTTGTCTGTGCCTGGACTGTTCAGTGGCTTCGGCTGGCCTGAATTACTGGCTACGATGAGCTTCGGTCACTTGCTAGGGGCTGGGGTGATTTTAGGGCTGGGTAATGCCGGTGTTTTGTAAATAATTTCTAAGTTAGGGTGGGTTTGAGTTTGTCTCAAATTCACCCTATTTTTTTAGATAAATAATTTTAATTTTTGTTACAAACTTTGAAAAGACGGTGAGATTTTTTCTCTACCTAAAACTTGAGATGTAGATTTAGTTTAAGTTTTATTACAAAAAATCCAATCAAAGAATAATTTTTTGGCAAAACATAGGGAATTTCAGCAACAAAGCTACTGAAAGGATAAATGGCTTGCTGCCGATGTTCATTGGGGAAATTTATTACAATAGGAACAAGGATTTTTAAAATAAATTTATGTAATAAATAAGGGTAATGTCATGCAGTCAGGTTGGCGAATTGGCTATTTATGTGGAATTCCTCTTTATATCGATACATCTTGGTTAATAATTTTAGCCGTGTTAACGCTTGCAAATCATGCAAATTGGGAAAATGTCCACCCAGAGTGGTCGCCGTTGGTGGTTTGGTTGGCTGGTTTTTTGATGGCATTGCTACTTTTTGTATCGGTATTAATTCATGAATTGGGACATAGTTTAGTTGCTCAATCTCAGGGAATTAAAGTAAATTCTATTAGGTTATTTTTGTTTGGGGGAATTGCTTCTATTGAAAGAGAATCAAAAACAGCAAAAGAAGCTTTTCATGTAGCAATTGCTGGGCCGGCAGTGAGTTTGATGATTTTTACTATTTTGGCCTTAGTTTTACCATTTTTACCTGAATCTAATCCGGTTACAGTTGTCGCTACAGATTTGGCTAGAATTAACTTAGTTTTGGCTTTGTTTAATTTAATACCCGGATTACCTTTAGATGGAGGTCAAATTGTTAAAGCAGTTGTATGGCAAATAACAGGTAATCGTTTTGTAGGAGTTCATTGGGCTGCAAAAGCTGGTAAAATTCTGGGTTTTACGGCAATGACATTGGGTATTTCAGTGGTATTTTTGGCAGGAAGACAAGGAATGGTAGGTTTATGGATTGCTTTATTAGGTTGGTTTGCTGTAGGTAATGCTACACTTTATGACCGGCAAACAAACTTACAGGAAACTTTGTTAAAACTGACTGCCGCAGATACCATGAACCATGATTTTAGAGTGGTTGATGCTAATCTCAGTTTACGAGAATTTACAGACAAATATTTGTTGTTTGAGCCTAATAATTTAAACCAAGTTTTTTATGCTGCATCCGAAGGACGTTATCGGGGTATGGTAAATTTGGAGCAGATTCATTTCATTGAGCGTAGTTTATGGGAAAAACAAACGTTAGGGTCTATTGTTTCTCCCTTAACAGAAATTATTTCTATTAAGGAAAAAACTTCTTTAGTTGAAGTTATCAACGTATTAGAATTGCATCAACTAAAAAATATTACTGTTTTATCACCAGCCGAAACAGTTGCCGGTGTAGTTGATCGCGGAGATATTGTCAGATGCGTTGCTAAAAATCTCAATTTAACTATTTCTGATGTAGAAATTAAACAAATAAAAAATGAAGGTCACTATCCTCAAAATTTACAAATTGCAGCGATGGCAAAAGCTGTGGCAGAAACGATTGAATTACCAATCAATTAAAACTGTTAATTTATGAAAATTTAGTTACAGGTTTACCTTTATCCATTAGGGTGTTTATTTCTTTCCATTCCTGGTCATTTAACTCTTCCGCCACCAATTCGATATTAAAACATTCTTCGGCGGATTTTTGTAAAAATTCTATAACTTCTAATAAATTCAAATTATCGATAATATTAATTTTTTCTCCCTCTCCAAAAACTTGATTAAATAGCTCTAAATCTGGTTTTAATCTCATAGAACCATGCTGTAAAATAGCCCCATCTCGCCTTAATTGGGCGCTACCAATTAACTTACTTCCATCAGCTAAAACTAAATCAGCACCTGTTGCAGTGCTAAAACAATTGGGATTATTAATATAATTTTTTCCAGCCACACCATAACTTAATTCTATGCCTAACTTTCGCCAGCCTTGTATTAAAAATGAGCAAATAAATTCATAGGTTTCTAAGCGCTTACCGGCCAAATTAGAAGTTATTACAGCATAGGTTAAATCGCCTTGATGCAAAACTGCTCTTCCACCAGTAGGCCGGCGTACTAACTGTAATTGTTCCCCTTTCCAGGTCAAATTTTCCCAAAATAGCGGCCATTTATGTTGATGATAACCCAAAGAAATTGCCGACGGCGACCAGGAATAAAAACGTAATACCGGCCCACATAAACCCAGACGATGTTGTTCGAGAAACCAGCTATCTATTGCCATTTGAACTGTTCCCGATGCTTCTAAAAACGGAATTAAACGCCACCGCCGACAGAAACTATTAGGCATTAGTTTTTATCCCTCATTCATTCCATATTCTGCCTGAAAAGCCTCATCATTATCATCAGCTATTGTGGCGACTATTGTAATAGTACGAGACATTTCTTGAGGCGAAAGGTCAGCAACAGTTCGACTTGATACGACAATTATATTATCATCTAAAATTCCAAATCTTGCTTCAAAAGTTGACGACCAATTCATTTCTAAAATTTTGTAAAATAACTGCTTTTCATTTTTGGCCGGTAACGGCAATACAAAAGACCAAACTGTTAAAGTATCTTCATCTTCAAGGCCAGTGAGTTGCACAAATACATCTACTGAACCATACTGAAATTTCCAAAAATATCCCTCATCACTATGGCTAACCATCACTTTTTGGTCAACAGCCATACTAGCAAGAACAGTTTCCATTTCCATTACCAAATTAACGGTAACTGCATCTTCAATTAACTCTTCTGTGATTAGATCAGTAGTGGAAGGTGTTTCGGTTGAAATTGTTGGAGAGTTTGTATTGATTGTCATAGTTATAACTCGTTTTTAGATGTTGATAGTCTCACCTTAGCATTTGTAGCCTATTTTGTCTTGATTTTAATTTTACAAATCTTAAAAAGATTCAGGGTTCAGAATTTATTGCAAAAGTTAACAGTTTGGATTTTTAACCCTAAATTAACACCTATAGGTTTTCCAAATTTGCGCTATCTTTTGTGAAACTATGAACCCTGAATGAATTTATTTATTGTTAGAAAGGTTTATGAGCAATAATATACTTACTCATAAAATGATTTTGGGTGCTAACATTTATGAACCCAGATTTTTCTAACTTTTCTATTAAGTCATCGTTGATATAATGCCGATAATAAGGTTCATGGAACATCTCGCAAAAGTTTTCCATGATGGGTTCATATTCAGGCACATCAACTACTTGAAGCGAATCACAAATTACAAAAATCCCTCCTGGTTGGGCAACTCGGAAGCATTCATCAATCACTTGCTGACGTGCAGATGGCGGCAATTCATGGAATAAAAACACGCTAGTTACAGCATGGAAATAGTTATCTCGATACGGTAAATTTTCAGCATTTGCGTGTAAAAGCTGCGGCAATTCACCAGGAATTTTTGATAACAATTGATTTGCTTTTCTTAAGTAAGAGGGAGAAAGATCAACTCCAAATAAAGAAGCTTTTGGTAGTGTAGCCCGAATAAATTTCAGCGTCCGCCCTGTACCACAAGCAACATCTAAAATCTTAATTTCGCTGGGAGAAATATTAGGAAAATATTTTTCAATTCCTTGTTTTAAAGGGGCTAAAATCCGCCGACGCATAGGGTCAGCGCCACCATTAAACAACAATTCTACTTGCAAATCATATAAATTTGCTGAAAAATCACTCAAATACCCATCGGTTTGATGGTGGAAATTCTGCACATAGTAGCTGGGATAATGTTGGGTAGCAATTTTGGGCGAAAATTGTTGATATTTTTGATCTATTATTCTCTGCCAAACATTCGGCAAATCTAGCAAAACTTGCGGGTAAAATTGCACAAAATCTTCCCAAGAATTATCTAATAATAAATCATGGGAATAAACTCCTTTTTCTGCATCTTGCCAATCAAGTTCTAAAATCTCGTTAAGACGTTTCTGAATACTCAATAAAACTGGCGTTGGTACAGAATTAAGTTTTTTTTGAGCAGCCGGTGCCATAGTTTTCATTAACTGCGTACTCAGATTTTTATGAGTCAACGCAAAAACGCTTTTTCCTTGCTGTAGTGTTTGGTAAGCTAGTTTGGTGAGAGTGTCAGACATGAGAGCGATTTCTTAAAACCTATGAACATTCACTAATTGTAAATAATTGTAACTAAAATTTGTTCAATCCAAAGGCGTAATTTACAGATATTTTCTAAATTACTAGCAAAACTACTTAGGAAAACATCTAAAATTTTCTTGAGTTTGCTTTTCAAAAATTGTTTATTCACATATTGATGTCATCCAGTTTGGAAGTTGGCTTGCACATCCTTTAAACTAACTTCCAAACTCAAAGTTATGTATTTTTTTTATAATTGATATAAATTAGATTGGCTATAACCTAGAAGTAGTAATGTAGGTTGGGTAGAGGAACGAAACCCAACACTCTTAAAGCTTTGATGGGTTGCGCTTATACTTAACCCAACAAAACCAGTAGTTAAGTGCTTCTACTTATAACATACAAGCCCTAAAATATTAAGCATAAAAAAATTTTTCCCTATCAAAAATAGATAAAAAAACCACCCTTATGGGTGGTAAGTCAAGTTACCTTAGCACTTGATTTTTTTTAGCAATCGTAGTACAGAGAAAACTCGTAGGGGTGAGGACGCAAACGCATGGGGTTCACTTCATTATCAAGCTTGTACTCGATCCAATTTTTGAGGAAGTCTTCCGTAAACACGCCACCCGTAGTCAAAAACTCATGGTCTTTTTCCAAAGCCGCCAAAGCAGCATCCAAAGAACCTGGAGTAGAAGGAACCTTAGCCAATTCTTCAGGCGAAAGGTCATAAATATCTACATCTAGCGGTTCGCCTGGATCAATTTCATTTTTGATACCATCAATACCGGCACAAAGCATCGCTGCAAAAGCCAAATACGGGTTACAAGTCGCATCAGGACAGCGGAACTCTAAACGCTTCGCTTTCGGGTTATTGCCAGACAGCGGAATACGAATAGAAGCAGAACGGTTACCTTGTGAATAAGCCAAATTCACTGGCGCTTCAAAACCAGGCACCAAACGCTTATAAGAGTTAGTCGTTGGGTTAGTCAAAGCCAACAATGCCGGTGCGTGTTTAATCAAACCACCGATATAATTCAAAGCCAATTTGCTCAGACCGGCATAACCATCACCAGCAAACAAAGGCTGACCATCTTTCCAAATAGATTGGTGGGTGTGCATCCCCGAACCGTTATCGTTAAACAACGGCTTCGGCATAAACGTCACAGTTTTGCCATATTTCTTGGCAACGTTCTTGATGACATATTTATAAGTCATCAAATAATCAGCAGCCTTAATCAGCTTATCGAAACGGAAACCCAACTCATGCTGACCGCCGGTTGCAACTTCATGGTGATGTTTTTCAATAGGAACACCACAATTCGCCATAGTCAACAGCATTTCAGTACGGATATCCTGCGCCGTATCCGTTGGCGCAACCGGGAAATAACCTTGTTTGTAGCCCGGTTTATAGGCCAAGTTCCCGCCAGCCTCTTCCCGACCAGAATTCCAGCGACCTTCAATACTATCAACGTAATAAAAGCCTTTATTTTCCGTTTGGTCAAAGCGAACATCATCAAACAAGAAAAACTCAGCTTCCGGGCCCACAAAAACCGTATCGCCAATGCCGGTAGAAATCAAAAAATCAACCGCCTTTTGAGCAATACTACGGGGGTCCCTACTATACCATTCTCCAGTACGCGGTTCCTTAATACTGCAAATCATGCTCAGAGTCGGTTCTGCCATGAAAGGATCCATCCAAGCCGTTGTTGGATCGGGTACCATTGCCATGTCAGACTCGTTGATAGCCTTCCAACCACGAATACTCGAACCGTCAAAAGCTACACCTTCAGTAAAAGCACTCTCATCAATATAGTCTTGATAAAACGAGCAGTGCTGCCATATTCCAGGCATATCGATAAACTTAAGGTCAATAATTTTAATGTCATTGTCTTTAATGTACTTTAAGACTTCTTGGGGGGTCTGGAACATGGATGACTCCTTATAGGGTAGTAGCCGCCTTGATTCGTGAATCGGGACAATAGTAGGGATTTTGACCTCCCTAATTTTGTATCCGTCGATACACTTTTTTCTGAAGGTAAATAGAATCCTTAAAGGATTTAACCACAATCAGGCTTTCATGTTTCATTGAAAAAAGATTAAATACTATCCTTTGTGGGCTTGCCAACATATAAGTTTTGATTTACAACCTACAATTTAGTCCGTGCGCCGTTTTAACTGATTCTTGACCCCTGACATAGCAGCCAAAGCCAGTATGTAGGGTGGTCTCGGTTTGTGGTAGGCTGCAAGTGGCTCTTTATATGACACCAAGCATAAAAAGCGCCTCAAAAATCCCCCGGCGGGTGGTACTCCCCTATAGTGCGGGTGTAAGTGCCGGTGTGCTGATATCGCCTACGGCGAGGCGAAACCGAACAGCCGTTGTAAACATTTGTTGAGATTGTTGGGAGAAAAATTTAATGCGGGATGCCGTAACAAACCTAATTAAGAACTATGACCTCGCAGGCCGTTATCTCGACCGTAACGCCCTCGATTCACTTAAGTCCTATTTTGACACCGGCACGGCACGAGTTCAGGCCGCAGCAGTGATCAACGGAAATGCAGCCACCCTTGTTAAAGGAGCCGGTTCTCAGTTGTTCGTACAACTTCCCGAACTCATCCGTCCTGGTGGAAATGCCTATACCACTCGTCGTTATGCTGCTTGTCTGCGGGATATGGACTACTACCTCCGCTATGCCAGCTATGCTCTAGTGGCCGGTAGCACAGACGTCCTGGATGAACGGGTATTACAAGGTCTTCGGGAAACCTACAACTCTCTTAGTGTACCCATTGGCCCTACCGTCATCGGTATTTCCATTCTCAAAGACTTAGTAAAAGAAAAAGTCGCCGAAGCTGGCATCACTCCGGGTGCTTGGTTAGAACAACCTTTTGACCACCTGATCCGCGAGTTGAGTGAACGCGATATCTAATAACCTTTGTCAATTGTCAAAAGTCATTTCTCAATGGTCATGGATAAATAGAAAAATCCTTTTGACACACTATTTATTTTGTGTTTAACACTCATTTAGCAAATGACTAATGACTAAAGACAAATTTTTCAGTGCGTGAGAGGTTAGTGGTTAATGGTTAGTGGTGTTTCTTCATTACTCTCTAGTACCTGCTAACCCACTCACGATTAATAAAAAGCAGATTAAATTTTCTTTTTCCTATCCTTTTCTAAACATTTCTAATGACTTTAATAGTCATTTTTTTACTTCAAAACTCTTGCAAGTTTTAAAAAGATAAACTAGCCAATTTTTTCTCACCATTCTGTAATTCTTTGATTACTGTGTCAATTAAATAACACCCTTCACTTACTGTCTCTACTCGCGCCAATTTATCACGCAACTCTCCTGCATTTGGAAAACCTTTTGCATACCATGTCATGTGTTTACGGGCTTGTCTAATACCACTTTCTCCCTTATATTCCCACAACGCAATCAAATGTTCTTTTGCACATTCCAAGCGTTCAATAACAGTCGGAGGTTGTTTTTCCGTCCCCGTTTTCAAAAAATAATCAACTTCTCCTACCAAAAATGGATATCCCATCGTTCCCCGTGAACACATCACCCCATCCGCGCCCGTGTATTCTAAACAACGAACCGCACTTTCAACAGAGAAAATATCCCCATTAGCTATTACTGGTATCGAAACCACTTCTTTAACTTTTTTTATCCATTCCCATTTAGCCGGCCCATTGTAACCTTGCGCCCTTGTGCGCCCATGAACAGTAATCATTTGAGCACCGGCAACTTCCATTCTCTGAGCAAATTCAAGAATATTGATTTCTTTTTCTGTCCAGCCAATACGCGTTTTTACTGTCACCGGCACCTTCACAGCTTCCACCACTGCACGAACAATAGCTTCAGCCGTTTCTGGATCTCTTAATAAAGAAGAACCACCTCCATTTTTAGTAATTTTATTAACAGGACAACCCATATTAATATCTACCGTATCCGCTCCTTCTTCCACCGCCATTCTTGCTGCTTCTGCCAAAAAATCTGGTCTACAATCAAATAGTTGAATACTAATAGGCCGTTCGTTTGGGTCAACTTCCATTAGTTTTGGTAGTTGTCGCACATAATGTAAACCTGTAGCATTCACCATTTCTGTGTACATCATAGAATCAGGAGCATAACGCCTAACCAGCCGGCGAAATACTAGATCCGTTACTCCAGAAAGCGGTGATTGCAGGACGCGGCTTTTGACCTCAAAATTACCGATTTTGAGAGGAGATGAAAGTCTTTGTTTTAATTCTTCAGAAATAACAAGCATTTGATCAATTAGCAGCAGAGGTCTGATAGCCTTATTGTATCTTGGCGCTTTGTCTCTTACAATAAATCCAAAGCAAATAACCACCGTTGCTTTTTGGGAGAGAGCATTAATGCAGAGTGCTACTAAATTTCAAGCTAAACAAATTGTTTGCCTAGAACATCAAAACACCTACCTCTATGCGGAGGTGATTGATATTATCGAAGCCCGTCAAATGTGCTGGGGCAGACCCCTTTTACTATCAAGCGATGAACTTTCAAGCTTATATGACTTACGGGAAGGCTCAGATATTTTATTACCTCTTTCCTTATTTCGTCCAGCCCTAGATACAGAATTGATACCCTTGCTTATGGAGATAAGCACAGGAACAAATACATCCCTAGACTCAGCCAAAGTTGCTCACTGGAAACTACAAGCTTTTATTCAAAAAGTTTGGCAAGACCAACCTAATAATTTTACCGCCTCATCTAGTGGCGGCTAGATAGGTTTTATCTAAATTTAAAATTTTTTTCTAACACTGTAGAAAATTTTCGTTATTTGCGGCACAATAATATCAACCTCAAGGTAGATGACTGTAGGACTAATCGCAAAAGAGTCCGCAGTAATTCTACTGAGTACCCCTTTTAGCTCAAACAGGATAGAGCTTGTTGATGCACCCGTTATCTCAACAGCTATAATCACAAAGCAACCAAAACAACCACAAACGCGATCAATCTAGGAGCCCAATCAAAATTAAGTGCTAGGGACTAACTGAATACGGCCAGCATCCATTTCAGCCATTAGCAACTCCAGAGCCTCATAATCGACATCAGAAATATACCCCAAACGAGTTAACTCGTAATTGATTTCATTTTCAATATCCGGGGTGAGGCGTTTAAAATACAGAGCTTTTTCAACAAGGTGGCGAATCATCGTAGCACTCCTTGGTAGTAAGTCGGCAAAACTCCGGTCAGATACTATTGTCTGTTGAAACCAATTTCAGGAATGTGATTTAAACCTCATCTTAGTGATGATCTAAATCACTTATGTTTTTTATTGCTGGGTTTGCTTGCTTATCTTGTAGGTACGTCGCTAAAAAGCATATATTGACAACTAAAAATATTTAGACTGATTAAAGTTTTTTGTAGCTTTATATACTTTTATTCATAAAATCTTCATCAAAACTTTAAAAAACCCCCTATTAGTCATAAAGATTCAGCAAAATCACCCAAACGGAATATGTGGCCCCAGGAGTGTAGGCTTTATCGTGGATACCAAATAGGGTAACTTTTCTTAATAACCCACAAAGGAACACAATTATGAACACTAATCTCATTAACCGATTAAAAATAGCCGAATGTAAGCCCCAGGGGCATATTAACGCCAGCAACGCTGACGAATTAAAACAAAAACTCACCACCTTAGTAAATTCAGATATAAACGGGGTTTTAGTTGATCTTCATCAAGTAGAGTCTCTTGATAGTGCCGGTTTAATGGCCCTAGTTGCAGCCCTAAGTTTGGCCCAACGTCAAGAAAAAAGATTTAGTCTTTGCTGTGTTTCTCCAGCGATAAGAATTATATTTGAACTGACCCAGCTAGACCGAGTTTTCGAGATATTTGAAACTCGCAGCGAATTTGACAGCGTTTGTTTTAAAAACTAAACCTTACTAACAACTCACCAGCCAAGATAACCACAAAAAACACCTAACCTAGCCTACTTTCGATTTAAAAAGCAATAAATTGAATTGTGAAATCCCCACCCAATGGGAATTTCACAAACTAATTTGTAGCAAAAAATAGGTAAAAACTTGCTGATACCAATTTCTATAATTATTACTACAGTTAAAGGAAGCCGCCTTAAAGTCACCCAAGAATCGGGGGTTTAGAGGGTTTAGGCGGTATGTGTAACAGTGTTTTATAGATTTGGTATAACTTGCCAACACACCCCCAACGCTCCACTATAGTAAATAAAAGACAAAAAACGTCTTCCATCACTGGACGACAAGTGGAGTAGTGCAGTGGCAGTTGCAGTAGAAGAATTAATCACATCAGAAATTATGCAACCGGCCCGTTACCTTGGTAACGAGTTGGGAACATTCCATAAACCCTGGGAAAATGCTGTCGTGAGGTGGGTTTTAACTTACCCAGAAGTGTACGAAGTAGGTGCATCAAACCTTGGTCACATCATCCTCTACAACATTCTTAATACCCAACCGAGACAACTGTGTGACCGCGCTTACTTACCAGCCCCCGACCTCGCCGCCAAACTTCGCGCCACCGAAACGCCTTTATTTGCTGTAGAACAACGCCGGCCGGTTTTAGATTACGATATTCTCGGCTTTAGCCTCAGTTACGAACTTGGGGCCACAAATATTTTAGAAATGCTCAATTTGGCCGGCATTCCCCTAACACAGCGAGAAAGAAACCAAGACTCGCAAAAATGGCCGTTAATTTTTGCCGGTGGACAAACAGCAACTTCTAACCCCGAACCCTACGCCGATTATTTCGACTTCATTGCCTTGGGAGATGGAGAAGAACTATTACCAGAAATTGGCTTAATCTTAGAAGAAAATAAAACTAAAGGAGCATCCCGTCAAGAAACCTTACTTGACCTTGCCCAAATACCAGGCGTTTACGTTCCGCAATTTTATGACATGGCTGAGGATGGTTCCGTTCATCCTAACCGGCCAGATGTTCCCAAACAAATACTGCGGCGTGTTGCCACTCCTATGCCGGCCTATTCTATTGGCCTTGTTCCCTTCACTCAAACCGTCCATGACCGCTTGATCGTCGAAATACGACGCGGTTGCACAAGAGGATGCCGTTTTTGTCAACCGGGAATGCTAACTCGACCGGCCCGCGATGTTGAACCCGAACAAATTATCAACACTATTGAAAAAGGAATGCGGGCCACCGGCCATAACGAATTTTCCCTACTTTCCCTCAGTTGTTCAGACTATCTTTCCTTGCCATCGGTAGGCATGGAGATCCGCAACCGGCTTAAAGATCAAAATATCTCTCTGTCTCTTCCTTCTCAGCGAGTAGATCGTTTTGATGAAAACATCGCCAATATCATCGGTGGAAACCGGCAAGGTAGTTTAACCTTTGCCCCAGAAGCCGGTACCCAAAGAATGCGGGATATTATCAACAAAGGTTTAACAAACGAAGAACTTTTACGGGGAGTCAAAACAGCCTTTGAGCAAGGTTGGGACAAAATCAAACTTTATTTTATGATTGGCTTGCCAGGAGAAACCGATGCTGATGTTTTGGGAATTGCCGAAACAGTCCGCTGGTTACAGCAAGAATGCCGAACTCAAGGCCGAAAACTGCTCAATTTTACCTTGACAATTTCTAATTTCACTCCAAAACCCCATACCCCGTTTCAGTGGCATAGCGTATCAAATGCTGAATTTGAGCGCAAACAAGCGATGCTGAGAGCAGAATTTCGCCGTATGAAAGGCATTAAGGCTAATTTTACCGATGTGCGGATCTCGGCAATGGAAGATTTTATCGGACGCGGTGATCGTCGTCTGGCGCCGGTGTTGCGGCGGGCTTGGGAGTTGGGGGCGGGTATGGATTCGTGGTTTGATAGTGCAGAACGTGCTTATCAAGCTTGGGGAGAAGCTATTGCCGAGGCCGGTTTAACTTGGAAATACCAACAAGTGGAAACTGGGGAATGGAATATTATGCAAGAGGGCACAGAAAATAGCCCCAACTTGGATAAACCTTTGCCTTGGGACCATATCAACACCGGCATTGAGAAGGAATGGCTTAAAGCTGACCTCCAAAGGGCCCTGGAAGCGGCAACAGTTCCAGATTGTTCGTTTGAAGGCTGTTCTCACTGTGGGGTTTGTACACCAGACTTTGGTCATAATGTTGTCATAAATCCGGCTCCAATTCCGCAATTTGCCGGTGAGTTTAGTCCGAATGTTGAACGAGCCCAACGTTTACGAGTTTGGTTTGGGAAACAAGGTAATATGGCGCTGGTGAGTCATTTGGACTTGCTGCGCTTGTTTGACCGGGCTATGCGGAGAGCAAGTCTGCCGGTGGCTTTTACCGGAGGGTTTCACCCACAACCTCGAATTTCTATAGCTAGTGCGCTTTCTTTAGGGGCGACGAGTAGCGGCGAAATAGTGGATTTTGAGTTGACTGAGGCAATGGATAAGGCTGATTTTGGTAAAAAGCTGGCTGAACAGTTGCCGACGGATATTCCTATTTTTAGGGTCGAAGAGGTTAGCTTAAAGGCAGCTTCAGCTACTCAGTTATTGGAACGAGCCGAGTATTTTTTGGTCATGGCTACTTCAAATACAGAGGTTGAGTCGCAATGGCAAAAATGGATTGATTTAGTTAATGCTACAGATTCGATTTTGTTAGAGCAATTAACCAAGTCTGGTAAGAAAAAAGTTGTGAATTTGCGCTCTTTACTTTTTGAGTTGGAAATAGCGACGAATTTACCTTTGCCGGTGCAAAAAAAAGTATTGGTTGAGGAGGGACGTTGTGTGGTGCGTTATGTCGGCAGTAGTCGTAATGACGGTACGCTACTACGTCCTGAACATTTGGTTTATATGCTTCAACAAGTTACCAGTTCTGATGCTAATGTAGGAAAACAAGAAATCGATTTGTTGCACGTTCATCGTGTAAATCTGCTTTTGGGAGACTAAAAATATTTTTGGCGATTTCTCAAACCTTCATTCCACTCTGCTAAAAGGTTTTTTGTTCGCAAGTTCTCTAGCCGACAAGCAAACTTTTGGCTCTTTACCATAAGAGGTCAAGTATGTCAAAATAAAAAATCAAGCAGTGTTTGGTGTAAAGGTGCTGCGGGTGGGAGAGAAAATAGAATTACCTCTGCCGGTGTTAAGCCAGAATTTCAGTAATGGCGGATCTTAATCTACCGCCAAAAAACGGTAGAATTATCTCAGCACAGGCTCAAACGTAATGAGACTCTCAAAAGAGCTATTAAAAAATATGCTCTTACTTTTTCCGGTCAGCGGGATTGTGTGACGGCGACCGCAGTCATACCCGCTCAACCTAAAATAAAAATCTGTGACTGACGCAAAATGCTTGATGATCACAGATAAAAGGTGAAAAGTCCCAACAAAAACAAGAGTTATTTATCAAGTGAAAAACCGCTTGAATGTTGAGGCTTTATCCAGAGAGGCAAGCTAGCTCACAAGATAGATTTAACTAAACTGTCTAAAAGATTGTTGGTTTCTAAGAGCATAGCAGGCAAAATTCTCTTTATCGACTGTGAAGAAACAGGAGTTGTCCCGATAACATCCCCACCTATTTTCTGGGGTGACATAGCCAAGCTAATAACGAAGCGTGATAGCAGCCCTTGCTATTCGTGTTATTCTCGGCGCTTGGTGATCGAAAATACGGGCGTTTGATGTGGGTGTGGTTTCAGGCAATAGATAGGAAACCCCGCAGTCGGTTAAGAAACAAGGCCGTTTCTGTTAGTCGTCTGCAAGTTTTAAGCAACGGAATTGTTTTTGGTAAGCGTGCTTGGGAAGTAGAAGCTGTGCCGGCTTTTAGTGAAGGCCCGTACCACGTCAATTTAGCTTAATCCTGAAAGGCTTTCAAACTTTTAGTAAAAGTCGATGGTTAGCTTACAATTATATGAAGCGCTGCCAGTCAAAGTTGTAGAAACGAGCTTGTTAATTCTTGCAACCGATGCCGCTCACCGAGAAGAGCAAGGTACCGATTTGTTTCTTGAAATATCCCTATCGCACCCCTTTTAGGCTTTGTTGAACGTTGAATTTTTATGCATATAAAATGCGTTTCCCTCTTAATGCTACGCGAACAAAACGTCTGATTTTAGCGCCTAGCTATCTCTGAATCAGGAGCGGGCTTTTGACCCGACTGAGCGGCTGCCGCTTTCCATTGCAGCAGCAATGGGTGAAACACGCACCAAAAGTTTTGAGGAAAATTGTTGAATGCCCAAGCAAATTATTATCGCAGAGCAGCACAGAATTGCTGCTGTCTTTTCAGAAGATCAAATTCAAGAACTGGTGGTTGCCACCGGCCAGCATCAAGTAGGTGATATTTATCTCGGTGTTGTCGAAAATGTACTACCAGGGATAGATGCAGCTTTTGTGAATATTGGAGATGCAGAAAGAAATGGTTTTATTCATGTTACAGATTTAGGGCCTCTGCGTCTAAAGCGGTCAGCCGGTGCAATTACAGAGTTATTGGTACCGCAGCAAAAAGTTTTAGTCCAGGTAATGAAAGAGCCCACCGGCACTAAAGGGCCCAGGTTGACCGGTAATATTACTCTCCCTGGTCGTTATCTAGTCTTGATGCCCTATGGACGAGGCGTAAATTTATCTCGGCGCATCCGTAATGAAAATGAGCGTAACAGGCTACGGGCCTTAGCAATTTTAGTCAAGCCGGCCGGTATGGGTCTTTTGGTTCGCACCGAAGCCGAAGGGATGGGCGAAGAAGCGATCATCGAAGATTTGGAGATTTTGCAACGTCAGTGGGAAATAATCCAGCAAGAAGCAGCCTCGACAAGGGCACCAAGCCTACTCAACCGCGACGATGATTTTATTCAGCGCGTCTTGCGAGATATGTACAGTTCTGATGTGAATCGAATTGTAGTGGATTCACAATCGGCAATTAAACGAGTCAAGCAACAGATTTTAACTTGGAGTGGAGGTAAACCACCGCAAGGGGTACTTATAGACCACCACCGCGAAAGAACTCCGGTTTTAGAATATTTTCGGGTGAATGCGGCAATCCGTGAGGCCCTCAAACCTAGAGTAGATTTGCCGTCGGGGGGTTATATCATTATTGAGCCAACCGAAGCTTTAACAGTTGTAGATGTAAACTCTGGGTCGTTTACTCGTTCAGCAACGGCAAGGGAAACAGTGCTGTGGACAAATTGTGAGGCATCAACGGAAATTGCCCGTCAGTTGCGGTTACGCAATATCGCTGGGGTTATTATTGTTGACTTTATTGATATGGACTCGCGACGCGACCAACTGCAAGTGCTGGAACATTTTAATAAAGCGCTGAAGGCGGATAAAGCACGGCCTCAAATTGCTCAGCTTTCTGAGTTGGGTTTGGTGGAGTTGACTCGCAAGCGTCAAGGTCAAAATATTTATGAGTTGTTTGGCCGCACTTGTCCTTCTTGTGGCGGCTTTGGTCATTTGGTGCATTTGCCTGGGGAACCGGAACAGTCGCCTGGTGAGCCGGTGGAACGTTTATCAGCTATGGCTATGCGGGAAGCGCGCGCCCGTAATAGTGCGGAGACGGTGACTCCCCCTCCAGCAGAGCCTAGTGTTTGGCAACTTCCAGCAGAACGTTCTTCTTCTAGTTTAAAAACCTCACGGACACCAGAACCAAGTAGTGAAATGGTGGACTTTGCTGAGGCTCCTCCTTTGCCGGTGTCTCGTTTAGGATTGACTAATGTACCTGGACGGGATGTGTTTTCCCCGGAACGCTCCACTCCTCCTGAACCTCCAGAGTCAGAGAGTGCTGGCGATTTTCAAGATATGGGGTCTGGTTATAACGCTAATTATCAAGACCGAGGTGGTGCGGATATTCGCCGCCGTCGCCGTCGCCGCATTGGGGAACCTGGTACGCCAGAGGCTGGATGGCGTGACAATGGTATGAATGAGATTGCTTCTACGGGTTCTTCTCGGCCGGTTTTGCCTGCCAAGCCGGCTGCGAAAATTGAGGAACCACCGCCGGAAGATGAGATACCAGAGGATTTTTCTTTTTCTATGCCACCGCGTGCGGAGAATACTACGCTTTTGGAACGAGAGCGCAATTCTTTGCCTTTGCCTCGTCCTCGCTCTTCTATGAGTGATTCCCCGCGTAATTTTGAGGAACGAACCAATTTACCGGGGGCAACACCGGCCAGAGGTCGGTTTTATGAGCGCGAGACTATTTCTTCGCCTCCTGAACCTCCCGAAGTTATTGCTGTGGAGATGACACCGGAAGAACAGGAAATTTATGGCATGATGGGTGTCTCGCCTCTGCTTTTGGCTGATTCTGAGGTGAAAAATCCTAAAACTGCTATTGTTTCAGTGCTTTCTCCAGGTCAGTCGCTGGATACTGTCCCTCCTCCTCCGCCGGCGCGGGAGAGTCTCCCTGTGCGTCGTGGTTCTGTGAAGCCTACGCTTTCTTCTTCTCGCTTTTCTCGTATGGATGATGATTCTCGGTCGTTGATGGAGGAGGAGTCTAGTTTAGGTTCCAGACATGATTTTTCGGATTATGATGAGCCAACTCCTCCGCCTATTAGTGATGCTTCGCCGGAGAGTTCGATGTCTTCTGAAAGTGAGTCGGAAAGTGAGGGTGATTCTGGTACTGGGGTAAGTCGGCGTCGTCGTCGTCGTTCTAGTGCTTCTGATTCTGACCAGGGGCAGGTTTAAGATTTTTGTTATCTATAAACCCGGCTTATTAAAAAACCGGGTTTTTTTAACATTAGTTTGGTTATTTGTAGATGCTGAATTCTCAATCTTTACAGCTTTCTTTTTGGGAAATATCGACTTTAGAACCGGCCGGTATCCCGATTTCCTCTCGTTTTTTGGCTGGGGTAGATGAGGTTGGTCGCGGTTGTTTGTTTGGGCCGGTGGTGGCAGCAGCGGTAATTTTGCCTGATAATGTTTGCGAGCAGTTATTGTTGGCTGGGGTGAAAGATAGTAAGCAGTTAAATAGTCGTCAAAGAAGCCAGTTAGCTTTATTAATTAAAGATGTGGCTATTGATTGCAAAATTGGTATTGCTTCAGTGAAAGAGATTGATCGTTTAAATATTTTACAGGCTTCTTTGTTAGCCATGAAACGGGCTATTTTAAAATTAAAAGTTCAGCCTGAATTATGTTTGATTGATGGTAATCAGCCAGTGCCTTTTTTGCCTTTTCCTCAAGAAACAATGGTAAAAGGTGATAGTAAATCTGTATCTATTGCGGCAGCAAGTATTATTGCTAAGGTTTGGCGCGATGATTTAATTGTTAGATTGTCAGCAAAATATCCCCATTACGACTTGACAAATAATAAGGGATATGGTACATCTAAACATCTTTTGGGTTTACAAAAATATGGTGCATCTTCTCAACATCGTCAGTCTTTTAAATGGCATGGTTCTAAAACTAATTTGTAAAGAAAAAAAGACAGAATACTGTTTCATAAAAAAATCTGTAGGGGTACTGTTGATTGCTTACCCCTAACAAAATTAAACAATTTGTTCTACCTCAGAAAGAACTGACACTCCCTCTTTTAGCTGCGGACTTCTTTCGTCGGTTGCCCAGCGGCGATAATCAGATAATAATTGGTGCATTAAACGGTTTTTTACTGTCAGCAAAACGCTATTAAGTAAAGCATGGCCGGTAGTTTCTAAAATAGGTTTAGGAGTTAACCAAAACGGCGGTGGTAATTCTACTCTTACTTCTAAATCTGCTCTACCTTTGAGGTAAGTTGCACCATTAATTTTGCATGGACAAAGTTTACCCACTAAATTCAGTGCAAAACGTTGATTAATGTATTCAACACCACGAATTTCACAGCGTACCGATCTTAAATGAATTATGCCATCGCTATCAGCCCATACTTTCATGTCTACAATAGGTTGAATACTCAGCATCATAAAACTGAGAGGACGCATTTTTAACCGAAAAAGGTCTGCACTAAGTTGTTCCATCCGCGTTGGATCTACCAAAGCATAGACAAGACGCTTAGGCTGACGCAAATAGTGTTGTATGGGTACGGGCTGTTCAGCAACAGCTAGTTCAACCGATTGAGATGCGACAAACCGAGTTTCCATGAAAGTATTATCAATATGATGTTATATGAAGTTATTTTACGTTTTTTTGCAAAAAGTAGCAAAAAGCTGAAAATGCTTTAAGTAGCAAAAAAGCTTAAATGTTCTCAAAGGACGCATTGTAGCGACGGTTGAGGTTGAAAAGATTGTACTAGATTTCTGATAAAAGTAAGACAATTCGTTGCATCAAAAAATTGATTAAAAACCTTAGAGAAAAATTTATGACGATTTCTGTAGCACATCTTGGCCCTGTGGGTACTTATGCAGAAGCTGCTGCATTGGCGTATGCGAATTATTTAACGAAGGAAACAACACAGCAATGTTTGTTATGTCCTTTTCCTACTATTGCTCAAACAATGATGGCTGTGGCAGCAGGGGACGTAGAGTTGGCTGTGGTGCCGGTGGAAAATTCTATTGAAGGCGCTGTAACAATGACTCTGGATAGTTTGTGGCAATTAGAGGGGTTGCATATTCAGCAGGCAATTGTTTTGCCGGTGGCTCATGCTTTGTTATCAAAAGCAAGTAGTTTAGAGGAAGTTAAAACTGTTTATTCTCATCCTCAAGCTTTGGCCCAGTGTCAAGGATGGTTACAAGAATTTTTGCCTAATGTCCAGTTAATTCCTGCAAATTCGACGACGGAAGGTTTGAAATATTTAGACCAAGATAATACTGCTACTATTTCGTCTTTGCGGGCAGCTGATTTATATAATTTGCCTATTTTGGCGCATCCAATTAATGATTATCGTGATAATTGTACGCGGTTTTGGGTATTAAGTTTAGAAGCTAAAACTAAGTCGCCTTTATCCCTTTCAGTGAAAGGTAGTTATACTTCTTTGGCTTTTAGTTTGCCCGCTAATGTTCCGGGTAGTTTATTGAAGCCTTTGCAAGTATTTAATTTGTTGGGTATTAATATGAGCAGAATTGAATCTCGGCCTACTAAACGCTCGCTTGGAGAGTATTTGTTTTTTATAGATTTGGAGGCTGATATTAATTCTCATGGGATGCAGTTAGCTTTAGAATTGTTGACTCTTCATACAGAAACTTTAAAGGTTTTTGGTAGTTATGGATTGATGGTGGTGGATTGAAATATATTAATAGTTGACGATTTTAAAAAACAAAAAAGACGAAACGAGTGTTAATTTGATTAAATTTTGAAGATTGTTCACCATTTTTCATAGCATAAAAGCAGGGTATTTAAATACTATTTAAATCGTTAAAATAGGAAATTTTATAAATGCCAGAAAAGAATAATTATCCTTCTTTAGTAATCAAAAATAGAGACGATGGGGAAATAAAGCAATGCTTTTTAAACTCTCCCCAAAAATAAAAAGCCCGCTCGGAGGGTTTGAGCGGGTTTTATAATTAATATGGTGTGAGGAGCATTAAAATGCTTTCTTATTTATAAGAATAAGAGGCCGGTGTGACAGGCTTGTGACATCTAGGTAACAAATTTATGAAATTTTCCAGCAAGCCGTTAAGTCTAATCACCTACTCAAAGCTATCAACTTCCAGAAACTCCTGAAATACAACCGCATTGAAGAATAAAATGATTTAACTGCTGTCAGAGGAAACTTTTTATGTCGGAAACTATAACTGGTGTGCCCGGTTTGCCAGATTTAACTCACCCTAACGAGTTAATTCAATTTGGCGGTGAGTTGCTTAAATTATCTCAAAAAATAACAATTTTAGTCATATTTTTAGGAATTGCTCTTGCTTTAATCGGTTTTGCTTTATCTCGCACTAAACCAGAACTTCTCGGATGGTTAGAAATTTGGATTAAACGTTATGATTTATTACTAAAAAAATTTCCCTATGCTGTTTTAATTTTTTCTTTGATGATTGGAGGTTTTTTTCTATGTTCAACTTTAGCTAATCGCTATCATCATTGGGAACAAGCAAGGGTTGCAAAAGTAGCTGCAACGGTTGCCGGCGACCGGCTAGAACAATTTGCTCCACAAGTTCGTTATGTGGTTAAAGAACCCTACACCTATGACACACAAGTTAAAGATAAAATTGTTAGAGTCAAAGCAACCCGTGATATTAACCGTTTCTTAACAGTGGGTGGTTCTGAAATTAATGTCAAACTTGAACAAATTAAAGATGTACAAAATTTGAGATCGGTTTATAGAGTGGATTTTAATGGAGATTTTAAAGTTAAAAATCAGTTAAAACAAGAAGAGCAATTTTTCTTTGAAATTAACCCGCCAAATGGTTACTCATTACTGCAAAATTTTAAGGTAGAACGTGATAACAGTCGTTTGGTGCCGGTGAACCCTGGTGATTATGGTTTTCCGTTTCGCCTAAAAGTTGGCGAAGAAACGACATTTCGAGTTACTTATCAAGCTCAAGGTGGCCCCCGTTGGATTTATGATGCCAATGGACAGTTACTTTCAAATTTTCGTTTAACTGCTTTAGCTAATTTTGAGAATGCTGATTTTGCTAGTGGAATTGTGCCAACACAAAGTAAAGTTGAAGGTCAAGGAACGCGGTTTATTTGGGTATTTGATGATAATGTTTCAGTGAAAAATCCTTTTGGGGTTTTTACTTCTATTGGCAAAGTTACCAACACCGGCATTCTTCCCCGTCTTCTTTTACTGGCACCGGCCCTATTTTTCTGGTGGATAGTTTTGTTATACTTTTCTGTACCTCTCACTTTGCAAGATATTGTTTTAGCGGGTAGTTTATTTTTTGCTTCTCTTCTCACTCTCACTTATCTAAGCCGAATCATAGAGGCCCAACTAGCCTGGTGTCTAATTTCCGCTGTGATGCTGGTTTTAGTCTGGGGATTAGGTAACAGCCGGTCTGCTTCTCTCGCGGCAGTTATCGCTACAATTGCCGGTGGTATATTACCTGTTTTCGGATTAATTAGTACCTATAGCGGTTTAACTTTAAGCCTAGCCGGCTTACTATCTATTATGTGGCTAATCGTTTTGCGCTGGTATGGGTTATATCCTATAGAAAAAGCCCATCTTAATCGCACAAAGTTAGACGAATAATTATATAAAACAAAAATAAAGCCGACTTTAACAAAAAATCGGCTTTATCTCAATTATTAGGGGTAATTTTAGCCATTCACCTATGACAAATAGGACACTACCAATTTACTTTAAAGCATCCTTAAGCACAGTCCGAGCCGCTAAATGATTGCGAGTAGAAGTCAGAATTTCTGCCTCACGTTCCAACCGCGTCGCGGTATCCTGCATTTCCAAAAGTGCTTGTTGTTCGGCAGCTACCCCATAAAGATTACTCGCCACCCAGTAAGACAACTCTGTAGGTAAGGAGGGGATATCTTCTGGTAACTCAATTTTTTGATCCATCAACTTAGCAGACAAGCGAACCACATCTTTTAGTAATTGCTCTACATCAGTTGCTAAAGGTCTAAGTTCTTTCTGGGGAGATTCATCTTCAATCCACTGAACCAAGCCTACACGGTAAGGTTTTTCGCGTACATAATCTAATACCCGAAACCGTTGCTGCCCCAGAGTCCATATTTTCATACGGTCATCAGGAAGACGTTGGAATTGCAAAATTTCTGCACAGCATCCAACAGCGGCGGGCTGACCTTGTACGGGATCCCACATCAAAACCCCAAATTTGCGGTCGCTTTCAAGGATTGTATTCATCATAATCCGATAGCGAAACTCAAAAATATGGAGAGGGAGGGGCCTGCCTGGAAATAACACTACTTCAGGCAAGGGAAAGAGAGGGAGTTCTCGAACTGCAATCGAGGATGCTGAAGCCATTTTTCCTCAGAGTAATTGCTAAGTGCCTTTTTATATCATAACTTTAACCCAAAGAACCCTTGCTTTCAAACCAAAAGACCCTTTAGACGGTTATCTAAAGGGCTGTGCAAAAACTTTGGGGCTGGGTTATAGCACAAATTCAAGTTTTTTTTGAAGTAAATTTTTAGAGTTTTACTTCAATGTCCACACCGGCCGGCAAGTCAAGCTTCATCAAAGCATCAATGGTTTTAGAAGAAGGCTGATAAATATCAATAATGCGGCGGTGAGTCCGAGTTTCAAAATGTTCGCGGGAGTCCTTATCAACGTGAGGAGAACGCAGCAAGCAATAAATGCGTCGGCGAGTGGGAAGAGGAATAGGGCCAATAGCTGTAGCGTTAGTGCGGTTGGCAGTATCGACAATCTTTTCGCAAGAAGTATCAAGCAGGCGGCGGTCGTAAGCTTTCAAACGGATGCGAATTTTTTGTTGCTGTAAAGTAGCCATTTTTGTTTAGTTTTCTTGGTTCTGGTTTTTAACAATCAATGGTCAATAGTCATTACTGCTCAGTTTTTGGTAATCGAAATAACGCCTACCAATGACTATGGGCATAAAATAAGAGCAGAAAAGCAATTTATCATTGTATCGCTTTTCTGCTCTTGCGATCCTCAGATAGCTAATCTATTTCAGGATCTTGGAAACCACACCGGCACCCACCGTGCGACCGCCTTCACGGATAGCAAAGCGCATACCTTGTTCAATAGCAATGGGGTTGATCAACTCCACCGTCATTTTGATCCGGTCACCAGGCATAACCATTTCAGCAGCACTACCATCATCAGCAGTAAATTCGCTGATCGTGCCGGTTACATCGGTAGTACGCACATAGAACTGAGGACGATAGCCAGGGAAGAAAGGAGTGTGGCGACCACCTTCTTCTTTTTTAAGAATGTAAACTTCAGACTCAAACAAAGTATGAGGCTTAATAGAACCAGGCTTAGCTAGCACCATACCGCGCTCAACATCAGCCTTTTGAATACCGCGCAACAGAAGACCAACGTTGTCACCGGCCATACCTTCGTCCAGAGTTTTCTGGAACATTTCAACGCCGGTTACAGTGGTAGTGCGAGTATCCTTAATCCCAATCAACTCGACAGTTTCGCCAACTTTGACCTTTCCGCGTTCAATCCGTCCAGTGGCCACAGTACCGCGACCAGTGATGGTAAATACGTCTTCAACAGCCATCAAGAAAGGCTTATCAATTTCACGCTCAGGAGTTGGGATATAAGAATCTACGTTTTCCATGAGTTGATAAATTTTGTCAACCCACTTGTTTTCACCCTTCTTGATATTGGGGTTAGCAATCATCGCATCGAGGGCTTCTTTAGCAGAACCAGCCACAATGGGGATATCATCGCCGGGGAATTCGTAAGAACTGAGCAACTCGCGGACTTCTAACTCTACCAGTTCGAGAAGTTCTGCATCATCCACCATGTCTTCTTTGTTCAAGAAAACCACCAACGCAGGAACGCCGACCTGACGAGCGAGAAGGATGTGTTCGCGGGTTTGAGGCATAGGGCCATCAGCCGCAGACACGACCAGAATTCCACCATCCATCTGAGCAGCGCCGGTGATCATGTTTTTCACATAGTCAGCGTGCCCCGGACAGTCAACGTGAGCGTAGTGCCGATCTTCGGTTTGGTACTCAACGTGAGCGGTGTTGATCGTAATCCCCCGCGCTTTTTCTTCGGGTGCTGCGTCGATTTCATCATACTTTTTGGCTTTTGCCTGTCCCAGAGCAGCCAGGGTGGTTGTAATTGCAGCAGTCAGAGTGGTTTTACCGTGATCGACGTGACCAATGGTACCGATATTAACGTGGGGTTTAGTCCGTTCAAACTTTGCGCGTGCCATGAATAATTCTGTTCCTTTTTCCTGTGTCAGTTGTTAGTTGTCATTGGTCATTAGTCATTGGTCATTAGTCATTAGTCATTTTGTACTTATGACCGGTGACCGATGACCAATTTCACCAACTAATTAAGCGTTCCCTTTGCTTTTTGCAATGATGGGTTCAGCAACGTTGCGAGGAACTTCCTCGTAGTGGCTAAATTCCATCGAGAAGATACCCCGGCCTTGGGTTTTAGACCGGATATCCGTAGCGTAGCCAAACATCTCCGCTAACGGAACTTTTGACGTCACTTTAGCAATTCCTTGTTCAGATCCCATTCCTTCGATCTGACCCCGGCGGGAATTGAGGTCACCCATAACGTCTCCGAGGAAGTTTTCCGGCACTTCCACTTCAACTTTCATCATAGGCTCTAAGAGCACCGGCGAAGCTTTCATAACAGCTTCTTTCATTGCCATAGAACCGGCAATTTTAAAAGCCATTTCTGAGGAGTCTACATCGTGGTAAGACCCATCGATCATCGTTGCTTTGACATCAATGAGCGGATAGCCGGCCAAAATGCCGGTTTCGCAAGCTTCTTTCATCCCTTGTTCTGCGGGGCCGATGTACTCTTTAGGTACAGTACCGCCAACAATTTTAGAGACAAATTCAAAGCCGGTGCCTGGTTCTGCCGGTGACAATTCGATAACGACGTGACCGTATTGACCCTTACCGCCACTTTGACGGATAAACTTACCTTCTGCTTTGACAGATTTGCGGATGGTTTCACGGTAAGCGACTTGTGGTGCGCCTACGTTGGCCTCTACCTTAAACTCTCGCAGCATTCGGTCTACGAGGATCTCTAGGTGCAATTCTCCCATACCGCGAATAACGGTTTGGTTAGTTTCGGGGTCGATACTAACGCGGAAAGTAGGATCTTCTTCCGACAAAGACTGGAGGGCTTTTGAGAGCTTCTCCATGTCGTTTTTGGTTTTGGGTTCTACGGCCACCGAGATAACTGGCTCTGGAATAAACAATGATTCCAGAATAATCTGAGAGTTTTCCTCGCAGATTGTATCTCCTGTGAAAGTGTCCTTGAGACCCAAGGCTGCGCCCAAATCACCAGCCCGTAGTTCGTCTACTTCGATCCGGTCATCTGCTTTCATCAAAATCAAGCGAGATACCCGTTCTTTTTTGCCTTTGCTGGCGTTATACACATAGCTACCTTTTTTCAAGATGCCAGAGTAAACGCGCACAAACGTCAGACGACCATAGGGATCTGCCATGATTTTAAAAGCCAAGGCCGCCAATGGTGCATTGTCATCGGCGCGACGTTCTTCTGTCTCGCCGTTTGGCAGTGTCCCTTGAATCGGGGGAACTTCTATAGGGGCCGGCAAATAATCTACCACTGCATCTAGCAGCAATTGAACCCCTTTGTTTTTGAAGGCCGATCCGCACAACATCGGAACGATTGTACCTGCGATGGTGCCTTTTCGCAGAGCGATGCGAATTTCTTCTTCTGTTAACTCTTCGCCTTCAAGGTATTTTTCTGTTAGCTTGTCATCGGTTTCGGCTACTGCTTCGACCAACTTAATCCGATATTCTTCAGCAATTTCCCGCATCTCTTCGGGAATTTCTGTTTCTTGAATATCAGTTCCTTTATCGTTGGTGTAGACCATAGCCTTCATGCGTACCAAGTCTACCAGCCCAGAGAAGGTGTCTTCTGCACCAATGGGCAATTGGATGGGAACAGCATTTGCTCGCATCCGGTCGCAAATTTGGTTATAAACTTTGTAGAAGTTTGCCCCTGTGCGATCCATTTTGTTGACGAAGACAATTCGCGGCACTTTATACCTATCTGCCTGTCTCCACACTGTTTCCGATTGAGGTTGAACGCCACCAACCGAACAAAACACTGCGATCACTCCATCTAATACTCGCATGGAGCGTTCTACTTCAATCGTGAAGTCAACGTGTCCCGGAGTGTCGATCAGGTTGATTTGGTGGTCTTTCCAGCTACTGCTAATCGCCGCAGCGGTGATGGTAATGCCGCGTTCCCGCTCTTGCTCCATCCAGTCTGTTACTGTGGTTCCTTCGTGAACTTCTCCGATTTTATGAACCACGCCGGAATAGAACAGAATTCGCTCTGTTGTTGTTGTCTTTCCTGCGTCAATATGGGCTGCAATGCCAATATTGCGTACTTTCTCGAGCGGGGTGGTGCGTGCCACAGCTACCTCCTTTATGTTAGCCGCAGATTTTTTGCTACTTGCGCTTTGTCAAGGTTCTATATGCGCTATTGCTGAGTTTGGCGCTAGGTGCGCTTCTCAAGCTTTGCTTGTTTAAAGCCATCTCTAGAACCTACTCTCCGTTAGTCTCGTTAACGGGTTTGGGTGTCATTCACACTCCATTTGGCCACCATTCCGGGCGGCACGAGTGGATTCCGAGTTCCTTGTTATTAATATTTTAATATTTTTTGTTAAGTTTTGTTCCCTAGAGCCAAATTGCTCGGGGGAACTTTTGGAACTCGTTGGCCGCTTTTAGTACCGATAATGGGCAAAGGCTTTGTTTGCTTCTGCCATCCGGTGTGTTTCTTCGCGTTTGCGAATAGCACTGCCTGTCTCGTTGGCTGCATCCATTAGCTCGTTTGCTAATTTGATGGCCATTGATCGGCCGGTTCTCGATCTTGCATATTGGATCAACCACCGTAGCGCCAAAGCGATACCGCGATCTGATCTTACTTCCATAGGTACTTGGTAGGTTGCACCACCAACGCGGCGAGCTTTTACTTCTACCAAAGGAGTTGCATTCCGCACGGCTTTCTCAAACACTTCGATGGCTTCGGTGCCGGTGCGTTCTTGAATTATTTTAAAGGCATCATAGACAATCCGATTAGCTACAGATTTTTTGCCTTTTTTCATAACACGCCGCACCATCATGGTGACGAGTCGGCTATTATGCACTGAATCGGCAGGGATAGGACGTTTTTGGACGACAGAGCGACGAGACATAGTTTCTGTTTAAAAATGCAGTTCGGGACTTTTTTTCCCCGCGTTATTTCTTAACGGGAATTTTTGGCTCTCTCAGCCTAACCATTTGCTTATAGCATGGCTGAGGTTTCCAATTTTGTAAGGGCAGTTTTTACCACATACATTTCTTACTTAATCACTTTTGACAGTCTATACGGGTACGCTCTTGGTCGTGAGATACAAAACTCCCCGATGATTACCGGACTTTCTCTCAGCATAATGAGAAAGTTTCAGCGCGACTGTTTATTTCTTGCCTTTGCCTGTGGTTGCGGCTGGTGCACCTGGTTTTGGACGCTTGGCACCATACTTAGACCGGCCTTGTTTGCGGTCCTTTACTCCGGCTGTATCTAAAGTTCCGCGAATAATGTGATATCTCACACCAGGTAAATCTTTTACCCGTCCGCCGCGAATCATAACTACAGAGTGTTCTTGGAGGTTGTGACCAATACCAGGAATGTAGGCGGTGACTTCAAAACCAGAGGTCAGGCGAACCCGCGCTACTTTACGGAGGGCTGAGTTGGGCTTTTTCGGTGTGGTGGTGTACACTCTTGTGCAAACACCACGACGCTGAGGGCAACTCTTTAATGCCGGCGATTTTGTTTTCTTGTTCGCTTTTTCGCGTTCGTTGCGGATGAGTTGCTGAATGGTGGGCATGAGTTAAGGCTTTTACAGCTTGTGACTGTTCCGAGTTTCAACAAAAGGACATTATACCCCTTTATTTCAATTTCTGTCAATTCCCCAAGAAGTCTTTTTTTCAGCAAAAGTTAAAAGACATTTTTAAGAAAAAAACTTTCTTCCCCATAGACCGATGCTTTATCTGTCAGCACTGAATAATTTTGAGATATTTGAATGATGATTTATAAACTAAATGAATGACCACAGCTACAAGACTGGACTGCATTAGGATTAATAAACCGAAAACCGCCACCCATCAAATCCTCGGAATAATCTACACTCAAACCATTGACATAAGAAATGTTTTGTGATTTTACCAAAACTCGAACACCATTACACTCACAAACTTGATCTCCTTCCTGAACTACCTCATCTAAATCCATTGTGTAATAAAAACCGGCACATCCACCCTTGGCTACTCCCAGACGAAACATAGCATTTGGCTTTGCCTGTTTCAATTTGAGTCGGTTAATTTCTTGCTGGGCGCTTTTACTCAAATTAATCATTGATTGATAAGTACGATGTAAAAAGTTAAAGATAATCAGTGATGGAGGTGCTGATAAAAAGGAAAAACCTATAGTATTTTCTAATTTCCTATCAGCAGACAGTTATCTGTCCTCTTACCCCAATCCCTATTTAATACTATTTTGCACCGGCACGCGCATAGTCATCTTGGAAACGGACAATATCATCCTCTCCCAAATATTCACCATTTTGTACTTCAATTAAAATTAAAGGAATCACCCCAGGATTTTCTAGCCTATGGGTTGTGCAAGGCGGGACGTATGTAGACTGATTACTGTAAATAATTTCTTCGGTATCACCACAAGTGACTTTTGCTGTACCACAAACCACAATCCAGTGTTCGCTGCGGTGGTGGTGCATTTGCAGACTTAAACGGTGTCCTGGTTTAACTTCAATACGCTTAATTTTATAACCTTTACTTTCTTCTAAAACTGTGAAAGAACCCCAGGGGCGCAATTCTGTAGCAGCAACGGTATTAGAAGTAAGATTAGTAAAAGCGGCTGGATTAAGTTCTTTTGATTGTGCTTGTGCCATGTTTTTTTTCTCCTGTTAGTGGGGAATGAGTCAAAAAGTAAAAAAATAAAAAAGCAAGTGGAAATCCAGTTTAACTATTCCTGACTTGCGAGGGTGTTAATTACTATTCAACTTAACAACTAGCCCTAGGGTGTTGTCATCTATCTATCGGATAGTGGGATGAATGTACATTGATTCTTTACTTAAACCCTGTACACTTTATCTAAGCTTTAACGGCCCATCGGGGAATTTACACCTAATCCGTTGTGTACTGGCGCGGCTGTTGCTTGGGGCCGGTCGATTAAACGCCCGCCTAAATAAAGCGCAGTTGAACTGCCTCCATCAAGATTAAGCGCATTAACAGCGTTAAGTTGTAACATAAGTTGGGCCAATTCTGCTAAAGTTGCACCGGCCCCCCCAGCCCGGTTGTGAACCGCCACTAAGATTAGTTTTCCCTCTTTAGTAGTGGCAATTACACTACGGGAAGCAGTTTGTTCTATAAAGGCATCACTAAAGCCTTCTGCTTTAGCATCAAGGACAATGGCTTCATTTTGTATTAAAAGTGGCCCAGCCCCTAAAATATTCGGATAATCTTTAAAATTTGATGGATTTGTTTGGCTTTCTAGTTTAATTTGAGTACCTATAGACAATTTAGATGGTACTACTTTGCGAAAAACAAGCAAGTATCCAAACCGAGGAATAGGTGTTGAGACTGTTCCAGCGGCGGTGGGGGCAAGTTGGCCGGTGATAGTGTTGTTTTCAACTACAATAATGGTTTCATCATTACTGAGGGGTGTGTAGTTGAGTGCCCAGTCTGGGGTGTAGCGAGCAATGCCGGTTTGCACAAAAGCACTATTTACAAAATTGATGGGCAGGCGTTCTCCTGTATTAGTTATAGCGGTTTCCTGTAATTGCAACCGGCCCATCTCTACTTTCCCCTGATTATTCCAAGCGATGGCACCTCGATTTAAAATAGGGCTAGATAACCATATTCCGTCTCGTCGTAAAGCCCCTAAAGGCATTTGATTATTGCGGTTAAAAAATCCTCCATTAATAGCTGGGTTTGCTTGCCATAAACCGGCAGTTTGACTTAAAGCTGCTGTGCCTATCTGCGTTTGGGGAGAAGTTGAGATCGGTGTAAGATTGGCAAGGGGGTTGATTTCTAGCCACACAACGGGGAAGCGATCAGAACCTAGGTTTAGATATTTTTGTTGCCAGCGGACATCCTTAGACCAAAAAATCTCTTTCTCTACCATATACTCTGGTTGAATGTCAATAGTTAATCGATAGGGATTTGCAGAAGTAGATAGCTTTGGTCGCCAACCGGCAGGAACTAAAATAGTTATGGCTGTAGAGTTAGGCGTTGTTTCAATTTTGAGAGGGTTTGGTTGCTTATTGGGGATAGTAATTTGGGGAAAAATTGCTGGGTTTGTTTGAGCGTTGAAAGAAATTAACCATTCATCAAGTCGAGGTGTTGGTGGCTGTTGAGGTTGGGTTTGGGTGGCCGGTTTACTAAGATCATCAGGCGAGTCTGGGGAAGTCTGGGGTTTGTTTTCGGTTTGGGTGGGTAGAGGAAGTCTGCGAATAAAATTAACCTGCGCCGGTGTGGGTGTGCTGAGTTGGATGTTAATCTGGCGTGGGATGCTAACAGTTGATTGCGGTTCTCCCCAAGTTTGCATTAGAGTTTCGAGGGCTTGTACTTGACTGGCCGGTGTAGAAATAAATAAAATATTTTCCCTAACTTGTATTTGCCAGTTTTGAGAATTGGCAAAATTGGTAATATCGAGATAACGGTAACTACTAGAGTTAGCAGCTTTGAGGGTAAAGTCTGAAAACCATCTCACCGGCTGACTTTGAGGGTTATTCGTGGTTAGCAATTCTAAGCCAAAATTTTGCCAAAGTGGGATATCGCTGATGCTAGTGTAGATATTACCTGTAGAATCCTTTTGCTGAAACCACTCAGCCGATATTTTTTGACCGTTTAAAGAAATTTCTGTCCCTTGCTTTACAAATTGCGTTAAGCTTTGAGCAATTACAGCAGAAGAGTTAGAAGATTGTTGAGCATAGGCTTTTTTACTAAGTGTGGTATCAGCCAAAAAACCTGAAATTAAGAACAAAGAAGCCGGTAGGAACAAGGTTTTAAATATTTTAGCCATGAGTGACAAATAAACTTGATAACTTTGGAAGTCAAGGGTTACATTTTTACCAACCCTATCAAGAAACTATGACTTATTTACCTAAAAGCATTTGACCTATCCGTTGCTTCTCGAAAATACAGGTTTTTAAGTTGTACTTAGCAAATTTTTTAGATGCCATTGGGAGGTAAAATGCCTAAAGTGCATAAAAGGTCTAAAAAATATACCCTTGTTCCAGTTTTAAGCAGTTTCACGAATTAAGTTTATTGTTTATCCTAGATAACACGGCTAGTTGGCGTGGCTTACACCGGCTTGACTATCGACACCAAGACAGTCAAAAAGCAAATTCGGTAAATTTAGGGATTGCTTGAAATCACTATTTTTTGTAATATTTCTTAATGCTCAATAGCCGAACACCGTCGTGAGTTATCTCCTAAACAACACGCTAGACTATCTCATCTTTACCCAAACGATAGCACCCAAGCTTAGAGAATGATAAGAATTTTTAGTTAAGACTTCCACAATTCCAAGGAATCTATAACCTAAATAATGCGGACAGCCGGCTCCTAAAATACTTTATCTCCAGAAGATGCTGGCATCAACCACCAACCCAAAAAATTCTGGCTTCAACACAAAAATCTCTCACCGATCACAAGAGTCCTCTACTATGAACACTAATAACGTGAACCCTAACAATACAGAAATTCAATTAAATCAATTCAACGACAGCAGACAACCGGCATCACCTTTAGGGCCACGATGGTTAGTAGAAGAAAGAGATGCTTGTGGTGTTGGCTTTATTGCTAATCTCAAAGGAGAAAAATCTCACGAAATTGTTGCACAATCACTGGCGGCGTTGACTTGTTTGGAACACCGAGGCGGTTGCAGTGCAGACCAAGATTCCGGTGATGGGGCCGGTGTGATGACGGCGATTCCTTGGGATTTATTGTCGCACTGGATGAGTGAAAAAGGTATTTCTAAATCCCCCGATAGCACCCTTGGTGTGGGAATGGTATTTTTATCTCAAGATCCTGAAAGGGCTTCTTTGGTTCGCCAATTAATTGAAAAAATGGTGGCTCAAGAAGGTTTAAAATTTTTAGGTTGGCGTGAGGTGCCGGTAGTCCCAGGAATTTTGGGCATCCAAGCGCGAGAAAACCAGCCAGAAATTGAACAGTTTATTGTTGAATCTAACCAATGGCAGGGAGATGAACTTGAGGCACACTTGTATTTAGTGCGTCGCGCTATTGGTAAAGAACTTGATAAAACTTCTCTGAAATGGGGAGAAGATTTGTATATTTGCTCGCTGTCATCGCGGACTATTGTCTATAAAGGCATGGTACGCTCGGCTGTGCTTGGTGAGTTTTATCTGGATTTAAAAAATCCTCTCTATAAGAGTGTTTTTTCTGTCTATCACCGGCGTTTTAGTACCAACACAATGCCGAAATGGCCTCTCGCTCAACCGATGCGGTTGCTTGGTCACAACGGCGAAATTAATACCCTCCTCGGCAATATTAACTGGATGATTGCCCGCGAAGGCAATTTATCAAGTCAGCTTTGGGGTGAACGTATCCGCGATCTAACTCCGCTGGTGACTTCTCATAACAGCGACTCTGCTAACTTGGATAATGTAATGGAGTTGTTGGTGCGTTCTGGCCGTAGTCCTCAAGAAGCTTTGATGATTATGGTGCCGGAAGCCTACAAAAATCAGCCTGATTTGACAGAATATCCTGAAATTGTCGATTTTTACGAATACTACAGCACTTTGCAAGAACCCTGGGATGGCCCCGCTTTACTGGTTTTCAGTGATGGTGTTCAGGTTGGTGCTACCCTTGACCGTAATGGTTTGCGACCGGCCCGTTATTGCAAAACCAAGAATGGTTTAGTGATTGTCGCATCTGAGGCCGGTGTCGTAGACTTGCCAGAAGAAGAGATCCTCGAAAAAGGACGCCTGGGCCCCGGACAGATGATTTCTGTGGATTTGCAAAACGGCGAAATACTGAAAAATTGGGAAATTAAACAGCGCATTGCTCATAAACATCCCTATGGGGAATGGTTACAGCAAAACCGCAGCGAAATGCAATTACAGCCTTTCACTGAAAATGTGCAACTCGAAACAAGTGAATTGCTGCGTCAGCAAACAGCTTTTGGCTATACCTCAGAAGATGTGGAATTAATTATTGAGGAGATGGCCGGCAGTGGCAAGGAACCTACCTACTGTATGGGTGATGATATTCCTTTGGCTGTGCTATCAAATCGTCCTCATGTTTTATACGATTATTTTAAGCAGCGTTTCGCACAAGTGACAAACCCGCCAATCGACCCGCTGCGGGAAGGTATGGTGATGTCACTAAGTATGCACTTAGGTGTGCGGGGTAACATCCTAGAAGCAGACCCGAAACACGCACGACGGCTGAAACTTTCAACGCCGGTGTTGAATGAGGCGGAATTAGAGATTGTTCGGAATTGGGAAGGGAAAACAGCAACGCTTTCTACCTTGTTTGAAATTGCAGCCGGCCCCCAGGGTTTGGAAACTGCGGTTAAAAATTTATGTGAGAAAGCTGTATCTGCGGTTAAGGATGGCGCAGAAATTATTATACTTAGTGACCGTTCTGGTTTAAATGCAGACCACAGCTATATTCCCCCCCTGTTAGCCACCGGCGCCGTTCACCACCATTTGATTAATCAAGGTTTGCGCTTGAAAACATCCTTGGTGGTGGAAACTGCACAGTGCTGGAGTACCCATCACTTTGCTTGCTTGATTGGTTATGGCGCTTCGGCGGTTTGTCCTTATTTGGTGTGGGAAAGTATCCGCCAATGGCAAACAAGTTCCAAAACTCAAAAGTTGATGGAAAATGGCAAACTGCCAAAGGTAAGTCTGACTCAAGCCCAAAATAATTACCGTAAGGCTGTTGAGGCCGGTTTGCTGAAAATCCTTTCTAAGATGGGGATTTCGCTATTGGCAAGTTACCATGCTGCTCAAATTTTTGAGGCGATTGGTTTGGGGTCTGATTTGGTGGCCCTTGGCTTTAAGGGAACGACTTCTCGTGTTGGTGGTTTGAGTGTAAGCGAACTGGCTCAAGAGGTGCTTTCTTTCCACAGTAAGGCTTTCCCTGAAATCAACATAAAGAAATTGGAAAACTTCGGCTTTGTGCAATACCGGCCTGGTGGTGAGTACCACATGAATAGTCCCGAAATGGCTAAGGCGCTGCATAAGGCGGTGGATAGCAAGCAATATGACCACTATGAGGTTTATCAGAAGTTTCTGGAAAATCGGCCTGTAACGGCTTTGCGCGATTTGCTTGATTTTAATTCTGATCGACAGCCGATCTCTGTTGATGAGGTTGAGTCGGTTGAAAGCATTATGAAGCGCTTTGTCACCGGCGGGATGAGTTTGGGCGCTTTGTCTCCCGAAGCCCACGAGGTTTTGGCAATTGCGATGAACCGGATCGGCGGCAAGTCGAACTCTGGTGAAGGTGGCGAAGATCCAGTGCGTTTGAAAACGCTTACGGATGTGGATGAAACCGGCTACAGTCCGACTATGCCGCATTTGCGCGGTTTGAAAAATGGGGATACGGCGTGCTCGGCGATTAAGCAGGTGGCGTCTGGCCGGTTTGGGGTAACTCCTGAGTATTTGATGAGTGCCCAACAAATTGAGATTAAGATGGCTCAGGGTGCCAAACCAGGTGAAGGTGGTCAGTTACCTGGTAAGAAGGTGAGCCCTTATATTGCGATGTTGCGCCGGTCTAAGCCTGGTGTAACGTTGATTTCGCCGCCGCCGCATCACGATATTTACTCGATTGAAGATTTGGCCCAGTTGATTTTTGATTTGCACCAAATTAATCCCAAGGCTGGGGTTTCGGTGAAGTTGGTGTCGGAAATTGGGATAGGAACTATTGCTGCCGGTGTGGCTAAGGCTAATGCTGATATTATTCAGATTTCTGGTCACGATGGAGGTACTGGTGCTTCGCCTCTGAGTTCGATTAAGCACGCCGGTTCGCCTTGGGAGTTTGGTTTAACGGAAGTCCATAAGGTTTTGATGGATAACGAACTGCGAAATCGGGTGATTTTGCGGGTTGATGGTGGCTTCAAAACCGGCTGGGATGTGGTGATGGGGGCGCTGATGGGTGGTGAAGAGTACGGTTTCGGCAGTATTGCGATGATTGCTGAAGGCTGTATTATGGCGCGGATTTGTCATACAAACCAATGTCCTGTGGGTGTGGCGACTCAGCAAGAGAAACTACGTCAGCGTTTCCCTGGGATTCCTGAGCACGTTGTTAATTTCTTCTACTTTGTTGCTGAGGAAGTGCGCTCACTTTTGGCTCGTTTGGGTTATCGCTCACTTAATGAGATTATCGGACGTGCTGATTTATTGAAAGTGCGGAAAGGTGTGAGCCTGACGAAGACGAAGGCGCTTAATTTGGATTGTTTGATTAATTTGCCGGATACGCGGGAAAATCGCGCTTGGTTGCAGCATGAAGAGGTTCATAGTAATGGGCCGGTGTTTGATGATCAGTTGCTTGCGGATGCTGAGCTTTTGGCTGCGATTGAGAATCAAGGTTCGGTGAAGAGGCAACATCATTTAGTGAATACTGACCGGACTGTGGGGACTCGCTTGGCTGGGTTTATTGCTAAGAAGTACGGCAATAATGGCTTTGAGGGTCAAATTACGCTGGAGTTTACGGGTAGTGCGGGTCAAAGTTTTGGGGCGTTTAACCTTGGCGGTGTGACTCTTGTTCTGCATGGTGAGGCTAATGATTATGTGGGTAAGGGGTTGCATGGTGGGGAGATTGTGATTAAGCCACCGGCATCGGCGACGTTTGATGCTTCACAAAATGTGATTATTGGCAATACCTGTTTATATGGGGCTACCGGCGGTTATCTGTTTGCGAATGGGCAGGCTGGAGAACGGTTTGCGGTTCGTAATTCGATGGCTAAGGCGGTGATTGAGGGTGCCGGCGACCATGCTTGTGAGTATATGACTGGCGGTGTGGTGGTTGTGCTGGGTAAGACTGGCCGTAATGTTGGGGCCGGTATGACTGGCGGTTTGGCTTATTTCCTTGATGAGGATGGTGGTTTTGCGGAACGGGTGAATTATGAGATTGTGAAGATCCAGCGGGTATGTACTGCGGCTGGGGAACAGCAACTCAAGGAGTTGATTGAGATGCACGCTGACCGCACGGGCAGTCCGAAGGCTAAGATGATTTTGGCTAATTGGGGTGAATTTTTGCCGAAGTTTTATCAGGTGGTACCGCCGTCTGAGGCTGATAGTCCAGAGGCTTCGGCTGAGGTTGGTGAGAAGGCTGCGGTTTTGGCTTAGTAGAGACGTTCCAGCGGAACGTCTGTAGGATGTCGGTGGCTACATGAAAAACGCCACCGATTGAAATCGGTGTCTACAAGAATAAAGTCCTACGGACTACAAACGACAGGTTTTTCCAACCCCCGAAAGGGGGTTTTTTTCGTGTAGGCACCGGTTTTAACCGGTGACGAATGGCCGCCACAAATACCGGCCACAAATACCGGCATCCATCTATTAATATGAAAACAAAGGTTTTTTATTTGGGGTAAAATTTTACCCTTTAAAACTATGACAACAACCTTTGAACAAAAACCATTAATTCTTAAATTCCATAAAAAACTAACTGATGATGAGTTTTTTGAGTTTTGCCAAACTAACCGCGATTGGCGAATTGAAAAAAGTGCATCAGGAGAAATTTTAATTATGGCACCCACAGGATCGGGTACAGGAAAGCGAAATTTTAGTTTGGCTGTGCAGTTTGGTAATTGGGTTGAACGCGACGGCACCGGCTATGGTTTTGATTCTAGCACGGGTTTTACATTACCTAATGGAGCCATTGTTTCTCCTGATGTTGCTTGGATTAAAGTAGAAAAATGGAATGCTCTTTCGGAAGAACTGCAAGAGACATTTGCACCTATCGTTCCTGATTTTGTGATTGAGTTAAAATCGCGTAGTGATAGCCTGAGTGATCTTAAAGAAAAGATGCAGCAATATATTGATAATGGTGTGTCTTTGGCTTGGTTAATTGATGCCGCAAAACGGCAGGTTTATGTTTATTCTGCGACGGTGCCAGTGGTGGTTTTAAATGAGCCGGCTTCTGTGAGTGGTGAGCCGGTTTTGCCTGGGTTTGTTTTAGATTTACAAAGTATTTGGTAGTTAATGGTGCCGGTTTGTGCCGGTGTTTGGATGGGATGCCGGTATGGTTGTTTGGGCTGTCGTCGTAGGATGTGTCTAGCTGAGGATGAGTGAGAGAGAAATGGATGCACAACGGGAAGCGGAAAGGTTATTTAATTTAGGAAAGGAGCAGCTTAATACAAGCCGGTTTCGAGAGGCAATCGTATCTTGGCACCAGGCATTAACTCTTTTTATGGTAATAGGCAATCGTCAGGGAGAGGCAAGTTCCCTGGGAAATCTCGGAATTGCCTACAAAGCATTAGGGGAATATCAGCAAGCCATAGAATATCATCAGCAGTCTTTAAACATTGCGCGGGAAATAGGCGATCCTCAAAGAGAGGGTGCGTCCCTGGGAAATCTCGGGAATAGTTACAAATCATTAGGGGAATATCACAAAGCCAAAGACTACCATCAGCAGCATTTAAACATTGCGCGGAAAATAGGAGATCGTCGGGGAGAGGCAAATTCCCTGGGAAATCTCGGAAATGCCTACCAATCAATAGGGCAATATGACAAAGCTATAGAATACCATCAGCAGCATTTAAACATTGCGCGAGAGATAGGTGATCATTTGGGAGAGGCAAATTCCCTAAGAAATCTCGGAGATGCCTACTCTTCAGTAGGGCAATATCACAAAGCCATAGACTATCATCAGCAGTCTTTAAAGATTGCGCGGGAAATAGGCGATCGTCTAGGAGAGGCTGCATCCCTGGGAAGTCTTGGAATTGCCTATTCTTCATTAGGGGAATATCACAAAGCCATAGACTACCATCAGCAGCCTTTAAAGATTGCGCGGGAAATAGGATATCGTTTAGGAGAGGCTGCATCCCTGGTAAATCTCGGAATTGCTTATCAATCATTAGGACAATATCAGCAAGCCATAGAATATCATCAGCAGTCTTTAAACATTGCGCGGGAAATAGGATATCCTCTGGGAGAGGCAGATTCCATGCGAAGTCTCGGAATTGCCTACCAATCATTAGGGGAATATCAGCAAGCCATAGAATATCATCATCAGTCTTTAAACATTGCGCGGGGAATAGGCAATCGTCAGGGAGAGGCAAATTCCCTGGGCAATCTCGGAATTGCTTCCTATTCATTAGGGCAATACCAGCAAGCTATAGACTACCATCAGCACTCTTTAAAAATTAAGCGGGAAATAGGCGATCTTGGAGGAGAGGGTGCATCCCTGGGAAATCTCGGAAATAGCTACCAATCATTAGGGCAATATCAGCAAGCTATAGCCTACCATCAGCAGTCTTTAAACATTGCGCGGGAAATAGGCGATATTCTGGGAGAGTCAGCATCCCTGGGAAGTCTCGGAATTGCCTATTCTTCATTAGGGCAATATCAGCAAGCCATAGACTACCATCAGCAGTCTCTAACCATTGCGCGGGAAATAGGATCTCGTCAGGTAGAGGCCATTTCCCTTTATAATCTCAGCGAAACTCTAAAAAAACTAAATCAATTTGCTGAAGCCGAAAAAAATTTATGGGAATCCATTAGAATTTGGGAAGAAATTCGAGGCGGGTTAGTTGATGACAGGCATAAAATCTCAATTTTTGAAAGCCAAAAAAATGCTTATCAGCTAATGCAAGAAGTATTAGTTGCCCAAGATAAATTTACCACAGCTTTAGAAATATCGGAAAGGGGGCGTACCCGTGCTTTTGTGGAATTGCTAAGACAGCGACTCACCACACCTGGCAACTTAGACAAAGCCGAAGAAAAAACCACTTATATCTCCATTTTCGACATCCAAAAAGTTGCCAAAACTCAAAACGCTACACTCGTTGAATATTCGATAATTGATAAAGAAATCTATATCTGGGTAATTCAGCCCACCGGCGAAGTAATTTTTCGTCAAGCTAACTTAAAGCCCTTAGAAATTCTGGATAAATCCGTTAAGGATATAGAAGAAATTATTCTCAAAACCAGAGTTTCCCTTGAGATTGTAGAAAAAGATAGGAACGGAAAAACAATTACCTTAGAAAGCCAATTTAAAGGTAAGCAAGGAAATTTTCCTTTACTGCAACTGTTGTATGAAATTCTCATCGCCCCCATAGCCGATTTTTTACCCAGCGATCCCGAAGCGCCGATAATTTTCATTCCGCACTATGCCCTATTTTTAGTCCCCTTTGCAGCCTTACAAAACCCCGAAGGGCGCTATTTCATCGAAGATCATACTCCCCTAATTGCCCCATCGATTCAAGTATTACAAATAACCCACGAAAAGCGAGTCAGGAATTTACAGAAAAAAGCTTTAGTAGTGGCGGAACCAACATTACATGAAACCTTCCAAAAAGAATATAAACTCCAATCCTATCCCTTTTTGATAGAAGCAGGAGAAATCATCGCCAGTATTTTAGAAACTCAAGCTATCACCGGCAATAATGCGACAAAAGTAGCTGTTATTAACGGAATGCTAGGAACCCGCATAGTGCATATTTTTGCTCACGGATTAGATGAGTATAAAGACCCAAAAAATGCTACTCTAGGTATTCCTGGTACTATTGTTTTAGCCCCTGAAGGCGAAGATAATGGTGCTTTAAATGCCGCAGAAATTCTGAATTTAGATCTCAATTCCGAGATAGTGGTATTGGCTGCTTGTAGCACCGGCAAAGGTAAAATTACCGGTGATGGTATTGTAGGATTATCTCGCTGTTTCATTCTGGCAGGAGTTCCCAGTTTAATCGTTTCCCTGTGGAATATTGGCGCACGGGCAGCGAAGTTTTTGATGACAAAATTTTATCAAAATTTAAGCCAAGGAGAAAATCGGGCCGCTGCCTTGCGCCATGCTATGCTAGAAACTAAAAATGATTTTCCCACTCCTAAAGCTTGGGCTGGGTTTACATTGATTGGTGAAAGCGATTCTTTAGAGTTAACCATCCAAAAAATACAGGAAGCATTACGCGCTATGGCAAACCTTGATAACGCCACCTCGGAAAAAATTGTTAGTGCGTTTAGCCGGCTATTTGATATTTATCCTAATAAGTTTTTGAGTCAAATAACAGGTTTGGATATTCAAACCGATAGCATAGAAGAATTTGCAGAGAGAATCAAGGAGTGGTGCAAAACTCATCCCAAGGTAGAAGAAAATCTCGAAAATGAAATCTTCGATATGGGAATCTCTGATGCGGATGAAGAAAAACCAGAAACGTCAGAGGAAATATTGAGGAGATGTCAGGAAAAATATCTGGAGAATATCAACCGGCAAAATTCACAAAATTCGTCATCTGATAGAAACCAATAACTTAAGAAGCCGATTTTTTTAAAGGAAGCCGGTTTCTGAAAATGAAACTAAAAGCCATGACACAACCTCCACAAATTCAAACGCAAATTAAAAACCCAATTCTCACCCTCTACGCATTCCAGCTAAGAGATGCAGCAGAAGAAGGCTATCAAAAACCAGCCCAAAATGCGGATGATTTGTGGACAAATGTTGAGTTTGCCGCGAAAAAACTAAATTTTCCTGAATTGGAAAACTTACCCAGTCAACTAAAACTCAACGACTTAAACGACTGGGAAGATTTACTACTAAAGGGTAAAAATTTAAAATTATCTCAACCAGAAAACCATCCCCTAAAAGGCTCATTTCGTGCCCAAAAAGCGCAAGATATTTACATTGCTGAATTAACCCTTTTTTGCAAAGACAAAGAAACCCCAATTTCCACCGGCAACCTAACCGAATTCAACCCCGCTGGCTGTTTATTACAACCCACCATAAAAGCAACCTTTGGGCAAACAATTTTGCTTTATGCAGAACCGGCAGTTTTTGACAATTACCGCCAACTTGCCGACACTTGCATTAAAAATTTAATTCAAAATTTAATAACACAAACACCTCAATTTGTCAACGAAGGCGAACTATTAGGCAGCCCGATTTTTGAGTACGATAACCGGCAATTAAACCCCGAAAAAAACTGTCATGTTTTAATTTGGCTAAAACGTCACCCAGACACCTTAAAACTGGTAACAAAAGATTTTGATTTAGAATTGCGAAATCTGCTACTCTACCGGCGCAAAGTATTGTATGCCTATTTCCAAGGAAGAAAACACTACGCAGAAGGGCAAAACATAGCCCATATCCTAGAAAAAAAGATACCCGAATTTGAGGCAATCACCCAAGAATCCGAACAAGAAACCCGCCTGCAAAAATATCGAGAATTATTAAAAGACATCCTCAAAGAAGGTTTTGAGTACCGGAAATGCTTGCGCTATTTGCAAGAAGACTACAACACGATCACGATTAACACTGAAAATTTTGCCAAAAGTTTAAAAGACATTCAAGCCTTAAAATTACCTGATGATAACTTAGAATTGTGGGAAAGTTTTTTAGAGTTAGCCAAAAATAAGTATCAAAAGCAATTAGAAGCCGATATAAATTACCTAATTGCAGGACAAAATTTATTTCAAGAAATGGTGGCGACAATTCGCGCTAATCTTGATCTTGAGCAAATAGAAGTTGATAAAAACAGCCAAAAAAAAGACGCAGAAAATAGCCGCGATTTAAATATTACTATAGCCGTTGTTGGTGCGGGAATGGGAGGTGCCGGCGTTGTTGCTACCAGTTATGCCTTAGTCAAACCAGAAGAACCATTATTAGCACCTTGGGATACAAACGCCAAAAAATCACATCCCTTTACCGAATCAATTTTATTGAGTTTGTTAGCCGGTGGAGTAGTCGTGAGTTTGTTTTTTCTGATCAGAAAATGGTGGCTATTTAAACAAAACAAACAAAAAAAAGACTCCCAAAAAGGGGAGCCAAATAATTAAAAATATGTACTTGAATATGTAGTAGGGGCTAACGCCATTCTCTGCATCGAAACGCCAGCATCACAACTACATACCTGGTAACTACAAACCGGCAACATCAACTGGATAACCCGGCACCCGTTCGCTATAGTCAATTTTCGTGCCAGTCACAGACTCCGCCAACTGGTCAAACTCATCAGAATTCCAATTACGAGAATGGATGGGCTTAGACTGCTCGCCTCGGAAATAAGCTTGAGTGCCCAACACTGCCACAGCGGCCCAACCGGCCACAACCAAACAAACCAAAATTATCATAGTAGCCATTTCTTTTGCCTCTTAACATTTGTTTATCTTTATGTAAATAAATGTAACAAAAACTTGCCAGTCTCGTCAACCTGTAATAAAGACGGTTAACACCCCAACTTTGTAGGGTTCGTGCCCCTATACCGGCCTCAAAGCCATACCGGCCCAAAAAATCCAACAAAAAAACCCGGCTTCAATAAAGAAACCGGGTTTTTAGAAAAAAAACCTAACGACGTAAAGACTTAGGAAGGGATTTTAAAGACTCGCCTGGCGGAACCGACTTAACTTTAACCGAAGCCGGTTTTGTAAACTTAGCCTTCGCAGCAGCTGCCGCCTTAAGTTGCCGATCCTTCAACGCCAACAACTCCGGCACCGTCACAAACGTATAACCCTGCTTTTTCAACTCTGTAATAATTACAGGCAAAGATTTCAAAGTCACAGAACGTTCGCCACCGCCATCGTGCATCAACACAATGCCCCCAGACTTCACAGAACCCATAACATTCTTAATAAGCTGCCCTTGCGAAGGTTGGGAAGACTCTTGAGAATCACTCGACCACATAGCCACCGTCATTTTTTGTGACATAGCATAATCAGCCAAACCATTCGTCAAAACCCCACCGGGTGGCCGAAACAAAGTCGTTTTCGCCCCAGTAATTTTATAAATCAGTGCCGAAGTATCCTCAATTTCCTTCATAGCCGTTGCCCGGTCTACGCGATGATAATGGTGATTCCAAGTATGATTACCCACCGCATGGCCCTCAGCAACAACACGACGCGCCATATCGGGATACAGTTGCAGATGCCGGCCAATTACAAAAAACGTAGCCTTGACTTTATTCTTTTTTAACACCTCCAAAATTGCCGGTGTATCAGGCCAAGGGCCATCATCAAAAGTCAAAGCAATAAACTTTTGCTTACCAGTTAATTGCACATCCGAAATCGTTTTACCCGCAAAACGAGCCGGTGCCGAAAAAGTCAAACGTTTTTCTTTTTCTTTTTGAAATTGAACCAAAGTATTTTTAAACCCATCCACCTGTTGCCGAACTGCAACTTGAACACTGGGGGAATCTTCAAAAACCTTGCTTTCAACCTCATTTAAAGGCAAATCCGGTAAAGCTACATCTTCTAATAAAGTTGAATAAAGAGGAAGCATAGCACCAATCACAAAACTGCCAATAGCAGCCCCAAGGCTAACAATAACTTTTTGTTGCCTTACTAAAGAATTGTTATACGTCACAAAACTAAGACTCCTCCCACTGATTGCTATGCACCGAATATACACCACCAATATCATTTAATCAGGTGTCACATATTACACTTCCTTAACAATTAATACTTCCGTAACAATCCCCAAAAATCCCCCAGCCTTACTAATCAAGTACGAGAATGGTAACAATTAACAATACGGTTCACAACTTCGGGAATTGTTAACCCATCGGTTACAATTTCAATCGCATCTGTGGCTTTTCGCAGAGGAGAAACAGCGCGGGTACTGTCCTTTCTATCCCGTTCTTCGATATCAGCTTCTAGCTTTTCTATCGTGATAGTTTCTTGATTGTGCTTTTGGAGATCCGGTAAGCGGCGGCGTGCTCGTTCTTTTGCCGAAGCTGTCAAAAAAATCTTTAACTCTGCATCAGGAAAAACGTGCGTCCCAATATCGCGTCCTTCGGCAACTAAACCGCCTTTTTGACCTATACTTTGTTGCTGCTTTACCAACACTTCTCGCACGGCCGGCAACGCAGAAACGGCAGAAACATGAGCAGTTACTTCTAAAGTACGAATGACTTCTGTAACATTCTCACCGTTAATAAAAATTTGACTGGGTAAAACGCAATCATCGGTACCAGGTTCAACGCTCTTATCAAAAGAGATACAAGACCGGCTCACCAGTTCAGCAATGGTTGGTTCATCATCCAAAGGAATTTTTGATTGCAACACAAGCCAAGTTACCGCCCGATACATGGCGCCGGTGTCTAAATATAAAAGTCCTAAAGATTTTGCAACCATACTGGCGACAGTAGATTTGCCAGCACCGGCCGGGCCATCAATCGCCACAATGGGCTGGCGGTTTTGCAACACTATATTATCTATTAGACGCGTAGAACCAAGGCGGGCTGCCAAAGCTAACAGTCCGACCTCTTCAATTTTTTCTAAAGGCATCAGAGTAGTAGGATCAACTAAATCAATATATTCGAGTTGAATTTGAGAAATGGGCATCAACTCATTTTTCACAGATGCGATCATAGCAGACGCCGTGTGATCACCGGCCTTAAAAGTTTGTTCAGCAGCAAGCAAGCTGCGGTATAGAGCCGGTGCAATGTCTTTTTCTTCGGCAGATAAATACTGATTACGAGAACTGTAAGCCAGTCCAGAGGGTTCTCGAATAATAGGACAACTAACAATTTCCACAGGAATATTTAAGTCGTGAACCATCCGCTGAATAATCGCCACTTGCTGAGCATCTTTTTGGCCAAAATAAGCACGATCTGGCTGTACGAGGTTAAATAACTTAGTGACGATGGTGGTAACACCTTGAAAATGTCCCGGCCGAGAACAACCGCAAAGAACTGATGTCATAGCGGCCGGTGGGACAACTTCGGTGGGAGTGACTTGAGTTTCGTTTAAATTATGCGAAGTGAGGCCCAGTTCTTGGGGAGTGGGGGCAAAAACAACATCAACACCGGCCTCTTCACAGAGTTGCCGGTCATGTTCGAGAGTGCGAGGATACTTCTGGAAATCTTCGTTAGGGCCAAATTGCAAAGGGTTGACAAAAATACTGACAATGACACTACTGTTTTTTTGTCTAGCTCGCTCGATGAGGCTGCGATGACCGATATGTAGAGCTCCCATTGTTGGGACAAGGGCAAGGCTTGTGGGCTGGATACCCTTGGTCAATGCAGCGGCGGTTCGATGTTGTTTTATATAGCTGCGTAATGCTGCAACTGTGGTGTACAGGCGCACGCCTTCTCCCCCAAGTATTCGTTTTTTTGCCAGTCAGTATTGTAGCGTTTAGATTAATTGGGGAGAAGTATTTATATCTGGTTAGTCGCCCCGCAGCTTAGTGATCGGCCCAGAGTGATGTTTATGTTGTTATAGTTGGGCCGGTGGGCTAGGTTGGCCTTCACAAGCCCACCGTTGGCCGTCAAAATCATCGGGCTGGTTGCCAACCAAGGAAAAATTAACGGTTCGGCAAAGCTTGGGAGTTTTGAGTGCCGAGGACTTCTACGCTAACCGGCGCAACACCACTACCCATCATACCCAAGACTTGAGCCGCACCAGCAGAAAGATCAATGATTCGGTCCCCAACATAGGGGCCACGATCATTGATCCGAACAATGACAGTGAGACCGTTATCAAGGTTTGTGACTCGAACAAAGGTGCCAAAGGGTAATTCTTTGTGGGCAGCAGTTAGGTCATTTTGGTTGAAAATCTCCCCAGATGCGCTGGTATTGCCGTCAAAGCCTGGGCCATACCAAGAAGCCCAACCACTGAGGCGATACATGACAGGGGCGCTAGAAAAGGTGGTAGCTTGCTGCGTTGGTTGATTGGGGTTGGTTTGATAGGGGTTAACGGCGATAGGTTGTTTTGGTTTGCCCGGAATTTCACTGAGGGGTGGGGCATCTGCTAAAAGCCGGCGTAGGCGGTTTGTGGCTTGTAGGGCATCTTCGGCGCGGCTTAAGGTTGTGTCTGGGAGGATGGTTGCATCATCAACAGCGACTAGAGATTTTTGATTAATTTTAATTAGGTAGGTGTCGCCTTTTTGAGGAATGACGCTGATGCTGTTTGTGCTGAGGTTTTCGCTGCTGATTTTGTTAATTTGGGCGGCTATCTCGCTGGCGCGCCGGATGGGATCGTTCGGTTGGCTTTGGTAGGCTTGGTTTTCGCCTTGGGAATTATTTGTGCTGCTGTTTAAAGCTTTTGTTGCGGAATCTGTGTTTTGCAGTCCGTAGATGATTTGACGTTTTCCTGGTGGAGTGGTCGATTGAGTGTTTTTAAGGTTGTTTCCCAAAAAGGTCAGGACTGGTATGTTTCGGACGTAGAGTGTTGCTGCTTGCCTGCCGGTGAGAATGTGGGAGTGTATTTTGGCGATGTCTTCTTTTTGTTTTTGGGTTTGGCTGTTTAAGGCTGTTTTTGCTTTATTTGCCGAGTTGGCCGGTTCAGCCTTTTCGAGGTTTTCGCTTTGAGGTGAACTGCTGTTTTGATTTTCTGTTTGGTTGGTTTCCGCGTGGGTTGCTGGTATCTGCCCGATGGCAGTCATCAGCATTGCGGCAGTTAGACTACTCCAGAGTTTATGTTTCATAAGGCCAATTGTGAAGAGCTTTTGCATTTTGTACGTTAATAGGCGTGGAGTGCTGGGTTTGTTTGCCATATCGGTCGCAAATTTGTGTATGAATTTTGCGCTTTGATGCACCACGATTTGTCGTACTCGTTCCGTTTTTGGTTTGAATGCGGGAACTGCAACAGACTAACACGAAGTTTTTGTTTTGGGGATCAGCATTTTCTTAACTTTGGCGATAAGTTTACGGAATTTTTAAATTTGCTGTTTGGGCTTTTTTGGCTGAAGCTGTTTGTTTATGAAGCTTTTAAGGTTTTTTTTATTTTTTAAATCTTTAACAAAACTTTACAATTATTTGAGCCGGTTTGTGGAGTAGTGAGACTGGTGGGTTTTGGGTTGAAAAAGGGGGTGCGATGAAGGGTAAAATTCCCAGTGCAATGATGTTTTGAGGTTTTTAAGGATGGATTATCGGGAAGCGGGTGTGGATGTTGAGGCTGGTCGTGCGTTTGTTAATGGAATTCGCGGTTTGGTAAATAGCACTCACCGGCCGGGGGTACTGGGGGCTTTTGGTGGTTTTAGTGGGTTGTTTGAGGTGCCGGAGGGATATAAGCAGCCGGTTTTGGTGTCGGGGACGGATGGGGTGGGGACTAAATTAAAGATTGCTCATCAGCTTGACCGGCATGATACGGTGGGGATTGATTTGGTGGCTATGTGTGTAAATGATGTTCTCACTTCTGGTGCAGAACCTTTGTTTTTTTTGGATTATTTGGCAACTGGCAAGTTAAATCAGGATCAGTTGACGCAGGTTGTGGCCGGTATTGCTGAGGGATGCCGGCAGGCTGGATGTGCCTTACTGGGAGGCGAAACGGCGGAAATGCCTGGTTTTTACGGGGCTGGTGAGTATGATTTGGCCGGTTTTTGTGTGGGAGTTGGCGAAAAAAGTGAGTTACTCAATGGTTCACAGGTGAGAGTGGGGGATGTGGCAATTGGCTTGCCTAGTTCTGGGGTACATAGTAATGGCTATAGTTTAGTGAGAAAAATTATTAGTGAGAGCGGTTTGGAGTGGAGCCATAGGGTTGAAGAGTTAAATGGTACTTTGGGAGATGTGTTTTTGACTCCGACTAGGATTTATGTGCGTGAAATTTTAGAGGCCCGTCGGTCGTTAAAAATTAACGGGATGGCGCATATTACCGGCGGCGGTTTGCCGGAAAATTTGCCGCGTTGTTTGGGCCCAGGGCAGTCTATTCGTGTTGATGCGGGCAGTTGGGATGTGCCGGCGGTGTTTCGTTGGTTGGCGGAGGTAGGGAATGTGAGTAGGGCGGATATGTATAATACGTTTAATATGGGAATTGGGTTTGTTTTGGTGGTGCCTGGGGATTTAGCTGATGAGGCTGTGGGCCGGTTTTCTTCTGCTTGGGTAATTGGTGAGGTGGTTGAGGGAAATGGCGAGTTGATAGGGCTGTAGTTGATGGGGGCGGGCATGGAAGTACCGCCCCTATCTATATGTAACTTGCCTTTGATCTGGAGAGAGATATATAGGTGGAGGGCCGGTTTACGGTAAGTTTGGATTAACAGTGTATTGATATTGATTTGGGATTTGTTCAATTTATTTTTGCATTTTTTATAAACAATTTATGAGTATTTAAATGTTAGTTTTTGCCTAGTGAATTGAGTCTTTTGAATGGTTTTAAATAACCTAGTTTTATAAAAAGTAAGCTATCTTTTTGCTTTTTTATTTAGTTTATTTATGTTAATTTCAAATGATTTAAAGGTTAGTCCGTTCGAGATTTATACTATAGTAAAATTGTCAAATAATTTGTCAGGGTAGTTAATTATTTGGCAATCCCTAAAACAGTCACAACAAATCTATTCAAAACCCATAATTTAACCTCAACACAACTCACCGCCAACCAACCCCCAAAAAAACCATCATAATAGATCCACAAACAGCCAATTTCCCCAATTCTCACATCATGCTAGAACTGCACTGTCATACCACATACTCCGACGGCACCCTCACCCCCGCCGAACTCGTAAATAAAGCCGTTAATGCAGGAGTAAAAGCCCTCGCCATCACCGATCACGACACCGTAGCCGGCTGGAATGATGCCCGCATTGCTGCCGAATCTCACAACCTAGAAATTGTACCCGGTCTAGAACTTAGTACAGTTCATAACGACCGCTCACTTCATATACTTGGATTTTACCCCGATGCCGAAAAAATCCACGCCCCCCTCCAAGAACGCCTAGATGGGCGCAAACGCCGTGCTCAAGAAATGGTCAAAAAACTTGCAGAACTAGGCTATCCAGTCGAATTACCGGAAATGCCGGGGAATATGGCACCTGGACGCCCCCACATTGCCACCGCCCTTGTGAAAGCTGGCCACGTCTCCTCCTCTCGTGAAGCTTTCGACAAGTGGCTAGGAGACGACGGGCCGGCCTACGTTCACTACGAAAAATTTAGCATATCCGATGGAATAAACCTCTTAAAAAGTTGCGGTGCGGTGCCGGTTTGGGCCCACCCTTATTTATTTCGCGGTGGTGACGTTGAAACTACCCTCAAAGAATTAGTAGAAGCCGGTCTTATGGGAGTAGAAGTCTATCACCCAACCCACACTCCTAAACAAACAGAAACTTTAAAAAAATGGTGTACCGAATATAACTTAATTATGACCGGTGGCAGCGATTATCATGGCCCCGCCCCAGACTTTAAAGCCAGCGAAGCAACTACCCTGAATATGCTGCATATTCCCTTAGAATTATTGGAAATATTAAAACAAGCGGCATCTACCTTGAAATAACAATATAGTAGATATATTCCAACCTAAAAGCCTATTATTTATTTCTTCAATATATAGGCTTTTTTATTGAATTTAGCCATGTTTTTAAAGTTTAATTATCAGAAAAAATATAGTTTTTAACAATTAAATAATAGGCGTAATAAAAACAAAAAACAAGAGTAAATTAGTGTTAATTTGCGGTCAAATAACTAAAACAAGTTTAAAAATTTAATCTTTGAAATAATATCCGTAAACCCAATTGAAGCCCATAAATGCTTAAGAAATAACAAAAAAACCAAACTCGTCCCAAAATATTCTATAAAATTCTTAGCGTAGTTACCAAAAAACTTTAAAAAAAGATTCCCTACAAAGGCATACTTTTTGTATGATAGGAAAAAAACATCACTCCTGAGAATAAACACTTATTAAATTCGATACAGCACTCAGCAAATATAAACAAGATCACAATCACAGCAATTTGTTGATAACAATCACATCTAATCCTTATCATTCTCACAGAAAAAAAAATTTAGAAACCTTACAATCTGGAGAAAGCATAGGAACTGGGTATGCTTGTCAGGAGTTCTGCAATTATGAATACTACCAAAAATCCAAAACTACAACAAAACCCTTTTCAAACCTACCGAGACCCTCATACTGGCCGGTGGGTGGTTATTACAAGCCAAGACAACCTAATCAAATGTCAATTAAACCCCAAGACGGTGTAACTTACCCCCAGGGTATCATACCCCTCACTAAACCGGCAAAGAACCTCCTCCAATTTTTAATTTATCTGACTCCCCCACCGACAAGATAGGTGGGTTTTTTTTAGCCAATTATTTAACTGTCTACTCTTTAGAGGCTTCACACCGTTAGTATTGGTAAAGTTTTCGGTTCAAATGCAACCACCCGTAGTAGTGAGATAATGGTCAGCCTGCTAACTAAAAAACCATCATAAAGTTAAATTGTAGGGCTACAAAACCCAAATAAATTAACTCTAATTTTTTAGTTACAAGGTGGTGTTAGGATATGTTTCATCGTATAAATCATTTATTTTCACTTTCTCCTTATTGTTCAAACCCAGACTGTTATAAAACAAAACTGAAAGTACGCGAAGAACTAGGAGAACAAGAACAAATTGGTATTGTTGATGAAGCTATTATTGGCCCCAACACAAAAGGAAGAGTAAGATTTCAAGGAACATGGTGGCCGGCCCACTGCGAACATGAAATTGTTTTAGAACCAGGCCAAAAAGTGCGAGTTGTGGGGATGAATCGTATTACCCTAATTGTAGAACCCCTATGGATTATGTAAACCCAGTCAATAAAAAAACCCGGTTTTTAAAAACCAGGTTGTTAGATTTGTCTTAATGTTGCATCTACCTTTAACCCATTAAAATTACATTGTCTATGACATGAATAACCCCATTATCCGCCTCAATATCTCCCGCAACAACCGTAGCATTTTTGACTTCAAAACCCTCAGAACAATCAATGGGAATAGGTGAACCTTCAATGGAAGTTACAACACCCAATTTTTCTAAATCTGCCTTCATTAACTTACCAGCTACAACATGATAAGTCAAAATTCTCGTTAGTTGGGGAATATTTTGCACCAGCGTTTGTATAGTTCCGGGGGGAAGTTTTGCAAAAGCATCATCGGTTGGCGCAAAAACCGTAAATGGGCCCGGACTTTTCAACGTTTCAACTAAACCGGCAGCTTGAACCGCAGTCACAAGCGTCTTAAACGAGTCGGAACTCACCGCAATATCCACAATATCAGCCATAAGTATTTCTAAATTTTTTACAAAACAACCAATAAGAATCGTACTCTTTTTTTGGAGTCGAAATCAAAAAAATTTTAATTTTAGCCAAATTTAGACCCTCACAAACCATCACTAAAAAGAGACTTTCCTATTGCTAATGCTAATAAGGGTGGCTTGGATATATGAACTCAAGCAGCTTTGTTAAAGGGAAAGCTTTGTTGTTACAAATTGATAAGGATGTGCCAAAAAAGCTTGAATGTGTCTCAGCTTACACCGAGTTAGTCGAGGCTTCCACACCTCACTTTTAGTTTTGATCAAACTCTTACAAGATTAGGATTAAGGGGGGATTTTCTAATTGTCTGAGTTTATTGATTTTTTTAATAAAAATTAACACTTATGCTCTTGTTGAGCTTGCTTGAATTAAGACATAATCTTATCAGCAAAAATTCTTCTATTCTCCATTAGAATAAATGTAAATGGAAAGCAATGGCAATAGAACTCAAAAAATCAGGTCATCTTCTCAATCAGTTGCTGCATCAATCCTGTGGGATGAAACGGAAAATAAAAATACATTTTGGCAAGAATGGCAGGCGCATCAAAATTATCTTTCCTGTTGCTGTCTTAAGTGGATGAACTCAAACCAAATTGATGCCGAAGAGGTACTGAGTCAGGCAATGCTTAAAGCCTGGAATGAATGGCAAAACTATGAAAATAAAATTAAATATCCTAAAGCTTGGTTAACTCAAATTGTTCATAACTTCTGCTTAGATTTACATCGAAAACGCAAACGAAATGCACTAACACTTGAAAATATAGACCATATCAAAAATGAAGATTATCCAGCAATTTATTCTAATTTAGGATTTAATGAACCTAATATTATAGACCTAGAGTTGCAGGCATATATCCACCACAAAATTGAATCTTTGCCTCCCAGACTCCGCAAGACTTTTGTCTTATACCACTGTCAAAATAAATCTTATCAAGATATCGCAAAGCTCTTTCTATTCTCTGAAGAAAACGTCCGCAAATGCGTGAGAAAAGCTTGCAGAATTCTGCGAAGGGATTTAATCAAATATCTGGATGGGGAAGATCAGACTTCTTTAAATTGTTCCTCGCCGGCCTTAAAATTGGTAATTCCTTTGCCAGAAAAGTCTCAACCCCAATGCAATTGGGAATCACTAATTACCCCAAAAAGCCAGGATGAAGAAATTAGCTATCAAGTCACCGTAATATGTCTGGACACTTTACCACTTCATTGGTGCAGTTCTGTCAATCCTCTGGGCTGGAGATGAGACGATATTGCAGCGGCTCAAAGGTAAGCAGAGCAAGGGTTTTAGGGATTGAGAGGAGATTTTTGGAGAGAAAATTTGCTCGTAACTCGAAAAATTCCCAAATTGGGGTGGGAAAACGTCTAATAAATAAGAGGTCAGAAAAAACCTCTTAGAGTCCAGCCATTAGTTACATCTTTCTTAACAAAAAATGAGTACATCCCGCAAAATTCAGATTGCACTTGGGGCAATTCTCCTGTGGTCATCTACATCAGTCAGCGGCTTTGCTGCGACCAATACTATCAACCCAGAAAAAAATCAGTCAGACACGGTAAAACTTTCTGTGGAAAGTATTCCATCTAGGCAGTTAAATTTAACACCAGGTACTTATTTAATTGCTGGTGAGATCAGGGATATGCTGAGTAGAGTACCTGGGGGATATCAAACGTTCAAAGCATTTGACGAGATATGGAAGAATCCAGCAGACAGGAAGAAAAGATTATTTGATCACTGCAACACTCAAAAAGTGTTATCAGTTAAGCTATGTTTTAGAATGCTAACAGTTTGGGCAGATGATACACAGGAATCTGCCAACCTTAAGGACTCCGATGAGCTAGACAATATATTTGATGAAGCAAGAAAAATGTAAAAGTAAAATAATCCATAATGCGTGAGAGTGAAATCTCTTTGACTTTGGGGACATTACCAACTTAGTGCTGCTCCATTTCACTGTTCAAAAACTTGAAGAAAAAGCGATCTGCTTGTCGTAGTGCACGCTACGAAGGGTGGTATCGCTTTTTATTTGTAATATAAACTAAATATCCAAAAATACCCAAACTTCAAAAAGAAGCCAGTCTAAATTATGTCTGGACACTTTTACACATCATTAGTGCAGTTCTGCCAATCTTCTGGGCTAGAGATGAATGTTCACTTTTTCTTAGAAGAAAAGCCAACTAGACAAGAGCAGAAATTGAACACCTTAAGTAAGTATGTTCAGAAATATCCCCAAGGATGGAAAAAAAGGTTAGAACTGGCTAATTTGCTTTACCAGATGGGAAACTGGCAAGAAGCAGTTGCAGAATATTATCAAGTGATTGAACGACAACCAAAATTAATGAATGTGCGGCTGCAACTAGCGAAAATATTGCAGCTAATGAAACGAGAAAAAGAGGCAATAGAAGTTTATGAAAAAGCCTTGTCGTGTTCCGAAAACGAAGCAACTAAGCATCATATCAATGGATTAATTGCAGTTTGTCGGCGTGAGAATGAAAAGGCAATTATTGCCTTTAGTTTAGCAACTAATTTAGAGCCTGACAAAGTAGTTCACCGGCTCGCTTTGGCACAGGTGTATCAGCAGATAGAAAATCATCTTGGCGTGCTCAGTGCTGTGGAGCAAATTTTGGCAATCAACGCAGATGATGTTGTGGCGTTGATTTACAGCCATGATGCGAATCTGGCGGTGGGGGATATGAGCGCGGCAACAGAGCCGTTGAGCAAGCTTAGAGCGCTATTTCCGAATGATTTTAGGGTACTGCAAAGACAAATTGAGCAACGTCTTCAGAAGAGATTAGTTTCTGGTGAAGAGGGGAAACTGACGAAAAAGATGATTACCTCTTTACTGCTACAAACTCCTCATAGCGCTGAGGCTCACAATTCTCTGGCCTATTATCACATTTTCCGAGGCGATTGGCGGCAAGGTGTGGAGGTGTTAGCAGAGTTTACCGCCCAACACCCCAATCATCCTTATGGTTGGTATTACTATGGCCGGTGTTTATACGAGACGGGAGAATATGAAAAAGCAGCACAGATGATGGCGAATGCTTATCATCTTTATCCCGATGATTGTGCAATTTATCAGGGATTGTGTGAAATTTTACCTTTTGATTCCCCCCAGCCCCCCTTAAAAAGGGGGGAGAATACAATCAAAGTCCCCCTTTTTAAGGGGGATTTAGGGGGATCTCCGGGGAATATAGTTGAGGAGATGCTGAAACGATTTCGTGAACGTTGGAGTGTTTGGGCGACTGCGGGGCGGGTGTTGGTGGAACATTTCAAAGAAATTGAACGAGGATGTAGTGTTTCTTTTGAGGCGACGAAACTTCAGCCGCAGTTAGCTAATGCTTGGTTTCGTCATGGGCGGGTGTTGGCTTTGGCGCTTAAACATCAAGAAGCGGTGGAGGCGTTGGAGAAAGGATGGAAGTTGTTACCAGCGGGAAT
>DATNQM010000019.1:0-75683 GCA_036704045.1 Halomicronema sp. | reverse complement strand
AGGTGCAGATTTACAGCATACCACTTTAAATAATGCCGATTTAACTGGTGCCGATATGCGAGAAAGTGAAATGACATTTGCGGTATTAGTACAGGCAAATCTTCGCAAAGCTGACCTGCGTGGTGCTTTTTTAATTCGGGCAAATTTACGGCAAGCAAATTTGGCAGAAGTTGATTTGACCAATGTAATTTTAACAAGAGCTACTATGCCTGATGGTAAAGTTTATGAAGAAGATTAAAAACTGAAATGAAAATTTAAAATAACATAAGGGGCAAAAAAATTGCCCCATTTTTACGCTAACAACTTTTTTATTAAACTAATACCAATTTCCCTAATTTTTACTACAGTTCAAGGAAGCCACCCCCTCAAAAAGTACCCCTTAACAAGGGGGATTTAGGGGGTATGTGTAGCAGTATTTTATAGATTGTTTATAATTAAAATTTGCTTGATAAATTAAATTTTTAAAACCTCTAAAAAACATAAAAATAAAGTTTTCTTTAATAAAAATTAAGAATAAAAAGTTATCATAAATACAAAAAAATATAACTTCAGCACTAATTTATCCAATTCTGTTTTATAATAATCCAAAATAATATAACCAAATACCTTATTTATTACTCAACATAATTTCCTATGTATCATCTCAATGACCGCGCCTTTAATATTCTCCTAGAAGAAATAAAAAATACTACAGCAAATGATGAGGCTGGCAAAATACAACGAGAAATTTTGCTGAAGCGTTTAGAGAGAATGCGTCAGCGACAAGGTGAACCGGCCAACCAGGAAGAACTTAAAGCGATTTTCCTTGATGTTTTACCAAACTTTAGCCAAACAGTATTAAAAAAAGCCGCAGTTGCTAACACAAAAAAATCTAATTCTAAATTAGGATGTTTATTTAATTTATTGTTATTTTGTGGGGGGATAGGAGGGTTAGTTTGGTTAGTTAATTTGCCGTTTCCAATGATTAGAAAGCCGGTGGCAAATGTAGCACCTTTGCTATTGTTACCGAGTTATATTCAAATGGATCAAGACTATAAAAAAGCAACAGCTTTAGTGGAACAAGCAGACCAGTTAGTGAACAAAGCCACCAGCGGCGCAGATATAGAAATGGGAGAGCAAAAAGTTAAAAAAGCCCAAGAACATCTTGATCGCTTACCAGTCTGGTTTTTAGGCTATGAACCAAAATTTTATTGCAGTTGGTTTGCGTGTAGTTGGCGATTTACATTTGATGAATTTGAGAGGGCTAGAAAAAATATCGGCAGAATGGAAGCCATAGTTTTTCAAGAAAAAAATGCTCAAACTCAATTAAATTTGGCAGAAACTGAATTAAATACTGCCAAATTACAATATCAAAAAGCACCAGCAGGAGAAGACCAACAAAAAGCTATTACAGCATGGCAAAACGCTATAGATCAAATGCGGGAACTGCCCAAACCTTAGCTTATCAAATGGTACAGCCTAAATTAAGCGCGGCAGAAAGAGATTTTGAACAAGTTGTGGGAGATGCAGCAGGAAGAAAAAATGCAAATATTTTAATTGAAGCGGCTAAAAAATATGCTCTTTTGGCAGCCCAATCTTCTCAAAATCCCCCACATTCAGCAAAACAATGGGAGAGAATTACAAAATTGTGGGAAGAGGCAATTAAGCAGTTAAAAATGGTCACAATTAAAGAGTCTGGTTATGTAGATGCTCAAAATAAACTCGCAGAATATCAAAATAATTTAGGAATTGCCCAACTCAGAAAAGAAACAGAAGAAGAATCTATTAAAGCTTTAGGAGATGCCAAACGAATGATACCATCTTGGCAAAAAATGGCCGGTAAAGAGGATGCAAATGGTGGAGAATTAAGTGCTGAATTACAAAAAATCATCAATGAATTAGAAAAAGTTAAGCCGGGTACCACATCTCATAAAGAAGCACAGGAATTACTAAAATTTGCAAGAGAAAGCATCAAAAAATTACAGCCCTAGAGGCTGCGACCGTACCCATTAACGGCCTAAAATCCAAAACAATACAATTTTTAACTAAATTTCACTGCCAAAAATATAAAACTATTCAAATTAAAATCTAAAAAGGCTTAAACCCTACACCCCAAAATAGAATTTTTCTGCAACAGTAGTAAAAGCTGCTTTATTACTAAAATACTACTTTCAATAATGTGTATTTATCTAAGGTCTTTGTAAGAACCAGTCCACAAAAATCTAAGATTTAATTATAAACTTAGATGAATCGGACTCTAGCCTAAAAATCCCAGCCTCAAAAATTTGCAAAAATACAACCATTTTAGTGTCAAAAAAAACTACCATAGAAATCTATGCGTCAATAACTCGTGACTATGAGCTATTGCCTAAATCCTAACTGTTCGCAGCCTCAAAATCCACTTTCGGTAAAATTTTGTCTAAATTGCGGGACAAAATTACTACTGAAAGATCGCTATCGCGCCATTCAACCGCTTGGTCAAGGAGGAATGGGACGGACGTTCTTATCATTAGATGAACATCGCCTAAAATCTCGCTGTGTAATTAAACAATTGTTACCTGCGCCCGAAATTCAAGGCAATTCTAAAGCCCTGAAAAAAGCCGTAGAATTATTTGAACAAGAAGCCATTCGTTTGCTGGAATTGGGAGAACAACACCCGCAAATTCCGGCTTTATTGGCCTATTTTGAACAAGATAAGCGATTGTATTTAGTGCAGCAACTTATTGAAGGACAAGATTTATGGCAAGAATTACAAGAAAACGGGCCTTTTACTGAAGAACAAATTCTCCAACTATTAAGCGATTTATTGCCGGTTTTACAATTTGTCCACGAACATCAAGTTATCCACCGCGATATTAAACCAACTAATATTATTCGCCGTAAATCTTTACCAATTTTGTCAAAAGGTGGGAAAGCAGATGTAGTATTAATTGATTTTGGTGTATCCAAACAATTAAGCAGTACAGGTATTCACACCGGCACTCGCACAGGTACAGAAGGTTATGCGCCTATTGAACAACTACGGAATGGAAAAGCTTACCCTTCTAGTGATATTTATAGCCTGGGAGTTACCTGTATTCATCTGTTAACCCAGACTGCTTTGGAAGAATTATTTGACCCGATGATCGGACAATGGCGGTGGAAGATTGTTTTGGAAGAAAGAGGAACAAATGTTAGTGAAAAATTGGCTTATATTTTAGACAAAATGCTCAAAGAATGGGTAAATGAACGTTATCAAACAGCAGCTGATGTACTTAGAGATGTGAATGCGGGCGAATCAAAACGGGGAAACTCTCCTTTATTTTTGTTACAAGAAGCTGCCTACCGGCCTGTAACAACAACGCCTTTAGTATCAAGACAAGTGTCCGACACTCCTTTAATTTCTCCTAATATAAATGTCAATAACTCAAAGTTTTCTGATACTTTTTTAAACACGTCACCACCACCAAGAAGTGCCCCTGTTAGCTGGCGGAGAATTAATATTTTTAAAGGACATTCTCGTTATGTTAATACTGTAACTTTTAGTCCTTTAGGAAACTTATTAGCGTCGGGAAGTTCTGACAAAACTATTAAACTTTGGCAACTAGACACCGGCGAATTAATAGCAACTTTAACCGGCCATACAGACGATGTTAACTCTCTTGCTTTTAGCCCAGAAGGTCAATATCTTGCCTCTGGAAGTTTAGACAGAACAATTAAATTATGGCAAGTTTCTAATGGCAAATTACTCGGTACCTTTGCCGGTCATTCTGACTCTGTATTATCGGTAGCATTTAGTCCTGGCGGACAATTTCTTGCTTCTGGAAGTTGGGATAAAACTGTAAAAGTAATACATTTACCAACCGGCAAATTACTTTATACCCTAGAAGGACATGGCGCCGGTGTGCGAACGGTGGCTTTTACTCCCGATGGAAAAATCTTAGCCTCTGGTTGTTGGGATAAAAAAATCAATCTATGGAAAATGGAAAATGGGCAATTATTAGAAACACTCACAGGTCATTTAGATCCCGTTAGTTCCCTAGCATTTAGTCCGCGTGGTTTAACATTAGTTTCTGGAAGTGAAGACAAAACAATTAAAATTTGGCAATTCGATAAAAAAGCCGAATTAACCGCACCTACGCGTACACTAGGCGGTCATTCCAATTGGGTAAACACAGTGGCAATTAATCCACGTTCACCAATTATAGCATCAGGAAGTCGAGATAAAACTATTAGAATTTGGCATTTACAATCCGGGCAACTGTTGCAAACTTTATCTGGAGAATCTTACACTGTAAATGCAGTCATTTTTAGCCCGGATGGTCAAACTTTAGTCACGGGTAGTGAGGATAAAACTATTAAAATTTGGCGAATGTTTCCCATTGGAAAAGGTTAAGTAATCCAGCATATTTTTAAAATCAAACAGTTTATGACAGAGTTTTAATAATAAAATATATGAATTATTGTATTAATATAAATTGCGAAAAACCTCAAAATCCCCAAAGCAATAAATTTTGCCAAAGTTGCGGAATGCGGTTGTTGGTCAGAGAACATTTTCGAGTAATTAAACCTTTAGGAAATAAGGAATTTACGAGGACTTTTTTAGCAGTTGACGAAGATTTGCCCTCCAAACCTTTTTGTGTAATTAAACAATTTTTTCCTCCAGAAAACATCCAAAAAGAACAGGCAAGAGAGCGATTTGAGCGGGAGGCATTGCAGCTAGATGTTTTGGGGAAAAACCCCCAAATTCCTCAACTCTTAGCTTTTTTTGAATTGCAGGGTCAGCAATATTTAGTACAGGAGTTTATTGAAGGGGAAAGTTTAGTAGAAGAGTTACAAAAAAAAGGCGCTTTTAATGAAACAGATATTAGAGTTTTGTTGGGAGATTTGTTGTCAGTTTTAGAATTTGTGCATGGCAATTCTGTTGTTCACCGGGATATTAAACCAGAAAATGTGATTAGAAGAAAGTCGGATCGGCGATTGGTTTTAGTTGATTTTGGTGCATCTAAAGTCGTTGGGGGTGGAAATCGTGTGGCAACTATTTTAGGCAGTCCTGAGTATGTAGCGCCGGAACAATTGCAGGGGAGGCCGGTTTTTGCCAGTGATTTATACAGTTTGGGGGTAATGTGTGTGCAGTTGTTGACTAAGGAATCTCCATTTAATTTGCGGCGGGGTGGTGAGTGGGTTTGGCGAGAGTTTCTTTTGAGGCCGGTGAGTGCTGTTTTGGGGGAAATTTTAGATAAATTGTTAGCGGATTCTTTGCAGGTTCGTTATAGTTCTGCTGTTGAAGTTTTGCAAGATTTAACAAAGGTTAGGCCGCAGCTTTGGAAGGCTTTACAAACTCTTTCTACCGTTGATAAAGTTCGCTGTGTTGCTGTATCTTCCGATGGTCAATTTGTGGCGGCTGGCGGTGAAGAAAATTCTGTTAAGTTATGGAATATTGGCGGGGATTTAAAGGTTCGTAGTTTGGGAAATTTGCTTTCGGGTCATTCGGGTTGGGTGAATTCCATAGCGTTTTCAGCAGATGGTCAATTGTTGGTTAGTGGCAGTTGCGACCGGACGATAAAAATTTGGAATTTGGGAACGGGAAAGTTAGTTAAAACTTTAGGGAGTTGGTTTTCTAAGGATTGGGGGTGGGTTTATTCGGTGGCGGTTTGGGGAGATTTTTTGGTGAGTGGGCATGGAGATCGTTTGCTAAGAGTTTGGAGTTTGGGGACAGGGAAGTTGTTGGGGTCTTTTGCCGGTCATTCAGGTTGGGTGGAGTCGGTGGCTTTTCGTCCTGATGGCAAGGTGGTGGCTTCTGGGAGTGGCGACCGGTCGGTTAAGGTTTGGAATGTGGCGAGTGGAGATGCGGTTTTGACGTTGACTGGTCATTCGGAGGGGGTGTCTTCGGTGGCGTTTAGTGGGGATGGGCAGGTTTTGGTAAGTGGGAGTGGGGATGGGACTGTGAGATTGTGGCAGTTGGCTTCGGCGGAGTTGTTGACTTGTTTTTCGCATTCGGGGCCGGTGGTTTCGGTAGCGGTAAGTCCTGATGGTCAGGCGATTGCTGGGGGCGGTCGAAATGGGGTTGTGCAGTTGTGGAATCCTTATACGGGTGAGATGTTGGTAAGTTTTCGTTATCCAGGTGTGGTTAGTTCTTTGGGGTTTAGTGGGGATGGTCAGGTGCTTGTGGTTGGGGGTTTGAGTGGGAAGATTGGTTTATGGCGTTTGATGTCTGGGGGTGTAACGGGGACGTGAGGTGTTGATGAAATTTTTTTGAGAAAGCTATTGCGTTTTTGGGGAAAGGTGTGTTAAGGTTATAAATCGTTGGTCAAGGACGCATAGCTCAGTTGGTTAGAGCACTACGTTGACATCGTAGGGGTCACTGGTTCGAGTCCAGTTGTGTCCATTTAATTAAATCTTGATATTAGTTTGGTGCGGGGAATTTAGTTTATTTATGGAAATTAGATAAGCTAAAACTTAAAATTTCAGAACTTGGTGTTATTAGGTTAAAGCTATAGTTTATTCTTTTCTGAAAAACTATTCTAATCAGCCCCAAAAATAAGATTTAAGAAATTTTATATAAGATTTATACGAGTTTAAACACTTTTTCCTTGTTTGGGATAAGAAGCAACCAAAATCCAATTTTTTGAATCAAACTACATTTGGTCTAATTCAACACAAAAAAAGCCAACTAAGGCTAGAAAAATAAAACTTTACTTTTTTTAAAAACCCCCCAGGTAGGACTCGAACCTACGACTCTCGGTTTAGAAAACCGATGCTCTAATCCGGCTGAGCTACTGGAGGAGGATTAGGCTAAGTGTGAAATTAGGCTTATTGCCCTACTTCATTTTAGGTTATGGCCAAGAGCCAAACGAGCATTTAAGCTAGTTAAGGCAAATATAGACAACCTAGAAGACAATAATACATTAAGATGTCGCTCAAGACAACTAAACTTAATGATATCAAAATTGTAACGACAGTGGCTACAATAGGCAAGCCCACAGACTAGACTTTTACTTTACAACAGAGGTGCAAGTGTCAACAGAATAAATGTACACTAAAAACCAGATCCGAAGCGCATGGATTGAGATAGGGAGTTAATCAGCACTTCCATAGTGAGCCGGCTTGCCTCCCTACTCAGGCATTCTGCAAACTCGAAACCGTCGCTGTTGTGATGACCTTCCCCACAGCAACAACCAGGCTCAGACAGGACTCAAGTGGCATAGTCATGTTTATTCTCAAACGGCAGGATGTTGAAATTTCTACTCTTCAGCACCCTAAAACTGGCCAGCCAGTTCCAATTCTCAACTATCAGGGCCAAACTTTTAGGCTGATCCACGTCTTCCCCGCCAAACAAGAGGAAGATGCCAAAGCCTTTTGGCGGGATCTAACCGACAACAGAGGCAAAGCTTGTGTACTGCTCGAAGAGCCAGATCGGTTTAGCGTCTGGGGAAAAATTCGCCTAGAGCAGCTAAATGAAGAGGGGGCGGCCGGGGGAGTCACAGTGGCTCCATTTTTCGTGCAAGCCTGCCTTTTGCTGCTGCAAGCGTTGTACTTTGAAATAGAGGACTTATTAGGAGCACGTCAAGCGGGGTCGTTCCAAAAAGACATTACCAGTGTCTTTCAGCAATGGAAATTTCCCCAGGCCGACTCAGCCGATGCTGTAAACAAGCTACTGACTGGAGATCCCTTAGATAATCCTCAAATTCCCTCGTGGCAAGAGCATCATTTGAATACCTTGCTACAAGAACTACATCGTTTGGGAAAGCAGTATTTTGGCAACGCCAACTTTACAGGGCGAGTGATGGATGCCTTGCAAGATATGCCAGACTCGGAGCGCAAACAGTTTCTCAGTTGGTTGAACCAAACTCCACTGGGACGACTGTGGGCGACAGGTTAAAAAATGATTTACAAATTCGCTTTGGCCTGGTATTTGCCACCCCCGAACTCAAGGTTATTGATGCTGAGGGGAAAAGTACCTTTAAAGCGAATGCCCAAAGCCCTCTTCACAAGCTAACTATGCCTGTTTAAATCCCTATGAGCAGCACATCAGAGAAATCTACCTCGCCTCAACAATCATTTTTGTCAGCCCAGACGCTGGTGATCGCCGGCTTAGTTTGGGCTGTGATGGCATTGCTGTTTTTTCTACTGTTTAGCGTTCCCGACGCTAGTGGTGAAAAACCCATGTGGTACGTTATCGGTACCTATATTTTTGAGTGCGGGTCTCTTTTAGCAGCCGCACTTTTGTGTTTCAGAAATTGGCGCAGCCCTCAAATTGTTAGCGGCCGTAATGTTTGGCTGGGTATTGGTTTGGGGGTGTTCTCGTATTTTATTGGTAACTTACTTTTTGGCTGTTGGGAGTTGGTGTGGGGACTTGACCCCGATGTATCTTTGGGTGATGTGTTCTATATCATCAGCTATTTTTTACTCGCTTGGGGCATGATTCTAGCCGTAATCTCCAGGCGTTTGAATCTGGAATTGTGGCAGTGGGCAGTTTTGGCGGGGATCGCCGCCGGTGGCATTACTTTGGCAGTCTGGGTCGCTAGTCCTCAAGCAACGCCCACTAAGGCTCCATCGGCAATGGTGACGCCGGTGCAAGATAAAACCAAACCGGCCCAAGAAGCAAAAACTCCAGCTAAAGCCCCAACTGTTAAACCTGCAACCAAACAGCCCTCAACTGCTAAACCGGCCCAAAAAGAGCCGGTCAAGGCAGAATCAGCAGAGGAAGAAGAAATTACTGCCCCAGCCTGGGTATTGGGGATCGATAAGTTCCTTGAACCCTACGCCTATCCTGTTAATTTGTTCTACATTGTCGGTGATGTATTTTTGTTAATTATTGCGACAGCTTTGCTGTTAGCTTTTTGGGGAGGGAGGTTTTCTAACTCTTGGCGGATGATTGCAGCGGCAGCTTTTTCCTTATATATTGCGGATATGTGGTTTAAATATGCCGAAACCCGCATTCAAGGAGAATACCAAAGCGGCAGTCTTTTGGAGGTGTTTTTTGTATTCATGGGCGTTTTGTTTGGGATTGGAGCGGTCTTGGAGTATGATATTTCTACCCGATCTCGCCAAACCAGGCGCAAACGAGGGTAAGACTTTTCTAAAAAGCATAAAATAGAAATGATTTGTCCGGGCCTTAATCTGCCCGGACTTTAAAGCGTCTATCCCCCCGGCAAATGTTTCCTAACTGTTTTTGTTGTTCGTGCGTGGCGAGCGTGGCATGACTCCCAGAAAATTATCTGAATCTGACAAGTGTGAGATTATTGACCTCTACCGGCAGCCTGGTGAAACAACTGTAACGCTGGCTTCCCGATACGGTGTGAGCAATTCAACGATCAGCCGTATCCTTAAAAGCAGTTTTTCTGAAAAAGAATATGCTGTTTTGGTTCAACAGAAACGGGATGCTCGTTTTTCTGGCCATAGTCAGGAGGAGGTTTCTGAGGAGGTTGCCTTACCGGCAATCCCTAAACCAGAACCGGAACCCCTGCCAATTGTTAGCGCTACTAAAGTAAGGCGGCGTTCAAGTGTGGTAAAGCCGGCAGAAACCGTTTCATTGCCGATGATGGCCAAAGTTTCTCATGATGGCGATCAGGGCGATTCTATTGAAGTAAGCGGTTTAGTGGGCACTCAATTAGAATTGCTTGATCCTTCCTACTTCCAAGCGCCAGAAACAGCTAAGGGAGATAGTTTTAATGAAAATTCTTCCCCAGTTGAAGAGGGCAACAGCCTTGATGAAATGCTTGGTTCTGAGTTGCTAGATTCGGAAGATTTTTCAGATTTAGATGAGGATGATGCTATTGATGGGGAGGATGGAGATTTAGATGAGGATGAGGATGAGGACGACTTCAATGATGAAGATGACTATGACTTACCTTCTCCTCAAGGCCGATTTCGTACTACCGGCCAGGTTCGTGTTTTACCTCTAGCGGAAGCTTCTTTACCAAAAACTTGTTATTTAGTGGTAGACCGGGCAGCCGAATTGATCGTTAGACCTTTACGCGATTTTGGCGATCTCGGTCAAATTCCGCCTGCGGAAGTGTTACAAAAAACTTTGCCGGTTTTTGATAACCATCGCGTTGCCCGTCGGTTTTCTAATCGCAGTCAGCGGGTAATTAAAGTTCCTGATGGCAGGATGCTACAAAAAACTAGCTCTTATCTCTATGCCAAAGGCATCACTAGGCTGTTGATAGATGGTCAAGTGTATTCTATTTAGTTTTTTCGTTCTCTAAAATTTCCCCCTTCATGGGGATTTTTTTTGTAGATAGGACTTGACAAATTAACTTAAATATGATATATAATTCTCCAAATATTTCCCTAAATTGACAAGTGGTATTATTCCGAGTCCTTTAAAAGTAGTTGGGCAAAAGCTCCACCGAGCAAGCCAACGCCTGCACTCATCGCTAAAACAATTCCCACCGGCATTTGAATAGATTGCCAGCTTAAAAATTTTAAAGAAACAACAGTGGCATTTTGGACAGAGAGGATCGCAATAGCGATTAACCAAAAAGCAAAAATAAGACAAATTATGATGGGAAAAATCAATTTCATAAACTTATTTTACTGATTTAAAGAAACCCAGTTTCTTAAAGAAACCGAGTTTCTGAGACTGAACAAAATTAAAGTGTCTGACAAATTTTAAACAGCAGCCGGTGCCATATCATTAATCACACGCTGCATATATTCGGCAACTTTTGCCTCTTTTTCTGGCGAGTTGGTTTCCATATAAACGCGCATCAGAGGTTCAGTTCCCGACGGACGTAATAATACCCAACTTCCTTCTTCTAAATAAAGCTTAATGCCATCTTTACGCCCTAATTCCTTAACACCAATTCCAGCAATTTCTTTAGGTGGATTTTTAGTGAAAGAATCGAGGACAGCGGCTTTGTGGGCATCTTCTAAATGCAGGTCAAGGCGTTTGTTATATAAAGGCCCACCGGCTTCGCTGATGGCTTCTTCTACTAATTGAGAAAGAGGTTTTCCTTCATAGGCAATTGCTTCTGCAACTAGCATATCGGCTAAAATTCCATCTTTTTCAGGAATATGACCAATTACACTTAAACCGCCAGATTCTTCACCGCCAATTAAAACGGTAGTTTCGCGCATTTTTTCGCCAACATATTTAAAACCAACGGCGGTTTCATAAAGAGGTAATCCGTAGGTGGCGGCGAGGTTATCTAATAAGTGAGTTGTGGCGACTGTACGGACAATTGCGCCGTGTTTGCCTTTATTTTTGACGAGGTGACGGGCTAGTAATAGCAAAATAGTATTAGGCGTTAAAACATTGCCTAATTCATCGACTACGCCAAACCGGTCACTGTCGCCGTCGGTGGCCAATCCTAAGTCTGCGGAGTCTTTTTTGACGGCTTCCACTAATCCCACTAATTGTTCGCCTTTGGGTTCGGGCATTCCACCACCAAAAAGTACATCGCGGTAGGTGTTAAAGCTTTCTGTTTCGCAGCCACAATGCTCTAATACGGTGTCAAGATAGCCGCGTGAGGTGGAGTAAAGGGCATCATATTTGACTTTAAGCTGGGCGCTGCGGATGCGTTCTACGTCAATGATCGTATAGAGAAATTTTAGATAGTCGGGTTTGGGGTCAAAGCTGCTGATTTTGCTGGAGTTTTTGCCACTTGGTGGGGCGTCGGAGGAGGTTTCTATATTGCCAACTATGGCGTCGGTGATTTCTTTGGTGGCTGGGCCGGCATAATCGGGTATATATTTGATGCCACAGTAGGGGGCTGGGTTGTGGGAGGCTGTGAACATCAGGGCGCCGGCGGAGTTGAGGTATTTGGCGTTGTAGGCGATCACCGGCGTGGGGCAATCTCTGTCTACTATCTTGACATTCCAGCCGTTATCTGCTAATACTTCGGCGGCGGTGCGGGCAAATTGATCGGCTAAGAAGCGGGTGTCATAGCTGACTAATACCGGCCGGTCTTTTGTGTAGGCGGTTTCTAAGTAGCTGGCAATGGCGCGGGTTACTTTGCATACGTTGGCAAAAGTAAAATCGTTGGCGATGATCCCGCGCCAGCCGTCGGTTCCGAATACAATTTTTCCTGTGTTGACTGCACTCATCTGTTGCCACTCCCTTTGTTTTGTTTTAATACTACCGGATGCTTGTGACTTGAGGGTGTTGGTTTTGTAAGGTTTGGAAAAAACTTTTTTGGGGCTTGGGGTTAGGTTTCGGGTCAGATGTGTTTATGTTGACTGATTTGGTATAATTTTTTGCTGCTTATTATTTACATTCTTGCCCACGACAGGTAACCATGATGGCGCGAATTTTGGCTTCTGGGCGATATTTGTTGGTTTCGTGATAGGAGTCGTTTTCTTTTGGATAAAGGCCGGCTAGGGTGGAATTGTTGGCGTTTCCAAGCATAAATAATAGGTTTTTTGGCTGGTTTTTAAAGGTGGCTATTTCTCTACCTTCATTGTCTATGTTGTAGGATAATTTAGGTGTTCCATAGGTTTGTTCGGCTTGTTTAATAGAGGTTCCGGGGCCGATTTTTTCTTCGGTTTTGTAGTCTGGATTTTCTGTTAATAAAAGTGTGATCAAATCGCTGTCTTTGAGGGGCTGGCCGGCTGGGTATAAAATATAGTATTGGATTTTTCCGTTTTGGCTAATTTCTAGGGCATCAAAGTCTACAATGTAGGGTGATTTTGTTTGAATTTTGGCGCTAGTTCCCAAGTCGTTTTTTAATTCTTTGAGTGTCATTCCCAGTTTGGCTGCGCCTATGCTTTTTGAGGTTATGGCGCTGTTTTCCAGGGCTTGTGGGTTGGGTGGTTTTGGTGTTGTTTGGCTGGTGGTATTTTCTGGGGGTGGTGGGGTTTGGTTGGCTGTTTTTTGACAGCCGGTTAGGATAATAAGGGTGAAAATTAAAGGTAGTAGTTTTTTCATGGTTTTTATTGTACTCTACAAAGTTAATGCTAGTTGATAAATTTGTCGTTTTGGTAGGTTTATTTGTTCGGATAAATATTTGCTTGCTTGAGACCGTGACATTCCTTGATTGAGCAAAGTTTGGAGTTCTAATTTTATTGTATCTTCGGATAAAATTAAATCTTGTTCTGGCAATCCCGAAATTACTACTGTGTACTCACCTTTGGGGTTGGTTTCTGTTTCATAATAAGTAAGGGCTTGGGCAATGGTTCCCCGCCAAAATTCCTCATAAATTTTTGTTAATTCTCTGGCTAAAACAATTTGTCGGGTTGGTTCTAAAACCGTTGTTAAATCTTGTAAGGTTTGTTGTAAGCGGTGGGGTGCTTCGTATAATATTATAGTCCGTGATTCGGTTTTTAAAACTTGAAGACGTGTTTGCCTGTCTTTTGTTTTGGTTGGTAAAAATCCTTCAAAAATAAAACGATCTGCTGCTAATCCTGAAGCACATAAGGCAGTAATGGCAGCAGTGGAACCGGGAATGGGAATAACATTAAGTTCGGCTTCAATACAAGCTTTCACAAGTTCATAACCAGGGTCAGAAATAGCGGGCATTCCTGCATCTGTAACAAGGGCAATGGTTTTGCCTTTTTGGAGGATTTCTAACAATTCTGGAATGCGTTCATGGCGGTTATGTTCGTGATAGCTAATTTGGGGTGTGGTGATTTGAAAATGTTGTAAAAGTTTGCCCGTGTGTCTGGTATCTTCAGCAGCAATTAAATCAACATTTTGTAAGATTCGGACAGCCCGAAAAGTCATGTCTTCTAAATTGCCGATAGGAGTTCCAACAATATAAAGTGTATGAGTTTTTAAAGGGTTTTGGTTCATGGGAAAAGTGTAAATTTTTGGGGTTGTTAAATTATAGCATAAAAATACTAAAATCCTTAAAATAATACTTGTTAAAAACCAAGAAATATGTTATTTAACTAAAAGTTAGTGGGTGGGCAATGCCTACTTTAGAATGGTGAAAAAAGGTATTTTTTCGGGTTTGGTAACGCTGGATTTTATTTATTTAACAAGTAAATTTCCTGGGCAAAATGAGAAAGTTGTGGCTGTTGATTCAATGGTGGCAGCCGGGGGGCCGGCAACTAATGCAGCGGTTACTTTTTCGCAGTTAGGAAATAAGGCAATTTTGCTGGGAGGGGTGGGGAAAAATCCTATTACAAACTTGATTTTAGAAGATTTAGAAAAGTGCAGTGTAGAGTTAAGTGATTTAGATGCTGAACGATTAGAAAGTCCGCCGGTTTCTTCTATTATTGTGACTCAATCTACCGGCGAAAGGGCTGTTATTTCAATTAATGCTACGAAATCTCAAGCAAGCGAGTTAAATATTTTGCCAGATATTTTAGAGAATGTTGATATTATTTTAGTGGATGGTCATCAATTGCCGGTAGGAGAAAAACTGGCAAGGTTGGCGAAAAATAAAAATGTGCCGGTGGTGTTGGATGGGGGTAGTTGGAAAGTCGGTTTAGAAAAGTTATTACCGTTCGTTAGTTATGCTGTTTGTTCGGAAAAATTTTATCCTCCTGGGTGTAAAACAAGCGAGGATGTGTTTGATTATTTGGCTGATATAGGAATTTTAAATATTGCTGTGACGCGGGGAGAAAAATCAATTTTGTATCAAACAGCAAAGGGTAGAGGTGAGGTAGAAATACCTGCTATTAATGTTGTGGTTGATACCCTGGGTGCAGGAGATATTTTTCATGGTGCTTTTTGTTATTATATTTTAGAGGAAGGTTTTACCGAGGCGTTGAAGTCGGCAGCAAAAATAGCAGCTTATTCTTGTCAGTTTTTTGGGACGCGCCGGTGGAAGGATGAGTAAAATTTCAGAAAGAACCTAAAGGTAGTAGCGCCCAGGTTAACAAAATGTCACAATATAAGTAAAGGTCAAACGCGAAAAAGAATAACTCATGAGTGCTGACGTATTAGTTGAGAAGAAAAAATTAGACAATCCCCCCTTGGAAATTCATCATATTGGGGATCGGGTTTTGCGAATGAATGCCAAGCGCATCGCTAAGGTTGATGCGGAAACTCGGCTGTTGGTTCGAGAAATGTTACAAACGATGTATAGTGCTGATGGTATTGGTTTGGCGGCACCACAAGTTGGTATTCATAAACAATTAATTGTTATAGACTGCGATCCTGAAAATGCGGCAAACCGGCCTCTAATTTTGATTAATCCGACTATTAAACAAATTAGCAAGCAGTTGTGTTCTTATCAAGAAGGCTGTTTGAGTGTACCAGGAGTTTATATGGATGTGGTTCGTCCCGAAGTTATTGAGGTGTCGTATAAAGATGAGTTGGGACGGCCTCAAAGTTTAAAAGCAACGGGTTTATTATCTCGCGCTATTCAACATGAAATGGATCACCTTAATGGTGTGTTATTTGTGGATCGTGTGGAAAATCAACTTGCTTTAACTGAAGAATTACGCAAGCATGGTTTTTCTCACCGCGATGTTAAAATTATGAGTTAAATTTTCTTTAAAAGGTTGGGTTTAAAAGCCCAATCTTTTGTCTATTTGGTATGGCTGAGTAGGAGTTTTTATTGAACTAAGCGCACAGGTATTTGTACCTCACTTCGTTTCATTTGTTCTGGTGTCATGGGAGAATTGTAAAGTAGCCGACGTGGAGGACCGGCTATTTGGTATTGAGGATTTTCTGCTAACCAGTTTTGCAATTTTTGAAGATAGTTTTGATAGTTTTCCCAAGTGTAAGCGCCTTGAATACCGGCACTAATTACAGTCATGGCTGGATAGTCTGTAACTTTTACATTGGGGTTTATTTGGTGGGGATTAATGTTAGAATTAGGGTAAAGAAAAGACACTTCAACAGTTGTTTCTTCTTCTAGGTAACGCGCTTCAACTGGTGTGGTCATGGCAATTTGATTGCTGCTAATATGCTGGTAGAGTGAGTCAAAAGCAGCTTGGGTTGCATATTGCGGCTGGCCGGTGTGGGTATAAGTGACAGCGCGATATTCGGGATAAAATTTTAATTCAATAATGTTATGTTCTGTAGGTAAAGGAAATCCAATCGGTAAACCGGCCGGCATAATGTTATGGGGGGAGAGGTGAATAAAGAAGAGGGAATTAGCAAAATTCCGCCATAGTTCTTATTTAATACCATACTTGAGGAACAAATAGGTCTCTGCTAAATTCGATAAAATAACTTAGAAGTCAAAAAGACGAGAATTTAAAATTTATGAAAAAGCTTAGTTGGTTGAGTTGCAAATTTTCAAAACAAACTCACTCCTGGTTTTTAAAAACCCTATTGATGGGAATGGTTGCTGGAGGTAGTATTTTTGGTTTTGGAATGCCGGCTTTTGCAGCCGATATTTTAATAGTCAAATTAGGGCCTTTTCAACATCAAGTGCCGGTGGAAGATATAGAACGTTATGCAGAAAGTGGCGAAGTTTCTGAAAGCCTTAAACCTTTTGCTTATCTATTAACACCAGACGTGAAAAGCGCTTTATCAGAACGTTTAGAAGTGAACCGGGAAGAAGCAGATAAAAAACTGCAAGAATTATTTAATTCTCCATCTGGAGAACGCATTGAACAAGCTGTTAAACTTGCATTACCAGGAACCAGTTTAGAACAGTTGCAAAGTGCCGTATTACTAGCTGCGGAAATGGTTAATCAAGTTAGTGTTCCTAGTGTTTTACGGGCTTTGCCAATGGAAAGTATTACTCTTGATGCGAGTGCTTTGGTAACAGTAATTTCTAAAATTAATTTACCAGATTTAAACCTTAATCAAGAATAGATAATTGTTTGTAAATAATTGTTAAAACCTGTAGTTAAAAGTCCCCCAGGGGGACTTTTTTTAATGAAAAGTTATAAACTTGGGGTGACGCCGGTTTCTGCAAGAGTTGTTTTTTGCACAACTTCGGTATAACCCATACCTTCAGCAACTTGACGGAAAATTGAAATTTGATCTTGAAATTCTAAGCCTTCAATTTGACCTAAAAGGTTATTAATTGCTTCAGAAGCTTGATAATTTGCAGGAATATCTACAACGGTATCGCCCATGCCTTGAGCCCAAGCATACCAAACTACTAACTGATTATTTGCAGTTAATGCACCATAGGCGCGAGAGTATTCTGTATCTTCGCGGTTGACGATAGCCCGCATGACATTTAATTGTTGCTCGTCTGATAAATTGTAAAAATCTCCTAGCAAAATGGGGGCTATTTCTGGTTGTGCTGCGGTGGGTGCGGCTGGGGTAATAGAATCTCCCATTTTTTCATAGATATAATACAGCAAAGCCAGCTTATCATCGGTGCTGAGGGTAGAGAAATTTTGGACAATTTGTTGAGCGTTGCCGGTGAAAACTTGAGCCGCTCTGAGGCTTTGAGAACCCTGCATAAATTAACTCCTATTTTGCGTTGGTTGTCTTTTATACTTTCTTCATTTAATGGTTATTTTTTAATAGTTGAATCTTCCATAAGACAGATTTGGATTTTATGGATTTAAACCTTTATCAATAATCATGAATATTTCTCAAGACAGAGGAAAAAATGGGATAAGTTAATGAAAACCAAATCCTATTTGTGCATAAAATTTTAAAGTAACTTATTAATTAAGATATTTTTAAAATCAAAAAACCAAAGCCTTACAACAAACTAATTAAGTAAGTCAACTTAATTAATTTCTAGGTAATGTAGGTTGGGTGGAGGAACGAAACCCAACACAATAGAGGCTTTGATGGGTTGCGCTTACGCTCGAAGCATCCTACAAATAATTAAATGCTTCTAATTAGTAAATTTTTAAAGAGTTAACCCCTCCGATCTAAAACTTACAAACTATTAAACCTATGCTTTTAGCCTACAACTTTGGCATAAAATAAGCTTGATTGCTACACTTTAAGTAACTTGTGCCGAGTCTGAAGGTATTATGTATGGAAACAATAGTTGCAATTTTTATCCCGATTCTTGGTATTGCCTTTGGTTTAGGCGTGCGCTCGATCAAAATAGTAAGCGAAGAAAATCAAGCACTTGTAGAAAGATTAGGTAAATTTCATACCAAATTGAATGCCGGTCTCAACTTCGTTAATCCCCTTATTGATCGCGTAGTATTAGAGGATACTCTTAGCGAACGAGTATTAGATATTGCTCCTCATCAAGCTATTACTAAAGACAATGTTTCTTTAACAGTAGATGCAGTTGTTTATTGGCGAGTTATCGAACTACAGTTAGCTTATTATAAAGTCGAAAACATTGAAGAAGCATTAATTAACTTAGTTGTTACAACCATGCGCTCACAAATTGGTCAAATGGAATTAGAAACTACCTTTTCTTCCAGAGAAGATATTAATAAAAAACTCTTAAAAAAACTCGACGATGAAACCGAACGCTGGGGAGTAAAAGTCATGAGAGTAGAAGTAAAAGACATCAAACCGGCAGCAATGGTTTTAGAAGCTTTAGAAATGGAAAAAGCCGCTGAAAGCCGAAAAAGAGCAGCAATTTTAGAAGCAGAAGGAACAGTAGAAGCAATGAAAAAACTAGCCGACGCCCTGCGAACCCATCCTAGTAGTCGGGAAGTTTTGCAATATTTAGTAGCCCAAAGATATGTAGATGCAAGTGAAAGATTAAGCGAAAGTCCCAATACAAAAATAGTTTATATGAGTCCTGAACCTATGGGGAAAACCTTTGGAGAATTGCTACAAAATGGCGGTATGGATGGAACAGTAGCCGCACAGCCACCGGCACCTCCAAATAGCAACACAACAAATAAACCCAACACAAACACAAAAGGCACTTCCAACTAATCATTTATTTTGATTAAACACTGCCTTTTATAAATCACAAATTAGCGAAATATAGCATCAGCAACCCTTACCACATCTCGCATTTCAGCAACATCATGAACTCGCAAAATATCCACACCAAAACTAACCGCCGCACTACAGACAGCAGAAGTACCCCAAACCCGATCTTTAGGAATTGGTTTATTTAAAATATGACCGATAAAACTTTTGCGAGAAGGGCCAACTAAAAGAGGACAACCCAACCCGGAAAAATCACCAAGTTTGCGAATTAACTCTAAGTTTTGTTCATAAGTTTTAGCAAAGCCAATACCCGGATCTAAAATAATATTAGAACGAGAAACACCGGCCCCAACAGCCGCCTCAATTCTTTGTGAGAAAAACTCGTAAATTTCCCCAACTAAATCTTTATATTCAGTTAATTTTTGCATTGTTTGGGGAGTTCCCCGAATGTGCATTAACACAATAGGAACATCTAAACCGGCAACCGTTGACAACATTTTTTCATCAAAAGTCGCCCCCGAAATATCATTAACAATATCCGCACCACACTCAATCGCAGCCCTAGCAACTTCTGAGCGTGTTGTATCCACCGAAATAGGCACATCAAAACCGGCTTTTCGCAAAGCTTTTATCACCGGCAAAACACGATTAATTTCTTCAACAACCGAAACTTCTTCCGCCCCCGGACGAGTAGATTGACCCCCAATATCAAGGATATCAACACCAGCAGTAACAAGTTTTTGAGCCCCTTCAATTGCCCTTTCTAAACAATCAAAATCTCCGCCATCACTAAAACTATCAGGCGTGACATTGAGGACACCCATAATATAAGTTTGTTCGCCCCAATTAAAAACACTGTTGCGAACTCGTAATTTTTTTGTGTCCTCTGTCTCACCCATAGTTTTTTACCTACTTATAGTTAACAATTCGTCCAAAACTGGCCGGTTCTAAACTCGCACCCCCAACCAAAACCCCATCAATTTCTGGCTGAGCCATAATTTCATCAATGTTATCTGGTTTAACCGAGCCACCGTATTGAATTGTGACATTAGAATTGCTCAGTTTACTGCGAATTAAACCAATCACCCGATTAGCCTCTTTAGACTCGCAAGTTTCGCCGGTGCCAATAGCCCAAATTGGCTCATAAGCAATAACAAGATTTTGTTGATTTACGTCTACTAAATCTTTTTCTAACTGACTAAAAATATGCGCTTCCGTTTCACCATTATCCCGTTGTTGTTTCGTTTCACCAACACACAAAATAGGAGTAAGCCCGTGTTTTTGAGCCGCTTTGAGGCGCTTATTTACAGTTTCGTCAGTTTCCCCAAAATATTGCCGGCGTTCACTATGACCAATCACAACATAACGCACCCCCATTTCTAGCAACATAGGGCCAGAAATTTCCCCAGTAAAAGCCCCAGCATCCTCCCAGTGGACATTTTGGGCACCCAGCATAATCCGAGAACCGTGCATACTCGCATTAAGAGTGCTTAGGTCTGTAAAAGGAGCACAGAGAACAATTTCTCGATTCTCTGGGGTGTCATTGATTAGGGGTAAAAACCCTTGCAAAAACGACCGTGTTTCTGCCTGGGTTTTGTACATTTTCCAATTGCCGGCTAAAACGATTTTCCTCACAGGTCTACTACAGGCATCTAGCCTGTTAAATTAACTACAAAAATTGCACCCTTTAGTTTAAGGCTTTTTGCTGCACAAATCGATACCTAGATTTTTGGTTTTGAGTTGAATGGGTATTTTTCCATTTTTGTCAAGAGACTGCTTGAAAATTTTTTAAAATTTAAAAAAAGTAAAGAAAAAGGTGATTGCTGATTAGTGATTGAATAAAAGTGCTTAATTTTACCCAATCACTAATCTTGAGTTTTTAAAACCCAACTCGGTTTAAATAGCCGGTTAAATCAGAGATTTGCTGATTGTGATATTATTTTAAATTTGATAGGCAAGATTTTTTGAACAAATTGCACAAAATTAACTTTTTGTAAGTTCAGACAACCTTTTGTTCAAGCAACAAAAGAGAGAATTGACTGCCTTTTCCTATCTCGCTAGTCACAGTAACCGTACCGCGATGAGCTTGTATAATTGCTTGAACAATTGCTAATCCTAATCCCGTTCCCCCTGTTTTACGACAACGAGCCCCATCAACCCGATAAAAACGTTCAAAAATGCGAGATAACTCTGTCGATGCAATCCCAATTCCGGTATCTTTAACCGTAATCACAGCAAAGCGATCACGGCTTTGTAAATTAATGTCAACACAACCTCCAGAAGGAGTGTAGTGAATTGCATTTGCAATTAAATTAGATACTGCTCGATATAGCTGCTGCTCATTTCCTAAAACATAAATTAAATCAACAGGAACATGATTAAATAACTTAATGTCTGATGCAAACGCAAGTTCTAAAAACTCCTCTGATAAATCATTAATCAAATCATTTAAACAACATAATTGAAACTGTTGTGAAAACGTATTTTGTTCCAAATTGCTTAGTAATAACAAATCATTGACTAAATAACTTAAACGTCGTCCTTGCCGCTCGACTGTATTTAACATCACATAGATATTTTGAGAATCAGAAAACGGTAAACGCAAGACAGCTTCTACCGTTGCCAAAAGACTAGCAAGAGGAGAACGCAGTTCGTGAGCAGCATCCGCAGTAAATTGTTGTTGTCGCTGGTAAGACTGATAAATTGGTTTCATTGCCAACCCTGAAAGCCACCAACTAGAGAGAGCCACCACAAACAAAGCAAGAGGAAAACCAACCAGTAGAATCCACAGAATTCGCTTATTTTCAGCATCAAACGGTGCAAGAGTTCGCCCAACTTGCAAATATCCCCAAGAGGGATGAAAATTTCGGTCATAGAATCGCTGATGTGCATTAGCACTGTGCAGAATCGTAGTGAATTGTTGATATCGAATTCCCTCAGCAGTGCGAAATGTTTGCCAAAGTTCTCTGTTTAAACTGTTAGGAAGAGAGGCCGGTTGATTCGGGGAAAAGGCAAGGAGTTTACCGCGATGATCAAACAAACGAATATAGTAGGTACTACGATCACTAATGCCAATCGTGTGACGCTCAATAAGCGTTGGATTGCTGTTGCAGGGCTGCTCAGCCAGGCAAAGTTCAGGAAAAACCTGTTGCAAAACAGACGTTGTATCGCCTGAAGCAGGTAACATCGGTTCGAGACTATCATGCAATGTTCCAGCAATCGACTCAATTTCTCGCTCTAGCGCTGTCCAGTTTGACTGCACCAAAGAACGATACATACCTAACCCAGACAAACTCAAAATTACCCCCATCACAGAGGCATACCAAAAGGCTAAACGAATGCGGCTGCGGCGAAACAGGTGATGACTGTTCATTGTTGCACTTTTCACACAGATGTATTGAAACGATAACCCTGACCTGGAATCGTCTCAATAGGGCAGGCACATCCATAGCTGGCGAGTTTCCGCCGCAATAATCGCATCTGAGCAGCGACAACATTACTAATTGGTTCTTCTTCTAAATCCCACAATTGATGTCGAATTTTGCTACCTGCAATAATCCGATCAGGATTTTGCATCAAATAGGTAAGGATCTGAAATTCCTTAACAGTTAATGGGATGGTTTGAGGTGGTTGAGTATTGGTAACAGACAAAGCATTATTGGCATAATCGACACTAAAAGCACCAACCTGGAGGTTTTGGGGCAGAAACTGGGGTGAGCGCCGCTGAAGAGCCCGCAGCCGTGCTAACAATTCTTCCATCACAAAAGGCTTGACCAAATAATCATCCGCCCCAGCATCCAACCCTTTGACTCGATTTTCCGGTTGCCCCAGCGCCGTAAGCATAAGCACAGGTAAAGTTTTTTGGTGTAATCTCAGTTTTTGGCATAGCTCTAATCCTGACATCTTAGGAAGCAGCCAATCAACAATAACCACCGTATAGTCTGTCCACTGACTTTCCAGACAATGCCATGCCTGAGAACCGTCAAGCATCCAGTCTACGACATATTTTTCACTAACCAGAACTTGCTTAATTGCCAGCCCTAGATCCGCTTCATCTTCCACCAACAAAACACGCATTGTCTTTTGAAATAAACCACGAGCTTGATTTTATCCAAGCATCCATCATTTCACCTGATTTTCACCGGCCCCTTGTTAAGCTGTGGAAGAATTTTTTTGAAATTTCCCGTGTTGTGAGGAAGTATTATGAAGCCTTTGTCGCTGATTGGTTGCATACTGGCTGCTGGTTTAGTAGTAGCTACCCCCACTGTTAGCTATGCTCATGTAGGACATGGGGATGAATTCCAGGCAGAGGGAGGAATTAACCGAGTGCCGGTCAATGCTCAAACCGACCAGGTTATGGGGATTATGGTGACAGCGATAAAGCCTGCTACAGATGGTAGCAATGCGGTTCTAATTCCCGTCACCGCACTGGTGGATGCCGATGGTAAACAGTTAGTCTTTGTGCAATATGAAAATTTTTATGAGCCCGTTCCTATTACCACCGGCACAACCAAAGGCGAACTAATTGAAGTAACTAACGGGTTATCAGTTGGCGAAAAGCTCGTCACTCAAGGCGGTTTATCTTTGTATGCAGAGTCGCGTAAAACTCAAAGTACCACAGCATCACCTAGCCCCGTCGCTTCACAACCAGCTACAAGCACCTTCACTAAGACGGATACTGCCCATGCACAGGCAGATGCACAGGGCATCCCCCACAGCCATGATAAGGCCGGAAATTTAGTCGCTTCAGCGGAAGCGACTCAACAGGCCGGTGGTTTTCCTGGCGGGCCTTTAATAGCTGTAGGAGGGGGAATCGCTTTACTGGTTGGAGGGATAGCCGTAATAGCCGATGGTCGTAAGAAAAAGAATTCCTTGTCTAACAAAGAAGAAAACTTATAACCTAAGATGCTCAACTCCCTTCTCAATCAAATCCTTAAAACTTCGATCATCCAGCGATGGCTAATTGTTGTGGGTGCCATTTTAGTAACCCTCTGGGGCATCTTCACCATCACCCAAATGCCGCTGGATGTATTTCCCGAATTTGCACCGCCCCAAGTAGACATCCATACTGAAGCAACCGGCCTGGCTCCCGAAGAAGTTGAGGCCCAAATTACAGTACCCATTGAAAGTGCTGTAAATGGTTTACCTGGTGTGACGCTCGTGCGATCATCCTCTAAGGTTGGCCTATCAATGGTGCAAGTAGTTTTCGATGAAGATGCCGATATTTACAAAGCGCGGCAATCGGTGACAGAACGACTCCAGCAGATCACAAGTCAGTTACCCGAAGGCGCACACGCCCCAGAAATTTCGCCGCTCGTATCGCCGTTAGGGACAATTTTACAGTATGCTTTCACCCTCAATGGGCAAGGGCAAACTTCACTAATGGACTTGCGCCGTCTGGTTGAAACTAGCCTCAGCAATCAAGTTCTTTCTGTACCGGGCGTTTCTCAAGTCACCATCTACGGGGGAGATGAAAGACAAGAACAAGTGCTGATTGATCCGGCAAAGTTGCGAGCGCTCAACGTTTCTCTCACCCAAGTCACCGACGCAGCCAAAGGTGCAAACTCCAATGCACCGGCAGGCTTTCTGATTGGTGGAGGTCAAGAGCTACTAATTCGTGGGATGGGACAGGTGCGGTCTGTTGAAGATTTGCGCCAGTCTGTCGTGAAGGTCGAGAACGGCAAACCGATTTTGCTCGGCGATGTGGCAGAGGTCAAAACCGGCTCAGCCCTCAAGCGGGGAGATGCCAGCTTTAATGGTCAGCCGGCGGTGGTTTTGATGATTAACAAGCAGCCCGATGTGGATACACCCACCGTCACCAGAGCCGTTGAACGGGTTATGCAATCTTTGCAAAAAACTTTCCCAGCGGATGTGCAGATAGCGCTGACTTTCCGTCAAGCCAATTTCATTGATACTGCTATTCGCAATGTTGGCAGTTCTCTGCTCGAAGGCATTGTCATTGTCTCAGTTATTATGCTGCTGTTCTTAATGAACTGGCGTACTGCCCTGATTACTCTAAGTGCCATTCCCCTATCGCTTTTGATTGGGGTGATGCTGATGAAAGCCTTTGGACTGGGCATCAATACCATGACCTTGGGAGGTCTGGTCGTGGCATTGGGGGGCTTTGTCGATGATTCAATCGTTTATATGGAGAACTGCTACCGCAAACTTAGAGAAAATCAAGCCCAAGGGCATCCGATTCCGGCGTTTAAAGTCGTGTTTGATGCTTTTGTAGAGGTTCGATTGGCTGTTGTCTTTTCAACGGTGATCATCATTGTGGTGTTTGCGCCGATCTTCAGTTTGACCGGCGTGGAAGGAAATATTTTTGCCCCGATGGGCTGGGCTTATTTGCTTTCGATAGCGGCTTCTCTTTTTGTAGCAATGACTCTCACTCCGGCAATGTGTGCGATTCTGCTGGCAAATCGTCCTCTACCCCTCGAAAATACGTTTGTTTCTCGATTAGCACAACGGCTTTATCGTCCGTTGCTCGACTTGTCGCTGCGAGCACCGCAAATCATTTTGGGTGTTGCACTAGCGTCTCTAGTTGCGGCGTTTGCTATCGTTCCTTCGCTGGGACGGGTTTTTCTGCCTGAATTTCAGGAGAAATCAATGGTTAACTCGATGGTCTTGTTTCCTGGTGTTTCACTGGATATGACAAATCGGGCTGGTATGGCATTGTCTAACTCGCTTAAAGATAATCCGCTTTTTGAGTGGGTGCAAGTCCGTTCTGGACGCTCTCCTGGCGATGCTGATGGGGCCGGTGTCAATATGGCGCACGTTGATGTAGAACTGAGTGACCTGGCAATGAAAGACCGGGAAGCCAGTATTAAGCAACTGCGGGAATCGTTCAACAAACTGCCGGGGGTTGCTTCTAATATAGGTGGGTTTATTTCACACCGCATGGATGAAGTGCTGTCTGGGGTGAGAAGTGCAATCGCGGTGAAAATCTTTGGCCCTGATCTTGCCGAACTGCGCCGCATTGGCGAACAGGTGCGGGATGTGATCAAACCGATTGCTGGGGTGGTTGATTTGCAGCTTGAACCTCAATTACCGATTCGTCAGGTACAAATTCAATACCAACGCTCAGCAGCGGCTCGGTACGGCTTGAGTATGGAGGCAATTTCAGAGATTGTCGAAACAGCGCTGAATGGTAGTGTTGTGTCGCAAGTGCCTGAGAATCAACAACTGATTAATATTGTGGTGGGCTTACCAGAATCGGCTCGCAATAATTTAGATGCCATTCGTGGGATTCCGATCTCTACACCAACGGGCCAAGTAATCCCCCTGAGTACCGTCGCCAAAGTAGACTACGGCATGGGCCCCAATGTTGTGAACAGAGAAGATGTTTCACGGCTGATAGTTGTTTCAGCAAACGTAGCAGAACGTGATCTCGGCAGTGTGGTGGGCGATATTCAATCTCAGATTCAGAAAAATGTCCAATTGCCCAATGGTTACTTTATTCAGTACGGCGGACAATTTGAGGCTGAGCAAAATGCCGCTAATAATCTGTTAATTTTTAGTATTCTGGCGGCAGTTGTAATTGCGGTGTTGATGTTTTTCTCGGTTAAGTCTTTGCCTGCCACAATCGCTATTATGCTCAACTTACCACTTGCATTAGTTGGGGGTATTGTTTCGATTCTTTTTAGTGGGGGTGTGATGTCTATTGCCTCTTTAGTTGGTTTTATTACGTTGTTTGGGGTTGCCGTTCGTAATGGTTTGTTGCTGGTCGATAACTACAACAACAAGTTTGCTCAGGGAATGCCTATTAAAGATGTGATTGTGAAAGGTTCATTAGAGCGAATTGATGCGATTTTAATGACGGCACTCACCTCGGCTTTAGGCACTTTGCCGCTGGTGCTGGCAGCCGGTTCTGGTAACGAAATTCTGCAACCATTGGCAATCGTTGTTTTTGGTGGTTTGTTTACATCTACTCTGTTAACGTTGCTGGTGATTCCTGCGCTTTATAGCAAGTTTGGTAAGTGGTTGATGCCTAAACAAAAAAACACAACTATTGACACCAGTTTTGCAGTAAACGTAAACCCGCAATCAACAGTAGTCTCAGAGCTATAAAATGTTTAAAAGCTGACTAGAACGTGATCGTTTATCCCAATTGGGAGACGATCACGCCTCATATTTATTGGACTTACGCAAATTATGACAATCAGCACCATTTATAGGCGCAATTGGTGGCTGTGGTTGCCCCTAGATCGGTCTTCTATTCAGTTTTGTTTACCTAACATTTATAGGCACTTAAAAACCCGGTCTCTTCAAGAAACCGAGTTTTTAGCATAGCAAAGAAACTGTTATTTATTCGCCCCAGCCGCAGCCTTAGCCGCCGCCGCTTCATCGGGGTGAATACCCAAACGGGTTAAATTAATCCGACCTTTTTGGTCAATTTCCCGCACTTTAATAATCACCTCATCGCCCACAGCAAGTTCATCTTCAACCTTGCCAACACGATAATCTGCCAACTGAGAAATGTGAATCATCCCCTCTTTGCCGGGTAAAAACTCCACAAAAGCACCAATGGGAATAATACGAGTTACACGACCCACATAAACATCACCAGCAGACAACTTGCGCGTCATATTGATAATAATTGTGCGAGCACGTTTTGCCTTTTCACCATCCACCGCAGAAATAGTAACCGTACCGTCATCTTCAATATCAATACGGGCGCCGGTTTCTTCGGTAATACCTTTAATCGTTTTACCACCAGGGCCAATTACCATGCCAATAAAATCAGGATCAATTTTAATGGTGAGTAAACGAGGTGCAAAAGGCGACAACTCAGTACGAGGCTTATCAATGGTACTGAGCATTTTTTCAAGGATGTGCATCCGGGCCGGTTTAGCTTGTTCGATAGCTTGGGCTACAACTTCCATCGGTAAACCGCTGATTTTCATATCCATTTGTAAAGCAGTAATACCACTATCGGTACCGGCTACCTTAAAGTCCATATCGCCCAAAAAGTCCTCAATGCCTTGAATATCAGTCAAAATGCGGACTTCTGAACCTTCCTTAATTAAGCCCATAGCGGCACCACTAACCGGCTTAATAAGAGGAACACCGGCATCCATCAAAGCCAAAGTAGAACCGCAAACCGACCCCATAGAAGTCGAACCATTAGAAGACAAAACTTCCGAAACCACCCGAATAACATAGGGAAACTCTTGTTGAGGAGGCAAAACCGGCACTAAAGCCCGTTCAGCCAAAGCCCCGTGACCAATTTCCCGACGACCAGGCGCGCGCATCGGTTTAGTTTCGCCAACAGAAAACGGCGGGAAGTTATAGTGATGAAGATAACGCTTTTCATCTTCTGGGTGGAGGTCGTCTGCCAACTCTTGAGCATCACCAGGAGTACCCAAAGTCACCACAGACATCACCTGAGTGAGTCCTCGGTTAAACAAACCAGTACCATGAACACGAGAAGGCAAAATACCAACCCGACAAGAAACCGGCCTTACCTCATCAAGTTTACGACCATCTACCCGCACACCATCTTCAACAATTTGGCGGCGCATAAACTCTTTAGTAACATCCTTAAAAACATTACTTAAAGCTTTAGGTTCAGCAGTAGCCGCAATGCGAACAGGGTCTTCTTCGGGCAATTCTTCAATAGCAGCCACAACCTTAGCAGCTTTCACTTCATCAAGGGCTGCATCGCGGGCATTTTTATCTAAATCAAACCTTGACAAAATACCCTTAATATCAATACTTGTGCGTTCGCGGATAAAGTTTTCCAAAGTTGGATCAATCACCGGCGCTTCAGCTTTAACAAGTTCTAAACCCAATTCTGCCAGCAACTCTTGCTGAGCTTTAATTAAGTCACAAGCCGCCTCATAACCAAAATCAATCGCCTCAATGATATCTTGTTCTGGCAATTGATTGGCACCGGCTTCTACCATCACCACACCATCCGGTGAACCAGCCACCACCAAATCTAAATCGCCGCGTTCAATTTCTGCGTAGGTTGGGTTAATAATAAAATCATCACCCAATAAACCCACGCGCACAGCCGCCATTGGGCCATTAAAAGGAATTTGGGCCAGCAAAACCGCCACCGAAGCACCAGTCACCGCTAAAACATCCGGCGGGACTTGCTCATCCATTGACAAAGTTGTGGCAACAATTTGAATATCATCGCGCAACCAATTAGGAAATAGAGGACGCAGAGGTCTATCAATTAACCGGCTAGTCAGAGTAACTTTTTCTGGCGGACGTCCTTCGCGGCGCAGAAAACCCCCTGGAATACGACCTGCTGCGTAAAGTCTTTCTTCGTAGTCTACCAATAGGGGTAGGAAATCTATTCCTTCTCTACCTGTCGAACGAGTAGCAGTTACTAATACCGCCGTATCTCCTGATTGAATTAAAACTGAGCCGCCGGCCTGTGGCGCGAGGAGGCCAACCTTCAGCCGAATATCCCGCCCGTCAAAGGATATCGACTTATCGAGTTCTTTCATGCAGTACGTTTTCCTTCTTTATTCTTCTCTACGCCAATCGTAGCATTCATCACAGGTCACTGGTGAGTAAGAATTGGCGTAATATTTACTTTGCTTCGCATCTTGTAATAAACCTGATTGTGGTCAATTTTGAGTGCATTTGGCCATAAATTGACGTTAATTTTTAAGATAAGTTGGTAAATTTTTTTAAAAAAATCGTCTAATAAAAAAGGTTTGAGCATAATTAGATAACGCATAGTTAAGCACAGTTTTTATTTGAAGGTTTGTAAAGAAAATGGCAATTTTACATGGTAGCTGGGTAGTTCAGCCAACAGGCGGATTTTTATTTATTTGGGGAGAAGTTTGGCGTCGAGTTGGGCCATTAAATGCAACATCGACAGAAACGACTAGCTATCCATTTGCGATGTCATCGACTGAATTATTAAATTTTTTGCAAACACTTCAACAAGCCAACAAGCTTAAATGGCAAGGTTTTAAAAGACCAGATACCAAGAATAAAAAATCAAAATCTAACCAAAACTTAGAAGAGGAAAAATGGCAAACTTTAGAAATTGCTTTACCCACAAAATTTTTATTATCAGGTAGTTTAGAAGCACAACCCTCAACAAGTATTGACGAAAATCATCCAGAAAAAAGTGAGATTTTTCTTCACCCTTGGCAAATAGAAGGTCTTTGTTTAAATGCAAGGGAAGCTACAGAATTTCTTCAAGGGCTTCCCTTGGGAAATTTAGGCGAAGAATCGTTTTTTGGGGGAAATTTGAGGTTTTGGAGTTATGTGACGCGCTGGGGTTTAGATTTGCGGGCTAGGGGAAAGTTTTTACCGGCCCTTCAACAACAAGAAAATTCTTATTTTGCAGTTTGGCAACCGTTGTTAGATAGCACAATAGATCGAGAAAGGTTGCAAAAATTTAGTAAACAAATGCCTTTAAGTTGTCGAACGTATCAAAAAAAATTATCTACAAAAAACGATTTAGCTATTAATTTACCAATTTCCTCAAAAGAATTATTGCTTAATTTTTTATCAGCATCGCTTGACGCTCAAATTCGCGTAATTAGCGAGACTTTAACGGCACCTATTACCCCGCAGCCGGCAAAAGAATTTTTAACAGCTTTAGGCGCAAAATCTGGGCAAATGCGAGGGAATTTGCAGCAATGGGAATCGCTGGAAACAGCCTTAAAAAGTTGGACAGCACCCATAGATTATGAACTCTTAAAACAAGAGGAATTTAGGGCGTGTTTTTCCTTACAACCACCGGAAAATGGTAAAGGTAATTGGCAGTTAAATTATGGTTTGCAGGCGGCTGATGATCCAGAGTTAGTAGTAGAGGCAAAAGTTATTTGGAATAGGCCGGTGGAACGATTAATTTATAAAGGAAGAACCATAGAACAACCCCAAGAAAAACTTTTAAAAGGTTTGGGTTTAGCATCGCGTTTAAATCCTGCCATTGAACCAAGTTTAAATGAAGCAGCGCCGGTGTTTTGTCATTTAAATCCTTTGCAAGCTTATGAATTTTTAAAAGCCGGTGCATGGCGGTTTGAAGATAGCGGTTTAGGGGTAGTTTTACCGGGAAGTTTAGCAAACCGAGAAGGTTGGGCAAACCGGCTGGGGTTGAGTATTAAAGCCGAAACACCTAAATTAAAAAAAACCGATAAAATTAACTTACAAAGTTTGCTCAATTTTAAATGGGAATTAACCATTGGCGGCCAGAAAATTTCTAAGGCAGAATTTGATAAATTAGTTAGGTTAAATTCGCCACTTGTGGAAATTAATGGGGAGTGGGTAGAGTTACGTCAGTCGGATGTGAAGGCTGCGGAAGTGTTTTTTGCCGGGCGTAAAGATCAGATGGCAGTTTCTTTGCAAGATGCACTGAGGTTAGCGACCGGAGATACGCAGACAATTGAAAAGTTGCCGGTGGTGAATTTTGAAGCGGCGGGGGCTTTGCAAGATTTGTTTGCTAATTTAACAACAAATCGCGGAGTAGAAGCAATAGAAACGCCGGATAATTTTAAAGGAAAATTAAGAGATTATCAGGCGCGTGGGGCGGGGTGGTTAGCATTTTTAGAAAAGTGGGGTTTAGGTGCGTGTTTAGCGGACGATATGGGGTTAGGAAAATGCACGACGGGAGATAGCAATGTTTTTGTGAATGGCAAACTTGAAAAAGCTCAAGAAATTTGGGAAAATTATGCAGGAAAAACTGAGTTTGATGGGGAGGGTTTTTGGGCAAAAACAACTCAGGAATTATGGGTTAATTCGATAGATGAAAATACAGGCAAAATTGTCCAAGCTTCTGTAGGGCGTTTATACCGGCAACAAGTACGAGAAACGTTGCGGAAAGTAACGCTTAAAGATGGCAGTAGTATTACAATGACTCGCCGGCATAAGTTGCTGACGCGAGATGGTTGGACAAATGATTTTAAGGTGGGGAATTATATTTGTGTGCCGGCAAAATTGTGCTGGAATGGAAAAGCAGAAGATCCTGATTTAGTTCAGTTTTTGGCATGGCAAATTTCGGAGGGATATGAAAATAGCCAATTTGGAACTTTAACGATTACTCAAAATGATAAATTCTGCTTAGAGGAATTACGCCAGATATTGCATCGTATCGGTATTCGCTATGGGTTGAAAATCAATTGTCCGAGTATTCAAGAGTTCCCTGGAAAAGTGCCGGTTTTGCGTGTTAATTCTCAGGAATATCGACGTTTTTTGGAAGCGAAAGGTTATCAATGGGGTAAACGTTCACGGGAGAAGGTTTTTCCGCCGTTTATTATGCAGGCAGATAATGATAGTGTGCGGCTGTTTTTGCGCCACTATTTTGATGCGGAAAGTTCAGTTCTCACTAACATGAGTTCGGTGGAAATAAGCACTGCTTCACCGCAAATTATTCAGCAACTTTCGACACTTTTACGACGGTTTGGAATTTGGTTAAGGGTGACAACTAAACAAAAACGTGCTACTAATGGCTCAGGTATTTTTCGTCCTTATTATATTGGTACATTGGGAGGAAATTCTGCGCGCCGGTATTCCGAGGAAATTGGATTTAGCTATCCAGAAAAACAGCGTAAATTAGAGCAAATTTGCCAAAAAATATGCAATACAAATGTTGAAGGAATACCGGCTTCTGATATTGTGGCGGAGGCAGTTAAGATGACACGGTTGCCGGTGCGTCATTTTGGAATGCACAACACAGTTTATATCAATGGAACTCAACAATTTTCTCGCAGTAGTTTAGAAAGAGTAATTGCAGAAATCAATCGTGTTTTAGCCGGCGTTTCAGAACAAAAATATCGCTTACAAAAAGTTTCTAAATGGACAACTCAAACCTTAGAAGCTTATGCGAATTTAGATACAGAATTTTTGACTTTGATTCAACAAAATTTGCAACGCCTGCTTGATTTAGAGGTGTTTTATTGCCAAATCGAATCAATTGAGAATATTGAATATGAAGGGTGGGTTTATGATTTGGAAGTAAACAAACATCATAATTTTGTAGCAAATAATATCCTTTGCCACAACACCATTCAAACCATTGCTTTTTTCCTTAATCTCCAACAAAATGATGATTTAGAAAAACCAATTTTATTAATTTGCCCAACCTCTGTTTTAGGTAACTGGGAAAGGGAGATTAGGAAATTTGGCCCCACCTTAAAAGTCATGCAATATCATGGTAATAACCGGCCCAAAGGAAACGCCTTTGCCAAAGCAATAAAAGGCAAAAATATAATCTTGACCAGTTATCCCCTTGTTCAGCGAGATTTAAAAGATTTGCAGAGTGTAAAATGGCAAGGAATTGTATTAGATGAAGCCCAAAATATCAAAAATGCTGACTCAAAACAATCTCAAGCAGTACGCGAAATAGAAAGTGATTTTCGTATTGCTTTAACCGGCACCCCTGTCGAAAATCGCCTCTCGGAATTATGGGCAATTATGGAATTTCTTAACCCCGGATATTTAGGCGCTAAAAACTTCTTTCAACGCCGCTTTGCTATTCCCATTGAAAAATACGGAGATAGCGCATCTTTGCAAACTTTACGTTCTCTGGTTCAACCGTTTCTTTTGCGGCGTTTAAAAACTGACCGTGATATAATTCAAGACTTACCAGAAAAACAAGAAAACAACATATTTTGCGGGCTTTCTGAAGAACAAGCATCGCTTTATCAAAACAGCGTTGAACAATCTTTAATCGAAATAGAATCCTCCGAAGGAATAAAACGCCGGGGCATGATTTTAGCGTTGTTAGTAAAGCTAAAACAAATTTGCAATCACCCTATTTTGTTTAGCAAAACCGGCACCCTCAACCCCCAACAATCAGGTAAACTTCTGCGTTTACAAGAAATGTTAGAAGAAGTTTTAGCAGAAAAAGAACGCGCCTTAATTTTTACCCAATTTGCGGAATGGGGAAAATTATTACAACCTTATTTAGAACAAAAATTAGGGCGCGAAATATTGTTTTTATACGGTAGTACCAGCAAACAAAAACGCGAGGAAATGGTAGATCGTTTTCAACAAGACCCGCAAGGCCCGCCTATAATGATTTTATCCTTAAAAGCAGGCGGAACTGGCCTCAATTTAACACGGGCAAATCATGTTTTCCATTTTGATAGATGGTGGAACCCAGCGGTTGAAAATCAAGCAACCGACCGCGTATTTCGCATTGGACAAACTCGCAATGTACAAGTTCATAAATTTGTTTGCACCGGCACCCTCGAAGAAAAAATTCACGATATGATAGAAAGCAAAAAAGCCCTCGCTGAACAAGTTATTGGAGACGGTGAAAATTGGTTAACAGAACTTGATACTGATCAATTAAGAAATCTGTTATTACTTGACCGTAATGCTATTATTGATGTTTAGGTGAGTTTTGTCTGGTAGTAATGTTTCTGGGTTTTTGGATGAGATATTAGGTTTTTTTTTCACACAGAGAACACAGAGGTTTCACAGAGGACACGGAGGGTACTGGGGGTTTTTGTATGATTTATAATCAAGAAGCTGATGGGCAATGGTGGACACAACAATGGTTAGATTTACTCAATTCTTATCGCTTTAAAAAGCGTTTAGAAAGAGGTTGGAAATATGCCAGAGAAGGAAATGTCCTTAGTATTGAATTTGAAAATGAAGAAGTTTTAGCAACTGTTCAAGGTACCGATCCTCAACCCTATAAAGTTTCAATAGGGTTAGATACTTTTAGTGATGAACAATGGGAATTTATTATTGAAATGATGGCAGAAAGAGCAATTTTTTCTGCCAAACTTTTAACAGGAGAAATGCCACACAATATTGAAGATGTTTTTGCAGCCAGTGGTGTGAGATTATTTCCCTTTCGTTTAGATGAAGTCCGCAGCCGGTGTAGTTGTCCCGATAAAGCTAATCCCTGTAAACATATTAGTGCAGTATATTATTTACTTGGAGAACGCTTTAGCGAAGATCCCTTTGTTTTATTTCAATTGCGGGGACGTACCAAAGCACAAGTCCTCGAAACATTGCGCCAAAAACGCGGAATAAATGGCGAAAATGACTTTTTAGAAGTTCCGCCTAAATCAACAACATCAGACGCTATTTCTGAGGCAGAAATAAAGCATTTTTGGGAATACCAAGAAAGCTTAGAATCGGCCCTCGTTGTCATTGTTCCCCCTCCCAATAGTGGGACAATTTTAGACCTCCTTGGTTCAATTCCTTTGCCCTCAGAAAAATCTACAAAAGATGCTTCCCAAGCGTTAACTCAACATCTCAACTCAATCTATCAAACCGTAAGTCAGGAAGCCATACTATCAGCAATGGCAAATGATGCTTAAAAAGCCGGTTTTAGGCATCCACCACAACCTTAATCATCCCCGTCATTCCCGCCTCCGTATGACCGGCAATAGGACAACGTAACAAATAACTCCCCGGTTTCACCGGCACAAAAAACCACTCAGCCATCGCCCCCGGTTTCAACTCCAACTCATGAATATTCCCCTTAATTTCTACCTTTCCCGCCTCCACTTTTTGCGTCCAACTTGCATCAGCAAAATCCTTAGAAGTAAAATAATGTTTCTGCAAACTCGGATTATCTAAAACCAACTTATAGCGCTTCCCCACCACAAACTCAAAATTATTTGGAATAAACTTTAAATCATTCTCAGCATTCCCCAAACTAACCCGAACTTCCGTCACCGGCTGCTTTAACAAATCCCCCACCGGCAAAGCCAAAACTCCCCCCACAAAACTCAACCACAAAAACATCCCCAATACCACAAACAAACCCCAGCGCAACCAACTCTTAATCATTCCAAAAACTCCTTTCTTCTCTTATTAAATCTTCCCTCATTAAACCATAAACCCATCATTTCAACCGGCGAATAAACTCCAAAGGCAAATTATCAGCATCCGCAATAAAAGCCACCTCATAAACCCCCTCCCCAATCATTTGCTGAGTGGGTTCCAACAAAACCTTTAAAGGCTGCACAAACTCTCCCCCTTCCCCCACAGCCTCATCAAACTTTCCCCGTAAACCTTCCAACCAAATCGGCAAATCCGACGCACTCTCAGTAAGATCAAAAGACAAATGATAATAACCCGTATAATGCTCATCAAAAAAAGCATCCGCAGCCGGCTTAGGTTCAGGAATTTGTAACAACTCAATTCTTCCCCCCAAACCCTCCATCCAACAAGCCAAAGTAATACCCGCCGTAAACCTTTCACAAACCCTAAAACCCAACAACTCATAAAAAGCCATTGCCCGATATATATTAGCAGTTCGTATAGAAACGTGGTGCATAAAAATAACTATTTGTCAACTTTTTTCCTACCTTATTAGTCATTAGTCCTTAGTTATTTCCAACAACCAAAGACTAATCACCAAACCCCACAAAACATCATTCAAACAATCGAAAATAAGGATAACGAATTGGAACCCCAGGCTCCTTTTCTAACTCAAAATTAATTACATCCCAACAAGGTTCCTCCGTAGGCTCAGAACTAAACTCCACCGGCAATCCATAGAGTTTAGGTTTTGGACTATCTTGCTGACCCCGCCAAGGCGTACTACGCTCCAAATAAGAACTAATTAAATCCTTATAACGAGCCGCAATAATCACCCTAGTCGCCCTATAACCTTGCGTATAAAGCCGGTCTAAAGCCTCGTGAATTTCAAACCGAATACCATCCGGGTGAGTGTGTTGACGATACCATTCATTATTCCACCGGCGCCAATGACGCCCTGATTGAAGATGAATTAACTCCTCCGTGTTCGGATTAGCCTCAAAAGCACCATGACGCTGACATAGATAAGTATCAGTCAAAGTCAGAGCCGGAATCATTTGCCGACAGTGCGGACATTGAATTTCCGAGCCAAAAATAGGATATTGCAAACTTGGATTAATCATTGAGTAGATAGCAACTAATTTTATAGAAAATCTTTTTACTACAACAGTTGAATTCATTATAACGAGAGGCATTGTAGCTTAAGCTAAAAGTTTATCCACCTTTTGTCAGAAATCGGCCTCAATGTTAAACGAAAATTCCCCTAATTCTCCCATCCCCTCATTTTGGCCAGCCGTTGACCTATCCCTAGCCGCCTTTGTCGCCCCCAACAGTACCATCATCGGCGAAGTTACAATCAGTGCCGGTGCCAGTATTTGGTACAACGCCATCCTAAGAGGCGATGTCGAACGCATCCACATAGGCGAACACACAAACATTCAAGATGGAGCCATCCTACACGGCGATCCAGGCCAACCCACCATCCTAGAAGAATACATCACCATAGGGCATCGCGCCGTCATTCACAGTGCCCACATCGAACGCGGCTGCCTAATTGGCATCGGAGCAATTGTACTAAACGGCGTGCGTATTGGCACCGGCAGCATCGTCGGCGCAGGTGCCACCGTCACCAAAGACGTCCCCCCCCACAGCCTCGTCATTGGTATCCCCGCCAAAAAAATCCGCGACATCAGCCCCGAAGAAGCAGCAGAACTAATCGAACACGCCCGCCACTACGAACAATTAGCCCTTGTTCATGCCGGCAAAGGCAACAACCTAGGATTTAAGTAATCATTCAAAACCAAGCCAAAAAATCCTTTCTTCGCAAATCTTCCCAAATTTTAAGCACAGCCTAGCAACTCCAAAATCAACAAACCCCTTTCTGCTAATTCTTCTCAATCAGACTAGACTGAATAACCCCTTTGGCCGCACAATATAAAAACTGAGAACTCTATGAAAATCTATTAAGAGAGGAAAAAAAATGGACTGGCGTGTACTGATCGTTGTTGGCCCCCTTTTGGTTGCAGCAGGCTGGGCACTATTTAACATCGCACCGGCAGCTATCCGTCAAATTCAAGGCTTTTTAAGCAAAGAAAGCTAAACCCCTTAGCTTTCCTTCAAACCTCTAGGGGCGTTTGCGTAGGGTTCCGTAGGGATGCCCCCGTGCTCGCCCCAAACGCCAAGCCCTAACCACTTCAGCGTAAATCTTCATTCAAGCGAACCGTCACCACCAGCCCCGGTTCTAACCTAAAAAGCTCTTGTAACCGGCCTGATGCAGCTTCGAGACGTACATTTCGACCGCCAAGGGTAATAGCCTGGGCCACAAATTTACTACCTCGATTATTTGTTTCAAACCGGCCGATAACCGGCGTCCCTTCAAATACCACAACATTTCCCGCCTCATCTCGAAGCGCCTCATCCAACACCAAAACCTCCTGCCGTTCAAAATCTTTTTCTAAATTTACATATCGGTTGCCGGTGTAACGCAATCTTAACTCTGTGCCCTCTCGCACAACCAACTCCCTAGACTGAGGAGGGTTCATAGGCAAACTAGGCAAACTTGGAGGCGGCAAAACCGGCTCAAAACCCACCATCTCCACCGGCGGCGGTACCGCAACAATGGGACTTTGCGGAGGTGTCCAATTTTCTTTGGGTAATTCCATTATTGGTGGTAAAGACATCATCGGTGGTGACATCTGAACAACAGAAGGGGTAGAGGGTGCCGGTGGCGTAAAAACTTCTGGCATTGGCACCCCAATTCCCACCATAGGGCGGACAGGCAAACTCGCCACACTCGGAATTGTATTTTGTGCCAAAGGCATAGTCGTCATTGCAGAAGCCGATGTAGTCATCGGTGTAGTTGCCACAGGTGTAGTTGCCCCAGTTGCTGGTTCCTCGACAACTTGCGGACTTAACCCGCGTACAACCCAACGATCCAAAAATCCACCTCCGGTTACTAAAGCCGGTTCTTGTTGAATTGTCACTTCATTTGGATTTAAAACTGCATCTGTCAACTCTAAAATAATCCGAATTTTTCCCCCTTGAATTTGTGAAACTTGAATGCCGCGCACCCTTCCAGTAGAATAACTTTGCCGAATTGGATTACCGCCCAAAATAGTATTACCCACCTCCAAGACAACGCGAGCCGGTTGATTGAGGGTGTAATAATTTAAAGGCGTTCCCTGTTGCACACTAATTTCAAACTGACTTGTGAGAGGATCAAATTTCCAAGTCGATGCCACACTCCCTGCCGGCTGTGCCAAAACCGGCATCTGCAACAAGCACATCCCCGCCAACACCGGAGTTAACTGCCCTAATTTCCACCTTAACCAGCCCAGACTAATAAACTTTTTACACATTTTGGCAACTAGCATATTTTTTAATATTACCTAAGCGAGAAAAAAGTAATTACTAATCAACATTGACAAAATCCTTCAACTATGATAGCTTTTCGTTGAAAATAAAACAATATTACTTTAAAAAGTTTTAAGAGACTCTTCAATTTCAAGTATTTTATAAAAGTTAAAAAGTTTTCAAAGAATTGAAACAACAGTTTATAAAAAACTTGTTTTTGTGCAAATTTCAACTTAATTAAGTCTATTTACCCTTTCAAAAATATATCAAAAACCCTCTAAAACCTTTTTGAATATAACCTTTTCAGGTTTTTAATAATACCAACTCCCAGATAAATAAACAACCTATTTACCTGACCCAACCATGATTTTCAAAACATCTCTGAAATCCGAGAAAATCTGCCTATTCTTGATTAAGTAGTAGCATACCTTCGTAATTAGAGTATAAAAGAAAAGACTGGCTACAAAGTGCATAGAATATCAGCCCAAAAATCATCTAAAAAACCGATGATTACAGATATCTACTAGCCCTAAAGCGCCAGTAAGCATCAGAGAATCAATTGCTTAACAACAGCATGAATGACACACAAGAAAAGAAAAATATCATTGACCGCTTCCGGGCTTTAGCTCAGTATTCTAGCTCATCAAAAGGGCGCTGGATTTGGAGTTTAGTAGCCCTCGCCATCTACCTGTCAGTATTGATAATACCCTTACCGGCCAGCTATACCCTCGAAGCAAGAAGGTCTTTAGCAGTTTTTGGAGTAGCCGTATTTCTATGGGCCACCAATAGCTTACCCCTACCCGTCACCGGCATCCTAATTTTAGCCTTACTGCCTTTTAGCGGGGCCATCTCCCAAAAAAGCACCTATACTTATTTTGGAAACTGGGCTGTCTTTTTCGTCCTCGGCGTTTTAATCCTCAGTAGCCCGATCATGAGGTCAGGACTAAGTAGCCGTTTAGCATTAGCAGTAGTCTCACGCTTTGGTAAAACCCAAAGTTCTCTGCTTGGCGCCATATTAGGCATTGGTGCACTAATGTCCTGTTTTATTATTGCCCACGCCGTCGCTGCGATGTTATTTCCCATCGTCCTTGAAGTTGTCCGCGCCACCGGTGCAAAAGCCGGCACCAAATTCGGTTTAGCAGCGTTTATGGCAATGGCGTGGGGTGCCGTCATTGGTTCCAACGCTACCTTACTAGGCGGCGCAAGAGGGCCCCTAGCATTAGGAATTTTACAAAACGCCACCGGCCAAACCATCAGCTTTGGAGAATGGACATTGTGGTCAATGCCGGTCGTTATTGTCTTGGGTTTAGTTGCTTACGGCTTACTCTTATTAGTGATGGGAGACGAAAAAGTATCTCTCAAAGCAGCACAAAAGTTTTTAGAAGTCCGCAACAAACAACTAGGGCCAATTTCTCGGCGGGAAATCTTAACAGCTGGTTTAATTGTATTTGTAATTGTCCTGTGGCTAACAAAAGGCGAAACCTGGGGTTTAGACACCATTGCCTTTTTGGGAGTTGGCTTAGCCTTTGTCTTGGGAATAGCCGAATGGCGAGAAGTCGAAGAAGATGTCAACTGGGGAATTATCGTTATGTATGGTAGCGCCATTGCTTTGAGTGGTGCCCTAGACTCCACCGGCGCCACTGAAGCTGTTACAAAACAACTCTTGAGTTTAGGCATCCAAAGTCCGACAATTATTTTTGTAGCAGTGGTTTTAATTGCCTTGCTGCTAACAGAATTTATGAGCAATGCAGCAACGGTGGCAGTTTTGATGCCGGTGGCTTTGTCTTTAGCAGCTAGTTATGGCATAGATCCCCGCGCTATAACTCTTGGCGTTGTTGTACCGGCCGGTTTAGGATTTATGTTTCCCGTTAGTACCCCCGCCATTGCTATTGCTGTTGGTAGTGGCTATGTCAAACCTTTAGCAGTCTTGCGCTGGGGACTGTGGCTTGATTTAATTGGATGTTTGCTGTTTTTACTGATGAGCAAAATATACTGGCCCCTCGTGGGTTTGAGGTGGTAAGATGGCGCTCGTAACGCTGGTATTGACAAATCCTTATGCTTATGAAAAAGCGCTCTCTCATGCCTTAGAGTTAGCTGTGAGCATGAATGAAAGCCCAACTTCTCCTAGTGAGAAAGTCGCGGCTGTTGCCCTGAGTGTGATATTTTTGATAGACACAGAGGCTTTGGACGAGTTAGTTCAGGACTTAGGTGAGCAAGGTTGGCTGGGTCTTTCATCGCAGCGTAGCTTGCAATCTTCTATGTTAGACGGCTATCGTGCTTTAGCAGCAGATATCTTACAAGAAGCTCTCAGTAATGGTTCTCAAGTAGGATTGTCGGTGGAAACAGCTATTAAAGAAGTTTCTCCCAGCAGTTATGTTGATGAACTTTTAAAGGTTGAAACACACAAACTAATTGTTAGCGGTTCTTCAATGTTTGCCGCAAAATTAGGAGACCGAATATCACAATTAGAGTGGATTGAAGACGGCTAATTTGTTTTTTTAGTCGTTGTTGATGCAGTGATGAATAATACAAATTTTACCCAAAATTAAGTGACCCATCGCACTGCAAATACTCTGCTTTTCAATCTAAAATGGCTTAGCCAATCTAAAAGTACAAAAATCTGTAATCGCAAGACCTCTGGAGGGCAATAAAACAATGGAACAACGTGGAGTAACCGTTTGGTTTACGGGTTTATCGGGTGCCGGAAAAACAACAATTAGCCGTGCAGTGGAACAAAAACTGCGAGAACGCGGTTATATGGTAGAAATTCTCGATGGTGATATTGTTCGAGAAAATTTGACAAAAGGTTTAGGTTTTTCAAAAGAAGACCGCGATGAAAATATCCGCCGCATTGGTTTTGTGGCGCATCTTTTGACCAGAAATGGAGTTATTGTTTTGGTATCTGCAATTTCTCCTTACCGGGAAATGCGTCGCGAAGTTCGCGGTAGAATTGCGAATTTTGTTGAGGTGTTTGTTAATGCACCTTTGAATGTTTGTGAAAGCCGAGATGTGAAAGGTCTTTACAAAAAAGCACGGGCTGGAGAAATTAAGCATTTCACCGGCATTGATGATCCTTATGAGTCTCCCGAACAGCCAGAGGTTGAATGTCGTACCGATCTTGAATCTGAAGAAGAAAGCGTGGATAAGGTGTTACAAGCCTTGCAAGATAGCGGTTACATTTCTGCGAAGTAAGTGCTAAATTGAGCTTAGTTAATGTTAGCAAAAACCCGGTTTCTTTGAGGAGCCGGGTTTTTAAAAACTTTTTTTATAAGTGTTCTGGGATTTTTTTACATAGGGGTTGCTGAGTTCGGATTTGGTATAAATTACATATTTGAAACGAGATGTTTTTATCAAATAAAATCCCTGCTAGTTGATTAGTTTGAATAATAGGCTAACAAATACTTTATCTACCGGCAGGGGTTTGTAAGTTTGTAATTTTTATGCTTTGGGAAAAACTGACCTATAAGCCTACCTGATTTGACTCCTAAAACATAACTTCTTCGCTTGAATACACCGATAGTAGCAGTAACTTGACACTGTTGATTAGGACTGAGACTATTAAGTATTTTCTTATTTTCTTCTACTACGTCTCTAATTTCGTTTACAATATCACGATACTCCATCTTTTCATCAAAAAATGTTTGGTACTCTTCTTTAGAACCATCCCAATACTTACGATGATGACTTTGGAGAATATGCCGCATACCATCTCTGTTTAAGGTAAAAGCTACAGAACGACTTACTCTAAAAGTTGGGTTTGTAAATCCACTCAAAGCATCACTCAAATCACCTTTTCCAGGTCAGGGTTAGATAGTAACGAAATATTCAAAAACTTGGGATTGAAAGATGAGGAAAAATGGTTAACGCTGCTTAATTTATATGAAGGTAATCCGGTTTATTTAAAAGATATTGCTAATTTGATTAAACATATTTTTGGTAGGAAAGTATCTGAATTTCTAACAGAAGATAGTTTAATTTTGACCGAGGATATACAATTTATGTTAAACGAATTATTTAAAAGATTATCAGCGGTCGAGCAACAAATAGCCGTAGAATTGAGTAAGTGCGATCAGGCAGTTTCAAGAGAAGATTTAAGACAAGCTTTATCCTTGTCATCAATGGACTTGATTAATGGGTTACAATCTTTAACTAAACGCTACTTACTTAAACCAATAGAATCAGAAAAAATGTCGTTTAATTTAGTGCCGGTTTTTAGGCAATATGTTAGAACTTCTTGCCAAAATTCATACGTCTAAATAGGAGGATGCAAAAATCAGAGATTGCCGAATGTCTTCATCTTCCAATTCTGGAAACTCTTGCCGTAGTTCATTTCTATCGGGATAAGTTGCAAGTAACTCGATGACGCGACGAACAGTAAGACGAAGGTTACGAATGCAGGGTTGTCCGTTCATGCGATTGGGATCGCTGGTAATGCGGTCTAGTTTCATGGTAGTAACTTTAGCTGTAATGGGTTAATGGGGTGGGCTTTTGCCCAACCTACCAACATTTTAACCGAATTTTGCGCTCGGCAATTTATTCAGTAAGCCCTACATATATCGAGTTAGCTGTATCCGAAATCTTTCCTTTTTCGTAACAGCAACTTCCCCAACTTCTAACCGGCCTTTCCCCCGAACCGCAATTAAATCACCACTTTTAACTTGATAACTAGGCTGACTAATTTCTTTCCAATTTACCCGTACATCACCACCTTCGATATACTCTACCATTTTGCTCCGAGACATCCCAAATCCCGCCGAAGCAATAGCATCTAAACGCATAGAAGCTTCTGTACTGGTTAACTCTTTTTTCTTAGGTTCCCTAATTTTTAACTCACTTAATTCTATCCGGCGAACTGTCACCGGCACCGAACGAACTTGTTTTAAATGAAGCTCTAAATATTCTACCAATTCAGGCACCACAATTGCCTGAGCACCTCGTTCTCCCAAAACAATTAAATCCCCAGTTTTTTCTCTAACTATTCCACAGCCCAACATTGACCCTAAAAAATCTCGGTGAGTTGCAGTATCAAACAAAAAATTACCAGAAATATCTAACGCTGCTATTTCTACTTGTGACGCATCCAGAGGCAATTCTGCACGGGCAATTGCTAATCTTTGTCTTTCTGCTTGGGGATAGCCTCCCCATGCCACTAACTGCACTTCTGTTAACCGTGAAAATGCTTGCTGCGCTTCCACAACTTCGGGCGGCGAAAGAAAATCCGTTGCCACAACTTCCCAAGTTTTGATAGCCTGATCAGCCTGGTCAATAATCCGGGCCAGGGTTTCTCGATTTTCTGCACCTTTTAACAGTTCTTCTCTTGGCAACATCTCTAATTTTTTAAATCTAAGTTTTTTCGGCTTTATTTCAATTTCAATTATACCACAAAAATCTAAATTTTACCTATTTCTTTAGTACGATATAATTAATTAAAATTTGATTCATTTCTAGCCAATTTTTGAGAGATAAGAAAATGTCAAATCATCAGCTTGCCGAACAAGTCCAAGAAATTTATAACCAAATTGACCAACAAACAGAAAGTCTTGCGATTAAAACCGGCCTAAAATGCCCCACCGGCTGCGGTAGATGTTGTGAAAACCCAAACATTGAAACAACGCCCCTAGAAATGTTACCAATTGCTTTAGAATTGTTCCAGAAAAAACAAGTTAAAGAATTCACAGAAAAAGGCTCAAAAGTAAACTGGGAAGGACGCTGTATTTTTTATGAACCTGATACAATGATTGCCGGAAACGGCCGTTGTTCAATATATGCTTTTCGTCCAAGTGTATGCCGGTTATTTGGCTTTGCAGCAGTGAAAAATAAGCAAGGTTCAGCGGAATTAGCAGCCTGTCGATATCATAAAGAAATAATGCCAGAACTAATTCAAAAAGTTAAAGAAAGTATTGCAGAGGGAATGTCGGCACCAAGTTTTTCGGATATTGCCTTTCAGCTTAGTAATATTGAACCTTATTTAAGCAATCAAAGAATGTCAATTAATCAAGCCTTGCAAGTAGCCATTCAAAGAATAGGGTTAATGATTCACTTAGAAACTGAAGATAATTAAAACCTATAAATTATCGACCTAAAATAGTATTTTTTTAAGTTTTTTTAAAATTAAATAGCAAAAAAATTGACTTAAATTAATCGTCAACCTCGCTTTTAGTTGTCAAAAAAGTAACAACAGCTAAAGGAAAAGATATAAAAACAAGAACAAGAAAAAATAAAATATTTTTGATAAAAGTTTTAACAGCTAATAAGTATTGAAAAAACCGATACTTTGGCGGAGGTGGAGACAAAACATCCTTTTCCGAATTGCTATTGCTCATGGTAGGATACGCGGAAATAATCACCTATATCAAAAAACCCAGTTCTTGTAAAAAACTGGGGAGACAATAATATTAGGATTACAATTGACTGTAATCAGCATAACCTTGGATATTTTCAGGCTCAAACCGGCGTAAAACAAGAGTAGCTTGACGAGTTATATTTTCTTCACCATTAACAACAACCAAATACTTACCCAACTTCAAACGATTACGATAGGGTAAAGCATCACCAGAACCGAAAATTAAACCCGTACCACCACCGGCAAAAACACTACCCATCGCACCGGCACCGGCACCCAACAAACCTCCGATAAAATGATTACCAAACTCACCAGCCCAAGCAAAAGTATCTAAGCCGGTACTGAGACTAAAACCAACACCAGCAAAAAAACCAAAAGGCACCAACCAAGTAGCCATCAACTTAGCTTGCTTGCCAGCTTGCTCATTGGGGTCAATCAAACCATACTCATCAGCAGTTTTGTAACCCTTGCCCAAAATAGCCACTTGACTCATAGGCAAACCTTCCTTTTCCAAAGCCACATAAGCAGCTTCAGCTTGAATACGATCTGGAAAAACAGCAACGAGATAATTCATAAATTACGATTTTAGGAACTTAAAACTTAAAAGTGGACAACCGAAAAGTAACCCGTTAAAAGTGAACAGTTAAAAAACAAACCGACAAAAATCACCAAAAACAAATTAACCTCCATTAAAGCCTACCAGGGAATGCCAGCCAAGGGAGACAACCAAAACCTTGTCAGAAAAGCTAAAAACTTTTAGTCAATTCGCAGAGTTATGCCCCCAGAAAAGATAGAATGTGCTACTGCGGTTAAAATTGCCTCATTATTGGGCTTTAAACAAAGCCGGCCGTCCTGCCATAAATGTAGCCACTGCCCCGCGAGAGCGGCAATTTACACCTTCTAGTTGCACTCAATCACCCTAATCATGCCAAAGGTTCTAGTATCCGATCCAATTGACTCTGCCGGAATTGATATTCTCTCTCAAGTTGCCCAAGTGGACATCAAAACAGGTCTATCCCAAGAAGAACTGGTGCGGACTATACCAGAGTATGACGCATTGATGATTCGCTCAGGCACACGCGTCACCAAAGAAGTGATTGAAGCTGGCACAGCACTAAAAATTATTGGACGTGCCGGTGTGGGAGTGGATAATGTTGATGTACCGGCAGCCACCCGTCAAGGTATTGTGGTAGTCAACTCTCCAGAAGGCAACACAATTGCCGCTGCCGAACACGCCCTAGCGATGATGTTAGCGCTATCTCGCTACATTCCAGACGCTAACGCCTCGACAAAAACCGGAGGCTGGGATCGTAAAACCTTTGTTGGTGCCGAAGTTTATAAAAAAACCCTTGGCGTTGTGGGCTTAGGAAAAATTGGTTCCCACGTCGCCACAGCCGCTAAAGCAATGGGGATGAAACTATTGGCTTACGATCCTTTCATTTCCAACGAACGCGCTGAGCAGTTAGGATGCCGGTTAGTAGATTTGGATTTATTATTCCGCGAGGCTGACTACATTACCTTGCACATTCCCAAAACTCCAGAAACCGCCAATTTAATTGGCACTGCAACCCTTGCCAAAATGAAACCCACCGCCCGGATTATTAACTGTGCTCGTGGTGGCATTATTGACGAAGCAGCCCTGGCTACGGCTTTAAAAGAAGGTAGAATTGCTGGTGCAGCCCTTGATGTATTTAGCAATGAACCCCTCGAAGCCGACTCTCCCCTAAGACAACTCGGCAAAGAAATTATCCTCACTCCTCACTTAGGCGCCTCCACCACCGAAGCACAAATTAACGTTGCTATTGATGTGGCAGAGCAAATTCGCGATGTGCTGCTGGGATTGCCGGCTCGCAGTGCTGTTAACATTCCGGGGTTATATCCCGATGTTATGGAAAAGCTCAAACCTTATCTGCAATTGGCAGAAACTTTGGGTAACTTAGTGAGCCAGTTGGCCGGTGGAAGAGTTGATTTTCTTCAAGTGAGATTACAAGGTGAGTTGGCCACAAACGAAAGCAAGCCAATTGTTGTGGCTGCCTTAAAAGGTTTGCTAACTAATGCTTTGCGCGAACGAGTCAACTATGTGAATGCGGCCATCGAAGCCAAAGAGCGTGGGATTCGGGTTATAGAAACCCGTGATAGCAGTATCCGCGACTATACCGGCTCTCTGCATCTCGAAGCCAAAGGCTCTTTAGGTGAGCATTCTGTAACCGGTGCCGTTCTCGGAGATGGCGAAATTCGGATTACTGATGTAGATGAATTTCCTGTTAATGTGCCACCTTCTCGTTATATGTTATTTACTTTGCACCGGGATTTACCAGGAATTATTGGCAAAATTGGCTCACTTTTAGGTAGCTTTAATGTCAATATTGCTAGTATGCAGGTGGGCCGCAAAATTGTTCGAGGGGATGCGGTGATGGTATTGAGCTTGGATGACCCCTTACCAGAAGGTATTTTAGGAGAAATTATCAAAGTCACCGGTATTCGAGATGCTTATACAGTAACGCTATAAGCAATCTCAGAAATTTGTCCATTGTCAATTGTTAATGATCAATTGATAATGGACTTCTCAAAATTCTTGCTTTCTACTGCCTTATCGTGAACAATTGCTACACATAAAAAGCTGCTGTCGGCATTCTTTTTAAACTCAAACATATAAATTTAATTATTGGTATCCTATGGCGCATAGCTGGTGGGAAATTCAGGTTTTGTGTGATCCAGCCCTTGAAGATACTGTTTTTTGGCGACTGGAAGATTTTGGCTGTCGGGGTACCGCTTCTCAAATCAAAGGTTATGCTTGCTTGGTTAGTGCTTATTTACCAGAAGAACAAGCGCAACTTTTGGATCTGGCGGCTTTATCTTTATTGCTAAGGCAAGATTCTGTCTGTATGGGTTTTCCATCGCCGTCAGCCCATTGGCATTTAATTGATGAGGATGACTGGTCTACTAGCTGGAAACAATACTGGCATCCGATGGAAATTGGGGAGAAGTTATTGATTTATCCCGCTTGGTTGCCGGTGCCTGAAAACTCAAACCGGCATATTTTACGTCTTGATCCAGGAGTTGCGTTTGGCACCGGCACCCACGCCACGACTCAACTTTGCCTAGAAGCTATTGAAATGCGTCTTACCTACGAACAAACAGACGCAGTTGTAGCGGATATTGGCTGTGGTTCGGGGATTTTATCGATAGGTGCCCTGCTACTTGGGGCAAAACAAGTGTACGCAGTAGATACCGATCCTTTGGCCATTAGATCCACACGCAGCAATCTTGAACTCAATCAAGTTAACCCCGATTGTTTACAAACAGAATTGGGTAGTGTTGAGGAGGCAATTAAATTGGCTTCTGGGCCGGTGGATGGCATTGTCTGTAATATTTTAGCTGAGGTAATTATTGATTTAATTCCTCAGCTTGAACCGCTTGTTAAAACAAGTACCTGGGGTGTGATCAGTGGAGTTTTGCTTGAGCAAGCAAAGCCGGTGGCTGATACCCTTGAGCAACATGGTTGGGTAGTTGCAACACTCTGGCGCCGGCAAGATTGGTGTTGTTTTAATATCCGCCGAACTTGAGAACCTCTGCTTTACTTAGACTAAATCCTATTTAGAAAGGGTTTTTTCTGGGGCTGCTGAATTTGCCTAGGAACGGTTTATTTTTTTAACCGCCCATAGACGCTGAAGTAATACCAAATCTATAAAATACTACTACACATACCCCCTAAATCCCCCCCTTTATAAGGGGGTGGGGGGTTTAGGGGGTGCGGCTTCCTGGAACTGTAGTAATAATTATGGAAATTGGTATAGGATAGGTTAGCTTTTAAAGCCTAAGTTGGTATTACCCCTTAACCGCACAAAAAAACAGAGATGTTGCAGGTTAACTAAATCCCGCACGGGAAATACCTAAGCTTTTTGAGTTGTTTGTTGCTGAGGCGGCCGGTACTAAACTTGGATAGGAAACTACTGCTCCTCTGTCTGGCTCTCGGACGACCGAAGTTTTTGGCCGGTTAGATAAGCCACTATCCATATACAACCCTATGGCTCCTTCTAAATTTGCGCTACTAAGGTTGGCTCCTGTGATATTTACTCCCGTAAGGTTAGCTCCGCTGAGGTTAGCATTTAGTAGGTTAGCGCTGCTAAGATCGGCTCCACTAAGGTTGACATCTCTGAGATCGGCTCCCACTAAGCGAGCTTCACTAAGGTTAACATTGGATAAGTTAGCTCCACCAAGGCTTGAATTTCCGAGGTTAACACCGCTAAGGTTGGCTCCACTGAGGTTTGCGGCTTCTAAGTTGGCTCCAATTAAGTTTGCCCCTTGCAAGTCGGCTCCGCTGAGGTTAGCATTTTGCAGACTGGTGTTAACTAAGTTGGCAAATGTTAATTCTGCGCCTCGGAGGTTAACATTGGTGAGTTTGGCATCGATGAGGTTGATACCTTTGGCGTCTACTCCGCTTAAGTCGGCTTTTACTAATTCTGCTCCTACTAAGTTTCCATAACTTATATCGGCTCCGCTGAGGTTCGCGCTGATTAAGTTTGCTCCATTTAGGTTGGCAAACATTAGTTTTGCTCCCGAAAGATCAGCACCATTAAGGCTAAATCGAGCTAAGTTTGCTTCAACTAAATCCCCCCCTTGACATTGTTTTGTTTCTAGTAAACGTTTGATGTGAGCGTTATTTGGTGACATTATTTTGCTCCTAATTCCTGCTTTAATGTTTTTTGAATACAGCGATACCTAGTTGCAAATAGTTTTTGCTAGGTATCGTTTCTTAGTCCGCTTAAATTTTATTGATGGCTATTTTTTTTTACAAAAGAATAGAGTCTAATCAGGATGCTTATTAGTAGAAGCTATCGCGGAAAGGGGAAATTTAATTTTTTGGGTGTTTTCACTGTTGTTATACTACTCTTGAAAGTTGTTAAAAACTTAATCATAAAAATATATGGCTATATAATTTGTCGCTTTTTTATAGTTAAAACTTGAAAATATTAGAGATGGTTTTGCCGGTTGGGATGTTGTTAGAAAAAAACCAAAAAATGCGAAAAACCAGGTATTTTTATCAAAAATCAGGTTTCTCGCTATATCAATTTTTGAAGGTGAGGCTTTAAGGAATGACTTTAAATAAAACCTTGCAACCGCTGAACTAATGGTTGAGCTTGTACGACTCCTTCTATCCGTTCAACCGGCTGAGTGTTTTTAAAAAGCACTAGAGTAGGTAAAGCTTCGATGCGATATTTGCTGGCTAATTCAGGATAGTTATCTGTGTTAATTTTGACAACTCGTAGCCGATTTTTTAAATGTTGGTTGACTTGTTCAAGAATTGGTGCCATCATTTGGCAAGGCCCACACCAAGGCGCATAAAAATCTACCAACACCGGCACATCCGAACCGGTCAACAATTCTTCAAAACTATTAAACTCTTTTTTAACTGCCATAAAACTATCTCTCTCTTAGAAAATTTTTATCTCCCTGTCTAAAAAATTAGGCAATAGCTTTCTTAAGGAGATAAAGAGGGGGAACAGTCACCGCCTTAGTATAAACAGCTAAGACGACAAACTTGATAGGAAGATCCTAGCAATAATTTTAAAAAGCAGGGTGTGTTTTTTTAATAAATTTTATTTACGAAAACAGCCCCGACGTTAGTGCCCTTGAAGTTCGATATACTCAAAACCCAAATAAATAATCGAACTGGTTTAATTTGCTTTTAAAAATCAGACTTAAGTGAACCTTAAAGGCTAAATTTTGAGACAAAAAATGTCAAATAATTTTAAGCAGAGGGGCTGAAGTCTAAATGGTTAGTTAACACCGGCTGAGTATTAGTAGTTCCTAATTCTTCCACAGCAAATTGGTTCAGGCGTACTGGTAACTCTATTATAAACTCGGTTCCTTGGCCAGGGTTAGATACACATTTCAGCGAACCGCCATGTTTTTCAACAATAATTTGATAACTAATAGAAAGCCCCAAGCCGGTGCCTTGGCCCACAGGTTTTGTTGTAAAAAAAGGTTCAAATAAACGAGATTTTATGTTTTCACTTATGCCGGTGCCATTATCAGAAACTACTATTCTAATTTTTTCAGCAGATGTCATTTCTGTACGAATACCAATGGTAGGAATAAAAACAGAAGAATTGACATGGTTTTGATATTCTTCTAAGGCATCCAAAGCATTACTAATCAAATTCATAAATACTTGATTTAATGGGCCGGCATAACACTCTATTTCGGGTAAAGTTCCAAATTCTTTAAGGATTTTAATTTCTTTTTGATCACTTTTTTCTTTGAGGCGATGCTCTAAAATTAACAGAGTGCTTTCTATGCAAGAGTGAATATTTGTGTTTCTTTTTTCTTCTTCATCTTTTCTCGAAAAGTTTCGCAAAGATAAGACAATTTGACGAATGCGATCCGAGGCTATTTTCATCGAACTTATAACTTTTGGTAAGTCTTCTATTAAAAAATCAAGATCAATAGATTCTATACATTCTTGAATTTCATCAGTTGGGTTTGGATAATTTTTTTGATACAGTTTAAGTAAGTCTACAACATCAGAAACATAATTTTCTGCATGATGGATATTGCAATACATAAAAGTCACGGGGTTATTAATTTCATGGGCTACGCCGGCTAATAGTTGTCCCAAACAAGACATTTTTTCTGTTTGGATAATATGTGCTTGAGCTTTTTGTAATTGATTTAAAGTTTCTTTCAGTTCCCGATTTCGTTTTTGGACAGCTTTGGCCGCAACTTGGCTTTTTTTGTATAATTCTACTAAGGTTTTTTCAAAGGTCTTTTGCTTAATTTCGCTTTCTTTTTGGTACTGTTTTACCACAGCGTCTAAAGAGCTTAGTAATTCTCCGCCAGCGGCATCTATTATATATTTTAATTGGGGATTTTCTAAGTTTAAATTTTCCTTAGAAATAGTTATTAATTTTGCAGCTTGTTGAATATATTGCTGGACTTTTTCGTTGACGTAATGAGGCGATTCAAAGTAAAGATTGAGAATTTCTTTAGAGGGATTTCCTGGTAATTTTAGATTTGTATCACCGTAGAGTAAACCGTTATGAGATTTCTCCATTAATTCCACAGCGTCGAGGAGGCTATGACGAATTTCTTCTTGTTCTAATTGATTGGAAGTGCAAACTAATCTCAAGCTAAACAAAGCAATTCGCTGAGACAACATACGTTGTCGTCCGCTTACATTCACGACAGCTGCATTAATTTCTCGTGACATAACTATTTGATGGTATAGGCTTTCTACGTCTTGATACACGGCAAGTCTCTACTTTTTGAAGGAGGAGCTTTTAGGCTCTTATTTATTTTTGAGGAGTTATCTGGTGAGGATGTTCCATATATTTTAAACTAAAAGTAGATTGTGACGGGTATTTTTTAATAAGGACAAAATTTATTGGAGGGTATTTATAAAACTATGAAGGACTTGCGGTGGAGTTTTTGTAGGGCTGGATACTTTCTAGTTAATTTTTTAGAGATTAGCATATTTATTTTATGTTTAAAATTTGTGTTTTTCTTGAAAAAAGATAAGTATTTATACGGACAATTAGAGATTTTGTAAGTAAAAATTGATGCCAAAAAGTGGGGAAAAAAGTTTGAATAGTAGCCTGAGTGAAGAAATAGGAGGCTTGGGAAACACAATCAGAAACAGTAGGTAGTAAAAAATACACCGTAGTGGTTAGGAGGTTTTGGGAATAATAGCGGACTGAACTTGAATAGGGTTAGGATTTTTGGGAGGATGGAAATATTGTAATGGTTGATTTGGGGGGAGTTGGAGGGGCTCATGGGAGAGGCAACGTTTGCCGGTGAGGAGGTAGGTTGTCATTTGGCCTTTGCCTTTGATAGGAATCTCGCCGCGTATTTCAAAGTCGAATTGGTCTTTGAGGAGGAGGTAGGTGGTTTGGGTGACTTGGATGCTGTCGGGGATGCCATGAGATTCCATACGGGAGGCGATATTGACGGTATCACCCCAAAGATCGTAGATGAATTTGTTGGTGCCGATGACTCCGGCAATGACGGGGCCGGTGTGAATACCGATGCGGAGATGGAAGTTTTCGCTGCGTTGGGTGTTAAATAAATTGATTTCTTGCTGCATGGCTAGGGCAAATTCAGCTATGGCGCTGGCGTGATCGAGGGTTGGGGTGGGTAAGCCGCCAACGACCATGTAGGCGTCGCCAATGGTTTTGATTTTTTCGAGTCCGTAAATTTGGGTAAGCCGGTCAAAGGCGGAAAAAATATCGTTGAGGACTTCGACAAGTTGGGAGGCGGAAATTCTGCCGGCAAGTTGGGTGAAGCCAACGATATCTGCAAATAGTACGGTAACTTCTGGGAAACTATCGGCGATGATGTCGGGCTGTTGTTTGAGGCGTTGGGCAATGGGCCCAGGCAATATGTTTAGTAGGAGTCTCTCTGATTTTTCTTGTTCTTGGGAGAGTTGTTGTAGGGCTTCTTGGAGTTTTTCGGCTTGGAGGGTGCGTTCACGGGCGAGTTTTTCGATTTGTTGTTGGCGAGATAGGGAGGTGAGGAGGTAGGTGACGGGGATGTTTGTCCAGAGGAGGCCGGCGATTAAGATAGCCCAGGAACGCCAGGTTTTGGTTTGGATCTGCTCGTATTTGGGGGTGGAGAGCAGGTATAATTTCCATTTGCGTCCGCCAAATTCGATTTTTTTGGTTCCTATGGCTTGGTTTGGTTTTTTGTTGGTTGTGAGGAATGTTTGGGTGTTTAGAAATTCTAGGACTTTTTTTGTGGATGAGTCATAGAAGGCGATAAATTCTTGGTCTGATGCTGGTGGTTTGTTAGGGTCTGGTTGTTCGGCAAGATAAAGATCGAGGTTGCCTGCTCCTTTGTTGGCAAGGGCTGTTTTAAAGATATCGTTAATGCGAAATACTGCGATCACGAAGCCTTTTAGGTTTTCGCGCCTGGTGGTGGGGGTTACGCCTGATCGATAGACGGGTTGGATGGCTAGTAGTCCGATGTCTGGGTTTTTTTGGTTGCTGAGGTTGATGTTGCTACTGACTGTCAGGATGCCGGTGTCTGTGGCGTGTTCGATCAAGCGCTGGTAAGCCGGTTGTGAGGCAAGATCGAAGCCTAGAATTTGTTGATTTTTGTCGTAGTCGGTGATGTAATAAATTGGAAAGTATTGGTCTCGCTCTGGGGATCTGATCAGTTCACCTTTTGAGTTGGTTTCGCGGATTTCAAAGTTGGGTTGAAAGTTGTTTTCGGTTTCGTAGTTGATGCGTTGAGGGTTTGTTACTTTTGGTACCCAGGCTAAAAAGCTTAGGCTACGATGTTCGTCTTGGGGTGTTTCTCCAATAAAGGCTATAAATTCTTGTGCTTCTATTTTTCTTGAGGCTAAAAAAAAGTTTTTGATGTAAGGAAGCACTTGGAGTTCGTTTTTAAAGTTTTGTTCTAAGGCTGTGCCTACGGTGTCTGTATAACGGTTAAATTCGTATTCTCGGCGGTTGTTTTCCCAGCGCCAGACGATTAAAAATGCTACAATGGAAAACCCTGTGCCAACCAAAAGAGTGATTAGAGCAGGTAGATAACGCGACCAGAGTGTTTGTTGTTTTAGGGGCATTTTGCCTTTTTTTATAATGTTTTTTTATGGAGGCTTACCAGCCGCTTTTGGCTGAATAAATGACTTTTAAAAAATTTTAGTTGTTTATTTTTTTGAGTTTGTAGCCCTAAAGATTTGGGGCTAGATAGGGACTTTAACTGGGCTATTATTGATCTATCATATTTGGGCAATGTTTGTGTAAAATTTTGGATTAATTTAACATAAATTTTACACAAAGTTAGATTTTTAGGTGTTGGGGGTTTAAAAAATATCTTGGTGGGATGGTATATTTGCTGGTGCGGATATAAGTGTTTTTTGAAGTTAGTTTTTATGACTATATTTCGTAAATCGATAGGTTTCAGGATTTTTTGCCGATTTTTGTGCCAATTTGGGTGAAGTTATCTTATGTTTTTAGGGTTGATTTTTTACTGAATCTAATTTGTTCCGCTGACAAAGTTTAGAGGATAAATGTAAAGTTTTGTAAGTATCAAGGTTAATTTTTTAAAGTGAACTGCTGTGGATGCTAAAAATGGTGGTTGCTGGATACAAGTCAAAATTCAAGAGTTCGGAATTACTATAAACGAAGTATTATGAGTTTTATAAGTTCGGAGAACAGTTGCTTGACACGGTTAGCTGCTTAAAAATGTAAAGTTTTTTAAATTGGCTTGGGTTGGTGGAGTGATAATTTAAGTATCTATAAAAAGTTGTTAGTTTCAGGTTTACTTCTGCGATGAATTTAAATAATTTAAGCAATTATCCATATTCTTCGACGCGGCGTGTGATTATGGGTTGTCGGGGTGCGGTGGCCACCGGCCAACCCCTAGCAGCAGCCGCAGGGATGGAAATGTTGCAGGCGGGCGGGAATGCGGTGGATGCGGCGGTGGCGATGGCGGTGACTTTGACGGTGGTGGAACCGACTGCAAATGGAATAGGTTCGGATGCGTTTGCGCTGGTGTGGGATGGTAAGCTGCATGGCTTAAATGGTTCGGGAAAAAGCCCCCAAAACTTGACAAAAAAGGTATTTTGTGGTATGCAATCGCCCTATGGTTGGTTGCCGGTGACGGTGCCGGGGGCGGTTTCGGCGTGGCAGGCGCTATGGGAACGTTGGGGCCGGTTGCCTTTTGAGCGGTTGTTTGAACCGGCCATCCGGTATGCTGAGGAGGGTTATCCTGTGTCACCGGTGGTGGCTGAGTATTGGAAACGTGCAGAGCAGATTTATTTGCCTTTAAATAACACAATTTTTACACCTTTAAAAGAGGTGTTTTTTAGAAATAACCGCGCACCGGCGGCGGGGGAAATTTGGGGAAGCATGGCTCATGCAAAGACGTTGCGGGAAATTGCAACGAGTGGGGGAGAAAGTTTTTATAAGGGGAAGTTGGCAGAAAAGATTGCAAATTATGCGGCGGAAACTGGGGGTTTTTTGAGGCGGGAGGATTTGGTAGCACACCAGGCGGATTGGGTGACACCTATTAATACAAATTACCGGGATTTAACGGTATGGGAAATGCCGCCAAATACGCAAGGAATTGCTGCTTTAATAGCGTTAAATATTTTGGAAAATTTCGATATTTCGCAATATCCCCGCGAGTCTGTGGAGAGTTATCATTTACAAATTGAGGCTATAAAATTGGCTTTTGCTGATGTGAAACGGCACGTTGCGGATGCAGATTTTATGCAGGTGGAGGTTGAGGAGTTGCTTGATAAGAATTATGGGAAAAAACGGGCTGAATTAATAACAGAAAAAGCGATTAGTTTGGCGGTGCCGGGTTTGCCGAAGGGGGGGACTGTATATTTGGCGGCGGCGGATGGGGATTTGATGGTTTCGTTTATACAATCAAATTATATGGGTTTTGGCAGTGGGGTTGTGGTGCCGGGGACGGGTATTTCTTTACAAAATAGGGGTTTTGGGTTTAGTTTGGAGGAGGGACATCCCAATGAGTATAGCCCTGGGAAGCGTGCTTATCACACAATTATCCCTGGTTTTCTCACAAGGGAGGGGGTGCCGGTGGGGCCTTTTGGGGTGATGGGTGGGCCAATGCAGCCCCAGGGACATTTACAGATGGTTGTGAATATGGCTGATTATGAAATGAACCCACAGGCGGCTTTAGATGCGCCTCGTTGGCAGTTTATTGAAGGGAATTTAGTGTTGGTAGAGTCGGGGGTTTCGGAGTCAATTATTGAGAGTTTACAGCGGCGTGGGCATGATGTAGTTAAGGACGATTTGAGGGATGGTTCGGATGTGGCGGAAACCGGCCAGTTTGGTAGGGGGCAGATTATTGTGAGGGAAAATGGGGTTTTTATGGCTGGAAGTGAGCCCCGTGCGGATGGTTTGGCGATGGCTTGGTAGGGGGTTTTTTGAAGGAATTTAAGGTTTGAAATCGCTCTAATACTTGTTGAGGTTTACGCTTGATAATATAAATACAGATGTTGGTATCGAGTAAAAATTTCATTAAAACAGTTCCTCACGACTTTGGATAGGTGGTTGCTCTCTGGTATCCATAAAGTCATGGGAGAATTTGTCTAAGCTATCAAATAGGGAAAGCCAAGGGTTATCTTGGGAAATTAGAATCAGGACGTTACCTATTTTTTTGATATAAACTTGACTGCCGGACAAGTGAAATTCTTCTGGTAAAATGATGATTTGGTTTGTTCCTTCTCTGCCGATTTTTGCTATTTCCATTTTTTTACTATTTTTTAAAAAAATAAAATATCATCACAATTTTATCACAAATTAAATGAATATGTGGATTTGAGGGAAGCTATGCCGGTGAAAGTTTATAATGGTTGGAAAAATAAATATGGTAGGGTTCATGGGTTTTTGTTGGAAAGAATATTTTACGTTGTTTGGTTAAATCGTAATCACCGACTTTATTCTTGAGGGAGGCCGGCCCCCCTCTTGCATTTTTTATATTTTATTCCTCTTCTTAATTGCCGCCAAAACTGCCAAATGTACTCCTATTAATACACACCACTGAATGTGTGCTGCCGCCGGCAAACCTGGGAATCCAACCGGCTGAATATGGGGGGATGCCGGCTGCATTTGGTACTGTATTATCCGCTGAGGTTCCATCTCCAACGCAGTATCAAAGCTGTCCAAAGCATTGCTTAACAGTTGTGCTTGACTGCGGCGCGGAGTTTCTTCTTTTGTAATAAAATTGTTAATAGTTAAAGCTTCTGATTTTAGATTTTGGGTGGTTTCCATAACGGTTTCTAACCTCTGTTGAATTTAGTGTTGAAACTACCTTAATCTTTGACTTTAGGGAACTCAACACCATAAAGCGACAGATAATAAGTTCCCCTTTCTGTCTCTTCCATTAGTGGAAAAACTGCACTTACCTGTCGCTACAGTTTAAGCAAAGTGAAATTGTGTAAAATATTAACAATAACAGCGACACCCATCAGCCACCTATGAACCAAAACCGCAAGCCTCGTGGTGTTAAGGCAACAACTGAAGGACGGAAAAAACTAAATGAAGCCAAGGCAAAATTACAAGACAAGGATGGCAAAAAGCTAACTTATCCAGTCATTGCGGAACTAGCAGAATTACAGGATAGAAAAACAGTTGAGCGGTTTTTTGGTGGTAAAGAAAATGTTGATTTAAATTCTGCCATTGCCATCTGTGAAGCTTTGGGGTTAGACATAAATGACCTTATCGATCCACCCACACCCCCACCACCACCCCCTGAAATCAACTGGCGAGAAAAATGCCAAGAAATCTTAGAAACCCGGCGCCAACTTGCCAGCAACTTATTCACAACCGGCACCGATATCATTCTCAACCTTGATGATACTCACGTTCCCCTCGGATTAATCCAACGAAAACCCCAGCCTAAAAACGATTGTCCCTCCCAAGAAGGCTCAAAAGTTTATGGCATAAGCAACCAAGAAGAAAAAATAACCTCGATTTCTTATGATGAATTTTTTAGCAATGTTCTCGCCAAAGGAAACAGCCCAAAAAGTCAAGGAAAACGCCTGAGTATTGTTGGCGAACCTGGTGCCGGTAAAACCACCCAATTATTAAAAATTGCCGATTGGGTAAAAACAGAAAAATTGCCGGTGTGGGTTTCCTTGGCAGAAGTTGGGGCAAAAAATCTCGATGATTATTTAAGAGAAGATTGGCTAAACCGTGCATTTGGTAAAGCCAAAGCAACAGAAATACAAGCAGAATTTGAGCAACTACTGAGCGATGGCAAAGTGTGGTTGATCTTAGATGGGGCCGATGAAATGGGAATGAGCGATCCGCTGGGGAAGTTGGCTCAGTCTCTGCGGTTTGCGGTGTTTAAAAATGTGCCGGTGGTGTTAAGTTGCCGACTCAATTTTTGGGAAGCGGCGGCAAATGCGCTGTTTGATTTTGATACTTACAAAATGCTTGATTTCAGCTATGGGGAAGCTAACAAAGTTGATCAAGTGAATTTGTTTATTAACAAATGGTTTAGGGCTCCTTCTATGCCTCTGGAAAATCAAAAGTTAGGCAAAGAACTCCGCCAAGCTTTAGACGAACCAGGAAAAGAACGCATCAAAGATTTAGCCCGCAACCCCCTACGTTTATCGCTGTTATGTTTAACTTGGAAATTTCTCAAGGGGAATTTACCGGATACAAAAGCCGAACTTTATGAAGTGTTTGTTGAGGCGCTTTATGAGTTGAAAAAAGGCATTTTCCCGACAGATAGCAGTTTGCGTAGTCGGTTAAATAGGGCGTTGGGGCAGTTAGGATTAAAAGCAATTAATGCCGGGTATAATTCGATTTTGCCGGATTGGTTAGTGAATGAAGCTTTGGCAAAACCGCACCCAGAGTTATTTGAGGAAGCGATCAAGTTAGGGTGGTTAAATCGCGTGGGGGTGGATGCACAAAATCCGCTGAAATCAGTTTATGCTTTTTATCATCCGACGTTTCAGGAATATTTTGCGGCTTGTGAAATTGAGAATGGGGAATATTTGCTTAAGCCGGTGGTTGGCAATCCCCAGGAAGGTTGTTATCGGATTTTTGAAAAGCAATGGAAGGAGGTGTTTCTGTTGTGGTTGGGGAGAAAGGATGTAGGGAAGGATAAAAAGGAGGATTTGATAGCAGCGTTGTGGAATTTTGAGGATGAGTGTGATCAGTTTTATCGGTATCGAGCCGTCTTTTTAGCTGCTGTTGGGATTAGCGAGTTTAAAGAGTGTGCTTTCGCAGATGCAATTGTGTTTGTAATTCTTTGTTTGGGTTTTGGTTATTTTAATGAGGAAGAGCAGCGCTTGGTGACAACATATCTCGATCCAATTGCAGAGGGTGCAAGGGAGATACTCAAAGAAACGCATCGCCAACAAGCCATTGATGCCCTTGCCTATTTACTTGCTAAAACTAAGGATAAAGAGACGGACTCACGACTGGGAGAAAGTTGGGTTAAAATCGCTGTAGGTAATCAAAAAGCCATTGATGCTCTTGTCGATTTACTTGCTAAAACTGAGGATGAATCTACCCGCTGGGGACTGGCAGCAACTTTAGGGAAAATCGATCCAGGCAATCAAAAAGCCATTGATGCCCTTGTCGATTTACTTGCTAATACTAACGATAAAGAGACGGGCTCACAAGTGGCAAAAAGTTTGGGTGAAATTGCTGTAGGCAATCAAAATGCTATTGATGCTCTTGTCGATTTACTTGCTAATACTAAGGATGAAAATACCTGCCGCGACGTGGCCAAAATTTTGGGTGAAATAGCTGTAGGCAATCAAAAAACTATTGATGTTCTTATCGATTTACTTGCTAATACTGAGGATAAAATTACCCGGTGGCGAGTGGCAAAAAGTTTGGGTAAAATAGCTGTAGGTAATCAAAAAGCCATTGATGCTCTTGTTTATTTACTTGCTAATACTGAGGATAAAATTACCCGGTGGCGAGTGGCAAAAAGTTTGAGTAAAATAGCTGTAGGTAATCAAAAAGCCATTGATGCTCTTGTCTATTTACTTGCTAATACTGAGAATGTATTTACCGGCCAACGAGTGATCGAATGTTTAGGTGAAATAGCTGTAGGCAATCAAAAAGCCATTGATGCTCTTGTCTATTTACTTGCTAAAACTGAGGATGAATCTACCCGCTGGCGAGTGGCAAAAAGTTTAGGTGAAATAGCTGTAGGCAATCAAAAAGCTATTGATTCCCTTGTCGATTTACTTGCTAATACTAAGGATGAATCTACCCGCTGGCGAGTAGCATATAGTTTGGGTGAAATAGCTGTAGGCAATCAAAAAGCTATTGATGCCCTTGTCGATTTATTTCCTAAAACTGAGGATAAATATACCCGCCTGCAAGTGGCAGAAAGTTTGGATAAAATCGATCCAGGCAATGAAAAATCCATTGATGCCCTTGTCGATTTACTTGCTCAAACTAAGGATGAATCTACCGGCTGGCGAGTGGCATATAGTTTGCAAAAAATTCTCGAAGACAAAAAACAATTCCTCCCAGCCGTAACTCGATTAAAAAATTACTTCACTTCCGAAACCTACGAAAGCAATTTTGACCTATACGAAAAAACTTTTAAACTCATCTTTCACTGCGCCCAAAATCTCACCTACCCAGACTTTTATACTGCATGGCATTACCAACCGCCCACCCATCCTGAAATGCAAGACATCACCGGCACCGGCATCACCCCAACCACCCAACACTATAACCTAGAAAACCTCCCCCAAATCCTCACCCAAACCCTCAACAACCACCCCGAAATCAACAACAAAATCAAACTCCTAATCATTGATGCCAGCAAATTCCTAGATCCCGAAAACCCCGCCTCCGAAATCTACGATCAAATGCTGGATCAAAACTGCCCGGAACGCCAAAATGGAGAACCGGAAACCCTGCAAAATCTCAAAACCTATTGTAGCCAATTACGCCGGCAACTTCAACAAAATCTCGTTTTCATCTACTACGAAAAACCCTCCACTCCCCTACCCCAAGGCTTTAGCCAAACTTTCCTCAACGACCTGACAAAATTTGATACACCCGTGTGTATTCTCAGCGAAAAAACAGATATCCCCCTGCAAACATTTAACCCCACCGACCCCAATCTAATCGAAAATATTATCGGTTGGATAACGGCTTTAGTGTTGGAAAATTAACAAACAATTGCCGCCGGTGGGTGCCGATGGTGTTATTTAGCTATCTGCTAAAAGCAATAAAGCTTTTTCAACATCTTGAAGACCAAGCTTTGTTTGACTAATTCCTGTAGCAGTTTGAGCCACACCTTTATTTAGGAAATTCATAGAATCAATCACTTGTTGAATAGCAACTTCCTGCTGTTTATATTGAACATATATTTCTTGACTACCAACAAATATACTATTTATTTCTTTAGCCACTTCTAAAAAAGTATCCGCCGTAAACTGAGCATTTTTGACACCCTGATAAACTGTTCTTTCACCTTCTTTTGTAACTTTAACTGTGGAATTAATTGCAGTTTTAATATTTGTTGCTAAATTATTAATTTCCTGAGAATATTTTTTACTTTGATCTGCAAGTTGACGAATTTCTTTAGCCACAACTCCAAATCCTTTACCATTCTCTCCACTGCGAACAGCTTCAATGGAGGCATTTAAAGCTAATAAGTTAGTCTGATTAGCCAAATCTGTTACAGCGCGAGTAATATTACTAATTAAAGTTGTTTGCTCACTCAAATGCATAATTTCTTCCGATATAGCTGCTACTTTTTCTTTAAGATTTGCCATATCTGTTAAAGTTGAATTAACCGCCTTTTTACCTGTTTCCGCTAAATTTAATACTTGTTTAGCACTGTTAGTAGCTATTTGTGCCTGCTGGGCCGATTTTTGAGAAAAGTTCCCTAAATCATTCATGGTAGTAGTCGTTTGATTTACTGCTGCTGACTGTTGAATTGCCATTCTTTCTTGTTGTTCTAAAGTGTTAGAAATTAAAGTAGAAGAAGTTGCTAACGCTTTTATAACAATCGCTTCCTGACGATAAGTTTGTATATAATCTAAACTCAATCCCACAAAAGGAACTAAATAAGAAATAATTTTGAGAAAATGTCCAATATTAAAATCGTTATCGAATAATGCTATAGAACCAAAAGTCATGTGCATTTGGGTTGCAACAGAAGGAATTGTACTCACAACCAAAGCATAGGAAAATAGGCTAGGATACTGTTTATAAAATTGTGGAAAAACAAACACACCAGCAAAGATAAATAACAATAATGGCATCAAATCCCAAGGGCGTTTGATTACTGCATTAGGAAAAATAGTTTTAGGTAAATTTGGGCTATGAATAGTATAGTTTATAATCACCGAAGCCAGTAAACCAAAAATAATAATAGCAGCAACCACAACCATAAAATTTCCCCGCCAATTCTTAGGTTTTATGATTAGAAAAGTCCCTGCACCTACAATCAAAATCACAACATTAAAAAGACGACAAATAGCCCATGTAAAGAATATAAGCTCTTGATTATCAGCTACACCCTCAATAATTCGATCTGCTGCTAAAATATGGAAAGCATCCATACTACCGGCAAAAAATAGAGATACCCCAATAATGGGAGTTACTACATCTCGTTTTATTTCAAAATGAACAAAAGATAAAAGAACTGTAAAAAATGCTGTACAAATAGCTCCCCATTCTAGGATAGTATGAGTAAAACTTCCTACTAAAAAACGGTGTACACTATCCACCACTTCATGGGACTCTAATTTAGACAAAATGGATATATTTAAACTATTCTGAGGAGAGGAAAAACTTATACCTAATAAATTTAGTAGAAATGGCAGGAGGCAAATAGTCGCTACTGTATAAACAAATTCTTTAGGAAGCCGAGTTTCTTTTGTCATAGTGGTTTTTATTTCATTTCTATTTAATTTATAAACTTTTTTTCTCAAAAATACCATAAAAATGTTAAATAGAAACATTTTCATGCTTAATCTTTAGTATGAGCGTTCGTTGTGAGACAAAAAAATTAAAAGTTTATTTAAATTTCTTATTTAGCCCTACTTATTACTTTTAGTAAATTGAACCCAAACCACCCGCGCCCATATCACAAATCCTTAATAAACCTAATTAACATTTAAATTATCCTTTAACAAGCAACTCAGAATTTATCCGTTGAAACACCGGCATCCTATCGGCCTTTTTTCCAATCAAATTTAATAAAAACCATTAGTTAAAATCGGTCACTAATACTCACATAACCATCAAAAACCGTCAATTACCTTCAAAAAACAAAATCCAACAAACCCTTACTCAAAAACCGTAGATTAACTTCAAAAAACAAAATTCAACAACATCATAAAACAACCAAATTGTCAATCCCCCAAAACAAAAAACTTCCCACACCAGACAGATGTAAAAATAAACAATCCCTGATACTAAATAAATAAGATCAAATCACCCCAAAAAACTATGCTCCTCTCCAAAGGCTTTGAAGTCGAAATGTACACCGGCACCCCCAGCGGCCAAATCATCGGACTATCCGACAAAATCGTAGCAGACCTCGACGGCTTCGTAATCGAACCCGACAACCGCAACGTCGAATACACAACAGCCCCCTTTTATCGCTACGAAAAACTGCTCTGCGCCCTAGTCCGCCCCAGAACCCAACTCCGCCAATACCTCCAAAAACTCGGAGACTACACCCTCATCCCCGGAAGCACCCTCAGCCTCGGCGACAGCAAACAATTTCACCGTTCCGACCCCCAAAACCCTTACCACACCTACATCGAACAAACCTACGGCACCAAAGTCGTCACCGCCTCCATCCACATCAACATCGGCATTAGTGACCCCGAAACCCTAATGCGAGCGATCCGACTCATCCGCTTAGAAGCCCCCCTTTACCTAGCCCTCAGCGCCTCCTCACCTTTCCTCGACAACCAAGCCACCGGCCACCACTCAACCCGCTGGCAAATGTTCCCCAAAACCCCCAGCCACGTCCCCCTCTTTGAAAACCACCCCCACTTCATCCGCTGGACCCAAGAACAACTAAACCTTGGCACCATGCAAAACGTCCGCCACCTGTGGTCATCCGTCCGACCCAACGGAGACAACCGGCCCTACAACCTTAACCGCCTCGAACTACGCATCTGCGATCTCGTCACAGATCCCATAGCCCTGCTTGCCATCACAGCCCTCCTTGAAGCCCGCATCTGGCAAACCATCGAAGACCGCAACTTTGACCCCCTCAACCTCAGCCAATACACCCCAGAAGAGCTCATCCAACTCACCGACAACAACGAAACCAGCGCCGCCCACCAAAGCCTAGAAGCCCCCCTCAAACACTGGCAAGACGGCAGAACCATCACAGCAAAAGACTGGATCGAAGAACTCTACGAACAAGCCTCTCCTATTGCCAAAAAACGTGGATTTAGTTGCTTTTTATCGCCCTTAAAGAAAATAATCCGCGAAGGAAATACTGCTCAAAAATGGTTAAAAATGTATTCCACACAACAAACTTGTCAAAGCATAATTACTAAGAGCATTGAAACCCTAGCCCAACAAGAAACCGAACTCGAAGACAAATTATGTCAAATGTTAGTCGCCTAAAATTCGTCCGCTTAAAAATTCATCAGAATATCTAATCAATCATGCTTCTACCGCAAGCATTAAAAAATTAAATCATTCACCTCTACCAAAAAGAACAAAAACCACCAAAAACTAGGTAATTCATGTTATTTGTATCTGTCTGGAGATAGATTTCTGAAAAAATGCCTCAAATCGTTTTAGTACACCCCCAAATTCCACCCAACACCGGCAACATAGCCAGAACCTGCGCCGCCACCGGCACCCCCTTACACCTAGTCGGACCATTAGGATTTGAAATTAGCGACCGTTACCTAAAAAGAGCCGGCTTAGATTACTGGCCCTATGTCAAACTGCAATATCATGAAAACCTACAAACCTTCCAAGAATATCACCAAAAACACGGCGGTAGATGGGTAGGATTTAGCACCACCGGCACAGAAAATTACATCAAATTTCAATATCAATCTGATGACTGGTTGTTATTTGGCAGCGAGACAAGGGGCCTACCTCCAGAAACCTTAAAAGCCTGTGACAGCAAAGTTTATATCCCTATGGCACAAAAAGGCGTTCGTAGCCTCAATCTTTCCGTCAGCGTCGCCATAGGATTATTTGAAGCTCAAAGACAACTAGGATACCTACAAACATAACCCTTTACGATTAATCAACCCCTCTTAGATACTTGATTACTTCATAGTAATACTTGTAATTATCCCGAAAAAACCCTACCAACACCAAATTGATCCCCTATTGATTGTTCTTGTGAAAGCCTTAAATATTGACAATTACCGATTAGACAAACTCCAACACAAACAAAACAGTAACCTTCAAGGGCTTAACCTCTAATCCCTAGGTCGCCATAACCTAACACTCATTTAGCTATGGCACTTTTCACTATCAAAATGTTTGATAAGAAATTTATATCAAACGTCCTACCAAAACCCAGCATTAAACCGATACAATTTCTTTACTCAAAAAATTTGGGTTGAGAAAGCCGAAACTGTTTTGCCAAGCAGAAAAACCGTATTTTTGAGAGGCCGCAAAAGAGCAGTTCTCCAAGCCTGATACCTAAATACATTGGGTAAGATCACGGTTGTAATTCTGTAAAAAATAAGCGTAAATACACGTCTTATGAGCCAATCAGGCACAATGGCAACAATACCAATGGCAACACTCACCCAAGTTCAACAACCGCAGGTAGACTATAATCCAGACAGCTAAGATAGCTTTGGAAACCTCAAAAGTCTCCGGTTGGCAAGTTTTTCAGGGTGTAACTTGTCTAAATTGAAAAATCTTGGTAAGGTTGCCTAAGTATAAAAACAGTTTGTGATTGACATCACCATAAAAAAGTGATTTATATCGCAAAACAGAACCACAAAAAAAAGTGGTTCGTTCAAGGACAGTTAAGCGCTGGTTGTAAGGAGGTCGTTTCTTGAAACGAGCATTTCCCAAAGAGGTTAAGCCTGTTTCTCCCAAAGATGCTGAGGTGCATTCATTCATCAGATTGAATGCAAGCAACCCAGGACTACCCAAACAGGTAGCCCCAGAAGGCAAAAAAGTGGTGAGCACAAAAGCCGCCATGATTGGATTAGCCATCTCAATGGGTGCATCAAGTCTGTTCCTGCCCCGTCAAGGGGATAGAACCTGGGCAGCAGAGCCGATAAAAGCAAATACGACTGCAACGGCAGCAGTCTCAGGAGGCATAGAAGCAGCAAAAGCCGCATCCTTCGGTGAAAGTGAAAATTCTCTCTCACAAGATGCAGCAACAATGCTGAGTCTGCCCGGAGCAGAAAACCCTGCACACAAAGAGCAAACGCTTTTACCTGTGGCGACTGCTCAAGGATCAAGTCAAAATTTGGCATCTTCTTTCAATATCAGTGCCGAGTTTGTCCCCCAAGAAGCCGACAGGTTAAAAGTCGCCCCCCAAATTAGCTGGATTGAGCAAGTGGCTCCTGTAGAAGCAGCTAGGGCGAAAAACGAGGGGACGCTATCAGTTGAACCGTTGCCACAATCAGTTAGCTCGACTCTAAACCAACAAGTAGAGACAAAGCTAACAGGCGAAGTTAACGAGTTATTTGACGCCAAGCAAGAAGTTTTAAAAGCAAATGAAAACGTTGCGTTGCAACAATTGCAACAAAAAACGAACCGCTTAAAAAACGCAGGGGCGGAGTGGGGTTCTGAGGAGTTTTCAAGTACGTTAAAAGCAGAAAAATCGGTACCCTCATTAAATGGGGCCAATGAACTGCCAAATTTGACTTTACCAAAAGTCGAGAGTAATCAGGAGCAACAGTCTCTCCTAGGCGGGTCAAATTTTGCCCCCACAGGGCCTACCCTATCTAGTAGACAAGATGCAGCCAAATTTACTCCGACCCGTCAAGAAGTGGGTCAAAGACCAAGCCAAATCAAGGCATCTGTTAGAGCTTTTGGTCTAACGCCGGAGAACGAACCGGCAGCCACAAAGACTAGAGAAAATGTGCTGAGTGAACCGGTTGTCTTATCGGCATCACCAGAAGTACCGGCAGCGGTTCCCGATGTCAGTCAAAGACCGGAAACTAAAAAAATAACACTGCCCGATTTATCTACAACTGTTACCATAGTCCCCCAAGGCACAGAAGCGGTTGTTATTGACCCTGTGCAGGCGGGTGGGGTGGCTCAAACCTATCGCGTTAACCCTGGTGACACTATTGATGGAATTTCCAGAAACTATGGGATTCCTCAAACTGAGTTAGTCAAAGTTAACCAGTTAAGTGATCCAAACACCATTGCAGTTGATCAAACCCTGAAACTACCAGGCTCTGATGACAAGGGAACTTGGCAACCGGCGGTAACAGTCCGGCCCAAAGCTAAACCGACAGAAGATTTATCTTCTCAAAGAAGTCCCTCTCTATCCGCACCTTTACCGGTAGTTGTATCCCAAACCCAATCAGAATCAGCAGAACCAACTCTGCCAGTAGTTTCGCTGCCTTCGCAGACTTCTAATCCTTCGGGCTTAGTGGAAAATTACAAAGAGTCTAGGGAAGAAGGGATGCCTTTGGTCAGTGAAACTGAGGAGGTGTCGGCGGATGGTTCTACCTTAGCTAATCCCTATGTGGAAAGATTGCGGTCTGAAATTAATAAGATTCGCTCGAAAGCTAGAGCCAGCAAAGGAATAACGTCTCACTCTCAGTCTGGAGAGGCAGCTTCTTTGCAACAAGCTTATCCTTCTGTGTTGAATAACGCAGTTACGAATTCTTCGGAGGTTCCTGGGGCGATTAACTCTTACCTACCGAATCGTTATGTTAACCCAGAGTTTGACCCTAATCGGTCTACTAGAGCTTTACAAGTTAATGTTGAGCAGACTACAGCAGGGATGCCCAACCAAAATTACCAAACTCGTCAAACGGCAAGTGCACCTGCTGTGGAAGTGGAGCCTCTTAATGCTGCCCTACCCAATGAGAGCCGCAATTCTGAGCCACCTCTGGTAGCAACTGCTCCTATTGGGGCTGGTTCCTATGATCAAATTCAGCCCCGCATGGTATCTCCAGATTTACCGCCGTTGTCTGCTCCTGATACTTATCTCCCGAAAGGAGGCGCTGTTTTTACGGGCTATATTTGGCCGGCTAAAGGCGAACTTTCTTCGGGTTATGGTTGGCGCTGGGGTCGTATGCATGCTGGGATTGATATTGCCGCGCCGGTTGGTACTCCGATCTTTGCATCTGCTCCGGGCGTAATTACTTATGCTCAGTGGAATGATGGCGGCTATGGCAATTTGGTTGAGGTAACTCACCCCGATGGCAGCATCACTCTTTATGCTCACAATGATCGAATTTTGGTACGCGAGGGCCAACAAGTAGAGCAAGGTCAACAAATTTCTGAGATGGGTAGTACCGGCTTTAGTACCGGCCCTCACCTGCACTTTGAAGTTCACCCACGCGGTCAGGGTGCTGTAGACCCTATTGCCTTATTACCTCGCTAGGGCCGGTTGGCTGCTGTTTGAACGGCACAGATAGTTAATATTGCAGCCAGCATCACGCTCATAAGCTAGGAAAGGTTGGCCCTTTTAGGTAGTAATACCTTTGAGGGTCAGTTTTTTTTAGTTTGATTGAACTTGGCTCCCTATTGGCGGCTTGGGGGTTCTTTTTAAAGAATCTAACAAGACAATGTGAAGTTCTTGTGAAGGCTTGCTGATTTTGTCATAATTTTAATAAAACGTTACAAAAGTTTTGACTAAATGAAAAAGCAAGCAAAAAGCCTGAACTTATAAGGAATTCAGCGAGGGGAAAACTGCAAATAGTTTGGGTTTCAAAAAAAAGTTTCGTAATTTCTCAAAAAAGGGATTGCTAAAGCCGGTCAGAAGTGTTATAGTATTTAAGGTTTGAAAAACAAGGCTCAGTAGCTCAGTGGTAGAGCTAGGGACTCATAAGCCCTCGGTCACTGGTTCAAATCCAGTCTGAGCCATTTGTAAAGGGTAATCAAAGTAGCCCAAAAAATTTAAATAGAGAAGTGGCGTCAGTGGTAGATATACCTCTGTCATGGCCGCTTTTCAAATTAGTAAATCTTCGCAAAACTTCAAGAAATGTTTTAAGTCCGGGCAACAATTTGTCAAGGATACGATAAAAAAGGTAATTGATACCCTTCTGTTAGAGACAATTTCACTCGCTGGGATTGCGAGTTCAGGTTTCTTCTTAATGCCTTCCAACCTAGGTCTATGATAAATATGTGAGGCTACCCTAAACTGGGCAGAACAAGCCAAAAAAAGGCCGACTAACCTGGAGGGGTGACAAAAAGAACTAAGAGTTAGACCTAAACACGACTTCTGCTACACATACCCCCCATATACCCCTTGTCAAGGGGGTATTTTTCAGGGTGTGGCTTTCTTGAACTGTAGTAATAATTATGGAAATTGGTATTAGATGAAAAAATCCAACCCATAAAAAGACTTTTTAACATCTTATTTATATTTTCAAAATTAAAACTCATAATATTTTTAAGCTATTTTTTTTATATTATAAGCTTTTGGATATTGTTTGGAATTTGAGGGGAATTTGACTATTACATATTGTATTTAACTTTAAAATGATTAATGGGTGGCAATAACTAATTAATTTAAACCACTATTTCGGCAGACTGGAAGGTAAAATATAACTCTAAGTTAAAACTAAATTCATAACGTAAAAGCCCTTTCACTTTATAACAAATGCCCCTCAGCGAAGACGATTTTGAATATATCTGCGAGTTGGTAAATTCCCACACCGGCATCTGCTTAAGATATCACGAAGAAAGTAGACTAGCTTTTCAGTTGGGGCCGGTTATTGACCGGGCTGGTCTTAGTTCTTTAAAAGAATTAATAATAGTTTTGAGAGCTTCTCCTTATGAGCAAATTCATCTTCAGGTTATCGAGTCTTTATTAGTATCAGAAACTTATTTTTTTCGTGATTTTCCTCAGTTTGAAGCCTTGCAAAAATTAATTTTACCACAATACTTAAAACAAAGACAACGTAAATTTAATATTTGGTGTGCGGCTTGTTCTAGCGGTCAAGAAGCTTATAGTATTGCTATGCTAATTCATAAATATTTTCCTATTATTTCCTCTAGTATGCACTTAATTGGTAGCGACATTTCTACAGAAATGCTATCTCGTGCAATTGGCGGTTGCTTTACTCAAAAAGAAGTTGACAGGGGACTACCTTTAACATTTTTAAATAGATACTTTAAAAAATATCATAATCAATGGTTTCTTAGCGAAGAAATTCGTAGTTTAGTTTATTTTAGGCAGATTAATTTAGTAGAAAACTGGCCTCCTTTACCACAAATGGATATTATTTTTATGCGAAATGTATTGATTTATTTTGATGTGGAAAAAAGAAAAGCAATTTTAGAGCAAGTGCGCCAATTATTACATCCTGATGGTTATTTATTTTTAGGTGCAGCAGAAACTACAACTCTCACTGTTCCCTATTTTAAGCCGGTGCATTTTGAAAAAGCAGTGTGCTACCGACGCAAGGAGTGACACAACCATAGGTTACACAGAGATGAATTTCGAGCTATAGTAAGTTGAGTTATCAAACCTATCCCTTAAAACCAATTAATAAAAAACAATGGAAATCAAAACTGTTGCAATGCAAATTCCCGAAGAATGCAATATTATTATAGGCCACTCACATTTTATTAAAACCGTTGAAGATTTGCACGAAATTATGGTTAGTATTTCGGCTCAAGTTAAGTTTGCAATTGCTTTTTGTGAAGCTTCTGGACCCTGTTTAATTCGGTTTTCAGGCAATGATGAAGTCTTACAAAAAACTGCCATAGAAAATGCTCAAAATTTGGGGGCCGGTCATAGTTTTGTGATTTTGTTAAAAGAGGCTTTTCCTATTAATTTTTTGAATGCCATTAAACAATGTCCAGAAGTTTGTAAAATTCACTGCGCTACAGCAAACCCTGTACAAGTTATTTTGGCAGAAACCGAACAAGGAAGGGGCATTTTAGGAGTGATTGATGGTTTTTCTCCTAAAGGAGTAGAAACTGCTGAAGATGTTCAAAATCGTAAAAATTTTCTACGAATGATTGGCTACAAACTTTAGAAAAATTTGTGATAAAAAATTAGTTAGGGTGAAATGGCATTGCCGTTTCTCTGCAAACTAATTAAAATTTTAACAATAAGATATTCTTTCCCTTTTTTATGATGACATTAACTCAGTTTTGGGGTTTATTGTTGATTTTGTTAGTCTGTCCGATTTTGGGAGGACTACCTTTAATTGCTTGGATTTTTAAAGTTTACACCGGCAAAAATTTGAAACAAATGGGCACCGGCAATATCAGTGTTTCTGCGGCATTTTATCACGGCGGAAAGACTGTCGGAATTTTGGCAGTAGTCTCAGAAGCAGCAAAAGGTATTTTAGCAGTATTACTGGCAAGAGTCTTTTTTGAAAATGGATCTGCTTGGGAATTAGTCGCTTTAATGGCATTAGTTTTAGGCCGGTATTACTTTAGCAAAGGGGCCGGTACAACAAATGTGGTTTGGGGCGTATTTATTCACTCTCCAAAAGCTGCTATTTTTATTTTTTTAATAACTGGTGTAACCTTTACTTTAATACGAGAAAAAAATTTAGGAAAACTAGCTAGTTTAGTTATTTTTCCAGTGGTTTTATCTCTTTTTCACCCCTACGAAAGTGTGCGAGTTGGGGTAGCAGTTTTGCTTTCTCTATTACTTGCCTTTATTTATAAAATAATTCCCGATGATTTAGAATTACCAACCACATCAGCACAAGAGGACTCTCAAGAAATGTTTAGTTTTTTCCGAGGAGATAAAGCAATTATAACCCTAGACCGGCCGTTAGAAACCCAAAAAGTCGGTCAAAAAGCTGCTAATTTATCCCAGTTAAAATCCTGGGGCTATCCCGTACCTTTGGGGTGGGTTTTACCGGCCGGTGACGACCCTCAACCTTTCTTAAATTCCCTCCAACCCAATTTAAAAAACCCTTTAATAGTTCGTTCTTCAGTTATTGGTGAAGACAGCGAAAAAGCTTCCGCAGCAGGTCAATATGAAAGCATTTTAAATGTTACCAACACCCAACAATTACAAGATGCAATTAATCGCTGTTTTACTTCCTATGATAATCCTGCGGCCCAAGCTTATCGCCAAGACCGGCAACTAAAAGAAACTTCAATGGCGGTAATAATTCAAAAACAAATTAAAGGCGTTTTTTCTGGTGTTGCTTTTAGCAGAGACCCCGTAAATTCTAGTAATAACTTCGTTGTAATTGAAGCTTTACCAGGCGATTGTAGCCGTATTGTTTCTGGGCAATTCACACCCCAACAATATCGAGTTGCTGTACCAGAAATTGAAATTGATAAAGATTGGAAAAAACCAGAAAATTTACAATTAATAGTAGAAGGAGAAGGCGATATTCCGCCCGCTTTAATTCAAGAAGTAGCCTATTTAGCCCGCCACATAGAAAGCAAATATCACGGCATACCCCAAGACATTGAATGGACCTATGATGGTACTGATTTATGGTTATTGCAAGCCCGTCCTGTAACTACCCTTTTTCCGCTTTGGACTCGCAAAATTGCCTCAGAAGTTATCCCTGGCTTCATTCGCCCTTTAACTTGGTCAATTAATCGACCTTTAACTTGTGGAGTTTGGGGAGATATTTTTAAAATTGTGTTAGCCGAAAGTGCAGCAGATTTAGATTTCAATCAAACAGCAACTCTGCATCACTCTCGTGCTTATTTTAATGCGACATTGTTGGGAGAAATTTTTCGTAAAATGGGGCTACCTCCTGAAAGTTTGGAGTTTTTAACAAGAGGAGCAAAATTTACTAAACCTCCACTTTCTTCTACCTTTAAACAGTTACCTGGTTTACTGAGATTACTAAAAAAAGAGTGGAATTTAGAAAAAGATTTTCAGCGAGACTATGAACTTTTCTTTCGGCCATTTCAAGCTAAACTAGGCAATTCTTTACCTACGGAACCCCTAGAATTATTACAACAAATTGAGCAAACTTTAGACCTCCTAAAAAAAGCAACTTACTATAATATTTTGTCGCCATTAAGTTATGCTCTACGACAAGGAATACTTAAAGTAAATGAAGCCGATTTAGATAACAGTCAGTTGCCAGAAATTGCAGCGGTACGTTACCTACAAAATTTAGCAAATTCTGCCCGCCGCTTGTTACCCAATTCGGGAGAATTACCATCAGAAAATGAAGAAATTTTTGCTTTATTAGCTAAAGTTCACTCCGGCAATACTATTTTAGAAAAATTTGAAGAATTTATAGAAAATTTTGGTTATATGAGTGATGTGGCAACGGATATTTCTGTACCAAGATGGAAAGAAAACCCAGACTTGGTTTTGAATTTATTGGCTCAATATATACGACACCCGACTTTAGGTGTTAGTAGACCGGCTGAGGGAAATTGGAAAACAAAAAATGTCCAAAAACGATTAAATCTGAAGGGACAAGTAGCAGCTATTTATAGTCAATTTTTAGCAGAGATACGGTTTTTATTTGTAGCCTTAGAAAAAGGATTTTTGAATTCAGATATTTTAGAAGCTGAAGGAGATATTTTTTATCTGGAATTTGCCGAAATTCGTCAGTTAGTAGAGGGAAAAATTGATGATATAGGGGATGTAAAAAATCTCATTGAAACCCGAAAAAATCAACTAGAAAATGATAGAAATTTAACAAATATTCCCTTTATTGTCTATGGAAATATACCGCCGGTGCCTGGGGTTAGGGAAATTGGGCTGGGTGAGACAATTTTACGGGGTATTGGGGGCAGCCCAGGAATTGTTGAAGGAAACATCAAAATTGTGCGTCAATGGCAAACAAATTTGGAAGTTGACCGGCAAACAATTTTAGTTGTGCCTTATACAGATGCCGGTTGGGGGCCATTGTTGGCCAGGGCGGTAGGTATAATTGCTGAGGTGGGAGGCCGGTTATCTCACGGGGCAATTGTGGCGAGAGAATACGGTATTCCGGCGGTAATGGATGTTTCTAATGCAATGGAATTGTTGCAGGATGGACAACAAGTGAGAATTGATGGAACTACAGGCATTGTTGAAGTGATTAATGATAAGTAAATATGTTATACCATTTCTCTAAAGATATGCTACAATAGAAAAAAAGGATTGTTAAATGAAAGTAAATTATCAACAAATTATTCAGATGCCCGCCAGCGAGTTAAAACTAATATTAAAAAAGCAACGGACTCTAACTAATCGGCAAAAGATTCAGGCATTTTATTGGTTAAAATCAGGAAATTGCCAGAGTATTACAGAGGTATCAGAACGTTTAGGAGTGCATAGAAGTACAGTGCAAAGATGGTTGAAACAATATAAAGATGGAGGGATGCAAGAGCTATTAAAAAACCGCCAGACCCAGGGAAGACCGAGAGCGATTTCACCTGAAATAGTAACGCTGCTAACGGCGAAAATCAGCGATAAAAACTGTGAGTTTAAAAGTTACAAAGAAGTTCAAGAATGGGTGGCATCAAACTACAAAGTATCGCTCAAATATCAAACATTATATAAGCATTTACACTATCGAATGAAAGCTAAATTAAAAGTACCAAGACGTTGCAGCAATAAAAAAGATGAATTAGCGGTAAGTGAGTTTAAAAAAAAATCGCAAAGCTCTTGAAAGTATGTTTGTGGCTAGATTCTCTGACTCCAAATCCATTAAAAAAGCTAAAATATTGGTTATCTGATGAAACGAGAATTGGGTTAAAAACAATTGAAAGAAAGAGAATTACAGCTTGTGGAGTAAAACCTATAGGTAAGGTACAATGGAATTTTAAGGCTTACTATTTATACGGGGCGGTATCCCCAGAAAGTGGAGAAAGTTTTTGGTTAGAATTTTCACACTTAGACAGCGTATGTTTCCAAATATTTTTAGATAAATTAGCAGCCCATTATCCAGACGTGCTAAATATAGTGCAGGTAGATAATGGTAAATTTCATCACAGCAGTACCCTGAAAATACCAGATAACGTTTTACTAATTTTTCAACCACCTTACAGCCCAGAGCTAAATCCGATTGAGCGAGTATGGCATTATATAAAACAACAATTAGCTTGGGGAATTTATGATAATTTAGATGCTTTGAAAGAAAAAGTCAGAACTATTATTGAA
>DATNQM010000018.1:0-225031 GCA_036704045.1 Halomicronema sp. | reverse complement strand
TCTTTTAAGGCTGCTAGATTTGGTACATACCAGCCAATTTTACCGCTTTGAATTACACCGTTTTCTAGCTTAATTTGTCGGGTTGGTTGGGGGGTTGGTTGGGGGGTTGGTTGGGGGGTTGGGTTGGGCCGGTGGAGGTCCTTTTGTCCTTCTAGCCATTTACAGACATCGTAGCCAATTTTTCCCCAGTAGGGGCTTGTGCTGATCATTAGCCCGTCTTTGGTTTGTATGGTTATCCAGCGGTTTTCGATGGTGGTTTCTAGGTCGTTTGCTTTTAGTAGTTGACGGGTTTCTAGTTCAACTCTCTGAAATACTTGCTGGTTAAGGATTTGAGCGATTACACGCCGTTTGTGATAACGGGGTTTTAGTCCTAAATGGCTGGCTATTTGTTTGCAGGTGGCCGGTGTGAGGCTTTGAAGATATTCGCGGCTGTAGTCTTTTTGGTTTAAATGTGTCATAATATAGTGGTTTGTTTTATTTTTGGTCAAAGCAGTCTGCTACGGTTTTCAACGGTGGTGACTGCTTTGTTATATCACAATTATACCCCTGTATTCACGGATAAGTCAAGGGTGTTGTAAAAAATATTTACATGAATTCAGGCTATAATTAAGAGCAAAATTGAGATTAGATTTTAAGTGTGGAGCAATGCCTAATCCGTCCCCAAAAATTACGCCAGGATTTTTAAATAAGCAATTTGAGCGTCAGGAAGGAGGTGGCGAACCTTTATGTCCAAAGTCGTTAAGTGTGAAAGTTCCTAATGATGTTTATCAGGCCATTAAACAACATCCCAAAGGAACAGCATGGATGCGTCGTGTTTTAACAGAAGCGGCTAGAAGGGAATTGATAGTACCGGCCCCTCCCGATGAAACTACCGCATCCTAATGGTTTTTAGGCAAAAAAAGTTTGTTTAGCTATCTGTAGCATTTGATGGGGTTTTGTTGAATGTTTTTAAGGTGATAGCGGTTTTTGGTTCGCTTGATTCCAAAAGTAGCTAGATGTGAAGTTAAAGTCACCGGCCCACTAATAATTATACGACTGTAAAAATTAACTTTTCACTTTATTTTTGCACTATAAAAACCTTGTATATCTTTTTTATAGACGATTTTAAGTAGTGATAAAAAAGTGAAATTAAAAAGCTGTTCCCTAGATGAACGGCTTTTTATTGTCTTCTAATACCAAATCTATAAAACACTGCACATAAACTACTACATAATTCCCGCTTTTGGAAAGGGGGACTTTAAGGAGGTGGGGCTTCCTTAAACTGTAGTAATAATTATGGAAATTGGTATTAATACTTAATAAGGGCGGTACCCTGAATAAGAGAAGAGGGGAAAGGGAGAAGGGGGAAGAGGGAAAGGGAGAATTTTTTTGTAATTCATCCAATTGAAAAACGCTGTAAATGTCAAAGCTGGGCTCAAAAAATAGTTAGTAAACTTTTGCCAGCTATTATTGCTAATAATCTTTCTGGGATATTACTTATTCTTTAATGGCTTTGGTGGAAACGTGGTTTAGTGTTAGCCCTTGCCAAAATTATACTTTTTTCAGTTATTGGGGGAACAAATCAGGAAATTTTATTGACATCTGTCTTGAGGTTATAGACTTATAGATTTTTAGTTAAAATACAGAAAGACTCGACTGGTTGCTTGCTAAATTTCATTATGTTTTTGGTTTCTAATAAACAAACTATCACTAAGGAATAAAGATTATGCCGACAATTTATGGGTCTCTCGGAGAAGATTTAATTCAAGGAACCTTTGAAAACGATATTATTCTGGCTTTGGACGGCAATGATATTGTAGATGCGATGGAGGGAGATGATTTTGCTGCCGGCAATATTGGCGATGATGTGGTAGATGGAGGGGAGGGTAATGATATTGTTCGCGGCGGGCAAGGAAATGATGTAGTCCGAGGCGGTAATGGTGATGATGTCGGGTTTGGGGAATTGGGAAATGATACCGTGATGGGAGATGCCGGTAATGATACGTTGGTGGGCGGATGTAGTGAAGATGGTAAAAGTGATTCGACAGGAAGGGATTATATTTGGGGAAATGGCGGCAATGATATTATTAATGGCAATGAAAGTGAAGATATTATCAGTGCCGGTGCCGATAATGATATTGTGCACGGTGGTAGTGGAGATGATTTGATTGCCGGTGATTTGGGAGAAGATATTTTATTTGGTGATCGCGGTAATGATACGATTTTGGGCGGTCAAAATGACCCGAATATTGCTTTAAATGATGGGAATGATCAGCTTTATGGCAGAACTGGCGATGATATTATGCTGGGCAATGCCGGCAATGATTTAATTTTTGGTAATGAGGGTAGTGATACTTGTAGTGGTGGGCAAGGTGGGGATGTTGTTTCTGGGGGCGCCGGTAATGATGTGCTTTCAGGAGACAAAGGAGATGACCGGCTGGCGGGTGATTTGGGGGCTGATTATATTACGATGGGTGAAGGTAGCGATAGTGTTGTAATTGGTTATCTTCGTCCTTTGGTTGCTACCGGCGGTATGCAAATAACTGATGCCGATTACATTACTGATTTTACAAAAGGTCAAGATGTTATTGAGTTAATTGGTGGTGTAAATTTTAACCAGTTGCGGTTTATTGATGGGGTTAATGAACTGGCCGGTCATACTATTATTCAAGAAACTATTAATAGTCAATATTTAGCAATTTTGCGCGGAGTTAGCAGTGTCAACCTGGATGTAAATGATTTTCGGGTTGTTGCTAGTCCAACTCCAACTCCAACTCCAACTCCACCTATTTCTGGAGGCGGTGGTGGGGGATTTCCGACGCCAAATCCGAGTCCAAATCCGAGTCCAAATCCGAGTCCAAATCCAAGTCCAAATCCAAGTCCAAATCCGAGTCCAAATCCAAGCCCAACTCCTAGTAATAGCAGCCCGACAGATATTATTTTATCTAATAGTAGTATTGCAGAAAATTCGGGTAATGGGACTTTAATAGGTACAGTTTCAACGATTGATACAGATGCGGGAGATACGCATACTTATACTTTGCTGGATAATGCCGGTGGGCGGTTTGTACTGGAAAATAATCTGCTAAATGTTGCTGATGGAAGTTTATTAGATTTTGATACTAATGCCAGTCACACTATTACGATTCAGGTAAAAGATAGTGTAGGAAATGTTTTTGAAAAGCAGTTAACAATAACGTTGAATAATGTTAATGAAGCGCCGGTGGTGGCGAATGCTATTACAGCCCAAAACTCTACGGAAGATAGCGCCTTTTCGTTTCAATTTGCAGAAAATAGTTTTAGTGACCCGGATGGCGATTCTTTAACTTATACGGCAACTTTAGCTGATGGCAATGTTTTACCAACTTGGTTAAAATTTGATGCGGCTACACGGACTTTTTCGGGAACTCCAACAAATTCAGATGTGGGGAATATTTCGATTACGGTAAACGCAACGGATCCAGGGACAAAAACGATCAGCCAAAATTTTACGCTGAATGTGGCAAATGTTAATGATTTGCCAACTTTAACGAATATTGCTAAAACCGGCAATGAAGATGCGGATATTACGTTTACAGTGGGTGATTTTACGGGAAGTTATAGTGATGCGGAAAATGATGCTTTGAGTAAAGTTAAAATTACTGCTTTGCCGGTGAATGGAAGTCTCAAATTAAGTGGAAATGCGATTTCGGCAAATCAAGAAATTGTGGCGACTGATTTAGCCAATATTACGTTTAGTCCGACTGCTAATTTTAACGGGAATACTAGTTTTAGTTGGAATGCTTTTGATGGAACAGGTTATGCGCTTAATGATGCTACGGTTTCTATTACGGTGGCGCCGGTGAATGATGCGCCCACTGATATAAGTTTATCTGCTTTGTCTGTGGCGGAAAATAGCGCCACTGGTACGGTGATTGGGGATTTGACAACGGTGGATGTGGATGCGGGAGATACGCAGATTTATAGCTTAGTTGATACGCTGGGAGGCCGGTTTAAAATTGTTGGCACTCAGCTACAAGTAGATAACGGCACTTTGATAGATTTTGAAACAACAACGTCTCATAATGTTACAGTGCGATCAACGGATAGTGCAGGACTATTTGTAGATAAAACTTTTACAATAAATGTAACTGATTTACCTGATCCGCCGATAGCTGTAGATGATGCGGTTTCTATTAGTTCGCCTGTGTTTTTGAGAAGTGGCGTAACGATTGATACCACTACTCAAGTTTTAAATAATGATGATCCAAATAATGGGACAATTCCGACAGTAACAGCGGTTTCTAGTACAGATGGAACGGCGGTTTTAAGTGGAACAAATATTATATTTAGGCCGAATGTGGGTTTAACCGGCCCGGCTGCTATTAATTACACAATTAGTAATAATAATGGCACGGATGCGGGAACAATTACTGTTAGTTTAACCGCTGCATCGCAAATTAATTTAAGTACGATTACGACTCAAACAAATTTGCCTATAGGGGTAAGTGGTTTTGCGATGAATGGCGAAGTTGCAAGTTTTTCGGGGTTTTCTGTTAGCGATGCGGGTGATGTAAATGGGGATGGTTTGGGGGATGTTATTGTGGGTGCCTATCGTGCCGGTGGAGAGGCTGGACGGTCTTATGTTGTGTTTGGCAAAACTGATGGAACAACGCTAAATTTAAGCAGTATTGCTGCCGGAAATGGCGGTTTTGCTATTGATGGAAAAGCGGTTTATGACTTTTCTGGAGTTTCGGTTTCAAGGGCCGGTGATGTCAATGGTGATGGACTTGCTGATTTGATTGTTGGTGCTATTTTTGCGGATGTTGCTGTTGCAGATGAGGGTCAATCTTTTGTGGTTTTTGGTAAGGCAGATGGTAACACTGTTTTCTTATCTGATATTGCGGCGGGAACGGGGAATGGTTTTGTTTTAAATGGGGAACTTGTTAATGATAGATCAGGCAATTCTGTCTCATCTGCGGGTGATGTAAATGGTGATGGTTTAGATGATTTAATTGTCGGTGCAAGTTTGGCAGATGGTGTTTCAAATGATGAGGGACGGGCTTATGTTGTATATGGAAAAACGACAAATACGGTGCTTAGTTTAAGTGCTTTGGGTACTGCCGGTTTTGCTATTAATAGTGAGTTGGATTCTAATTATACCGGCACTTCTGTTTCATCTGCGGGTGATGTGAATGGTGATGGTTTTGCTGATGTGATTGTGGGGGCACGAAGAGCACTAAATGGTGTGGGCCGGTCCTATGTGGTGTTTGGTGGAACCACAAATAATCCTGTTAATTTAACCCAAATAACGGCGGGAACAGGTAATGGTTTTACTATTAATGGCGAAGCATCTTTTCCGCTTTCTGGTGCTTCTGTATCGTCTGCTGGTGATGTGAATGGTGATGGTTTTGCTGATGTAGTTGTGGGGGCACCAGGAGGTAGTGGAACGGGTACGGGTAAGAGTTATTTGGTGTTTGGTAAATCAACGGGTACGGCAATTAATTTAAGTGATGTTTCTGCCGGTAATGGGGGGTTTGCAATTAATGGGGAAACAGGCTTTTTAAATTCGGGAATTTCTGTATCGTCGGCGGGGGATATGAATGGGGATGGTTTAAATGATTTGATTGTGGGTGCTGATTATGCAAATACTACGCTGCAACAATATTCAAGCCGGTCTTATATTGTGTTTGGAAAAGCAACGGGAACGGCGGTCAATTTAAGTGAGGTGGCGCAAGGAATTGGTGGCTTTGCTATTAACCAGGAAGTGAATAATGATCGGGCCGGTTTTTCTGTTTCGGCTGGTGGTGATGTGAATGGTGATGGTTATGCTGATGTGATTGTTGGTGGGTTTGGGGCGGATAATTCTGCGGGCCGGTCCTATGTTATTTTTGGTGGTAATTTTAGCGCTGCTGTGACGAAAGAAGGTACGATTGCTGCTGATGTTTTAACTGCTGCTGTGAGTTCTGAAAAGTTGGTGGGAGGTCAAGGTAATGATAATTTGAGTGATGGGAATTTTACAGATGTTTTACTTTATGGTGGTAGGGGTGATGATGTTATTTCGGTAAGTAATGCTAATTTCTTTAAAATTGATGGCGGTTTGGGAAATGATACTTTGATGGTGAATGGGGCGGGGTTGAATGTAGATTTAACTTCACCTACTATGCGAACGAAAATTGCAGGAATTGAGACTATTAATTTAACCGGCAGTGGTAATAATACTCTGACTTTAGATTTCGCTTCGCTGCAAAGTTTGGTGTCTGGTATTAGTCCAAAAACTTTAAGTATTATTGGTGATGCCGGTGATACGGTGGTGGCAAATTTAAGTGGTTTAGGTTTTGCAAGTTCTCCGGGTACGGGAGTGACAAATTATACACGAGGAAATCTGGTTTTGTCTGTAGAAACCGATCTAACGCAAAGTATTACTGTTTAGTTGAATAAAAAGCCGGTTTCTTGATGACCGGCTTTTTTGTTTTTAAAATCAAACTGAATGGAATTTAAAAAAATCCAACAATCAAAAATACCAACAAACAAGACAAATTTCTGTTTTAAACACTAACTTATTCTACTTTTAAATCTATCGATGTTGTAAAAATTAATCGTTAAGAGGCCAATCCAGAACATTCATAAAAATCCTTTTTGTAAATCTGATTTGTTATTAAAAATAAGTTTTAATAAACTTCTGAAAAATAAAAATACATTGGGTAGCATAACCAGTCTGAGAGAAAAGACCTATAAATAGGTATTGATAATTTCCTGTTACAATAATTATTATTTGATTATGATTAAAGTAAGGGCGCATTTCTATAGAACTATCTGATATGTCGTTTATTTTCCTTTCACAGGCTAGCCGGTTATGCTAAAAACCTTTTCTGACATTCTCGAAACTTCCAGCGGTGAAGATATGTTGTGGCTGTATGACCGTGCTTTGGCTGCTACTAGCACCGGCATTGTAATTGCAGATGCAACAAAGCCTAATCGACCGCTGATTTACTGTAATGCTGCGTTTGTAAAAATGACAGGCTATACATTGGAGGATACTATTGGGAAAAATTGTAAATTTTTACAAGGGCCCGATACAGACCAAGCGGCTGTGGCGGAGATTCGTCTAGCTTTGCGTGAGGAACGAGAGTGTAAGGTGGTTTTAAAGAATTACCGCAAGGATGGAGGTTATTTTTGGAATGAGTTAATTATTTCGCCGGTGCGTGATAATCAAGGAAATTTAACGCATTTTATTGGCGTACAAAATGATATTACTGCTCGCGTAGAAGCGGAAATGAAGCTGAAGGAAAAAACAGCCGAATTAGCAAAATCTGAAACGGAGTTTCGTAAACAGACTCAGATTTTACAATCAATTTTAGATAGCCTTGCAGAAGGGGTACTTGTTGCGGATGAAAACGGTAATTTTTTATTTTTTAATCCGGCGGCGGAGAAACTTTTAGGCCAACGTTCGGCTGAGGTAAGCCCTCAGAAGTGGACAGAAAAATTTAATTGTTATTTGCCGGATCGTATAACACCTTATCCTTGCGAAGAATTACCGTTGACTTTAGCGATTAAAGGGGTGTCGGTGGATAGGGCGGAAGTTTATATTCAGCAGCCTAATAAGTCGGATATGGTTTGTATTAGTGTGAATGCCCGACCGTTGAAAGATGAAACGGAAAATATTAAGGGTGGAGTGGCTGTTTTTCGGGATATTACGGCTAATAAAAAAGCGGTGGAAGCTTTGCAAACTTCGGAGGCTCAATTGCGAAATCAAACTATGCAATTGCAAAAAACTCTGGAAGATTTACAAGAAACCCAAGCAAAATTAATTCATTCAGAAAAAATGTCGAGTTTGGGGCAGTTGGTGGCTGGAGTTGCCCATGAAATTAATAATCCAATTAACTTTATTTATGGCAATTTGGTTCACACTGGTGAGTATGTAAAAGAGTTGATTAATTTGATGAATCTTTATCAGCAAAATTATCCAAACCCGATGCCAGAAATTCGGGCAAGTATTGAAGAAGTAGACCTGGATTTTTTGTTACAAGATTTGCCAAAGCTTTTAAATTCAATGCTTCAAGGTACGGAGAGAATTCGGCAAATTGTGTTAAATTTACGGAACTTTTCTCGACTGGATGAGGCGGAAGTTAAGAAGGTTGATATTCACACCGGCCTAGAAAGTGCGCTTTTAATTTTGCAGCATCGGCTAGGTTCTAATGAGCAACGACCAGAAATTAAAGTTGTCAAAGAGTATGGAAGTTTGCCGAAAATTGAATGTCATGCCGGTTCTCTTAATCAAGTGTTTATGAATCTTCTCGGCAATGCGATTGATGCAATTGAAATCGGTCAAAAAAGCGTAGAAAAACTACCACAAATTGTCATAACAACTTGGCAGGAAAAAAACAGAATATTAATAAAAATTGCTGATAATGGAGTTGGGATGAGTGAAGAAGTTTACCGGCATTTGTTTGACCCATTTTTTACAACAAAGCCGGTGGGAAGTGGTCGGGGTTTGGGCCTATGGGTAAGCTATCAAATTGTTGTAGAAAAACATGGGGGAGAGTTAAAATGTTTTTCGGAATTTGGAAAAGGAACAAGCTTTATTATTGAACTTCCTTTACAACAATAAAAGCTATAAAATGAGGGGGTTTTTATCTTTACACAATTTGACTGTAAAACAATTATTCGACATTGTATAAAATGAAATCAGCCGCCGCTGATTTTAGCTTTGTAACCTAATTTAGTTAAAAGTTCAAGTAGTTTCTGTTTGTGGTCTCCTTGAATTTCAAGGGTATTATCTTTAACAGTACCACCGGCACCACATTGGGTTTTTAACTGTTTGAGGAGAGTTTCGAGGGTTTCTGGTTTGAGTTGAAAACCGCTGATAACGGTAACAGTTTTGCCACCGCGTCCTTTGCGAGAGGCTTGTATTTTTAAGTTATGCTGGGCCGGTGGCTGTTCCGATGTTCCTCTTTCTAAGGCGTCTGGGTTAGTGCTATTGCCAAATTCTTGATAAACAATGGGTTCGCTGGACTTGCGTTTTGAAGAAGCCATAAAATTTTAGAGAAAAAATTAAACTTTTTCTATTTTATAACTTTTCGTTTAAAGTTAGGTTTTCCAATCTAAAACTCTTGGATATAAAATGGTATAAGACAAGTTGGCAGGATATATAAAAAAGGAAAAAATCGTTATGTTTGGTACTAAAAGATTAAGTGTATATATTTGGCTATCCTCTATATTGCCGGTTGCTGGTTTGGGAGCAATTGTTGGGTTCAGTTATTTTAATAATAGGAAAGTCTCTACAGAGTTACAACAGGTAGAAATTATCCAGCAAAAAATTTTACGTTTGCCCAATGTTGCGGAAGCGGATAGAAAGTTACTTTTAGACCAAACAAGAGAGGTAAATTTAGCATTAGATTCGTTTAGGATGTGGCTGACTTTTGCCACATTTGCAGAAATTTTACTTATATTAAATTCTGTGTATTTGATTGTCAACTTTGCTAAAAAAAGAATTAATGAAGTTGCCCTAGAAATTACAGCATCTTCGGGTGAAATTGCTGTAACAATGGAAGAACAAGAAAGAATGGCAAACCAGCAAGCTGCATCAGTAAATCAAACTACAACAACGATTGATGAACTTTGGGCATCATCAAAAGCTACTGCAACTCAGGCAGAAAATGTGGCAAATGGTGCAAAAATGGCTTTAAATTTAGCGGAAGGGGGAACTAAAGCTGTTGGCGAAACATTGGAGAGAATGTCGGTTTTAAAAGAGAAAGTTGAGGCAATTGCTCAGCAAATTGTTCGTTTAAGTCAACAAACTTCTCAGATTGGAAATATTGCTGGTTTGGTGGGAGATTTAGCGAATCAAACTAATATGTTAGCACTGAATGCGGCGGTGGAAGCAGTGCGAGCCGGTGAGCATGGAAAAGGTTTTGCGGTGGTGGCTTCAGAAATTCGTAAACTTGCGGATCAAAGTCAAAAATCAACAGAAAGAATTAATGGTTTGGTAGCGGATATTCAAATGGCAATTAATTCAACTGTGATGGTGACAGATGCCGGGACAAAAACGGTGGAGGAGGGGTCGAAAATTGGTGAAGAAACGGCGGTAGCTTTTCGTTTAATGAGTGAGGCAATTAATGAAATTTGGGTGAATACTCAACAAATTTCGCTTTCTGCAAAACAACAGTCTATTGCTGTGCAGCAGGTGGTAGATGCGATGAATTCGCTTAATCAAGTAGCTTCACAAACGGCTGAAAGTATTACTCAGGTAAAAATTGGTACGCAACAGCTTAATACAGCGGCGCAAAAACTCAATTCTATTTCTTAGAGAAACTGGGGTTGAGGGAATGAGAAAATAGGCCGGTTTGGAGATAAAGTAAGTAGGTGGGTATAATTCAACGAAAAAATTCGGTTTCTTTTTTAGGTTACGGTAAATCATTTAGGGTTATATAAAGATGGAATTATCACGGAAATTAGTCCAGCAACAGCTTGAAGAATGTAGAGAAGAAGCGGTCGTTCACGCACAGCGTATCAATGAACTTGCTGAAGAATTAGCATCAGAATTACAAGCGCTAAAATCTATTGCAGATGAGATTAGCCCTTATTATTGGCAGGTCTATTATAAACCGTTTATTACGGGTTTTAAAAGTATTTCGGTTCCTCATGTTCGTTCGGATGGGGAGGTTTGGACTATTTTTAATCGGGTGGTTTAATAATATTTTGGGGTGTGATAATTCACGCCCCCTACAATTTTGATAGGATTATTTTAGGGCGCTTTTTTGTAAGATTTTTCGGGTAGTTCTTCCCGCATTTCTGAGAGTTTGAGATTAATAATCGACAATCCTAAAATTAGTAAAAATAATACTAATCCTATGGCGCAGGCATAACTCATATCTAATTCTCGGAATCCTTTTTCATACAAATAATAGACTATAGTTTTAGAACTGTTGCGGGGCCCACCTTGGGTCATAATATATACTTCTTCAAAAACTTTCATGGCAGAAATTGCAGAAATGACGGCAACTAAAAATAAATAAGGTTTCATTAAAGGTAGGGTAATATCCCAGTGTTTTTGTAAGCCATCAGAACCGTCTAAGGCGGCTGCTTCGTATAGTTCGAGGGGGATTGATTGTAAACCGGCTAGATAAATGACCATGTAATATCCTAAGCCTTTCCAGATAGTAACAGCCATGACACTAAAAATTGCAAACTTAGGACTTGTTAACCAAGGAATTCCTTCTCCTAAGCCGATAATTTGTAATAGTTGATTTAGTAAACCATTTTCTGCATAAAGCCACCGCCATGCAATACCGGCCACGACCATTGAAATGACAACTGGTGTATAATATGCAGCACGAAACCAACTTATACCCCGTAATTTTTGATTAACTAAAATTGCTAATCCCAAGGGTAAAACTACTAATATTGGAACGACTATTAACAAATAAATTAGGGTATTTATTAAGGTTTTCCAGAATAATTCATCTTGAAATAGACGCTGTAAATTTGCTAAGCCTACCCATTTTGGGGCTTGGGTTAAATCGTATTCAAACCTAGTAAAGCTTAAATAGAAGGCGTTAACGGCCGGCAGAAAGACTGTTAAAATTAGCATTAAAAGTGCCGGTAGCAAAAACAAATAAGGAGTAAACTGTTGGCGACGGATACCATCGAAATTAAATTTAAAAAACATTACTTGCGGGCCAAATCATTAACTTTCTAAATTTTATCAACATCTAGGCATTTTTTTACAGTTTTCAAAAGCAGATTCTGAAAAGGTATTTTGACGCTACAGCCGACACTAAGTGTTATTATTTTATAAATGAAAAATTAAGTGTTTTCTTAGAAAATGTAAGATAAAAATGAAAAAATACTCAATGAAATTACTCAAGTAAACAGCTACCCGGAAGAAATAAACTAATGGTTGTGTGTTGACCACCAATACTTTCGATGTGTAAATGTCCATTATGTAATTCAGCCAATCGTTTACTAATAGCAAGTCCTAAACCAGAGCCTTGTTGTTCATAAAGTCTGCGTTCAAATTGCATATAAGCCCCTATTTCTGAAATTTGAGGAGCATTCATACCTCTTCCCTGATCCTCAATGATAAGAATATACTGATTATTTTGGAGAGTGCCGGTGAGGGTAACAGAGGTGCCGGGTGGAGAAAACTTAAAAGCATTATCCACCAATTCTTCAATTAATTTTTGCAGTCTGATAGGAGACATTTGCACCTCAGCTTCAGCAATATTTAACTGTAAATCACTTTGTCTTTCCGCATCTTTTGCTACTTTTAAAGCCGTATCACTAATCAATCCTTGGCATTCAGTAGGTCGGCAACTTCGTAATGCTTGAATGCGATTTTCATCAGAAGCGATTAGTTCAAGTTCTGCGTATAAAAGATAGTTTTGGACAAGTCGATAAAGGCGTTTTCCTGAGCGACGAATTTCTTCTAACATTTCTCGAACTTCTGAAGATTCGAGGGATTCATATTCATTCAAAAGCAAATCTGCAAAACCGAGAATTCCATTGAGAGGAGTTCGCAATTCGTGGGGAAGAGATTGTATGATATTACTGCGTAAAGCATCAAGTTTTTGGGTTTGTTGTAGTTTAAAAGCGGCTTGTTTTTCTAGCCTAATGTTAATAGCTGCTAACAATTGATTAGGAGTGCAAGGTTTAGCAAGATAGTCGTCTGCCCCTAGTTCCATACCTTTACGAGTATCGGCTTTATCTGCTAAGGCGGTGAGAAAAATAAAGGGAATTGTGGCGGTTGATGGTTCTTCGCGCAAGGTTTTAAGGACACTATAACCATCTATTTCTGGCATCATTACATCACATACTATTAAGTCTGGTTTTTGTTCCATAGCTAGGGCAATACCGACTTTACCATTTTCGGCTCCAAATACTTCAAAATTTTCAATTTCGAGGAGTTCTAAAATGTTTTCTCTAATAATCCTTTCGTCTTCTATTACTAAAATTTTAGCCATTTTTTTGTATTTGAGAGAGGTTTGGAGTTAAGTTATCCTATATTTAGGGAAGTTGCAAGCATTTATTGTTTGTCATCAATTGTTGAAATTCTGAGGCAATGACTGGCTTACTGAAAAGGTATCCTTGCATTTCATCACAGTTATGCCGGCATAAAAAGTCTAATTGTCCGGGGGTTTCGACTCCTTCAGCAATGATTTTTAAATTCATTTGGTGAGCCATTGAAATAAGGGCAGTGGTAATGGCTGTGTTTTTTGGATTGCCATTAATATTGTTAATAAAACACTGGTCAATTTTTAAAATATCAAAGGGAAATTTTTGTAAATAACTGAGGGAAGAATAGCCGGTGCCAAAATCATCAATTGAGATTTTTATTCCCATAGATTTGATAGCTTGTAGTCGGCGAGTTGCTAATTCTGCATTTTGGATTAAGCTACTTTCAGTTAATTCTAAATCGAGATAGTTTGGATGAATGCCGGTTTTTTGTAAAATCTCAGCAATGCGTTCACAAAGGTTGGGTTGGGTAAATTGTCGGCCGGATAAATTGACACCAACACCTAAAAAACTAAATCCTTTTTCGTGCCATTGTTTTAGTTGTCGGCAAGCTGTTTCTAATACCCATTCTCCGATAACTTCGATGATGCCGCTTTGTTCGGCAAGGGGAATAAATTTAGCCGGTGAAATTAATCCTCGTTGTGGATGATACCAGCGTAAGAGGGCTTCGGAGCCGACAATTTGACCAGTTTGTAAGCTGACTTGTGGTTGATAGTGTAGGCGTAATTCTTGACGCTCAATTGCATAGCGCAAATCGGTTTCTAGGGCTAACCAATCTTCTGTTTCGTTTTCCAAAATGGGGCTATAAAATTCCCAGCGGTTGCCTCCTTGAGCCTTGGCATAATTCATGCCTTTTTTTGCTAATTGTAATAGTTTGTCTATGTCTTTTGCGTTATCGGGATAAAAGGAAATTCCAATACTAGCGGTAATAAAAACTTCTGTGTTTTGAACTTGAAAAGGTAGGCTTAAGTTTTTTTGAATAATTTCTGCTTTTTGAGCGGTGGATTTTGTGTTTTCGACAGGGGATAAAATTAGAGCAAATTGATCACCATTTAATCGGCCTACAATTCCAAAATCTCCGACACTTTCAGATAATCTTAAGGCAACGGATTTTAGTAAAAAATCCCCAAGTTCGTATCCCAAACTATCGTTAATGCGATTAAATCTTTCTAAACCTAGGCAAAAAATGGGTATTTTTTGTGTTGTATTTCGAGATAAAGAAGCCAGGGAATCAGTTTTATAAACTTTTTGGATAAATTCTTGAAATAGATTTTCAAGGGATACTCGCGTTGGTAATTGTGTTAAGGGATCATAGTCAACTGGCTCATTAATAGTATTAGATTGTTTGATGCTTTTTAGATAATATTGTTGCTGACGTTCTTGTTTTTCTAAGCGAATTTTAATAGCTTTAAGAAGTTCTGCGGGTAAGCAAGGTTTGATAAGATAATCATCGGCGCCCAACTCCATACCAGTTCGCATATCAAGCCTGTCTGCTCTTGCAGTTAAAAAAATAAAGGGAATATTTACAGTAGCAGGATTTTCTCGCAAGGCTTTGAGAACACTATGGCCATCCATTTCTGGCATGGTAACATCACAAATAATTAAATCTGGTGATTGTTCCATTGCCATTTTTAAGCCTACTGAACCGTTTTCAGCGCCGATGACTTCAAAATTTCTCATATCCAGCAATTCTAAAATATTTTCGCGGATAGAAAGTTCATCTTCTATTACTAAAATTTTTGCCATAATTTTAAGGTATGTTTACTAATTGCTATTTTTAGAAAAAAAATTTAACATTTTGCTTAATTTATCACAGCTACACCAAAAATTTTAAGGATTTTATGTGGGTTCAAAAAGCCGTGTTCGGTATCGCTGGTGGCTGGTGTATCTCCCTTGTGTGCGCTTTAACTTTTAAGCCTATCCCCTGTCGCCTAAAACAACAAAGGAAATAAGTTCTTTCCTTTTGGGGAAAGAAGCGAGGGGATTAAGTTATTTATTCATGAAATGGTCTCTTTTACTTTCGCATACAAATCAACAGTCTTGCAAGTCCACAAAGTTTTTTTGCGAAGGTACTAATTTTATTTTCAAACAAAATTTTCTGTTTGTTATTTTCTGTTACTTTTTTGATTTTTGGGCTTTTGCAACAAGTTTTAAGCCAGGTTTAGGTTTTAACTGTGTTGGTAGGAAGGGTAACAATAAAAGTTGTTCCTACTCCTAGTTTGGTTTTTATCTCTATTGTGCCTTGATGTAACTCTACGGATTTTTTGACAATAGCTAAACCCAGGCCGGTTCCAGCAATAGTACCCACATTAGCTGCTCGATGAAAAGATTCAAATAAGTGTTTTATATCTTCTTCTGGAATACCTATTCCCTGATCTTGAATAGTAAAAACTGCATTTCTTGAAGTGTTTAAACCATCAATTGTTGTATGTTCAACTAATAAATTTTCTGTCAATTTAAACTCAATTTTTCCCCCTTCTGGTGAATATTTAATAGCATTAGAAAGTAAGTTTGTAAAAATATGACGTAAGAGTCTTTCATCCATATTTATATCTAAAAAATTACCTTCACAAACAAAGGAAAATTGATGGGTTTTTAATCCCAGAATTTGTATCTCTTCGATCAAATCACTACAAAATTTTTCTAGGTTCATACTGGCCGGTTTAAATTCCAACTTGCCGGCCTCACTTTGACCTATTAATAAAACATAATCTAGCATTTCAGTCATGTGTTGAACTGCTGTTTGAATTCGTTGTAAATGGCGAATTTTTTTATTTTCTGGCCATTCATTTCCATAATTTTCTAATAACCCAGCAGAAAACAAAATTGTTGCCATTGGCGTGCGAAACTCATGGGAAACCATCGAAACAAAACGTGATTTTAGTTCATTTAATTCTTGTTCTTTTATCAAAGCCTTGCGAATTTCTGCTTCAGCCTTTCCCCGCGCCATTGCAATTTCTACCGTTGTGTATAAATCCTTTTCGTCAAAAGGTTTAACAATATAACCAAAAGGTTCTGTTGCTTTGGCCCTTTGCAAAGTAATTTCATCGGTATGAGATGTTAAATAAACCACCGGAATTTGATAACTATGGCGAATTTTTTCAGCAGTTTTAACTCCATCAATTTCACCTTGCAGCATAATATCCATTAACACTAAATCTGGTGAAAATTGAATTATTTTTTCAAGAGCTTGGACACCAGATGAGGCAATAGCCGGCACTGAATATCCCAAATTTATCAAAGTTTGTTTAATATCGAGGGCGATAATTCTTTCATCTTCTACAACTAATATACTGCCTTTGTTCATAGATTAATTTCTCAACCTTCCCTTTTTTTTACAAAAATAATTTTATAAAAAGTTCCTTTATTGCCACTTACTTGAATTGTGCCGCCGAGTTGTTCGGTTAAATTAAAAACAAGCTGCAATCCTAACGAATCACTGGTTTCTAAATCAAAATTTGACGGTAAACCAATCCCATCATCAGCCACAGTCAGGACAAACATTTTTCTGTTATCCTGACTTAATTTTAAATTAATTGTCACCAAACCTTGTTGACCTTCGGGAAAGGCATATTTAAAAGAATTTGATACTAATTCATTAATAATTAAACCACAAGGAATTGCCGTATCAATATCTATAGCAATTTTTTCCACATCTATTTTTACTGCAATTTTTTCCGAACAAACCCCATAAGCGCTGCACAAATTAGCAACTAAGTTGTGGATATATTCTGAAGCATCAATACCTGATAAATCTGAAGAACGATAAAGTTTTTCATGAATAAGAGCCATTGAACGGACACGGTTATAACTATCTTTAAATAATCCCAAAGCATCGGGGTCTTTAATATATCCAGACTGTAATTTTAGCAAACTAGAAACTATCTGCAAATTATTTTTAACGCGGTGATGTATTTCTTTAAGCATCACTTCTTTTTCTCGCAGAGAAGCCAGCAATTTTTCTTCAGCTTGTTTGCGTTCGGTAATATCAATTCCTACAGAAACAGCTGCTTTTCCTTGCTGGTATTTTTGTGCCGCTATTAGATAAAATCTTTCACTATTGTTGCTGATAGAATCAAATACTTTACTGGCAGAAATAGACGCATTTTCCATAAATTCGCTCATGAATTCAGTATAATCAGGACTATTTTCAAAGGCACATAATTTTTGTCCAACAAATTCTTCAGGATTTAAGTTATAAGCAGCAGCCAAATGCCGATTAACACCCAAATATTCCAAATCATAACTAATCCAAGAAACAAACCCAGGTACCGCATCCAAAACCGCTTGTAATTGATCTCGCGCTTCTTGTAATTTTTCTTCAGCAATCTTGCGATTAGTAATATCAGTTTGAATACCAATAAAATGTGTTAATGTATTGTGTTTATCATAAAGAGGAGAAATACTTAGCTCATTCCAAAATAAAGTACCATCTTTGCGATAATTCCGCAAAATAACCGTACAACTTTCCCCCGCTTTAATACACCGACGGAGAGTATCAACTTGTGGCTGGTTCCTATCTTTTCCTTGTAAAAACCGGCAATTTTTACCCAAAACTTCCTGTGGAGAATACCCCGTCATTCTCTCAAAGGCTGGATTGACATAAATAATACCTGTATCTGGCAATCGCATATCAACAATTACAATAGCATTACTGCTAGCTTCTATAGCCCTTTCTCGCAATTTTAAAGTTTCTTCAGATAACTTTCTAAGACTAATATCTTGCGCCGTTCCTAAAATTTGTTGAGGCGAACCATCCTCCGCCCGACTAAAAACCGTATCTCGACTAGAAAACCAACGCCACTCACCATTAGATTGTTTTAAACGATATTCATTTTCTAAAACTTCTTCATCTTTGCTAGTGATAAATTGCTTACAACACTCTTCAAACTTAGCAAAATCTTCAGGATGCATCATCCGAGGAATAAACTCTGCTTTAAGAAAATTAACCTCCTCTTCTCCATAACCCAACAACAAACTAATTTGATTATTTAAATAAATTGTTCGCTGTTTTACCACATCATAAATATAAATGATTCCCGGCACTGCATCCGCCACCCGCTGAATAAAAAGCTGAGTGTCTTGCAAAGCTTTTTCCGCTTGTTTGCGCTCAGTAATATCTCGATTAATTCCCCGATAACCACACAAAATACCATCATTACTAAAGACCGGCATTCCATTACTTTCTAAAACAACTAAAGACCCATTTTTATGTTGGTTAATATTTTCCAAACAATGAAATTGTTTTTGATTCACAAAAATATCTTTCAGTATTACTTTGATTTTGTCAGACTCTTTTTTAGGCATATAATTAAAAATATTTTTGCCTATCATCTCTTCTGATTTATAACCTAAAATTTCTTGTACACTAGGGCTGGCGTAGACATAAACCCCGTCTAAATTTATCTCCCAAACAAAATCATTTGTCGTTTCCACTAAATTTCTAAACCGCTCTTCACTTGTTTTTAAAGCATCTTCAACACTGCAACGTTCATCAATTTCTGCCTCTAGCATCTCAACTATTTCTAATAATTGATGATTTCGTTCTTCAACTCTTTTTTCTAATTCTTCATTCAACTTTTGTAGCTCATCTTCAGCGTGCTTTCGCTCAGTAATATCACGACCAAAACCATAAATTAACTGATTTTCTTCAAACAAAACCGCATTCCAACTCACCCAGCGATATTTCCCATTCTTGCAACGATATCGGTTTTGAAAATCAACGACAGACTCTGGATTATTTTGGAGACTTCTACAAGCATTTTTCGACACTTCTAAATCTTCAGGATATACAAAATTACGATAATTTTGGCCTTCTAATTCTTTTTTACTATAACCAAGATTCTTTTCCCAAGCCGAATTAACTAACTTAATTTCACCATCATAACTAGCAATCATCATTAAATCAGCCGAATTATTAAAAAATCGGTCTCTTTCAGCTTGAGCTTGTTTAATTTCACTAATATTGCGACCTTCCGAAATCAGCCACATCAGCTTACCACTATCATCGTAAACCGGCTTCAAAGAAAAATCAATGATTGCAATGCGATTTCCCCCTCCGTGTACCTCCTCTTCATAACGAATAAACTCTCCTGATGCCGCCTTACAAATCGCTTCTTTTAGGCGTTTTTTCGCAGCAATTTCTTTTGGAGACACCGGCAGATTAGAACTTTCCCACCAGGGAGTTTTCCAAAACTCTAATCCGATCACATCCTTTGCCTCAACTTCCACAAAATCTAAAGCCGTTTGATTCACTTCAAGCATAATTCCTTCTGGAGAAAGCAAGCCGGTGAATTGGAAACAATTATTAAAAATAGCCTCATACTTTTTCTGGCTTTTTTTCAACTCTTTTTCAACTTTTTTTCGTTCAGAAACATCACGAGAGTTTGACACAACAGCTTGTAAAACAGGGTCAAAAATCAAATTAGTTGCCGTACTTTCCAACCAACACCAATACTGGTTTTTATGAAGAAATCGGTATTCTATCGGCGCTGAAATACTCCCTGGTTCGTCAATTAACTTATTAAAGTTCAACCAAATATTTTTTAAATCATCTGGATGAATAAAATCAAAAATTTTCTTTCCTATTAACTCTTCTGGTTTATATCCTAAAATATTTTCAACAGAAGGACTTTCATATTCAATAACTCCCTCGGCATTAAATAAAGTAATAATATCCGAACTATTTTGAATCATAGACCTAAACTTAGCCTCGCTTTTAGCAAGAGCATCCTGTGCTTTTTTGCTATTAGTAATATCCCGCACCATCACCAAAACTTCATCAGCACCACAACCAATAATTCGCGCTTCAAAATCTTGAACATATCCACCAATAATCAACTGATACTCTAACGTTTGTAACTGTCCACTAACGAGCGCCCTTTCAATATTTTGTCTATATAAAAAACTTACTTCCCCCGGCAAAAAATCTTCTAAAAATTTTCCAATAACATCATTACCGTATCCTGTGTCTTGAAAAAAAAGAAAAATCCCATCTCGGTTTACCCGAAAAATTCTATCAGGAATAGCATTCAAAATCGCTTTGTTAGTTTCTTCACTTTTTTGCAGTTGTAATTGTTGTATTGCTAGTGCTGCTTCTGCATTTTTGCGAGCCGTAATATCTTCTACCGTCCCTTCATAATAAAGCATTTTTCCCGCTTCATCGCAGACAAAACGGGCATTTTCACTAATCCAAATAATCTCGCCATCAGCGCGAAAAATTTCGGATTCAAACCCCACAACACTACCAGACTTTTCTAACAAATTAATAAATTCATCCCGTCGGCTAGAAACAATATAAAACTGTTTAGCAATATCATTAACATTAGCCATCAAAGTTTTAGGATCACGATAACCACAAATCCGAGCCAAAGCAGGATTTACTTCTAAAAAACAACCACTTTTTGTACTTTGAAAAATTCCTTCTATAGCATTTTCAAAAATGCTGCGATATTTAGATTCAGCAATACGAAACTTTTGTTCAGCCGAGTCTCTTTGTTCAAGTTCTGCACGCAAACGTTCGTATAACTCAGACTGTTGAATAGCAATAGCACAGTGATCGCCAATACTCTTTACAAAAGCAATTTCATCCTCTTTCCACTCTCGATAATTATCACACTCGTGCAAACTAATCCCACCGATATAAGTGTCACCGTACAACAATGGAACTATTAAAATTGCTTTAATACAACACGTGTAAGCAGCCCCTTGAATTTCCGGCGGTAAACTACTATCAATAGTATTCAAAACCACCGCTTCCCCTTGGCACAGACTTTGCTGATAATAGCGGTAAAAATCGCAGTAAACACCGAGCAAACTACTGCCTTCATAGGTAGCTTCAGAAACATGATAAGCCTTCATTTCTTGCTCACTATCCGGTCGAAAAATTAAACATCTGCTCACATTTAAACTAATATGTAGCCGATCCGCAGTAGCTTGCAAAACGTCATTCAAAACCAGCGTCCCTCGCATAGCTTGCACAATTTCATTAATTAGTGCACTTTGTAGAGCTTGCTTTTCATAGTTACAGGAGGCTGTGTTGATTTCCATAATTGTGATTTAAGGCCGATATTAAAATACTTTAATCTCCCCTTGTCTCCACCCTGTTTTTCATCTCTTAGTGGGCTATTAATACTATTTTTAGAAAGGTGCGAATAAATCCATTGCCGTCTTTATTTTAGGAAGATAATCCTTAATTGGCGGTTATGGATCTATCCCCTTAACAAGCCAAAATGAACATAGTATTATTTCAATAGGGAGATACTATTTTTCATTATAGCCTTTTTACTCCCTGTGAATCTAAGGTTTTGTTTTAGGATTGAGTAAATTAAATTGACGCAGCAATTTAATATTATCGGGTGTTAGTAAAGACTGTAGTTCTGAAACTTGATTAAGTAGACAAATTTCGCGGTCAAATTCTTCTTGCAAAATTTCTAAATATCTTTCTACCTTTGCACCGGCCGGAGGATCTTTAATCAAGCGAATTGCCATATTAATTTTAGAAAGCGGATCTGACAAGTCAGAAATCAGTCTTTTTAGCAACTCTTCTTGAGTATCGCTTAGATGTTGTAATTCTTGCATTTTTTGTTCAGCAATTTGAGCCCTTTGTCGTTCGGCACTATATTTCAGCATCAAAGTTTCATGTTTGGCAAGCCGTGAAGAAACAGCCTCAAGAAGTTCTTGGCGTCGAAAAGGTTTAGTAAGATAATCATCAGCCCCTAAATTCATTCCTTGTCGCAAATCATTTGTTTCAGCTTTAGCAGTCAAAAAAATAAAAGGAATAGTTGATGTTGGCAGATTTGATCGCAGTTCTGCTAACACTTGATAACCATCTAAATGTGGCATCATAATGTCACAAACTATTAAATCAGGAAGATTTTCTTTTGCCAATTCAATACCAGTAAGTCCATTTTCCGCACAAAGCGGTAAAAATCCCCCTGACGTAAGAATTTCAACAATATTACTTAATACCGGTTTTTCGTCTTCAATAACTAAAATTTTTTTCATCAGCTTTATTTATTTGGGTAAGTTAATGCAAATCTAACTATAATCATTAGGTGAACAAAAATAAACCGATCAACGGCTTGTTTTAAGAGAAAGCTATCCCGAAGCAGTGCGAGAAAATTATTCGCCCATGCCGGTGACAATGGCACCCTTGACAAAGACGCAGTTAATTTTTAAGCAATCTCCTCAAGAGTTAGTGTAAACCGGTTATTGCCTGTTGAGAAAAAGATTTAACACTCTTTAAAAGCAAATTATCCTGGATCCTCCCACCTCTTGGCAGGCGAGTTTTTCACCGGCTCCTACATCAAGGCACAACCGGCCACTCTCACATTACATTAACCTAAAATACCCACCCCCCTTCCCATACAGAGAGGGGGGTTAGGAAAAACTTAATGTTACTTAGGATAAGCTTTAAATACTTATATTTTTAAACCTGGCTTGATTTTAGACTATTAACTAGAGGAATTTCTATCCAAAACTCTGCACCCTTACCAGGTTGAGAAACACATCTTAAAGTACCACCATGCTTCTCAACAATAATTTGATAAGAAATAGACAACCCTAAACCCGTACCAGAACCCACAGGTTTTGTTGTAAAAAACGGATCAAACAATTGCCTTTGATCTTCCCAACCAATTCCAGGGCCATTATCAGCAATACAAATTAGTACCGAGGAAGACATCGTTGTTAAGTTGACTGGACTATGTTTTAGTTCTGTAGAAATACTAATTTCAGGGTTCGGCTGATTTTCTAAGGCATCAATAGCGTTACAAATAATATTCATAAATACTTGATTAAGTTCACCGGCACAGCACTTTACCTTCGGAAGTTCGCTGTACTTTTTAATCACCTGAATTTCCTGATTAAGTTTACCTTTCAGGCGGTGTTGCAAAATCATCAAAGTGTTATCAATGCCTTCATGGATATTCACCGGCTTGATTTCTGCCTGGTCATGGCGCGAAAAATTATGCAAACTTAAGACAATTTTTTGAATACGTTCTGCACCCACTTTCATTGAATCCAAAAGTTTAGGAAAATCTTCCACCAGAAAATTATAATCCAAATCTTCTTGCAATTGTTTAATTTCTGCCGGCGGATTCGGGTAGTATTTATTGTACATACTAAGCAAACTGAGCAAGTCAGTAGCGTAGTAGTTTGCGTGCACCAAATTGCCAGTTATAAAATTAATGGGGTTATTAATTTCGTGGGCAATTCCTGCCACTAATTGGCCTAAAGATGACATTTTTTCTGTATGGACAAGTTGGGCTTGAGTTTTTTTCAATTCTTCAAGAGTTTGTTCAAGTTCTTGAGTCTTAGAACGCAACTCTGCTTCTCTCAAACGTAGAGCAATAGCTGCTTGTTCGCGTTCAGTAATATCGCGTAGCGTTGCTAAAAAAGCCCGTCTTCCTTCCCACTCTGTTTCAACAATTCTTATTTCTGCAATAGCTACTTTTTGGTCAGTTCGGTTAACATCTACTTGAGTTTGAACCACCCTTGTATATTGCGTTGCACTCGACCTTTTAATAGTATCCGTGTTCATTTGGCCTGGTCTTTCTTTAACCAATTCTCCAAAAAGTTCACGGCTAATCAATTGTTCTGCTGAGCTATTAAATAAAAATTCAGCAGTAGGGTTCACAAAGCGAACTTTTCCTTGAGTATCCAAAATAACAATTGCGTCAGCATTTTTCTCAAAAATATTGCGAAATGCAGCCTTTGTTGATTGTAGTTGTTGCCGCAATTGTTTAATTTCTTGCTGCATCTGCAATTTTTCCCCATCCCATTCTTGCTTTTTACAGCTTTCGTTTCTCAAAGGTTGCGTTAACAAATTTGAAATGTAGTTTACCGCTTGTTTCAAATGCGGATCTGCCTGTCTTAACTCAGAATGATCATCGCTTAAGTTAAGCAATTTATTTGGCGGGGTGGGGTTTTGCTCGGTAATAAACATAATAGACAACTCCATAAGCACCGATAGTTTTAATAACTGGTTAACCAGTTGTTCTTTATTGTATAGTTTTGTAACGCTTTTTTGTCCAACTTGTACAAGAGTACAAACAAAAGCGAGGAATTTTCCAGATAAACATCTACTTAATGTAGATAGCGTCTGAATGCTTGAGTATTTTTTGAGAATTCTACAGCATCTTTTCCTATAAAAATGCTAATCTGCTTACAGATTCTCTGCCATCCGTATAACAATAGAAATTTTTTCTCGGTAGGTTTACCGAGATTCATAACTGTAGAAATACGCAATTGAGAAAAATATAAATCAGTTCCCCAAATCTTACACCGGCAAACTGACAGTAAAAGTGCTGCCCATACCAACAACACTTTCTACAGTAATTTCTGCTTTATGGGCATCGGCCGCTTGCTTAACAATCGTAAGACCTAAACCTGTCCCACCTTGATTATTTAAGTTACTACCTCGATAAAAAGCATCAAATATGTGGGGTTGTTCATTGGTAGGAATACCTATCCCAAAGTCTTGAACTTTAAACACCACCATTGCCTGTCCACCAAGCCCTTGTTCTGAGAGTTCGCTGCAAATCAATTCCAATACTATCGGCGTGTCTACTGGCGAATATTTTACCGCATTCGAGAGTAAATTTAATAATATTTGCTCTAATAAACCTTCATCCAAAGCTACTTTGTCGCACTGGCCGGTTTTTAAAAACTTAATTCTCTCTTGATAAAGACTAAAATTTGTACTAACTTTTTTAATTATTTCCTGACAAAACTCTTCTAAATTCAGCAAAGTCGGGTTGCATTTTATCTGGCCGGCAATTCCTTTGCCAGTGGCTAAAATATCATTTAATAAACTACTGATTCGTAAAGCTGATGCTTGAATACGGTCAATATGTTCTTTTTGTTTTTCTGTCCGTCCGCGTTCTATATATAATTCTAGCAAGTCGGCAGAAGACAAAATCGTACAAAGAGGTGTACGAAATTCATGAGACGTTATAGTAATAAATTGGCGGCGAAGTTCAGATAATTCTTTTTCTTTTATTGTAGCATTTTGGGCTTTTTCTTCTAACATTTTTTGCTGGCTAATTTCTTGACAAGTTCCGCTAATTTCTATGGCATTACCTGTACTATCAAAAATTAACTGTGCTTCGTCTCGCAGCCAGCATTGGTTGCCATTTTTACAAAAAAATCGATACTCAATACTCCGCTTTTGATTGCTAATACTAATAATATTTTCCTCAAGCTTACAGCGGTCTTCTACATGAATTCTACTTAACCATAAAAGCGGATTTTCTATAATTTCTTGTTCTTCATAACCAACAATATTAACAATATTTTCGCTAACTTTATTAAAACTAAATTGACTGGTAAGTTCTGCTTTATAAAGAATAGTCCCTGTAGCTTCTAGCAACTGCTGAAGTTCTTGCTTAGTGTCGTTTGAAGCCGATAAAACTAAGTTATCATCGTTGGCAATTGCTTTATTTTCAAATGTCGTTACTAAATCTATAAAATCTGGTTTTTTAGAAAGGACAATAAAGGGGGAAAATGGAAAAGCTTCTGTGTCTAAATCTGATATTTTGTTATCTAAATTTTTAAGATTTTCTTCACAAAATTTTTGATTATTTGCTTCGGGTACAGTTGCTAAAAAACTTTCATTAAACAACATTAAATTTTTAAAACTTGGGTAAGAATCAAAAACACTATTAAAAAACGGATAAAGTTTAAAACTTAAACAATTACTTTTTTCAAGTAATAATCGTATAGATTGGAGTTTTTTTTCTTCTGATGGTTTTATTTCTTTGCAGGTATGAATAATTCCACTAATTTCTCCGGCTTCATTTTTAACAATACAATAGGTTAAGTAAACAAAAAGAATTGTCCCATCAATACGCTTAATAATTGTTTCTTTTTCCCAACATTCCTTAGAAGGTAACAATTGTTGAAATTCCAATAAAAATTGAGGATTAAAAATTTTAAGTATTTCATTTATCGGTTGATTAATTAGTTCTTCTTTTGGCTGTTTATATATTAAGCTTGCCAGTTGATTACAATGAATAATTGTACCTGTTTTATCGGCAATTATGATAGCTTTGTCGGTTTTTTCTAAACAAGCTTGTAGCAAAAGATTTTCTTCTAAGGGATCTGACTGCCCCCCTGAAACAAAAGAGTTTTGAGGATTTTTTAAAGTTGTCACGTTTGCGCTTGGGTGGAGTTGAGCTTTTTTTGTTAGGGATGCTATTAAAGCAATTTCCCCCTCTTTAAGAATCATATCTACAAATTTCTTTTCTAGCAAAACAGGAATTTGAGATTTTTCCCTGCTTGGTAGGTTACTTACTTTTGAAGTAGAGAGATAATTTGCACTTTGGCTTTCACTACAATCAAAAAGTTGTAAGCAAGAGATTTTAAGTGCTTCTAATAAGCTGTCTTCGGTAATTATTCGTACCGCCCTGCCTTCCACCTCTGCCAAAACAGTTTGCATAATTTGATATTGTGATAAAACTGTCGATAATTGCGAAAGGGCAGAAGTTTCTGACTTAATTATATCTGTTTGCTCCATAAACCTCACCACCATCAAAAAAACTTGACATTTTTGGTACCTATTTGTTGCTGGATATTAATAATTTGGTACTGCCAAAAATTGCTGCCGATCTTGAGGAATAGTTTATGACAAACACTCAAACAGTGCAAGGTTTAGTTTCTGTCGTTTTTCTCTACAATCAACAGCTAAGAATTTACATAAATCCTAATCAACAAATGAGGCGAAGTCAACCAACTTTCATCAGATAATTATGGATGGGCGGTTAACTTTTTAAAAAGACTTCTCAAAAATGTATATAGCTATAAAATATTTAAATATTTGCAAATTTTTATAGCTTTTTAATTTGTTTACATTAATTTTGCCCATTTATCAACATTTTTAGGGTTTTTGGTTGCCGTGCTCGTAGGTAAGCTTAAAAAGCACCATTTTCCCCTTTCTGCTCCATTCTTCGGCTTGCCTATTTTCCCATTTAACTATCCTCCTTTGTCTTTATATCTAAATTTATTCTGGCCTTGGAATTAAATTTTGCCCTTGGTAAACTATGATTTTTTGCATTTAAAATACGTTTTTGGGCTAAATTTAACGTTTTTATGCAAAATTTGAGTTTAAATCCTAAGAATTCAACAATTTTTTAGCGCTTTTGAGAAAAATGTTTTTCTTGGATTGGTGACTAGGGTATCTAATAAAAGATTAGCTCAATTCCAGCTATTATGTAAAGACTATTTACATATTTTTACTTTTTGGAGAAGTTGTTTTTAAATTGTTTTAAGTAGCTTTTTACCTTTTCGATATAAGCTTTGTCAGGTTTTACATAAAAATTAGCCCAGCTACTTTTTTCTATTTAACAATTAATTTTTAAATATTTAGCTGCTTTTATGTGATACATCTTTTCTGGTAATTAGCAAAGAGTTATTCTAAAATTTAAGTAAAAACTCTTAGAATTTACAAATAATTTATAAAATGCCAATAAAGAACGTATCAAACTAAGTATTTGACCTGAAAAATTTATTATAAAAGCAGTATTTATAAACTACCAACAACAGAAAATAAACCTTTCCATGAAGCCTCTAGGTAGGTATCGAGAAACTAACCTTAAGAGTAGATGCAGAGGAAAGGCTAAGAAAATTTTTATTCTAAAACTTATAAAGTCAGACTAAATATAATAGCCCAGCATAGGTTTTATTTAGATTAGAAATAAGAAAATAGGTAACGAGGGGTCAAAACTTGTCTTAAATAAAAGGTCGTAAAAACTATTTAAGGCTTGGTACTGATCGTGAATACCTGGGGAGGGGTAGCATCAGGGGGGTAGAGAAAATCAAGTTGTACCAGTCGGCGGCTTTCTGGTGTCATAGTCAGTTCCACTAGAGGGTAACTTTTTTCTCCCCGCCGTTGGACTAGATGGATATAGCGAGTTTGGGGTCTTCCTTGGTCATCGTTGTAGCGCAAGCGGACAGTACCGCGAAAAAACGTTTGTGGGGCGGGGGGTTCGAGAAAGCGCAACCCGTTTTTACTGAGTTCGTCTTCTTTTAAAGCTGTTTGCAAAGCTAAGCTAACAGTTTGTGTGCGCGGCGTAGGGTTGAAGAGGTTGGCAGTGAGGCTATATTGAACACCGTAGTTGCCATGGGCTTCGTAAGCCGTGTCGGGATAGCGAACCAGCAGAGGGGCGCTTTGATTTTGGTTAGTTCCCATACGACCCCGTAATAGGGTACTGAGGGCGTAGGAAAAGGCTTCTCCCGGTTCGGGGATGGTGAGGTTCCCTGTACTGTCGGTTAGTTGAGCCTGCCAAACTGAACCTTGCTGGACACCGGCCACTCGACTGTAGATAATGGGGCCGGTGGTTTGGTCAACAGGGGTGGGCGTTTTGTCTCGTGGGCCGGCAACATCGCTGGTTTGCAATAGTTGTTGCCATTCTTGCAGGGTGGGTGGGCGTTCGCTACCGTCGGAGTTGAGAGGCGCAAACATTCCCATACTGGCGAGATGAACTTTGCCGGTGCTTCGTAGACGCATCAAAGTTGACCGGCCATTGATGGGGGGAGTCAGCGTACGAACAGGAATAGGGTGGTTGATAAGCATTTGGCTTTCACCGGCCCCGATAACTAATTGAGCAGGCCATTCGCTTTGTCGTTGGCCGCGTAAAATATCATTCATTACCCGGTCGCCTGGGCCAGTAAAAATACTGCCGGTCGGGTTTTCTTGAAGGGGAGGAAGGGGAATAAACGGCGCATCCGGTTGACTAAGGTAGCTGGCGGCTTGGAGAATATCGACGGTGACGCTTTGCTGAGTAGGGTTGTGGATAATGACACCCAGATAGAGAGTTCTTAAGTTTTCTGCTGGGTCTGCTTTGGCAATGTGGTGAGCAAATAGGTCAAAGCGTCCTTCAAAAGCAAAATTTAAGTGGGCGCTGGGAACTTCACGACCGGCGGGGGGAAAGGTAGAAAGCAAAATGCCTTCTTTTTGCACAACTTCAGGGCTATTACTGTTAAACATCGGCACCTTATTCAACTGTCCAGGTAAGGGCCGGACTTGTTGTGGAACTACAATTTCTTGCGGTTCCGGGGCCGGTGGGGTTTGACTGAGCCAAAGGGTTGACAAAATCGCCAAAATTTCCATTTTTTGCCTTAAACTCCAACTACCGCCATTGATTTTACTACTTAAAGATATAGTGAATTTATTTTTTGTGTTTCGTACTATTTGATACTTTTTAATTTTTTGTATAGTGCATACATCTCACCCTTTCCCCGAAAAAAACCCAAGCAAAACTGCCTTTCCCCGAAAAAAAACCCAAGCAAAACTGCTTGAGTCCTATATTTTTTTATATTAACGGGGCCTCTATTATTATGAAGGCCGATTAAGCGAACCTAAAATGGTTTAGCCTGTCTGTTTAGTAGCGGCGAGAAAAGTTATTATTTTCACGACGACCGCCACCAGCCGGACGACGATTATTTTCGCGGGGCTTGGCCTTGTTCACTTTCATCTCACGACCCATCCACTCTGCACCGTTTAGGGCTTCGATGGCTGCTTCTTCTTCTGCATCTGTAGACATTTCGACAAAACCAAAACCGCGCATACGGCCGGTTTCTCGATCTACAGGTAGCTGAACCCGCGTAACACTACCGTACTCAGAAAAAACGGTAGTCAAATCTTCTTCCGTAACTTTGTAGGATAAATTTCCCACATAAATAGACATGAACTCTCTCCAAAACCAAAACAGCGCAGAGACTTAGATTTCGGAGAGAAGCCTGTCAACACCAAAAGCAAAATGCAAGTCAATGAAAACAAACACTGCAACCGAATTAAATCTCATTTCTGCCGAGATTATAGCATGGTCAGGATTCGTGTGGGAAGGGAAATATTCTAAAAAATCCCAAATTTTTTTAGCTTGTTGTGGCTAAGCCTAGGTGACCTCCACACCGTCCACCCCACCGGCAGTAGTTGATATTAGCTTGCCCTGTAAATGGGGTTTGTCAGCCTTCCCCAACTGTTAACACCGGCCCTGATCCACTAACTATTTTAGGGATATCCAGTCCTTTGTTTTGGTCATGGGCTAGATACCCACACAAATACCTTTAAACTTTTCTATGGCTGCCTTCATTTTTTTCTATCAATAATTTAATTTTGCTAAACCTGGCTTATTTTTATACCTATATTTCTCTCGACAAATTATCTAAATTTTTTTATTTATTTATTTTATGTCAATTTAAAAAAATCAAAATGTGAGCCTCTTTATTTCAAAAATACGCCGTTTTTACCCCATCAGTTAGCACTACTAGCCCCGCCACAGTTTCAACTTATTTTAAATAACCTCACCAGTAAGCGGCAAATTCTTCTTGCCCTTGTCAAAATTTTATTCAAACCTTAAAGTGCATATTTAAGGCTTTTTGTCAAATCAAAACAGATATCTTGACACTCTGACCCTCAAGGCCGGCAAAAAAGCATTGAAAAAGCTTTCCTTAAAAATTTTTCAATGATGACAATTAGTAAAGCTGCACCTAGAGCCGGTTAACTTAACGAAAGCCAATGGTAAAATCTCCTCATATAACCAAAAAAACTGATATGGTTGCCACCACAAGTCAATTTACAGATATTCAAAATCACTGGGCTCGTCCCTTCATTGAAGGCTTAAAAGCTCGTAACATTATTAGCGGTTTTCCTGATGGTACATTTCGGCCTAATCAAGCTATGAATCGGGCTGAATATGCTGCCATTCTCCGCAAAGCTTTTACCATGAGTGTAAAACGCCCTTATGTTCCTTTTTCTGATGTTTCTCCTAGCTTTTGGGGGGCACCGGCTATTCAACAAGCCTATGAAACAGGTTTTATCTCTGGCTTCCCCGATAAAACTTTTCTTCCTAATGAAAGAATCACTCGCATTCAAGTTTTAGTTTCTCTCATTGGCGGCTTAGGAATTACCGTTAATAATACGGCAATTTTACAAAAATCCCTCTCAGAAATTTATCAAGATTCTGGTTTAATTCCTTCCTATGCTACAGAACGAGCAGCCATCGCCACCGGCACAGGCTTAGTAGTAAATTACCCGAATTTAAGATTACTCCGCCCTAGCCAAAGTGCCACACGAGGCGAAGTAGTTTCTTTTATTTATCAAGCCTTAGTTTATCTAGGACAAGTCCCCAAAATTCCCTCAGACTATATCATAATTCCGCCGCAAATCAACACAGACTCACCGGGAAATAACAATGTTCAACAAATTGTTAAAGTTTCCCATACTAGAGAATTTCGCGGAGTGTGGGTAACAACAGTATGGAATAGCGACTGGCCCTCAAAAAAAGGTCTTTCTAGCCAACAGCAAAAAGATGAATTAATTCACATACTAGATTTAAGTAAATCTCTTAACTTAAACGCAATTGTTTTTCAAGTTCGACCCGAAGGCGATGCCCTTTATCCTTCTCAATTAGAACCCTGGAGTATTTGGCTCACCGGCACCCCCGGCAAAGCCCCAGAACCCTACTACGATCCGCTACAATTTGCTATCGAAGAATGCCATAAACGCAACCTAGAAATTCACGCCTGGTTTAATCCTTACCGCGCCAAAACTTCAACAAAAGCCGCTGCATCTGTGCGTCCTCACATCGCCGCTACTAACCCAGAATGCGTCTATGAATGGGGTAATCAATTGTGGATGGATCCTGGTGTACAACTCGTCCAAGACCGCACTTATAATGTAATCATGGATGTGCTGAACCGCTATGATATTGATGGCATTCATATAGACGATTATTTTTACCCCTATCCCATTGCCGGCCAAAATTTTCCAGACAGTAAAACTTACGCCGATTATAAAGCAAAAGGCGGAAATTTAAGCCTCGGAGATTGGCGCAGAGAAAATGTCAATAAAATGGTAAAACGCCTCGCCGAAGGCATTAAATCTGTCAAACCTTATGTCAAATTTGGCATTAGTCCCTTTGGTATTTATCGCCCCGGACAACCACCCGGAAGTAAGGGTTTAGATCAATACAGTGAACTGTATGCAGACGTTAAAAAATGGTTACAAGAAGGCTGGTTAGACTATCTAGCACCGCAACTTTATTGGCGCATTGACCAAGCTGCTCAAAGTTACCCTATGTTATTAAAGTGGTGGGTAGAAAATAACCCCAAAGGTAAACATATCTACACCGGCAATAACTTAGGTTTGCTGGATGGAAAAGCCTGGAAAATTGAAGAAATTACTCAGCAAGTAGACATTAGCCGGAATCTTAAACAGCAACTTTCTCTGGGCAATATTTATTTCCCAATGAAAGGATTTTTAGAGAACCGCGAGAATATTTGCGAGACTTTTAAAGCTTCAACTTATGCTGAACCGGCCCTGGTACCAACAATGCCACACCTTGATAATACTCCCCCAGAAATACCAGGAGAAGTAACATCAGAAAACGGGCAAATTAGCTGGAACCCGGCAACAAATAAAGACATACGTTCATGGACGCTTTATTATCAATATGGCACTACTTGGAAGTTAATAAATGTCCTGCCGGTTGCCGTTACCTCCGTAAAAGCACCACCAGGAACTTACGCCCTTTGTGCAGTAGATAAAAAAGCAAATGAAAGTCAAGGCATTGTAATTACTGTGAAATAATTTAAAAGACCCGGTTTATTAAAAAAAATCGGGTTTTTTATATCCAATAAAAACAGATATTTTTCGCTCTTGCGATCCACACTAAAAAATAAATGTTGTTGGGCTTTATCGTCTGTCAAAAAAATTGTTAAATAAATACCCGGAAAACAAACCGGATGCGGTGAAATACTGTAGAAGTGTAAAGACTGAAGACAAAAAACAAAGGGTCACAACCCTCTGTAATAATCCTTCGGGCCGGTGTTAAAATCTAACCAAATATAAAAGAGGTAAAAAATGGTAACATCTACGTCACCACGTTTTTCAGATATACAAGATCATTGGGCAAAACCCTTTATAGAAGCCTTAGCAAATCGCGGTATAATTAGTGGGTTTGAAGATGGTTCCTTTAAACCAAATCAACCGATCACTCGCGCACAATTTGCCGCACTTCTATTAAAAGCATTTCCAAAAAATAACTCTCGCCAATACACAACTTTTGTTGATGTTCCTAAAGAACATTGGGCAGCCGCAGCCATTCAAAAAGCTTACGAAACCGAATTTTTATCCGGCTATCCTGATAAGCGTTTTCGCCCCGATGATAATATTCCTCGCGTCCAAGCTTTGGTATCTTTAGTTAATGGTTTAGGAATTACTTCAACTGTTCCTAAACTAAAAATTGCCTTGGCAGAACTGTATCAAGATGCTGGCGAAATTCCTAGTTATGCAACGGATGCAGTAGCGGCTGCAACAATGGCGGGAATGGTGGTAAATTACCCGAAATTGGAAAGTCTTAAACCGTTGTTTGGAGCAACTCGTGCCCAAGTTGCGGCGTTTATTTATCAAACCTTAGTTTATCAAGGTAAAGCCGAAAATATTGCCTTTGATTTTATTATGATTCCGCCGCAAAATATTGGCGTGAAACCTACTCCAACCCCGACACCGGCACCAACCCCGGCACCGACACCGGCACCCACTCCTGTTGTAGTTATCCCCACACCGGTACCTGTCCCCACACCGGCACCAACCCCAGCACCAACCCCAGTACCAACACCGGCACCCACTCCAACTCCTAGCGCCCCACAAGTAATTTCCGTTAGCCATAAACGCGAGTTTCGCGGTGCTTATATCCCCGCTGTGACGGGAGATTGGCCATCAAAACAAGGGCTTTCTGGTGATCAGCAAAAAGCTGAATTAATTAAGTTGCTTGACCGCTTGCAAGAGTTGAATTTCAATGCAGTGATATTTCAAGTGCGGTCTGAAGGTGATGCTTTGTATAATTCCAGCTTGGAACCTTGGAGTGCAGGCTTGACTGGCACTCAAGGCAAAGCGCCTGATTATGATCCATTGCAATTTGCTATCGAAGAATGCCGCAAACGTAATTTAGAATTGCACGCTTGGTTTAATTTAAATCGTGCGCGTTTGTCTTCTAAAACAGTGCCGGTTAGCCCTCATATTTCAGTTACGAATCCAGAGGCAGTTTATGAATATAATAAGCAACTTTGGATGAATCCTGGTGAAAAAGTTGTCCAAGACCGCGCCTATGATGTGATTACAGATGTGGTGCGCCGGTATGATGTGGATGGCGTTCACATTAATGATTCGTTTTATCCTTATCCGGTGGCTGATCAAACAATTGGTGATAGCAAAACCTACGATGCTTATAAGGCCGGTGGTGGTACTTTAAGTATTGGAGATTGGCGGCGAGAAAATATCAACAAAGTCATCAAGCGAGTGTCTGAGGGTATTCGTACCATTAAGTCTCAGGTGAAGTTTGGTATTAGTCCGTTTGGGATTTATCGCCCCGGACAACCGGCCCAAATTAAGGGTATGGATGCCTATAATGAGTTGTTTGCAGATTCTAAAAAATGGTTGGCTGAAGGTTGGGTTGATTTCTTGGCACCTCAGTTGATTTGGCGCGCAGATCAAGCCGGTCAAAGTTATCCAGTGTTGCTAGAATGGTGGACTCAAAATAACCCGAAAGGCAAGCATATTTATGCTGGGAATAGTTTAGCGCAGCTTGAGGCAAAAACGTTAACTTTGGAAGAAGTTAATAATCAGATTAATTTGACTCGTGGTTTGGCTTCTAAATTGGCCTTGGGGAACATTTTTAACAATGTTAAAATGTTAAATGAAAATAAGGAGGGGATTGGCGATAGTTTGAAGGCTGGATCTTATAGTGGGCCGGCTTTGACTCCTACTTTGTCTTGGATGAGTTCCACTGCACCGGCAACTCCAACGGGTGTAAGTGCGAAGGATGGCAAGCTCACTTGGAATAGTGGATCTGGAAATATACGCTCGTGGTCTGTGTATAAGCAAGAGGGAAGTAATTGGTCTCTTGTGCGAGTGTTGCCGGCTTCGACGACTTCTGTAAGTGTTGCTCCTGGTACTTATGCTGTGTGTGCTGTGGGTCAGTTGGCTAAGGAAAGTCAAGGGGCTGTGGTTACTTTGAAGTAGTAATTAGTTTTTAACCGCAGATAAACGCTTTTTAAAAACCCGGTTTCTCTAGGAAATCGGGTTTTTTGCTTACGGTGATTTTAAAAATATTTGCTCTTATTTACGGGTTTTAAATAACAGCAATACACTCAATTTCTACGAGGGCATCTTTGGGGAGGCGTGCAACTTGGATGGTGGATCTGGCCGGTGCTGTTGTGGCTTCAAAATATTTAGAATAAACGGCATTCATAGCGGCGAAGTCGTTCATGTCTTTTAAAAATACGGTGGTTTTAACGACGTTTTCTAAACCGGCACCGGCTTCTTTTAATACAGCTTGAATATTGGCTATTACTTGTTCGGTTTGTTTTGTAATATCTTCGGGATATAAAATTTCGTTTATTCTGGGATCTAGGGGAATTTGGCCGGCTAGGAATATGGTGGTGCCGGTGGCTGCTACTGCTTGGTTATAGGGGCCAACGGGGGCCGGTGCTTGTTCTGAACGGATGATTTTTTTGTTCATGGTTGTTTCTGTTTTTGTAGTTTGTTGGGAGGTGGCCGGTTTATGCACTTCTCCATCTGGCATTATCGCACCAGTTAGGTTTGCTTTATAAAAAGTTGCTTTATAAGTTTTTGCATTGGTCAAATCTGCTTTTGTAAGATTGGCCCCATCAAGATTTGCTCCCATTAAGTCTGCATCTTGCAGACTTGCTTTTTCAAGATTTGCCCCTTTAAGACAAGTGTTTCTAAGGTTGGCATTTTTTAGATTTGCTTCTACCAGATCAGCTTGTTCTAAATTGAACTCTGATAAATCTAATTTTTCGGAAAAATGTACTGATGTAAGTTTAGCTTTTTGAAAATTTGCACCTTGAAATACTACTCCATCTAAATTCGCTCGGCTTAAATCAGCGCCTACTAAATCGGCTCCTGTTAAATTGGCGCTCTTCAAATTAGCTCTACTTAAGTTTGTCTCATTCAAAGAGGCTCTTGTAAAGTTTACACCAAACAGGTTAGAGCCGCTCAAGTTTACTTTATCCAAGTTAGCATTACTAAAGTTAGAAGTTCTTAGATTTGCTTCACTTAAATCTGCACCGCTAAGGTCTGCCCAACTCCAGTTTACGGTAACACTATTTCCACTTACTCCACTTAAATTTGCTCCTGCTAGGGATGCTCGACTAAAGTTGCTCTGTTGAATATTAGCCTTGCTTAAGTTAGCGCCAGTTAAATCTGCTCGACTTAAATTTGCGTTAGTTAAGTTTGCGCTACTAAAATCTGCACCACTCAGGTCTGCCCCACTAAGGTCTACTCCAGGCAAAGAACAATTTGAAAAGTCCCGGTCACCATTTGCATAGCTTTCTAAAATTTGCTCAGCATTCATAACGCACCTTTGAATAATTACTACACCAGTCTACCGGCAACCTAACCCCAAAAATTCATAACTATTATTAACTTTCATCAGAGAAAAATAAACAAAAAAATAGCCCTATCGGGCTTTATTCGTGTAGCGGCGGGTTTCAACCCGTCGTGCCTTAACCCGTCGCGCCAACCCACACACAAAATCCCTGCCAGTTCAAACCGGCAGCTTAACGAAAAAAAAACCCGAAAGGGCTTAATATTAACCCCTCAATCCAACTATTACTCAACTTCCCAATCTTCAATCTTTAACCCATCAACGCGGCTAAACTCACCAGTATTATGCGTCACCAAAATTAAATTATTTGACAAAGCAATAGCCGCAATTTGTAAATCATTTGCTCCGATTGGTGTTCCCTTCCCTGCCAAATCAGCACGAATTCGACCGTAAACAATAGCCGCATCATCATCAAAAGGTAAAGACACAAATCGATTTAAAAATGCTTCCTGCCTCTCTAAACTTCGCTGAGGATTGTTACTCCGCAGTGCTCCATAAAATAACTCTCCCTTCACCACAGAACAGACAGCAATATCTTCCCTAGGTATCCGTTCTAACCGTTGTCTAAGCAACAGAGAACGGTTATTCAAATAAATCACACAAACATTAGTATCCAGCAAATAAATCACCCAATTTCTACCTCCTCATCAAAAACACCATCCAAATTATCATCAAGTTCTTCGCATATTCCCTCATCATCAATCACAATCGGATCATCTGCACAACTGCCCCAAGTTCTCTCAAAAAAACCAACCGGCCAACCCAAATTTTCAGGAGACTTAACAACCGGCCCCACTTTTTCTACCATCACCGTCACCTCTATTTCTTCATCACAAAAACCCACCGGCACATCCAAATGTAAAATCCCATCCGAACCAACATGAGAGCGAATTTTGATACTATCCATAACCCTATACTCCCTAACATTAACTTTAATTTTAACCGCATTCTATAGCAGATAGCTTATCCGCCTTCATCTGCTACAGGATGAGGTTTATAACCTCTCCAAACGTTGCCTTAACTTACTACTAACCCCATCAATAATAGTCACAACAACCAACAAAACCAACATCATAGTAGTCGCCTTCGTATATTCAAAAGCCCGAATATAATTCACCAACTCAAAACCAATACCCCCGGCACCCACAACCCCCAAAACCGAAGCCGCCCGGATATTATACTCAAACATATATAAAGTATATCCCAAACCCAAAGGCAAAACCTGCGGCAAAATCCCATACTGGGCCACCTGCACCCAAGAAGCACCCGACACCCGCAAAGCTTCAAGAGAAAGAGGTTCAACAGCCTCTATCGCCTCTTGATAAAACTTTCCAAGATAACCCACCGTATAAATTCCCACCGCCAAAGTCCCCGCCGGCGCCCCCAAACCAGTCGCCGCCACAAAAATTAAACCCAACACAATAGACGGAATTGATCTCACCGCATTCTGCACAAAATTCGCAATCCATTGTAACCATTTAGGAGCCAAATTATGAGCGCTACAAATCGCAATTGGTAACGAAAGAATCGCCCCGATAGTCGTTCCCCAAATAGACATTTGCACCGTTTCAACTAAAGCCTTAACAGCCACATCTAAAACTTCCAAATTAGGCGGCCATAACCTAATCAAAAAATCAATAATATGCGGCCAACTATCCCGCAATAAATCTAAATTAATTTCCAACCCCTGCAAAGCCCAACCATACACCAAAACTACACTTAATCCAATTGCAAACCACCGCGCCCAACCATTCTTTTTCCACCAAATCACTAAATCTTTTTTCATCAATCTCTCTCATTTTTTAACTATCTTATCAAACCAGCTTTTTTCAAAAAAACCCTTACTCAAAAAGGATTTTTTTATAATTTAACAGCTTTTAAATCCGCAAATTGCTTAGTTAAATTTCCACAACCTCCATCATAAATTACTCGCCCTGCATCCAAAATCACAGCCCTTTCTGCATACAAACTCGCTAACTCCAAGTCATGCAAAACTATCACAACTGTTATATTTTTTTCACGACATAAATTACTAAAAATCTCCATAACCTGACGCGCCGCCAGCACATCTAAACCCGTCGTTGGTTCATCGGCTAATAAAATCTGTGGACGCTGAATTAAGGCTCTAGCAATCGCTACCTTTTGCTGTTGTCCCCCACTCAACAAACCAGTTTTTTGTTGTGCAAAATTTCCCAACTCTAAACTTTCTAATAAATCAAAAGCATCCTGTCTTTCTTTTTTACTAAAACCCCACAAACTATCCCATACCGACACAGCACCCAACCGGCCACATAAAACATTATCTAAAGCCGAAATTTGCTTAATTAACCCTCCCCCTTGAAACAGAAAGCCCACATTTCTACGAATCTCTTTTAACGTCCCCCCATTCACCGGCACTCCCTTAATATCAATCCTACCCTTTTGAAGAGGAACTAAACCCACCAATGTCTTTAAAAGAGTCGATTTCCCCGCACCATTCAACCCCAAAAGCGCCACAAATTCCCCAGATTTTACTGAAAAATTAATTCCATTTAAAATAGGCCGGCCTAGGGCAAAACTATAACGCGTTTCTATATTTTCACACTCAATCATCATAGCTATTTAAAAGTGTTAATCTTCAAAACTCTAAAACTCTCCAAACTCAGAAAAGATACCAAACAAAAAAAAGAGCCTGGGTTGCCAACTCAGCCTGCCCTAAGCATCTACTAAAACAACCCCAACTAATTACATTGTTTAATATTTTTGGCCTCTTATTATTAAGGCTTAGAAAGAGGAAATTGAGAAAAAAGTAATCTCTTTTTTGAATTACTAATTCCTCAATCTCCCCTCATCAATTACGGAGTCATTTTTGCACGTTCGAGAGCATCTTTCATTGGTGCTAAATGCTTATCATGGTCAACTTTCACCAACTCAGTTGAGTTATAAAGAGCCGTTAATAGTTGATTATTAGCAGGCTCATTTAACTTCATCATCGCATTAACAAACTTCTCTTTGACATCCGCCGGCACATCATCATCCATCGTAATACCATGAGCCGGCACCCCAGGAATTGAATGCAAAACCCGCAACTGTTTTGCTTCTTCCTCAGTAATATAAGGCTCTTTCAAAGCATACTCAGAAACCGCAGCCACATCTGCCTGATCATTAAGAACTGCTTTGAGGGCACTAGCGTAACCATCCCCATAATTTACCTGACTAAAAAAGTTTTCTAAGCGGTCTGGGCCATCCACCAAACCTTGACCTACTAATTCACCCGTAGGAATAATAAAACCAGACCCAGAAGTGCGCGAAGCAAAAGCCATTTTTTTGTCTTTCAACTGTTCCAAAGTTTCTTTAGCTGTCGCTTTTTCTGTCAGAGGACTATCTTCTTTGACAACCAAAACAGATTTATAAGTATGACCTCCAGAATAATCTTTTCTAACCTCTGCCAAAACAAGATTCGCACCTGCTAATTCTTTCGCTTTCAAAGCCGGACGACTGCTCACAAAAGCTACATCAACCTTATCCGCTTTTAAAGCTTCCACAGCAGCCGTATCATCGCCGATCACCGTTTCCACCGGCATACCCATTTCTTTTGTCAAAAACTCACCCACCGCCTTAGCCTTTGTCTCCAAATCAGTAGCATCCTTGCGAGAAGCAAAAGCCACTGTCAGCTTAGACATTGGTTTAGCAGCTGTTGTCGTTGTATTTTGTGTTGAACTTGCTGGAGTTGCAGCGGTTGTATTCTGGCTAGCCGGCGTATTTTGAGAAGCTTGTTCCTGGCCACAACCAGTCAAACCAGCCATACCTAAAAACAAAACCCCAGCACCCACAACCACGCCCTTGCGTGCCAAACGAACAACCCCTACATTTTTTTTCATAACAACCTATTGACAAATAATTGCAATTAACTCCTTAAATAAATTAGCAGCTTTTTGAAAAAAAAAGTCAATTCAAAAAACATAAGTTTTTGAAATACAAAAACAAATTTTTATTGTTAAAATTTAATTCGCAACAACAAAAAATTTAATAATAAAAAATTCTCAATTCAAACTAACGCAATCACTAACTTATTAAGCCCAAAACCGCATTAACCGCCCATTTAAACTGTCTGCAAAATATGCAAATTAAAAGCCTAGACGAGGGCGAACTCCGTAATGCCGGTAAAACCAATAGTCGCGCAAAATCCGCTCATGGTCAAAACACAAAACAGCAGGTAGAGAATAAAACTCAAAAAGCCCCAAATTTTTTGCATCATCAGCCGCATAGGGTTCACCCTTAGCAGCAGCAATAAAAACCACACTCAGAGTGTGCTGACGAGGGTCACGCTGCGGATCAGAATACACACAAAACTGCTCAATAAGCTCTACATTTAACCCAGTTTCCTCAGCAGCCTCACGACGAGCAGCCACCTCAACCGGCTCACCATAATCCACAAAACCCCCCGGAAGAGCCCAACCGTGAGGAGGATTGAGACGTTCAATCAAAACCACCGGTCTTGAAGGACGATCAACAAGCTCAATAATAATATCGACTGTCGGGACAGGATTACGATAAGTCATAGAATTTTAAATTTGAGATATTTAGATTTAGGACAACATAACGTCCACAATCTGTAACCGTAAGATCCTAACAGTAGAAGAACAGCAAATAAAAATTAAAACCTAGGAATGATAGCCTAGTGCTTCAAAAAGTATAAGATTTACGGGTAGAATACAGAGGAATCAGCAAGGATATGCCCCACAGAGCCAGCGGCATTTTGCTACACCCCACCTCCCTGCCAAGTCCTTTTGGCATAGGAGACTTAGGGCCAGAAGCCTATAAATTTATTGATTTTTTAGTAGAAAGCGGACAAAGAATTTGGCAGATATTGCCATTAGGGCCAACAGGTCACGGAAACTCCCCCTATGCCTCCTATTCAGCAATGGCCGGGAACGCATTACTAATTAGTCCACAAATTCTACAAGAAAAAGGCTTACTAAGCCATCAAGACATAGCCAAACCACCACAGTTTCCCAAAGACAGCGTAGATTATGATCGCGTCATCAACTACAAAATAAACTTGTTTTGGAAAGCCTTTGAAAACTTTCAAAACCAACCCCAAGAAGAATTTAAAACCTTTTGTCAACACCATGAAACTTGGCTAGAAGACTATGCCTTATTCATGGCAATTAAGCAAATGAACCGAGGTAAAAACTGGAATGGGTGGAACCCAGCACTGCGAGACCGAGAACCCGAAGCGCTTAAGGCGTGTAGGATGCTACTAGAAGTAGAAATAAACTTCATAAAATATCAACAATTTGAATTTTTTCGGCAATGGGGCTACCTCAAACGCTATACCAACGACCGAAAAATCCAAATTTTGGGAGATTTGCCCATTTATGTTGCCCATGATAGCGCCGATGTGTGGGCCCATCCAGAAAACTTTTGTTTGCATCCCCAAACCGGCAACTCAACCTTAATGGCAGGAGTACCACCCGACTACTTTAGCGCCACCGGCCAACTGTGGGGCAACCCCATCTATAACTGGTATCAGCTACGGCAAAAAAATTATCAGTGGTGGGTAGAACGCTTTCAAGCAATGCTAGAAACAGTAGACTGGATACGCATTGACCATTTCCGGGCCTTTGAGTCCTATTGGGTTGTCAAACAAGGCGAAAGCACAGCCATGAACGGCCGGTGGATAAAAGGGCCCAGTGAAGGCTTTTTTCAATCTATCGAAGAACAACTAGGCCGGCTACCCGTTGTCGCCGAAGACTTAGGAATTATTACCCCAGAAGTCGAAGCCTTGCGCGACAAATTCCACTTACCCGGCATGAAAATCTTACATTTTGCCTTTGCTTCTGGTTGGGGAAATGCCTATTTACCCCACAACTACCCGCGCAACTGTGTAGCCTATACCGGCACCCACGATAACGACACTACCCTAGGTTGGTTAAGTGATTTGCCAGACTTTGAAAAAAATAATTTCCTCAACTATCTAGGACAATACAATCTTTCCGAAATTCATTGGGATGCCATTCGCGTCATTACATCTTCAGTGGCAGATTGGGCAATTATTCCTTTACAAGATGTTTTAGGAATTGGAAGAGAAGGAAGAATGAACACCCCCGGCATAGGAGAAGGCAATTGGGGATGGCGTTATACCCCAGGAGTCCTCACAAAAAACCTTAGCAGTCGTCTGCGTAACTTAGCTGAAATTTATGGCCGGTTTTATTAAAACGTAAATTCTCATTTCTGCGTCCTCAAGATGCCTCCTGTTCCAACTTCTCCCATTAGCGGACTGCTTCCCCCTCTAACAGCATCCCCTACTTTTTAGACACTACCTAATCAGCAATAACCTCGTCACCTATGCCTTTTCCCAGAACTAGCGGAATTTTGTTACATCCTACGTCTTTACCCAGTCGGTTTGGTGTCGGGGATCTTGGAAAACCAGCCTATCAGTTTATTGATTTTTTAAGAGAAAGCGGTCAAAAGCTTTGGCAGGTTTTACCTTTGGGCCCCACCGGCTACGGAAATTCACCTTATATGTGCTATTCGGCAATGGCCGGCAACCCAATTTTAATTAGTCTCGATTTATTGGTTGAAGACGGTTTACTTTCGGCTGATGATATTGCCGATTTTCCTCATTTTCCTAGCGAAAAAGTAGATTTTGAAGCAGTTTTTGCCTATAAACTGCCTTTGCTACAAAAAGCTTCTCAAAATTTTGTCCACCATTGCCCACAAAAATTGCAAGAAGAATATCAAAGATTTTGTGCAGGGGCAATTTACTGGTTAAATGACTACGCTCTTTTTATGTCTCTCAAAACTGCTCACGCAGGAGATAGTTGGCATACTTGGGATCTCGGTATTCGTCACCGCGAACCGGCAGCCGTTGGGGCATGGAAACTTCAACTAAGCGAAGAAATAAACTATCACAACTTTGTGCAGTTTATCTTTTTCCGTCAGTGGTCGGCTCTCAAAAAATACGCCAATGAAAACAAAATCGAAATTATTGGTGATATTCCCATCTATGTTGCCGGTGATAGTGCCGATGTGTGGGCCCATCCAGAAATTTTTTGTTTAGACGAAGAAACCAGCCTCCCATCTTTAGTCGCCGGTGTTCCCCCCGATTATTTCAGCAACACCGGCCAACTTTGGGGCAATCCCGTTTATAACTGGGACAACCTACAAAAAACAAACTTTGACTGGTGGATAAAACGCTTTGAAGTCATGCTGGAATATGTCGATATCATCCGCATTGACCATTTTCGAGGCTTTGAGGCATATTGGGCCGTTCCCCAAGGCGAAACCACAGCCATCAATGGCGAATGGGTAAAAGCACCAGGCGACGAACTTTTTGAAGTTTTGAACGAAAAACTAGGAAAATTATCTGTCATGGCCGAAGACTTGGGGATCATCACCCCAGAAGTAGAAGCCTTGCGCGATAAATTTGAACTACCAGGCATGAAAATCTTACATTTTGCCTTTGGCGGGGGCACCGATAATCCCTATTTGCCCTTTAATATTTCCCGCAATAGCGTGATTTACACCGGCACCCACGATAACGATACGACAGTGGGCTGGTTTAACCAACTTGGCGAAACGGAAAAACAAAACGTCCTCGACTACCTGGGTTGTAATGGCCCCGATGGCATAAATTGGGATCTCATTCGTCTAGCCCTCAGTTCCGTTGCCAATCAAGCTATTATTCCCTTACAAGATATCTTCGGCTTAGGAACCATTGGCCGCATGAACTATCCGGGGAAAGCCGAGGGCAATTGGGAATGGCGATACCAGGACAAAGACTTTAACCCTGAACTAACATCCCGCCTCAAAAAACTTACCCAAATTTACGGCCGCTAAAAAAAATAGGCTGGCTAAAGCCAGCCTAAAACTCAATAAAATTAATTCGCTTTAACTCGCAGTTCTTCAACTTTTCCAGGGGCCCCCATTTGTTTTGCTTGTCCGTTGTTAACAGCCACCAAAACACCTCCCGCATTACCGGCCCGCACAATTAACTGTTCTTTTGCAAACCAAGTGCGCTGAGTTCCTTGGGGCAACATTCCCTCAAAAGCCGTTTTGCCATCAGCTTCCACTTCAATCCAAGATTCAGCTTTTAAAGTTAAACCAATGCGTACCTGTCCTTTATCCTCACTCACTGTTTTTGAGGAATTTTGGCTAGAGGCTGCCATAGCGGTGAGTTGAGTGGCTGGTGTGGGTTTTGGCCCCAACAAATTCTCACTGACTGGTTCAGAGATGTCTTGCAAATTTGACGCTTGAATAGCTGAACGGTTCACCATATAAGATAAACCTTGTACGGAACTCACGATCAACAAAACGTAAATAGCGTAAAGATGAATCGGTCGCAATTGGACTCCTGGCAACGGAATCCACGAGCCATAATTTAGCAAGCGCATATTGGTTTCGGTGGGAAAATCTGAGGCAAAAGTTGCCCCATTCAACCCTAGGGCATTGGCAAACTTGCGGATAAAGCCCTGGATGTAGATTGGTTCGGGTAACTCTTGCAAATTAGCTTCTTCAATAGCTTGCAATATTCTTACGCCGATCATTGTTCTGGCCGAAACTTCCTCGATAGAAAGTTCCTGTTGCTGGCGCACTCGCCGCAACTCTGCGCCGAGACTATCAAGTTTTTCTTGGCGCTCTTGTACCAAATTCGGTATAACTTTATTTTTATTTTTCTTCATAAGGTTTGCTCCTCAACTTCTGTAGGAACACTTACTGATGTTACTTCGAGTTGGCTTTGTAAAAACTGCAACTCAAATTTTTTTAGAAGGCGATATTTCCCCACCGGCAAGATCGGTTCTCCTGGGGGTTTCAGTAAAATTGGGCCAATGGCGGTGCGGTGTAAATTTATCACAGGATATCCTAACTGTTCGGCAACTTTTCTTATTTGTCTGTTTCTTCCCTCTTTCAGAATTACTTGCAAAAGTGTTGTACCCGGATAGGCTTTGATCTGGCACACACTGGCTTGTCGAGTTTTTTTTCCTTCCAGCATGATGCCTTCTCTCCAGTCTTTTAACACTTTTTCTGGGGGATGCCCTTTGACCAGAACTTCGTAGGTTTTGGGGATGCCGTGTCGGGGATGGGTCAAACCAAAAGTTAATTCGCCATCGTTGCTAAGTAATAATGCACCGGTGGTTTCGCTATCTAACCTTCCAATGGGATGCAACCCTTGACCTCTCGCTAAAGACTCTGGCATTAGTTCCAATACTGTTGGACGGCCTTGAGGATCGCTACAGGTGGAAACAACGCCTTTGGGCTTGTGGAGTAGTAAATACACTAACTGAGGACGGTGTGCCGGTGTTAACAACACCCCATCAACTTCTATCTGATCGCGTTCAGGATTGGCTCTTTGGCCAATTTCTCCGGGTTGGCCATTTAGCTTTACCCGTCCGTCAAGGATCATTTTTTCGGCTTGACGGCGGGAGGCTATGCCCCACTGAGAGAGGATTTTTTGCAGTCTTTCTTCCACGATCCAACGGCTTAATATCTCTGGTATCTAGGTACAAGGTTCTTCTGCGTTTTTAACACAGAGTATGTACAAATATTACAAGAGGGATGGTTAAAAGGATGCCTAGTCTTTTTTATTGGGTTGGATAATTTTATCAGTCAGCTTTGCGAGAGTGAGTTTTTTTGGCAAATTATCTGCCCAGTCAACCTGAAGTGGGTTTTTGTGTTCGGTTTTAGTTCTTTGCTCCAGTGTTGAAAAAGCCTCAATGTCTTTGGCTGTTTGATGTTTTTGCTGTTGAAGGTCAAAGCTAGGCTGTTGTGAGGGGTTTTGTCAATAAATGGATCTTGCTTACTGTTTTTCTACCTGGTCTAATTATATCACCTATCTGCTGGGGTGTGGCCATTGCTGACGTTGTTTTCGAGGATAGTTGAGATTTTGACTAAAGTTTAATCTGCATCTCTATCGATTCTGAGCTAGTTTTTCTTCTACAATGTTTGATTTTATGTGCTTAAATTCTAAAAGTCTCGCTGAAGTGTGTTTGTTTTTGTCAGGCTTGAGTCTATTACCAATGGTGACAAGTTTGGCAAAATTTGTTAGGTTTAGTTTCTGTTTACTTTTCCTAAGCTGTGCTTTAGCCATAACTGCCTTCAAATAGGGTTGCACTACTTTTTCAACAGATAGAAAATGTATTCTCTCTAATTTGTTTTTGGCAGAGTAATCTATCTTCCCAATTTTGTATTTTTTTAAGGAAACTCGATGATGCCTTCTGGTTCTAATTCTCCTTTCTCAACCCCAGATTCTAGTTTGAACTCGGACACAAATTCAGGTTCAAAATCCACCCAACTCATTGCCAAAGTTTTATCTCCTGCGGTGCAGTTGTGGTTACGAAGTCAACTGGAGACTGTTGAAGAGTTGCACGTTAAAATTTCAGGGGAAAACCGGCAACTTTTAAAAGGTTATATTCCGGCTGTTACTGTTAGTGCCAATCAAGCTGTTTATCAAGGTTTACATCTGGGTAAAATTTTCCTCACCGGCAGTAATATTCGTATTAATATCGGTCAAGTTCTCAAAGGCAAACCTCTACAAATTCTCGAACCTATTCCAGTTTCGGGTGAATTACTTTTACTGGAAAATCATCTGAATTTATCTTTAAAAAGTCCATTGTTAGCTAATGCTATTTGTGAATTTTTGGCTCCTATTTTACACTTAAATAAGTCGGGGGCCGGTTGGGCTTTAAAAAATTCCCAAGTTAATATCGAATCTAAGTCGCTTATTCTCAAGGGTGAATTAATTTCTCCCACCGGCCAATTGATTGCTTTTGTATTAAATACAGGCTTGGAAGTTCTGGAAGGCCGGTATTTAAAATTTGTTAATACCCAGTTAAAAACCTCCACCCCCATCGAAAGCAATTTAGAAGGATTAACTATCGATTTAGGACAAGAAGTTAATATCTTAGAAGTTTCTTTTCTCCCAGATAAACTAATTTGTCGGGGACAGGTAAACGTCTTACCAGCTTAAAATACCTGGTCAATAATATTTCCTAACAATTATCAGCCAAAGAAGCTTTTATTTTTGCAGCAATGGTAAGACTAAGGTAACAAAATAATAAATTAAGGGTGCCGTAAAAACATAACTATCAGCCCGGTCTAAAATGCCACCATGACCAGGAATTAACTGCCCCGAATCTTTGACACCGGCATCGCGTTTCATCATCGATTCTGTTAAGTCTCCAAGTAAACTAGCAATCCCAATTAACAATCCTAAAGCAATACCAGACCAAGGCCACGCTGGCCACTCTAAATACCAAGCACCAATTGTTGCCACTACTACACTGCCGGCCAGCCCAAATAAGGCTCCTTCTACGGTCTTTTTCGGGCTAATTTCTGATAGTCTCGTGCGTCCAAAACATTTACCAAAAATATAAGCTCCAATATCGGCTGCCCAAATACACAAAAAACCCAATAAAGTAAGAGTTAATCCTTGAGGCATAGTGTGAATCGCTAACCCTTGATGGGGCCAATATCCCCCCAAAGGCAAGTTACTTAATTGTGAACTATCCAACCCCCGTAAGCGCACCCAATAACTAGGTAAATATCCACCATAAAATAGCCCCAAAATCGACGCTGAAATATCTGCGATAGTGGCTAATTTTGGTTGAAATAATAGATAAAAACAAATAAACGTCCCGGCCACCGGCAAAACGGCATCTGCCAAACTGGAGGAACAAGTGGCAATAATTAACAAAGCTTGGGAAACAGCTAAAGTTGTTTTACCAGCCGGTGCAATGCCGGTGGCCCTTACTAACTGGAAATATTCAAGTTGTCCCAGATAAATAATTACCCCAAAAGCCAGGGTAAAATACCACCCTCCCAGGAGAGTTATCCCCAGAGCAAGAGCGATCCCAACAATTCCACTGAGGATGCGAGGCCAAGGCATAGGACGTTGTTATGTTTTTGTTTGCGATGTAATTAACTATTTAAACTTAAAAATTTAACCTTGAAAAACCGTATTTTATTTAACTTTTTTAGTTTTTTATTTGAGATTTTCAATGGTTGGCGAGGGCGACGGGCAAGTTAGCGCAGGTGGCGAAGCGCCCCATAAATGTGATGCTTCTGGTTTTTCCTGCAAAGCCGACTTAACAAAACCTTAACTCATCCAATTTCCCATATTTTGGTGATCTTAGGAGCATCGGTGAGGACTTTTTTAGTAAGGATTTTTTTACCAGTCAGGGGCTTATCGTTGCTGCGGTGGTGATGCTTGAGCACTCACCGCATCGTAAAATTTCAATCTAGTTTTTCACCACTCAAAATAAATATGGGATCAACAGCAGCAAAAACTTGATGGATACCGCGAGATTCGACACGGTTTACTCCACACTGGACAACTTCGATGTTTCTTAGTTGTAACTCGGAAAAATTAGCAGAAATTGCATAGAGACTTTCCAGGTTTCCGGCGGTGGCGACGATGCGACCATTGGGATGCAAATATCGCCATACTTCTTGCAAAATGGCTTTAATGGGACGTCCGCCTTCTATGCAAACTCGCTGGGGTTTTTCTGGCAAGTCTTTGAGGCATTCTGGGGCGCTGCCGGTGATGATTTCTACGTTTTTAACGCCAAAGCGTTCACAGTTGCGCTGTATCAAACTGGCTACTTCTTCGTCTCGCTCAACGGCAATAATACGTCCCTTGGGACATAATAAACCGGCCTCTACGGGGATGGTGCCGGTGCCGGCGCCAATATCCCAAACTACGCTGTCGGGTTTGAGGCGGAGGTGAGAGAGGATTAGTAGACGCACTTCCCTTTTGCTTAGGGGAATTCCAGGCAATCGTTCAAATAAATCATCAGGAATGCCAGGAGTAATATAAGGCCACAGCATATTTTGATTTTAGATTTTAGATTTTAGATTTAAAAGTTTGATTGACAAAAAACGTTTTTTATGATTTTACAACCATAATTTTTTCTAGGTCTGGGTAAGAACATCCTGTTATTGTGCCACCATTCGCTAGGACTTGCTCTAAGTAGTCGAGGGCTTGTTTTGTGACCGGCTCTCCGGGTACTAAAACCGGCACTCCTGGGGGATAGGGACAAATTAATTCTGCACTGATGCGGTTAACTGCTTCAGATGCCGGCACGGTTTCTGTTTCGGCAAAAAAGGCTTGGCGAGGCGAGAGGGTGGGCATTGTGGTGGGGGTGGGGAGTTGGGAAGGAGCCGGCACCTCGATGCTTGGGGCGGGGGGGAGGCTGTGGAAGGCATTTATAAGTTGATGGATGTCTGAGGAGGTGTTGCCAATGGAAAGAATAAAGGTAAGTTGGCGGAGGGTTGGTAATTCGGCGGTGACTTTGTATTGTTCTCGCAAGATTTCGTCTACTGCGTAGCCGCTGAAGCCTAAACCGGCCACATTAATGCTGAGACGGGTAGGATCGAGGGTTTGAAAACCGGGTTTAGGGTGGGCCGGTTCTTCTAGTATCGAGAGGTGGGGAATTTCGGCAAGTTTGGTGCGAGCAATTTTAGCGAGTTCGAGGGTTTGATGGAGTAATTTTTGGCCGTGTAATGCCATTTGCTGACGTGCAGCATCAAGGGAGGCGAGGAGAATGTAGTTGGGGCTGGTGGACTGGACAAGTTGTAAGGCGTTGCTGAGGCGATGAGTGTTGATGCGGTTGCCTTGAATGTGCAACATGGAGGCTTGGGAAAGGGCGGATAAGACTTTATGGGTAGATTGTACGGTTAAGTCTGCACCGGCATTGAGGGCTGAGATGGGTAAGTCTGGATGAAAGCTAAAATGTGCTCCATGTGCTTCATCAACAAGGATGGGGATCTGATGCTGGTGGGTGATTTCTACAAGGGCTTTTATATCGCCACAAACGCCGTGATAAGTGGGATAAACGATGAGGACGGCTTTGGTGTCGGGATGTTGGTTTAAAGCTTGTTGGAGGGCTTGGGGGGTGATGCTGTTGGCAAGATCCCAGGCGGAGTCATATTCGGGGTTTATAAAGATAGGAATGGCGCCGGATAAAATTAATCCTGAAATAACGGAACGGTGAATATTTCTAGGGATGATTATTTTTTCGTTGGGGTTACAAACTGCTAAGATACTGGCAATAATTCCTGCGGTTGAACCGTTGCTAAGAAACCAAGTTTTGCTGGCTCCAAAAAGTTCGGCGGCGAGTTGTTGAGATTGTTGAATTACGCTATGGGGAGCAAATAAGTTATCGAGTTCTGGGAGTTCGGGTAAGTCAGCGCTAAAGAGTTTTTTTCCTACGAGTTCTGCTAGGGGTTGGGGGGTTGCTTGTCCGCGTTTGTGTCCGGGTGCGTAGAAGGGTGCGTCGGGTTGGCCTGCGGCTTTTTTGAGGGCTTCTAATAAGGGTGTTTCTGTTTGTGGGTTGGGGGGAGATGACATTTTTTTTAGTAGGTTGAAGGGGCAAATTATGAGAATAAGATACTATTTTTGGAGGAGAGGATATTTCAATTTTTGACTAAGATTTGTATAGGGAAAAATGATGTGATTTTAGGTCTTTTGGGAGATGTGTTTTGTAAGGGTGGGGTTTTAGGGTGAGGGGGTAGATAATTTTGGGAAGGTGTTTATGTTTTCTGACTGTTTGAATGGGGTTGTAGAAGCGATTGGGCCGGTGCCAGAGCCTATTCCTAGGCCGGTGCCAGAGCCTATTCCTGGGCCGGTGCCAGAGCCTATTCCTGGGCCGGTGCCGGAAACTGTGCCGGCTCCTATTCCGCAAACTGTGCCGGCTCCTATTCCGCAGACAGTACCAGGGCCGGTTTAGTTTTTTGTTAGTGAAAAGTTGCCGGTTTGGATGAGGGGGTTTTAATAGCTACGGTAGGAACATTTAATAAGGGTTTGAGAATGTTTTTATGTAATAAAACCCCAGTTTTTGCACTAACTGGGGTTTGAAGGGGTAATAGTTTTTGTTTGCTTAAGGCGCCATTACCAGAGAGCTTCAATAGGAGTAGAGGTAAAGTTTACTGAGGTTAGGGTGCAAAGGTTATAGTCATAGAGGTCGCTGGTTTTGCCGTCATTCCATTGAGCGCGAATGTCATAGATGCAGCCTTCGTTGCTGGTGCGGGGGCTAAAGCGGACTTCTACGCTTTCGCGGGGGTTTAAAATCTCTACTCCGAGGATGTCTGGCCCCCAGGTATCGCGGTCTGCTGGACTAACGTAGAGTTCGGTTAAAACGCGGTTGGTTGCGTTATTAACGTTGAAGTCCCGGATATCTTGGGCTTGGGCGTGGGGGGTGTTTAAGGCAAGCATCGGTGCGGCGATGGTAGCACCAAGCAGAATGTTACGCAGAGATTTCTGAAACATTTATGTATTTTCCTTTTAATTCAAGAGTATCGTTAGTTTGGTAAATGCGCTGAAGTGATGCACTCTAGGTTAAATCTGGTTTGAACTTAGTTGAGTTAGCTTAGTTTGTCATCTATCTAAAGGAATAGTTTAGGTCATCCTGGGGAGATAATTTGTGCTGATGAGGCGGGGGCAATGAAGTCTGGCTCTTTTTTGCTATGCTGCAAAAGGTTAAAGATGGTTTACATTGTCATGCTGAGAGCCGGTATTGTCGGACTGCCTAATGTGGGCAAATCTACGTTATTTAATGCTTTGGTTGCTAATGCTAAGGCGCAAGCTGCTAATTTTCCGTTTTGTACGATTGAACCGAATGTGGGTGTCGTGGCGGTTCCCGATGAGCGGTTGGATGTGCTGGCGAAGTTGTCATCATCAAAACAAATTGTGCCGACACGAATTGAGTTTGTTGATATTGCCGGTTTGGTAAAAGGGGCTTCTCAGGGGGAAGGGCTGGGAAATCAGTTTTTGTCGCATATTCGAGAAGTGGATGCGATTGTAAATATGGTTCGCTGTTTTGAGAATGATGATATTATTCACGTTGCCGGTTCGGTTGATCCGCTTCGGGATATTGATATTATTAATTTGGAGTTGGCGCTTTCTGATTTGGCTCAGGTTGAGCGTCGAATTGAGCGAACTCGGAAACAGGCTAGAACCAGTAAAGAGGCTCAAATTGAGTTGGGGGCTTTGGAAAAGTTAGTGGCGGCTTTAAATGAAGGTAAGCCGGCGCGTCAGGTGAGTTTAAATGAGGAAGAGGCGGAAAGTATAAGAGTTTTGAATTTGAATTTGTTAACCGGTAAGCCGATTATTTATGCGACAAATGTGTCGGAGGAAGATTTGGCGACGGGTAATGAATATGTGGATAAAGTACGGCAACTTGCTGCTACAGAAAATGCAAAAGTTGTGGTTGTTTCTGCACAAGTTGAGTCGGAGTTGGTGGATTTGTCGGACGAAGAACGAGTGGATTTTCTGCAATCTTTGGGTGTGGAAGAAGGCGGTTTAAAGTCGTTAATTCGGGCTACTTATGAGTTGTTGGGATTACGGACTTTTTTAACTACTGGGCCTCAAGAATCTCGCGCTTGGACTATTAAGGCTGGTATGTCTGCACCGCAATCGGCTGGGGTAATTCACTCGGATTTTGAGCGCTGTTTTATTCGGGCTGAAACGGTTGCTTATGCGGATCTGGTGGCTGCTGGTTCGATGGTGGCGGCGAAGGAAAAGGGGTTAGTCCGCAGTGAGGGAAAAGAGTATATTGTGCAGGAAGGTGATGTGATTTTGTTCCGCACAAGTGCTTAGGTTTTTAGTGTTGAGAAAGCCAGTTTTTTAAGGAAATTGGCTTTCTTAAGTTATTTAAAATTAGCTAAGATAAGATTACGCTAGGTAATGGCTTTTTTGGCTGGCCGGCTGCTGATTGAATTAGAGGAGAACACGATGGAAAGAACGGTTAATTGCGCTGTGGAGTGCGTGAATGGCTGTGTGTTGGGGGAAAAATGCCCTAATAAAGATTATGCACAGTCGGCGAAGCAGTTTATTAGTGATACGTCTTTGGATAAGATGTTAGAAATGGCGGAGGCGGCGCGGATTAAGAAGCTTACTGCTCCTCCACAATGGATTATTCCTGATTTTGGCGAGTAAGATTTTGATGGGGTGCATTTCAAAAGATTAGAGTTTTGCACCTCTATAGTTGGTTTTTTTATCACACAGAGGTCTCAGAGGAAGGCACAGAGGTCTCAGAGGGGTCTATGGAGATTGTTGTTTTAGGCTGTATAGGATAGGTCGTGGTCGGCAGATTTCAGCTTTCCTCAACTTCAAAATTCACCTTTTCATAAATCTCTTTTAAGCTCATTTCTACACCGGCCAAATTAAATCTTACTATGGATTCTTCCCCTTCATACTCTTGAAATAACCATTGCCCTGAATTATTTTTGATATACTGCTCAACATAAAATTCGTATTGACTGACTAATAGATATTCGCTAAATTCAGGAATTGAACGATAAAAACGAAATTTATCAGCTTTATCATACTCTTGAGTGCTCTTAGAAAGTACCTCTATAATTAAAGAAGGATTGAGGATTTCATCATTTCGTTTTTCATTAAAAACCGGTTCTCCAGAAATTACCATCACATCAGGATAAGTACCACGCCGGTAGCGAGGTATCCACAGACGTAAATCAGTCATAAATACTTCAGCATTCTTGGCCCGCAATGCAAATTTTAAATAGGCAAAGATATTTCCGATAATCCGATTGTGATTAATAGAACCGCCGGTCATAGCTATAATTTCTCCGTCTTGGTATTCATTTCTAAACTCCGCAGATTCTTCTAACTGCCGGTATTCTTCAAGCGTATAGGTTTTTTTTGGAGTTTCAGTAAGCATTTTAATCTCCTCTAGTTTGTCTTTTTCAGACTTGTTTATAGCATTTTTCTATCTGCTGACCCCCCTTGCCCCTCTTAATAAGGGAGGTTGGGGGGTTATTTTTGTACTTGATATGATTGAAAACCGCTATATTTAATCTTATCATTTAGCTTTTTAGGTGGAGTGAAACGCGCAGAAACGCGAAGGTTGTAACCAAACCCAACCTAGGTTTTAAAAGCGCAATTCATACTCAACAGTAGCCCGACTATCACCAGAAAAATCCGTAGAACCCCGTAACAAAGTTTGATCATTAAAACGATAACGTAAACCAAACTGAGTAGGCTGATTATCAGTCAAAATTCGTAAAACTGAAGCAGAAAGAGAACGAGTAATATCAATTCCCGCCTCTGCTGCTAAACCCAACGTAGAAGACTGGGTACCATCATTAGTAATCACTGTTGGAAATAATCGAAACTCAGTTAAACCTAAAGCCCGACTCAAAGCAGATTCAATAGGACTTAAAAGCGCTGATCCTGCCAAATTTGCTAATGCTAAAGAACTATCACCTCTTCCCAAAGTATTCACAAAACCTCCACCCAATAAAGCCACAATTTCTGACTCACTTCTGCCAGGAGAACTTGTTAACTCTAAACTATTAACTAACTGACTAGCCGGCCCATCTACTCGCGCTTGAATACGGACAGTTTGCGAACTACCAAAGGCGGTAATAGGATTATCGGCAATTTCATTAGAAAAAGCCGAAGTTGGTAATCGGCTTCCTGTAACTTCATTTACTAAGGCAATTAACCGCACATCTAAAACTGGATCTAAACCATTATTTGGCACAAAAGTCGCTGTTTGTTCATAGCCACCGGCTAACCTAAACTGAGTAGTAAATAAATTCACTTCACCGCGTGTTAAACGAATCGTTCCAGCCGGTTGTAAATCATACAAAGGCCCATTAATTCGTAAATTTCCTGCCGCCATAAAATTAAATAAAGGCACTTGAGAAATAGCAATACCATCACCCAAAACCAACAACAAATTATTAAAACCAACTTCAAAACCCCCTTGATCTTCAACACCGGCACTCTCAGAACTATCCGCCGTTTCTGTGGCCCGATTTGCCACCGCTTCTGCCAACAAAACCTGACCATTGGAAAGCTCAATTCTCCCGCCAATTTGGGGTCTAAAAGCAGTCCCACCAATGCCCACCAAACCAGTTACCCCACCGCGATATAAACCCTTCAAATTCACAGTCAAACGGTCTAAACTCACCCGTAAACTATTACTTAAATCTGGATCATTTCTTCGCAAAGGAGAAAAAATTGGCAGCACACCCTGTGCTAAAACTTCACCACTACTAAACTGTCCCTTAATCCCCTCAACGGCAATTCTATCTCTATTAAAAAGCACTCTTCCTGTCACATTGGTAAGCGGTTCTGGTAGTAATTTGGGTTTAACTACAGCATCTTCAAAAACTGCCACACCAGTTGCTAAAGGTTCCTGTAAAGTTCCCTCTACACGCACTTGTAATTGACCTTTACCACTAATCCATTGTAACTGCTGATTGCTCAAAACATTTAACACTGCTAATCCTTCATTTTGCACATTCAATGCAAGATTTATTTGATCTCTTCCAGGCAAAGGCAACAAGGGCAAACTACCCACTGCCTGAATCGGTTCTGGGCCACTCACCACCACTGTTGAACCAAAATTCAGACGCAAATCAGACAGGCCAAAACTCACCTGTGCCTTCTCTACCGGCGTTTGATTCAAACTCCCTGAAATCAAAGACACCTCCCCCACAACCTGCGGATTAAAAACGCTTCCGCCAATGGTCGCCTTAGCATTCAACTTGCCGGTCACATCCACAGGCAAATCCCCAGCTATTTTTTCAACCAACTCCTGTAGCGGTTCTATCGGGAAATTTTCCACTTGCAACTGCCCCGACTGCCTTTCTCCTCCGAGGGTGCCAGAAAATGCAAACACCCCATCAGCGCGTTGTAAACGCAGCGGTAACAGGGTCACAACTCCCTCTTGATACCGGCCCTCGACCAACGCCTGATCTACCGTATAGCGGCCCCAATTCCAATCCTGACCTTGCACTTTAAAATTTGCCGCCTGCAAACCACCGGCCAGAGAACCATTCACGGAAATCTCGCCACTAAAAGTACCCCTTAAATCTGCTAAATCTGGCAACGGTGAAGCCTCTTCCCGCGCAGTTTTTTGCTGTTCTAATAATGCTTGTATTTCAAAAAATCTTCTTAATTGAGTAAGAACATCTTGATTTTCTACACTGATACCGGTAGGTCTTACTTCTTCACCTTTTGCATATTCAGGTGGAGTTATTCCCCGCTGAAAATCCTCAATTCTAAAAATTTGTAAAGAAGTCAAAATTTGCTGTAGCTGACCTTGTTTAATTTGCACACTTGCCTGATATTGGGGATTAAGGTTCAGTGTTACTCGTCCTGACAATAAATACTCAGTTTCGCCTTGTTTTAAATTACCTTGGTTTAAAGTTGCCACGCCATTACCAACAGCAACGTCTCCCACAAAATTATCTGCTTTTAGATAGCCAATACGGGGGTTAGTAATAGCAACTTTTCCCCCACCCTGTAAACTTTGCAAGGCACAATCTATACTATTACAACTTAAAGCATTACCAATGTTTAAATCTAAATTTGTGGAAACTTCCCCGGAAACATACCCAGGCCCGGCAATTTCTGGTGGCGTTAATTTCAAAGCATTTAGCGGAAATTGTTCAAGATTTAATCTTAGCCGGTTGCCGTTTTTTGTGGCACTTGCCAACACCTGTCCACTGCGGACTAACAAATTAGTTGGCAGATAATTTTTATCCAAATTTAAAGCAATTTTGTCTTGATTTCCAGTTAACTCTAAATCTACAGCACTCCCCGGCACTACATTCAGCCGACCGGCCAAAACCGGCTCAAAATTGATCTGATCCAGTACCAAGTTATAAACTTGCAAATTTCCCGCAACTTTGGGAGCATTTAAAGTGCCACTAATTTTGCCATTAAAGTCTGTTTTTCCGGCAATTAAAGGCAAAGTAACAGTTTGATTGTTGCTAAGACTTAGCCCATATTTTGCCAATTCTCCTAAATCTAATTTTCGGGCGGCTACATCCAAATCAAAATTATTTATTTGAATTCCTGCGACATTTTGGGTATCAAAGTTTATTACTCCACTAGCATCTAATTGGGCTGATTTTGCTTCTTTAATTTGTAAGGTTTTTCCATTCCAAGCAATCAGGGATGAAACCGAATCATTCAAAACTGATATACCCTCAGATAACCTGACTCTGCCTTCTGCTTTAATGGCTGCTATACTTAAATCTGTCAAGCTTCCACCGGCATTCAAATTTCCTTCTAATTCGCCCCGTAACTGATTAGAAACACGGCTTAATTGTATATCTCTTGGTTCAAAATTTGCTTGCCACCGGCCGCTATTAAACTGCACATTATTAGCAGTAATTGTTCCCCCAGCAACGCCTAATTTTCCTGAACCACTCCCGCGAATTCCTGTTACATCAAAATTATTTGTTAACCCTGCAAAAATAAAATTGCCGCTAAAATTTCCAATCTGCGAAGCAATTTCTCCTACCTGGGGCGGCAACAAAGGCTGAACCGGCACCCCCGCTGCCGCCACCGTTGCTTGCCAACGGTTGCCAGTCGTGCTAACGGTCACATCTGCTACACCTTCCCCAACCCCCAATCTGCCGCTTCCATTGATGGCGACATCCGTTAAATTAATCTGTTCATTTTTTGGTGCTTTTAATGCAATATCAAAGTTGCCATTAAACCGGCCCAACAACGATGATGGCAGATTAACATTCCCTCCTAAAAACGGATTTACCGGCACTTCTACTGCTTCTACCTGTGCCACAATTTGCCCATTTTGACTGTTTACCTTAACATTTGCTTTGCCATCTGCTACTGCTAAGTTTCCAGAACCATCCACCCGGATATTATTTATATTTACTTCCTCAGTGCTACCTGACACCTCAAAATTGCCATTAAACCGGCCCAACTGCCCGGACACACCAGCCATCGACACCGCAAAGCCCGGTTCAAGATCATTGGCTTGTACCGTTGCAGCCCATCGCCCATTGGCCACCTGAAGATCCCGCACATCCACAGACCCACCAGCCACTCCTACCGTCGCCACTCCATTAACACGAATTGCATCATTTGTCAAGTTGTTTGTAGAACCAGATAAAGTCGCTTGAACGGTAGCAGGGCCGGTGGGAATATTGGCCGGTATTGCCACCAATTGATTAACTTGAATTTGGGAACCTTGGACAGCCGCCTGCCATTGGCCATTTTCAAGAGTGCCGGTGACAGTTGTATCGCCACCGGCGACCTTTAATTGCACATTGCTACTAGCAGTAATAGTTTCGGCAGAAATATTATTAATAGGGGCAGAAAACGTCACATCACCGCCCAAAAATTCCACTGGTAAATTAGCAATTTCTGGGGCAGAAATAGGCAACTGTTGACCAGGAGGTGAAAAAGAATTTGCCAACTCAGCTAACTCGCTTAACTCCAAACCAACCGGCTCAACAATCGCTTGTAATCGCCCATTACTTATGTCAGTTTTAACACTTGCTGCACCCTGGGCTACACTAATTAATAAATTGCCATTAGCGTTAATATTTTCTGGGGAATTAGCCTCAGTATTGCCCGAAAGTTGTAAACGACCACTAATAATTTGCCCAGGAATATTTGTATTAGAAATTTTAGCATTAGCATCTTTAATAAATTGACGATTAGCGAGTTGAGCAAGTTGGCTTAATTTTAAACCTAAAGGTTCAATTGTTGCCTGCCATTGTTTATCAACTAATTGACCAGAAATTGTCGCTGTTCCTCCAGCAACTGTCGCCATCGTATCGCGTAATAAAATGGTTTCTCCCAAAACAATTACCTTGCCGGTAGAGGGAAAAATTGCTTCTGGCGCTTGCCAATTTACTGTAGTTTGCAACTTATCGGCCGGCCCAACAATTTCGCCGGTAGCAGAAACGCTACCAATTTTAATATCAGGAGAAACTCCATAAACTGGGCCGTAAAAATCTCCCGGTAATTGGGCAGCATTAAAGCCAAAAGATAGAGAATTAGGCCGGTCGGGAGTAGCTAACCTAATGGTACCAGAAGAAGTAATTTTACCCCCAGCATTAGGAGTTGCATCAATTTCTTTAAACTCAATAATTCCCTTAGAAAATTGGAAATTAGCGTTTAGTTTGGCTAAATCAATACGGTCAATTGTTAACGGAGGTTCCTTAGACTGATTATTATCAGGAGTCCGAACATTACCAACCACAACCGGGTCAGTAATGGGCCCTTTTACTAAAACATCAAGCTGTACATTTCCTGCTGTTGAAAAAGGAATGTCAACATCAATTGTTTCTAAGGCATCAACCACATTCACCGGCTTAACTGTAATTCCTAAATTAGAATTCTCTTTAAGAGAAACTAACCCATTGGCCAAAGCCGGCACTTTTCCATAAATTGTTGTAATATTTTTGACATTAAAATTATTGCCTAAAAACTCTATATCTCCATTAGTTTGTGATAGAAGTTTAGGCAGAGGTTCAATTTTAGCAACAACAGATTTTAGCTTTGCTGTTCCCCGAATTTCTGGCACATCTTGAGGACGAATGCGAATATCTAAATTTCCATCAACTTTACCGCCATTTAAAGCAACAGGTAGCTTAACAGTACCGGCAAGCAAGCGATATAAATCAAAGGCGTTAAAATCTTGAGCATTAACCTTTAAATTTGTGGGAAGATCGGGAAGTAGTGTTTCTCCTTGAATAGCAAAAGAACCACCTGCTGCCGGTTTTCCTTCCAGTTGATAAAGATAAAGTTTGTTTTGATCTCGTAGTTGTAGTTGACCGTTAAGGGAAAATAACTTAACAGGAAGATTAGGAGATGAAGAATTTGGACTTAGAGGAGTTGGCAACAAAACAACTGTCGCATTTTGCAGACGAACCGTATCTACTTCTGTTTTAATAACTCCTGCATCTTCTTTTTCTTCTGGTTTCGGAATTTCCACCCATTGACCATTTTTATCTTGTTCTATATAGGCATTAGGATTGATTAAAGTAATATCGAGAATTAAATTTCTGGTAGTAATTAATTGAGGTAAATTAAATTTAACATCAACAGCGTCAATAGTAAGACGATCCGGGTCAGTAGGAGTAGCCGGTAACGCTGATGGGCCAAAGCCTAGACCATTAAAAGTAAAAGTTTCTACTTGTCCAAGTTGTACCGGACGTTTTAAAGTTTGAGAAAGCTCTTTTTCTATCAAAGGCGCGAGGTCATTATTAACAAAATTCCAGCCATAAATTCCCCCGCCTGTGACTCCGGCTGTGGCTGCTATACCCAAACCGATGCCGGTAAATTTCAAACGCCGTCGCCAGTTCGGCCGGCTGGGAGGTTCTTGGGGTTGATTGTTGCTTGAATTTGGGGAATTAGTCATTTTTTCCTCACACCATTTTTTGGCTTTTAGGTCAGTTTCGTATCTTTTTAGTCCCTAGTTGTTAGAACAATTAAGCGATAAACCAGGGTGAAGTTTTTTAATGCGTGTTACAGATGACTGATTCAGTTTTAATTTTGTTCGCTTTTAGCATTTTATTGGAGAAAAAAGCAGGGTCAATATTGCCCAGACACAAATAATTTATATTAATAGGGTTTTTATAGCATTTTTTGGAAAATTAACTGACAGTTTTTTTTCAAAAAAGCTTACTTTAAACAGACATAAAACCCGGAGAAAATTTGGAGGATTACTTTTCATAGTTAGGAGTTTCTAAATTCTTATTGTGGGATGATATTATACAAGAAAAACCTAAAAATAGCGAAAAATATCAAAGGATTTATAGGAAAGGATATTTTTAATAGAATCCGCAACAAACTGTAGCAGACAAAACAAAGTCAACAGTGTATATTACTCGGTCAGGGTAGCACGAAGCGCCGCAATTGGCATCCCCTTTAGCAAGACGGAAGAAAAAATATGATCTAATCTAATTAAAAGTAGATTAAAATTAGGAGCCAAAAATATGCCAAACGTTGTTTTGCCAGAATTTGTAGCAGACGAAGAATTGCTAGAAGGTTTTTATGACGGAGTTATCCATATCCCTGACTATGTTTTTGGTTCAGACTCAGGAACCGCAGCCGTTATCGGGTCAGGAAATAATGGAAATATAGAGGGAACAGAGCAAGCAGACACCCTCAGAGGAACCCCTGGGGCAGATACTCTTTTGGGATACGGAGGAAACGACACTATCGAAGGACTGGCGGGCCTAGATTGGCTGTATGGCAATGCCGACGATGACTCGATTTTGGGGGGTTTAGATGGAGATACAATTTTGGGGGGAAGGGGGAATGATTCGCTTTATGGGGACGCTGGAGATGATTATCTCAATGGCAACCGGGAAAGGGATACTCTGTTTGGAGGGGCTGGCAATGACTCTATTTATGGTGGTCAAGATAACGATAGCTTGTTAGGAGAGGAGGGGAATGATACTTTGTTGGGAAACTTGGGGGCTGATACTCTCACCGGCGGCGATGGCCAAGATCGATTTGTGATAGCTAGAACTACCGGCGGTACCAATTTGCAAGATGCTGATGTAATTACGGATTACCGGCCAGGACAAGATTTAATATTGTTAGGTGATAGTCTGACGGTTGAAAATTTAAGATTCAGTGCCGGTACGGGAGACCAACAGGGAAATTTAATTATTCAACTACAAGAAACCAATGAGTTTTTGCTAATTTTGCAGGGGGTGAGTGGAAATAGTCTAGGTGGTGGAAATTTTAGTCCGGCAGTATTTTAGTAAACTTTTCAGTAAGTCCCCAATCCTCAAATTATTGTCTTAAGGCAAAAAAATCGACGACAGGTCAGAAGACTTGCCGTCTTGTTGGATGATAGGATTCAAGATAAAACCAAAAATTTTAGGAAGAAACTATAGACCATGCGAGTGTTTGTCTTACTGTTTAATGCCGGCACAGAAAATGAGGGTATCCATACTCTTAAGGATTTGAGTTCGGAACGCAATAAGGTTTTGATGTTTGAATCAGAAGACGATGCTACGCGGTTTGGCGTCCTTTTGGAAGCTCAGGATTTTTTTAATCCTTCCGTTGAGGCGGTGGATGCTGAAGAAGTTAAAGAATTTTGTCGCAATGCGGATTATGATTGGGAAATTGTGCCAGAAGGGGCTCTGGCTGTGCCGCCAGAAACAAATGTGGAGCAAACAGACTGGGAAGAAGAGCAACGAAGAGAAGCTTTGGAGATGTCACAATCAGAGTTAGATCGGATTCGCCGGCAATTAGAAGGGCTGCTTTAGGAACGGAAATAAGAATGAATAATTTAGAAGAACGCGGGCATTTATTGACTGAGCAAGTTAACCCCAATAGCCAAAACCTTGATCAGCTTAGTTCTTTGGAATTGGTGGAGTTGTTTAATTCTGAAGATGCTAAAACTCTTTCGGCTATTGCTGAGGCTAAGGAACAATTGGCTAAGGCTATTGATATTAGCGCTCATCAATTGCATCGGGGGGGTCGGTTGTTTTATGTGGGTGCGGGGACTTCTGGCCGGTTGGGGGTTTTGGATGCGGCGGAATGTCCGCCTACTTTCTGTTCTCCGCCGGAGTTGGTGCAGGGTATTATTGCTGGGGGGGCCGGTGCGCTAATCCGCAGTTCGGAAGATTTGGAGGATCGGGCGGAGGATGGGGCGGAGGCTATTGCTCACCGGCACATTACGGAGTTGGATGTGGTGGTTGGTATTACGGCCGGTGGGACTACTCCTTTTGTTCAAGGTGCCCTGAATGCGGCGAAAGCGCGGGGGGCTAGTACGGTTTTGATTGCTTGTGTGCCGGCTACTCAGGTTAAGTCTGAGGCTCATGTGGATATTCGTTTGTTGGTGGGCCCGGAAATTTTGGCCGGTTCTACAAGGCTTAAGGCCGGTACGGTTACTAAAATGGCTTTGAATATTATTTCTACCGCTGTGATGGTGAGGCTGGGTAAGGTTTACGGTAATCGGATGGTTGATGTGGCTGTCACTAATAAGAAGCTACACGACCGGGCTTTACGAATATTGGTGGATTTAACGGAGTTAAGTCGGGAAGATGCGGGTTATTTGCTTGAGCGTAGTGGCCGTTCGGTGAAGTTGGCTCTGTTGATGCACTGGACTGGGTTGGATAAGGAGGCCGGTGTGGAGTTGCTGAATGCAAATCAAGGTCAACTTCGACCGGCCCTACTTAGTTATCAAAAATCTCAGCTATAAGTAGGGGCGGGTTAACCGATTTTTTTTATTTTTTCTTGGTTCTCGCTAAACCCGCCTCTTTATTCTGGTTTTTCGGATTTTATAAGTCTTTTGGAATGCCGATCTCTACAATTATTTGTTTTTCTAAATAGTTCTTCCTTATCGATTTTATGTTATCACACCCGCGTGCTAATTGTCAAGGAATTTTTGGCAAAAATTAGGGTTTTTTCAACTTTTTTTATTCACAAAAATTGAAGAGAGAAACCGGCTTTCTCAAAGGTTTACTTACAAGTGAAAAAGCCGGTTTTTGAGATTAAATCAGAATACCGGTTTGATTGACATCGTTTTCGATAACTAACTGCAACTTGTCTTTAGTGTATGTAGTTTCAGTTGCACCAACCGATGAGGTGAAACCAAAGCCGGTTAAATTGGCAGTGATAACATCTCCCGCATCACCACGCACTGTTAAACGATTGAAGCCACCATTCGCGCGAGTTTCTTCAACTAAATTCAACAAAGCGCCATAGCTTAAGGTTAGGGTGTTATTGCCGGTGCCGGTTAAGTCGATAGTTTCAAAAGAAGCGATTTTGGTATTATCTGCGGTGCCGGTGAGGTTTAAAGTTATGCCGGTGCCTGCTAACAGCAAAGTATCATTGCCTAAACCACCATCTAAGCGGCGGAAATTAGCATTGTTGATGCGGATCGAATCATTTCCTGCACCACCATACATCAGGATATTGGTGAAACCACCATCGCTGAGAATATCATCGCCGGCTGCACCAACTAAAGCTTGATTAACGGAGGTGCCGGTGAGATTATCAACAGCAGCAGTACCGAGAGAAGTGACGGCGCCGGTGAAGTCTCCACCAAAAATGACGTAAGACTTGCCGGCACCATCAACCGAAGCAGGATCAGCATCAGGAGCACCAACAATTAAATCAGCCAAACCATCACCGTTGAGATCCCCTGCACTGTTGACAGAAAAGCCGCTACCGTCATTCGCCGCCTCACCATGTAGGATAAAACCACCAGTACCGAGAGAACTTAAATTAATTGCATTAGTGTCTGTTTTGCCAAACACCAGATAAAACTTGCCGGCACCAAAACCAGAAACAGTATTAGCTTCGGGAGCACCAACAATTAAATCAGCCAAACCATCACCATTGACATCACCTGCACTGCTAACACTCGTGCCGCTACCGTCACTAGCCGCCTCACCATTGATGATAAAACCACCAGTACCGAGAGAACTTAAATTAATTGCATTAGTGTCTGTTTTGCCAAATACTATGTATGACTTGCCGGCACCATTAAAAGTAGCAACATTAGCACTAGGAGCACCAACAATTAGATCAGCCAAACCATCACCGTTGACATCGCCAGCATTGCTTACAGAATCGCCGCTAAAGTTATTAGTCGTCTCACCATTAATGATAAAACCCCCCGTACCGAGAGAGCTTAATTTAATTGGCGTAGCGTCTGTTTTGCCAAATACCAAGTATGACTTGCCGGCAAAAGCACCAGTAGCAGGATCAGCTTTGGGAGCACCAACAATTAAATCAGCCAAACCATCACCGTTGACATCTCCTGCATTGCTGACTGAATCACCGCTAAAGTCATCAGGCGCCTCACCAGTGATAATAAAACCACTAGTACCGAGAGAACTTAAATTAATTGCAGTAGTATCTGTTTTGCCAAACACCAGGTATGATCTGCCGACATAACTACCAGAAGCATAAGCATATGGACTATTAGCATATGGAGTACCAACAATTAAATCAGCCAAACCATCCCCGTTGACATCTCCTGCACTGCTGACTGAATGCCCGTTATAGTCAGAAATCGCCTCACCATTAATGATAAAACCACCGGTACCGAGAGAGCTTAAATTAATTTCAGTAGTATCTGTTTTGCCAAATACCAAGTATGACTTGCCTGCATTAAAAACAGAAGCAGGATCAGCACCACGAGCACCAATAATTAAATCAGCCAAACCATCACCGTTGACATCTCCTGCATTGCTGACAGAAATGCCGCTAGTGTCACCAGCCGCCTCACCATTAATAATAAAACCCCCAGTACCCAGAGAATTTAAATTAATTGCATTAGTGTCTGTTTTGCCAAACACCAAGTATGACTTGCCGGCACCATCAAAAGCAGGATCAGCAAAGGGAACACCAACAATTAAATCAGCCAAACCATCACCGTTGACATCTCCTGCACTACTAACACTCCTGCCGCTAGAGTCCGACGCCGCCTCACCATTGATTACAAAACCCTTCGCCCCAACCGGCAGATTCATCCCCGATACAATATTACTCAAATTCAGTGCATTAACAGAAGTAACATTTAGACTTGCCGTTGCCGAAGCACTCCCCCCATTTCCATCTGATACTGTGTAAGTAAAAGAGGCGCTACCTGTAGCTATGGGATTAAATTTTATTACCCCATTTGTCAGAGATACACTGCCATTTGTAGGATTAGAAACGCCTGTTACTGTCAAGGTTCCTCCATCTACATCCGTATCATTTGCCACTAAAGTAGAAGCTTGAATTAAAATTCCTGTACTCAACAAAACTGTGGCATCTGGGATAATATCATCCACACCCACCGGCGCATCATTAACAGCATTAACAGTCAAACTTGCCGTATTTGTATTACTACTAAATGCCGTTGTTCCACCATTTAAGGAAATATCAGCCACATCACCATTCGTCCCACTTGTGGTATCCCAAGCACGAAAAGTAATATTTCCCGAACTACCGTTATAATTAGCATTCGCAACAAATCGAATTTTATTAGTAGCAGAAGCCGTTAAAAGTCGTGCCGTTGTTGAAATATCTACACTGCTTCCGGTAGTAGCTGAAAAGTCATTCCAAGTAGTTCCATCTGTCGAGTATTGCCATTTACCATTAGTATTATCAACACCTGTGACAGCAATACCTTTAACAGCGCCAACATCCACATCATTTATTAATGATGTAATTGCCGAAATATCAACTGCATCCCCGTTATTTGTCGTTGTATCTTCATCAATAGCTGTGAGAGTTACTGGTGTTGTTGTTAAAGTTGGCGCATCATTGACAACATTAGCAACAGTAATATCAAAGTTGCTTGATACGGTCGCATTACTTGTGTCTATTGCTGTGACTTTTACAGACAATGTGCCGACATTTTCATTGAGTGGAGTTCCACTAAATGTCTGAGAAGTTGCATCAAATGTCAACCAAGAAGGTAATGCTGTTCCATCTGCAAGAGTTGCACTATAAGTTAGAGTGTCTCCTGCATCGATATCTGTAAAAGTGCCGGCTGGAATAACAAAATTAAATGCTGTATTTTGTGTGGCTGTTTGAGATGTAATAGTGCCGGCAGTTGGTGGGTTGTTTTCGGGGGTTGGTGTTGGGCTAGGTGTTGGATTAGGTGCCGGTGTGGGTGTTGGGCTAGGTGCCGGTGCGGGTGTTGAAGTTGCTAAACCAACAAAATCACTACGCTCAATTGTAGCCGCTTCAATGCCCTGTAAAATTCCTAAATACTGCCCATTGACTTTTTCTTGAATAATGCTAAATCCAGCATAATCTCCAGTTCCAGCAAAAATGTTTAACTCCTCAAATGTTAATCCACCAAGGATTTCTATTTTATCTTGACTTTTGAGAAAATCTGTGATTTTGTCTGCGTCTGCTATTGAAGATCCGCCTGTTGATAAAAATTCAGAGGTATCTTTGCGTAAACCAATTACAAAGGTATCATTACCAGAACCTCCGGTAAGGGTATCTGCACCGATATCTCCAACAAGCCGGTCATCTCCCATATCTCCTGATAAGATATCGTTGCCGACTCCACCATTAAGGGTATCGTTGCCTTTTCCACCGGCTAGGGTATCGGTGCCGGTGTTTCCGAATAAGGCATCATCTCCACCATTTCCAAATATTAAATCATCCCCAGCACCGCCGATGAGTACGTCTTGCCCGTTACTGTCGTTGTTGCTGCCGTCGGAAGATCCACCAAACAGGGTATCGTTGCCTAGTTCACCATTAACTGTATCATTGCCTAAATCTCCAGAGGCTTGATCATCGCCTGCTCCTCCCTGCAAGAGGTCGTTTCCTTGTCCGCCTCTTAGTGTATCGTTGCCTTGATTGCCAAATATTAAGTCATCGTCTGCATTGCCAAACAGTAGATCGTCATTACCTAAGCCAAGTAAGATATCGTTCCCTGCATTTCCTTTAAGGATATCTGCATCTATTGTTCCGATTAAAATATCGTTATTGCGGGTGCTTTGTTGTGACATGAGCTTTGGTAGATTAAATTTTAAGGTACCCCTGTAATTTATATTGATCAAGCAGTACGGTAGTAAGTTCCCACGTCAAGCTGAATATTGGCGATTTTTTCTGCCTTTATAAAGATTTTTTTTCAGTCTTTAGGGAGGTGATAAGAGATGTCGTAAATGTAAAATTTTTTGGGAAAAATCGTAAATTTAGGTGTAAATAACTATTGACAAAAATTTAAAAAATAGCCTAAACAAATAAAAAAATGCCATCAACAATAAGCAAAGGAAAAAGACAAAACTATTTAATTGTTTAAACCGGCACCTAATAAAGAAGAGGAAAAGGGTTGACTTTCTTCTCGCAGCCATGCTATGATAAATTTGATAAGGAAGAAATATTTTAAAAACTAAAGAAGAGTCTGCTGCCCGGTATTATTTAAGTAAGCGGCGACAAGGAATTTTTGACAATAGCCACCGGCCAATATACTTAAGGAAGGGGTCGTTTTGCTCAGAGAAGGTCACACCAACAGATATCTCTCTGGACATTGAAGCGCAAATTATTTGCGGACGACTCAGGAACTATTAATGGAATGAAACCAAAGGTTGAAAAAATGGCTATAGTGACCGAAAACGCGGCAACGATTGCAATTTTGCTAATAGCTTTGGCTATCCTGGGTTGGGGTTATTACCGGGCCAAACCCTTCGGCAAGCTAGGAGTTTTAGCTTGGCTGCAATCTGTTTCTTTGATGGTTCCTTGGTTGATTTTTTTTGGTTTATTTGCTTTCGGCGTTTATCTTAATTTAGTCAGCATTTTGTTTTTATTAGTTGGCTCTGCTGGATTGTATATTTATTTAGGAAATAAATTAAGAACCAGCAGTCAAGATACAGCTTTGCGAGAAAAATTGGAAGCACTTTTAAAGTCTGAAGCCACACCGGCAGTTTCAGAACCACAACTCGAAGCAAAAACCGATAACTCCACCGAAACTAAACAAATACCTCCCATCCCCGAAGGCGAAGTGCTGCCAATTCCGGGGCAAGACTTGCAAACAATTAAGGAAATTTTTGGCATAGATACCTTTTTTGTCACAGAGACAATTTCCTATCAAGATGGAGCAATTTTTAAAGGCAATCTGCGTGGAGAACCGGCTTTAGTTCAGTCTCGTTTATCCGAAAAATTAACAGCCCGTTTAGGAGAACGTTACCGAATTTTTTTAGTACAAAACCCTGAAAATAAGCCAATGGTAATTGTTCTGCCTAGTAGCAATGACCCTCAACCGGCCACCCTACAACAAAGAATACTTTCCATTGTTTTAATATTAGCAACCTTGGCAACAACTCTGGAAACCGGCGGATTAGTAAGGAACTTTGACTATTTTAAAAACTTCAGTCGTTCTGCCGAAGTTTGGCCCTTTGCAGCAGGAATTTGGGCGATTTTAATTGCCCACGAATTGGCTCACCAAGTGATGGCAAAACGCTATAAAGTACGTTTTAGTTGGCCTTACTTTTTGCCAGCTTTGCAGCTTGGAAGTTTTGGGGCTTTTAATCGTTTTGAATCGCTTTTACCTAACCGCAAAGCTCTTTTTGATATCGCTTTTGCAGGGCCGGCGGCGGGGGGTTTAATTTCTTTGGCAATGTTGATAGTGGGTTTATTGCTTTCTCATCCAGGCAGTCTTTTTGAAATTCCTGCCGAATTTTTTAAAGGTTCACTTTTAGTAGGAACTCTGGCGAAAGTTGTTTTAGGCGATGCGTTGCAACAACCACTCGTAGATGTACATCCGCTTTCAGTTTTGGGATGGTTAGGTTTAGTTGTTACAGCTTTGAATTTGATGCCAGCCGGTCAATTAGATGGGGGGCGTATTATTCAGGCGATTTATGGTCGCAAAGTAGCCGGTCGGACTACGGTAGCAACTTTGATTGTCTTAAGTTTAGTGGCTTTGTTAAATCCTTTGTCACTTTACTGGGCCATTGTCATTTTGTTTTTGCAACGCAATCTCGAAAGACCTGCTCAAGATGATATTACCGAACCAGATGATGCCCGTGCAGCTTTGGGATTGTTGGCTTTATTTTTAATGCTGGCAACATTAATACCGTTAAGTCCTGGTTTGGCAGGTCGTCTGGGAATTGGCAGTTAGGAGAAAGAAGAGGTGATTTTTGATTGAGGGTCAATAAAAGCCCTCTACCTAATCACTTCCTCTCTAATTATCTTTCCAGCCATCACTATCATGGAAATAAGAACTATTCAATCATGATCCTTTAGTGTTTGGGGTGTGCTGTAAAGTGCTATTACTTTTAGATTTTGAAGTGGTGATGACCGGCAAAAGACGGGAATGGGAAAGTTTTTCTCGCCTGGGGACTTGCTTTCTGCCGGTGGCGGTTTATGACGAAATTGAGTTATTGATGCGAGATGCTTCAGAATCGACTCAAGAGTTGGTGGCTAGCGATTTTTTGCGTTTTTGGCCCCGAAGCGGTTGGCAGCTTACAAATGCTACCGGCTCTCATTCTTCTTTGCAACCGGCAACAGGGGTGGCGGGCAACCGGCAAGCTCGGCTAATGGTGGCTGTGGCTCAATGTACCTACGGGTTGTCGCAACAGCAACCAAAACAATTGGTGGTTTTTGTTTCTACAAGTTTGTCACTTATTAAACGCTTACAATCTTTGGGAGTTACAAATCTTTGTGCAATTCCTTCTGTTGCGTTGTTGCAATGGGCAAAATCTGGAGTTGAACCGCAGGTTGTTTCTGATCAGTTAAGAATTTTGCAGCAGTCTTTGTCTGAAAAATCTCCTTTCCTTCAACCGGGAATGTCGGGTTTTTCCAGCGAAACTCAAAACTCAAATTTTAGTGGATTTACAACAGGAAAGCCAAAGTCTTCCGCTTCTCATTTACCAACTTCAGGAAAACCAAAATCTTCTGCTTCTCATTTACCAACTTCAGGAAAGCCAAAATCTTCCGCTTCTCAGTCAAAAAACTCTAAGTTCACAACTAAGGCACAAAGAAGACAAGAAGAGGTTCCAGAGATTTATCGAGAGCCTTATAAGGATATTTCAGAACAGGCTTATGTTCAAACATTACCTAGGTTTGTGCCGATGCGAGCAAAAGGCCCTAATTTTTTTGCTTCTTTAATTTCTTCTTTAATTGCCTTGGGTGCTTTGATTATTGCGGTTGGGTTTGGGTGGCGTATAATTCAGCCTTCTAGTTTTGATGTTTTTTGGCGTCAACAAGTAATGCCGGTTTGGCAGCAAAAAATTGTTCCTTCTCTTCCACAACCTCTAAAGCAATTTATTGGTAAATGATGGCTTTCACTTGTCCTACCAGTAAAGATTATTTTGCTGTTAATAGCAATTCAAAAACTTATCAAAACCTTGGTTGGTAGGTTGGGTTAAATGAATTTGCAACCCAAAAATCATAATGTTGCAAAAGTTTATTTTTAATAAAACAACAAGTAGAAACTAAACTAAGGAAAATAAAGTCTTAGCATAGACTTAGAAAACTCCTATAAACTAAATAAAGAGTATTGCAATTACTTTAATGCTTAGCCATGAAAAAGCCTTACGGCAAAAGCAAAAACTAATAATACTTTTTATTTAATTTGCAATTAAATAATCAAACCTTATGCAAAAATACCCGCTATCCAAATAAAAGAGCATCTATAAATTGGATGCAGTCTAACCACTTTTTAGCTAGAAAATTCCAAGGTATGACCTTGGAATAGGGGTGCATTTTTGAAAAAATATGATAAATTGTATTGAAAAAGACTTTTTCCATACACTTTTTGTGTTGTGGCTATCTATTCTGGAGGTGAAGGGCTATGTCTATACTGTCGTTTGTTATGTTGCTTGCTGCGGTGGGGTCTGGCTGTTTGTATCTAAATACTTCGGGTGAAATTATCCGAATAATGGCTTTGACGATCCTGGGAAATTGTTTTGTTGTGCTTTTGGTTATGGCACCTTGGCCGATTCAGTTAAGTATTTTATTGTTAGTTTTGTTCATTACTCGAAAAATAGTTTTGCCGCAAGATCGCCAGTTAAGGTAAGTTCTTCCTTTAAAGTTTGCCGGTGACAGACTCTCCCAAGAAATTTAGTTTTTCTGAATGCAAGCAATAGCACTCATTTTCGTTTTGTTTCTTTTCAGAGTTTGAGAATGTGGTTGAAGGCTTATGTAGATGCTTTAGGAAGTCAGTCTTGATTTTTGTTATTAATTCCAGAAGAATTTGGACTGTTTTTTGTTAGTTGTGAAACTGGCTACAGTGAACTGTGGCCACTATTCACGACCCTACATAAGCAATGAAATCTTAGGAGTCGAAGGAAAAAATTTTTAATATTAAGCTTTTTAGCAACTTTTTTATAGAAATTTTGTTTCCCAGATATATTTTTTAAAAAAATTACGACCACGATGATTAGCCAGGATTTTTTTTTAACCATTGCCAAAAAATTCCGTATATTCCGCGATGGAGAACCATGATGTAAAGAGGCACACTGGTAGGAAGGGTTCGGTAATGTTGGTATTTATCTGTACAACAAGCGAACAGATTCGAGACTAACAACGTCTGATCCCTTAAGCCATCCAGTAAAGATTTTTTGTCTGAGTTAGTTTCGCTTTGCTTTGACACTACCTCCGTTAGTATCGCCTAGAGAAACCCAGTAAAAATTATTGAAGGGACGGCAGAATTTTTAGAATTAATGGGTATAAATTTGAACCCAACGCTAAAAAAACTTTTAAATTGTTCCGCTGACGGCGGAAATCAGGGTGTAGAAGCTAGAAAACATACTTCGCAAAAATAATATATCTGCGATCTGAGGCGGCCATGAATAATACTACACCCAATTACCTGTCAGAAGTTTCAACAAATCAACAAGTTAAGTCTCCTAATCCTTTGGTATTGGCGGTAGCACTGACAGCATTATTATATTTTAGTGCCGGCTCGACGTTGGGAACAAAAAAGGCCGATAACAGCCAACAAACAACCACTGTAGTTAATGCTTCTGTGAAAAAGACTATTTTGCCAGATTTGTCTCAAAAAGTGAAACAGCCTTATTTTGTGGCTAATCGTCGGAAATAATAGTAGAGATAGTGCCGCACTGATAAGTCTGTTAGTTGGTGCGGCAAAAAAGAATTTATAAGGAGAAAAATGCGGTAAAATCACCCTTTCAGGTGAGTTAAAATTATTAAAAAAAAGAATAAAATTTTGTTTAGGAAACTAATTAAGGTGTGAGCAGTCTGTTAGATAGGATACTGAGAATCGTATCTGTTTACTAGGGACTGCTTTTTAGCTGCTATCTACCAATTTTTAACTTAATTTGATGTCCTACAGTTCTTTATTTCCAATAATTATATGCGACGTTTTGTTAATTTGTCTGGTTTTTCCAACTCCAAAAATATCGGTGAGTTTGGCAAAGTTTTGGCGGGGTTGCTGTTAAAAGGTTGTTGGTCTTCTTTGGCAATGGCCTTGCTTTTATCGGTTAGTGCAGAATTGATGATGGTTAAGGGCGCAAATGCAGGGCCATTGCAAGCAAAACCGGCCACAGAAAGAGCCCAAAATCAAAGAAGTAATCGTTTACCACCTACGGTTGCAAATGCGGTACGCCGTGATTTATCGCGGGTGATGAATGTGCGAATCAATGAGTTAGAGATAGTGAGTGCGGAACGTAAGACATGGCCAGATCGCTGTTTGGGTGTACCGAACCCAGCAGAACTATGTGCACCGGCACGGACAGAGGGTTGGCAAGTTGTGGTGTCGGATGGCTCAAGACAATGGACTTATCGCACTGATAACACCGGCCAAAGGGTAAAAATGGCTAGAACTCCCAATTTAGAAGCAAGTTTGCCGGCTTCATTGTCTGAAAAAGTGAGAAAAGATTTATCTATTAAGCTGCGAGTAAGGCCAGAAAATTTATATATTGTGAGCGCAGAACGGCGGCAGTGGCCTAATGGTTGTTTGGGAATTGATAAACCAGGTGTGATGTGTTCTCAAGCAATTGTTGACGGTTGGGAGGTAAAAGTTGCCAGCCGCGATAACGGGCAAAGCAATGAGAAATTCTGGGTTTATCGCACTAATTCTAGCGGTTCTGTTTTAGTTTTAGATGAATCTTCTAGCACTATTGGTGATAGTGGTACGGTGAAATCTAGGATGATTCCTGTTAATGAATTGCCGCCGGCTTTGGGTAAAGATATGTTGTTTCGGGCAATTTCAAGCGGGGGATTTGCAGGACGTAGTTATGAAACAGTTTTGATGCGAGATGGCCGGTTAGTTCAAACTTTTTTAGGGGGGAATAATTTAAATCAAAGGCAAGTGCTTCGTCAGCTTTCTTTTGATGAATTGCGTCAGTTTATGGCGGCTGTAGAAAAGCAGCGTTTATCTCGTTATAATCGCATGGATTTTTTGCCGGTTCCTGGGTCTGCTGATTATATAACAGTGACTATGACAAGTCGGGATACAACGACTCGTTTTGCTGATAGTATTCAAGGGCAGTTACCTAATGATTTACAAGCAGTTATTCAAGCTTGGAATCAGATTGTGAACCGACGATAAGGGCGGGGGCGGGTAAGGGGGCACCGCCCCTACTATAAATAACTTTTATTGATAATATTTTGCTTGAATTTTGAATAAGTTAGCATAGGTTCCATTCAGGTTTATTAATTCTGCGTGAGTGCCGGTTTCTACAATTTTTCCATTTTGTAAAACAAAGATGCGATCTACCATTTTCACTGTTGAAAGACGATGACTAATTAAAATTGCTGTTTTGCCTTTAATAAGTTGACGAAATTGTTCAAAAACCTCATATTCGGCTTTGGCATCAAGGGCGCTTGTGGGTTCATCTAAAATTAGAATTTGTGCTTGCCGTAAAAAAGCTCTGGCAATTGCTACTTTTTGCCATTCTCCGATACTTAATTCTTCGCCTTCATCAAATTGTGTGCCTAAAGTTGTATTGTAACCTTTTGGTAGTTTGGAAATTACCCGATCTGCGCCCGATTCCTGGGCAGCTTTGATAATATTTTCTGTTTCTTGCAACAAATTAATATTCCCAAATCCAATATTTTCTTGGGCGGTGAGATTGTAGCGGACATAATCTTGAAAAACTACACTAATTTCTCTGCGCCACTCTGTTGTGGTCAATTCTTTTAAGTTAATTCCATCAATAGTAATGCTGCCGCTGGTTGGATCATAAAGCCGGCATAATAGTTTAATTAAAGTTGTTTTTCCGGCTCCATTTTCTCCGACTAATGCTACTGTTTCTCCTGCTTTAATGGTTAGGTTAATATCTTCAAGTAAGGCCCGGTTGCTATGGGGATAATGAAAGGAAATATTTTCAAATTTGATGCCTTTTTGCATAGGATTCGGGACTGTTTGAGGGGATAAAGGTTCAACAACTGCTTGCTTTAAATCGAGAAATTCGTAAAGGAGAGATAGAAATAAACTGTTTTCGTATAAACTGGCTAAATTGGCAAGCATTTCTCTCAAAAAAGTTTGTCCTCGTTGAAATCCTTGGTAGTACATTACCAGTCCACCTAATGTAATTTGACCTTGAATTGTTTGGTAAGCTATGAAACCACAAGCACCATAAACGGCTAAAGTGCTACTTGCTTGACTCATCAATTCTGCAAGATTTCGTTGTTGAGAAAGGGTAAGTTTTTCTTGTCGAATTTGGGTTCGGAGATTTTGATATCGCCGACGAAATAAAGAACCTAAATTAAACAATCGTACTTCTTTGGCGTAGGAATCATTGGTTAACATTAAATGAAAATAGTAGGCTATCCGTTCTGGTATTGTCCAACTACGCTGTTTTTTATATAGCTTGCCTGTGTGTTTGAAACGCACGAATAAGCTGGGAAGTCCTGCTGCAAATAATATGGCTGCAATTGACCAATGTAATGATATTAATAAACCGGCAATTGCTATCAGAGAAATTGCATTTTGAGCGAGTTGAACAAGACTGGTGAGGATGCGGTTAGGCCGGTAAATGGCTTCTTGTTGGGCACGATGAAGGGCGTTATAAAATTGCGAATTTTCGTAATATTCTAGGTCTAATTCTATAGATTTTGCGTGCAGTAAATCATGGACAAAATCTGTAACTATTTGAGATTGCGCCTCACTTGCATAGCTAGATAAAGATCGACATAAATCTGCAAATAAAGCAGTTAGTCCGGCTAAAGCAACAAACAGTAAAACTTGAGAAAATGCTGATTGCTTGATAGAAGAGATAATAATATTATTTCCGCCGCTTATACCTGCTGTTACTGCATCTATAATCAGTTTCATTAAATAAAGAGATAGCAGGGGCAATAAACCTTGTATTAAGAGTAAAATCAGGCTTAATGTTGTCCAAAGTGGGGTGCTTTGCCAAACTAAATTAATGGCTCTTTTTAAGTTTTTGAAGAGGTTTAGTTTATTTTTCAAAATAGCAAAAGTGGAATGAGTAAAAAAGTTGTTAGGAAGTTACATTTTAGCAAATTTTGAGGAATAGCATTGAGTTTGTATAGCATTTTGATATCAAAATACTAGCTCAAAACCCTATAAAGCCTAAATGAATAATGTTATTAACGTTTTTCTTGCAGAAATTTGCGATTAGTTTATTTGTTTTGGTTATGGTAGTTCAATTCATTAAAAATCTTATACAATGAAGTGAAAAAGTCACCTGATATTCAAGAGTTTGCTTTGGCTTTTTCATTAGCCAATACTCAAAACTTCTCAGGTGACGAGTTAAGAACCTTAAGGGCTTTAAATGAAGCTCTTTTTAAACCTTGTAGAATAATTTTGGGAAAGTTAAAAAAATGAAAATTAACCGCATTCATCACGTTGCTATTATTTGTTCAGATTATGAAAAATCTAAAGAATTTTATACAAAAACTTTAGGCTTTACTGTTATCAAAGAAACCTACCGAAGTGAAAGAAATTCTTACAAATTAGACTTAAACATAGGCAATAACGACCAAATTGAGTTATTTTCATTTCCTAATCCTCCTTTACGACTTTCTGGGCCCGAAGCTTGCGGTTTAAGACACTTAGCTTTTGAAGTAGAAAATATAGATGAAATGGTCGAGATTTTACACAATCAAGGTGTAGAAACAGAAGAAATTAGACTCGATGAAATCACAGGTAAACGCTTTACATTTTTTCGAGATCCCGATAATTTACCTTTAGAGATATACGAAAGATAATTTATAAGGAAAAAGCCTTTATTTAGACACCGCACTGTAAAGATTTATCAAAAAAATCCTGAAAACTAGCCTTGCAAAGAGAAACAGCAGAGAATGGTATAAAATAGGCAACCAAAACCTAAAAACTCACAACCACAAAAGGAGAATAAAAAATGGTCAGGGATGTACAAAGTTATGATCTCATAGGATTTGGTGATGAAATTCCAGGCGTACTTGCTGTAATTGCTGCTGCTAGAGAATATCGACGTCGTACTAACAAATATCCCAGCATCTTGCTAATGTCAAAAGGGAACTTACAAGAAGGTATTGGTGGACATTTAGTACGGGGAAGATTAGCTTATTTAGACAGAACACAAATTGATAGCGAAACTCGCAAAAAATATGGTTTGGAAACCTTTGGAGATCCTGCACCTCTGTACAAAGAATTTTTGCAAAAATCCGCTGTAAATGGTATTGCGCTTGACCCAGAAAAAGCCGGTGCAGCATTAAAGCAAATGTTAAAAGAAGCGGGCGTTAATCTTCTTAGCAATGTCAAAATAGTTTCCGTTACAAAAAGCGGTCAAAACTTGACAGGAATTGTTGCAGCTAACGGCATAACCTATAATGCAAAATACTTTATTGACTCCACAGTTAATGCCGAATTAGCCCAAGCAGCCGGTGTCAAAAAACATAAAGGATTTGAAACTTTTGAATTACCCGAATCAGAATTGCCCGTTACTTTAGTTTTAGAAACTAAAGGATTGACCGTTAAACGAATTAAAGAACTAGATTTTGCCTACAATAAACGCTTTACTAACCCAGCGGATAAAGATGCCCAAAAATTTTTGCTGCAAGCTGCGGGCTTTGACGAAAAAATTGCGGAAAATCTCAAACAAGAAATGTTTGATCCGCGAGGAAATTTGAGAACATTATGGGCTGGTAACGATCATATTGACATTCGTTCTCCAGCTTTATCTGTAGCTTATCATTCCTTTCGTGGCATCAAAATGTGTTTAGAACAAACGGGCATCTTATTTGATGAAGGAAACATTGCCATTTTACCGGGGGAAAGACTTTCTTGGAATGCACTGTTATTTAAAGTTTCTGGAAGCGAAGCTGAAAGTCTTGCTAGAAATGCAGGAAAACCCACACCAAGAATGCTCCAAGAATTTAAATTTGTGGAAACTTGGCTAAAAAGTTTAGGCGCAACTTCTGTGAAACCTGGTTCAGAACTTTATATTCGCCACGCCGGCAATGTACTAGGAGTTGTCGAACCCCTCAACGGTTCTAAAATGTTATTTGGAGGCGTTCCAGAAAATGAAGCTATTGCCACTTTTAGTTATCATTTTGATGTCCGGGGTGGTATTCCAGGGCTAGGCGACAGAGCCGGCACAAAAGGTTGGGGAAAAAGCCTAAATTTCCGACCGCCATTATTTAATATTGGCATTCGTCACGCCTTAATGAAAAACGTTCCTAACCTTGCTGTGGTTAGCCCTTGTTCGGGTTTTGAAGGCTTTGCTTCTTCTGCCGGTAGAATAGTAGAATTTAATGCTGCCGTCGGACAAGGCGTAGGAATTGCCTCAGTTATTGCGCTTCTTAGTAACCGAAATCTTGCAGATATAACTAACCTTGATGTTAGAAAAGTTTTAGATCAAACCGGCCAAACACCTAAAATTTTTGGACAAAACTTTTCTCTTGAAGGCACCTTACTTGCTCAATTTGAAAAAATGGTATTGGGGCCGGTAGTTGCTTAAAATTAGTAGTTGCGCTTTACCGATAACTTTACCGCTAAAGCGCAACTATATACCCTAATTAAGCATTTTGATCCACCACCGAAGGACGATTTACCGGCTCAGGAAACAACCGCTTAAAAAATCCATCCCGTTGCGCCGGCGTTTCTGTTGCCCAACTTGACAAACTTTCATAGAAAAAGAACGAAACTCCAGCAAAACCTCGCTGACGAACTTCTTTTACTTGTTCTTGAATTTGTGTCAGCGGAACTGCTCTACCTTTCAAGCCAGTTAAAATTCCAATTCCCACCGGCACATGAGTTTTTGCCAGCCCAATTTCTTCCCGTTCCAATTCTGTAATAAACCGCCCCAAATCATTACGATAAACCTGCACAATAATCTCCTCAATCCAACCTTTTCTCTCCCAAGTAAACCAATCTTGTAAATGAGCAGATAAAGCATAGTGTAAAGGATTTGGAGACAACGCCACAATACAATCTTGTTTCCGTGATTTAACCTCCTTAAAAAGCCGTTCCACAAAGGCATTTAACTTATCTGCACGCCAGCGAACCCAAAACGTTTCATTAAAATCATCAGAAGGCTTTTGTTTAATTTCCTTTTGATATAAATCAAGGGTATAATCATCATAACCAAATTCTGCTGGCAAACCAAAATGATCATCAAATTGAATTCCATCTAAATCATAATTTTCTACAACTTCTGTCACCAAATCTAAAATAAATTGCTGTACCTCTGGGTGAAAAGGATTAAGCCATACCCTATCATGAATTCCTTCTCGGTAAAGCGTCGTTCCATCCCGACGTTTTGTAATCCAATCAGGATGACTCTCTACAATTTCTGAATCTGCCGGCATCATAAATCCAAACTCAAACCAAGGCATAACCGCCATCTTTTTTCGATGCCCAATTTCAATAATTTCTTTTAACATATCCCGTCCAGGTTCGGTTCCCAAATTAGGATTTATATTCTCATCCAAAGGAGTAACCAACCTTACAGAACGTCCCAAAAATTTCTCCGCAACTTTACTCGGATAAAGTGTATATCCCCAATTCCAAACCGTCGGATAAATTGTATTAAAATTCATCGATTCTAAACGCTCAACTGCCCGCACAATATTCTTCAAAGAAAACAAAACCTGACTATCAATATTCGTAATCCAAACGCCTCTAATTTCACCCCCCTTACTAAAATTTGCAGTAGGTTTAGAAGAGTCCAACTTTGCCACATATTGCCCCGGTACTCCCCCAGAAATTCCCATAGCCTGACACAAAAAACTAGCAATTTCGCCACGAGTTGCTAAATTATTAGCATTAAAAGTTTTGACATCGGGATAATTCACTACCAGTTGCTTTTCTACCGCCGCCGCCATAGCAGTTTTTGCATAATCAGGAATTTGTGAAGCATCTTTAAAAGCAGTTTGTAAAACATCACCTGTATTTCCTGTAGGCGTGTATTTTAAACCGCTTGCCAAAGACACCAAAGCTTGAACACGAGAAATACTTTGATTAGGCTGAAAAACTTGCCCCGGATATCCCGAAAGAAAGCCGGTTTTATATGCCCCATTAATAGCACCGGCAGCCCAATGATTTTTTGGAACATCCGCAAAATTTAGCCCAGTTTTTACCTCTTTTACATTCGGAAAAGTCGTTTGTACCATCGCCGCAAATTCAGCCCTTGTTACCGCAGCCCCTGGCTTAAATGTTCCATCAGGATAGCCATTTAAAATACGTTTTCCTGCCAATTCTTCGATACAAGGTTGCGCCCAGTGTCCCTGCACATCTTTAAACTTCGATTGCGCCGCAGCCGGTAGTAATTTTAACTGAAATGTCAAAATTAAACTTAGAAAAAAAGCCAAAGGCGGAACCCACTTTTGTAGCCTAAACATCTTTTTTTCGTCTCCCTGAATTTATTATTTATCCCTATTATTAACTAAACTGTCCCAACCTTTTCAGGAATCAACAGCAGTTTTTAAATAATAAACTTGCTAATTCTAAATTTTTTTAACAAAACTGCCTAAATGCCAAAAGGCAAGTCAATATAAAATTATTTTTAATCTAAAGTTAAAATCTGTAAAGCCAACCAAACTCTAAAATAATAATTATGTAATATAATTCAATATTTACCTTATCTATTTAAAAATATAGGCAGACAAAAAGCCTGCCTTCCTAACTTTAAAAAAATAAAACCCTAAAAATTACTGCCGTAAAAAGTTTAACAACTCACGGTTAACTGTTTGCGGCGCTTCTTGCTGAATCCAATGCCCACACTCTGGCACCAATTGCAATTTAAAAGGAGCCGAAATTAAACGATCTAAGCCTTCAATCAATCTGCGACTCAAAAACGAATCTTCCTCACCCCACAACACCAAAGTCGGCACCGTAATTAAATCAGGAGATTGCCCCAACTTTGACATCCAATTATGAGGTAAAAGCATTTGTCGGTAATAATTTAAAGCCGCCGCAATTGCCCCTGGTTTTTCCAAAGCCTGCTGATAAAGTTTCGTTGCTTCCGCCGTAAAAGGCGTTTGTCGAATCGCAGTTTCACGGAATAACCGTTTCACAAAATCCTTTAAATTTTGCTGAATTAACCACTCAGGAATTCCCGGAATTTGAAACGCAAACACAAACCAACTACGCCGCAACTGATCAAAATTTCCTGCCAATTCTTGCACCAATCGATCTGGATGCGCTGCATTTAAAATAGCCAAACGATTTAGATATTCAGGAAACTTTTGTGCCAAATGCCAAGCTATCGCGCCGCCCCAATCATGGCCTACAATATGAGCACGACTATATCCCAAATTAGAAATTAGACCACGAATATCTGCACTTAAAGTATCTAAATCATAACCAGACGCCGGTTTATCCGAATCATTATAACCCCGTAAATCTGGCACCACAACTTTAAAATAACGCGCCAGAGCAGGAATTTGATAGCGCCAAGAATACCAAAACTCAGGAAATCCGTGCAGGAGAATTACTAAATCCCCCTCTCCTTGAGTAACACAGTGTAAGCGAATTCTATTTGTTTCAACAAAATGATGTTGCCAAGCTGAATCTTGAAAACCAGTCATCAACACTCCCGCAATCTCCCGCGCTTTGTGCGCCTCACATAAAGTAAGTAGGTCAACGAGTATTTGGGAGGCTTGATGAGGCTGTCTGCTTCAAAGCTTGCCGATTGGCAGGTCAAGCCCCCATTTTCCAGCCTAACATTTTGGGGATCAATCAGCGGCAATAATCCTAGCAGCCCCGCAAGAGTGCCGGCATCAACACCGGCATCTCAGCAATCAGGAAAATAGGAGACAAAAGCAGCACAACCAAGGTTTTATACCTCTTGGGGTACGGGGGTACGTTCTTGGGCTGGTTCAACTTGATACTTCACCAAATTGCCCAACTCGTGAAGTTGGCTAATTGCTTCTGCACCTTCAAGTTTCATCAATTCCCGGTCATCCCGCATTTCCGTCCAGGTAATGCCATAATCCGACACCAAAAACCGAATTAAATGATTATCCGCAAGGCTCACCATAAACGAAGCACTATTCATTTGCCCCCCGCAGGTATAGCAAGAAGCCAAATAACCCCGACGCTCTAGCACAATAGCCAAAGCCTGAAGGTTCATCACAAGATCCTTTACAAATTCACGGTGTTGGTCTGCAAGTCTAAGAAACACAGTCTTCCTCCTTATCACCACAATTCACATTTTAGGTCATTTTTTATACTTTCTTAAGATTTACTTTAGCACCGGCAAAACCGTAAGCTCATAAATCCTCAAAAAGTTATAAAACCGCTTTTACTGGATTGACTGTCAAACTCAAATTGTTTTAAACTATCGTTTGCCAGTACCTTACCAGTCTTTAGACAGATTCCATCTTAGTTAGCGCCACTTTTCCCTTAAAACTACCTACTACCCGGAACTGTCCGCTAAAAAATTTCATGGAGTCTTAGGTTTGTTGTTTGAGCCTCAAATATTTTTGGCCCTCTACATTCAGGCGAGTAGAACAACAGTAAGCCTTCAACCTAAACTTTTCAGCAAACACAAAACCTTATAGTCGTAGTCGCTCCATTGGCTTGATTGGAACCGTCTACAGACATAGACTTTTAGGAAAAACTCCCCCGGCTCAGTAATCAACTTTTAGTTTGCAAAAACAACCTTTAAGTAACTCCAAATTCACTCCTGGCTAAAAAAGCTGTATTCTCAGCAATACCATACTTTACTTTTAGTGGTAATCCTAACAAATTAGTTCCCTCCATAGGTATATTCAGTCAGAAGCTGTCCCTCTAAAAAAATAGTGATTTCTACCAGCTTAACCGGCTTCAAGCAACAGCAAAGTATAGACTTACACACCACAGTAAAAAAAACTCATAACCTAAGCCCCAAAAGACTTAAAGCGAATTAAATACCTTCAATTGCCCCCCAGTACAACTGTAGTTTTAGTACGATCCCAGCCAAAATTTTTTGTTCCCTAAAAAACAAAAAACAGCGAAGCTTGAATCAAAAAACACCGTTCCAAGCAGCTGTACTAATGTTTTAAATTAGTTATCGGAGCGATTAAAAATTACTATGAGATTTCAGGGAATTTGGTTCTCTAAGCACCAACTTTCAAAAAACAGAGAAGAAAACCTTTAATTATTCACTTCCCACCACTTCATAGCCGGCCCAATAAACAGAACCGTCACCCAAATAAGAGCCAAAACAGCAATCCCCATCCAACTACCGCGAGTAGTCCACTTCATAAAATCTTTAGATTGGCTTTTAGTCAACGGCAACCAAGGCAAAATATAAGATTCTTGACCGTATTTCTCGCCCAGAGCATCTTTACGACGTTTTGATTCACCCATAACAGTTTTAATTATCACCACAGGTTTCAAAACGATAATAGCGCCAAGCTGAGAAAAGCGTCTCACTTTCTTAACAAAATTAAAGCTAACCACTCATTTAACCAAACCAAACCAATCCTCAGTCCAAAACCTCACAATCACCACCAGCAAACAAATTGCCATCCAAATAATCAATCCTAGCCAAAGGACTGAGAGCAGACAAAACCTGAGAACCATAACTGCGATGGAGAACCCGACTATCAAGCAGAGCCACAACCCCTTGACGAGCACGCACCGGTGAAATCGCCCGTTGCATCTCAGACAAAGCCACCGGCAACAAAAACAACCGAAACCAATCTTGACGCTGCTGCTTATAAAAACCCACCCGTCCAGCCACCAGAGGATTTTCCAACGAAGGAACAGGCAAAGTAGAAATCACCAACAACTGAGGAGCCGGCATCACCGCAGCCTTAGAACGCCAAAACTCCCAACCCGTAACCAAAATACCATTTTCATCCAAACCCGTCTTTTCCACCTGAACCCGCGAACCAAACTCAGCCGCCAATTGAGCACCAATAATAGCTCTCAAAGGAGAATCCCCCACCAACAAAACCACCAACCCCCCAGCCGGGTCAACAGCACTCAACAAAGCCCGCATTTGTTGTAACAAAGCCCCCTGATATTGCGGAGTATTTGGCAAAGGAAGCCGGTCAGGCAAATAAAGCTGAATTAACTGACTAAAACGATCAGGAGCAAACTTCACACAAGTTAACTCACCCAAACCCACCCGATGACGATAAGCCGAAGCCGAAGCCTCCAAATCCATCGCCCCCCCAATCAAAACCACCGGCTGCATTTGCCAAACCTGCCTTAGCAACCCCGCCACCTCAACCGGCCCGCAAAGCAAACTCCAACGGCCCTCAGCCGCCAAAACTTCCGCCCACAAAAGCGAATTCTCAGCACCCCAAAAACCCCAAAAACTAGCCCAGCGCAGAGGCAAATCCTCCACCGCCTTACCCTCAAGCAAAAGCCCAAACAAACCCCGTAAAATCTCAACCTCTGGAGAATCCAGCAAACAACACTCATAGGGATTAGCCGGATGCTGATAAATCGCCCGCGTCAAACTCACCCTTGCATCCCGAATCACTTCCACCTTGTCAGGAAACGCCAACATTAACTCATTCCAATCCGCCCCATCTAAACGCACAGTCAAACACTGCTGAGTCCAACTCTCAAGATCATCAACCCCATCAAAAATAGTCGGCACATTCGCTGGAATTGCCCCACCACCACAAAGACGATCAGCCAGCCAAACATCAGGAGTCGTCAAAAGAACCCCCTTAAAATCCGGGTGAGGCCAACAAGACCCCTGACGGATAGGCTTAGAAACCGACACCCATTGCTGCAACTGGGGAATTTCCACCATCAACAACCGCTGCAAAACCTCATCCGTCGCCACCACCACCACCGGCTCAGACCACATCAACACCGGCATCAAATAGCTCAACCGATAGCGACCCACAGAATACCCCGGTGCAATGCCAGTTTGCATCAAAGCACTACGCCCCAACCGCAAAGCCCGCGCCACCAGCCGCGCCATAGTTAAATGATGCGGCCAGTTCGGTTCGCCACTGGAGCGTAGAAAACTGCGGAGTGAGTTGTGAACCTCTACCTCAATCACAAAGGGTTAGAAAAAAGACTGCGATTTTCATTCTGACACAGCCAAAGGGACAAAAGGACATCCACCCGACAAAGCTGTCCCAGCTTAGCGCCGTCTTCCCCCAGCCGGCCGGCGAATAGACCCACCAGAACGAGAACCACTGCCAAATTTTGGTGAACTTTTTTGCTTACTAGAAGAACCTTGTCCAGACTGTTTCAGCGTACTCGTACCAACCCCTGACCCCGTAGGTTTGCCAGAGGAACTTGGTTTAGCTGGACTCGCTGTAGAAGAAGGCGCATTAACTCTTCCGGTACTGCGGAACTGAGTACGATTTCGCTCTACAATTGGCGGAGCTTGATAACGAGATTGGTAACTTTGCACCGCTTGACCATAGGTTCTGCCATAACCGCCATAACCCACTAAAGGCACTCCAGGCTGATAAACCGGCGGCATATAGTAATGAGGAGTAAACAACAAACTTCCCACCATTTGACCAGCTAAAGCACCAGCAAAAGGAGTCCAAAAACTAGACTCTTGGCGCACAATCACAGTTTGAGGTTGACCAGTTTGTGGATTAGTTTGAGTTTCCGTAACAGCATGGACATATTCAATTTTAAAGTCTTCTGTTAAGTGCAAAGACGCTTTAGCATTTTCCACTTTTAAGTAACTTTTTTCACCGGCTTTCTCTTCCTCTTCAGTCAAGCGAGCCATTTGTAAATCTGTCGTCCGAAACACCGAAGGTGAAGCATTCAGCAAAAATAAACTATATTCACCATTGCTATCATTAAAACTCCCTTGCTGCACCGGATACTTGCCATCAGAAAGTCTTGTGCTGGCATTACTCGCCACAGAAACTTGATTTTTATTCGGTTGGGCCACATTATTACCTCCCCCACCACAGGCAACCGTCGTCAAGCTCAATGAAAAAACAATCAACAGCGTAATCAATTTGCGAAACATATATACTCCATGAGTGGTAACTACAGTTTCCTTGTCTTCGAGAGGCCCTTACTTTCCTTTTGCCTTCCCTAGACACTCCCAACCCCCAACCACCCTGAAAAATAGCCTTTTTCAGCGGTGGCCGAGGCAATTTGCGGCTGCATCAACTTAATGCACCACTCTCTTCAATGTTAAAGGACACCAACATCTCCCACCGGCCTATCTAACTCTATGTTGACTATTTTAACTAAAAAAATACTACATATAAAAACCTAAAAAACAATATATTAGTAAGCCTTTTTGATTAGTCCCACAAAACCAACTAAAAGAAAAAACCAATAAATTCAAACATACCCTCAGCATAAGCCAAATCAATAAAAGATAATTTGCCAACTCATCAAGTTAAAACAAAAGCCAAACTGTTTATCATCCTCCAGACTGATTGACATTTTCCCATAGCCCTTAACCATAACAGAACCACAAACAACCAACCTCAAAAACCCCAGTCCCCCTCAACTAAAAATCTTTCATAAATGACTTTATTACATTTAAAATCTAAAATAGTACAGTGAAAGCCATTTATCAAAACATCCCGCCTCCTATGACTTCGCAAAACCAGCGGCTATAGCGGCAAGGGGCCAAAAGCAAAAATTCATGGACAGCAACTTAGCAAAAGCCTAAAAAATTAAAACCTAGCCAAACAACACCTTAACCGTTAACTTTACGCCCTAACTAAAATTAGTTATTTTGGAAAAAACCAACATCCCCAAAACTACCACCCCTAAAACCCAAGAACTAGAGAGCGCTGGCGTCGCCCATCGGGCGCGATACCCAGAAAAAAACAAATTTTTTATTCTGATGCGTGATTTTTTTTAGTGATTCATTCTTCGTTAATTTCCCTAAACCATTCCCCGTAAACTATTGCGATAATGGACACCTCGCGTATAGGCGCACCTTAGTCGCCCCGATCATGGAAGAAATCCTCAAAATTCTGGTAGTAGATGATGATCAAGTAGACCGAATGGCCGTGCGCCGTGCGCTTCAAAGCGCCAGCGTGCGAATGGAGCTATCTGAAGCCGCAGACTGCGCCACAGCCCTCGCCACCCTTACACAAAAAACATTTGATTGCGTTTTTCTCGATTATTTATTACCAGATGGAGATGGCCTCACCCTCGTCAAAGAAATTCGCTCTGCCGGCTTTAAAATGCCCCTAGTTGTCTTAACCGGCCAAGGAGACGAACAAATTGCCGTTGATCTAATGAAAGCCGGTGCCTCCGACTATCTTTCCAAAGCCAAAGTATCCTCAGAAAATTTATCAAAAAGCCTGCATAATGTTGTCCGTCTTCATAGAGCAGAAATGCAGGCAATAATTGCCAACCAACAAAAACAAGAAAGCGAGGAACGCTACCGTCTCGTCTTAGAAGGCGCCAATGATGGGATCTGGGACTGGCATATTGCTGAAAACCAAATTTACTGGAATGACCGACTCTTTGAAATCACCGGCTTAGCAGCAGATCAATTTGCCGGCACCTATGAAGCCTTCTGCGAACTACTGCATCCCGACGATAAAGAAAGCTTCATCAATGCCCTAGAAGCCCACCTACAAGGCAATATTAAATTTAACGTCGAATTACGCCTGCGTCACACATCCGGTCAATATCGCTACTGTATGGCCCGCGCCAGAGCCAGAAGAACCAATACTGGCCTTCCCTTTCGGATGTCTGGCACTATTACTGATATTACCGAACGCAAACAAGCCGAAGAAGCCTTGCGTTTTTTAGCCGAAGCCAGTTCTATCCTCGCCGCTTCCCTCGACTATAAAACCACCCTCGCCGGGATCGCCAAACTCATTGTCCCAAATCGAGCAGACCTTTGTTTTTTTGATATTGTTATCAACGACAACCAACTACAAAGAGTTGCCTGGTTACACAATCAAGAACACCTACCAGAATCCTTTAACCAAATCGAAAACCAAATCCCATCTCCCACCGACAAAAATCATCCCATCTTCATAGCCCTTTCCACCGGCATTCCTATCTTTCTTCCCGATACCAACCTTGAGGATTTCTCCAGTAAAACAAATCTAGCCCATCAAGAATTTATAGAAAAATTAAAAATCCGCTCGCTAATCACAATTCCCCTGCTTGCACACAACCGGAAATTAGGTGCCTTAACCTTTGCCTTAATGCAAGGCTCGGTGCGAACCTACACCCACGAAGACCTATCCTTAATGGAAGAACTAGGACGACGTGCAGCCCTCGCCATTGAAAATTCCCGCCTCTACCGCGAAGCCCAAGAAGCCAACCGCGTCAAAGATGAATTTTTAGCTACCTTATCTCACGAACTGCGTACGCCCCTTAATGCCATGCTGGGATGGGCTCAGCTACTTAAAAGCCGCAAACTTGATCAAGAAAAAACAATCAAAGCAGTAGAAGTCATCGAACGCAATGCCCGCTCTCAAACCCAAATGATCGAAGACTTGCTGGATGTATCAAGAATTATCACCGGCAAACTGCGTCTAAATTTCCGTAGTTGTAATTTATTATCTGTAGTTGAAGCTGCTTTAGATACAGTACGTCCCACCGCAACGGCAAAAGGCATTGAGTTAATATCCTATTTTGACCCAGAAATTCGAGAAGTTAAGGGAGACAGTGACCGCTTACAGCAAGTGGTTTGGAATTTGTTATCTAATGCTGTTAAGTTTACTCCCGCTGGGGGACACGTTGAATGTATCCTAACCTATACTGCCAACCGCGCTCTAATTAAAGTTAAAGACAGTGGGATTGGTATTAAACCTGAATTTTTACCATTTGTATTTGAGCGCTTTCGTCAAGCAGATAGTACCACTTCTCGCGCCTACAATGGTTTAGGTTTAGGTTTAGCTATTGTTCGTCATTTGGTAGAGTTACACGGTGGCTCGGTGGCTGCGGATAGTGCTGGAGAAAGTAACGGTGCGACGTTTACAGTATCCATTCCCTTTGGGGATATGTGGATGGTTGACGGTGTGAAACCTGTTCCTGTGAGTTTTAAAGATCCTCAACAACAAACGGAAGAGTTAGCAGAGACTCTACCTTTGGCTGGGTTGCAGTTGCTGGTGGTAGATGATGAATTAGATACGCGAGAATTGATTTGTGTGATGCTTAAGCAATATGGAGCCCAGGTGCGGGAAGCGTCTTCTGCTGACGAGGCGTTGGGGTTCTTGGATGAATTTACACCCGATGTGTTAGTTAGCGATATTGGAATGCCGTTTCAAGATGGCTATGCTTTTATTACTAAGGTGCGCCAACGTAGTCCTGAGCGCGGAGGGTTGTTACCAGCTTTAGCATTGACTGCTTATGCTCGTGACTCGGATCGCGTTCAGGCTCTGAGGGCTGGTTTTCAGTTACATTTATCTAAACCTGTGGAGCCGGTGGAATTGATTCGGGCTGTGGCTCAGTTGGCCGGTAGAGAAAAAATGTTAGAAAGTTTGGATCAGGAAAACTGAATTTGTTATAGCGGTTTTTAATCATATCATTTACAAAAATAACCCCCCTTCCCCCCCTAGTAGGTGACGCAAGGGGGGCAAGGGGGGTTCAATCGTACCTCAGCAGATAGAAAAATGCCATATTTTTACAAAGGTATTAATTCAGGGAAGTTTTCTAAAACTTGATCATCGCTTAGTTCGTCTCCGAGTTGTGCCGGTGAAAAATGAATTTGAATAGCTCGGAGACGTTCTTGATAATGTAAATTAATTAAAGTTTTTAACCCTGACATAAGTGCATCAATATCAGCAAGGTTTGTTTCTAATTGGGGAACTTCTCCTACATAAGCGACGGTAATCATCACAATTAGGTTATGTGTCACCGGCAAAGTGAGAGGTTGATTGCTATCGACTGGGGAAAAATCGGAAAGTTGACTTAAATACCGCGAGGCTGAGTCTGTGAATAACTCTCCTACATAGTCACCGGCTTCTTCTTCTTTCCAAAAAAAATCGCCTTCATTGGCGGCGCTTTGCCAGTAGGATGTGGCTTCTAAAAGACTTTGACAAACTTTGACCAATTCTTCGCCGGTGAGGTGTAAATCGCCTTGTTCTTCTATTGCTACTCTGGCAGCTTCATTGAGAACTCCTAATAAAGGAGCTACATAATCGCCACGACAATGAAGAAAAATCCGACACACTACAAAGCGGGTGCGTCCAGCCATTTTATTAAAACGATCTCCAAAAGCGTCAAACATTTTTACTCCTCTTAATAATTAATTCAATGCTGTAAAGTCCAGTTTTTTTTATAATACCTTATCATCTATAAACTCTGATTTTCCATTGAATAAAAACCTCTAATAAAATCTACCAAAGCTGAGATAGGGGGCATTATAGGTGGAAGGTTATGCTGTGAATTATTGGCTTTACTATTAGCAGTAGTGGGAGGATTCATAAAGCGTTTCCCAAAACTGGGATCGTGATACAAGCTTAAGGTTTGGTCACTGGAATTGAGCAAAAGAGTATGGGTAGGCGCTTTAAAAAAGCTAGTGCTTTCAATGGCCGGTGGAATAATTTTTGATAAATCAAGAGCATTGGCTTGATTGAGTGTTTGGCCGAGAGAATTACTTAATTGTTGAATTCTTCTTAAGTCTGGAATACTTAGGTGGTTTGTGGCATGATTTCGTAGTTGTTTAATAGAAGTAACAATGCTTTTTTGGGTAGCAATGGCATTTTCAAAGGGAAGAATTGCCACATAAGCAGTAGATAAAAGTTGTTCATCGTTATCAACTCGAAATGTTAGGACGGTGCGACGATAGCCAACGCTAATACTGGGGGGTTGGGTTAAGCCGGGGTATTGCTGACCAATATTATAGTAAGCAGCGGCTAGGGCAAAATTGGCCTGTCCGTCTAGGGGAGCATCAATGATAATGCGAACAGTTGGGGGAGTTTGATTAAAAAACTTTTTAGAGTCGTCTGTATCAAAGCGATAAAGTTGACTGTGGTCGCCATGAGGACTAACATCAACCCATTCGCAGATCATGCCATCAGTTTTAAGGCCAAATCGAGACACAGCATAAACTTTGGCTCCTGTCAAGGTAGCTCCTGATAAGTCTGCTCCGACCCATTCAGCGCGGATCAGATTGGCTTGGGTGAGGTCGGCGTGAACTAGACTAGCGTTGAGGAGGTTGCTGTTACTGAGGTTTGCGCCTATTAAGTTAGCGCCGCTGAGTTTGGCATCGCTGAGGTTTGCCCATTGGAGGTTTGCGCCGGAGAGAATTGCCCAGCGTAGGTTAGCACTGCTGAGGTCGGCTCCGCTGAGGTTGGCGCGGTTAAAGTTAACGTGGCGGAGTTCGGTGTTACCAAGGTTTGCACCGCTGAGGTCTGCGGCGCTGAGGTCGGTTTGATTAAGTTTGGCTTGTTCGAGGTTTGCACCGGCCAGGGAAGCACCGCGTACATCTGCTTCGCTGAGGTTAGCACCGCTGAGGTTGGCTTGTCTGAGTTTAGATTCTCGTAAGTCGGCGGCGTTGAGGTTGGCTTCAATGAGGTTAGCGCGGCTAAATTCGGCCCGAATTAATTCAGCGCGGATCAAAGAGGCTTGAACAAGGGTAGCGTCGCTGAGGTTGGCGCGGACTAAGTTGGCGACGTTGAGGATTGCGCCGTTTAAGTTGGCGCGGCTGAGGTTGGCACCGCTGAGACGGGTAACGTTGAGCTTGGCGTTGCTGAGATTGGCTCCGCTGAGGTTGGCTCCACTGAGGTTGGCGATGCTGAGATTGGCGCCGGTGAAGTTAACGCCACTGAGATTAACTCGGCTGAGGTTGATTTCGCAGAGGTTGATTCCTGAAAAATCGCGCTCACCGGCTGCGTATTTGTGTAGTAATTCCTCAACTTCCATGCTTTTTGTGACCGTTTTAATCATTTGGAGGGGATGTTTTAAAGGAGAGCTAGGGGGGAACCGGGGTTGAGTTTGTTGTTATTTGGAGGAGAGAAAATGCAATCCTTGAATAAAACTAATTACAACGCTTACGGGAGGTAAAGCAAATTGTTGGTTGTCGGGGAGAGAAGCAGAAGGGAGTTCGATGTTTTCGGTAGCTGTGAGCCAGCGTTTACCAAAGTGGGGGTTATGGTGAACATCAAGGGTACGGTTTCCAGAGTTGGTGAGTACGGTTAGGGTGGAGGCGGCGAAAAATTTTTCGCGTTTTACCATTTTGGTAAAAGTTTCGGATTTTTTGATTTCGGCGAGTTTGCTGGTGGCTTGATTGAGTAGGTTGCTGATATCGGGGGATTCAATCATTTGGACTAAACGGAATATTTTTTCTTGGGTGATTCCTGCATCTTTAAAGGGAAGGATGGCGACGTAGGCGGTGGAAAATAAACGGGCATCGGTATTTATCCTAAAGGTTAGGGTGGTGCGTCGTCCGCTAACTTCGATATTGGGGGGGTTACTCAAGCCTGGGTAGCGCTGAGCGATTTGGTGGTAGGCGACTGCAAGGGCGAGGTGAGCATCAGCGGTTAGGGGTGCATCAACGGTGATGCGGACGGTGGGTAGGGTTTGGTTGAAAAATTTTTTTGAGTCTTCGGGGGTGAGCCGGTAGATGGCGGAACGGTCGCCATTTTCGCTGAGGTCTACCCATTCACAGATTAACCCTTCGGTTTTGAGTCCGTAGCGTAAAACTTCGTAAAGTTTGGCGCCGGTGAGGGTAGCTCCTGATAAGTCTGCTCCCATCCAGTCCACTTCGATTAAGTTGGACTGGGTTAAGTCTGAATACACTAAGCTGGCGTTGAGTAAGTTCGCATTACTCAGGTCGGCTCCTCGCAGGTTTGCTCCGCTGAGTTTGGCTTCACTCAAGTCGGCCCAGCGGACAGTGGCACCCGATAGGTCGGCCCATCGCAAGTTTGCGCCGCTTAAATCGGCACCTATAAGTTTGGCTCCCGATAAGTTGGCCCGTCGCAATTCTGCGTTTCTGAGGTTTGCTCCGCTGAGATCGGCTCCTCGGAGGTCTGTTTCTCGGAGGGTGGCGCGTTCGAGGTTGGCTGCTTTTAGGGATGCGTTGGTGAGGTCTGCTTCACTGAGGTTTGCACCGGCTAGGTTGGCTTGTCGAAGTTTTGCTTCTCTGAGGGTGGCTCCGTTGAGGTTGGCTTCGCTTAGGTTGGCGCGGCTTAAATCAACACGAATCAGTTCCGCCCGAATTAGGGCGGCTTGTATTAAACTGGCATCGCTGAGGTCGGCTCGGATTAAGTTGGCAACGTTGAGGTCGGCTCCGTTGAGGTTGGCTCCGTTGAGGTTGGCTCCGTTGAGTTTGGCGACGTTAAGTTTGGCGTGGCTCAAGTTGGCTCCTGTGAGGTTGGCTCCGCCTAAGTTGGCGATACTTAGGTTGGCCTGGCTCAAGTTTGCCCCGCTCAGTGTGGCTCGGCTCAGGTTGGCTTCACAGAGGTTGGCTGCCGTAAAATCCCTGACTCCGGCTGCATATTTTCTTAGAATTTCCTCAGTTTCCATCGGGGTTCCCTTTTAAGCATCCCGACTTTTACAGTCACAGGACTGGGCATTACCATGCTAACGTTTAGGCTGATCGTTAAGCGGTTTGGCGTTGCATGGCTTGGTAGATGTGAGCTTTTATTGCGTAGAGCGAGGTTTTTTGTCGGTGCTTTGGGTAGGGGTTTTGTGGCATTTTCGCCGCCTTGGGAGACGATGCTGCCTGAGCAAATTCCTACTTAATCTCATAGGACTTAAGTACGATAGTCAGATTTTGGGGGCAACCACTACGGGGAGATTGTCCCTACAAAACGCTATGTAGACGCTTTGGATAAGTCCTATCTCAGTTGGTGGCAAAATTGTACAATAGGAAGCCGTCTCGATTTCACCGGCTACGGCTATGCCTAAAATAAAATGTTTTCGCCACCTACTATAGCCTGATTTTACCAAGCTTTTTACTTGTTTTTTCTTTGGATGCGGGGCTTTGATTTTTGTTTATATGTTTGGTTTTCACCAAAAATGTTCAATGTTTGCCTCTTGCTTGAGGTCTGATTGCCAAAATTTTCTCGTCTTCTAAGGCTTAATTTTTGACTGGCTCTTTGATAAAATTATCTGCTAACTTCGGCAATATTTTCACGTTTTTGCTATAAATTTGTCACAGCACTGCCATAAGTCTTGTCTAAATTAATAATAATCGGCTAAAATTCCCAATGAGGGCCATGAGCAATTTATGCTCTGTTTTATCTCTAAACTGCAAAGGCTAATCTCTAAATTGTTTGGTAATTACTGTTACCAAAATTCTTTTGAGTAGGATTTTTGAGTTTTTAGATAGCCTCTCTAAGGTCGGTTTTTTAAATTATTTTGACAGGTGAAAGCAATGCACACACAACCCCAAGATTTAAAGAATAATTCTGATGAATCTAAGACTGTTGACTTGAAATATTCCAAGGCTAATTTTTCTTGGAAAAGTTCTGTGGGCTATTTATCAACAATGCTTCTGGGTGCTGCTATTGCTTGGTCGGGAAGTTATTATTTTTTCAACCATTCTTCTATTTCGGTTATTCAACCGTCTCTGGCCCAAGCTATTGCTAGTCCGGTTCAATCTCGTTTACCTTTGACTGCTGATGGTTCTAATTTTGTGACATCGGTGGTGCAGACTTTTGGGCCGGCGGTGGTGCGTATTGATGCTTCTAAAACGGTGACTTCTCAAGTTCCTGATGTATTTAATGATCCGTTTTTTCGAGAGTTTTTTGGTGGGGCACAGATACCTCCTCAAAAACAAATTCAACGGGGTTCGGGTTCGGGTTTTATTATTAATTCCAATGGGCAAATTTTAACTAATTCTCATGTGGTAGATGGGGCTGATGAGGTAAAGGTTACTCTCAAAGATGGTCGGAGTTTTAACGGTCGGGTTTTGGGTACAGATCCGGTGACGGATGTGGCTGTGGTGAAAATTGAAGCGCAAAATTTGCCGGTGGTGAAAATTGGTGATTCGGAAAAACTCCAACCGGGTGAATGGGCAATTGCGATTGGTAATCCTTTGGGGTTAGATAATACGGTGACGGTGGGAATTATTAGCGCTACGGGCCGGTTAAGTTCTCAAGTGGGAATTCCTGATAAGCGAGTCAGCTTTATTCAAACGGATGCGGCAATTAATCCAGGTAATTCTGGCGGGCCCCTCCTCAATGCGGCGGGTGAGGTGATCGGTATGAATACCGCTATTATTAATGGTGCTCAGGGTTTGGGTTTTGCTATTCCTATTGCGACGGCCCAACGTATTGCCGATCAGTTGATTGCTTCGGGGAAGGTACAGCATCCTTATTTGGGTGTTCAAATGGTGACGCTTAGCCCGGAACTGAAGCAAGAAATTAATAGTAACCCCAATTCTGGTTTGACTGTGAATGATGATAAGGGGGTTTTGGTTGTCCGGGTAATGCCCAATTCTCCGGCGGCGAAGGCTGGTTTGCGGGCGGGAGATGTAATTAAAAAGATTAATGGAACTCCGACGCTTGAGGCTTCTACGGTTCAGCAGGTGGTAGAAAAAGGTCAAGTTGGTTCTAAATTGTCTGTGGAGTTGGGGCGTAATGGACAAAATTTAACGGTGGCTGTCCAACCGGCCCCTTTTCCGGCAGAACAACCGGAACAATAAAATTTTAACGTTTGCTCGTTGACTATAACGTTTGCAATCGGTGGTTCTGGGTGGGTTTGCTATAACCCATCCTTTTTTTTGTTTTAATTAGAAATTATCTCTGAGAAATAGTTTTTTGTGTTTTTAGCAACTATCTTTCTTTCTTAATGTTGTGGTTGCTCGGTAAGTAAAGATGCTCTTTTAACACCTAATGGTAGAGGTGGTTTTTAAAAATTTTTGGTGGATGGCATTAATAAAAATCAAATTTTTGGAGTTTTTAAGCCGTGAAAAGTGTCCACTTTTTCAAAAATCTTTGCCCTCTTAAAGCAATGTTTGTGGCTAGTTTGTTGCTTGCGGTTATTGTTTGGGTTGATTGGAATATCAAAAATTATATTTCTCTGTCGATTTTTTATTTAGTTCCCATTTCTCTAGCTACTTGGTTTTCTGGCCGGTTTTATGGTTTGTTTATGTCTGCTGTTAGTTCGGTTTTATGGTGGTGGGCCAATTTATCAGATTATCCCATTGATATAAGTTTGGGAGTGTATTATTGGAATACAGGTGTAAGATTTAGCTTTTTTTTATTAACAACTTATTTACTTTCGGAATTGCAGAAATCTTTACAAAGAGAAAAAGAACTAGCCCGTACTGATTTTCTTACAGAAGTTGCTAATGTTCGGTTCTTTTTTGAATTTGCGGATCTGGAAATTAAAAGGGCACAACGCTATCGTTATTGTTTAACTATTGCTTATTTAGATGTAGATAATTTTAAAGGTGTTAACGATCAATTTGGGCATAAAATTGGAGATAAGCTTTTAAAAAGTGTGGCTAAAACTATTAAATCAAAAATTCGCTCAACGGATTTAATTGCTCGAATGGGTGGTGATGAATTTGCAATTTTGATGCCAGAAACAGCCTATGAACAAGCTCAAATTGTTTTAAATAGAATTCAACAATCTTTGTTAGAAACAATGCAAGAAAATCAATGGAAAGTCACTTTTAGTATTGGAGTTGCAACGTTTATTAAATCACCAAATTCGGTAGAAGATTTGATAGAAAGAGCGGACAATTTGATGTATTACGCTAAACATAATGGAAAAAATATGGTAAAGCATGAACGTATTGGAGACGTACAAGCTTAGGAGTAAATAATGCTAAAAATTTTTAGCTTCTTTCTGTAGATAGATAATTTTAAAGTAATTTCTTATTCCCAATGATAGGTTTTTTTAGAAACTAAGAGTGATATTGTTAAACCCTATTAAATCAGGAATGGAAAATGGGATTTATGCAACTTAAATTTGCTAATTTGTTGAGACTAAGCGCCGTACTTTTAGTTACTGGTAGCAGTTTTTTCTACGGGATGTCGGCGTTTTCTCAAACCACAAATACCCCTACTAATACTACACAGGATACAGATACAGGGAACGGCGCCACACCCACCGGCACAACTATCATGCCAAGCGGTACTCCTGTGCCTGGCCCTAGTGCAGTTCCTAATGGTAATACAGGTTCGGGTACATTGGTTAACCCGCCTAATTCAACCAGCCCTACTGATACTAATATCATGCCCAGCGGCACTCCTGTGCCTGGCCCTAGTGCTGTTCCTAATGACACAAACAACACAACAATAACGCCGGATGGGACGAATAGCACTACACCAAATTCGTCTCCTAATGGCACTATTTTACCCGGAACAGATAACCCGGCCGGTACTACCACAACGGAACCCGGTACTACCACAAGCCCCAATAATGTCAATACTAGCCCGAATGGTACAATTACAATTCCTTAGTTTTGGGTGAAAATTAGCCCTTCATTTGACCACCTGAAATTGTAGTTTTTGTAAGAGATGAAAATGAAACCCTCGCCCCAGGCGGGGGCAAACAAAAATTTTAAAAAAGTGCTAATTTCGTTAATTTGTGGTAAAAAACAGATACTTTTATTAAAATAAAAATTTGTATTTAATCAAATTAAGTATAAAAAATTTAAGGCTATTTAAAATCTATACTTCTATGATTATTTTAGTGATGGGAGTTTCGGGCGCAGGAAAATCAACGATAGGTAATTTATTAGCAATATCTTTAGGTTGGGAATTTAAAGATGCAGATGATTTTCACACAGCTGATAATATTGAAAAAATGAGCCAAGGAATTCCGCTTTCAGATGCAGATCGTGCACCTTGGATTAAGAAAATACAAACAGCAATTGATAGTTGGCTTAAAGATGATAAAAATGTAGTTTTAGCCTGTTCAGCTTTGAAAAATTCTTACCGAAAATTGTTATTGCGAGATGAAGAAAAAGTTAAGTCGGTTTATCTAAAAGGGTCGTTTGAATTAATAGAAAAACGCCTCCAACAAAGACAAAATCATTATATGAAATCTAATTTATTGCTAAGTCAGTTTGAGACACTGGAGGAACCAGTCGAGGCGGTGTTTGTGGATGCCGGTGAAGCAACAGAAGTTATTATAAATACCATCAAGAAAAGTTTAGAAATTTAAGCTAAAAAATTTTTAGGTTTTTGGCTGTAGAATTCTCATTTTTATTCAGGTAAAACTATTAATTTTTCCTGATAATTATCTATTCATGCTTTTGGCATTTCTAGGCTTCTTCTTTACTTTTAGCATGGTGGATATGGATGTAGTAATGACCGCTGTCATCCCACATTTATACATAAAATATTGGTGAGTTTCGAGAATCCTATTTTTGTAGATTTCTGGTAGTTTAAAACCTACAAAAATAGGAATTAATAATTAATAAAACCCTATCGCTTTGTTTATTAAGAGTTGGATTAAGATAAAGTTTGAGGATGGATAAGTTGATAACCTGCTGATTTTATTTTGTTGTTTGAGACTCGTGAATTATAGGCGCGAAGCGAGTCAACAGAAGCATCCCAAGAAACGTAGGGTAAACCGTGAAGTTCTGATAAACCATCAAAAAGTTCTTTGGTGGTGAGGTAAGCATCATTAACTAAATTGTAAATGCCGTTGAGACGGTTTTTTTGTGCACATTCTATTGCCCCAACAATATCATCTAGGTGTATCCAGTTCGTGATTTCTTTTCCTGTACCTGGTCGTGTGGTTCCAAAGGCTGAACTAAATATTTTTTGTATTTCTCGTTTCGGGCCATAAATTCCACCTAGTCTGAGAATACAAACAGCTAATTTTTCTGATGCAGCTTGGATTAATAATTGTTCAGTTTCGGCTAAAATTTTGCCATTTTCATTGGCCGGTTTTAGGGGTGTTTCTTCATCAACATCTTGTCCGTTTTGGTTGCCATAAACTGAAGAACTGCTTGTGTAGATAATTTGTTTTATAGTTGGGATTTGTTGGGTGGCTAAAATTAAGTTTTTTGCGGTTTCCAGATAAGTTTGTCGATGGGTATTGGGGGCGCGTGCCCCAACAGTTAAGACTACAACTTCTTGATTTTCTAGGGCTGAAATAAGTGAATCCAAATCACTACCTTTGACAATTTTTACCAAGGGAGAAATTTTTTGTAAAGTAGGGATTTTTTCGGTTGTAGTTGTGGTGAGAGTGAGGGTGTGTTCAGTATTTTGCCAAAATTGTGCTAATGCAGTTCCGACATATCCACAGCCAAGGATTGTTATATTCATAAATATTCTACGGAAGGTAGTAAAGGTGTCAGATTTTAATTGACAAGATTATAAATTAAAAACGATGCTAAATCTATATTAAAAAACTGTCCATTCCCTCAAAAAGCAAACTTAGAACTCCTCTGGGTTAATCTGTGCTTAAAAAATCAAACTCTGCCGGTGAAACATCTTCTGTCTTTTTTAAAAAACTGAATGAGATACCTTAAAAAATTTAATTTTGGTTCAATAGTTTTGCGTTGGTGATGAGTTTTATAGGGGCTTTTTAAAAAATGATTTTTAAGTAAGAGAAAATTAGTGCTGAACTTGGGTAAAGGAAAAAGCAGAGGTAATATTAGTGGTGTAAACCTTTGCCCATTAGTTATGAACGATGAGTGATTAGTTTAGAATGGAATATCATCAAAAGGTGGTTCGTCATCAGGGTTGATGATTTCTGGATCGCCGGTGAGTTCTGGAGGTTCTTTTTGCTGGTCTATCCAGCGTTTAGCTTGGGAGATTGCATCACGTTCAGATAGGGCTTGAGGAACTAAAACCCGGTGGTTGCCGTTTCCATCCCAGATGTCAACGCAGTAAACTTGCTGGGCTTTTATAATCCAGCCGTTGTAAACTTCTGGTGAACTCATAACCTCGTCTCCGCAATCTGCCGACAATCCCTTTATCCTCACCCTAGCATGATTAGCTTCGGTTGATATGAGTTTTGTGGGCAAGTTTTGTAGTATTTTTTGATAACAAGCAATTATAAGGATTTTGGCAATGAAGCAGCTTTTTACTTTTGTAAAGCGCCTGCTGCACTATAATATTCGGTTGATTTTGTCAATCGTTGTTTTAGTGGTAGCGATGCAATTGGTAGCATTCCCGGCTTTGGCAACTGGGGTTTATGAAATTCCTAGTCTGACGGCTGGTGATCCGACTTGGGTAATTGATAAAGACGAGATTCTTAGCCGTATTAACGAAGGAAGTATTAGCAGTAAACTGGATAAGCTGGCAAAACAAACTGGCAAAGAAGTAAGGTTTGTAACGGTGCGTCGGTTTGATTATGGCGAGACGGCTGAGACGTTTGCGGATAAGCTTTTTGATAAATGGTTTCCGACTGATGAAGCGAAAGCGAATCAAGTTTTGTTGGTGTTAGATACGACAAAAAATACTTCGGCTATTCGCACCGGCAATGATGTGAAGTCTCTACTGTCTGATGAAATTGCCGAAAGTGTGGCACAGGAAACTTTAATGGTGCCTTTGCGCGAAGGTAATAAATATAATGAGGCTTTTCTGGATACTGCGGATCGATTGGTTGCGGTATTATCGGGAGAACCTGATCCGGGGGCGCGCGTGGTGGCTGATACTTTGAATGTGGAACGCACTTTTAAAAAGGCAGAAGAAACGGATCAGGGTAACTCGACAATTGTGGTGGTGGTGTTGTTAATTGCTGCTACTGTTATCCCAATGGTGACGTATTTCTGGTATCAAGGTTTTTCGTAATTTTTACCTAGAAATGGTAGGGGCCGCTGATTTGGTGACGGCCCTTTTTATTTATTAATTGAAAATGGTAGGGGCCGCTGATTTGGTGCAGGCCCTTTTTATTTATTAATTAAAAAAGATTGCGGTTTTCTTTGGTTAATTAAAAATGGTAATGACCTCTACAAATGAATAACAAATTAATCTTGAATATAATCTTGCCCATTAATTAAACAAATTTCGGCACGGACAAATTCTCTACCAAGATAGGCTGCATGATCGAGAAGTGTAACCGGGCAGGGTTTTGTTTCTTCAAAGAGTTTAACGCAGAGTTCTTTGGCAGTTTTGCCGGTAAAAAGTTCGTTGTGGGTGCGTTCCACTTTGCCGCGTGCAGGGATAACTTGGCCGGTTTCGGGATCGACAGCTAAACCTTTTTCATTAACGGTGTTGCTGTAATGTTTGGCACAAATTAAACCGGCTTCTTTATCCAAATAAATAATAAAGTAGCAAGTGTCTAATTCTAATTGGCGATTAGAAAGTTTATTGTCAATGGCAGCAATGTTTTCTGCGTTTGAAGTCATGGTAAATTTTCCTATCTGGGTAGGGTGGGCTATGCCCAGCAAAAAAGGCCGGTGGCGAAAGCCCACCGATACTGTTAAGCCGGCACTTCTATTTTTGTGGTTCCTGCTAATTCAAAAGCTTCGTGGATGATTTGTAAAGCTTTGACACCGCTTTGTTCATCGACTACACAACTAATTTTAATTTCCGAAGTAGCAATCATTTGGATATTGATTTTTTCTTTTGCTAAAGCATCAAACATCCGCGCTGCAACCCCCGGATGATTTACCATACCAGAACCCACGACACTAACTTTAGCAATAGCAGTATCGACGACAATTTCTGCATAACCTAGCTCGGCTGCGAGAGGTTGTAAGACTTTGTAAGCTTCTTCTGCATCAGTGCGGGCGACAGTAAAAGCAATATCGCGGGTAGCGACTCCGTTGATAATGCGGCAGCGCTGGGATTGAATAATCATATCCACACTAATATTTTTTTGTGCTAAGAGGACAAAAATCTTAGCGGCCATGCCTGGTCGGTCGGGGATGTGGCGAATGGCTAAACGGGCTTGTTTCATGTCGAGGGCGACGCCACGCACGGGGGGAGAGGATACGGAGGGGGTTGGGAGAGATCCTGGGGGTTGTGTGGCTACTATGGGGGACGTGCTGAGGTCGAAGCTTTGGCAGAGGGCGCTGATGGCTTGGTCAATTTGGTTTGCTTCAACAACGCAGCTAACTTTGACTTCTGAGGTAGAAATCATGAGGATGTTGACTTGCGCTTCTGCTAGGGCTTGGAACATTTGGGCTGCAACACCAGGACGGCCGATCATGCCGGCACCGCTGATGCTGACTTTGGCGATGTTTCGCTCTACTAATACTTCGGCTTCTTCGGCTGCGCTTGGCTGAGAGCGAAGAGTTGGGGCGATGGCTGAGGCGACGGCTTCGGCGGAGTTGAGGCTGTTTTTTGTAACGGTAAAGGCGATGTCGTTGGTGTTGAGTTCGTGTATAGATTGAATGATTAGGTCTACGTCTAGGTTACACCGGCCAATTTCGCCAAATAAACGGGCGGCTATTCCGGGCCGGTCGGGGACGCGGAGGAGAGAAACTTTGGCTTGGTCGGTGTCAAATTCGATGGCATCGACGGGATAAACGAGTTCTAAGCCTTCAACGGGACGGGGTGTGCGGGGGGGAGATGTGACGAGGGTGCCTTTGTCTTCTGTCCAACTGGAGAGGACTACGAGGGGGACGGCGTAGTTACGGGCAATTTCGACGGCGCGGGGGTGGAGGACTTTTGCTCCTAGGCTGGCGAGTTCGAGCATTTCATCACAGGTGATTTCGCTCATTAATTGGGCGTTGGGAACGAGGCGGGGGTCTGTGGTGAAGATGCCGGGGACGTCGGTGTAGATTTCGCAGCGACTGGCTTGTAGGGCGGCTGCAAGGGCGACGGCGGAGGTGTCGGAACCGCCGCGTCCGAGGGTTGTGATTTCTAGGTCGGTGGTGTTGCTGATGCCTTGGAAGCCGGCGACTACGACGACTTTGCCTTGTTCTATGTCGCGGTGGATGCGTTGGGTTTGGATGTTGAGGATGCGGGCGCGGGTGTGTTCTGCTTCTGTGACGATGCCGACTTGGGCGCCGGTGAGGGAGATGGCGGGCTGGCCGAGTTCTTGGAGGGCCATGCTGAGGAGGGCGATAGAGATTTGTTCACCGGTAGACAGCAGCATATCCATTTCTCGCCGGCATGGGTTTGGAGAGATTTCGTGGGCGAGTTTTACAAGGCCATCAGTTGTTTTGCCCATTGCTGAAACAACGACGACTAATTGGTTGCCGGCTTTTACTGTTTTGATGACTCTTTGGGCTACTGCTTGAATTCGCTCGACTGTTCCGACTGAGCTTCCACCGTATTTTTGAACGATTAAGGCCATAGTGATTGGGGATTGGGGATGGGCTATTGGGGGTTGGGGGTTGGGGATGTCGGTATAGCAGTGATCAGTCCCCTTTTTGCATAAGCTTGTATTGTTAACACATTTTAGGCTTATTGTCTAGGTTTATTTTTATTACTTTACAAGCCGGTTTGAGAAAGCCCGGTTACTCGCAGAAACCAGGCTTTTATTGCTAGGGGATAGGGTTTTAGGGTGCGGTCGTTTCGGCTGGGGCTGCCGGTTCGACAGGCTGGGTTTGGGGTGCCGGGGCGGGGGCGGGGGTTTGGCTGACGGTTGGGGGCAGCCAGGTGGGCATTTGAAGGTCTGCGGCTGTGCCGTTAGGTTGGGCCGGTTGGTTGCTTGTTGGTTGTTCTGGTGCTGCTGCTGGGGCTGGGTTTTCTGGTTGGTTCTGCGGTTGGTTGGGTTCGGTTGGCTTTGGTTGGGTTTGTTGTTCGGATGGAGGTGGGTTGGTTTGTGTTGGTTGTGTTGGTTGTGTTGGTTTTTCTGGTTGGTTGGCTGGGGGGGTTATGGGTGTTGGTGGAGTTGGGTTTTGTTGGTTGGCTGGAGGAGTTAGGGGTGTTGGTTGGTTGGCTGGGGGGGTTAGGGGTGTTGGTGGAGTTTGGGTGTTGTTCCCAAAGATGATGGGCTGATTGTAAAAAGTATCTGTGCCGGTGGCGGGGTAGGTTTGCTGTCTAGCTGCGGCGAGGGCAGCTTCGTCAATGGCAGGATCTCCAGAGGAGGCGCTGAGTTTCGCATCGGTGACTTCGCCTTTGCTGTTGGTGGTGACAGCAACGACGGCATAGCGAGTGTCGTTGGGTGAGGTGGTTGGTTTGGGAAGTTGGGCGTTTATGGTGGGGGCGTTTGCGCCGTATTTGATGTCGGGGTTTTGCTGTTTGGCTTGTTCAAATTGGTTGAAGCTGGCTTGCAAGGCTATTATTCCTACGTCTCTGCGGACTTGGTTTGGGTCGATATTGGGGTTTTGGCGTGGTTGCTGGTTCAGCAACGCTTGCATTTTCTTTTGGTTTTCTTCGATGCGACGGGCTAATTCGGTACGGTTGCCGGTGGGGGTTTTTTGTTGGTTGGTTGGGGGTGTTTTGGTATTGCCTATGTCGCTTGGTAGTACGGTGTCAAGAAAGGGATTGTTTTTGGTGGGATCGACTGGGGTTAGGTTGGGTAAGAAGTTTGGGTTGTTTAGGTTTGGATAGCCGAGTGCTGTTGCGGGGGGTGGTGGTGGCAATTGATCCCAGCTGCCGGTTGGGGGTTGGGTGGGAAAGCTGGGTTGGGTGGGAAAGCTGCTGGGTTGGGTGGGAAAGCTAGATTGATAGGAGAATTCGGCGGGAAAGGATGAGTAAGGGTTGGGGCGGGGGATGGGTGGGTTATTTAGTGTTGGGTCTGTTGGAATGTTTAGGTTGGGGAAGTTGAGGGCAGGGAGGCTGCCGGTGGATGAGGTGGGTATGGGTGGGATGTCTGGTATGGGTGGGAGGGGTTGGGATAGGCTTGGTGGTTGGGTGCCGGCTAGGGGGGGTAGGCTTGGTGGTAGGGGGATGGAGGGGAGTTTGAAGTTGGATGAGAGGGGGGGGAGGGTGTAGGGGTTTTGGCCGGTGGCGAGGAGTTTTTGTTCTTCGGGGGTGAGTTGGACGACTTGAACTTTGCTGAAACTGTCGCCTGGGTTTTGGGAACCAAAGGAGAATACGGGCAGGGTAATGCCAATCATGCCGTGCAGACCAACGGAGGCTGCTATTGCAATGGTGGTGGGTTGGAGGATGACGCTACGAACTGTGTTGAGGATGGGGAGGGTGGTAGTCATGGTCTTTGGATGAGGTGATTTTTGAAAGGGTGGGTGTTAATTATTGAGGTTTTATATCTGAAGTATTCTTAGGAGTTGGGAGAATCAGGGATTTTTTGATTTTTTTTTAATCTATTTTTGGGTTGATTTTCTGTTATTTTAAAGGGTTGTTTTTTTTGACTGGCTTGGTTTGCTTGATGTTGCTGTTGTTGTTATGAGTGTTAAAGGTTATCGGGTTGGGTTTTAAATGTCAATATCTCTACGGGGTAGATTTGTTGTCCTTGGGATAGATTTTGACACAGTTGGCTGAGGTTTTTTTCTCGTAGGGGCAGTTGGTTGATTTCTTGTAGGGTAAACCAGCGGGCATTTAGGGAGTGTTGGTTTGGGTTGGTTTTGGGTGGGGTGTTGTCTTGGGGATGGGCGACAAAAATAATTCTCAGGCGGATAGCTTTTTGGTTGGGGAGGGTGGTGTGTTCTATTTTTAGGATACCGTCAAGGTTGATGGGGATGCCTGCTTCTTCTAGGGTTTCTCGTTTTGCTGCTTCTAGTATGTTTTCGTTAAATTCTACTTTGCCTCCGGGGATGTACCAGTGTTGTTGATACCGGCATTCTTGAATTAGTAAAAATTTGTTTTCTTTTTGAACTATAACAAAGGCATAATAGGATGTCGGTATTGGTTGATGAGGCATAGGCTATAAATGGTGTTTCCAACTGTTATTTTACCTGGTTTTTTTGCGGGGGCTTCTGAATACCGCGAAATGGAAGATTTTTTGATTGGTTTGGGTTTTCCTACGGTGACGGTTCCTTTAAATAGAAGTGATTGGTGGCCTACTGTAGGGGGCCGGTCTTTGGTGCCTATTTTGCGAAAAATTGATGCGACTGTTAAGGGGGTTTTACAAGATTTTGGTAGTGATAAAGTTAATTTGGTTGGTCATTCGGCTGGGGGTTGGATTGGTCGCATTTATATGGGGGAAAAGCCTTATGTTATTCATGGGGATGTTTTGGTGGATGCGGGTTTATGGGGGGCTTTTTCTTGTGTGGCTAGTTTGGTGACTTTGGGTACTCCTCATTTTAGCAAGTATGAGCGCTGGACTCGGAAAAATTTGGATTTTGTTAATGATAGTTATCCGGGGGCTTTTTATGGGGATGTTAGATATGTTTGTGTGGCCGGTAAGGGGTTGTTTGGGGCTCGTCGTCCGGGGTCTTTTTTGGCTTACAATAGTTATGCTTTGACGGGGGGTTTTGGTAATTGTTGGGGGGATGGTATTACTCCTATTGAGGCTGCTCATTTGGAGGGGGCGGAAAATTTAATTTTGGATGGGGTTTTGCATTCTCCTCGCCGGGTTGGTTTGTGGTATGGTTCGCCGTCGGTTATTCCTTTTTGGGCGAAGTTTTTGTTGTGATATTTAGGGTTTTTGGGGAGGAGTTGGTTTTTTTTGTGGTGGGGTTTTGAGGATTTTGTCTTTCTCCATTTGTTGGATGAGTTTATCCACAACTATGCTGGCACCGTGAGGGGTAAAATGTACGCCGTCAGCAGTTTTTATGTAGCCTTTTTTGCCGGTTTTGTTGGGGAGAATGGGGACGAATTTATCGTTTGTTGAGAGTAGTTCCCATGTGGATATAAATTGGATTTTGGGATAGTTTTGGCTGACTTGTTTATAGATTTTGTTGAAGATGGGAAAGAATGTGTTATAACGACTTTTACTGGTGATTGGTTGTCCGATCCAGTAAATTTTTCTGACGGAGGAGATGTTGATTAGTTTGGCGTATTTTTCTACTCTTTGTTGATAGGCTTTTTTCCAAGGTTCGCTAAGGGCTGTGCTATATTTTCCGTTAAAGTCTTTGATGTCTTGGTCGTCGTTTCCTCCGAACATTACTATTAATACATCGGGTTGATAGGTTTTGAGAAGTTTGCTGGTGCGCTCATACCAGTTATAGTAGTCTATTCGATTTAGGCCGGTGGATATTTTATAGTCTAGTTTTGTGCTTTTGATGTTATATTTTGCTAGTAAGGTGTTTTGGGTGGCTATGGCTATTTCATAAATAATTGAATCTCCTATAAATAAAAATTTTCTGTAGGGTTTTTCTGGTTTGTTTGATTTGATTATTTTTGTTGTTTTGGTGGTGGGTTTGGAGGGGGAGTTTTCTGTTTTTTCGATGGGTGTTTCTGGTAAGGGTTCTTCGGGTTCGGAGTTTAATTCTTTGATGTTGTTCCAAAAATTCTGTTCTTGTTTTCTAATTCCTTCTATTTTAATATCTTCGGCTGCTTGTTTAATTTTTTGATTGGCTATATTTTGGGAAACTAAGCTTTTTAAAAACCAAGGATAATCTATCCAAATTAAGGTAATAATGACTGCACAAGTGATGAGTAAAAATTTGCCGTCTTTTAACATGATTAAAAATTAAAATAAATAAAGGGTGGTAAGGTGTTTGGCCCCAACATTAGGATAGTATAGGTGCAAAGGGATATTAGGGCAATCTGAAGTATTAAATTGGTGTTGTTCAAGATTTTTTTAAAGAGATAGCTAAATTTGTCTCCATAAAAGTTTATGGCTAAAATTAGACCTAAACAAACGTAGATTTGCCAATAATTAAACTGATTTGTTTTGATGGGAGAAACGAATATGCCGCTGATAAATTGGGTGGCTGCTTCTAAACTGATTGAGTTAAAAAATATCCAAGTAAAGGTTATAAATAGGAAAGTTATTAACCAATTTAATAGGTGTGTAATTTTGAGGAAAATATCAGAATTTAAGGAAGGTTTTTTAGGGGTATTTTTCCAGAGATGATTGACAATTAAACCTATACCATGTAGAGTTCCCCAAATGATAAATGTCCAGCCAGCACCATGCCAAAATCCTCCTATTAACATGGTTAAAAATAGGTTGATGAATTGACGATTTTTGCCCTTACGGTTTCCTCCTAAAGGTATATACAGATAGTCTCGTAACCATTCGGATAAACTAATGTGCCAACGCCGCCAAAATTCTTGGATACTCCGCGATTGATAAGGCATATTAAAGTTAGGAATGGGTTTAAATCCTAGTAAGGAAGAAATGGCATTTGATAAGTCAGAATAGCCGCTGAAGTCTGTGTAAATTAAGCCGGCATAAGCAAGACTTGAGATTATTAAATCTAGGCTTGAATATTGTTGAGGTGTTCGGAAGGGAAGTTGAGTGAAGTTAAATAAAAAGCTGGACAAAGTATATTTTTTGAATAAGCCTGATAAAATTAAAATGATGACTTCTGAAATTTCATAGTTGTATTTTTTTGGGTTGTTAAGTTGCCGGTAAAATTCAAGGGGTCTACTTATGGGGCCAGAGGCAATTTGAGGAAAGTAGATAATATAAATGCTATAATCTATGAGGTTAGGACAAAGGATTTTATGGTGGTAGCAGTCTAGGAATTGGGCAATGATTCTAAAGGTATAAAAAGAAATGCCAACGGGAGCAATAATTTGAAGGATGGGAAAGTTGGTTTGCAGGTTAAATGAATTGAGAAAAGCGAATAAGTTATCTGCAAAAAAATTGTAATATTTAAAGATGCCAAGATAACAAAGGTTAAGGGTAATCGCTAAAAATAAAATAGGTTTTCTGGGACTTTTTCTGACAAAAAGAAGTTTTAGTAGGGTGTAGTTAAGGAGGATGTCTATAATAAGAAGGCTTAAAAACCAACTACTCCAAAAAGAATAAAAAATGATACTAACTGCTAACAAGAAAAATTTATACCAAATGACTTTTTCTTTGAGGAAGATAGCTAGGGTAAAAACTATTAAAAAAAAGATTAAAAACTGGTAAGTAGGAAACAACATGAGTTTGAAAAAAAAGGTAAAATAAATTTTGGTTAGGAAAATAACAGAAAAAGTCTAGCACAGGTTTGTACATTTGATATGTTTATTAGATAAAAATAATGAAACTAAAGGTAGATTTTTATTTAATAAAATTAGATAAAAATGTCTGTTGATGAAAGGGCAAAATTAGCAAATAATCCTATGAGTATGATTAAGGTTAAAGTTAAACCAAATTCTAAAAAACAGGCTATTCAAGAAGAACCTGATGGCAGTATTACTGTGTATCTTAAATCACCGCCGGTAGATGGGAAAGCTAATCAAGAGTTAATTGAAGTTTTGGCGAAAAAGTTTGAGTTACGAAAATCTCAAGTTACGATTAAATCTGGTTTGTCTTCTCGTACAAAAATTATTGAATTAGAGGATTAAAAAAATATGGAAATACCAAAAAGTAAAGCTAAATTAAGTGCAGTATTATTAGCCGGTGGTAAGAGTTCTCGAATGGGGCAAGATAAAGCTTTACTGGCACCAAAAGGTATTGCTATGATTCGCCATTCTTTTAATATTGCTTCGGTGCTTTCGGAGGGGGTTTATGTTGTGACTCCTTGGCCAGAACGCTATCAAGAAATTTTGCCAAAAAATTGCCGTTTTGTGCGAGAAGAACCGCTTTTTGGGTCTACAGAAACTCATGGGCCTTTGGTTGGTCTTTTGCAGGGATTAGATTTAGTAGAAACTACGTCTGAGTGGGTTTTGGTGTTGGCTTGTGATTTGCCTTATCTGTGTTTGGATGTGATGGAAAATTGGTTAAATTATTTGGAAAATTCTTCTGAAGAAATAATGGCTTTTTTACCAAAAGATGAGCGAGGATGGCAACCGCTTTGTGGTTTTTATCGGCGCCGGTGTACGGCTTTAATGGAGGAATATATTAAGGAAGGAGGAAGATCATTTCAAGGATGGTTGCAAAGGGTGCCGGTGCAAGAATTACCTTTAGCTGATCGGCAAATTTTATTTAATTGCAATACGCCGGAAGATTTGCATAAAGTATCTACGGAAAGTGGTCTATCTTTTGACTGAGTAGGGAAAAAAAGTTTTTATAACTAATGGGGGATGGCAAGCAAGCATACAATAACTTAAGTTGTGTTTAGATAAAAGAATTTTAGCCGGTGCAAAAAACACCAGGAGAAAAATATGAGTCTTGAAGATAGAGCCGCTGCGGTGGCAAAAAATATAGAAGGCAAAATTCAAGAAGCTGCTAGCGAAATTACAGGCGACCCTAAAGATAAAATTGAAGGTCAAATTAAACAAGAACAAGCAGCTGCAATGCACGCCAAAGAAGATATGAAAGATCGGGCAAAAAACGTAATTGACAACGTTTAGGCTTTAAACAAAATAATCATTATTTATTTTTCCAGCAACTGATAAATTTGCTGGATTTTATTTATGGGGGGAAGAAGACTACAATATGCCCTTACAGGTTAATGGGTTGGGTTAGGGGTGTTCTAATGGCTTTAGGTGGGCTTAAACGATAGGTTTATAGGGTATTCGTGGGAAGTTGATGGTGTTGAAAGTGGACAGTTGGGGAACCGCAACAGGAGTAGGAGAAAATTAGAAGCCTATTCGTCAGTTAAGGGTGAGAACCGGCTAGACAGTTGTGAAACTATACCTTATGCTCTTAAAAATTAAAGCGGCTGTAGCAATAATAAAAGCATAAGAGAGAAGAAACCGATCTCGTTACTCCTACAGTCAATTATTTAAGATAAAGAGGTAGATGACATGAATTCTAATCTTGGGGTTAAAGTTGTTGCTTTTGCTACCGCAACACTTTCTACATTAGTATCTTTTAGCCCTGTGAATGCACAGGTTTTATTTGGAAAAAAAGAAGTTGATCAAAATAAGTTTATTGTGGTTGCACAACCTCTGCAAAATAATCTTTATAAGCTGTTGGTTTTTGAACAAGTTTCTACGCAAAGATCCTGCTGGAGTGAAAGTGGTTCTCAACCGGCCACTGTGGAACCTTTGCTGTTAAATTTTGATTTCACGGGTATTTGTGGTCGCAGTGTTGATAGTAATGGTTATTCTATCCGCATGGCTGATCAAGATTTAGGCTGGCAGTACACTTTGCGTTTAGTTCCAGAGGGAAATGATGTAGTTTTGATGGGAGTTCCGGCTAAAGATCCTAATGGCCCTATGGTAAAAATTGGTCGTACTTATGGGGTTTCTAATACTTTTGCAAAGGTGGTTCTTAATCCTGGTTGGCGTCTCACAAAACGTACTTATCAAGATAAAACTTTAGGTCACGTTTATTTCACAACTGATACAGTTTTGGGTGGTGTTCCTGGTGATACTGGTGGCAATACTGGTGGCAATACTGGTGGCAATACTGGTGGAACATTGTTTGCAGATATCCGAAACGATGTGTATGCTTCGGAAATTGATCAAGCGGTTAATGCTGGGTTTGTAGCTGGGTTTAAAGATAATACTTTCCGTCCCCAAGATACTCTTACTCGTGAGCAATTGGTGTCAATGGTGGTGGAGTCTTTGGGTAAGATTCCAAATGTGAATATTAGCTTACCAAGTGTTGTTTCTACTCGCCCTTATCCAGATGTGGAAACAACCCGATGGAGTGCCGCAAAAATTCAATGGGCACGGGATAATAATATTATTAGTGGTTATGGGGATGGGTCGTTTCGTCCTAGCCAAACGGTAACGAGGGCGGAAATGATTGCGGTGTTGCGTCGTGCAGCAGAAAAGGGTAAAACGATGCGTGGTTTATCCGCTACTTTGACGCCAAAAGTACAATCAAAAGCTTTCAATGATACGACGGGTCATTGGGCTGCGGAGACTATTTCTCGGATGTCTGGTTATTGTAATGTAGCTTCTGCTTTTAATGAAACTGGTAGTTCTTTTTATCCCAATACGGAAACTCGCCGGAACTATGCAGCGGCGGCTACTTTACGGATGCTTAATTGTGTGAAGACTGATAAGTAATATCTGAGTAATTTGATAGATTTTTAAGTTTTTAAAAACCCAGTATTTTTAAGATACTGGGTTTTTAGTTTTTGATTTGATATTACGCTAAGGTGAGGGTGTCTCCAATAGCTACTGAACCGCTGTTAATGACGGTGGCTAAAACGCCGGTTTGGGCATGACCAAATTTTTTTGGTAATAGGGAAAAAAGAGAAAGATCGCGGTCGCCGGTTTCGGGGTTGACATCAATATTGGCACACCGGCCAATGCGAGCAGTAATACATATTTTAGCTTCTCCGAGTTGAAATTGTTTTTCTATCCAGTTAAATTCTTCCCAAGCAGGAATGCCTTTTATTACAAAATTGGGGCGAAATCTACGGGCATCGACGGGAGAATTGGCGGCTTCACTAATGATGTCTAAGGTTGCTTGACCGATGAGGGAAATGTGGACTGGTTCTCGGTCGGGATAGCGGGTATCTTCTTTGGTATTTCCTACTAAATATAGAGGATTTTTTTGAGGATGTCTGGCAGTATCAGTGGGGTGTAAAGATGCTAAATAGCCGGTGAAAAATGCGCTTATTAAGTTTCTTTCTTCCTGGGTATCGGTTCGGCTTTGGAGGAGTAAGACACCTTTATGTTTTACGGTTAAAGTATTGGTTAAGTTGTCATAATAACAGTCTAAAGCTGCCAGTCCAGGCCAGTCATTTTGCATGGCAAAGTTGCCTTTGGGTTTCCAAGGTATTGTGGATGGGGGTTGAATGCCGTTTTCTGTATGTATGAGGGCAAAAGCTCGATCTCCTGTGATGCCATGCCCTGCTTTCAAAAACACTTTTTCGCTGGGATGGGGAGTCAAACCTTTAATGGGATGAGTAAAAATTTGGTGGATGGTTGCTATGGTCATTTTTATGTAATATTTATTGCAGATAAGTTTTAATTGTAGCAGTTAGTACATTTTTCTTAAAATTTAATTTTTGCAACGCTAAAGTTTCGGTACAATTTTAATTCTTTTATTTGAGGAGTTATCTTAGGCTTTTTTCAAGACTTTTAAAAAATTTTTTGGCAAAATAAACAAGGTATTTTGCATAATTTTATTTAAAAAAGCTATGTTCTTATTATAAAGTAAATCCGGTGGCTGTTTGTGAAAAGGAAGTTAGGAAAAAATTAGAAAGGGGGTGGCACTAAACTAGACTTGTGGCAAGTAAAATGATTGTAATGAGATATCAATTTTGTTGAATAGCAAAGTTGTAAATTTCTGAACCCATTAAAGGTCAACTAAGTAGCAAAAAAATCTAACCTATGAAGCCGCAGAAAGATAGTGTAAATAAAGGTAATATTTTAGCCGTTGATGACACTCCCTTAAATTTGTATGTTTTAACTGAAATTTTATTGATGCACGGCTATAAAGTGGAAGTAGCATCTAATGGTAAAAAGGCTTTAGAGTCTGTTCGTTTGGATTGCCCAGACTTGATTTTGCTTGATGTATTAATGCCTGATATGAACGGTTACGAAGTTTGCGAATTTTTGAAAGCATCCGAAGAAACTCGTCATATACCTGTAATTTTTCTGAGTGCAAAAAATGATGCTATTGATAAAGTTAAAGCGTTTAATAGTGGGGCCAATGATTACATTACTAAACCCTATCAAAGTACGGAAGTTTTAGCTCGAATAGAGAACCAATTAAGCATAGGTCGTCTTTCTAAAAAGCTTTTAGAACAAAATACACAACTTCTGGAAGAAATTGAAAAGAGGGAGCAATTAGAAACCTTGTTACAAAGGCAATTTTATTGCAGCGAATTTATTAGATATATGACTGATAAAATTCGCTCGGAAATTGAACCACAAAAAATATTTGAAACTGCTGCTAAACAAATTGGGCAAGCGTTAGGTGTCAGTCGTTGTGTAATTTATACTTATACTGCCAAACCTTTCTATGAATTGGGAGTAGCTAGTGAGTATTTAACGATGAATTATGAATCTTTGAAAAATTTAAAGATTTCTCCTAGCGGCAATGCGTATGCAAATAAATTGTTATTAATTGATAAACCTAGAGCTACAGAAAATGTTAGAAAAGATTTGCTTTTAGCTAAGTATCAGGCATTAATTCGGAAATATAAAATTAAATCGATGTTGTCGGTTCGCACTTCGTATCAAGATCAACCAAATGGAATTATCAGCTTACAACAGTGCGATCATTTTAGAAAATGGACAGATGAAGAAATAGAACTGGTAGAAGCTATTGCTCAGCAGTTAGGAATTGCGATTGCTCAGGCAAATTTGTTGCAACAAGAAAAAGAAGCACGCCATGCCTTAGATCGACAAAATTTGCAGCTACAGGAAGAAATTAAAGAACGTCAACAACTGGCGGCAGAATTGCTGGAAAGTCAACAACGTCTTAGTACAATTATTGCTACAAATGCAGATAGTTTGATTGTTGTTGATGCGGCTGGAGTTGTAAGATTTGTGAATGCGGCTGGGGAAGTTTTATTTGGCAAAAGTTCTACGGAATTATTGGGTAAAAATTTGGGTTTGCCGATTTTGGTTAACGAAGCAATTGAAGTAGAAATACACCATCCAGTTAGGGGGTTGATTGCGGCTGAAATGCGGGTGGTAGAGATTGGTTGGGAAGGCGTTAATGCGTATTTAGCTTCTTTAAGGGATATTACAGAACGCAAACGAGTAGATCGAGAAATGCGTTTATTATTAACAACAACTCAAGCGATTGGAAGAGCCGGTAGTGTGAAGGATGCTTTGGCGGTTATTTTACGCTTAATAGGGGGGGCAATTGGTTGGGATGTGGGGGAGGCTTGGGTGCCGGCGGCGGATGGTAGAGGGTTAGAATATAGTTCGGGATGGTATGGAGATACAAATAATTTTGATGCTTTTTTTCATCACAGTGAAGTGGTGACATTGGCGGCGAATGAAGGGCTCGCAAGTCGGATTTGGTTATCACAACATAGTGAATGGATAACAGATATTGCTGAAAGCGAAATTTCAGTTTTTTTGCAAAACAAAATTTCTGGAAATATTGTTTTAAAAACTGGTTTTGGTGTGCCGATTATTGCCAATGAAAAAATAGTAGCTGTTTTGGTGTTTTTCAAGGCTGCAAAAAGTTTACCAGATGCGCGTTTATTGGAGTTGGTAAATGCGGTGGCGGCGCAACTGGGGTGGTTGATTCATCGCAAACAAGCAGAAGCAGCACTTAAAGAAAGTCAACAACGCTTACAGCTTGCTTTAGAAGGTAGTGCTTTGGGATTGTGGGATTGGAATATTCAAACTGGCAAAACTTATTTTGATGTTCAGTGGAAAAAAATGCTGGGCTATGAACCGGAAGAAGTGGAAGATCATATAGATGGTTTGTGGAAGTTAATTCATGTAGAAGATTTACCAAAAGTACAAAATATTTTAGATGCTTATTTTGCGGGAGAAACTTTTACTTATGAAGCGGAATATCGGATGCAAACAAAGTTTGGTTCGTGGAAGTGGATTTTAAATAGGGGTAAGGTTTTTGAGCGCGATACAGAGGGTACTGCTTTGCGGATGGCGGGTACTCATCAAGATATAACTGAACGCAAACAAGCAGAACGAATATTGCGCGAAAGTGCGGAGAGAGAAAGGGCATTAACTTTAGTTATTCAACGAATGCGTCAAACACTAGATATTGAAATTATTTTTAGTGCAACTTCTAATGAGTTGCGGAGAGTTTTGAATTGTGACCGGGTGCTTGTTTATCGATTTAATGAAGATTGGAGTGGGGCAATTGTGGCTGAGTCGGTAGGGAAAGAGTGGGTTTCTCTGCTGAATAAAGAAACAAAGGATTTAGTTTTTAAAGAAACATCAATTTCTGGGGAAGATTGTGCGGTAAATTTTATTGAAAATTCGGGATATTTTATTACTGATAGTTATCTAAAAGAAACTCAAGGAGGTGGTTATATTCCTTCTACTTATTTAATGATTAGTGATATTTATAAGGCTAATTTTCAATCTTGTTATATTCAGATTTTGGAACAATTGCAAGCGAAAGCTTATATTACGGTTCCAATTTTTTGCGGGGATAAATTGTGGGGTTTGCTGGCAAGTTATCAAAATTCTGATACTAGAAATTGGAGCGAAACTGAAATTAATATTGCTGTCCAAATAGGGGCTCAGTTAGGTGTTGCTTTGCAACAAGCGGAATTGTTGGCGCAAACCCAAAGTCAAAAAGCGGCATTACAGCAAGCTGTTTGCGCTGCGGATGCTGCTAATCAGGCAAAAAGTGAGTTTTTAGCTAATATGAGCCATGAGTTAAGAACGCCTCTGAATGCGATTTTGGGTTTCACACAAGTGATGAGTCGTGATTTGTCTCTTAATCACCAACAACAGGAAAATTTAGGAATTATTAATCGGGCCGGTGAACACTTGCTGGAGTTAATTAATGATATTTTGGAAATGTCTAAAATTGAAGCCGGTCTACTTTCTTTGAACTTGGAAGATTTGGATTTAATTAATCTTTTAGATACTTTAAAAAAGATGTTGGATTTAAAAGCCCAATCTAAGGGATTACAGTTAATGTTTGAAATAGGGGCGGATGTTCCTAGATATGTACGAACAGATGGAGGTAAACTGAGACAAGTTTTGTTAAATATTGTGGGAAATGCTTTAAAGTTTACGCAACAAGGTCGAGTTATTTTGCGTTTAAAAACAGCTTTTAATTCGCTAATTTTTGAAATTGAAGATAGTGGCCCTGGTATTGCCCCAGAAGAAATGAATTTACTTTTTGAGGCGTTTGGACAAACAGAAATAGGCCGAAAATCTCAGGGAGGAACAGGTTTAGGTTTACCTATTAGTCAAAAATTTGTGCAATTAATGGGTGGTGCAATTCGAGTGGATAGTAAGCTTGGAGAGGGAAGTTTATTTTGTTTTGATATTCCGTTTGAACCGGCCCAAACAAAGGATATTGAAATTAAACAACCGATGCGTCATGTCTTGAGTTTAGTTCCCAATCAACCAGAATATAAAATTTTAGTTGTGGACGATCAGCCTGAAAGTAGGCTTGTTTTAAGTAAACTTTTAACGTCGGTTGGTTTCTCTGTAAAAGAGGCTGAAAATGGCGAAGAAGGAGTAAATACTTGGTTGAGTTGGCAGCCCCATTTGATTTTTATGGATATGAGGATGCCTATTATGGATGGTTATGAGGCAACTAAAAAAATTAAAGCTTATTTAGAAGCAAAAACAACGGTGATTATTGCCTTAACTGCTAGTGCTTTTGAAGAAGATCGTCAAGTGGTTTTGAGTGCGGGTTGTGATGATTTTATTTGTAAGCCTTTTCGTCAAGATATTGTGTTAGAAAAAATTAGTCAATATTTGCAAGTTGATTATGTCTTTGCTGATCCAACTCCCCCGAAACAAGATGTTTTTATTCAAAATTCTTTCAGTGATGCTGAGTTACAATCTCAGTTGTTGGAAATGCCGAAAGATTGGGTAAAAAGTTTACATCTCCATGCTTGCCAATGCAGTGATGATGCAATTTTTTATCTCATTAAGCAACTTCCATCTGAGAAGTTACATTTGGCAAATGTTTTAACTTCTTTAGCAAATGATTTTCAGTTTGAAAAAATTATGGATTTGATTGGTGATCTGAAGTTATTATAGGGTTTAGGCATATATTTAGGGGGGTAGGTAGGGCAGTCCTATTTCTACAAAAGTTTAGGATAAGGTTTGCTTAGAGAGCGGTGTTTGTGGGGTTAAAGATGGATTGTTAAGGCTTTTAAAATAACTGGTTCCTGCAATTCCTAAAAAACTGAGATAAGCTAATAGTTGAATAAGATAAAGTTTTGAGCGATAACCAAATAGGGATTTTAACACAACACCCGGAAATTCATTGTCTGGTAAAAAGCTGGTTGCATCCCAAATTTTTTGACCTAAAATACATGAATCTTGAGAAAAACAAAATCTACTATTAGAGTTAAGTTGGGCGAAAATTGAGGCTGCTAAATCTAAGTTTTTGAGGGCTGAAACTACTAAACCCGATACTATTAATAATAAAAATATTCCCATGAATTGAAAAAACAATTTCAAGTTAATTTTAACTCCCCATTTAAACAATAATGCGCCAATAATAGCAGCAACAAAAAGCCCGGCCAAGGCTCCTAAAGCGGGGATAAAACCTTCTTGAAAACGGGCAAAAATAAATAAAACAGTTTCAAATCCTTCTCTTAAAACTGCAATAAAAATTAAGCTAAAAACTCCCCAGCCTGCGGAGGTTTTTGAGTTGGAAAGTACGGCGTTGACTGCGCCTTCAATTTCTGTTTTAAGGGTTTTGGCTTGTTTGGTCATCCAAACCAACATCCAGCTTAGCATTCCGATTGCTACTACACTTAAAATTGTGGCAAGTAATGGTTTAATGAGGGGGGCATAAAATGTATTTGAATGGGTGAGTATTTCCATTCCCCAGCTAAAAATTAAGCCAACAATAAGACTAGCAATAATGCCGCTAAAAATGCCGGTGTAAACCCAATTATTGAGGTGGGTGGCACCGGCTTTTTTGAGGCAAGCTAGGACTATTCCGACTACAAGAGCGGCTTCTACTCCTTCTCTTAAAGCAATTGTAAATGTGGGTAAAGCAGCACTAAAATCCATATTAATTAAGGGTTAGAGGATAATAAATAACTAATGATTAATGGAAGTTTTTTTACGGATTTTAAAATTTGTTTAAAAATAGGTTTTTTTATGATTTTGGTAGCATTTTTATTTGAAATAAGTTTGAAAGTAGTTGTATTTTTGACGGAGGATTGGGATATTTACCCCAATCCTCAATTTATAGTTTAACTGAAGTCGCGCAACATTTTTCTTATTTCAATGTTGTGTAGTTCTTCTTGACCAATTTGAGTGCGGGCAAATTCTTCTAAATAAACGCTCGCATCTTGTACAACATCTAACAAGTCTTTGTAAAGTTCTAGGGCTTTTTTTTCGTGGTTAAGACTTTCTTCAAGAATGTCACGAACGGAGTGTTTGTAAGTTTCTTCAATGGGTGAAATTTTCTGGCTAGGATGACCTTCTAAGCCGGTGAGAATTTCTCCTACTTGCTGCGCGTGTAAAAGAGATTCTGTGGCTTGCATTTTAAAAAAATTGACAATGGGGATACGGTTGGGGCCAGTTACCATCAAAGAATAATGAGTGTAGCGGACGACACCAGCTAGTTCAAATTCCATGATGCTGTTTAGTAGGCCAATTGTTTTTTGTAGGTCTAGGTCTTTCATTCTGTCTCAAAGCTGGGTTGTGGTTAGTTCTAATTCTATTATGCTTGCTTTGGTGCCGGTGTAGCAAAAAGAGCTTATTATTTGGCCGGTCGAACATTTTTGATTGGAAAGAAAACGCGCCCACTAAGGCTTTGAAAATAAATTGCACCAATGGTAAATAAAAACAGTAAATAACCCACTGCTTGCACTACATAAAGTTTATCGGTATAGCCAAAAAGGGCATTTAATAACAAACCAGGAAACTTATCTTCTGGTAAAATTTTGCTCGTATTCCACAAAATAGGGCCAAGGATACAAGAGTGAATTTTTGCGAAATGTTCGTAGTAAAAACAAAGTGATTGGGATTGACGATCCATCTGTGCCAAAGTGTTAATAGCTGTATCGAAAAGCCCCAAGGCTGAAACCACCAAACCGGCAACAATTAATAACAATAAAATTCCCATATATTGAAAAAATTGGCGAATGTTAATTTTAATGCCCCATTTAAACAACAAAACACCAATACTTGCGGCTAATCCTAAACCAAAAAGAGACCCCAAGGCCGGAATTAAACCTTGTTGAAATTTAGCAATAATAAACAAAACTGTTTCAAATCCTTCGCGGACTACTGCGATAAGAATCAAGCTAAAAATACCCCAACCGGCCCGGTTTGTATTGTCGTTTAAGGTATTATTTACAGCCTCTTCAACTTGCATTTTCATAAATCGGGCTTGCTGAGTCATCCAAATTAGCATCCAGCTAAGCATCACAATTGCTAAAATACTAAAACCTGCTTCTAATAAAAATTCAATGACTGGTGCAAAAGGATTATTAGATTTGCTTAAAGCTTGTAATAGCGTTCCAAATAATACACCAATAAAACCACTAGCAATTAGCCCAACAATTACGCCGGCATAAACCCAAGGTGCGAGATGACTTTGCTTTGCTTTTTTTAAACAAGCAAGGACAATTCCTACAACTAAGGCGGCTTCTACACCTTCGCGCAAAGTGATTACAAAAGTCGGTAAAGCAGAAGAAAAATCCATAATTTTACTGATGAGTTGTTTTAAATTTAGGTCATGCCAACTAAAAAAATAGGTGGGCAATGCCCACACTAAATTTTAGGATTTAATTATTTTTTGTGTATTTTCCTCAATGGTTTTTACCAGTTTATTAACTTGCTCTGGTGTCGATACCGGCGCAGCTGGTGGCATTGCTTGCGGCCAAATTTTTATCAATTCTGCCATGCTATTTTCTATAGCTTTATGTTGTTCAGGATTTTGTGTTGATACTTGCTTAGAAATGGTTTTATAAAGGCTGTTAGCATAAATAACAAAGCCACGAGAATCTTGATATTCAATGGCCGCAGCAATTTTACCATTAGCGATAGCAGCACCATATTCTGAATTAGCAGCATCTAGTAATTCGTTAATTACTTGCAGCACAAATTTAGGATTATTTCGTTGATTTTCTGGTAAGCCTTTAATTGCGCTATCAATAGCTTGCATTGAGGCTTCAAATTCAGGTTTTATTTGTTCATTTTTGCCATTTGCTTTGACTAGGTTTTGCAGGTTAATTAGAGAAGATTTAAATTCTTTAACATTGCGTTCTTTGAGTTGTTCTTCTACATCAACATATATTTCTTCAACGGGGTGGCCAATGTGGGGTTCTGCTTGGTCTGGCTTTTTTTGGTCTAACAGTTCTTTGGCGACGATTAAATGACCTTTCATTAAGCCTAATTTGGTCATATAATCAACGTCTTTGGCTTCACCTGTAAGGGTGATATCTTCGACTGTCACCATGTCTTTTATTTGGTCAAATTGTTCTTGAGTGATGACTTTTTTACTGACTAATTCTTCGGGGTTTGCATAGGGTCTGCTGCCTTGAATTTTGTTTGACAGGGCCGGTATTCCCAGTTTGGCTTCTAGTTTGTCTAGTTCTGATAAAATGGCGCTGTTAATGTTGATTTTTTTATCGTTGCTGTGACTACCACCATGCTCATTTGTGGATGTATTAGATGTTGAGTTGGTGGGGGTTTGGGTGTCGCTGTTGTTTGCAGAATTGGTGTTACAACCGGCCATTAACATTAAACTCGCCAGGGCAAAAACCAAAGATTTAAAGCGAAAAGAAAAGGTCATAACTAATTTCCTATTGGAGGATTTTTTTGACAGAAATTTCAGAACTTTTAAGAGGTAAAACCCTTTAAAAACTTGCCGGCTAATCTCGTAGAATCACAAAAAATTGTTTTCCACAAATCGATTAACTCTGGAAATTTACTTGCCTAACTAGGAGGAAGCGGCAAGCTTGGCTATTCTGAGAATGACAGACTCTTTATTTTCTCCTTCTTGCTAATTATTGTCAAGATTATTGAAAATTTTTTTCAAAAAATTTAAGCAATCACATCAAAGTTACCCATACAGCCATGTTCTGCAATATCATCTTGGTGGGGATGAAACATATACTTGCCCGGATAGCGAAAACTAAACTCTAAGATATGACGTTCAGCCGTTCCCATAGTTATTACATCTGTTTCTTGGGTAGGTGTTAAAGTGCGGCCGGTTGGGTACACTTGAAACATATTTGCATGAATATGAAAAGTCAGTGCGGCATCAAATTCAACCATATTCAAAACATAAGCACGAATAAGCTGATTTTGATAAATTTTTATGGGATGTTGCATATAATAATTCGGCAATCCATTAAAAGCATAAAGCTCATTTTTGCCATCATCATTGGTATCATATCCACCCATAACTAGCACCATTTCATCCGCCGGTGGACGAGGTTTTGGTGGGTCAATAATAAACATTCCATACAACCCTCTATTAATATGGCGAGTCACCGGCGCAATATGGCAATGATAGAGATGAACCCCATAGGGTTCCGCATCAAATTCATAGATAGTAGCTGTGTCGTGACGTATCGGTTTTATGCCATCCATTTCTGAACGGTGGATCCCATGAAAATGCAAAGAGTGAGAGTGACCGGCCTGATTAAGAAAAATAATACGAAGACGGTCTCCTTCTGTTGCTCTTAAAGTGGGCCCTGGAACTCGTTTATTAACATTCCAACTGTTAAATGTAACAGCATTATTTAACTTTAGTTCCGTTGTATTGGCAACCAAACGATATTCCCGAATAATTCGCCCATTTTCTTTTTTGATAGTGCCATAATCAAAATCGCGTAAAATCGCCATTGGATTAAAATCAACACCATTTATTTCCACTTCATTTTCAGAAAAACTAGGAATTCTTGCCGGCCTAATTTTGGGTTGATTTAAAGTTTGAGATAAAGCAATGGTAGCCCCCGTAACACCTAGGCCAGCAAGACCCATTTGGAGTAGTGTACGACGATTTAAAAAGAGCGGTTGACTAGACATTTTTTGAAGTTAAAAAGCGCTTGGGTAAAGTGTAAATGAAATAAGATCAAGAACGTTTTTTTGTTCTTATTTTCTTAGAAAAGTTTAGGTTGCCGGAGGTTTTTAGTTAATTTATCATTCTTGGTTGATTACTTTTTTCATAATAATCTATTTCAGGTTTTCTTCGGCTTTTTATTAACTCACTTCAATCAAACTAGCAAAAGTAAAAATTACCATAAATTTAGCAATTAGCTTGAAAACTTTGCCATGATTTACGGGCATCGATTTTGCTAATAAAAACTTTTACCATAGATAGATAATTTGGCGACATCTAACTGTTTAGTAAATTTGGTGGCATTTGTTTCTGAAAATGTTTTCTGCACCTTTGAAAATCTCCTGAAATATGCTGGCCAATTTGTTTTGAATTTGCTGGCAATAAAAAGGTTACTTTTTTACCTTTCTGGGACTAAGTTAAGCAGTTGAAAGAGAATAATTTAAGCATTCAAAAATTTTGATGAATAAATCATCATATTTTTGTGCTTTATATCTCAAAACGGCTTTGTTTTGGATTCAATTGCTCTTTCCCTACAAAAGCATAGATTTTTTGTTAGCAGTCCTTTTCATTTAGTAACAATAAAAATATTGTCAAAAATTTGCAATAGTATTGTAACATTTTTTAACATTTACGGGTTTAGTGAAATGAATTTTTTTTTGATAATCCCTAAAAGTATTATTTTTAAGGCTTTTCAAGGATTTTTTATTTTCAAACAAAAGCCCGATTATTCAAAAAAAACCTTCAGACAACCGAGCAAACTTATCATTGCTATTGATAGTTACTTTCATTAAGACTATTTTTATTACCAACATATTGAAAAGTATTGAGTAACAATAAATTATATGAACTTGTTAAATAAAAATTAATTTTTTGGCTAGTTACCGGCTGCATTTTTTCATAAATACAGAATGCTCATCTCTGAAAGCCAAGCAGTGAAGCAATCTATAAAAATCTGTAATATCAAAATTGAATAGGGGCAAAAGGGTGACTGGGTAAATCCCCCCATATGGGGATTGTAAAATTGATAATAAATCTGCTTTTCTATCAAAAGACACACAATTTTGGGAGACAGGAATGCACATTCCCGATGGATTTGTTTCTCTGCCAGTAGCAACAGCAACCGGCCTCCTCAGTGCCGCTGTAGTCTCAGTAGCGCTAAACAAAGCTCGTGATGCTTATGGAATGAAACAAGCACCACTTTTAGGCTTAACAACAGCCTTTATTTTTGCCGCGCAAATGATTAATTTTCCCGTTGCCGGTGGCACCAGTGGCCACCTTTTAGGAGGAACCTTAGCAGCAATTATATTAGGAAGTCCTTGGGCCGGCACTCTTTGTATTTCAACTGTCTTAATTATTCAAGCAATTTTATTTGCAGATGGGGGAGTTACAGCTTTAGGAGCCAACATTTTTAATATCGGATTAATTGGAGTTTGGACAGGGTGGAATTTAACACAAGTATTACAAAGATTATTAGGAGGAAATAAAAGACGGCTTCCTTTAGCTGCCGGTATAGCAGCCGCAATTAGTGTAGTAGCAGCCGCCGTTGCTTGTGGAATAGAATTAATTTTATCAGGCACAGCACCGGCCAATTTAGTCTTACCTGCAATGAGCGGTGTTCATATCTTAATAGGCATTGGTGAAGGCATCATTACCGGCGGAGTATTAACCTATTTAGCAACAGCAAGACCAGATTTATTACCCGGATCACAATCACAAATAAAAGGCTGGTTAATACCAGTTATTAGTATTTGTTTAATCGCCGGTGTTTTGTCCTTATTTGCTTCTGCATGGCCCGATGGATTAGAAAAAGTTGCCGAAAATTTAGGGTTTATACAATTAGCAGAAAACGTCCGTGTCAACATTCCCACACCCTTTGCCGATTACAATATAGAAGGATGGGGGCCAGTTGGTACCAGCATCACCGGCCTTTTAGGCAGCGCAGCTTCTTTTGGTTTAGCATTTGGAATAGCCAAGCTTACCAAACCAAACAATGCTTAATCTTTCTATTCCTTTTAAATTGCGGCTATCGTTAATTGTTGTCATCGGAGCCGCTTGTTTAAAAACTCCCACTTGGTCAGGGTTAGCTATTTATGGTAGTCTCGCATTCGCTTGGGCTATCGCCTTACGAGTGCCAATCAAAACCCTTTTTAAATTGCTTGGTTCCGAACTCATTTTACTAACCATCATTGCCTTTCCTCACGGTTGGGAACGTGCTAGTTTTTTACTTATTCGTTCCCTTGTTTGTTTATTAACCATGAACAGCTTTTTATTAACTTTGCCACCCCATAGTTTTGCAATAGCCTTACAAGGTTTACCCCTCTCTCCAGCCTTCAAAGAAATCTTACTTTTGGCCGGTCAATACCTAGAAATTCTCCTTTCCGAAGTTAACCAAATGCAGAGAGCCTCTCAGTGTCGTGGTTTGAGCGGTGCAGCCGGTTGGTTACGTTACACCAGTGCATCCATGATAGGAGCACTTTATCTGCGAAGTTTGCAACGCTCCGAGCGCGTTTATAACGCAATGTTATTGCGCGGATATCAAGGAATATTGCCAAATGACAACAAATTTCCACCCAAAGAAAGAGCCATCCTAATCGTCCTCAGCTTAATTGCTGCTAGTATAACTATTAGCTCTTATCTCAAATTTTAAATTCAAGGAAAGTATCGCTTGACTGAACCAAAAAAAGGCCCATCAAAACCAGGCATCCAAGTTAACAATCTGGTTTTTAGCTATCCAAATCAACAACCAACTTTACAGGGAATTTCTTTAAATATTCAGGCGGGGGAAAGAGTCGCCTTACTAGGCCCGACCGGCTCAGGAAAAAGCACCTTATTAGATAACTTAATTGGCTTAAAAAAACCAACAGCCGGAGAAATTTGTATTCAAGGAATTCGACTTGAAAACTCAACCTTAGCCCAAGTACGCCGGCAGATAGGTTTTTGTTTTCAAGATGCAGATGACCAACTATTTATGCCCACCATTCTTGAAGACGTCACCTTTGGCCCACGCAACTACGGAGTCCCACCGGCCATAGCCAAAGATAAAGCCCGTCAATTACTTGCAGAATTTGGTTTACAAGCCTACGAAAATCGTTCTGCACACGAACTTTCGGGAGGACAAAAAAGACTAGCAGCCCTCGCCGCAATTTTAGCCTTAGAACCCTCAATTTTAATCTTAGATGAACCCACGAATGGCTTAGATCCAGGTTGGCGCCGGCACTTAGCCAAAGTCTTAATAAACTTGCCGGTGGATGTATTATTAATCGCCTCCCATAACCTCAATTGGATACGCAAAACAACCCAAAGAGCAATGATTTTAACAGGCGGAAAAATTCAAGCAGATGGGCCGGTGAATGAATTATTAGAAAACACCGAATTATTAGAAAATTTTGGCTTGCCGGTGGACTATTAACACCCATCTTTTTACCTTTTTTCTGATTCCCAAGCTAAAACAGATATTTTTTACCCGATAAACCCCTAAAAATTAAACTTTTTTACCGCATCTTCATAAAGCAAACTTGCCAACTCACACAATATTTTTTCATCAGAAAAATCATCACCTAATTTCCTCTTAGCAGCATCAACACATAACTTCATAACCTCTGCCGAACGGTCAATATAATCGGCTATTTCTTCTAGCTTTGGCAGATAATTATCCTTATTTAATTCTTTTTTTCTCTGTACCTCCTCAGAAAAACCCGATGCAATAATCCCCGCCGGCAAAGCAAATAAACCAATCCCAATAAAAGCAAGCATAGACCCAAAAAACTTACCCATAGCCGTAATTGGGTAAACATCCCCATAACCCACCGTAGTCAGCGTCACAACACCCCACCACATCGCCCCCGATATACTCGAAAAAGCTTCAGGTTGAGCCTTATTTTCCGCAAAATACATCAAACTAGAAGAAAAAACCAGCAAAATCAAAACCTCTAAAAACGTCATAAATAACTCTTGTCTTTTATTCCCCAAAACTCTTAAAATCGTTCGCAAAGATTCCGAATAGCGAATCAACTTTAACAATCGCAACAACCGAAAAACCTCTAAAAACTCAATCAAAACAAACTGAGGAAAAATAGCCATCAAATAAAAAGGCAAAATAGCCATCAAATCAATCAAAACCAGAGGAGTAAATATATACTTCAACCGGCCTTTAATCGGATGAGAATAACGAGCATCAACCGTGCAAGACCAAACTTGTAAAACATATAAAATCGTAAAATAAACTAAAGCAACTCGTTCAATACTCAACAAAGATAACTGGTAGTGACTATAAAAAGAAGGCGAAGTCTTTAAAATAAAATCTGCCACATCTAAAACAACCAAAAAAGTCACACTAAAATCATCCAAACGACTCAGCCAATCCTGAGACTCAGAACCTTCTAAAACTTCATAAACACGCCGTTTAATATCTCCATACATAGCAATATCAAAACTCCTCTTTACTCTCATAGTAAGCCCTTGATCTATCAAAAAAAAACCGTAAACCCCGTCAAAAAATCCAAAAAAAGAACTCCTTTTAAAGCTTCGTTCCCTTGCTCGGTAAGATCCATCAATAAACAAACAAAATTAGAAAAAATCAGCAAAAAAAGTAAAAATCTACCGTCAAAGAAAAAACTATGCTAATTTCTTAGTAATTTCTTAATACTTTTCCAATCAGGTGTATCAACCAGTACGGAAAGCCCATCGTAGACCGGCTAACCTCATTGAAAAAGTCAATCCTCACAACCTTGGGGTTAAACCACCATGCGGTTAGAGCAATTGCAAGCCTTTTTAGCAGTCGCAGAAACCGGTAGCTTTCAACAAGCCGCCAGAAAATGCGGAGTCACCCAATCCACCATCAGCCGGCAAGTGCAAGGACTCGAAGCCGACCTGGGGCTACCCCTATTTCATCGCACAGCCCAAGCCAAACTCACCCTAGGAGGAGAACGCCTCCTACCGCGCGCCAAAAAAATTTGTTCCGAATGGCAAAACGCCCATCAAGAACTAGCCGATCTAATGGCCGGCAAACAACCAGAACTCTGCATAGCCGCCATCCACTCAGTCTGCGCCTATAGCCTCCCCCCAGTTTTACTAAAATTCGCCCAAGACTACCCAGAAGTCCAACTGCGCGTAACCTCCCTTGGAAGTGACCGAGCCCTAAAAGTCCTCAAAGACGGACTCGTAGACCTTGCCATCGTAATGAACAACCGTTTTCTAACCGCCAGCCCCGATCTTGTAGTAGAAACCCTCTACAACGAAACCATAGAAGTCTTAATGGCAGCCAACCATCCCCTAACCCAATACGAAAACATACCCTGGACAGAACTAGGCCGGTATCAACAAGTCCTCTTCAAAGACGGCTACGGAATGCAACGCCTAGTACAAGATCAATTTGACCGGCGCGGCATCAAACTAAAAACAGCCCTCGAACTCAACACCCTAGACGCCTTCCGAGGAGTAGTCCGCTGCGGCGAATTAATCGCCATCTTGCCTCAAACAGCCCTCATAGAAGCCCAACGAGACCCCACCCTCGCCATCCGCAAAATCGAAACCACCAGCAACACCCCCCACGAAAACGGCATCAGTAGACAAGTCGTTGTCGTCACCAGCCGAGATCGCCTCCAAATTCCCCCCATAGGGCGGTTTTATAGCCTCGTCAAAGAACTCTTACCGGCCTACTTCACCCAACTTACCAGCAAAAATTCCTCATCACTTTCTCCACAAACACAAGTCGCCTAATGCTTTAATCAAATAGGGCAACCTTTTAAATAATTAAACACAGGGTAAACTTCCAAGAATGAGCGATGCCTTTAGAGAATTGCTGAAAAAAGTAGGAAGCGGCAACCACACCAACAAAGACTTAACTCGCACCGAAGCCTTTCAAGCCGCCGAAATGATGCTACTACACCAAGCAACCCCAGCCCAAATTGGGGCTTTTTTAATATCCCACCGCATCAAACGGCCCACAGGCATTGAACTTGCTGGAATGCTCGATGCCTACGACGAACTTGGCCCCAAACTCCAACCCATCAACAATTCTCAAAAAGTTATTATCTTCGGCACCCCCTACGACGGACACAGCCGATTCTCCCCCATCATCCCCATCACCGCCCTCATCCTAACTGCCGCCGGCGTCCCCGTAATCCTGCACGGCGGAGACAGAATGCCAACCAAAGAAGGCATCCCCCTTATCGAAGTATGGCAAGGATTAGGACTATACTGGAATCGCTACGATATACCCCAGATACAAAACATCCTCGAAAAAACTCACCTCGGCTTTGTATATATACCTCACCATTTCCCCCTCGCTCAACAAATCGTTCCCTACCGTTCTCAAATAGGTAAACGTCCTCCTCTCTCCACCTTAGAACTTATCTGGTGTCCCTATGCTGGACAATCTCACATTATATCAGGTTTTGTTCATCCTCCCACCGAACAAATGTTTCAAGATGCTCACACTTTGCGAGGAGTCACTACCTATACAACTGTCAAAGGATTAGAAGGCAGTCCAGACTTACCCAGAGATCGTGCCGTCATTGTAGGCCATACCAACCCCCATCAAAAATTCGAGCGGACAATCTTACATTCATGGGATTATGGATTAGGAGGTAAAGATTTTCCCCTTCCTGAAACCAACCCCGAACTAATTACAGAAATCCAAGCTACCCTGCAAGGAAAACCCTCAGAAATGACAAAATCTGCCATTTGGAACGGAGGCTTTTATTTATGGCATTGCGGAATTTGTCCTGACTTAGAAACAGGCTTAGCCAAAGCAGAACAAATGATAATTACACAAGAAGTTGCTGAAAAATTAAAACAAATAAAAGCTGCGTGTAATTAGCAATTGACCCTTAAATAAATCTTTCTTAAATATCTGCATGAAGCGATATTTAAAACTAACCTACCCTCCCACAAGGAACCCAAACCGTAAACAAACTCCCAACCCCTACTTCACTTTCTACAGAAATCCCACCGCCGTGTAACTCCACACACTTTTTCACAACCGCCAAACCTAAACCAGTCCCCGGAATATTCCCCACATTTTCCCCTCGATGAAAAGAATCATAAAGAAATTGCCGGTCTTCTAGCAAGATTCCAATTCCCTCATCCCTAATTTGAAACATCGCCAGTTCCCCTGAACGTCTTAAAGTCAAATAAATCGAACTGGCTTCGCCGGAATACTTAATAGCATTTGACAACAAATTACTTAAAATAGAACGCAGCAACTTTTCATCAACCCAAGCATCATCACCCACCCATTCAGACACAAACAAAACCCGCTGATTTCCTAACAAACTCACCTCGATTTGTTCAATTATTGTTAAACAAAACTCTGTTAAATTCAACATTTCCGGTTGAAAATCAAGCTTACCAGCCTCTGCTCTTGTTAACATCAAAATATCTGTTAGCAACTGTGTCATAGTTTTAGCAGAAGTTTCAATGCGATCCAGATTTTTAAAAGTTTTTGCCTCTCCCCATCTTCCCCCAGAATTTTTTAAAGATTGAGCAGATAGCAAAATTGTACTTAAAGGCGTGCGAAACTCGTGAGAAGCCATCGAAAAAAAGCGTAACTTCAATTCACTCATTTCGCGTTCTTTTTCCAAAAACCGGCCCACTTCTTCTACCCGCTTGCGTTCCGTAATATCTTGACTAACTCCCACACGGCGGTAAATTTCTCCCGCAGAATTTTTAATAGGAAAACGGCTGTCAGAAATCCAGCGAATTGAACCATCAGGGCGAATAATTCGATACTCATTTTCAATAGATTTCGCGGCATTTTTTTCCATATTTGTCATCACCCTTTCCCGATCTTCTGGGTGAACCACCTCTAAAAAAGACAAAGCATTAGCATATAAACTTTCACGAGTACGCCCCCATATTTGCTCATAAGCAGAATTGACATATAAAATTTTTGTCATTTCCGCATCACTCATCCAGAAAATTTCATGGATATTTTCTGCTATTTGGCGAAACTTTTCTTCACTGGCTCTTAAGGCTTCCTGCGCCTGATTTTCTTCAGTAATATCTCTTGCTAAAACCAGCCTTGCCGGCCGGCCTTTAAATATTAAATCGTGAGAAACAACTTCAACATCAATAACACTTTTATCTTGCTTTATATGCTTTTCTTTGGTTGTAAAACTCTCTTCAGTAAAGGGCATCAAATCAAATTGTTTTTGATCTAAACAAATATCTAAAATTCTTAGAGACAAAAACTCTTTTAAAGAATATCCATAATGTTTAAGCGCCACCTCATTCACCGCCAAAAACACCAAACTTTCAGCATCATAAACCCAAAGAGGATGAGGATTTAGTTCAAATAAATGACGATAACGCTCTTCACTTTCTCGCAAACTTTCTTCAAATTGCTGACGTTTGTAGATTTGCCGGTGTAACAAAGAATAAACAGCAAAAAGCAAAGAAAAACTCAATCCATAACCCACCACATCCAGAAAAAGTTTATAATTAAAAGTTTTTTCAGATTCCCTAATTCGCCGTTGTAAAATTCCTTGCTCTTCCGCTTCCATTTCCGCAATTACTTTCCAAATTGCATCATGTTGACGAATTCCCAAATCAGTCAATTCTATTTGAACTTTTCTATCATTAGAATTTTTTTTATAAAGAAAAATAGACTGTTTAATTAAGTCAATACGCAAAGCAATCAACGGTTCAATCAAATCTAGCCGATGTTGCTGAGTTCTACTTTTAGCTGTTAATAACCGAACCGTATTAAATTTATCATCTATCGTTTCAATAGCTTTTTTATAAGTATCTAAATAAGACTCTTTTCCCGTAATTACATAACCTCGCCTTGCCCTTTCTGCATCCCGTAAAGTCGTTAAAATATCCCTGACCTTTTGCAGAACTTCATAACTATAATCAACCTGTTTTTGTCGTTCAAAAAGCTGAGTAGTAGTCCAATAACCCCCACCACTAAGGCCACAAAGAATCAAAACAGCACCCCAAAAACCGGCCGCACTAAACTTCAACTCCACAGCCCATTTCATCACAGCAAAACTCTCTCCAAAACCAAACGTTTCCCAAATTTTTCATCCCTAAACATACCAGTATAGACGTGGTGAAGATTCCCCAAATCAGGTATATTGCAAGAAACCCTGCAAAAACAAAAAATTTTCCTCATCACAACGGCCTTTTAGATCCAAACAAGGTGTAACCAAAAATGCGGATTTTGCTTGTAGAAGACGACATCCGACTAGCAGAAGCCCTCTGTGAAGCTCTCAACGACCAGCTTTACGTCGTCGATCACCTCAAAGACGGCCAAAGTGCATGGAATCAAATCCAAAAAAACACCTACGACTTAATTTTGCTTGACATCAACCTGCCCAAACTTGATGGACTCAGCCTATGTCAAAAAATCCGCACACACGGACACACCTTACCTATCCTTATGCTAACAGCGCGAGACACCAGTAATGATAAAGTGAACGCCCTGGATGCGGGTGCTGATGATTATGTTGTTAAACCCTTCGATCTTCAAGAACTCTTAGCCAGAATTCGTGCCCTATTGCGGCGTGGTAACACCTCAACTCCCCCTATACTTACCTGGGGAAACCTATCCCTCGACCCCAGTACCTACGAAGTTTCCTATGGCAATTTACCCCTACACCTTACCCCCAAAGAATTTAGCCTCCTCGAACTACTTTTGCGAAATGGTCGTCGTGTACTTAGCCGGTCAGTCATCCTCGACCGGCTATGGTCTTGGGAAAATCCCCCAGAAGAAGAAACCGTCAAAGCCCATATTAAAAGTTTGCGGATGAAATTAAAAGCCGCAAATGCCCCCGAAAACCTTATAGAAACTGTACACGGCTTGGGATATCGTCTCAGCCATCACAATTAATTTGAATATTTCCGAATACTTCCCGAATATTTCCCGAATTATTTTTTTTTCCTTCCTTGAAAATTTTATAGCCCCTGTTGTAATCTCAAAGACAAAGCAAAGCGTAACAGTTGCTTTTTCTTTTCTGCTTGATTTACATATTTTTCGGGGGCGATGTCACTCTTAAAACGCCATCCCCCCCCCTAAAGTTTTTTAAACTTGATAAAATTATATTTTTCTAAAACTTATTTCTTTAATAGGCCCCCAACCACTAGTTAGCACCGGCAATGATTCAAACTAAAACTTAAAATGGTAGAATATGCCCTTTGGCAATCCCCGCCACTGAAATCCGACAAACATCTTAACAGTAGCCCAAAAATAAAAAAGCAAATCTTCCAGGAGTGGAAAACGTGACCCTGACAACAGAGACAGAACAAAAAACCTTAAATCAAATACCCGACGAAATTTTTACACAACTATTGCTGAGCCGAAATAACCTCAGCGGTATTGAATTAATCAAAGTAAATTTAAGCGAAGCAAATTTAGTAGGGGCAGAACTTTGTAGGGCAAATCTCAGTGGTAGCAAACTCAAAGGCGCTAACCTAAGCTATGCCAAACTCCGCCAAGTTAATTTACAAGATGCAGACTGCGCGGAAGCCAGCTTGTTTGAAGCTAATATTAGTGATGCTCATTTGGGCAAAATTAACCTTTGTGGTGCATTTTTATGGAGAGCGAATTTAAGCAAAACTAACCTCTCTGCTGCTTCTCTTTGTGAAACAGATTTAAGTGAAGCAGATTTAAGTTTTGCCCAACTTATAGAGGCTTCTTTGATAGGAGCTTATTTGGTAAAAACTAATTTATCTGATGCTAAACTGTGTGGGGCTAAGCTTCAAGAAGCTAATTTAACTAACGCAAACCTTTGTGGGGCTGATCTACGTTGGGCTAATTTAGCTGGGGCAGATTTAACTGAAGCTAACCTCTATGGTGCAAATCTCTACGGGACAAATTTAATAGGTGCAAAACTCTTTAATACAATTATGCCTAACGGAGCAATTTTGCCAAAAGACGCATCTCTTGAATAAGGATAAAAAAGGGTGGTATTAAACCACCCTAATCTAATTTTTTAGATGAGAAATCAAAAGCTATTGTTTAACCTTTCAACAAAACTAACTGTCTTTTTTGCAAGTTTATTACCTCTTCCAAAGAACACTGAATTGTTGTCAAAATTTCGCTAGTTGTTTTATTGCCATCACAAGCCTGCATAAAGGCAAACTCTGCATCAGATAACTCTACAATTTGATAGTTGTAATCAAAAACTTGCTGAGAAGGCCAACCTTGAAGACAAGGAGAAACATGAGGTATTGCATTTTGAAGTTTTTCGTTTAAAGACCAGTCTACTTTAACAATTGGCTTTCGACCTAAGAAAAATTCATAATGGGTGATATTCTCTGGATCTAACAACTCAACTAGCCGATAATATTCACGTTGACTTAAATTTTTTGCCCGTTCTATTAAAGATGGTTCATTCCCCACAAGCCGGTCTAAGTTCCAGTATTCAGGATTAGAAAAACCAATAAATTCTAAGCCAGAAGCATCAATTAACTCAAATAAAGTATCAATGTTGTAGTCAATTTCTTGGGGATGAACATACATATCAGCAAAATTGGCATCCCGCATATTTTCCATTGACCAACGTTCTTTTTCCCGCTTGACAAGTCGGTTATTTTGTGGTAGAGAAGCAAAAATTTGTCTACCTACTTTTACACCATCTTCATAGTCGCCCCGCTTGTCGGCTTGGAGCAAAGAAATAGCTTTTTGCATAAGTTGAATTTCCCACCGGCCCAACTCAGCATAGACAAAAATGTGCATCAAGCCACCAGGGGCAAGCTTAGAAGCTAGAGCCTTGATACCACGAATAGGGTCAGGTAAATGATGCAAAACCCCGACACAATTAATTAAATCGAACTCACCCTCAAGCTGAGCGCAATCATACAAACTAAGATGGTGAAAATCCACCCGGTCTGCACCGGATCTGCGGCAGCGTTCCTTCGCCACCTCCAGAGCCCCAGCACTCAAATCAATTCCCGTCACAGAAGCTTCAGCGTTGAGGTGAACCAGATACTCAGTACCCACACCAGTACCACAACCGGCATCAAGAATACGAGCCTTTAAACTAGAAGGATAGATGCCCGTGCAAAAACTATAAGCAGCAGGCCAACTCCAACGCCAGTTATAACCAGGTGGAGCCTCATCAAGCAAAGGTTCAGGAGGGAAAGGATAAGTATCATAAAGCCGACGCACAGCCGCGCTAATTTCTTGAGAACCACTAATATAAGACATAAAAAAGAATAGGACTGTAGATTAGAAATAAAAGACTGGGAAAAGATTGTATCCCAAAACCGCATCCACAGGATAAACAAACCTAGATCCAGACCAAAAACCCCCTCACCAGCCTCTCTTACCTCTGTGACCTCTGCGAAACCTCCGTGACCTCTGCGTGAAAAAAAACCAAACCCATCCCGCCGCAAATGTTACAAAACTTATCTTTTTTCTCAGGAAACGTCCTCTAATAATTTATGATCGCCCAGAGACTAAACAAAATTTGTCCGATACAAAATTTAACAAACAGGGGGAGAGAGGCCGAAACGTTTTAATCTTAAAAAACTGGAATCAAAGCCCGATGGGGTAATGATATCCCTAAGCGGAGAAGCAAAAGGGTCAAGGCCCAAACTTCAATCGCTCTGGTTCGCTCACAAGTCCGGTAATCGCAGTAATACAAAATTGGAGCTTTTGACATCGCATGAGTGTAAAAGCAAGTGGTGGAAGCTTATTAGCCCGTCCGCAACTATATCAAACCGTACCAGTCGCAACGATAACGAGCGCCGAACAGCAAGACCGGTTTTTGCAAAGAGGCGAACTCAGCGAACTGGAAAGCTACTTTAAATCAGGAGCCAAGCGCCTTGACATTTCCGAAACTCTGACCAAAAACGCAGAGCTAATCGTGTCGAGAGCCGCAAACCGGATCTTCACCGGCGGTTCACCGATGGCCTACTTTGAAAAACCCGCAGAGCCGGTTAAAACCGCAGCCGCGCCGGTAATGGACAACAAAGAAGGCATGAAATTGGGAACCGTTACCTACGTTGATGCCAAAGGCGGCGGCTTCTTTGACGGATTAAAAGGACTGTTCAGCCTGTCCCCTGGTGGTGGCCCCTTGCCCCCTGGCTTCCAACCGATTAATATAGCCCGTTATGGCCCAGGCAACATGAGCAAATCCTTACGGGATTTAAGCTGGTTCTTGCGCTATGTTACCTACGCTATTGTGGCTGGCGATCCAAATATCATCGCCGTCAACACGCGGGGATTAAGAGAAATCATCGAAAACGCTTGCTCGACAGCTGCCACTTTGGTAGCACTGCAAGAAATGCGGGCCGCGTCCTTGGGGTATTTCAGACAAGACGAAGAAGGAAAAAATATCGTAGCTCAGTATTTTGAAGTGCTGATCAACGAATTTAAAGCCCCCACTCCGTCGAATAAAGTCCGCCAGCGTCAAAGCAATGACCAACAAGGTTTAGAACTGCCGCAAATTTACTTTAATGCAGCAGAACGCAGACCGAAATATGCCATGAAACCGGGTTTGTCGTCTTCGGAGAAAAACGATGCCGTCAAAGCCGCTTACAGGCAAGTTTTTGAGCGCGATATTACCCGCGCTTACAGCTTAGGAATTTCTGATTTAGAATCCAAAGTTAAAAATGGCGAAATCTCCATGAAGGAGTTTATCCGCCGGCTTGCCAAATCTCCTTTATACCGCAGTCAATTCTTTACGCCGTTTATCAACAGCCGCGCTCTGGAGTTAGCTTTCCGTCATATCTTAGGCCGTGCTCCATCTTCTCGTGAAGAAGTGCAAACCTATTTCTCCATTGTGTCTAAGGGTGGTTTACCTGCGTTGGTAGATGCGTTGGTAGATTCGCAAGAATATGCGGACTACTTTGGCGAAGAAACTGTGCCCTACTTGCGTGGTTTGGGTCAAGAAGCCCAAGAATGTCGCAACTGGGGGCCGCAGTTTGATTTGTTTAACTATAGTGCTCCGTTCCGTAAAATTCCTCAGTTCATTACGCTTTATGCGTCCTATGAACAGCCGTTACCTGATCAACATCCCTACGGTAGCGGAAATGACCCCCTCGAAATTCAGTTTGGGGCAATTTTCCCGAAAGAAACTCGTAACCCCAGCAGTGCACCGGCACCGTTTGGTAAGGATGCTCGCCGGATCTTGATTCGTCGCGGTGCAGGAATTGAAAACCAACTCAGCAACCCAGCCGCACGGGGCAATAATCCGGGTAGCTTAGGGCCCAAGGTCTTTAAGTTGGATCAAATTCCTAGCGGTACCATGAAATATGGTAAGCGCGGTGCAACTCCTGTGCAGGGTGTGAGCGTTAAGTATTCGGAAAGCTCAACCCAAGGTGTAATCAGAGCCGCTTATCTGCAAGTGTTTGGCCGAGATTTATATGAAGGTCAACGCCAAAAGGTTGCAGAAATTAAGCTCGAAAATGGCGAAATTACGATGAAGGAGTTTATTCGGCTTTTGGCGAAGTCGGATATTTTCCGCAAGATGTACTGGACTTCGCTTTATGTGTGTAAGGCGATTGAGTATATTCACCGCCGTTTGTTGGGCCGTCCTACCTATGGACGCCAAGAGATGAATGCTTATTTTGATCTTTGCTCGAAGAAGGGTTTCTACGCTTTGGTGGATGCCATTATTGATAGCAAGGAGTACGAAGAGGCGTTTGGTGAGGATACTGTGCCTTATGAGCGTTATTTAACGCCGGCAGGGCAAGCGCAGCGTTCTCTGCGTGTTGGTTCCATTGCTGATAAGGGCGCTAAGGCTCCTGAAGTGGAAACGACTGCTCGTTTCTTGGAGTTGGGTGCTGTGCCTGAGCGCTCGCCGGCTGAGGTGGATATGCGCTTGGCTCAAGGTGTGCAGAAACGCCGTGAGCAAACGAAGGTGTTTAAGCTGACGAACCGGACTCCGGCTGAGGCTCAAACCGTTATTCAAGCGGCTTATCGGCAAATTTTTGAGCGTGATTTGAATCCTTACATTATTAAGAATGAGTTCAGCGCTTTGGAAAGTAAGCTGCGGAACGGGGAAATTACGCTTAAGGAGTTTATTGAGGGGTTAGGTTGTTCTAATCTCTATGTTAAGGAGTTCTATGCGCCTTATCCGAATACTAAGGTGATTGAACTGGGCACTAAGCATTTCCTTGGACGTGCGCCTCGTGATCAGGCTGAAATTCGGAAGTATAACCAGATTTTGGCTTCTCAGGGGATTCGTGGGTTCATCAGTGCGATGGTGAATAGTATGGAGTATTTGCAGGCGTTTAATGAGGATGTGGTGCCTTATCGCCGTTATCCGACTTTGCCGGCTGCGAATTTCCCGAATACTGAGCGTTTGTATAACCAGTTGACGAAGCAGAATGATGATTTGGTTGTGCCTTCGTTTGTGCCGGTGAGTTCGGATGCGAATATGACGGTTAAGTTGCCTTTGACTTCTAAGGCGATGGCTTCGGCATCTACTAGCAGTGATTTGGTGGGTGTTGGCCGGTCTGTTTCTGCTGAGGGTGTGATGCCGGTGGCGGTGACGAATGCGGCTCGGATCTATCGGATCTCTGAGGGTATGGATGCGGCTGAGATTGATTTGGCTATTGAGGCTGTCTACCGGCAGGTGATGGATGTGTATTCTGCACAGATTCCTGCTGAGTTCCGTTTGGCGGATGCTGAGGGTCAGTTGCGTGCCGGTGAGTTGTCGGTTCGTGAGTTTGTGCGTGCTTTGGTGTGCTCTGAGGCATACCGTCAGCGTTTTGTGGTGGCGTTCCCGCAGTCTAAGGCGGCTGAGTTGATGTGCCGTCATGTGCTGGGACGTATGCCGGCGGTTGCTGAGGTTGCTCAATGTGAGAAACTGATGGCTGATGCCGGTGTGCCTGCTGCGGTTGCCATTTTGCTTGATGGTGCTGAATATGCTCGCTATTTTGGTGAGAATGTTGTGCCTTACAAACGCTAATTTTATGTTGTGATTGAGCAACGTTTTTAAGTTTAAAACCCTGGTTTGTTTAAAGGAACCAGGGTTTTTCTTTTGATGTTGATGGGGTTAATAAATGGTGTGGTAGGTGTCGTTTCCATCGATTGATTGGTAAGTGTCTCAGACATTGTTTTTGTAGGTTGGGTTCTAGGGGGGGTATAATAAACTTCTAATATTGAAAGGGTTTTATTCATGTATGTGCCGGTTTCTTAAATAATAATTTTCTACAAAAAAAGAATATTTAAAGAGCCTATTAACTGATAAATATAATGCAAAAAATGAAGATTTGTTAAAGTTTTTTAAAGGTAAAAAAAGCACTTTATAATAGTCTAAGTGTTTCTTGCAGAGACAATGACAATAGGTGATGAATGGGAATAATCTTAAGCCATGTTTCTCAGCCAGAGGCCGGTGGATTGTGTTATAAGTTTGGCAGACTTATTTTTTGAAGATTCAAGCACATACAACCCCGGATTAAGGGGAAAAGAGGAACTTATGACTAAGCTTTCCACCGAACAAATGCTTTATCTGCTTTTCGCGGTTGCTTACTCGACAGATGGGACGGTAAAAAAGGGTGATGTTAAAGGCAATTTGCCGGCAGATGTGAAGAAAAAAGCGGATCAAATTTGTGAAGATTTGTGTCAGCAAAAGTTACTAGAATCTCTGAAAGGAAGCCGGCTTGCGGTGACAGAGTTGGGGAAAAAAGCGTTAGTAGCGAATTTGCAAACCACAGATTATAAATTTGAGACAGCGAAAGGGCCAAAAATGCTCAATGCTCTTTTGAGTTGCTTTAAGTTAGTTTCTCCTGAAACTGTAGTTTCCTCTGCGGCTGATGAGATGGACTTTGAGACTTTTGTTGAGAAGTTTAAAGCAATTTATTTGCAAGAAAGAAAAGAGCAAGAACTGCGAGGAGTGGTAGCAATTCGTACTAAAGAAGTCTCCCGCAAATTTAGGGAAAAAAATCAAGTTTCTCAAGATTTGTTAGACAAATATCTGCAAAAACTTAAAGATGAAGGAAAAGTTTTTGCTGTGACAGAAAAAGAAGACGAGTTAATTCAGTGGGCGGAGTAAATTATGCCAGAAAATGCAGGAAAAAAACGGTTTATTCAAGATTTTTTGAAATCAGTTCAAAACGGCTCAGGTTTACTAGAAAGTATCTGGATAGAAAGAGCGGTTAGAACGCCTGGATCTGATGGCGAAGGCTCTACAGCTAGGAGTTTATCAGGTCGGCCCATTTCTAATATCACTGAATTGCTTGAAGACGATCTGAAGAATACCTTTGATGATGGATATTTTACTTTTAGGTTTGTTGCAGCTTTAGTCGGCAGTGGAAAAACTTCTCTGCTAACTTATTTACACGAATTAGCTAAAACCCAGCGCACCTATCGGAATTATGCGGTTGTGGTTCAGTTCCAACTTTCGGACTTACAAATATTAGGGGGAAACCAAGCTTTTAGCATCAAACTCTATTGCCATCTTCTTGCCCATACTTTTCACCAATTACTGCATAATCGAGCTTTGTCAAGAAAAGCAAAAGAGGCGGCTGAACAGATTTTGAAGGAGTTGTTAATACACGAGCCTCAAGTAGTCTCAGAACTTAAAGCTGCAACAAACTTTAAAATCCAATTTAGCCCCCGATTCAATAAATATGTATCAGAAAGTGGAGTGGTATTTGAAGAATTTTTCTTCTATGTAATTGAAAAAATTGCTAAAGTCGAACCCCGGTTTACTTTCGTTTATCTCAATGATGAATTAGATGGATTGCAACCTTTTCCTGATGCAATCAAAGAGACCCGATTTTTGTTTAAACAATTGATTAAACGTTCTTATCAAGACTTTAATTCAAAGATCCGGCTTTTAATTTACATCGTAGGAACCTCAGATAATGTTCTCGGCTTTATAGGAGATGATTCGGTACTGCAAACACTTGTCACCGGCTCCATCATCAACCTAAACAAAGGTTACAGCGATGAATTTCAAAAAATTAGAGAGAAAATTGACAACCGAATTAAAGAAGCCTACAAAGGTTATAAAAACTTTGATAAAGCATGGGAAGAAATACATAAAATACCTGTAACAACAGAAAACTATGTGGGTAACTTAAGGCAATTTTGCCGGGATTATGGAGCCCAAATGCTCACAATCCATGCCAAATATTTTGAAGAAGCGCCAGAGCAAAAATTTGAGGGCGATGCGCGTCAGTTGCTAGAAGCACAATGTAGACAACACTGGGAAAAATATTTGAATAAATATTCCTATACCTTATCCGAATGTTCCACAACGACAGTATTAGCCGGTCATGCGTTTGATTGTTACATAGAATTGTTGCACAACGGTCATGCAGTAGCTAGAGCATTTGGAGAAGCTAAAAACTATGAGCTTTTGAAAGGACACTTAGATACCTTTGAGCAATGGTTAAGAGATGTAGACTTCCAGCCATTTAAGAAGGATTTAGCGGGGGATCTTGCCTTTATGATTGCTCCTTCCTGTCCATCTCTTTTAAAACGGAAGCTAGAGCTTAAAAACATTCAATTTATCGAAGCAGATAAACAATTAAAATCTCCAACAGATCCGATGAGAGATGCTATGATGATAGATGCTCTTTTGAAAAAAATTGATCACCCGGAATCTGCACCATATCCGATAAATGAGCCTTTGAAAAAAATTGCTCAACCGCAACCTTTAGACGGGGTAATTAACATTAAAGCTGAACCAGAAAAAACTCAGCCAATCGAAAATAATGTATCACCAACAAAGCCGGTGAATATCAACACTGCCAGCAAAGAAGAACTGGTGCAAGCATTTAAAGGCACAGGAATGAAGCAGAATACGATAGACCTTATCACAAATTTCCGGCCATTTAAGAATCTCGACCATCTAATGGCTGTTACTAAATCAACGGACAACGTTAAACAGAAACTTCAAACAAGGCTAGATAATAGAGAAATTTGCTTCTAAAACCCAAAAACATCGGCCTCAAATTCTGACAATTTCCACATAAACGCCGGTGAAACGCCACTCATATTAGCCGCCGGTTAAAACCGGCGTCTACATGAATAAAACCCCTCCGGGGTTACAAAGCTTTCTTATTTAAAATGCCGGCGGTTAAAACCGGCATCTACAAGAATAAAACCCGCAAGGGGTTATACCAATTCTTGAGAAGATCGTATGTTCTGGAACCCTTATTTGTACTTAAGATTTAAGGAATTAGTATTAGTATAATGTCAGTAAAATAGTGCGGGAAATGCCTAGATATCGGGTTGGTTATAACAGGCTGTTGTATGCGTGTCTTTTCGCTCAGAATAACTACTTTTTAAACAAGGTTATTTGCTAATTATTATGATTTAAATATTCAGCAAAAATGGGGCCACCGGCCCCACTTAAACTAAAAATTTCCTAGGAATTTTCCTGCAACCACGCAATTAAATCTGAAGGTTGAGAAAAATCTAAAAGCGCCTCTCCTAAGTCCTCTAATTTCGGTAAAGATAAGCTTTGAATTTGCTGCTGCAATTGCTCATCCACAGCACCAACACGCCGTACAAGTAGGCGCTGAATAAGTGATGCAGCTTCCTCTTGTTTTCCTTGTTGAAGTCCTTGTTGGAGTGCTTCTCGCCGGCCTTCAACACGGCCTTCCTCAAGAATAGCTTGATAAGTGACAGATTCGCGCATAAGATCGCTCCTCAATAATTGTTGAATTAATCGGTCTTCAAAACGTAAACCCGCCAGAACATAAGCACAAGCAGTAATATTCTCGCGTTCCGAACTTGACTCTATTCTAGCCACTTGCTCCGCCACTTGGGAAAGCAACATTTCCGGCGCATCACTTCGTGTTAAACTCGCAAAGGGAAGTAAGCCAGGATTCCCTAAAAAAATAGCCGGATCTTGTTCCCACAAACGAATCACCCGATAGCGATGATTAGTAGTTCGATCTTGATATATTTCAGTAAAAGCAATCTCAGAATTTGTCGGTTTTAAGAAAATAACAACCTGCTCAACGTCACAATTATATTGACTTTTTAACCTCACTGAATAATCCAGCATTCGGAAAGGTAGCGGCGGTGTAGAAACCGGCAACGTTTGAAATTCAAGGTGCAGAATTGATGACAAAATTTGCAGAAAAGTCAGTGAATCAGCACGAATTGGTTCTTGGTTTAACTCGGTTTTAAGAACCTGGATATCCGTCGTTTCAACCGACAGCAACCAGCGAGCAAAATCCACTGGATATCTTTCTGCTAAAAACTTACAAGTATTATCGTAAGCCAAAATTCCTATAATCGGTTTATAAACTACTTTTTAATATTACTTCCGAATGGGCAATCTGAAAAGCTTATATTTATTTTTTCAACAAAACACCAGCCTAGTTTTTGACAGATTAATCCTAGTATGTTTAATTGTAAATTGAGGAACTTTTAATTTAGCTATAAAAACCCGATTTTTATAATAAACCGGGTTTTTAGCATATCGAATTGCTGTAAAAAACCTTTAAACTCGTGCGTTTATCTTGCTCAAAGCATACCAGGTTTTATCACCCACAATTCCATCCGCCACTAAACCAGAATTTTTTTGAATTGCGCGAACCGCAGCAGCAGTTACTTCCCCAAAAATTCCATCCATTGCGCCATAATAAACACCGGCATCTCGTAAAGCACGTTGCAAAGTTTTTACCACTTCCCCTTGAGAACCTTTTTGTAAAGTCGGCATATTAACAGGAGCGCCGGTGTATAATGCTTTCCAAGTCAACTGACCCACAATACCATCAGATTTGAGAAACATTCGGTATTGAAAAGCTGTAACCGCTTGTTGCACATACTTCGAGAAATAACCATCAATCGGAAAATCGTAGGGTAGGTAATTCCAGTGAATTAGCAACTTTTGCAACTCTTTAACCTCATTACCTTTTGAACCAAACTGGAGAACCGGCTTATTTAATTGAGCAGCAAATTCTTGAGATTGAATTGATTGATTGTTGGTGGATTGCATTTTGGTGTTCCTTGAGTTAATAAAGTTGATATTTGAGAGAGTAGAGAATGCCCTTTTGGGCATTCTAAAGATTGAAATTCACAATTAACATCCGATAGGGGCGTAAACTTTGCTCAACGCATACCAGGTTTTATTGCCTACAATTCCGTCAACAACTAAACCGGCATTTTTTTGGAAAGTGCGAACCGCAGCCTCAGTAATAGGCCCAAAATTTCCATCAATTGCGCCATAATAAACATTGGTATTGTATAAGGCAAGTTGCAAAGTTTTGACTGCTTCCCCTTGAGAACCACGTTGCAACATAGGCATATCTGGGGCGCCGGTGTAAAGCGATTTCCAAGTGCGAGAACCCACAATCCCATCAACTTTTAAAAATAGGCGGTGTTGGAAAGATTTAACAGCCTTTTCCACATAGTTAGAGAAATAACCATCTATGGGAAAATCGCAAGAAAGATTGCCCCAGTGAATTAGCAACTTTTGCAACTCTTTAACTTCATTACCTGTAGATCCTATTTGGAGAACCGGCTTATTTAATTGAGCAGCAAATTCTTGAGATTGAATTGATTGATTGTTGGTGGATTGCATTTTGGTGTTCCTTGAGTTAATAAAGTTGATATTTGAAAGAGAGTTGAATGCCCTTTTGGGCATTCCAAAGAGTGAAATTCACAATTAACATCCGATAGGGGCGTAAACTTTGCTCAACGCATACCAGGTTTTATTGCCCACAATTCCATCCGCTACTAAACCGGCATTTTTTTGAAAAGTGCGAACCGCAGCATCAGTAATCGAGCCAAAAACTCCATCCATTGCGCCATAATAAGTATTAGAATCGGCTAAAGCACGTTGCAAAGTTTTGACTGCTTCCCCTTGAGAACCACGTTGCAACATAGGCATATCTGGGGCGCCGGTGTACAAAGCTTGCCAAGTATTCTTGCCAACAATACCGTCCATTTTCAGAAATACCCGATATTGGAAAGCTGCAACAGCATCTTGAACAACAGTAGAGAAATAACCATCAATTGAGAAACCGTAGGGTAGGTAATTCCAGTGAATTAAAAGCTTTTGCAACTCTTTAACATCATTACCTTTAGAACCAAGTTGAAGAACCGGCTTATTTAATTGAGTAGAAAACGCTTGAGATTGAATTGATTGTTGGTTGTTTGTGGATTGCATTTTTGGTGTTCCTTTGGTGAACTTGTCCTTACATTTCTAACGATAAGGGGTGTCACCCCTTGCCACCTTCCACCCGTCTGTTCATCCAAAGGTAGATACCTGAATCATCCCCAACTCTCACCCAATGGGATGAGGTGAAACCTTATAGGATTTAGATATAAAAGCTAACTCTCACTCAAAGTATCTTTATATAGAATAATGCCCACCCAGCCTCGTAGATATTCACCCTTAGCGCAAGACTGTATTGTATGGTTATGGCCCATCCTCGGCCCAATATGAAGAAAAATATTAAAAAATATTAAGCGCTTGTCAGAAAGCAAACCTCATGCTGCAAAATATCCGTATTTGCAAAAACTAGCTGGCGTAAAAAGTCTGAAAGCGGCACAGATACCCTTAAAATACACAAGGGACATCTAAAGCCAGTGCAAAAGAGGCGGCCCAAAAACCACTTAACTTAAAGCACAGCCAAAGACAAACCCAGCAACCGGCCCAAAAAGCCGAGTTTACATATCATTGGGAGGAAACCGTTAATGAGTATCGTCACGAAATCCATCGTGAATGCTGATGCCGAGGCCCGTTACCTGAGCCCTGGTGAATTGGATCGCATCAAAGGCTTCGTCACCACCGGCGAACGTCGCGTTCGGATTGCCCAAATCTTGAGCGAATCCCGCGAACGGATCGTCAAACAAGCTGGCGACCAACTCTTCCAAAAACGCCCCGACGTCGTGTCTCCTGGTGGAAACGCTTATGGCGAAGAAATGACCGCCACCTGCTTGCGTGACCTCGACTACTACTTGCGCCTTATCACCTACGGAATCGTTGCTGGTGATGTAACCCCCATCGAAGAAATCGGTATCGTTGGCGTGCGCGAAATGTACAGATCCTTGGGTACCCCCATTGATGGCGTTGCCGAAGGCATCCGTGCAATGAAAAACGCAGCTTCTTCTCTGCTGTCTGGCGAAGATGCAGCCGAAGCCTCTTCCTACTTCGACTATGTGATCGGTGCAATGCAGTAAGGAATTTTTCCCTACTGTTAAACCGTAACAACGAATAACCACCGAAAATTAGGCAGTTTAAGGAAACATCAAAGATGCAAGACGCAATTACTTCCGTAATCAACTCTTCCGACGTTCAAGGCAAATACCTTGACAGTTCTTCTCTCGACAAACTGAAAGCATACTTCGCCACTGGTGAACTCCGCGTCCGCGCCGCAACCACCATCAGCGCTAACGCCGCCACCATTGTCAAAGAAGCAGTAGCCAAATCTCTGCTTTACTCTGACATCACCCGTCCCGGCGGTAATATGTACACCACCCGTCGCTATGCTGCTTGCATCCGCGACCTCGACTACTACCTCCGTTATGCCACCTACGCCATGTTGGCTGGCGACCCGTCCATCCTTGATGAGCGCGTCCTCAACGGTTTGAAAGAAACCTACAACTCCTTGGGCGTTCCCATCGGCGCTACCGTTCAAGCTATCCAAGCTATGAAAGAAGTTACCGCCGGTTTGGTCGGTGCTGATGCTGGTAAAGAAATGGGCGTTTACTTCGACTACATTTCTTCTGGCTTGAGCTAATAGCTCGTCCTTTGTCCATTATCCTTTGTTCTTTTCTAAGAGCAGATGATTAATGACAAGTGACTAAATAATTGAGGTTTGGGCCGTCCAGAGTGAGTGTTAGCCTGTTTAAGGCTTGTTTGTTCGACAACAAATAAGTTTTTTCGGTCTAATATTGACTCTTGATGCCCAACCTTCAATAGTTTTGCGCCATATCGCTACAAAGGCGTAAAGTATAGATTGTAAAGTTCAAAGTGTGTCAGCCGTCATTGCGTCGCCTAGTCAAGTAATGGCATTTTGACTAATAGGAAAAGCGACAAACAAAGGTTAGCTCTCCGTAAAATTTTTTAAATAATTTACCGGCGAGACATTGGCATTAGATAATTAATTCACATCCAAATTTTTCATATCCCGTCAGGAGAAGAAAACCATGAGAATGTTCAAAGTTACTGCTTGCGTTCCCAGTCAATCGCGTATCCGCACTCAGCGGGAATTACAAAATACTTATTTCACCAAATTGGTGCCTTACGACAACTGGTTTCGTGAACAGCAACGGATTATGAAAATGGGTGGCAAAATTGTTAAAGTTCAGCTAGTAACTGGCAAACCTGGCACCAACACCGGCCTGCTGTAATTGCTATTTTGGCTTGAATAACGCTTTGAAAAGAGGTCTCTTTGTGGGCCTCTTTTTTATGTTTTGTCGTTGTTTTGGGGCCGGCAAGGGGGCTGGGCTGGTAGAAAGATGGCATTGGTGATTAGTTATTTTTTATTGACAAAATAGAAAGGAGACTCGTAAAAATGACAAAGGAGACTCGTAAAAATGACCAATGATAAAGGACTATTGTGAATATAAGCCGGTTTTTACCAATTTTTGACCCTTCCGTAAAAGATTGGGCCTGGGAAGCGCGTATATTGCGCTGGTTAACGTTTTTATGGTTATTTGCCGGCCTAGTGGTCATGTATTCTGCATCCTATCCTAGCGGCTTTGTAGAACACGGTGATGGCCTCTATTTCGTAAAACGCCAGATAATTTGGATATTGATCGGCTTGCTAGGCTTTAATATAGTCGTAAATTCTCCCCTTCGCTACATCATGGGAATAGCGAACTTTTTAGTTTTGCTATTGCTGGGGTGTATTTGGTTAACGCAGTTACCGGGACTGGGACAAACCGCCTTCGGCGCAACTCGCTGGCTAAAATTGGGGCCGGTTTTAATACAACCTTCTGAATTAATTAAACCCTTTTTAATATTACAAAGCGCTCGAATTTTTGGGCATTGGAATCGCTTTTCTTGGGGAATTCGTATCACTTGGCTTGGCATTTTTGCCATTATTTTGCTAGGCATTTTAAAACAGCCAAATTTAAGTACAACAGCCCTTTGCGGGATGACATTATGGTTAGTAGCGCTGGCGAGTGGAATTCGTTTCAGTCAACTGGGAGGAACTGCTTTAGCTGGCTTAATGTTAGGAATTTTAAGCGTAACTTTTCAAGAATATCAACGCCGACGGGTTTTGTCATTTTTAAATCCTTGGGCAGATGCAATGGGTGATGGTTATCAACTTACCCAAAGTTTAATGGCTGTGGGTTCGGGAGGAACGGTAGGAAATGGCTTCGGAATGTCACAACAGAAGTTATTTTTTCTGCCAATTCAATATAGCGACTTTATATTTTCTGTATTTGCAGAAGAGTTTGGTTTGGCCGGATGTTTGGCATTATTTTTATTGTTGGCTGCCTATGGAACAATGGCTTTGAGAGTAGCATTTAAATCTCAAAATATTCTACATCAATTAGTTGCTATTGGGGCAATGGTTTTGATGATTGGGCAGTCTTTGTTAAATATTGGAGTTGCAACGGGTGCCTTACCTACAACCGGTTTACCTTTGCCTTTGGTAAGTTATGGTGGTAGTTCAATGATTGCTAGTTTGTTGACGGCTGGTTTGTTAATTAGAGTGGCAAGAGAATGCAGTGGTGCTGAGGTTTTGTCGTTGGAAGAACGCCGAGCACGCCGGCGCCGGTTGGGGTAAGTTAGACTTAATCCCCAGTGGGGAGTAAGAAGAAAATTATGGCATGGATTTTTAGCTTATCTGCGGAATGCGGTTCAAAAAAAGAAGATGCCGAACGTTTTTGTAAACACTTCAAGAAAGTTACTTTAAAGCTTTCTACAGGAATTGAATCAAAATGTGAGGCAGAAACTTTTCAAGATGAAGAGGATAACTGGTGGGGTATGATTACGAATGCCGGTCTAAGCAACACAGGAATTAACACTGCTGAAGATGCCTATCAAATGACAGAAATAGGAATTTTGCTTTATCAAAAATTGCAATCAGTAACCTCTTTTCGTTATGGTTTAGTAGGGGTTGAGGTTGACTATTTCCGAACCTATAGCGAACTGATAGAAAATCCTCATATTTTAAATATCTATTTTCCAGGTTTAGTTCTTTCTTTTGAATTATGGGAAATGATAGGGAGGCCGGTTTGTTTTCAGTTTTTTAGCATCGGCTACGTCTGGAAACCTTACCAAGGAGAAGTTTATAAACCTTTGGATTAGTAGGGGTAAATTAAACTAAAATAACTTGCCCAAGCACCGGTCACATATACGCTTTAAAAGTCTCCCTAAACAAGCAATCACCTGCTTAACCTGGGTAAATTACCCAGAAAAATTTAGCATCTAAACCTAAATTTCTGGGGCAAAAAATTCCTTACAACTGCTGAGGATCAATCCCCATTTCTCGCAGTCGCGCCTCTAAAACTTCCCTGCGCCGGCGCTCCTCTTCTAATAAAGCCTCAGCCTGCTCTGCACGTTGCTGTTGTTCCTCCTTTTGTCGCATCAATTCCACATAAGAAGAAAAACGCTCACCATCAGGCCGGCAAATCACCAACTCCCCCTCAACAACATCAAATTTTATACCCAATCTCGGACTTATCCATCCCCTCATCTCCTCAATTACTTCTAACTTATTTTCACCCCGTAACCATCCGCATAAATCGCCCTTTTCTGGGTCAAACAAATAATACTCCTCAACCCCAAAATTATTATAAAAATCCTGCTTTTTCGCCATCTCCTTAATCGTATTACTTGGCGACAGAATCTCAAACACAACGATGGGCGGAATATTATCTTCTAGCCATTGTTTATAAGAACCTCGATATCCCTTGGGCCGGCCCAACACCACCATCACATCCGGGGCCGTACAAACATTATTATTTCCCTCGACCGGATACCACAACAAATCCCCCGCTACAAACACATTATCATCATCTTTATAAAGCCCATCTATTCCCCCCTGAATCGTCACAATTAAATGATATTGTTTCGTATTATCTGCCATTGGTTTCCCGTCACTATCTGGGTAAACAATTTCCTTTTGTGCCGGTGATTTTAGGTCGAGCATTTTGCTATTCCTCCCCTAGCCTGATAACGTTATTATAAAGGTAGGTTGGGTTATTTAAACCAACCTACGAGCAGGACTTAAAACAACCCAAAATTATGCAAACAACAGATACAAACTTAGAAACAACCTTACCCCTCCGCCTGTGGACAGTCGAAGAATATCAACGTCTCGCAGAATTCGGAATATTAACACCCGACGAAAAAGTAGAATTAATTGCCGGTCAAATTATTAGAAAAATGAGTCCCCAAAAAACACCCCACGCCGTAACTGTTACGCGAGTACGCCGACTACTTGATAACCTTTTACAAGACGAAGCTTTAGTCATAACTCAACTGCCCGTCACATTAAATGATTTTTCAGAACCAGAACCAGACATTGCAGTAGTCATACCCGATGAATTGCGATATCTTGCCAATCACCCCACCCCCGCAGACATCCATCTGCTAATAGAAATAGCCGACACCACCTTAAAAACAGACACCGGCATCAAAGCCAAAGAATACGCAAAATCAGGAATCAAAGACTATTGGGTACTCGACCTCAAAAACCGGCAACTTCTCGTTTTCAGACAACCCACAGAAACCGATTATCAAAACAAACAAACACTCCCAGAAAACAGCAGCATTTCACCCCTACAATTTCCCCAAATTAACCTTCAAATTCAACAAATGCTACCACCGGCCATCTAAAAAAAACGAAATTTCGGCCCTTAACTAAGTTACAATCCGAAATAATTAGGCAAAGCACCGGCCAGCATGATAGAAACACTCAAAACCCAGCTATACCACCTCCAACAAATCGCCGATAACCTAGTCACCGGCCAACTTACCCACCTAACCCCCCTCAGCATCGCTATCATCTTCCTAGCCGGCCTCCTCACCAGCCTAACCCCCTGTATGCTCTCCATGCTGCCCATCACCATCGGCTACATCGGAGGCTACGAAGCCAAAACACGCCTCCAAGCCGCCGCCCAGTCCACCTGGTTTTCCCTAGGACTAGCAACCACCCTAGCCGGCCTCGGCATCCTCGCAGCAGTAGCCGGTCAAGTGTACGGACAAGTCGGAATTGGCCTACCCATCATCGTCAGCATCATCGCAATACTCATGGGCCTAAACCTCCTCGAAGCCCTCCCCCTCCAACTCCCCGCCTGGGGTTCCACAGACTGGATCTCCAAAGACCTCCCCGAAAGCCTCAGATCCTACCTCACCGGCCTCACCTTTGGCATCGTCGCCTCCCCGTGCAGCACACCAGTTCTTGCGACCCTCCTAGCCTGGATATCCACCACAAAAGACCCCATCCTCGGCAGCCTCCTACTACTCTCCTACACCGCCGGCTACGTCGCCCCCCTCATCCTCGCCGGCACCTTCACCGCCAGCCTCAAAAAACTCCTAGAACTGCGTCAGTGGTCATCATGGATCACCCCCCTAAGCGGCGCCTTATTAGTAGCATTCGGCGTATTTTCTCTCCTATTTCGACTCGTTCCCGCCGCCTAAAAAATCTCCAAAAAAACCATCCTTTTTATCTGCATTTATCTACTAGAAGATGCGGTTAAATAAAAAACCAACCATTTAATAAATCCCTGCCTAAAACCAACCAATGACCCCCAACAATACCTCATTCCCCAACGTCACAAACTGGTGGCAAACCCCCCAAAAATTCATCCGTAAAGAAATCCTCCCCCTCATCGCAGACCTACGTCTAGCCATCATCCTATTATTAGCTATCGCCATCTTTAGCATCTCCGGCACCGTCATTGAACAAGGACAAAACCTCGAATACTACAAAAGCAACTACCCAGAAAACCCCGCCCTATTCGGTTTCCTCACCTGGAAAGTTTTACTAGCCCTAGGACTCGATCACGTCTATAGAACTTGGTGGTTTCTAGCAATATTAATTCTCTTTGCAGCCAGCCTCACCACCTGCACATTCATCCGGCAATTTCCCGCCCTCAAAGCAGCACAACGCTGGAAATATTACCACAAACCTAGCCAATTTCAAAAACTCGCCCTTAGCACCCAAATTTCCACCGAAAACCTCAATCTTCTCGAATCTTTACTACAAAAACGCCGATATAAAGTCTTTCGTGAAGGTGAAAAAATCTACGCCCGCAAAGGCATAATTGGACGCATCGGCCCTATCATCGTTCATGCTAGTATGCTGCTCATACTAGCCGGTTCTATACTAGGAACAATGACCGGCTTCATGGCTCAAGAACTTGTCCCCAGCGGTAGCACTTTTCAAATTCAAAATATTGTTGATTCTGGGCCCTGGGCTGCCGGTCAAGTCCCCAAAGATTGGGAAGTCCACGTTAACCGTTTCTGGATAGACTACACCCCAGACGGCACCATTGATCAATTTTATTCTGACCTTTCCGTTGTTAACAAAAAAGGCGAAGAACTAGACCGGCAAACCATCTACGTCAACAAACCCCTGCGGTACAAAGGCGTCACCATGTACCAAACCGACTGGGGAATATCGGCAATTAAAGTACAAATTAACAACAGTCCCATCTTCCAACTTCCAATGGCAAGTCTCGACACCGCAGGAAAAGGCCGTATTTGGGGAACTTGGATACCTACTAAACCAGACCTCAGTGCTGGCGTTTCTCTTCTTGCAAAAGACCTGCAAGGAACTCTCCTCATCTACGATACCACCGGCAATCTCGCTACCACCGCCCGACCAGGAATGTCCGTAAACGTTAATGGAGTCACCCTCAAAATCCTCGACGTTATTGGCAGCACCGGCCTCCAAATTAAAGCAGACCCCGGCATTCCTATGGTCTATCTTGGCTTTGGGTTACTGATGTTAAGTGTGATGATGAGTTACTTCTCTCATTCTCAAATTTGGGCTTTACAAAAAGACGGACAAATATATGTAGGAGGCCGCACAAATCGCGCTCAAGTTGCTTTTGAAAGAGAGGTTATTGAGGTTTTGGATACTCTATCTTCGGCGGAGGGGTGATTATTTCACACAGAGGTAACAGAGGTTTCACAGAGGACACAGAGGAGGTTATTACTATCTCTGTGTCCTCTGTGTTTTCCTCCTTTTCCTCTGTGTGAAATAATACCTTCTGCATCTAATTCAGGGTTTTTGTATGATGAACTTCTATTACAGTATGCACGTTTCCTCTTGGCGCAAAGTCTCCTTTAACGGTTATTTCTAAGGGATCGACAACTTTTACTAAATCATCTAAAATTTGATTGACCGATTCTTCGTGGGATATGTATCGGTCTCGGTAGTTGTTTATATATAGTTTGATTGCTTTTAGTTCTACTACTTTTTGATCGGGTACATAGTTAATATGAATTGTTGCAAAATCGGGATATCCTGAAAAAGGACATTTACAGGTAAATTCTGGTAACGAAATACTAATATTGTAGCGCCGGCCCGGTCTTGGATTGGGAAAGGTAATTAGTTCTCCCTCCGCAATATTCCTTTCTCCGTATTTCATTTCTTTAGTTTCGTTGGTTTTTTGTTCTGACATATCTATTTTAGAGATAAAATTTGAGGCCGATTGTTCTTCTTTAGAACCCGGAAAATAAGTATAGTCATAATTTTGGTTTTTTTCAATCAATCTAAATTGATTAAGGCTTGACTATTAAGCTTTTTTTGGTTGCTTGCTTGAGGAGTTATTGTTAGGCTTTGACTAATCAACGGTCTTGTTTCTTTTTTCCTCCCCTCTGCGTCTGCTAAACTTCAATCAATGTCTTTAAGCTGAAGAGCGATCTATGCGAAATGTTACTGCCACCGGCAATGCCACTCCCTCGGAATCTTCTGGCTACTCTCCTGCTGTTCCCATTAGTGTTTATCGAGAACTCTCTGCTGAGTTAGATTCTACAAAAGCTCAGCTACAATCAGCCAGCAATCACAATCAACAATTATTTAGAGAAAATCAATTGTTGCGTCAAGAAATTGAAAAATTGATGCAATCTGCATTTCGGGTGCAGCAAGCTGTTAATTCTCTTCAGTCTCAGCCTTCTTCTTCTTTTATAAACGAATCTATTCACCAAAATAGTGCAGCTTTTACCGAGTCTAGTAATGAGCCGGTGACAAAAAACCCTTTTGCAGTTTTGGAGTCTGAAGCTGCTGTTTCTCCAGCTAAAGGCCGGTTATTTACAGAAGAACAAGAAAGTCGTCCTCGCCGGTCTCAAAAACCCACCTCCCGCGATATGGGTGCCATGTGGTTTGCTGTGACGATTTTATTAATTGTTGTCGCAGCTTTTGGTGCTGGCTATTGGGTAGTACGTCCGATGTTGCTTAAACGCTAATTATCTGGCTTTATTCTCTGACAACAACCACAACTGCTTTTCCATACATAAACATCAAAAAGGTTGAGTTTAGCCGTTTGCTTTACCCAACCTTTAATCAGATTTATTCAACGGGGTAAAAAACCCCTATGATGTTGAATTTGGCTGGTTATGCCTAAACTACAACAGCTTCCTTGGGACGAGCCATATAAAAATCCGTACCAACAGGCTCATCTGCACCCATCTCTGGATCGAAGCCTCGCGGAGTCTCTCGCATTGTTACCTTTCCAGCTTGAAGAGCAGTCTTTAGCACTTGCATCGCTAGTTTTGGCTCACCGGCTCCACAAAAGAACAGATCAGCGGCAAAATATCCATACTCAGGCCATGTATGAATAGCGATATGGGATTCGGCTAAAGTCGCTGTGGCCGTCACTCCATGAGGACTGAACTGATGCACACACAGGTCAATGAGAGTCGCGCCTCCAGCTGAAATCGCATCTATCAAGGCGCGGCGGATGCGTTCAGGATCGTTGAGAAGGTCGCCCGGAGACTGCCAAGCATCAACAACCAGATGGGTTCCCATTTGTTTCATTCTGCCCGTTATACTCCACCCTAAAATATCGCAAACCTTTAGAGTTTAGCACAAATTTTGGCATCTCTGAAGCCTAAACTAAACTTTTCCTGCTTATTTTTGTAAATTTTTTGTAAATTTTTTAGCAAAATTTATGAAGAGTGGGTTCTGCCATTAGGTAAAACTGCACCATCCAGCAAAGCACCACTCAAACAAGCATCAGCCAGCTTTGCTCCAATTAAATTAGCACCGGTTAAATTTGCCCCACTTAAATCAGCCCCACACAAATAAGCCAACAGCAAACCGGCACCAGACAAATTGCAAAAACGTAAATTTGCATCAGCCAAATCAGCCTCCAACAAATTAGCACCGGCCAAACTAGCCCCACTTAAATTGCAAGAACGCAAATCAGCCCTAGTCATTTCAGCGCCATTCAAATCAGCCCCAGACAGCAGCAAACCACTAAGATCAGAACCACTAAAATTGCAACCCCGCAGATCCGCACCTCGTAAAATGGCATCCTTAAGGATAGTGCCGGTCAAATTAGCGCCGCGCAAGTTAGCCCCACTCAAATTTGCTCCACTGAGGTTGCAAGAACGCAAATCAGCCTCACTCAAATCTATGTCTGCCAAATTTGCCTGCTGTAGATTACACCGGCTTAAGCTTGCCCGAATCATCATTGCCCCACTAAAATCAGACCCAGACAAATTAGCCTCACTCAAAATTGCCCGATTTAGCTTAGCGTTTTTTCCCTTGACTTCCGACAAAATCGCACGGCTTAAACTTGCACCCATCAGCAAAGCTTCTTCTAAAACAGCTGTTCGTAAATCAGCCCCCACCAAAGACGCAGACACCATCGTACTTTTTGCTAAATTTGCCCCCGTCAAAATTGCCCCACCCAAACTACACCCACTTAAATCAGCATTCATTAAATTTGCAGTCATTAAATTTGCTTTAGACAAATTCGCATCAATCAAAATTGCCCCACAAAAATTCGCCTTATATAAATCTGCATTACTTAGGTTAGCTGCCACCAAAGACGCAGACGAAAAATTAGCTTTTTTTAAAACAGCCTCCCGCAGATTAGTTCGGTTTAAATTCATTCCACTAAAATTAGCTCTCAGTAACAGAGCCCCAGCAAAATCCCGCTCCCCTTTGGCGTGACGGTTCAGAAGTTCAATAGCACTCACAAGCTCGTTCGTATTCATAAAGATTTGCCTGATTTAACTTAAAGTTGTAACGCTGCCAGATCAAACAAAATAAAAAACCATAAAAGATTGAGCCGTAAAATAGTTTTTTCAGCACTACTATTTTTTAGTGCTATATCATATTGGGAACGAAAATATTTAAATTTTAAATTTAAAAAGCCTTGCAGAACAGTTGTTTTCACACGCGGTTCCGGGCCCAAACATTTCCCAGTATGGTATGGCCTTTATGCTCAGCAGATCAGTAAACAAGAGGCCGGTGTTAACTTATCCCAGCCCTCATCGTCAACGACATTTCTGGTAGACTCGCCACCAGATCCAAAAATTGCTATGTATATTCTGCTCTTTTGACCGCCATTAGACGCTCACGCCCAGGCAGCCAATTTTCGCGGTGCCGGTTCGTTTTCATATAAAATTTATCGTTTGTTCATTTAAAACTTGACAAAAAAAGGCCATTGGCTGCGGTTTTATCACCCCGCTCGTTATATCAAATTTTTTGGCCGGTTGCAGCCTCCCTAACTTAAAGATAATCTTGACTGCCCATTTGGCGCAACCGGCCGCCTTAAACCTTCAGTCCCTCCGACGGGCACTTTCCCAAACCCCATCGCAAACAATTTCAAGCATCTATGACATTTTTTTATCAAAAAATACGTAAATTATTTATAATACTCAGCTTTTACAATAGGAGCATCCCTGACCCTCTAAACAAAAACCATTCTTTATTTTTCATTCCAAAGCTTTAGTTATTTTTGTTAGAAGTTGATTTTTTTGACTTTACCTTAAACACTATTTAAGTGAAAAAACCCTAAACTCTAGCTTCCATCAACAAAAAAAAATTTCCTACCCTAAAAAAAAGCAATAAAAGGGAAAAATTAGCCAGCCTAGCTTTATCAGCTTTTCGATGAACTGACAACCTACTTTTGAGATCCCTATATTCTGGGGTTGACTGCAAACAATGACAGAACTATCTTTGAACAACTCTGACATCACAACCTTATTCAACCTGTCAGCAGAGATATTCTGCATCATCAACCCACAGGGAAACTTTGAAAAACTAAACCCTGTTTGGCAAAACCTTTTAGGATGGACACCCCAAGAACTCTACAATGAACCCTGGCTATCCTTTATCCATCCAGACGATGTAGCGGTCACACTCAACGGTGTGGAAAATAGCGAACCCGACAACCCAAGTCAGTTTGAAAATCGCTTTCAACATAAAGACGGCCTCTACTTGTGGCTACGTTGGAAAGTTTTGCGTGATCAAACCGGCACTATTTTTGCCACAGCCACCGATATCACCACCATAAAACGTCTACACCGGCAATTTTCGAGCCAACAACAACGTCTCAACAACCTGTTTAGCTCCTCTAGCTTTGGCATTGCCGTTGTGGACAAAGAATTACGCTTTTTAGAAATCAACCAAACTCTAGCAGATATTCACGGCATTAAACCGGCTCAACACCTCGGAAAAACCTACCGCCAAACCTTACCCCACCTTGCGCCAACCCTGGAACCTCTGCTTAACAAGGTGCTTCGTTCTCGCACCAAAACCGCCTATTCTCAAATTATCACGACTAGTGATGACCCAGAAAACAAACGCTACTGGCAATTAACCGTTTTTGCCATTGAAGAAAGCCCACAAGTTATTAACTGCGCCGGTATTCTGGTGACAGAAATTACTCATAGTAAAAAACAAGAACAACTTTTGCAGCGGCGGCTGGCTTTATTTGAAGCTGTATCTCAAATTTCTACTCTTTTAGGTAGCGCTAATTTTTCGCCTCATCATATCTTAAAAGTTTTAGGAGAAAAACTTGATGTTAGTCGCGCTTATATTTTTGAATTTAGCGCTGATACTACCAAAATTAATAACAAATATGAATGGTGTGCGACTCTGACTCCGCCCCTTATTTCTGAGGAGCAAAATCTTGACCTTATTGACTTTTCATGGTGGGTAGAAAAACTTGCGGCCGGTGAAACTATCAACATTCCAGATATCTCTACTTTACCCGAAGAAGTGGGTACTGCTGCGGCATTTCTTCGAGGGAAAAATATTTGCTCTCGTCTTTGGGTTCCCATCAAAAATTCCAGAGGTATCCTCACGGGCTTGATAGGTTTTGATGCTCTTCATCACCCAAAAACTTTATTAAAAGATAGAAAAACTTGGTTACAGAAACAAGAAATTATTGCTATTCAAAATTTTAGTAAAATATTGTCTTACACCCAATATTTTCAAGAACATAAAAATGAACTAAGTCGAATTAATCGTATTTTAAAAGCGCAAAAAGCTTGCAAAAAAATTGCTCAAAACACCACAAATTTTCGAGATATATTGCAACAAACCTGCCATGTTTTGGTAGAAATTGGTGGATATAATCATGTTTGTTTATGCGAAACGGCTACAGATACCGGCAACCCCACAACAAACAACATCAGTTCCTACAATCTTTTCCCTGGTTTACCTATGGGTAAAAATTTGAATGACGACAATACAGCTATTAGTAAAGTAATCAGTTCAGAGGATAATTTGGTCTCAGTTTCTCTTCCTTTGGTGGCCGGTGAATTTAATTTTGGTTTCCTTAAAATTTATTCTAAAGATTCTAACGCTTTTCAAGAAGAAGAAATTAACGCTTTGTACGAATTGGCATACGAAATTACTCAAGCAGCAATTCGTAGCAATAGTTATAACCCTTATTTTCAGGATTATCAACCAAATTTTATCCATTTAAATTCTCTTCAAAATTTGAATTCGTGGCCGGGTTTATCCATTCCAAATGCTATTTTTAGTACAAGTTTAGATGGCACTTATTTAGACTTTCTTTCAGCGGACAATTTTGAGCCTTTAATTCCTCCTAAACAGTTGATAGGTAAAAAAATTTCCGAAGTTTTACCAGCCCCCCTTGGGGAAAAAATAATCCAAATTCTTCAGGAAGTTTATATCACCGGCATTGACCAAACTTTTGAGTATCAACTATTTGTTAATAACCAGTTACGCTCGTTTGTTGTTCGTAGTCTTCGTTCCTACAGAAATGAAGTTTTATCCTTTGTTCAAGAACGTTGTATTTCCCTTGACAATAACCATCAATTACCTTCGGCTCATCCATTGATTTTATCAAATCAGACCGAATGCAAAAATTTAGCTATTTCTCAGTTAAATGAAGTTGTTATTTTTACCGATAATTACGGTAATATAATGTATATTTTCCCTGAAAATACAGAGTTTATTGGCTATTCTACCGACGATATTTATGGGTTAGAAAATATCCAGAAACTTTGGGGAGATAATTTAGTAGATTCTGCTTTGTTAAAAACCTTGGGAGAAATCAAAAACCTAGAAATTTTGGTTAAAAATAAACGCGGTGAAAATCGTCATTTATTAGTGGATATCAATTTAAAAAATCAAGAATCTGGGCTTTGGATATATGTTTTTTTGGATTTAACTGAATTGGTTAATAAAAATCAACAACTTAACCGATTAATGAGTTTGGGTAATTTTAAGTTTACCGAAAATTTTGTAAGTAAAAATTCCCAAGCTTTTGACAAATTTTTTGATGAGAGTTTTCAAGGAATTGCTTTTCTCAGTAGGAATGGTAACTTTTTGAAAGTTAATTCAAAATTTATTCAAATTTTGGGCTATACAGAAGCAGAGTTAAAAAACTTGACTCATTCTCAAATTACTTATTTAGAAGATAGGGAAACTGAGTTAACTTTATATCGGTTAGTTTTTGCCGGTGAGTTGCCATCTTACACAATGCAAAAACGTTATAGGAAAAAAAATCAGGAAATCTTGTGGGCAATTGTTAAATTATGTGTTATCCAAGATTGCGATGAAAAACCCCTTTATGCTTTACTAATGATTGAAGATATTACTAAATCTAAAAACTTAGAAGGCAAATTATTACAACTTAAGCAGGATTTTGATCAACGCTTAAACCAAAGTTATCAACAGTTAGAGGTGTTGACTAGAAATCAAGAACAATTTTGTTATCTTATGGCTCAAAATTTGCAAAAATCGGTGAAGAGTATTAATGGCTTTTGTGAGCAAATATTAGAAAGTTATTTATTGTCGCTAGACTGCACCGGCCAAGATTATATTCAGCATATTCGCCATGCAACAAAGCGTATGGAACAATTGATAGAAGATGTGCTTTTATGGTCGATTATAAAGTTTTATACTGTACAACCAGTGCCGGTCAATCTTAGTGATTTAGCAACAGCAATAACAGGAAATTTTAAAAATAGTTACTCTATGCTTAATGTGAACTGTCAAATTACCGAAAATCTTGTAACTTATGGAGATAATAAACTTTTACACTTGCTATTAGAAAAACTATTGAGTAATTCCATAAAATTTACTAGGGGGTTATCTGTAGCTAATATTCAATTTGGAGAAAGATTGCTAGATGGAAAGCGAACCTATTTTGTGTCTGATAATGGTGTGGGTTTTGATATGGCTGGTGCAGAAAAAATTTTTACACCTTTTGGCCGGTTACATACAGAAACAGAATTTGAAGGCACCGGGATGGGTTTAGCAGTTGCTTGGCAAATTGTTCAGCGTCATTTAGGAAAAATTTGGGTTGAATCTGTGCCAAAAAAGGGAACAACATTTTATTTTACTCTCAATTTGTAAATAAGCTCTCTCTAAACCTAGGAAATAGGATTTTTAAAAAGAAAAAAACCATAAAATTTTGCTAAAAATTGAGAGAAGATAAAAAGTAATTGCTGTGTTTGTTTGAAAACTGTCAGTCGAAATAGCAACCGATGTGATTGTGACACTAGATAACAAACCTCAAAAGATTGTAAAGATTTATGGTGTAACGGAAAACAAATATGTTCCCAAACCCGTCAAATGAACCAAAATTGCTTTATTAGTGTCACAGTTAGCAGTTTATTTAGAAATCGAGTAAAACTCTGTTAAAAGCAGATAGGATAACGATTAGACAAGGTTTAGGGTCTATGGGTGTTGGATATAAGTCAAGGAAACACCATAAATATCAAGGTAATAAAGTTTCAACAAATCAATGGCTGTCGGGATTGGCAGCCAATGGCACAATAAGAGTGGACAGTGAGATCAGGCATAAAAACATGGTTTGTTCTGGAACTGCCATTAAATAGGAATAAAAGGCGATGAATTTTGACTTATCGGGTGTAAATCTATACGGGTACTCGCAGATAACTGGCCTGCAAAGTGCCGGTCGTCGAAGTGCAAGCGGCCCACAAGCATCTAAAGAGCAGTTATCTTTGTCTAGTTTGAGTGAATGTCAGAATCATTACAAGCCCTTAACAAAGAAAATAGAATCTATAACCACTTACTGTAGGGACTGCTTTGTTGAACCTAGCAAAGTCCTATTGGAGGAAAACTGCGTGCAATCATCGCTGCAAGTTTTAATTGTTCAAGATTCTGAAGAAGATGCCTTATTGCTAGTACGCGAGTTGCAGCGCGACGGTTATGAGTTAAAGTTCTCTCGCGTAGAAACGGTCAACCAAATGAGTACCCTGCTAGAATCTGGCAGTTGGGATGTAATTTTGGCAGTAGATTGTCTGCCGGAATTTTGCATCTTAGAAGCGTTGAGCTTGGTTCAAAAAAAGGGATTGCAACAACCATTTATCATTATTTGTGACCGCAAGCGTGAGGCGTTTGCCCTGGCGGCGATGAAAGCCGGTGCTGATGACTATGTAACGCTGGATAATTTGGCCCGACTGGTGCCGGTGATTGAGAGAGAATTACAATCTGCGGAAAGGCGACGATGGCATCTTTGTGCGGAGGCTGCTTTGACAGCTTCAGAACGACAACTCAGGGCTGTTTTTAATGGGGCTCTTGATGCAATGGTAATTGTCAATGACAGCGGACAATTTATGGAAGTAAATCAAGCGGCGCAGAGGTTTTTTGGCCTTACTAAGGAAGAATTGCTTTCACGCCAAATGAAGGATTTTTTAGTGGCTAACAGTAATTTTTCTTTAACTTGGCAAACTTTATTAGAAAAAGGTCAAGCTACCGGCGAACTACGAATGTTATTGCCCAATGGCAGCACTCGTGATGTGGAATATTCAGCCACCGCCAATTTACTTACGGGTCTACATTTAGCTGTTATCCATGATGTTACGGAGCGAAAACAAGCAGAAGATCAATTGCTTTATCATGCTTTTTATGATTCCCTGACCGGCCTACCTAACCGTGCTTGGTTTGTGAATTGTTTGGGCCGTTCAATTCGTCAAACTAAACGCTCCCACAATCGTTTATTTGCTGTTTTGCTATTGGATCTTGACCGCTATCAAGTTGTTAAATACAGCTTTGGTCATTTGGTGGCAGATCAGCTTTTGATTGCGACTGCAAGGCGTATTGGGGCTTGTTTAAGTCCTAAAGATATGATTGCTCGTTTGGGTGCAGATGAGTTTGCAATTTTGTTATCAGATTTAAGCGATTTACAAGAGGCTAGAAATATTGCTGAGCGTCTTCATCAAGAGTTACGCTGGCCGTTTCATCTCCACGAATGTGAATTGTTTAGTACAGCAAGTATTGGTATTGCGCCTAGTAGTTTAGGTTTCGACCAACCAGAAGATTTTTTGCGGGCGGCTGATACGGCAATGCACCATGCTAAAAAATTAGGTGGGGCTCGCTCCGAGGAATTTGAAACTTCGATGCATACGCGGGCGATTAATTTATTACAGTTAGAAACTGATTTACGCCGAGCTTTGGAACGTCAGGAACTTCGCTTACATTATCAACCGGTGGTTTCTTTGGGTACGGGGAGTATTACAGGTTTTGAAGCTTTGGTACGTTGGCAACATCCTGAACGAGGTTTTATTTCTCCTTTGGAGTTTATTTCTGTTGCTGAAGATACGGGTTTAATTATTCCTTTGGGTGCGTGGGTTATGCACGAGGCATCACGGCAGTTACAGGAATGGCAATCGTTAATAGCTAAACATTTGTCTGGGGAAATAATTCCATTAACGATGAGTGTTAATCTTTCGGGTGTGCAGTTTGCTCAGCCTGGTTTAATTGCTCAAATTGATAAAATTTTGGATACTACTGGTATTGCGCCGAGTAGTTTAAAGTTAGAAATTACTGAAACAGTTATTATGGAAGCTGCGGAAACTGCAACTAATTTACTTTTGCAGTTAAAAGAACGTCAAATACAGCTATGTATTGATGATTTTGGTACAGGTTATTCTTCTTTGAGCCGGTTGCAACGTTTGCCGATTGATACGTTGAAAATTGATAAGTCTTTTGTGGGGAGAATGGGGTTTGAGAATGTAAAAGTTTCGGGCGGTTCTAGGGTTTATGGTGATGCAGCTTTAGCAGAAGTTGAGATTGTGCGGACTTGTATTAATTTGGCTCATAATTTGGGTATGAATGTTGTTGCTGAGGGGGTAGAAACAGCCGAACAGTTGGCAATTTTACGGTCACTTGGGTGTGAGTTTGGTCAGGGTTATTTGTTTTCTAGGCCGGTGGATTCTGAAAAGGCTAGTTCTTTGATTTTATCTAAGTTTCAGTGGTAGTTTCAAGGCTGAGATCCAGGGTTTTTATGGGAAGTTAAGGGTTTTTTTTTAGAAAAAGGCTGCAAATAATTTTGAATTGTGAAAAAATGTTTAAATATTTTTGCAGAATGTTTAGAGGTTTGGGGTGGGGTTTTATAGTTATAGGTAGTTTGTTTTAGAGGCTTTCGTTATGTTTGATGTGGATTGTTCTCCTTTAAAGGTTGGTTCTTTTATTCCGGCGGATAAGTTAGTAGCCTTAAAGCATCCTTTGGCTCAAAATCTTGAGTTTTCTATTCCAAGTTATTTGGAGGCTACATCTACTGAAATTCAGGCTATCCAGCGCCGAGAAAGTATTCCTGGGATAGTTAAGCGGATTATTCCTTTTGATCATTCGATTTTTTGGGAATATTGGTGGTGTGTTCCTGGCCGTTTTTTATTACCTCAAGATGTGGATGTGTTGGCTCGTGACCGTGAGCGAGTAGAATCTATTTTAGAAAAGTTAGTTTGGTTATTTGGGGCTTGTTGTTTTGATAATAATAGTTCTTGTGATGGTGAGCAAGAGTTGATTTTTGATTGGCAAAAGGTTTTGGAGTTTGCGGCGCAACAAGGGTTTGATAGTTATTTATTGGATATTGATTTTTTCCCTACTGCTAGTAAGTTAGTTGAGGATGAAAAGGATAATTATCCTACGCATATTGCCGTTGAACCGGCTCATTGGCATATTGAATTTTTTCACCTTCAACCTATTGATGGTGGATTTGAAATTGTGGATCCTAAGCCTCGTTGTAGTTGTCAAGTTTGGACGGCTAAGCCTTTTATTAAAAATTTAGAAACTGGCTTTTCTCAGATTCGTTATGATTTATGGGTTTCTAGTCCTGTTAATGTTACTAGTTCCTGTTGGTTGATGTGAGTTTTATTACGGAAAGGTAAGGGGTGGGGAGTTAATGGTTTTTTATCACGCAGAGGAAGCGGAGGTTCCACAGAGGACGCAGAGGGTATTTGGTGTTTTAGGGGGAGGTTAGGAGGGGGTTTTTTGTTAATTTCTTAGTGCGGCTATGGGGTCAAGTTTAGCTGCATTTTGAGCAGGAACAACACCGGCAATTAACCCAACTGCTGTGGATAATCCAAAACCCACTACAATTGACCAACCAGAGACAATAAAGGGAAACTGAAAAATGATTGCTGCTAGATAAGCAATCAAAATTCCACTACCTGTACCAATAAAACCTCCCATCATAGAAATTGTAATAGCTTCAATTAAAAACTGCATTAAAATTGCGTAATTTGTAGCTCCTAAAGCTTTACGAATACCAATTTCACGAGTACGTTCTACTACGGAAACTAACATAATGTTGGCAATACCAATGCCACCAACTACCAAAGAAATACCCGCAATTACTACTACTAAAATTGTTAGAAATCCGACTATATTTGAAAAAGCATTAATTAAATCAGATTGATTGCTAATGCGAAAATCGTCATTTTCTGGTTTTGTAATATTATGTCTTAATCTCAGCAAATTTGTTACCTGAAATCTCACAGCATTTAAAAATTCTTCATTCTCTGCTTTGACAAAAATAGTATTTACAGAAATACCTGTCACAGCATTATTTCCCACAATTCTAGCCGACATTACAGTTAAAGGAATATAAACAGCATCATCACGATCCGTCGGCCCTTGACTGCCTTTGGGTTCCATAACACCAATTACATGATAAATTTCTCCTCTAACTCGAATTTTTTCATTTAATCCTGTATTATTACCAAACAATTTAAGTTTTACCGTAGGGCCAATAACAGCAACTTGAGCAGATTCATCAAGTTCTTCTTGATTAAAATACCGGCCAATTTGGGGATTAATATTACGAGCCCTAGGATAATTTAAATCTGTTCCATAAACCGTCGTATTCATATTAGTACCGTTATAAACAACTTGCACAGAACGTTGCAAAGTTGCCGAAACAATTTTCGCAGAAGGTGCTTCTTTGGCAATTGCTTTTGCATCATCCCAAGTTAATGTACTCAAAGAACCGACCCCCTGCATCACATTATTACTTCTTGCCGAACCCGGCATAATTTGCAGTACATCTGTTCCTAAAGATTGAATTTGATCCTTAATATTTTTTTGAATTCCCTGGCCAATAGATGTAATAGAAATCACCGAACCAATACCAATAATAACCCCCAACATAGTCAAACCAGTCCGAAGTTTATTATTCCAAAGGGCAGCATTAGACATCCCGATAATTTCAGTAAATGCCACCTTTTTTATTAAATCTTTTTTTAATTTTTTCATAAATTTAACTTCTTGCAATAATAGTTATCTATCATTAGATTGTGATGGTCGTGAGTTGCGATTATTGCCGCCAATTCCACCTAAAGGCCCTCTAACTTGTGGTTTTGGTTCCATCCCTGGAGGAAAGCTAATTAAAACCTGTTCATCTCCCCTAAGTCCTGATTTAATTTCTGTACGATCTCCAATAGTTGTACCAATTTCCAAAGGTTTAAAAATCGCCTTATTCTCTTCACCCATCACATACACTCCTGCGGTTCCATTAGACTGTCGAACAATACCGGCCGAGGGAGCTACAAGTACATTATTTAGTTGTCCTAACTGAATTTCGGCTTCTACATTCATGCCAGCTTTAAGCAATTCTTGAGCTAATGATTCTAAATTTATTTTAATTTCAAAACTTGTTACATTTTGAACCGTTGTTGCTTGAGCAGCAATTTGACTAATAGTCCCTTCAAAGGTGCGATCTGGATACGCATCTGCTTTTAGTTTCACCGTTTGACCAAGTTTAATTTTGGCAATTTTTGCTTCATCTACATAAGAGATTACTTGGTTTTTTGAAGCCAGAGTAAAAATTGAACTTGAGGATGAACCTTCTACACTACTTCCTGCCGTTGTTGGTGTCACAAATGAACCAGGGTCAGCATATTTTTTTGTGACAATCCCATCAAAAGGAGCCCTAATAACAGCATCCTTAATTTGGGTTTCAATAGTTTGTAAAGCACCTTTAGCGGAGTCTACTTGAGCGCGGGCAGCGTCTATTTCTTCAGGACGCGTTCCTGCTTGCAACAAATTTAAAGCTTGTCTACGTTGTTCTACTTGCGCTTGTGCTTGAGAAATTTCTTCCGGGCGAGAGCCTTGTTCAGATAAATTTAAAGCAGCTTTTGCTTCGACTACTTGCGCTTTTAAAGTATCTCGATCTGCCCGTTTTTGATTCACAGTTTGTTCAGAAATTGCTCCTTCATTAAACAAAAGTTGATTGCGCTGTAAATCATCTTCTGCCTGTCGTAATTTTGCATTTGCTTGGCTTAATCTCGCTTGCACTTGCTCTATTTCTTGGGAACGATTTCCTGCTTGTAATTGCTCTAATCTTGCTTGCGTTTCTAACAGTTGCGCCTCTGCTTGAGCAACTTCTTCTAAACGAGTGCCATTTAATAACTTATTTAAATTTGCTTCTGCTTGTGCTAACTGAGCGCGACTTTGAATTAACTGTCCCTGGAGGTTGGAATCATCCATATAAGCCACAATTTGCCCTTGCTCAAGACTATCTCCTTCTGCAACAAGTAACTGTTTAAGATAACCGGAACTTTTCGGGCTAACATTAATCGTGCGTTCCGCCTTCACTGTACCATTGACAGAAAACGAAACAGACATATTTCTTCGCTCAACCTTGGCTGTTAAAACTTTAGAAGTATCTTTTTGAGATTGATTTGTAAATTGGGAAATACCAACACCCACTCCCCCAATTGATGCTAGTATAAATACTACCATCAACGAACGATAAACTATTGGTTTCTGGAAAAATTTATATCCACCCTTGGAATGTGCACTCTGGAGTTCAGCAGTCATATTTAACCTTTTTTTGATGTGAAATTTTATAGCCTCTCTCACAAAAAAAATTGACTTTTACGAAAAAGGCAATTTTAAAAATAGTGTTAAAAGCAACTTTATTAATAGCCTTTTAATAAGTTTTTTATTATTTCACAGACACGATTTTTTGCTAAATTTCGTGTCTGTGCAACTCATGGACTACAACTTATTAATTACGAGCTTTATTCCGTTGTCCTTTTGGGCCATTTTGACCTCGTTGTTCTTGGTACTGTTGCATTTGTTGGCGTTGTTCAGGAGTCAAAATTGCCTCCATCTGTTGCCAAGAAGATTGACGGATTTCTTTCATTTTTGCTATTTGTTCTTCCGTAAAATTAAGTGACTGATAAACTTGTCGAGGATTTTCTTGATTTGCGCGAGCAGCTTCTAAACGAGCTTTTTGTTCAGGAGTCAAAATATTACTCATCTGTTGACGTTCTGCTTCCTTAATCCGCTTCATTTCTTCTTTTTGTTCAGCGCTTAAATTGAGCCTATTCTGCCGCTGCATTTGATTTCTTTCTCCACCGGCCGGGGGCCCAGGAGGCATATTAGATTGAGCCAAGGCGGCAGGAATTTGAGCAAGGGATAAACTAAGAGAAAAAGCACCAGCTAGGAGAGGCAAAAGTTTAATTGAGGTCATAGAGAAAAGAGATTTCATAAGAGTAGGAAACTAATTGAAAAATCGAACTTTTTCTTGGTTCGATGCTTACATTCTAGCTCTTGGATTTTTTATGTGATAAGGAACGCATTTCCTATCTTGATATAGGACAAAAGTCCTATTTTGGTTAGGATTAAAGTCCTAGTCTAAGATTGGGAAATCTAAAATAAAGTAGAACTATAATTATCTGGCTTCCACCGGCCTATCTTTTTTCTAGGCTTCGCAAAATTCTCAAACTGTTTCCCTGTAACCTCCTATGTCTAATCCTTCATCTGTGGTGCCTTACCCATCAACTATTAAAAGCGACTCTTTTCGCTTAATTCTTTATCTGGAATGGATTTTGCTAGGAATTATGCTACTTTTGCAAATTCGACCGGCCCGTTTTGGCATTAATCCAACTTCCTTAAGCTTTTCTATTTTGTATTTAATTGGTTTTGGTATAATGGGGCTTAAATTACCAACCCAAAAACTCTCAAATAAATTAGCTTATACCTTCCTAGAATTTATCTTACTATTTTTAACATTTTTGGTAGATCACCGGACGGGATTTTTCCCTATGTTTGGTCTTATTATTGTGATTCGTGCTTGTTTAATGTTTCAGCAAGCCGGTCGTTTAATTATCACTATTTGGGTCTTTTTGTCCTTTTTATTAATCCAATTTTTAGGATTATCATCACCCACACGACCACACCAAAGACCTATTCCCATTCCAGAGTCAGTTGCTAATACAATTTTGACGCTTAAATTAAATACTGTCGTAACTTTTGGGCTGACACTTTTGTTTATGTTATTATTAGTTAATGCTTTATTAGCAGAACGCGAAAGTAGAGAAAAATTACTAAAAGCTAATGATCAACTACGTCAATATGCCTTGAGAATTGAAGACCAAGCAACATTACAAGAACGCAATCGTATTGCCCGCGAAATACATGACTCTTTGGGTCACGCGCTGACAGCCCAGAGTATTCAATTAGAAAATGCACTGTTATTTTTACCCTCAAATGCCGAAAAAAGTGAGGCGTTTTTACGGGAGGCAAAACAGTTAGGTTCAAGGGCTTTACAAGAGGTACGACGCTCAATTTCTACTTTGCGTTCTAACCCTTTACAAGGTCAATCTCTGCAAGAAACTATTAACAAAACTGTGACGGAATTTCGTAATACTACCTCAATTGATATTGAGTGTAAGATTGAGTTATTCCAGCCAATTCCTACAGAAATTAGCACAGCCCTTTATCGAATTTTTCAAGAGTCACTGACTAATATTTATAAACACAGTGATGCAACGGCTGTCAAAATTGATCTGCACAATACACCCGAAGCAATTTATCTACAAATTAATGATAATGGGAAAGGGTTCGAGCCAAATGTCAATTCTACGGGCTTTGGACTTCAAGGAATGCGAGAAAGAACAATTGCTTTGGGGGGTAAGTTTTTTCTGGAAAGTAAAGTTAGAAAAGGTTGCCAAATTATTGTAATAATTCCGTTACCGAGGTTAGGGTTATGAGTGAAGTTAAAATTAGTTTATTGTTGGTGGATGATCAGATGATTATTCGTCAAGGTTTACGGAGTCTTTTGGAGGTCAAACCGGATTTGGAGGTGTTAGGAGAAGCTGAAAATGGTCAGCAGGCGGTAGCGATGGTGGAAGCTTTACATCCTAATGTGGTTTTGATGGATGTACGAATGCCGGTGATGGATGGGGTGGCTGCAACTGAAATAATTTGTCAGAAATTTAGTGATTCAAAAGTGTTAGTTTTGACTACTTTTGATGATGATGATTATGTTTCGCAGGCGATGCGTTTAGGGGCGAAAGGTTATTTGTTAAAGGATACACATTCGGATGATTTGGCGGCGGCTATTCGAGCGGTTAATAAGGGTTATACTCAGATGGGGCCGGGGTTGTTAGAAAAAGCAATGGGGCCAGCGGTTTCGATGCCTTCTATGCCTAAAATTTTGCCTCCAGAATTGGCTGGTTTGACTGCTAGAGAAAGGGAGGTTTTGTGTTTAATTGCGGCCGGTGCGAGTAATCGAGAAATTGCTCAATCACTTTTTCTTTCTGAACGAACGGTTAAAAATCATATTACGAGTATTTTGAGTCAGTTAAATTTGCGTGATCGGACTCAGGCTGCTGTTTTGGCTAGTGGTTTTTTGTCTTTGTTGCGAGAGTGAGATTATTTGGTTTTTATTTCGTTGAAGGGCTTGTTTTTGGAGACGAATAATGTTAATAAATTTTTGGTTTTTTGAGTTTTAATCAATTGTCGTTTTTGGCTAATGAGAAAAACTGCCCATCAATGTAAGAATAAAGAAATAAATTTTGAATTTTGTGGAATTGTGACTTCTGATATTTGGCTGAATACTGGCAAAGTTGTCAAAACTTCGACCCTTCAAACAATTTGGGCGGATAGTCTGACGGTGTTTTGGGGAGATTGGCTTGAGTTGCGTGTGCGTATTGCTCAGGTAGCTGCGTCTGGGTTGGTGTCGCCGCTGATTTATATTCTGGCTTTTGGTTTGGGTTTGGGTAGTTCTGTCAAACCAGGGGCGGGTATAAGTACGGATTATGGTAGTTATTTGGAGTTTATGCTGCCGGGGATGGTGGCGTTGTCTTCAATGGCGATTAGTTTTGGGGGGACGACTTTTTCGATTTGTGGCGACCGGCTGTTTAGTAAGACTTTCGAGGAGATGCTTTTGATGCCGGTGCATCCGCTGGCGTTGTATTTTGGAAAAATGATTGCCGGTATTGTCCGAGGTTTGATGACTTCGGGTTCGGTGATTTTGGTAGCGATTGTTTTTACGGGCAAAGTTTGGGCTTTTCTCAATCCATTGTTTTTGTTGATGGTTATCCTCAATTGTGCCGTGTTTGCCGGTTTGGGGGTGATTTTGGGGTTGAGTGTAAAGTCGTTGGAAAGTGTGGGTTTGGCGAATAATTTTTTGATTGTCCCGATGTCGTTTTTGGGGGCGACGTTTTTTGATCCGCAGACATTGCCGGTGGCATTTAAGCCGGTTGTCTATTTAATGCCGTTGACTTATACAAGTATTGGGTTACGGGCGGCGGCTTATTTGCCGATGTCTAAGTTTCCTTGGTACAGTGTGCCGGTGCTTTTAGTTGTAGCCATAGGACTTGCGGCGGTTGGTGCTTATAAATTTTCGCACCAGCAAGATTGAATTTGTCCAATTTTGGGGCCGGTACTATTTAGGTGGCCGTACCCCTGTGCCGGCCCTAACAAATGACATTTGACCAATACATTTTTTTTTAAGAATTGTGTATCCCACCATGATATGATTGCCTTGGCCTGCATATCCAAGCTTATTTTGGTGAACTTGCCGCAAAACGACTCTAACGAACCCACTTCTACGGCGGAAGATACTTCCCCGTCTGGTTCTGCCACATCAGAACCAACTAGCTCAATGCAAGAGTTTTACCAACTTCAGCAAGATTTGCTGTTGGTAACGATTGCATTAACGGGGATAATTTTTGTCTCTGTTTGGTTTGCTTACTCAGTTAACATTGCCCTTAATTATTTGATCGGGGCGTGCACTGGTGTGGTTTACTTGAGAATGTTGGCAAAGGACGTTGAGCGCATTGGCGTGTCTAAAGAGCGCCTAAGCAAAAACCGCTTGGCTTTATTCATTGGGTTGATTGTAGTAGCAACGCAATGGAATCAACTGCAGATAATGCCGATTTTTTTGGGATTTCTGACCTATAAAGCCGCGCTCATCGTTTATGTGTTGCGTACAACACTCTTGCCTGACACTAGTAATAAGTAGTCAGACGAGATAGATGAATCCGCCCAAAGCAGGGGAAGCCTCCTGAATGAATATGCTGGATGTTTTAAACACCCTTAACTCGCTTTCCCTCGCCAAACTGGAAGTTGGCCAGCATTTTTACTGGCACATTGGTGGTCTCAAAGTACATGGTCAAGTTTTTTTGACTTCGTGGTTTGTGATCGGTGTGTTGGTTATTGCTTCGCTGGCAGCTACTCGGAACATCCAGAGGGTGCCGAGTGGTATGCAAAACTTTATGGAGTATGCCCTGGATTTTATCAGGGATCTGGCCAAGAACCAGATAGGCGAGAAAGAGTACCGCCCCTGGGTGCCTTTTGTTGGCACACTGTTTTTGTTCATTTTTGTGTCGAACTGGTCGGGTGCTTTGGTTCCCTGGAAGCTGCTGCATTTGCCTGAAGGTGAACTAGCTGCTCCTACCAATGACATTAATACTACGGTGGCTCTGGCTTTGCTGACTTCTTTGGCGTATTTTTATGCCGGTTTTAGCAAAAAAGGTTTGGGGTACTTTGCAAAGTATATCCAGCCGACACCGATTCTTTTACCGATCAATATTTTGGAAGATTTTACCAAGCCGCTATCGCTGTCTTTCCGTCTTTTTGGTAACATTTTGGCGGATGAGTTAGTGGTGGCTGTGCTGGTGCTGCTTGTGCCTTTGTTTGTTCCTTTGCCGGTGATGGTTTTAGGTTTGTTTACCAGTGCAATTCAGGCGTTGATTTTCGCCACGCTGGCTGCGGCCTATATCCATGAAGCTCTGGAAGGGCATGGCGGTGAAGAGCATCACGATTGAGCAATCGCGCTCTGATTGAGTTTTGATGGAAGTTTGAGATATAACACTCAAATTGCATAAAGTCAAGACTCTTGGGTTAACGTTTCTCTTGTAGTTTGTTTGTAGTTGTACTTAGGAAAAAATCATGGATCCATTAGTTGCTGCTGCTTCCGTTGTTGCCGCTTCTCTAGCTGTTGGTTTGGCCGCTATCGGCCCTGGTATTGGTCAAGGTAATGCAGCAGGTCAGGCTGTGGAAGGTATTGCTCGTCAGCCCGAAGCTGAAGGCAAAATTCGCGGTACTTTGCTGCTGAGCTTGGCATTTATGGAAGCGTTGACCATTTACGGTTTGGTGGTCGCTCTGGTTCTGTTGTTCGCCAACCCCTTCGCTGGCTAAGGTTTTTGCTTAAGCTTGTGATGTGTACGGTACGTTTTAACGTGCCGCTACACAGCCTAGACCCGGCAGAGGCCGGCCCTCGTCAGTTCAATGAGATACTGCCAAGCAAGAAGATTTTTCTTCGTCTAGTTTAGGCAGTTTTCAAGAGTTTTGACTGGTTCATATTAAGAAAGCAGAGCCGCGAACCGTTGCTATGACATACTGGACGTTTTTATTAGCAGTTGAAGCTGCAAAAGAGGAAGCGGGGGGGCTGTTTGATTTAGATGCAACACTGCCCTTAATGGCGGTGCAGTTTCTACTTTTGGCAGCAATTCTAAATGCGATTTTCTATAAGCCCCTGAGCAATGCGATTGATGAGCGGGATTCATTTATCCGCAACAATCAAAAAGATGCAAAAGAGCGCTTGCAAAAAGCCCAATTGTTAACTCGTGAATATGAGCAACAATTAGGCGATGCTCGCCGGCAAGCACAGTCAATTATTGCGGCGGCGGAAGCAGAAGCGCAGAAAGTAGCGGCGGAGCAAATTGCATCTGCCGGTAGAGAAGCGCAAGTTATCCGTGAACAAGCCCAAAAAGACATTGACCGGCAAAAACAAGAAGCGCTACAAGCTCTTGAGCAACAGGTAGACGCTCTCAGTCGCCAGATCCTCGAAAAACTACTTGGCCCTGAGTTAGCCAACCGTTAAAAAAATGCAAGTTTTGTGTTTTTTGGTTGTTAACAAATACACACAGTAATGGATTTGGTATCATGGGGACTTTTTGGCTATTGGCTACAGCAGCCGAAGCAGTAGAAACTGAATTAGAGCATGGTGGTTTCGGTTTAAATTTTGATCTTTTTGAAACCAACCTAATTAACCTGGCAATTATTATTGGAGTGCTGTTTTATTTCGGTCGCGGTTTTTTAGGAAATGTTTTAAGCGAACGCCGCAATCGAATTGAAACAGCAATTAAGGAAGCCGAGCAAAAGCTGCAAGAAGCAGCAACTTCGCTTTCTGAAGGCCAGCAAAAATTAACTCAAGCCCAAGCTGAGGCTGAACGCATCCGCGCTGGTGCTCAAGAACGAGCAAAAGCAGCAAAAGAGGCGGTTTTGGCCCAGGCTATGAAGGATGTGGAACGCTTGCGGGCTGATTCTGCTAAGGATCTCGAAACTGAGAAAGAGCGGGTGGTAAATGAACTTCGAGCCCGTGTTGCAGCGATGGCGTTGCAAAAAGTTGAGTCTCAGTTGAAAGAACGCTTAGATGATAATGCTCAAGGGCAGTTAATTGACCGCAGCATTGCGATGCTAGGGGGTCGCTGATGAAAAGTTTAGTGAGTTCTGAAATTGTAGAACCTTACGCTCAGGCTTTGATGTCTGTAGCGAAAACTCATAATTTAGCTGACCGTTTTGGTGATGAAGTTCGCGCTTTGGTAAGTGCTTTGGAAGGTTCTGCGGAACTAAGCCAATTTTTGGCGAACCCGTTTATTAAAGTGGCAGACAAAAAAGCAGTATTGCAGCGAATTGTGGGCGATGAGTCTCATCCTTTCTTGCGTAATTTTTTGATGCTGCTGGTTGATAAGGGTCGCATTCTTTTTATAGAAGGAATTGGCAAACAGTATCTTGCTCTTTTGCGTGAACTGAATCAAACGGTTTTGGCAGAAGTTGTTTCTGCTGTTGAGCTAAATGACGCTCAAAAAGAATCGGTGAAACAAAGAGTGCAAACTATTACCGGCGCTCGTTCGGTGGATTTGCAAACTACTATTGACTCCGATTTAATTGGCGGTGTGATTATTAAGGTAGGTTCGCAAATTATTGATGCAAGTTTGCGCGGTCAACTGCGCCGAATTGGTATCCGTTTAGCGGCCTAACTAATGCTCATTGGAATTTGGGATTTGGGATTTGGGAATCACTAATAAACTTCTTCAAAAAATCTTGTCAATGGTAGGCCGAGAGCCCGCCCCACAACATTTTTTGCAGAGGAGTAATGACCAAGGACTAAACAGCAATGACTAATGATCAATTTACAAACAACTGATTACTGATAAATAACAGCAATGGTAGCAATCAGACCAGACGAAATCAGCAGCATTATTCGGCAGCAGATTGAGCAGTACGACCAAGATGTTAAGGTTTCTAACGTTGGTACCGTGCTGCAAGTTGGAGACGGTATCGCTCGGATCTATGGTTTAGAGAAGGCGATGGCCGGTGAACTGCTGGAATTTGAAGATGGCACTATCGGTATCGCACTAAACCTCGAAGAGGATAACGTGGGTGCGGTGTTGATGGGTGAAGGCCGCGATATTCAAGAAGGCTCTTCTGTAACCGCTACCGGCAAAATTGCTCAGGTGCCGGTGGGTGACGCTTTGGTTGGTCGCGTCGTGGATGCTTTGGGCCGGCCTATTGATGGCAAAGGCGAAATCAACACCACTGAAAGCCGCTTAATTGAATCTCCAGCCCCTGGTATTATCGAACGCCGGTCCGTTTATGAACCAATGCAAACCGGCATTACCGCTATCGACGCGATGATTCCCATCGGTCGTGGTCAGCGGGAATTGATTATTGGTGACCGCCAAACCGGCAAAACCGCAATTGCGATTGACACGATTATTAACCAAAAATCGGAAAACGTGATCTGCGTTTATGTTGCCATTGGTCAAAAAGCCTCTACCGTTGCTAACGTAGTTAACACTCTGCAAGAAAAAGGCGCGATGGATTATACAATCGTCGTCGCTGCTAACGCAAGTGACCCCGCTACCTTGCAATACTTGGCTCCTTATACCGGCGCTTCAATGGCTGAGTATTTCATGTATAAAGGCAAGCATACGCTTGTTATATATGATGACTTGTCCAAACAAGCCCAAGCTTACCGTCAAATGTCTTTGTTGCTCCGCCGTCCGCCGGGTCGGGAAGCTTACCCAGGCGATGTGTTCTATCTCCACTCTCGTTTGCTCGAACGCGCTGCGAAACTCAGCAACGAATTGGGTGAAGGTAGCATGACCGCTTTGCCAATCATTGAAACTCAGGCCGGTGACGTTTCTGCCTATATTCCCACAAACGTTATCTCCATTACCGACGGTCAGATTTTCTTATCTTCTAACTTGTTCAACTCTGGTTTCCGTCCCGCTGTAAACCCTGGGGTTTCTGTGTCCCGTGTGGGTTCTGCGGCTCAAACCAAAGCTATGAAAAAAGTTGCAGGTAAAGTTAAATTAGAGTTGGCGCAGTTTGAAGAATTGGCTGCGTTTGCTCAGTTTGCTTCTGACTTGGATCAAGCCACACAAAACCAATTGGCTCGCGGTCAACGTTTGCGTGAGTTGCTGAAACAGGCTCAAAATTCTCCTTTGCCTTTGAATGAGCAAGTAGCAATTATCTATGCAGGGATTAATGGTTATCTTGATGATATCCCTGCCGATAAGATATCGATTTTCACCAAGGGTTTCCGCGAATATTTGCGGACTAGCAAGGCCAAATATGGTGATATCGTCCAAGGTCAAAAACAATTGACTGACGAGGCAGAAAATCTGCTCAAAGAAGGCATTTCTGAGTTTAAGCAGTCCTTCAAGGCAGCTTAAGAGTGTTTCTCTGGTTCCCAGGTGTTGCTGGGAATTTCTCGTTCCCAGGCATTGCTGAGAATTTCTTGTTCCCAGGTTCAGCCTGGGAACAAGATTATGAGGGGTATAGTGGTTAGGAATTATGGCAAATTTAAAGGCAATTCGAGATCAAATTCAGTCTGTTAAGAATACAAAGAAAATCACTGAAGCAATGCGTCTGGTGGCGGCTGCAAAGGTTCGTCGTGCTCAGGAGCAGGTGATTGCAACTCGTCCGTTTGCAGATCGTTTAGCTCAGGTGCTTTACGCTTTGCAGGCGCGTTTGCGGTTTGAGGATGCTGATTTGCCTCTGTTAAAACAACGGGAGGTAAAGTGTGTCGGTCTTTTGGTGATTTCGGGTGATCGCGGTTTGTGCGGCGGTTATAATACGAATATTATTAAAAGGGCTGAAGCACGGGCTAAAGAACTCAAGGCTGAAGGTTTAGACTATAAGTTTGTTTTGGTTGGTAGGAAGGCAATTCAGTATTTCCAACGCCGAAATCAACCGATTGATGCAACTTATACCGGTTTGGAACAAGTTCCAAATGCAGCAGAAGCTTCGCAAATTGCTGACGAACTTTTATCTTTGTTTTTGTCGGAAGGTGTCGATAGGTTTGAGTTGATTTATACGAAATTTGTTTCGTTGATTAGCTCTCGCCCTGTTGTGCAAACTTTGTTACCTTTGACTCCCCAAGGGTTAGAAGTTACGGATGATGAAATTTTCCGTTTAACGACTCGTGGCGGTGCTTTTGAAGTTGAGCGAGATAAGGTGACTTCACAAGTGAAGGCTTTGCCACGCGATATGATTTTTGAGCAAGATCCGGCTCAAATTCTTGATGCTTTGTTGCCGCTTTATTTGAATAATCAATTGTTGCGTGCTTTGCAGGAGTCTGCGGCTAGTGAGTTGGCGGCGCGGATGACGGCAATGAGTAGTGCTAGTGATAATGCTAAGCAGTTGATTGGTTCTTTGACGTTGACTTATAACAAGGCTCGTCAGGCGGCAATTACGCAGGAGATTCTTGAGGTTTGCGGTGGTGCTGAGGCACTGCGCGGTTAAACTTTGGTTTAGATATTTTACAGGTATTGGGCGTCTGGGGTGACTCAGGCGCTTTTTTTGTGGGTTGAGGTTGGTTAATGTCACCGATTAAAATCGGTGTCTACACGAAGGAAGTCCCTTCGGGACTGGGGGGGCGTGGGTGGTCGTTGTTAGAATTAGGGGCAGGAATAGGAAGAGATTTTATTTATTTAAGGGCGTTATGATGACAACAATTTTGAATAAGAAAAACGCTGCTTGTTTTCAGGAAGGTTGCTTGACTTTATATGATGTGTCTTGGCAACAATTTGAGGCAATAGAGGCGGCTTTTGAGGGGATTTGTGGGTTGCGTTTTGTTTATTTAAATGGAATTTTGGATATTATGGCTCCGCTTTCTGATGAACATGAGGGATCGAAAACTACTATAGGCTGGCTGTTAGAAACTTACTTTTTAGAAAAGGGGATTAGATGTTATGGTCGTGGAAGTGCCATGTTAGGGACTAAAGCTTTGGGTGTGAGAAAGGAGCCTGATGAGTCTTATAGTTTGGGGTCAAAAAAGCCGGTTCCTGATATTGCTATTGAGGTGGTGGTGACGAGTGGGGGTGTGGAGGTTTTGGAGGTTTATCAACGTTTGGGGGTTACTGAAGTTTGGTTTTGGCAAGATAATCAAATGACTGTTTATTGTTTGGGTGAGGGCGGTTATGTGCGGGTTGAAAAAAGTAGTTTGTTGCCGGATTTGGATTTGGTTTTGTTGTCTAAGTATGTGAATTTTTCGGATCAGTTTGATGCTGTGAACGAGTTTCGTAATGCCATTCGTGGGGAGGAGGTTGGTTAGGGTATTTGCTATAAATGCTTGGTTGTCACTACTAGCAATTAAAATTAAAAGTCGGGTTTTATAATCCAAAATCAAAAAGTGGATTGCCCTAGGAGAAAAACTTCCTTAGAAATAAATCAATAAAAAGGGTGGAAAATGCCCACCCTACCAAATCTAAACCGGCAGGTTATCTCGAATCGCACCGGCATTTGCTAAGGTTTTTGCTCCTTCTTTCATTAGTTCAATATCCGCCGGCAACCATTCCCGCTGCGCTGTACAATGATGGGCAATTAATAATCCCCATAAACCTTGAGAATTAAGCACCGGCACTACTAAATTTGCTCGCACATTTAACTTTCTTAAATAATCTCTATGACATTCGTGTATGGGTTCGGTTTCTATGTCGGGAACTGCTCTTACCCTACCGGCCAAATACATTGCTGCATAGTCTCCATTAAAACATTGATCGGGGCCGGTTTCGCCAATAATTGATAAAGAGTTATCTTTCAAAGATTCAAAAGTTACTTGCCCTTCCCATTGCCGATAAAAATAGTATAAAACAACTCGATCTACTTGTAATTTTTGACGCAGGTTGTCTGTTGTGGATTGGACGATTACATCTTTTCTCAGAGTTTTATAAAGCCGGCTTGTAATTCTTTGTAAGCTCGCATCAGACATAAGTATTGTTGAGTAGTATGTTAGTTTATGCCGGTGGGATGAAGCCAACGAACACAGTCAACAAAAATATAAGTTGCTGTTTTTTAACTTTTCTCACCCAAAATTTAATTGTAACACCAGCCGTCTATTAATAAGCTATTTAGTTTAGCAACCGGACTTTTCAAAATCCGCCGTGATATAATTTTTGCAGCCAGTTTTTGCCTTTGCAAAGGAGTCTTTAAAAATGCCTCAAAATTTATCATTAAATGAGTTATTAATTAAAATTAGTGAAGCCTACAAAGATGCAGAAAGTAAGGTGGGACAATGTAATGTTTTGGTAATTGGGAAAACTGGCGTCGGCAAAAGTACCTTAATTAATGCGGTATTTCAAGAACGTTTGGCAGAAACCGGCGTGGGACGACCAATTACTCAAAGTATCCGTCAATATACTAAACAAAATTGTCCGATTACTGTCTATGATACCCTAGGTTTAGAGTTAGATGAGGAACAAGTTAAAAAAGTTCAATTTGAGGTAGATAAGCTGATAGAAGACCAAAGAATGTTGCCGGCAAAAGATCATATTCATGTAATATGGTATTGCATTAACCATGAAACAGGTCGGTTTGAGGAAATTGAAGAGGAATGGTTAAAGGAATTGGTACATAAAGATGTGCCGGTGATTTTGGTTTTGACTCAGGCAATTTCAATGGATGAGGAAGACAATAGTAGTGAGTTTTTGAAGTGGTTGGAGAGGAAAAATCTGCCGGTGAGTTATGTGGTGCCGGTGTTAGCTGAAGATAAAAAGGTAGGTAGGTTTACAATAGAATCTTATGGTTTAGAAAGATTGGTGGAGGCGACCTTTGAATTGTTGCCGGAGGTGGCACAAAAAGCTTTTGTAAAGGAGCAAATTGCTAGTATTAAATTGAAGTCGGAAGCCGCTGTTAAATATGTAAGTGGTTATGTTGCGAGTTCGGCACTTATTGGGGCTTCTCCTATTCCGTTTTCTGATGCTTTTTTGTTAATTCCGATGCAGACAACAATGCTGGCTCATATTACGGTAATTTTTGGGTTGCCGTTTGATAAAGCGTTTATTAGTGGGGTGCTTTCTTCTATTGGTGGTGCCGGGGGAATGGCGACGGCGGGGAGATTTATTGTGACAAATATTTTGAAGTTAATTCCGGGTGCGGGGACGGTTTTAGGAGGTGCTATTTCGGCGGCGACTGCGGCGACTTTAACGATGGCTTTAGGGTTGGCTTATATTGAGTTGTTGCGGGTTTATTTGCAGGCTCAAATTAGTGGTAAAAGTTTATCTATAGGGGATTTAAAACCGTTGTTTGGGGAGTTTTATAAGGATTATGCGGCGTCGGGAAGGAAGACGCTAAAGGATGATGAGCCGGTGCCCCGTGAGATTGATATTGAGTGATTTTTAAGGGGAAATTTAATGCAGGGAGGATGCCGGTGTGAAAGCATCAGCCACCGATTAAAATCGGCATCTACAATAACAAAACACTTCGGGGGTTAGAAGTGATGGTAGGTGGGGCGATTGTTTGCTAGGCTAGATTTACTTTCTCTGTTATAAACCAATGCTGCAAACCGAAAAAAATTCTCAGTTCCAAAAAGCCATAGAAATCTTAGAATCTCTTACGTTAGAAGAACAAGAAGTTATGCTAAATCTTCTTCAAAATCGCATTAAACAACAGCGCCGCGCTGAATTGGTTAATGCTGTTAATGAATCTCGCCAAGAATATGCACAAGGAAAAGTTAAAACCGGCTCAATTGCTGATTTATTAGCGGAGTTAGACAGTTAATGCGGTTGCTTTGGAGTTCTAGGTTTGTGAGAGATTTTAAGCGCCTGTCTCGTCAAAATCTGCAGCTACGCACGGCAGTTGAAGAAAAATTGCAACAACTGACAGCAGATGCCTTTCATCCTAGCTTGAAAACTCATAAGCTGAAAGGAGATTTATCGGGCGTTTGGTCTTGTTCTATTGATTATAGCAATCGCATTTTATTTGAATTTGTGCAGGATGACGATTCTCAGGAAGAGGTGATTTTACTTCACACTCTAGGTTCCCATGATGAGGTTTATTAGAAGGAGTAATACATCGCCTAAAAAAATCGAGTCGCCATCAGGCGACAACCCAAAGGGAAAAGAAAAGAAGGGGAAAAAAGCAAAAGTGCTAAGGGCTAACTCCAGGGGAAACAGCTACACGAAAACCGAGGAGGCCCAACCCGGCGTGAGGCGGAAACCCGATACTCCTATCGCACCGGCAATCCCCGGCTTTGTCGTACCAAGAACCCCCACGCTGCTTCCGGTATTGAGAATCACCTCCAGTTTCCCAAGCACTTCCATCTGTCGGCGCACCATTGTAATTTTCATGAAAAACATCCTGGCACCATTCCCAAACATTGCCGTGCATATCGTATAAACCAAAGGCATTTGGTGGAAAACTGCCTACATCTGTTGTTTGATCACGATATTTTCCCTTTGGTGCAGAGGCGTAGGGATACTTGCCATGATAATTAACTAAATCTGGGGTTATTGTTTCGCCAAAATGAAAAGGTGTAGAAGTGCCGGCCCTACACGCATATTCCCATTCTGCTTCACTCGGTAAGCGATAATTTTTGCCTGTTTTTTTGCTAAGTCTAGCACAAAATTCGATAGCATCATCCCAGCTTACTTGGTTAATGGGCTTATTTGCAATATCATCCCAGCTTAGTTGGTGAGCGGGCTTATTTCCACCGCAAAAAACATTAGATGGATCTGGGTCTAAGTCTTGTTTAACTTTGGCTAAGCTGGCAACTGCTTTCCATTGTGCCTGAGTGACGGCATATTTTCCCAGATAAAAAGGCTTGACTGTTACCCAATGCTGCGGACTTTCATTATCAACTCTCTGTGCTTCTGAAGTAGGGGAACCCATGCTAAATGTACCCCCTGGAATTGATACCATATCTAGTATTATCCCAGCGCCTAAATCTTCTGTGAAATATTCGGCTTGTTGGCGTTGGCGATTAATTTCTTTGCCTTGGGCATTGACAGTGATAACATCAAAACTAAAGGTTTTTATATTTGAACTTGGTTTACTAGCTGCGGTTGTTTTAGGCGGGGGAGGTAAAAGGATTGTGGTAGACATCGCCTCAGTATTCAACGCATTTAAAACGTCTTTTGCTGACTGATAACGGTATCTTGGTAAATATTCTAACAACGTATCTAAAACTTCGCCTAATTGCTCGCTTACTGTTATCCACTGCGGCAATTTTTTTCGCCATAACCAATATCTTTTAATCGCATCATAAAGCGGATCGGAACGCTCAATTTTAAGAAAAAGTTTTGTCATCAACCGAATACAAGTCACGCCTAGACTATATAAATCACTGCAAGGAAGCGTACGACCAAATATTTGTTCCATAGGTTGATAGCAGGGAGTTCTTCCAATCCATTGTCGAAGGGATAAAACAGTGCCGGTGTATTGTTTTGCTATGCCAAAATCAATTAAAAATAACTTACCATCACTCTGCCGACGGATGATATTTTCTGGCTTAATATCCCGGTGAATGACATTTCGCTCATGGACAAATTGCAGAATAGGTAAAATATCATTCAACAAAGCTCGGATTTTTTGCTCATTGAAATTTCCCTCATCTACCAATTCTTGTAAAAGTGTTTTGCCTTGGATGTATTGCTGAACTAAATACAGGTATTTATCCGCTTCAAAATAACCAAATAATGTGGGAATTTGTAAATGTTCTTCACCGAGTTTAAAGAGTTGTTGAGCTTCTTTGTAGAACCGTTGTTTATCGTCCTCTAAATCGTCCAAATTCTCTGGATTTGGAGTAAATTGTTTAATAACACAAGGGATATTTAACCGCTCTTCATCTTCTGCCAAATAAGTCTTGCCAAACCCACCGCGTCCTAAAGCCTTTTTGACAATATATCGATTTTGCAATTTTTTGACAAGAGGCTGACCACAACTGACGCAGAATTTAAGATTATCGCTATTTTCAGGTTTAGGGCAATCAGGGTTAAGGCAGTGAATCATAGTGAGAAGGGGTGGCGAGGTGTTTAATCTAAAAATTGAGGCTAGAAACCCGGTTTCTTTGCTTAAACCTTTTTAAATTTTATCAGAACTTGTTTTAACAAACCACCCTAAATCCCAAATTATCCTCTTTTTTATCCACCAAATCTCTATCCCGATATGCACACCGGCACATCAACAAATTACTACACCAAGAACCCCCACGCTGCACCCGAAATTTCTCATCGCCGCCAATTTTCCAAACTCTCCCATCATCAGGCGCATTCTCATAATTATCATGCCAAAAATCAGCACACCATTCCCAGACATTGCCGTGCATATCATACAAACCAAAATCATTAGCAAACCCAAAATTACCTACATTTAATGTTTCTTGAATTGTCTTTTTTTTCCAACTAAACCATCCCCCGGAAACTTCCGCATCATAATTAGCCACTTGCGAAGTTATCGTCTCCCCAAAACAAAAATCTGTCATAGTTCCTCCCCGACAAGCATATTCCCATTCCGCCTCAGAAGGAAGCCGATAGTTTTTGCCAGTTACCCGCGAAAGTCTTGCACAAAATTCCATTGCATCATTCCATGAAACACATTCCACCGGCCGGTTTTCACCCTTAAATTTTGCCGGTTCTTTATCCAAAACTCTGGTTACTTTTGGCAAACTTGCTACCGCCTTCCATTGTGCCTGAGTTATTGTAAACTTACTCATAAAAAAAGGTTTGATTTGCACAGAATGCTGTGGATATTCTCTTTCTAAACCTTTCCCGTTTGGAGAACCCATCAAAAAAATTCCCCCCGGAATAGAAACCATTTCTAAACTTATTTCTTTTCCCAAGTTTTCAGCAAAAAATTCGGCTATTTTCCGTTGTCGGTTAATTTCCCTCCCTTGCACATCCAGTCTTATCACTTCAAACTCACTAACTTTTTCCACCACCCCATTTTTTGCTTTTGTTTCTATGGTATTTTCTTTTAATTCAAAAGTAGGTTTTTTCGTGGCTCTTGTTAAGCCTATACTTTTCTTGTCTTTTGTTTGTAAAACCTGTAAAACTTCCGATGCTGACTGATATCTTTCTTTGACATAATCTGAAAGTAAATTATCAAAAACCTGACCAAGTTGCGGCGAAACTTCTATTGCTGAGGGCAATTTTTCTCGCCATAACCAATTTCCAGTTAAATTATCATAAAGCTCATCAAAACCATCATTTTTCGGGAAAATACCTGTCATCAACCGAATACAAGTAACCGCTAAACTATATAAATCACTTGCTGGATAAGCAATACCGCGCATTTGTTCAATTGGTGCATAGCCTGGAGTGCCGGTCATTGTTCCTTGCCGGCTTAATAAATTGCCCGTCCACTGTTTAGCGACGCCAAAATCAATTAATACATATTCTCTGCCAATTCCTCTGTTAAAAGTTGGTAAAAGCTGTCTATTTTCTCGCTGAATAATATTATCTGGTTTAATATCTCTATGAATTACTTTTCTCTCATGGATAAATTGCAACAAAGGTAAAATATTATTTAATAATTCTCTGATTTGCACCTCATTAAAAGTTTGCTTTTCTGCCAATTCCATTAAGGTTTCACCCTTAATAAATTGCTGCACTAAATATAAACAATTACCTTCCTCAAAATAAGCATAAAGAGTAGGAATTTGAGGATGATCTTCGAGATGTATAAGCTTCTCTGCTTCCTCATTAAATAATTGCACTGCTTTTTGATAAGCAGCCGGTATAAACAGCGAGGGAGCAAACTGTTTTACCACACAAATTGCCCGACGCCGGTCTTCATCTTGTGCTAAATAAGTCTTAGCAAAACCGCCTTGACTCAAAGGCTGAATTATGGTATATCTTCCTCTTAATAAAAGCGGACTTCGACAATTTTTACATAACTTTGCACCGGCAGAATTTTCTGGTTTTTGGCAACTAGGATTTAAACAATAAATCATTTTTTAAACAAATCAAATAAACAACTAATTCTATTTTGCCGTAATTTTTTTGGACGTTGGATTGTTAAAGCCAACCTAGGCGAGACGATGTTAAACTAAACAAAATTATCCAAAAAACTTACTCATGTCTAAAACCTTCAATTATCCAACCCCTCGCAAAGCTGAACAATTCGACGAGTATCACGGTAAAACCGTTGCAGATCCTTACCGTTGGTTAGAAGATCCAGACTCGGAAGAAACCCAAACTTGGGTAAAAGCACAAAACGAAATCACCTTTAAATTTCTCCAAGAAATTCCCCTCCGCGAAACCCTCAAACAACGACTTACCAAACTCTGGGATTACGAAAAATACAGCATTCCTTTCAAACAAGGAAACCGCTATTTTTATTATAAAAACGACGGCCTTCAAAATCAAAGCGTCCTCTATACTTTAAACAGTTTAGATGATGAACCCAAAGAATTACTAGACCCAAATAAACTTTCTGAAGATGGTACAGTTGCACTTTCTGGAACCGCCATTAGTGAAGATGGAAATTTATTAGCCTATGGCTTATCTTCCTCTGGTTCTGATTGGCAAGAATGGAAAGTTAGAGACATCGAAACTGGCCAAGATTTAAACGATCATCTTCAATGGATAAAATTTTCTGGTGCATCTTGGACTCACGACAATCAAGGCTTTTTTTATAGTCGATATGACGAACAAAACGAAGCCACGAAATTAGAAGATGCTAACTATTTCCAAAAACTATATTATCACAAACTTGGCACACCCCAATCTGATGATATTTTAATCTATCACCGGCCCGATCAAAAAGAATGGGGATTTGCCGGTGGAGTTAGCGAAGATGGCAAATATCTTATCATTTCTGTATGGCTAGGAACCGACCCCAAAAACCTCGTTTTTTACAAAGATTTAACCGATCCAAACAGTCAAGTTATAGAACTAATCAACGAGTTTGAAGCCAGCTATAGTTTTATCGATAACGACGGTACACTTTTCTGGTTTCATACAGATTTAAATGCACCTCGCGGACGCATAATTGCCATCGAAATCACCAAACCATCTAAAGAAAATTGGCAAGAAATTATCCCCCAAGCCGACGAAGTTTTAGAAAGCATTGGCTTACTCAATAACCAGTTTGTTGCAGATTACTTAAAAGATGCCAGAACCCAAGTTAAAATCTTTAACTTAGACGGTTCCTTTGTCCGCGAAGTTGAACTACCTGGAATTGGTTCCGCAGGAGGTTTTGGTGGCAAACGTTATGACACAGAAACCTTTTATAGCTTCACCGGCTTTACCTCCCCCGCCACCATTTACCGCTACGACATGATCACCGGAAAAAGCAGTCTTTTCCGCAAACTCAATGTAGATTTTAACCCCGAAGAATACGAAACCAAACAAATCTTTTACCCCAGTAAAGACGGGACAAAAATCCCCATGTTCATCACCCACAAAAAAGGCATCCAACTAGACGGAAATAACCCCACCTATTTATACGCTTACGGCGGCTTCAGCGTGTCTTTAACACCCTGGTTTTTCGTCGGAAATCTAATTTGGATGGAACTTGGTGGAATCTTAGCTATCGCCAATTTACGCGGCGGTGGCGAATACGGCGAAGACTGGCACCAAGCCGGCATGAAACACAACAAACAAAAAGTTTTTGATGACTTTATTTGCGGCGCAGAATGGTTAATAGAAAACAAATATACCCAACCCAAAAAACTCGCCATTGGTGGCGGAAGTAACGGTGGTTTATTAGTAGGCGCTTGCATTACCCAACGTCCCGAATTATTCGGCGCAGCCATCCCCGACGTCGGTGTTATGGATATGCTTCGTTTTCATAAATTTACCATCGGTTGGGCGTGGTGTTCTGAATACGGTTCCCCCGAAAATCCCGAAGACTTTAACGTTTTATACAGCTATTCTCCCCTGCATAATTTGAAGCCAAACACCGCCTATCCCGCTACAATGGTAACAACCGCAGACCATGATGATCGCGTCGTCCCAGCCCACAGTTTTAAATTTGCAGCCACTTTACAAGAAAACCACAGCGGCGAAAACCCCGTCTTAATTCGGATTGAAACAAAAGCCGGTCATGGCGCCGGTAAACCTACTGCTAAAATCATCGAAGAACTTGCCGACAAATGGGCATTTTTAGTACGAGTTTTAGAAATTTCCTAAAATAAAAAAACCTGGATTGTTGAAAATCCAGGTTTTTAAAAACTTTTATTTGCGTTTATTCAACAGTTAAAGACACATCTGATTGGCAGAAATCAACAATAGAAGGTTCCGCCACAGAACCATCTTCAAACCCCACCGTAATTGCCCACTCACACTGACTACTATCGGTCGCTTTATCCCAAACTAAAGTAAGGCTATCACCAGGATTAATAGGGCCATCTAATGTAAAATCACCCACAGTCTCATTTCCTGCTACTTCTGCTGCCACCACCGTCACAATAGCTTTAGATGTGTTATTGGTTAATTTAAATTTGTACTCTCCCGGATTCTGTGCCAACAATACATTTCCTGTTTTATTCTCAAAAGATTCTGCTCTCACAGAACTTGTTTGCACCCCTGCAAACACCAAAGAAATACCAGCCACCAACACGGCCAATTTTTGATTAAATTTCATTGTTTTTCCTGCTATTTACCATTAAAACTTATCAGCAATGCACCCGGAAATTATAAAAATCCGCTCTTAGTTACGAGCTTTACTTTAGATCGCTTCAAAGTTTTTTTTGTTCCCCAAAAAACAATAAAAAACAATAAAGAAATAGCTTTTAAACTAAAAAGTGATAAACAATTTAATATCATGGGTAGTTTCAAATGTCAAGCGCTTTTAAAAGCAAATTTGAGATTTTAAAATTTTCTTAAGACAAATTAAGCACCCTGCCTACCTTTTCCATTTTAATGAACACGAGCAAAATCATTTTACTTTATCTTGCCAAAGCAAAAATACCTAAAAAAACAATTCAAAAATCATCCCCTATTTATCCAAAAAATAGGGGAAAAAGCCTTAAGCATTCACTGACAAAAACGGGATACTTTCGGCCAACTTATCCTCAACTGTAACGCCTTGTTTTTTTGCCCAAAACTGACTTAAAAAATGGATTTGCCGCAACCCAACCACTAAATTTAATCCCGGAACAAAAATCCACCAAACCGTTAAAGGTTCCTTCATTCCCGCCTGCGAATAAAGAGCATTCACAGTTTTATAAAGCTTAAATTGCACAATATAAATCCAGACAATTCCTAACAAAGAAAACCAACCAAACCATCCTGGCACATCAGGATCAAAAATCCTCAATAATTGCGGAATTGCCACCCCCAGAACAAAAGGCAATAAACACTTTGTTCCAGACCAACCCTCACCATTATACCGGCGCAACTCTTCCTGAATGATCCATTTATACCAACCATAGTATAACAATCCCGTTAAACCCGATAACAAAATCACTTGCCAAAGCGGACGAGGCTTGCCCAAAACTTGAATACTCATAAATAGAAAATCGTAGCAATTACTGAAAGCTTAATATTTCGTAATATACTATAAAAAATCCTCCTAAACAAAACACCAAAAAAAGGTATCCCACCACCCTTGCATATTTTTTCTTATTCTGTTAAGTATTTTTATATAAAAATAACTAGAAAAATCTAATTTAATTAGAAACCTCCTATTACAAAAAACGTCAGTTAAAAACCAGCAATCTCATATTTTGTGCGGAGTACACCGTGATTACTCTCACCTTGGTGCATCGACTTCCCAACCTACCGGCCCAAAGCTGGACCTTTGAAAACGAAACCCTAATTAGGGTTGGCAGATCCTCGGATAACCACGTTATCCTTCATAGCGCAGTAGTTTCGCGCCACCACTTTGAACTCAAACGTCGAGGATGTAGGTGGACACTTTTTAACCTCAGCAGTAACGGAACCTTCCTCGAAGACAATTCGATAATCGAAGTCCCCGTTACCGATAAAATGATGATCCGCCTAGCCAATTCTGGCCCCCAAATTCAGATAAAAACCGGCATTACCCTCTTTAAAAACATCCCCAAAGCCACTCAAATTAGCCCAGGCGCAATCACTTGACGAATAGCCAATGCAGTTGCCGGTGCCAACAGAACCCCATTCCGGTAATGACCAGTTGCCAGCAAAACATTTGTATAACCAGATAAAGCTTCAATCACCGGCGCCGGCTGACCTTCAGGACGAGGACGCAAGCCCGACCATTTTCTCACAATCTCCCCATTCTGCAAGGGCGGACAAATTTCTATCGCCTGTCGCAAAACCTCATCCAGCAAAGCATCTTTCGCCACATCTTCAAACTCCACCGTCGCCCCCACCCAATAATCCCCGCCACCCACCGGCACAATGTGTACATCATTTCCCGTAATCACCGGCTCACAATTATCCCTCATCTGGGCCGGCAACCGCAACAACAAACCTTGACCCAAAACCGGTTTAATTTCCACCTGATTTTGCAACCCAAAACTTCCTAAACCCGCCGCCACAACAACCCAATCAGCCCCTATGTTTTTCCCCTTTGCCCTCACTTCCAAACCTGTTTTTCCCGAATTAAAATCAAACCCCTCCACCGGCACCCCAAACTCAAAAACTGCCCCATTTCTTTGGGCCCCATCTACCAAAGCCTCCGTCAAATTTACCGGATCAACCTGCCGGTCTTGCGGCGAAAAAACCGCCCCACAAACCCCCTCACAATTCACCTGCGGAAATTGTTCATTTAACACTTCTAAAGACAAAACTTCCAACTCCAAACCTTGCTGACGACGGATCTCAACCAAAGCACATTTCTTTGCCAACTCTTTCTGATCAAAACACAACATCAAAATTCCATTTCGGTTATATAAAATCTTCCTGCCGGTCAAAGCTTCCAACTCCGGCACCAAAGTCTCATAACGCCCCATACTAGCCAAACGCAACTGCCAATTTTTCCCCTTCACCTTATTACTAATCACCCCCATCAAAACCCCCAAAGCAGCCCCCGTAGAACCAAACGCCGGCTTTTCCTTCTCCAAAACCCGAACTTGTAAACCCTCAACCTTACTTAACTCATAAGCAATACAAGCCCCAACAACACCACAACCAATAACTACAACATTAATCATAAACTAACTTCAAACTTTAAAAAAAATCTCAAAAATAACAACCAAAAAATAACCACAAATGAACACCAACCAACCCAGACAACTATCTACTTTATCTGTGTTTATCAGCGTTCATCTGCGGTTCAAAAAACCATCAATTAAACCTGCGGAACCAACTTCAAATAAGCATCAAAATCATTCAACGCTTGACTATATTGTTGAACCGCCAAAGAATAATTACCAACCTCAGCAGCCTTATCAATGGCCTCTAAATCAACAAAAAGAGCCTTCGCAACCTTACGAGCTTCAGGTTGAGCACTCGGTAACAAATTGCGGTTTAAATAACCAATATCTTGCCGCAACTGACCCAAAGGCCCGTGAATAAAAGAACCCACATTAACCCATTCGCGTTTTTTAATCAAAGATTGCAACTCATCCATCCGTCCCCGGTACTCAGCCAGACGTGGTTCATATTTCTTAATAATCTGAACTTGAGCCGGTGTATAAGTCGCCGCTTTAGTTTTAGCCGCAAAACTACCAAAACTAAAGAAAAACGACGCAAACACAACCAAAACAACCGCCAAGACAGGCCGAAGACGAGACATAACCATTTTTTTTGTCATAAACCAATCATTTAGCTTTCAGAACAAAAATATATCAAGATGGCGCCCTAAATTCTTGAGGATTAATGATTAGTAATTAGCAAAGGGCAAAATACCTTTATTTTTCCTTGCAAATCAAACACAAAATATCCTCAACTCCACGCCTAAACTTCAGCCCGTCTTAAAAACGTCAAAATACCATTGCCGACCTGTTCTGACCAATGCTCTTGGGGATAATGAGCACTTTCTGACAACTTCATAACCTCTTTAGCTTGCAAAATACTTGCAAATTTTTCGGCCTCTTCAAAACTTAACCAAGGGTCAGTCATCCCCCACATCACCAAAGTTGGATGATTCCAAACCGGAAAACCATTCTCAACCTCAGCCATCGCCTCCGAAAGTTGAAAATTACGAACCGTATAAAGCAAGCTACGCCCAGCAGCCGAACTCTTCAAAAAAGGCTTGCGATAAACATCCAAATCTTCATCAGAAATTGGCAACCTGCAACCTGCCTCAAGAATGCGATCCACAGAAAGAGGATCCTGCGTCACCATATCCCCCACAAACGGCCAACCAAGCTGCTGAATACGAAAAGGCACCTTAGCCTCCCGCGACACCGGCGCATTCAAAACTGCCAACCGGCCAACCTGTTCTGGGTAACGCAAAGCATATTGCAACCCCACCGAACCCAAAAATCCCTGCAAAACCAGATGAAACTTTTCAACCTCCAACACCTTAATAAACCCACCCAAAGCCTCAATAAAAGCATCAGGAGTATAGGCAAAATCGCGTTTTTCTGGCTTACAAGAAAGCCCATACCCAATCCAATCTGGGGCAATACAACGAAATCCATTTTGACTCAAAACCGGCATCACCTCAGTCCAACAATGACTCTGAGAAGGAAACCCATGTAACAAAATCACCGGTAACTTATCCGATTCTCCAACAGGATTAGACTCCCGATAAAACCACTCTAAATTTCCAACCTTAATTAAATTTTGTTGAATAGCCACGATTTTTACTCAAAAATTATGTCAACTTGTCAGCTTACCGTCAAGACGTAACAAGAATCAAGATATTTTTTTGAAAATTATAATCTTTCTCCCACCTATTCCAACTTTTCTAACATCTCCAAACTTCGTTTAATTGCTGATAATTTAGTTACTTCTAGCGGCAAATTGGCCGGCACTATTGGCGGAAACTCCACAGCAGCAGCCAGACGATATTTAGATTTTTTCAAGTTTTGTGCTGCTAATAATTTTTCTCCTGGTTTTTCCGCTTCCGAAAGTTTTTCCTCAGCCCTTAAAAAATCAGATTTAGCAACTTTAACGTCAATATTATTGCCTCGTTCTGCCTCGGAGACTAAAACTGTTATTTCATCATATTCTACCGAAGCAAAACCCTTGTTAACATAAATAGGAATCCAGACATTTTCAAAGCGAATTTTTAGCAAGCCGATGTCTACCATAGTCATCATGCTTACATGACTTTTTAAAATTCCTACAAGGCCGGTTTTTGTTGGCAAAATCAGTTCCTTAATTGGGCCATTCCAAATAACTTTGGCCGGTGTAAGTAGATGAAGAATTAAACTCATATAAAATTGGTAAATAGTAATTAAACCTTAGCAAAAAAACAATAAAAAAACCGTAACCATTGTACTAAAAACCATAAACATATAAATAAAAGCAATTTCCATAATTATTACTACAGTTCAACAAAGACACACCTCAAAAAGTTCACTTTGACAAGGGGTATTTAGGGGGTATATGTAGTAGTATTTTATAGATTTTGGTATTAAATATCTACGTTAGATAGAAGCAATCATGCCTTAATTACCCCTAAAAAATACTAAATTTAAAAATACTAAATCCGAAACAATTAAACTTAATAAACCAATCGAAATTATTAGAAATCAAAAAATAAACCAAACAAAATAACAAGCTTTTAAAAGCATAAAAAATTGGCTAACAAACACAAAAAAAGGCGGGCAAAGCCCACCCAAAAAAATCTAATTACCAATCACCGGCTTAGGCTTCATCAAGAGCAGCAATACCAGGAAGAACCTTACCTTCCAGCAATTCCAAACTAGCACCACCGCCGGTAGAAATGTGGCTCATTTGATCAGCCAAACCAACCTTTTCCACCGCCGCCACCGAGTCACCACCACCGATAATAGTCGTGGTACCTTTGGGAGTTAATTCTGCCAAAGTACGAGCAATTGCTTCGGTACCCACAGCAAACTTATCAATTTCAAAAACACCCATAGGGCCATTCCAAATAACAGCCTTACAATCAGCTAAAGCTTCTTGGAAAAACTTAACAGAATCGGGGCCAATATCCAAACCCATCCAGCCATCGGGGATATTCTCAATACTGACAACTTGAGAATTAGCATCAGCCGCAAACTTATCCGCCACAACCACATCGGTAGGAAGCAACAATTGCACGCCTTTTTCTTTAGCTTTTGCCTCTAAAGTTTTAGCAAGTTCCAGTTTATCTTCTTCCACCAAAGACTTACCAACATTTAAGCCGCGTGCTTTGAAGAAAGTAAATACCATCCCGCCACCGATGATCAATTTGTCGCATTTTTCTAGCAAAGTTTCAATCACACCAATTTTGCTAGAAACCTTAGAACCGCCAATAATTGCGGCTAAAGGACGCTGGGGGTTTTCGATAGCAGCTTGCAAGTATTGCAATTCTTTTTCAATCAAATAACCGGCCACAGAAGGCTTAAGATATTTGGTAACACCTTCAGTAGAAGCGTGGGCACGGTGGGCAGTACCAAACGCATCATTTACATACAAGTCAGCATTAGCCGCTAACTTTTCGGCAAATTCAGGGTTATTCTTTTCTTCATCGGGGTAGAAGCGGACATTTTCCAACAAGGCGACATCGCCATTTTGCATTTTGGAAATAGCAGCTGCAACGTCATCGCCAATGCAATCATCGCACTTAACAACGGTTTTACCCAACAACTCAGAAAGACGATTAGACACCGGTGTGAGACGGTATTTATCATCAACACCTTTGGGACGTCCGAAGTGAGAACACAAAACTACTTTTGCGCCTTTACCGGTTAAATATTGAATAGTCGGCAATGCAGCCCGGATACGGGTATCATCGGTGATGTTACCACTATCATCTAAAGGCACATTAAAATCGGCGCGCACGAGAACGCGCTTGCCGGCTAAGTCTGACTCCGATAAATTTGCTACAGTTTTCTTGGGCATTGATAAAACCTCCTAATGGCGTTTTTTTTGTTTAATTTCCACTGTGTCCGAGCGAAGCTCAATCGCTCACACTACACCTTTTAAGCTACCCTAAACGGTGGCCCAAGCAACGGGACGGATAGAACTAAATCTACCGGACGGTTCGCCGTAAACATTTTATCGAAGAGTGTGTCTTGGAGTGAGTTTATGTTTAAGACAGTTTTATTTCCCATTGATCAAAGCCGCGAATCTCGCGAGGCGGCGGATACTGTTGTTAATATGGTTAAAACCTTTAGCAGTCGTTTGGTTTTGTTGTCTGTGGTGGAACCAACGGATCCCGAAACGCCTGCTGTTAGCACAATGTCATCGGCTGATGCCATAGCGGAATTGTTAAAAAATGCTCAATCGATGTTTTCCCAAAAAGGCATTGATGCTCAAATTATTGAACGCGAAGGTAAACCGGCTTTCACGATTTGCGATGTCGCAGACGAGATTGGCGCGGAATTAATTATCATGGGGTGCCGGGGGATGGGTTTGACTGATGAGGGTGCTTCTGAAAGCGTTACTAACCGGGTTATTAACCTGGCACCTTGTCCCGTTTTAATTGTGCCCTAGCTGTCAATTTTCATTTGTCCTTGGTCATTTGTCTAATGACTATTGACAAATGACCCATGATTTAATGACTAATGACAAAGGAATTTTGATTAATGAGCATTCAATGGTATCCGGGGCATATTGCCAAGGCTGAACGGCAACTGGCAGAACAGTTGAAACGGGTTGATGTTGTTTTAGAAGTGCGGGATGCTCGCATTCCTTTGGCAACACACCACCCCCAAACGCAAACGTGGGTGGGGTCAAAAAGTCGGGTGTTGGTAATCAATCGGCTTGATATGATTCCGGCCGGTGTACGGCAAAATTGGGAGAAATGGTTTAGAGCCCAGGGGGAAACGGCTTATTTTACGGATGCACAAAATGGGCAAGCTGTCAAGTCTGTTTTAAAGGCTGCCCAGGGTGCCGGTGTGGCTATTAATGAAAAACGGGCTTCACGGGGGATGTTACCGAGGGCTGTGCGGGCGGTGGTGATAGGGTTTCCTAATGTGGGAAAATCGGCTTTAATTAATAGGCTTTTAAATCGTAGGGTTGTGGAAAGTGCGGCGCGGGCGGGGGTGACTCGTAGTTTAAGGTGGGTAAGAATTTCACCAGAAATTGAATTATTAGATGCGCCTGGGGTAATTCCTGTGAAGTTGGAAGACCAGGAAAATGCGTATAAATTAGCAATTTGTGATGATATTGGTGATGCTTCCTATGAGAATTATTTGGCAGCGGTTAAGTTGATAGATTTAATGACGTATGTGGAAGCAATAAGTGAGGGTTTGGTGAGTTTGGAGAAGCTGACATCTCGTTATGAAGTTGACCCGTTATCTGTAAGTGCTGAAGAGTATGTGCAAAAGGTGGCTAGTCTCAAGTTTAAGGGAGATGTGGAGAAGACTTCCAAGTTAATTTTAACGGAATATAGAAAGGGAATTTTGGGACCTATTCCGTTAGAATTACCGCCGATGATGTGATGGGAATTGGGTATATTAATTGGTGTTTGGGTTGAGGAACAAAACTCAACTCATAACAAGCTTTGTTTCGTTCCTCCAATTATCTTAAAGGGTGGCGAAAATACCGGCACCAACGAGTCCAACTTCGGGGTCTAAAACTAGGTGTACCGGCACTCGTTCTACCAATCCTGACACCCTTCCTTTATGGTTAAAAGCCTGTATAAATCGGTTTTCTTTTTGGATTAATGGTAGGATTTTGGCGGCAATTCCTCCGGCGACATAAAGTCCACCATAGGGTAATAATTTTAAAGCTAAATTTCCTGCTTCTGCGCCGTAGGCTTCGACAAAAATGTGCATGGCTTCCTCACACAAATCATCTTTGTTTTCTATAGCTGCGGAAGCAATAGCGGCTGTGGGGTCAACGGTTTTTTCTTTGCGCCCTGTTTGCTGTTCCCAAGTGCGGACAATTTCCCCTACTTCGGAATTATGACTGCCTTGCCGGTCGCGTAAAAATTGATAAATAGCTGTAATTCCTTGACCCGAAACTACCCGTTCAACAGACACACGAGTAATATTATATTTATCTAGCAAATATTCCAATAAATCAAATTCTAATTGATTGCGTGGGGCAAAATCTGTGTGACCGCCTTCTGAGGAAAAGATGTGATAATTTTCGCCTTGGGGAATACCAAAACATTGCCCCAAGCCGGTACCGGCCCCAATAATAGCAATGGGTGATTTTGCGTCAAAATGACCGGCCTGTAAGGTGTGAATATCTGCCGGTTCTAAGGCTGTAACTCCATAACCAATTGCTGCAAAATCGTTGATTAAACTAACTTTTTTAATATTTAAATCTCGTTCCAGCCGGTGACATTCTAACATCCAAGGTAAATTAGTTAATTTGGCTATATTATTCACCACCGGCCCTGCAATAGCAAAACAAGCGTTTTCTGGTATTTGTTTTTCCCCTAATTCTTTTTCTGCTGCGGCCAAAAACTCCCTTACCATCGGTGCTAAATCAGGGTAACTTGCACTTTTGTATTTTTCTTGAAACAGGATATTTTTACCTTTTGATTTGCTATCTGTCAACCGTAAAATTGTTTTAGTTCCGCCTATATCGCCCGCTAATACTTTTGTCATTTTTCCTACATCCTTTATCTCAATTTCTTGGTCATTATCTCTTTAAATGCGAAGTATCGCCATTAAGTTCTATTAACCATTTTTCCCCCTGTCGGACAAGTTTGAAAATACAACAAAGATTAACTTTCATTTCCACATCAGCTTGGTTATTAGTTAACCCCAAAACAGCACCCAAAACAGAGGGGCCATGCCCAACTAATAAGATATCTTCAGAGTATTCTTCTGCGAGACGTTTTGCTGTTAAAGCCGATCTCCCAAAAACAATTTCTTCAGTTTCTGGATAAGTGGGAATAACACCAGAAGAATAGCTAAGATCAAGATTAGAAAACTGAGAATTTAAGGTTTTGATAGGCAAAGTTTCGGGTTTTTCTGTCATCCATTCAGCATTTAACCACTCACTTAAACCGGCCTCAACTTTCACCGGCACTTTAATAGCTTCGCTAACCGTATGGGCCGTTTGTACGGTTCGTAAAAATGGCGATGCAAAAATATGTCCTATTCCCTCACCTTTGAGACGTTTTGCCAGCAATTTTGCTTGTTCTTCACCATCGGGCGATAGGGGCGGATCGTAGCGCCGTTCTGCTGTATTAAACCATTCAGGGTTAACAAAATCGAGCCGATTTGCGTGTCTTGCGATCCAGACAATTTGAGCCATTTGTGGAGGTGGGTTTTGGGGGTTTAGCACATTTTACAGCGAAGGTCACGAAGGATGAAATAACCTTGCCGTTACTGAGGCTGACTGTTAAGCTTATCTTTGTTAATTTTGGTACAAGCAAACTTGTTGTAACCTGATTATATCTTTCAGAACCTTACCGAAAAAACTTTTCCTTTAGCCTTTTTTCTGTAAGGATAGAGTTTTAGTCTTTTCCATTCAATTACCACTTACCAATTCCTAGAAAAATATGCTACAAATCAAATTTTTGTGTGACTCTGTTATGAAACTACAACCTCTCCAATCTTCGCAATTATCCGCAGAACAAAAATGCGATATTAAAGCGGGACAAATTTATGATGTGCAAGTTTACACACCTATGCTTGATCACATCAAAGTTACATTTAAAAATCAGAACTTTAAAGGAAACAATACTTGGTATCTTTTTCAAAAACACGCTGTAATTGTCAAAGATGAAAAAGTTATTTGTCCCGCAGAAATTAAGCTGAAAGTTCCGTATAAATCTCAATTGGATAATGAAGGAAATCCTTACGGCAGTTGCAATGTCACAAGCATAGCAATGGCGCTTTCTTTTTTGGGTTTAAAACCTAAAGATACCAAAAAACAACTCGAAGACGAGTTTCAAGATTGGATGGAAGCCAAAGGTTTAGACCGGCATTCTCCCGCAGATTTAGTTAAATTGGTAGAAGGTTATGGTTACAAAGATACTTTCAAAACAAATGCCACTGTTCAAGAAGTACAAAATTGGTTAATTTTAGGTAATCCAGCAGTTCTTCACGGCTATTTTACAACATCTGGTCATATTATTTGCTTAATTGGTTTTAACCAAAAAGGTTTTATTGTCAATGATCCCTATGGCGAATGGAATGCAGATGGCTATGATACTTATTCTTCGGGGGCCGGTTTGACTTATTCTTATGAAATGATTGACAGAACTTGCCGAGATGATGGAGAGTTTTGGGTACATTTTATATCCAAAAAGTAATAGTTCTTTCAAAGAAAATTAGTTAGATGTGAACTCGATTTATTCAAATAAATTGAGTTTTTTATTGTTTTTTTAGCCTTATTAATTTAAAAAAGTACAATAACTTTGCTTGAATAACTATTGTGATAATTAAATATTTTTCACATTTTTATGGGTAAATTATGTTCATAATAGAGGTTTTTGAAAACTGATTATATGTGACATTAAAAACTTTATTTTGTAATTTCAAATCAACACCAATAGGTTAGGTTTTAAAGCTGTATTCGAGATTATTTAAGGTTTAGTTTTTATAGTTTAATGGCCTGTAATATATAAAGATTTATTGTGAATTTGTTATAAAAGTTCATATTTCTTTACTTTCTTTGATTTTACCCACCTTACAAAAAACAGTTGTTTGAGTTATAAACAGATCAAAGTATTTTTATTTGAAAAACTTATTTTATGAAACGCAATCAGAAACTTTCCCTTTACTCTTATCTTGCTCGGTTTCCTTTACTCAAAAAAAGTTACACTGCCAAAATTATGATCGTGGCATTTTTAGGCATCCACGTTCCTCTATTAGCTTTAATTTTTAGTTTCATTACATCAAATTCCGATTCGTGGGAAACAACCATTCGTGTTTTAGCAGTTGCTTTATTAGCAACCCTCACTGGAACAGGAGTAACTCTCTATGCTTTAAGTCATTTATTGTTGCCGGTTATTTTAACATCCGATGCACTGCAAAACTATCTAAAAAACAAAAAATTGCCTGAACTTCCCACAAAATTTATTGATGAAGCAGGAAGCTTAATGGCAGATACTTCAATAACACTTCAACAACTAGATGAATTAATTACCTATATCAGTAACTACGACGCCCTAACAGGATTGCCAAATCAAGAATTACTTTGTCAACGTCTGGAAGAACTATTATCTGAAACTTCAAACCAACAGCGACTTGTAGCTATATTTTTAGTAGGAATTGATGATTACACCGGCCTTAGTCATGCCCTAGAACAAGATACCTTAAATTTGCTTATAAGAGCGATAGGTCAGCGGTTAACAACCTGCATTTCTCCTAACGATATTATAGCCCATTTAACCAAAGATGAATTTGCTATTGCCCGCTTAGAAATTCCTTCTTTTGAAAATGCTATTAATTTAGCTCAATTGTTAGTTAATTCCTTAGAAAAACCTTTTTTAATAGACCAACAAACAATACACATTACAGCAAGTACAGGTATTGTATTAAATAGTTTGGAGAAAAAAAATAATGTAATTCAAATGCTACAGCAAGCCCATATTGCCCTTTATGAAGCTAAACAACATGGCCGCAGTCAATATCAATTTTATTCGCCAGAAACTAATGCTCAGTTACGAGAAAGATTACTTTTAGAAAATGAATTACATGGGGCTTTAACACGAGGCGAAATGCTGGTACATTATCAGCCTTTAATTAACTTAAAAACCGGCCAACTAACAGCCGTTGAAGCCCTTGTACGTTGGCAACATCCACAACGAGGCTTAGTGTCTCCGGCAATGTTTATCCCTATAGCAGAAGCGAATGGTTTAATTGTGCCGATAGGGGAGTGGGTTTTACGAACTGCTTGCAAACAAACTCGTAGCTGGCAACTAGATGGTTTACCGGCAATTCGCATTTCAGTAAATTTGTCTGCCCGGCAATTTGAACAACCCAATTTAGTTGAAATTATTCAAGAAGTTTTGGCAGAAACCGGCCTAAAATCATCGGACTTAGAATTAGAAGTTACGGAAAGTTTTTTAATGAGTGATATTCAGCGTTCTGTGAAAACCTTAGAAGAATTGCGCGCTTTGGGGGTAATTCTAGCCCTAGATGATTTTGGCACCGGCTATTCTTCTCTTAATTATTTGAAGCGTTTTCCAGTTCATATCTTAAAAATTGACCGTTCTTTTGTGCAAGATTTAACCTCAAATGTTGATAGCGCTGCTGTTACTGATGCAATTATTGCTTTAGCAAAAACTCTGCATTTAGAAATTACTGCTGAAGGCGTAGAAACAAAAGAACAGCGAGATTATTTGCAATTGCGTGGTTGTGATGAAGGGCAAGGTTATTATTTCAGCAAGCCGGTTCCTGCGGAGAATATTTCTAGCTTAATTACCAAAACGTTTTTGTAAGCTGATTCCCTCTAACTGACTTTTTTTCAAGTTGGTATATCTTTTAATTAAAAACCTTAAAAAAGAAACACCAAAATAATTAATAATATCAATGCAATTGTTACTCGCAAAACCCAAAAATGTAGCGAATTAACTATGCAAGTTATCAGAGGAGATAAACTGCTTAACAAATTAACAAACTCAACTTATATTCACTAGCTGATTTTTTCAAAAAACTGACTTTTTCTGCCTAAAAAACAGAATAAACAAGTTAAACACGATAACAAATCTGAGATAATTAACATCCGGTCTATTAGGATAAAAAACAATGCGTCTCTCCCAAATGTTATTTGTTACCCTACGCGAAGATCCCGCCGAAGCTGAAATTCCTAGCCATAAACTTTTGTTACGCGCCGGCTACATTCGCCGCATTGGTAGCGGCATTTATGCCTATTTACCCCTAATGTGGCGCGTTCTCAAAAAAGTATCGCAGATCGTCCGCGAAGAAATGGACACCACCGGTGCCCAAGAAACCCTACTACCCCAACTCCAACCGGCCGAACTTTGGCGTGAATCGGGCCGGTGGGATACTTATACAAAAGCTGAAGGTATAATGTTTGCTCTCACAGACCGCAGCAAACGCGAATTAGGACTTGGCCCAACTCACGAAGAAGTAATTACCACAGTTGCCAAAGATATGATACGTTCCTATCGGCAACTACCTGTACATTTATATCAAATTCAAACCAAATTTCGTGATGAAATTCGCCCCCGTTTTGGCTTAATGCGAGGACGAGAATTTATTATGAAAGACGGCTATTCTTTCCACACTTCTGAAGAAAGCCTCAAAAAAACTTACCAAGATATGCACAACGCCTACAGCAATATGTTGCGGCGGAGTGGTTTAAAATTTCGCGCCGTTGAAGCAGACTCCGGCGCCATTGGTGGGTCTGGATCTCAAGAATTTATGGTCTTAGCAGAAGCCGGTGAAGACGAAGTTTTATATACCGAAGATGGTAACTATGCAGCCAACGTTGAAAAAGCTGTTTCTCTTCCCCCCGATGCCGAAAATTCGCCTTTTACTACCTACGAAAAACGCGAAACTCCAGGGACAGATACCATCGAAAAACTCTGCAAATTTCTGAAAACTTCCCCCACAACTATTGTTAAAAATGTCCTCTATCAAACTATCTATGATAATGGCATCACAGTTTTAGTTTTGGTAAGCATTCGTGGCGATCAAGATGTTAATGAAGTAAAACTGCAAAACGAACTCACCCGACAAGCCAAAAATTATGGCGGAAATACCATTATTTCCCTTACCGTTCCTGATGCAGAAGCCCAACAAAAATGGGCAGCAAAAACTCTCCCCTTGGGCTACATTTCCCCCAACTTAGAAGATAGCTACATTGCAGGAAGTAAACAAGTTTATTCTAAGTTTTTGCGCTTAATTGACCCCACCGCAGTAGACTTAAAAAACTTCATCACCGGCAGCGACGAAGCCGGTTATCACGTCGTTGGTGCAAATTGGGGCGAAAACTTCAAAATGCCTGATATAACCGTTGATATTCGTAAATCAAAAGCCGGAGACAGGGCTATTCATAACCCCAGCCAAACATTGCAAACTGCTAGAGGAATTGAAGTAGGTCATATTTTCCAACTTGGCACTAAATATTCTCAAGCAATGAACGCCACCTACACCAACGAACAAGGGGAAGAATTGCCCTTAGTAATGGGATGTTATGGCGTTGGAGTTTCTCGTTTAGCCCAATCCGCCGTCGAACAATCCTATGATAAAGATGGTATTATTTGGCCGGTGGCAATTGCGCCCTATCATGCCATTATCACCATTCCCAATATCACCGACCAACAGCAAATAGAAATTGCAGAAAAACTCTACACCGAGTTAAATGCAGCCGGTATTGAAACTTTACTTGATGATCGAGATGAGCGGGCCGGTGTAAAATTTAAAGATGCAGATTTAATAGGGATTCCCTATCGAATTGTTACCGGAAGAGCCATTAAAGACGGCAAAGTTGAAATCGTAGAACGCGCTACCAAAAAATCTCAAGAAATCGCTATTGAGGAAGTAGTTTCTACTATTAAGCAATGGGTTAACAATGCAATTCAAGGCTAACAATTAAACCCATAAAAACTCAGCGCTGAGTCCAGAGTTATTAATAAAACTATCTGTGATTCTCAGCGCTACCTCAACTTTCTAAAAAACTTTACTAGCAAATTTCAAACAACCAAAATTAACCAATAATCCTATCTGTGTTAAAATCTAACCTTAAAAACTAAAACCTAATAGTAAAATTACTCTTTTAAACTCTACGCACAATAAAAAAACTATTTAATAAATTCCCCATCTAACCCTTTCATTAATTTTTAAAAATCTGCCCGCCATAAGTCTCAACAAACCCTAAAATAAACTCAACACAAACATAAATCTCCCTAAACTTAAACCTAAAAATGGAAATATTAAGCATCCTCCTCTCATTAATTTTAACCATCATTTCTCCCGCCGGCTTCATAGCAGACAGCGCCGCCGAAAAAGCCATTCGCAATCAACTTGAAAGCGTCGAACAACTCCAAGTCCGCATCGACAACACCCCCAGCTATCAACTCATCCAAGGAAAAGTAGACCGCATTAGAATTGCCGGCAGAGGATTATACTTAAAACAAGACATTCGCATCGACACCCTCGAAATTGAAACAGACCCCCTCAACATCGATATTAAAAAACTACAACAACGCCGACAAAACCTTGATTTATCTGCCCTCCGTTCACCCCTAAACGCCGGTATTCGCCTTGTATTAACCCCCGAAGATATTAACCGCGCCCTAAAATCTCCCGAACTAACAAACCGCCTTAATAACCTAACCAGCAGCCTTGCTGAAGGGCCCGAAGCAGAACAAATACAACGCTATCAAATCCTCAATCCTCGCATACAATTTTTAGAAAACAACCGCCTTCAATTTATTGTAGAAATTCAAGAAAAAGGATATCCAGATCAGCTTACCCTAGACATTCAAACCGGCCTGATCATCAACCAAGGAAAACTACAACTAAGCGATCTAAGCATCCTAGCCAACCAAGAACCAGTCCCCCCCAGAATAGCCAGAACCCTAACCCAAAGAATAAACAGCCGCCTCAATATTCAAAGCATCCAAAACACACAAATTCTGCTAAGATTCCTAAAACTCAACCTCACCCCAGAACAATTAGAAATAGCAGCTTTTGTACAAGCCAGCCCCAACTCCCAACAGGAAAATAAACCCGCCAACTTGAAGTAACAACAACAAGCCCCCATCTCACCCATTTTCTACTCCAAAAAATGACCGGACGCACCTCATAGCTATAGTAAAGAAGCCAGAAAGCACCCCAACATCCCCAAAAAACCCCCCAAGGAGACACAAAACTATGGAAGAAGAACAACAGCAACAACAAACCCGCCGCCTACCCACCAGCACTATTGCCGCCCTCGTAGCAGCCCTTTTAGTAGGTGGTGGCGGTGCAGCCTGGTTGCTATCTAACAACAAAACAGCCCCAACAACAAACAACCAAATCTCAACAACCATTAGCCCCACCCAAACACCGGTACAAATCCCCGTTACGCCTCCTCCTAGCGCCATTAAACCCACTGAAACACCAAAACCGGCTCAAACAGTCGCTCAAGAATCAGCAAAGGTTTATTGGCTAAAAGACAGCGGTACCAGCACGGAATTAGTACCCGTACCTGTCAGCACCACCAAATCAGAAAAACCTGGAGATAGCCTGCAAACAGCCTTCAACACCCTTTTAACTGCCCCTCCCACCGGCACCTTTAGCAGCATCCCCCAAGGCACCAAACTCAACTCTGTCAGCGTTAAAAACGATGGCATCCACGTTGATTTATCCTCCGAATTCAAAAGCGGCGGCGGCAGTGCCACAATGATTGCACGTCTAGCGCAAGTCCTCTACACAGCCACCAGCAGCGAACCCAACGCACAAGTCTGGCTCTTCGTTGATGGCAAACCCCTTGAAGTATTGGGCGGTGAAGGTTTGGTAGTGCCGGTCCCCCTGACTCGTCAAACCTTTGAAAAAGACTTTTCTCTTTAATTTTTTTCAGTAAACTCGCATCTATTGGATGCCATGCCAACCAACGCCAAAAGCACGGCATCCAGCCGAACTCGGCTAATAAAAACTACTTAGACTGTGATACCAAATAGCGTTAATTTGCCCTTAAAAAATTTAACCCTCATAACTAAACAACCAAACCAAACAAAGACCCTGTGTAAATCAAATGCCAGTATAAGCTACTCCTTAGAAGACAAAGTAAAAGCTCGAAACTGCTGAGCCTGTTGTTCAATTCTTGTGGCCAGTCGGTCGCACACCAAATTACACAACTCAAAAATTAAACTATCTTCCACACGATAATAAGCAGAAGTACCTTCCGTTCGACGGCTGAGAATACCTGCTTGTAGCATCACTTTAAGATGTTTTGAGACATTAGCTTGGCTAGTTTCTGTAGCCTCCACCAACTCTTGCACACACTTCTCACCGTCGCGCAGTAAGTTTAAAATCTTGAGACGCATGGGCTCACTCAAGATACTGAAATAATCAGCAACTTGCTGGACAACTTCTTGAGGGACAGGCTGCGCTGATTTCATCGGATCAACCATCACCAGGACTGATCCCCAAATTTTACCAGTGAACCGGTCTATGCCAATGCAGTATCTTGATATATTTAACTTTGATTGCAAATAATTTTAAGTTTTGTATCAAATTTAGTAATAATTAATCTCTCAAACTCAAAAAAATTCCCCTTAAACAATTAAATTGTGCGACATTTACTCATTTTTTCAATATCACATAATCTAATAAAAGTCAAAATAATAATATCAATCTAAATAATAGTTGCAACAAAACTTTGTAGAGACACAGCAAGCAGCGTGTCCCTACCATTTTTCCTTAAAAATTAACACTCGTTTGCAGCTTAATCAACTTTGATCCGCATCAAAACTTGACCATACTCTACCGGCGCCGCATTCTTGCCCAAAATTTCCACCACCGTACCGGAAACCTCAGCCTCAATTTCATTCATCAATTTCATCGCCTCAATAATACAAACCGTTGAGCCGGTTGTAATGCGATCCCCAACTTCCACAAACGGCGGCTCATCCGGGCCTGGAGCCCGATAAAATGTACCCACCATAGGCGAAATTACATCTACCAGCTTTTTATCAGAAGCCGGTGGCCCAGCAGACGGCGGAGCAGAAATCGTCGGAGAAGGTTCAGGAGAAATCACCGGCTGCGCTGGCGCAGAAAGCCGCACCTCTGCCGGCAAAGACTCCGGCGGACGAGTCTCTACAGAATAGTTATTTTTACGCACCGTCAATTCAAAATCGCCGCTTTTTAACGTCAGTTCTGAAATATCAGTCTGATCTAAAGCCGCTAACAATTCGCGGAGTTCTTTTAAGTCCAGTTGCACAGATATTGCAATCCTTTTATATATGCGACAGATAACCGGCTTTCCAAGGCGAGCTAACCACAGAAAAAACCACCAGAGCCGGCCCGCTTTGCCTAGCCATTAAGCATGAAAATCGAAAGTTGCCATTTATGGGCAGGCAACAAGCCCACACAAATACTTACGCCCGTCCTAAATAAGAATCATCGCGCGTATCAATTTTGATTTTTTCTCCAACAGAAATAAACAGAGGAACTTGAATTTGGGCCCCTGTTTCCAGCTTGGCCGGTTTACTTCCGCCGGTCGCCGTATCACCTTTGACACCCGGATCAGTTTCCACCACTTCCAAAACCACCGAGTTAGGCAACTCAACTTCTAAAATTTGCTCACCCCAACGGACGACGTTAACTTCCATCCCTTCCTTGAGGTACTTGACACCAGGCCCAATTTGTGCAGAGCTAAGGGTCGCTTCTTCGTAACTAGCCATATCCATAAACACGAAGCTTTCACTTTCTTTATAAGTGTGTTGCATCGTATTCTTTTCTAAAGTTGCCTGGGGTACCGTTTCACCGGCCCGGAAAGTCCGCTCAACAACGCTACCCGTTTGTACGTTTTTCAACTTAGTACGAACAAAAGCAGCACCTTTACCTGGTTTGACGTGCAGGAATTCAACAACCCGCCAAACGTTATCATCTAAAACAATAGTTACACCGGGGCGAAAATCATTACTGGAAATCATTTATCTTGCGTGGGCATACAATCGGCATTTCATTTTACCTTGATTGCGGCACTGACGCTGATACATTGCCGGCAAAACCACCCTAGAGCGTGTTTTCGGGCCTACTCCTTTAGGTCTCGATATCCCTGAATTCTCCTTTCTAAACAGGACTTTAAGAGCATTTATCCCCCCTTGACAAGGGGGGCTGGGGGGGTATCTAGACGCCCGAAAACCACCCTAGCCCCTCCTTGGGATTCCACCGTGACGGCACTATGGCAAGATGTTGAAAGTGGAAAGTTGTGGGTTCACATCTACACCCAGCCTTACTTCAAAACCCTGTCTCCCTACACAAAAGAAGCATGAATCAATTCAAACGCTGGCTAAAAACAATGATCGCAGCCGTGCTAGTCGTCACTCTGTCATTAGGACTCAGTGCCGCCGCCGACAAACGAGATTACGGCTTGCCTGCCGGCAATGCTATCACAGACGGCAGGGCGTTGTTACGATATGCGCTCCCCCTCGAAAACAAACCGGTGCGAAAACTACAGAAAAGCATCGAAGATATTTCTGAGCAACTACGAGCCAACCGCCGCTGGAGTGCCGTTAAAAGAGATATTAGCGACGCTCAAAGAATTATCAATAAACCTCAAGATTTGCTCTCCAGTGTTCCTGAAACAAAAAAATCGCAAGCCGAATCAATTATTGCGGAAATTAATCAAGGCTTAACATCTTTACTAGAAGTAGCCGAAGCTAAAGATAAAGAGCAAACTTGGATTCAACGCAGCAATTTATTACTATTGGTTGGCGATCTTGAAGGTTTAATGGTCAAAGATTTTCCCTTCCAAGTCCCCGAAGAATACAACAATCTTCCCCAACTTTTAGGCCGTGCTACCGTTGACATGGCAACGGATAAAGGAACAATTACTCTGGTGGTGGATGGCTACAGTGCACCCGTAACAGCCGGCAATTTTGTTGATTTAGTTCAACGTGGTTTTTATGATGGTTTAGAGTTTATTCGTTCCGAAGAGTCCTACGCCGTACAAACCGGCGACCCAGCCGGCCCAGATGAAGGTTTTATTGACCCCAAAACCGGCAAATATCGCAGCATTCCTTTAGAAATTTTGGTACAAGGAGAAACGCAACCTCTTTACGGTACAACCTTTGAAGATGTGGGTATGTATCGCGCTCAGCCGGTGTTGCCTTTCTCTGCCTATGGTACTGTTGCAATGGCACGTCCTGAACCTGAGCCAAATGGCGGTTCTTCTCAGTTTTTCTTTTTCTTATTTGAGCCAGAATTAACACCGGCCGGTTTGAATTTACTCGATGGCCGGTATGCTGTTTTTGGTTATGTAGTTGAGGGTAAAGATGTCCTTGAAAAAATCAAAAAAGGCGATAAAATTCTCTCTGCCAAAGTTGTCCGAGGTGCCGAAAATTTAATTCAACCTCAGAATTCCTAACCTCCTCTTTGGGAAAATTTTACTTGGTTTTAATCTTGGTTTAGGGTGGGTTTTCCCACCTTCTTTCTTAAAATTAAACCAATAAAAATAATAATTTTTTTGTTACTTATCACTTTCTTTATTTTTGACAAATGCAAATTATAGAACTTTTGTTATTTCTCAGCACCGGCGCTTTTATTAGCCTCGGCATTATTAACTATCTCAAGGCCGGCCAGCAACAACAACAATTACAATCAACTTTTTATCATCTTCTTGCCACTCAAGACAGTAAAATTTCTCTTATTCAACTCGCAGCCGGTGCAAAAGTAGATGCCGAAATTTGCCGTCAGTATTTAGAAAATCAAGCTAAATTTTTTAATGCTTCTTTAGAATACGATGAAGAAGGTAATACCTATTATCGTTTTCCCAAACTGTAACCTCTAACCAAAAAATTACTATAGCATTTTTCTATCTGCTGAGGTACGATTGAACCCCTCTTGTCCCCCTTAATAAGGGGGGTTGGGGGGTATGATTGAAAACCGCTATATATAAAAAATTGCTATTTTTTGGGAGTAGGTGAATTTTAATAATTTTTGTAATAAAAACTCATCCTATTTCCAGCACCATAAAAACAAGTTTAAAATTATAAAAAACTTCCCAACCTTAAACCTTGTGAACCAACAAAATCAACCACAAATCAAAGACATCGGAGAACAAGGACTACTCAAAAAACTACAAAAATTCTGCCCCTCAAATATCGTAGGCGATGATGCAGCAATTATCGATTTACAACCCCATCAATCCCTCGTCGTTACCACCGATATCCTGGTAGATGGTGTCCACTTCAGCGACACTACAACCTCCCCAGAAGATGCCGGTTGGAGAGCCTGCGCCGCCAATTTATCCGATCTTGCCGCAATGGGCGCTACACCCCTCGCAATTACCGTTGGTTTAGCACTACCCAACACCACCCCTGTTAACTGGGTAGAAAGACTTTATCAAGGAATGGTTTCTTGTTTACAACAATACAACACCATTATTGCCGGTGGAGATATCGTTCGCTCACCCATTATTACCCTTTCTATAACAGCCTTTGGACAAGTTAATTCAAAGCAAACCATCCGCCGCAGTAACGCTCAACCAGGATATCTTATTGTTGTCACCGGCCCTCACGGAAGTTCCAAAGCCGGTTTAGAAATCTTACTCAACTCCCAACTTTCAAAAAACCTCACACCCCAAGAAGAAAACAGCCTTATCCAAGCACACCGGCGCCCCATCCCCAGACTAGACATCCTCCCCAAACTTTGGCAGATCATACCCTCCCAATCATCCCAGCCCATCGCCGGTATGGATAGCAGCGACGGCTTAGCTGATGCAGTTATTCAAATTTGCCAAAACAGTAACCTGGGCGCTAAAGTTTACGCCGAAAAAATTCCCATTCACCCAGCCTTAAATAAACTCGTTTCTCCAGAAACAGCGTTACATTGGGCACTCTACGGCGGGGAAGACTTTGAACTAATATTGTGCTTACCGCCATCCCTAGCTATTAAACTCACAGAAACATCAAAAAACTGTCAAATTATCGGAGAAATCACCCCACAAACCGGCATTTATTTAACCTCCCAAAACGGAAAATTCCCCGACCGAGAACTCAGTCTCAACCAGGGATTTCAACATTTTTCCGTTTAAATTTTGACGCATTGGGACACGGAATTACCGTGCCCAGACCAAATTTAAGCAGTCCATTTTTGAGCGACCAATTCAGCCAAATCGACAACCCGTTGGCTATAACCCCACTCGTTGTCATACCAAGATACAACTTTAACCATATCGCCATCCATCACCATTGTTAGGCTAGAGTCAACGATAGAAGAAGCATCATGGCCTCGATAGTCAGAAGACACCAAAGGCAAATCGCTGTATTCTAAAATACCCTTCATTTGGCCTTCAGCAGCTTTTTGGAGAGCTTCGTTCACTTCTTCAGCAAAAGTCTTTTTCTCAACTTGGGCTACAAAATCCACAACCGAAACGTTAGGGCTAGGTACGCGCAAAGCAATACCATTCAGCTTACCTTTCATCGCCGGAATCACCAAAGATACTGCTTTAGCAGCGCCGGTGGATGTCGGAACAATGTTGATAGCAGCAGCACGAGCACGGCGTACATCTCGGTGGCTAGCATCAAGCAAACGCTGGTCGCCGGTGTAGCTATGGGTGGTCGTCATTGTACCTTTGATAATACCGAAGTTGTCGTGCAACACTTTCACCACCGGTGCTAAACAGTTAGTGGTGCAACTGGCATTACTGAGGACGTTATACTTGTCGTGTTCATAATCGTTATGGTTTACGCCCATCACATAGGTACCGATATCGGAACCTTTTCCTGGGGCGGTGATTAGAACTTTTTTCGCACCAGCCTCAATATGCTTGGATGCGCCGGCGTTATCGACAAAGACCCCCGTTGCTTCGATAATTAAATCAATTCCCCAGTCTTTCCAGGGCAAGTTTAACGGGTTGCGATCTGACACACACTTAACTGTATGACCGTTGACTGTAATGGAGTTGTCATCTGCTTGGATGTCTACACCCTTCAACGTCCCTAGCATCGAGTCATATCTCAGCAAGTGAGAGTTAGTTTTTGGATCAGAAGTGTCATTAATTGCTACGAGATCGATTTGGCTGTTGGTTCTGGTCAGCCAGCAGCGCATGAAGTTCCGTCCGATACGTCCAAACCCGTTGATCGCTACTCTAATCACTGCGTCTTGCCCCTTTTTTTACTCTATAAGATACTTCAACCGTCCCTCTCTGTATCGCCTAGGAGTAGGCTTACCCATATCGGGACTTGGTAATGAAAATACCATAAAACCGCATCAAGGATGCTTTTCTTTAAAGGAAAGGGGATCGCTGAGATTTTGTTGTAGATCATCTCTGAGCCCTAAGCTTTTGTTTTTTATGTGGTGTGATTTTAGTTTTTAAAGTTTTCTCCAGCCTAGTGTTTAAAGGTTTGAATTTATTTCATCTTTTTTGCAAAAATGTCTATTTCTAAGGTTTCTAGTTTGCTGATAGCCTCATCAGGGTACTGTCTTCTCCTCTGCTTTCACGGTTACGGGCCTTTTGTTGTGGGCTGTCCCTCTTCACCATTAAATTAATATTTCTGCTTAAATAAATTTAATTATATTTGGTGTTTTTTAAAACTATTTAAAATTCGTTTTTTTTGTAAATTTTTTTACACAATAATTTTATTTGTATAAGGTTTCAATAAGATAAATTTTTTGATTTTTAATATAGGTTATTATTTCTTTTGGCACAAGTCCATCAATTGTTTGATTCAAAAAACAGCGCTGACGAATTATTGTTGATGATATATCTATTTGAGGTGAGTTTAAGATTTGCCAACGCACTATTTTACCTTTTTTCCAGAGTTGCCTCGCAACTTCTTTGCAAAGTTCTTCGGGGGAGTTATTTATTTCTGTAAGTTTAAAATCGCTCAAACTTCTTGGGGCAATTATCCAGTCTACAGTTTCACAAAGTTGCTGGCATTGATACCATTTTGGTAAAGTTAAGAATGTATCTAATCCTAGTATCCAAGACCAATGTTTATTCGGGTAAGTTTGTTCTAGTTTTATTTTAGTATCAATGGCATAAAATGAAGTTAATTCTGGCAATATTAACGTAAACTTTGGATAATTACTAATTGCTATTTCTAGCATTTGCCGACGCTGTTCTATGCTGGCGCTTGTCTGAAAAGATTTATGATGAGCTTGGTTGACCGGCACCCAAATCACTTGATCTAAATTTCCCAACTTCAAAGCTGCCTCAGCAATCGCTAAATGTCCGTTGTGAATAGGATCAAAAGTTCCTCCAAAAATTCCTATCTTTTGCATAGAATAGATCCACCCTTATAGATATTCAATTTTCAAAGGCTTTTTACTTGGTTTTTAAATACATTTTTTAGGCTAAAACATTTATTATATATAGGTTGTATTCAAAAATACCTAAATATTTATCTAAATAGTCCCAAATTCAGGCTTATTTAAAAGAACAACGATAAAAGCATAAAATTTTTTATCAATTTTTGTGTTGATTAAAATATCTCTGAATCCACAATTTGTGATCTTCAGTTTTTGCTGATTCCATTTTTAGCTCACTTTTGGTGTAACATTTGCTACTTTTGATGTTTAAGTCCCCCAGCCGTAAGTCTAAACAGCTTGCAATATTTAACAATAAAGCCCCTTGTATTTAAACAAGAGAGCGAACTGAACCTTAGCAGAATTGGTGAAAAATTTTCAGGAAATATATGGACAAATGAGGTACTAAGGGAGTAAAGATAAACAAGTTGCCAGAATACAAAACAACGGCTATGAATAAAATAATTTACATAGTAACCAATATAGAACAGCAGTTTGCAGTTCAACGCAATTATGTAAATCTATCCAAAGTTGTATCAGGAAAAAGCAATACCTGATATGATATCGCGTGTTATTGGCGTGGTGTGGTGTGAAAGGAGCAATCTCTATGGTTAGTAAAGTAGATTTTAGCGGTAGGCCGTTCCATTTCATCGGAATAGGCGGCATTGGTATGTCAGCCCTGGCCTATATTTTAGCAAAAAGACAGTTACCGGTATATGGTTCGGATATCAAAGCCAGCCATATAACAAAACGCTTGCAAGAAAACGGCGCTCACATTTTTTGGCGTCAAGATGCAAGTAATATTGAATTTTACACAACAAATTCTTTATCCGAGTACAACGAGGCTGAATCTGATTTAGGTATCAAGAAAAATAGCCAGTTGCCTCAAGTTATTTGCTCAACAGCTATTCAAGCAGCTAACGCAGAATATAAAGCAGCATTAGATTTGGGCTGTCCAATTTTTCACCGTTCAGACTTATTGGCTGCGTTAATAGACGATTACCAAAGCATTGCGGTGGCTGGTACACACGGCAAAACTACAACCAGCAGCTTAATTGGTTATATGCTGTGGAAAGCTGGTGTAGACCCAACAATTGTTGTGGGCGGAGAAGTAAACGCTTGGGAAGGAAATGCTCGTCAAGGTTCGGGCCCCTACTTGGTGGCTGAGGCTGACGAATCCGACGGATCACTAGTTAAACTTTCTGCCGAACTAGGAATTATTACAAATATTGAATTGGATCATCCCGATCATTACGCAACTATTGAGCAAGTGGTTGATATCTTCCAAAAGTTTAAGAGTAATTGCAAGAAGATAATAGGCTCTATTGACTGTGAGATTGTCAGAGAACAACTCAAACCGGCCATCAGTTATAGCTTAAACAGTTCCCTCAATGCAGACTATACAGCCGATTGTATTGCTTATCGCAGTGACGGTACGACGGCAAGAGTTTGGGAGAGAGGACAAATTCTCGGTCAGTTGAACCTAAAATTATTGGGTCAGCATAACCTCAGCAACGCTCTAGCTGCTGTAGCAGTGGGCAGAGAATTAGGCTTAAGCTTTGAAGTGATTGCAGATGCTATAGCCACGTTTGAAGGCGCAAGAAGGCGCTTTGAAGTGCGCGGAGAGCGTAAGGGGATTTTATTTGTTGATGACTACGCTCACCACCCCAGCGAAATAAAAGCCACGTTGGCGGCGGCGCGCCTAAGAGTTCAAGATAGAGAAGTAACTGGTAAGTCAAAATTATCTTCATCCAAAGCTAGCGGACGAGTGGTAGCAATTTTTCAACCCCATCGCTACAGCCGGACATTAACTTTTTTAGAAGATTTTGCAAAGGCGTTTGAGGATGCAGATTTGGTAGTTTTGGCAGATATTTATAGCGCCGGTGAACCTGAAACTCCTGCTATTAACGGCCCAAAAGTGGCTGCGGCTATCGAAAATTATCACCCTCAAGTTTATTATCAACCGGCCCTAAAGTCAGTGGTTGGGTTTTTAACGGAAAGTTTGTTACCCGGAGACATTGCTTTGTTTTTGGGTGCGGGAAATTTAAACCAGACGATCCCAGAAGTTATGGCCTTTTATGAGCCTGCTTCTGAGGGTACGGCCCAAATGCGCCATCCGGCATAAAGGCGTTAAAGTACAAATCAAACTTTACATACTGGTAAAAAATGTTTGTACTTGTATAAATTTGTAGAAATTCTCATCGCCTAAGTCTTTTGGACTAACAACTCCTAACCTATGACTCTGACTTTCGATAGCGAAGCGTGGCGCGATAGCGCCAATATCGTTAATCACGAAACTCCCAACTACTCCTCACGCAAGCCAGAAAAAGCCAAAATGTTGCAACTTGATAGTCCCCCAGTCTCAGCCCCTGTATTGTCTCTACCCGGAACCAATTGTGTAGTTAAAGCGCAAGTGTCTTTGGCTCCTCTAACGTCTTTTCGGGTTGGAGGGCCCGCTGAATGGTATATTGCACCTCGTGCTTTGGACGATTTACAGGCCGGTTTACAATGGGCCACTGCCGAAGGTCTGGCGGTGACGCTTTTGGGGGCCGGCTCGAATTTGTTAATCAGTGATGAGGGTTTACCTGGATTAACGATTTGTACTCGACACTTACGGTCGGCTGTTTTTGATGACGAAACTGGCACTGTGACGGCGGCGGCGGGAGAGCCTATTGTGCGTTTGGCTTGGCAAGCGGCAGAACGTGGCTGGTCAGGTCTGGAATGGGCTGTGGGGATTCCGGGGACTGTTGGCGGTGCGGTGGTGATGAATGCCGGTGCTCATAATGGTTGCACTGCGGATATTTTGCTTAATGCTCAAATTTTGTCTCCGATAGGTGACGTTTCTCTGGTGACTCCGGGGGATTTGGGTTACAGCTATCGGACATCTAATTTGCAAAACGGCCAGCGTTTGGTTACTCAAGCAACTTTCCAACTTCAACCAGGCCATGATCCGAAGCAGTTGATGGCGACGACGGCGGCTATGTTAAAACAGCGTCATTCTACGCAGCCTTATAATTTGCCGAGTTGTGGGAGTGTTTTTCGTAATCCTAATCCCCATAAAGCGGCTTGGTTAATTGAGCAAACCGGCCTCAAGGGATACCAAATCGGCGGCGCGCAGGTGGCTCAACGTCATGCGAATTTTATTCTCAACTGTGGCGGTGCCAAAGCCAGCGAAATTTTACATCTGATCCGTTATGTTCAGCATCGGGTTGAGGAGCGTTGGTCCCTTTGTTTAGAACCAGAAGTTAAGATCATTGGTGAGTTTCAACCGATTTAAGTTTTAGGATGGGGTTTTAGATGTTTGTTCGCCGCAAGGCAAGTTATTGGCCTAAGATATATGCTGGGTTGATAGCTAGGTAATTTATCCTCTTCGGAGGCCGGCTATCTGCATTGAGGGATGTTTGTACTTGAGTTAACTATTAGGCGCATCACCCTCGTTTGTCTTTCAGTAGTAATTGTTCTGCTGTTGACATCCCATTAGCGCCTGTTTGTTGAATTTAAGCCATCGTTAAAGAGTCAAAAAATTATGTCAAAATCACAGGGGTTTGGCTTCGGTCTTGGAAAAATGAAAGAGCTAACCGAAGCTTTTAAAAAGGCGCAGCAAGTCCAAGAAGGTGCTAAACGGCTGCAAGAAGAACTCGAGCAAATGGAGTTAGAAGGTAAAGCTGCTAACGGTTTGGTGAAGGTTTATATGAGCGGAAACCAAGAACCTCGTCGGGTGGAGATTTCACCGGATGTGATGGGTGAGCCGGCTGATGTGCTTTCGGCTCTGGTTTTGGAAGCTACTCAGGATGCTTATAGAAAGTCCACTGACACTATGCGGGAACGCATGGAAGAACTGACCGGCGGTCTTAATCTCCCTGGTATGTAAGTTTTTTATGTCCCCTCCTAATCTTACTGGAGGGGCTTGACTTTTTTTGTTTTTTGTGGTAATAATTTTCCTGAATCTAAGGAAAATTAAAGTTTTCCATGAAGTTTTTTAAATCCCAATTTTGATTTAAATCTAATAGGATTTAGGAAAAGAATTGGGTTTTTTAAAGAATTGGGTTTGTTGTTTCTAAAATTTATTTTTTCTTGAAAGTTTGAATATGCCTTATAAGCTTTTATTTGTCTGTTTGGGCAATATTTGCCGGTCGCCGGCTGCCGAAAATATAATGAATTATTTAGTGGCAAAGGCAAATTTACAAGATGAAATTATCTGTGATTCTGCCGGTACGAGTGGTTATCATATTGGTAGTCCTCCTGATGGGCGGATGGTAGCGGCGGCGGCAAAAAAAGGTATGGATTTTGTCGGAGAGGCGCGTCAGTTTAAACCCAAAGATTTTGAGGACTTTGATTTAATTTTGGCTATGGATCGTCAAAATTATGAAGATATTATGTCTCAAGATCCCAAAGGTATCTATGAAGATAAAGTTAAAATGATGTGCGATTTTTGCACTCGTCACAGTCTTAAAGAAGTTCCTGATCCCTATTACGGCGGTTCTGAAGGATTTAATAAGGTTATAGAGTTGCTGAAAGATGCTTGTGAGGGTTTATTGGAGGAACTTAAAACTAAGAAATAAATATATCCAAACTTTTAACTAATTCCCTTAATCAACCAGGTGATTTTCCATTGCAAAACGGACTAATTCAGCGCGATTATTTGTAGCAGTTTTTCGGAGTAAACTACTTACATATTTTTCTACAGTTCGGGGACTTAGGTGTAAACAATCTCCAATTTGTCCATTAGAAAGCCCTACGGTTAGTAAGTCCAACACTTCTCTTTCCCTCTCCGTGAGGGGAAAAGATAAATCTGAAGGAGTGTGTGAAATAGGTTTTCCTTCTTCTGGAGGGGAAGAAATAGGTTTATCGCCGGTGTCTATAACCGACCTATCTTCTAAACGCAAATTTTCAGGAAAAGTAAACATAAATTCTGATTGCAACATTTGAATTCTCTCCAAAAGATTGCGAATTACTGCCCCTAACTCTTCTAATTCAAAAGGTTTTGGCAAATAAAGATCACATCCTAACTGATAACCTTTAATTCTTTCTTCTGTGTTGTTGCGAGCACTTAAAAAAACCACCGGCAATAAACGAAATGCCGGTTTTTTGCGAATTTGCCGGACTAATTCATAACCATCCATCAACGGCATAATAATGTCAGTAACAATCAGGTGAGGCTGGTATTCGCTCACCATTTCCATTGCTTCCTTACCATTCTCAGCCATTAAAACATAATACCCAGACATTTCGAGATAATGGCTGATGGCTACGCGGATGGCAGGGTCATCATCAACAACGAGAATAGTTAAGGGCATGAGAAATAATAACTTTAAGTTTAGGGATTTTAGATTTTAGATGTTTATTTAAAAAATGCCTTCTCTCTAAAATCTAAAACCCTGAATAGACATTTCTAGATCCAACCGTAATTAACGGCTTTATAAAGAAAAACCGCCTTAGACGGCAGAAACCTTTAGGTTAGAAGGCTGAGCGAAATTTCCTTGCAATTGTACTCCTCGTTGGTTGGCAGCCAAATGACGGACAATCTTATAAACTTCCTCGACACGATCTGACGCACCGGCTTTATCTGCTAGCGCCTCTAAGGTTAATGCTTTGCCTTCACTTTGTAAAACAGCCACAACTTGTTTTTGCAACTCTAGCACAGCAGCAGCAGCCTTTTTACCCGCTTCTACCCCTGGTTGGTGATAGGCATTAATATTCACCAAAAAACCATAAAAACCAACGGCTCTTTCGTACAAAGCGATCATCGCCCCAACGGAGCGAGCATTTACTTGGGAAATAGTAAGCGTAATTGAATCACGCTGATTTTCATAAAGAGCTTGTCTAGTTCCTAATAGAAACCCACTTAAATAATCTCCCGATGTAATTTTTGGTTCAACTTCTGGAGATGGGCCATTGCGATCCTGCAAAACTTCAATCAAGGTTGCAAAGAAATTAGGTACACCTTCGCGCAACTGTTGAACATAAGCGTGTTGGTCGGTAGAACCTTTGTTGCCATAAACTGCAATTCCTTGATGTACAATATTCCCATTCAGGTCTTTTTCTTTACCTAAAGATTCCATTACTAACTGCTGTAAATAGCGAGAAAAAAGTAACAAACTATCTTTATAGGGAATCACCACCATATCTTTTTCCCCTTTACCATTGCCGGCATAATACCAACACATTGCGAGTAAAGCGGCTGGGTTATTTTTGATTTCTGGTTTGCGGGTGGCTATGTCCATTTCCTTAGCACCGGCCAACATTGCTTTAATATCAATGCCTTGTAAAGCTGCCGGTAATAGCCCCACCGCCGACATTTCCGAAGTGCGTCCTCCCACCCAATCGTGCATAGGGAAAGTAGCTAACCAGTTTTCTGAGACGGCTTGTTGGTCTAGTTTACTGTCTTTGCCGGTAATAGCAATAGCGTGCTGGGCAAAATTAAGATTTTTAGCACCATAGGCTTTTTGCACTTCTATCATACCGTTACGGGTATCGGGAGTGCCGCCAGATTTTGAAATAACAATGACTAAAGTACGAGAAAGTCGGTCTTTAATTTTTGTCAAAATACGGTCAATACCGGCCGGGTCGCTATTATCAATAAAGTGAATATCCATCGGCGGAAAATCGGGAGAAAGTGCTTCGGCGACAAATTGCGGGCCAAGAGCAGAACCGCCAATGCCAATAGAAAGCACATCTGTAAATTTTGGAGCCAAAGGTGGGTGTATGATGCCGGTGTGGACTTTTTGCACAAAAGCCTCAATATCTGCCAGTGTGCCGGTGATATCTTGTTTCAGTTCAGAAGTGGGAGCCAAGTCTGGATCTCGCAGCCAATAGTGGCCCACCATTCGATTTTCATCGGGGTTAGCAATAGCGCCAGCTTCTAGTGCCGCCATATCTTGAAACGCCTTGTCAAACTTGGGTTTGATGCTTTCGACAAACCCATCATCAAAACGACACCGACTGATATCGAGATAAAATTCTAGTCCTTCGTGGTAGTATAGCCAATCCTGATAGCGTTTCCAGAGTGCGGTCGCATTCATAACGAATCTCAAGAGATATTATTTCCGACACTGATAAGTTTACTGCTTAAAGTCAGCCTCTGTTGTTAAAAATATAGCTATTTTTTTTTGAACGCCGAAGTCGTGGCCGATCAACCACAGGCTATCAAGAGGATTTTCTATATTTCTCTTTGGCTCATTTATTTATGTATTACTCTTGTTTGTTCTAATGTTTTTTATGGGGGTGTTATGGGTGGCGTTTCGGAATTTCCGGGGCTTAAAATTACAGGTATTTTTGTTTGATTGGGTTTAAATACTGCTTCTAAAGCTTGTTCAAGAGTTTCTGCCATTGCAATGCTATTTTCATAGGCCACAATTACCCGCACTAAGGTAGGTAAACTGTTTTGTGTTGCTTCTAAGTAAAGTGGTTCAACATAAAGTAATGAGTTTTCAATAGGAATAACTAATAAATTTCCTTGAATTACTTTTGATCCTTGACGGTTCCAAAGAGAAATTTGTTGTGAAATTGCTGGGTCTTGGTTAATTCTGGCTTCGATTTGTTCGGGGCCGAATACTAAGCGTTGTTTGGGGAACTGATAAAGTAATAATGTACCGTATCCATTCCTATCTAACCGGCCTGCTAACCAGGCAATTAGGTTTGTACGTTTTGTGGGGGTAAAGGGGTGTAATAAGATAAATTCTTCTGATTCTGCGGTGGGTAATTTCATTATTAAGTAATAGGGTTCGACCTGCTTGGGTTCGTTACCATAAATTTCTGTAGGTACTTGCCATTGATCGTCACGGTTATAAAATACTTGGGTATCAGTTGTATGAAATGTTAATAGCTGTTGTGATTGAATATCAAATAGGTCTATGGGATAACGCATATGACTTTGTAAGGAAATTGGCATTTCTTTCAAGCTGTGAAATAAACCTGGAAAAATTTTGCTCCAAGTTTTGATAATTGGATCTTTGTTGTCGGCTATATAAAAATCTAAGTTTCCGCTATAGGCATCTATAACAATTTTTACCGAGTTGCGGATATAGTTAAATTCATATTGACCAGGATCGGAGTAGGGATAATGATCACTGGTGGTATAAGCATCTATAATCCAGTAAAGATAGTTTTCGTGGAGATTTTTGTTTTTGTCACTAAAAAGATTTGCTTTAGCTATTACTAAGTAGGGGTCGTTATCAAAACGTAAAAAAGGAGCAATTGCTTGAACTCTTTGATTAATTTGTCGGCGAAATAGTAGTTTAGTTTCGGAGTTAATATGCCCCGTCAAAATCATTTGCCAGTCTTTTAAATATTGGGCGTATAAAACGCGCAACCACCAGTTTTTTATGGGAATTCCGCCATTTCCTTCATAGCTATTATAAACGTTTGTATCCCCACTGGGATAATCTAATTCGTTAACTTTTGTCGGAGCAATAATATAGTTATTGGTAATTTCTCCATAATATATTCGAGGTTGACCAATGGGGATACTTTCTTGAATTCGAGGACTAGAAGTTTGTAAGGTGGTAGGAGTTTTGCTATTGCTATCTTCGCCAATGTTTTTAACAAAATAATCGGGTAAACCTCCGGGCCCTACGGTATTAACAGGGCTCATTGTAAAACCATAGCCATGTGTGTAAACTAGATGTTTATTAAGCCAGGTGTTTGCTTCGGCTGGTAAAGCCGTATAGTCAAGTTCTCGCGCAGCTAGTATGACTTGTTGTTTCTCGGTGATATCTGTATTATTTTTGTTTTTTGCATCTGTTTTAAATCTATAGCGGTCTATATCTGCGTTGGCAAATTTATAATATAGTCTTATTTGTTGTAATTCTCTATTAGTTTTTAATAAGGGTAGAGCATCCCACAATCGAATATTCCGAACGGTTTGGTTGTTTTTTTCCAAGTCTGCAAAGGTTAGATTGTTTTCTGGAATAAAAGTTTTTACTTCTATATTGTTTAAGTTAAAAGCTGAGCGAGTAAAGTTTATATTACGCTGAATATAAGGTTGTTGTCTTACAAGTTCGTTTGGTTGTACTATGGTTCTTTGCACAGCGGCTGGTAAGATTATGCTACCCACAGTTGCTAAGACTATATAGCCCGTAATTCCATAGATTAAATGGATAGGATAAGGGAAATTTATTCTACTTAAAAAAGATGCTTTTTTGTTTGTAGAAGTAAGATTATTTTTGTGGTTTTCAGTTTTAACAAATACTACTTTCCACATTAAATAAACTGAGATAATACCGGCTAAAAAACTCAAGCCTGTGTAAGCGGGTAATTCTACGTTTATTTGTGTATAACCGGCTCCATAAATTGTCTCTGTAGAGGAATAAAGCACCTGGTAGCGACGCACCCAATACGTCAGGCAAACCACTAGCATTGCTGCACTTCCCAGCCCGTTTATATGGCGTAATTGTTGTAGAGAAAAACCTGGAAATTTTCCTTCTGAAAGGCTATTAGCTGAAAGTAAATAAATCAGGGTAACAGAAATTAAACTAAAAAAAGATAAGCCAATCAGCCAAAATTCGCTTTGTTCTAAAACTGGTAAAAGAAAAACATAAAAGCTGATATCTTGGTTAAAAACTGGCTCGTTAATATTAAAAGGAATAGCATTTAAAAATTGTAAAAATTCTGGCCAGTGATTGGAGAAATTTAAAGCGCCTACTAAGCATAAAAAAGCTGCAAAACCCCACAACAAAGTTGGGATAAAGATTATAGTTAAACTTAAGAAAATTGGTGGCACAAAAAGCCAATAATTCAGGAATATTTTTTTTAAAAAATCAACAATATTTTGGGAGTCTAGCTCTTTTGGTAAAGAGAAATCCTTGAAAAGGTTATTAATTTCAGGATACAAATAACTTGCTGAATTTAAACCAGAGTAAATTAGTAAAAATGACAAAATTAGACTTAATAAAAATAGACTTGATAGTAAGCCTTGTAAACGTATTTTATAAAAAAGTTGCTTTTTTTCTATGTTAGAATGTTTAAATCGGTAAGCAAGAGCAAGATTGCCAAAAAGATAGCCGATAGAAATTAACAAAGAAATTGTGAACAATACCAAACGAGTTTTTAGTTTAAGGGAAAAAACTTCTAAATAACCTACCTCTTCAAACCACAGTCCTTCGGTTATTAACCACGACAAAAAATCAAAGCCAAACCACAAACCTAGCAATACAGCAGGAATGAGAAAACGCAGTTTGTTTAAGAGTTTTTTCATAGATTTTGTTTAGTGGAGTCTTTAAAAATAGGATTAATTTATCCAATTTTTCCGCTAAAATCGTATTATCCTTCCCTAGCAGCGATTATAAACAAACCACCGATAGAGAAGGATAACTAAAATTATAGAAAAAAGAAAAAATTATGGTAGTCTAGCTGTACTGTTCCTGAGATTGTTTTTCATCTTCTAAGTTAAACAGCATCCGCAGAGTTTCCATCGCCCGACGTCTAGCCTCGATATCTTGCTGAGCTCGCAGTTGTACCATAGGATCGTGAAGAATTTTATTAACAATTCCTCGTGTCATTGCTTCAATAACTTCTTGATGTCTTTCAGCAAACTCTGAACCCAACCTAGACAAAGCTTTTTCTAACTCTTGTTCGCGGATAGTTTCAATTTTATCTCGCAAGCTATTAATTGTAGGTACTGTTTCTAAGGAACGCCACCACACATCAAATGCCTCGACTTCTTCCTCTAAAAGCCCCTCAGCTTCCTGAGCCATTTTTCGACGACTTTCTTGGTTTTGTGCAACAACAGCTTTTAAATCATCAACATTAAAAACTTGTACATTTTCTAACTCGTTGACATCAGAAGCCACATTACGCGGCACTGAAATATCAAACAACATTAACACTTGATTGGGGTCTAAAAATGCTTCTAATTTTGCGCGATCTAGCAGAGGTTCTGTGGAAGATGTACTGGTAAAAACAATATCAGATTCCAAAATTGTCGCCATCATTTCAGGCAACAGTTTACAACTAATATTTCCTTCAGGAAACTGTCGTGCTAATTCTTCGGCTCGTGGTTTTGAACGGTTAACAATAGCAATTTGATTTGCACCTTTAGAAACCAAATGTTGCACCAGTAAACGAGACATTTTACCGGCTCCAATGATGCCTACTCTACACGCAGATAAATTCTGTACTTTCATTTGGGCAAGTTCCACAGCAGCCGAACTAATAGAAACAGCGCCGGTACCAATGCTAGTTTCGGTACGAACTCGTTTACCGGCTGTAAGGGCTTGTTTAAAAAGCCGGTTTAAAATTCTGCCCACTCCATTATATTGCTGACCGAGTTTATGGGTATTTTTAACTTGAGCTAAAATCTGGCCTTCACCCAACACCAAACTATCTAAACCGGCTGCTACTCGCATTAAGTGCATAACAGCATCTTCATGGAGCAAAATAAATAAATGTTGGCGTAATTTTTGGACAGGTAGTTTACTATGTTCTGACAAAAATTGAGTTACTTCGCGTACACCTTGCTCAGTTTCGTTGGTTACTAAATAAAGTTCGAGTCGGTTACAAGTGCTGAGAATTGCTACTTCTTCAACGTGGGGATATGCCTTCAGAGCAGTCATCGCAGCTTCTATTTGAGCTTCAGGAATACTCAGTTTTTCACGCACTTCTACCGAGGCTGTTTTGTGGCTAAGACCTACGACGGCAATATTCATTTGCTATGGATTAATTGCTAATGGCTATTGGCTAATTTTAAATTGAAAACTGGTAATTGGTAATAGGTAATCAGTAATTGTATAAAATCTGAGTTTCAGCTTTCATTTTTGCCTTTTTACCAATCACCAATCACCAGTCACCAGTCATCAGTTCCCTAGATTACCGCAATTGCAGTGCTTTGGGTTCGTCATATAGGTGGATAGTATCCACAAAACGAGCAGTTTTTGACTGAGTAGAAATGACCAAAGATTGAGTCCGAGCGCCGCCATGAAAGAAACGGACGCCTTCCATCAGAGTTCCAGGAGTGATGCCGCAAGCTGCAAACAACACTGTGTCGCCAGAAGCCAATTCTTCAGCGTTATAAATTTTGTCAGGATCATTGATGTTCATTTCTTTGAGACGAGCAATGTTCCCTTCTTTGCTTTCGCCGATCAGGCCGGTTTGTACCACTTCAGGATCATAAATTAATTGACCTTGGAAGTGACCGCCTAAACAACGCATCGCAGCGGCGGAAATAACGCCTTCAGGAGCGGCACCAATACCCATGAGGGCGTGGATGTTTGTACCAGAAAAAGCGCAGCAAATGGCAGCAGAAACGTCTCCATCGCTGATTAATCGCACGCGGGCACCGGCAGTGCGAATTTCTTTAATCAGTTCTTTGTGGCGTGGACGATCCATAACCACAACTACCAATTCCTCAATCGAGCGGTTTAAGCACTCTGAGAGAATTTTTAGGTTTTCGGTGGCCGACTTGCGGATGTCCACATGACCACGAGCGCAAGCAGGGGCTGCTAGCTTACGCATATAAAAGTCTGGCGCTGCAAATAATCCGCCTTTTTCGGAAATTGCTAAAACTGCCATTGAACCGTTTTGACCATAAGCTACGAGGTTGGTACCTTCGCAGGGGTCAACGGCGATGTCAATTTCTACTAATTCATCAGGGTTACAGAAGTTTTTGGCATCGGCTTGGGTGCAGATACCTACTTCTTCGCCAATATAAAGCATGGGAGCTTCGTCGCGTTCGCCTTCTCCGATGACGATACGACCTCTCATGTGAATTTTGTTCATGCGCTCACGCATGGCTTCGACGGCTACTTGGTCAGCGATGTTTTTCTCACCTTTGCCCATCCAACGAGAAGAAGCAATGGCGGCTTGCTCGACAACTTCAATAATTTCTAAACCAAGGGTACTTTCTAACAAGACTGACCTCCCGACTACTTTTTGGGCGCGTATTATATGCCTACTCAAGTGTTAAAGTCTATCAGAGCGTGGCTACTTGCGGGCAGTTTCTTGGGGATCGCCTTGTGTTAAGTTTTGCTTCTTTGGCTGGCGTCAGGGTCGGAGGGTGCTTTTGCTTTACGCGGCAGTTTTTAGTTGAGGGGCCGTTTTTTTATAAAAAAGCAAAATCCTTATAACAGTCTCTTTTCTCTATCAAAATCTAATATTTCCCCCTTTTTTCCCATCACAATATACCAGAATTTTTTATTTTTCTGATAACAATACTTCTAACAAAGCAGTTGTTAGGATGTGTTTTTTTAGTCTTTTTTAAAGCGGGCAGCGGGAATCGAACCCGCGTCTTTAGCTTGGAAGGCTAAGGTTTTACCATTAAACCATGCCCGCATCAACAGTCGTTAATTCGTCAAAATTAACCAACTGTTTCTAAAGATAACACAACCTTTTTAATTTTGCAAGAGTATTTCCCCAAAATTTACAAAGGTTTAATTTCTAAGGTGAGAATTAGTTCATAAACCACTGGCTTTCCTTCCATGTAGGCCGGTTCAAATTCCCATTCCGCCATTACTTGTCTTACCCATTCTACAAACTCTGGCAAAGCCCCTGGCTCTAAAACATCAACTTTCTCAACTTGTCCCTTTTCATTAATTAATACAGCGACCTTTACTGGCCCATTAAATGAGGACTTCACTGAGGCAGTATAAGTTAAATCTGAAAAATCTTTACTTAAGTTTTTTGGCTTTGCTTCTCTACCAGCATCAGGTAAAGCGCCCATAGGTGAGAAAGCAACTCCCACTACCGCTACTTGTACCCCTTTTCCACCTTCGACTTTTTCAGGGCTTTCTGAGGGTGTATCGGGAGGTGTTGTTTCTGTTGGTGTATCGCTACGTTTTGTCTTTTCTCCGGGGTTTGGTGGTGGTAAAGGAATGTCAGAAGTTGCTGGTGTTGGCGTGGGTGCCGGTGTCGGTGTTGGTGTCGGTGTTGGTGTCGGTGTTGGTGTTGGCGTTGGCGTTGGCGTGGGTGTCGGTGTTGGTGTGGGTTTTGGTGCCGGTGTTGGTGTTGGTGTGGGTTTTGGTGCCGGTGTTGGAGTGGGTTTTGGTGCCGGTGTTGGAGTGGGTTTTGGTGCCGGTGTTGGAGTGGGTTTT